>JACQWY010000022.1 GCA_016209015.1 Gammaproteobacteria bacterium | reverse complement strand
GTCCATCCTGGACTTTTCAGAGCACGGTCGGCAAGAAGCGTGGTTCTTGCCGACCTTACGTGAACAATGGCTTACGCCACTGTTCACGGCGGCACATCCCTGTGCCGCCGGAAGCTCTGAACTTGTTCAGAGCTTCCCTAGCAGTGCGCCTCTTGCAATCCGGGGCGGATCGACTACCGCCCCGGATCGCGAGGTGAAACTCCGTGTCCCGGGCCGGCCCGATCTTGGCCGGCCCAATTTCGCTGGCTAGAATCAGGCCTCGTCCTTCGAGCCCTGAGGATCGCGCCCATGAGCATCGCCACCCGTTTCGCCGTCGTGCAGGCGCCGAGCCGCGAGGGCGTGCTGTGGTCGACGACCTATACCGCCAGGCGTGACGAGCTCGTGAACGCGGGGCTCGTGACCCGGGCACAGTTCCCGCGGCTCGCGAAGGCCCGCTCCTCGAGCAACGGTGCACACCCGGAATCCGGTCTCTGGTATCTGTGGCTCGAGCATCCGACCGAAGATCGCTGGTCGATCACCTACTACAGCGGCGGCTTCATCGCCGAGCTCACGCAGGAGGAGATGCGGCAGTTGCAGCGCCACCTCCTGAACGATTTGCAAATCACGCCCGAGACCGTCGGTGCCGCAGTGCTCGCCTGGCGCGCGCGCATGCAGGCCGGCGAGCGGCCGGCGACGCCGGCCGAGGACACGGGCGAATAGCGCGGAGCAACGCATGTCGAGCACAGCCCGATCCGTCACCGTCGACATCGTGTCCGACGTCGTCTGCCCCTGGTGCTACGTCGGCAAGCGCCGGCTCGAGCAGGCGCTGGAGCGATTGCCGAAGGACTTCACCGTCGCGGTGCGCTGGCATCCCTACGAGCTCAATCCCGGCCTGCCGCGCGAGGGCATGGATCGCCGCGAATACTGCATCCGCAAGTTCGGCTCGGAGGAATACGCGGCGCAGCTCTACGCGAACGTCGCGGCGCACGCGGCCGCCGACGGCCTGCCGCTCGACTATCAGAAGATCCCCCGCACGCCGAACACGCGGCCCGCGCATCGCCTCATCTGGCTCGCCGAACGCGAAGGCCATCAGGACGCGCTCGTGAACGCGCTCTTCGCGGCTTATTTCGTGGAAGGCCGCGACGTCGGTGACGTCGAGGTGCTCGCGGACGTCGCCGCCATCGCGGGTTTCGATCGCGACCGGGCGCTCGCCTTCCTCGCCTCCGGCGAGGGCGAGCATGAAATCGTCGCCGAGGAGCGCCAGGCGATCGACGCCGGCGTGCAGGGCGTGCCCGCGTTCTTCGTCAACGGCCGCTTCGTGTTCTCGGGCGCGCAGAGTCCCGAGACCATCGCCCAGGTCATCGTCGCGCAGGCCGGCCGCGCGGCCTGAGATGAGGGATCCCGGGCCCGCGCTCGAACCCTATGTGAGCCTCGTGACGTTCCGGCGCGACGGCCGGGAAGTCGCCACGCCCGTCTGGATCGCCGTCGCCGGTGATCGCGCCTATGTGTTCAGCGCCGCGGACGCCGGCAAGGTGAAACGTCTGCGCCGAGATGCCCGGGTGAAGCTCGCCGCGTGCTCGGCGCGCGGTGCGGTACGGGGCGCATGGGGTGCAGGACGGGGCACGATCGTCGACGATCCCGCGACGCTCGCCCGTGCCTATGCCGCGCTGCATGCGAAATACGGCTGGCAGATGCGGCTCGGCGATTTCTTCTCGAAGCTCACCGGGCGCTATCACCGCAGAGCCATGATCGAGATCACCCTCGATCCGGGCTGAGCACGCCGGCCTCTACTCGCCGCCGGACCGAGCCGCCATAATTGCGCCTCACCCATCGCGAGAACGCCCATGCCGTCCTACACCGCCCCGGTCCGCGACACGCTGTTCGTATTGAACGAAGTCCTCGACATCCAGCGTTATGCCGCGCTGCGCGGCTATGCGGACGCGACGCCCGACGTCGTGCAGGCGATCCTGGAGGGCGCGGCGAAGCTCGCCGAGGAAGTGTTGCAGCCCTTGAACGCCGTCGGCGATCGACTCGGCTGCACGCGCCATCCCGACGGCTCGGTGACGACGCCGCCGGGCTTCAAGGGCGGGTTCGACGAATACGTCGCGGGCGGATGGATCGGTCTGTCGATGGATCCCGAATACGGCGGCCAGGGTCTGCCGCACGCGATCTCGGCGGCCGTCGAGGAATACGTCATCAGCGCGAACATGGCGTTCGCCATGTATCCCGGCCTCACGCAGGGCGCGATCGCCGCGATCACCGCGGTGGCGAGCGAGGAGCAGAAACGCCGCTTCATCCCGCCCATGATCGAGGGCCGCTGGATGGGCACGATGAACCTCACGGAGCCGCATTGCGGCACGGATCTCGGCCTCCTGCGCACGCGCGCCGAACCGCAGGCCGACGGCAGCTATCGCATCACGGGCACGAAGATCTTCATCTCCTCGGGCGACCACGACCTCACCGAGAACATCATCCACCTCGTGCTCGCGAAGCTGCCGGACTCGCCGGACAACGTGAAAGGCATCTCGCTCTTCATCGTGCCGAAAGTGGACGTGAACGAAGACGGCAGCCTGGGTGCTGCGAACGCGGTCTCCGTCGGTTCGATCGAAGAGAAGATGGGCATCCACGGCAACGCCACCTGCGTGATGAACTACGACGGAGCGACGGGCTACCTCATCGGCGAGAAGGACAAGGGCCTGCGCGCGATGTTCATCATGATGAACGCGGCGCGTCTCCTGGTCGGCATGCAGGGCCTCGCGATTTCCGAGGTCGCCTACCAGAATGCGCTCGCCTACGCCCGCGAACGCCTCCAGGGCCGCGCGCTCACCGGCCCGAAGAACGCCGCCGGCAAGGCCGATCCGATCATCGTGCATCCGGACGTGCGGCGCATGCTCATGGACGTGAAGGCCTTCAACGAAGGGGCACGGGCGCTCGCGCTGTGGGGCGCGCTGCTCGTCGATCTCGCGGACGTCGCGGCGACGCCGGAGGACCGGCAGGAGGCGGACGATCTCGTGGGACTCCTCACCCCGGTCATCAAGGGCTTCTTCACGGAGCGCGGTTACCTGAATGCGACGAACGCCCAGCAATGCCTCGGCGGCCACGGCTACATCCGCGAATGGGGTCTCGAGCAGTTCGTGCGCGACGCGCGGATTTCGATGATTTACGAGGGCACGAACGGCATCCAGGCGCTCGACCTCGTCGGTCGCAAACTCCCGATGAACGGCGGGCGCGCGTACAAGGCCTTCTGCAAGCTCATCGTGGCGTTCCTGAACCCGCTCGCCGCCGAGCCGGCATTCGCGGAGTTCTTCCTGCCGCTGCAGAAAGCGCTCGGCGATCTCCAGGCCGCGACCGGCTGGCTCGCCCGCAACGGCATCGTCAATCCGGACAACGCGGGCGCGGGCTCCATGCCCTATCTGCAGTTGATGGGCCTCGTCTCGCTCGGCTTCATGTGGGCGAAGATCGCGAAGCTCGCACAGGAAGCGATCGCCGCCGATCGCGATCCGGACGGCTTCCACGCGACGAAGCTCGCGACCGCCCGCTACTACTTCTCGCACGTGATCGTCGAGACCGCGACGCAGCGCGCGAAAGTCGAGGCGGGTGCGGCGCACGTGATGGCGCTGGCGGCGGAGGCGTTTTGAGATCTTCGTAGCCCGACATGCGGCGACGCCGTAATGAGCCGACGAATCGCACTGCGGCTGTTTGCGTCGCTCTCCCTGCTGATCAGCCTGACGTCTTCCCCCGCGCACGCCGAGACGACCGCACCGGACGCAGCCGCTTTCTATCCTGTCCGTATCACCGTGTCGTCGATAGGCTGGTGGGCCAGGACATTCAAGCGATTGACTGTCGACGAGGTCCGCGGACACGCGCTCTGGAGCACGACGGGGAGACTGCGAGGAGCGCAGGAACTCTACGAACTCGTGGACGAACATCGATTGCAACCTGCCGGCGACGATCCCGGGCAGGTCGTCCTGGTACTGGACTTTTTCGACGAGCACGGGACTCGGAAGACGTTCGCCGCTTCGAGCCTGGCGCTCTACACCGAGGACTTGAAGGCCTCGCGCCCGATTGATTGCACTTTCCGCGAACGTTTCTATGAACCGTTCATTGGTTCTCTCTCGCACGCGAGGCTGAAAGAGAACGACTGTGCCGGCACATGGAGATGAGCCCCCGTCGAAGGGCTGGAAGCTGGGCCGGCGCGACGGGCGCAGGAAACACAACCGGTATGAGACGCGTATAGCGCCCGCGATCATCCAAGATATCGCGGCCCCTCGGCATGTCGTCGCGGCGCAGGCCGGGACCCAGTCATCTCTCTCCGGCGTCAACGCTGAACCGCGGGCCTTGCATCGGCACGACGGGCTCTGAAAATCCCCGTGGTTCGATTTCATTGCCGCGGGTGACCGACTGGGTCCCGGCCTGCGCCGGGACGACGACAGCGACATGACGTCCTCGCGCAATCGGCAGCACTGTGGTTACGGCTATCTTCGACTCACGCGAGTCACTCTCAGAGTACCCGCGTCGTCGCGGCCGTCCCCAACTCCAGCAATTCTACCCGCCCCCGCGCCACTCTCAGCTTCGTGGCCGACACGTAATCCGGCGCGAACACCACGAGCCGCGTGTCGCCCATCGCGGCACCTGCGAGCGCGTTGATGAGCATGTAGTGCGAGAAGACGATGCTGTCCTCGCCGAGTCCGAGTAGCGCGGACCACGCCGCTTCGCGCCAGCGCAGCAGCGGCTCCTCGACTTCGTCCCAGCTCCGCCGCATCACGTCGGCGAGCCAGGCCGGCCGCACCGCGAAATCGTCGGGCCCCGGGATCTCCCGGAAGCGTGTGTCGATTTCGATTTCGCGCCGCCAGGCACGGGCGAGCGGCGCGCCGCTTTCCCGGGCGCGTTGCAGAGGACTCGACAGCAGACGGCATGGCGCCCGACCGGCGAGTGCGGCGCAGACGGCTTCGGCCTGCGAGCGCCCGAGCTCGCTCAGGCCCGGGTCACGCGATTCGGCCCAGCGCGCGGCGGCTTCGCCGTGGCGGACGAGGAGCACTTCGAAAGAGGTCGATGAGGTATTCACGGTTTCGGGGAATCGGGCGGGAACTGGAGACAGTTTACTCAATCGGGCGACTGCGCTCGGGGATAACGGGGTCCGGGATAACCTGGTCAGAGTCCATTGGCTCGAGGCTCAGCAGCCGCAACCGAGGGGTACCGGGCCAATGGGACTCTGACCCCGAACCTTTTGGACTCTGACCCCAATTCCTTTGGACTCTGACCCCGAATCCGACCAGGCGCCTCCTGCGTCGGCCTCCCGTAGATCAGAAATTGACGTTGTTCCGGCCCTTCAGCTTCAGCATCTCGCGCGCTTCGGCCGGCGTCGCGACTTCGAGCGACAGCGCTTCGATGACGGTGCGGATGCGCTTCACCTGCGCGGCGTTCGTCTTCGCGAGCGTGCCCGGGCCGTCCCACAGCGAGTCCTCGAGGCCGACGCGCACCATGCCGCCCATCGCGGCGGACATCGTCGCGACCGGGATCTGGTTGCGGCCCGCACCGAGCACGGACCACAGATAATCGTGGCCGAAGAGGCGATCCGCGGTACGCCGCATGTGCATCACGTCTTCCATGTGCGCGCCGATGCCGCCGCGGATGCCGAACACCGATTGGATGAACAGCGGCGGTTTCACGAGCCCGCGATCGAGGAAATGGGCGGCGGTGTAGAGATGACCGATGTCGTAGCACTCGATCTCGAAGCGCGTGTCGTTGCCGCTGCAGGATTCGAGGATGTAGGCGATGTCGCGGAACGTGTTCCTGAAGATGCGATCGTCGCTGTTGACGAGATAGGGCTTCTCCCAGTCGTACTTCCAATCCTTGAAGCGGCCGACCATTTCGTAGAGTCCGAAGTTCATCGAGCCCATGTTCAGCGAGGCGACCTCGGGCTTGAGCTTCATGGCGGGCTGCAGGCGTTCCTCCGCGAGCATGGTCGGCGCGCCGCCGGTCGTGAGGTTGATCACGACGTCGGAGGCGGCCTTGATCTTCGAGACGAACTCGAGGAACAGCGCCGGATCCTGCGTCGGCGCGCCATCCTCGCGCCGGCGGGCGTGCAGGTGGACGATGGCCGCGCCGGCATCCGCCGCGCCGAGCGCGGCCTCGGCGATCTCCTCGGGCGTGATGGGCAGATAAGGCGACATCGAGGGCGTATGGATGGCCCCCGTCACGGCGCAGGTGATGATGACTTTGCGCGGCATCGCGGAGGCCCTACTTCTTCGAGGCCACGAACGCAGCCATCGCCGCTTCACGCGCGGCGTCGCACTTCTTCGTCGAGGCGCGCGAGCCGATCACCGCCATCGTCGCGCCGAGGCCCGGTATCGCCTGGATGATGTCCCAGTTGTAAATGCCCTTCGTCGCCGCATTGGCCAGACCGAAGGTGTAATAGGCATAGATGTCCGCCATGCCGAACGCCTCGCCCCCGACGAACGGCCGGAAATGGCAGAGTTGCTTCAGCGCTGCGATGCCGCGTTCGAGCACGGGCTTCGCCTCTTCCACCGCCGCCTCGTTGCGGGGCGCACCGAAGAACAGATGCGGATAATGCCGGCGCGCCGGCAGCTCGACGTAGAGCTCGATGACGCGGACGATCTCGCGCACTTTCGCCCGGGCGAAATCGTGCGCGGGCAGCAGCGCGGGCGTCGATTTCAACTCGTCGAGATATTCCAGGATCGCGCTGGTCTCGGAGAGGAATCCTTCCGGAGTCTCGATGCACGGCACTTTGCCCATCGGGCTCATGCTCTTGAACGCCGCTTCCTGGCTCGGCATCTGATTCTCTTCCTCGAATGCCAGGCCCTTCTCGAGCATGGCGAGCTTGACCATGTTGTAGTAATTGCTGATCGGGAATCCGTAGAGCTTGATCATCTGGGTTGCCTCCGTTTGCTCGAATGCCCTGGACCGGGCGAGCTCGTTCGTATTGTGGTCGCACCGCACTGCGGTGGGCCGCAGCGTCGTCAGGCAGTGTACCGCACGTCTATCACCAAGTAGCGCATTTCGCGCTCCGCCGTGCGCACTGCGATTTCGTCGTCCGGCGCGCGGCCGAGCAGTGCCCGCGCGAGCGGCGAGTCGACGCTGATTTCACCGCGCGCGCCGTCCGCCTCGTCGCTGCCGACGATGCGCCGCACCGTCTCGACGCCCGCTTCGTCCTCGAGCGTGACCCAGGCCCCGAAGTACACGCGATCGCGCGTCGGCGGCACTTCCGCGACGATGGTCAGCTTCGGCATGCGGCGCTGCAGATAACCGAGCCGGCGATCGATCTCGCGGAGCTCCTTCTTGCGGTAGACGTACTCCGCGTTCTCCGAGCGATCGCCTTCCGCCGCGGCCGCGGCGAGGTGCTTCACGACCTCGCCGCGCTTGTCCCACAGCGCTTTCGCCTCGGCTTCCAGCGCGCGATAGCCGGCGCCCGTGATGTAGGGCGCGCTCGGCGCGGCCGGCGGACGCCAGCGGCTCATCGCGCTCAGTCGACCAATGAGGTCACCACGAGATCCGCGATCCGCTGCAGGCGCTCCACGTGGTGCGATTCCTCCATCAGTCCCGTCGACAGGAACGCGAAGCTGAGCTGCGCCTCCGGATCGATCCAGAAGCAGGTCGAGCCCGCCCCCCAGCCGCAGAACGTGCGCGGACTCGAGAAATTGCTCATCGGGCCGGGCTGGATGCCCGTGCCGCGCACGAAGAAGCCGATGCCGATCGAGGCCGGCCACGGCTCCCAGCCGCGCGTGTCCTTCGCATAGTCGAAGATGCCGTTCGGGCGGTCGCCCGTGAAATTCTGCGCGCAGTATTCGAGCGTGCGCGGCGAGAGGATCCGGACCCCGTCGAGCTCGCCGCCGTTCGCGAGCATCTGCACGAAGCGCTGCAGATCGCCGATCGTCGTCAGATAACCGCCGGCGGGGATTTCCGCGCCCTCCATCGCGACGACCTGACCGACGCCCGCGACTTCCTCCGGCGCGAACATGCCGGGCTCGGAATAGCACGTCACGACCGGGCACAGACGCTCCAGCAGATCGCGGCGCGGCCCGAGCGTCGTGTCGCGCATGCCGAGCGGCTCGAAGAGATCCTGGGCGACGATCTGCGTGAACGTGCGGCGGCCGCCGTCGACGCGCCGCACGAGCTCCGCGAGCACGGCGTGCGCGGCGATGATCGAATAGTTCACGCGCTCGCCGGGCATGGTCTCGGGACGTTGCGCGGCGATGTAGGCCGTCAGCTTCTCGATGTTCGTGAGGACGTCCGCCGGCACGGGCGGGATCGCGGACATGATGCCGCTCGTGTGCGTGAGGAGCTGGACGAGCGTCATCTGGCGCTTGCCGCGCGAGCGGAACTCGGGAATGACCTCGCCGACCTGCATGTGGAGATGCAGATCCCCGCGCTCGATGCGGTTCAGCACGAGCGCATTCGTGAACTGCTTGCCGATCGAGAACGACACGAACACGTCGTCCTCGGCGAGGCGCCGGCCGGCGGCGCGATCGGCGTGACCGTGCAGTGTCTTCAGGATCAGGCGGCCGTGACGGCCGACGCAGAGCGCGGCGCCGTGATACTTGCCGGCGGCGATGTCCGCCTCGATGCGACGGCCGACGCGGGCCAGGCGCTCGGGATCGAAGCCGTGCTCCACGGCAGTGCTGGAATTCATCTCTCTCCTCCCCTCGAATGCTTCGACAATCGTGACGGGACCGCTGCGGCCCCGGAACGCCAAGTCTCGGGGCTCGCGCGGCGCAAGTCCACCCGGGTCAGGGTGCGCCGGTGGACGCCGGGGCGAGCGCGGGATGGGCGGCGATCCAGTCGCGGTGCGCGGTTTCGCGGACCGCCTCGAAGCCGGACATGCCCCGGGCCGCGGCGAGCCGGGTCCAGGCGGCGTGCGCCTGCGCAGGCGGGACGCCGGCGAGGAGCGCGGTGATGCGGTGCTCGGCGTCGGCCGCGGCGGCCGCATCACCGGCCCGTGTGGCGAACGCCGCGCGGTCGAGGAAGAGCGGCAGATCGTAGTAGAGGCTCATCACGCCGTTGCCCGGCACGTGTGCGAGCACGGGATCGAGCGCCGCGAGCGCGGCCCGCGGGTCACCGGTCCCGGCGAGCGCCCAGGCGCGCGCGATGCCGTGACGCCGCGCCTCCATGCCGGCGCGGTCCACGGGTGCCGGCCCGAGCACGTCCAGCGCTTCCGCCGCCCGGGCATGCGCGACGAGGAACCAGGCGAGGCCGATGCGCTGCTGCAGGACGCGCGACGCGCGCAGCGCGGCGGTGTCCGGCACCGCGGCGTCACCGGATCCCGGCGCGTTCGCCTCGGCATCGAGGTTGCGGCGCAACTGCTGCTCCGCGCCGGCCGCATCGCCGGCACCGTCGAGCAGGGTCGCGTAGTAATTCCGCGCGAACGTGACCTGCCAGTGATTCGCGGGCTGATGCGCCTCGCGCAGGGCCAGTGCCTCCCGCGTGCGCTCGAGCTGTCGCGCGGACGGGGCTTCGCCGTCCACCGCACGCAATCCTTCGAGCGCGTCGGCGCGGGCGAGCGCCGTGTCCGGATCGTCGGGGCGGGCGAGTCCGAGCACTTCCTCGTAGCAGCGACGCGATTTCGCCGGGTCGTTCGCGGTCTCGGCCACCTTGAGCAGAGATTCGAGCCGGCGGTGATCGCCCGGCGGAAAGCCCGCGCTCAGCTCGAGCGCACGCTCGAACCAGCCGAGCGCGGCGGTCTCGTCCTCACCGTTCCAGGCGTCCTGACCGGCGTCGTGCAGGAGTTGCCAGCGCCGGTCCGGATCCTTCGCCGCGGCGATCTCCTGCGGCCAGTCGTGGACCACGGCGCGTTCGCAGACCCGCTGCGCCGAGGGGAAGAGCCAGGACGTACCGCCGATCCCGAAATGCGCGAAGAGCGCGATCGGCGCGGCGAGCGCGGCCACGTAGACGAGACTGCCGAGCGCACGCGTCGCCGGCGATGGCACGGGCGCGACGGGCTCGTGGGCGTGGGCTTTCACGAACGCGAAGCGCAGCGCATACCCCGTCTTCTCGAATTCCGGCCCGGCCATGGCCTGACACAGCGCCCCGATCGCCTGCTCCCGATCCGCGAAGCGCTCGGGATGCTCGCGGCGGACGCGCTCGAGCAGCCGCGCCTGCCGGCCGGCGCGCGGCAGGGCGAACGCGAACAGGAGCCCGATGAAGAACAGGGGCTTCGAGTCCCAGAGCAGGCCGAGCGCGAGCAGTGCGACGACGCTCGCCGCATGGAACGCGACCCTGGCGCGCGGCGCGCGCGCGAGCCACAGCGTCTCGAGCACGCGCCCGCCGTCGAGCGGCAGCACCGGCAGCAGGTTGAAGACGTTCAGGACGATCGCGACGACCCCGAGCGTGACGAGCGTCGGGCTGACCGGCAGGTGATGGTTCAGCGTCGCATAGACGAGCGCGAGGCCGGCGAGCAGTCCGGGCAGGGGGCCCGCGAGATACAGGAGCAGCAGTTGACCGGGCGTCGCCGCCGCCTGCTCGCCGCTCACGAGCGCGCCGAACAGCGGCACGAAGAACATCCGGACCCCGCGATAGCCGAGGCGCTTCATCACGAGATAATGGCCGGACTCGTGCACGAGCAGCACGAGCACGAGCAGTGCCGCGATCTTCCAGCCGATGACGGCCGCGAACGCGCCGAAGCCCGCGACGATCGAGCCGAGCAGAAGCCCCGCCCCCATGCCGGGCACGTCGCGCGAGGCGCGCTGCGCCGCCAGGGCGAGACGGATCGCGCGCGTGTCGGCGAGGGCGCGCAGCGCCCCGGCGCGGGCGTCCTCCGCGGGCACGTCGTTCCAGGCCGGCGCGGCGAGCGGCGCCTTCACGAGCCGCCGTGCACCGGCGACGCTGGCGCGGAGATAGGCGTTCGCGCCGCGCAACGTGAAGCGCAACAGCCCGGGTGACTCCGCGCACTGCATCATCCCGTTCGCCAGAAAAGCTGCCGGCAAGGCCTCGAGCGAGGCGGTCGACATCGCGCGAGCGGTCGCGGCGTCGCGCACCGGTTCGAGCCCGGCCCTGAGCTCGCCCATGCGCGCGAGATGGTTCGCGAACTGGGTTTCGACGGCACCACAGTAATCGTCGTGATGCTCCGCGCCCGGCGGGCTCAGCACGTACTGGTGGCGCCGGCGATCCGTCGTGAAGAGTGCCGGGGCATCCGCGTAGAACGTCTCGAAGCCGACGCAATAGAGCCAGCCCCGTTCCGGAGTCTCGCTCGGTCCGACCGTCGCCCACACGCCGTGTTCGGGATGCAGCCATTCCGCGGCATGGATGATCTGCGGCGGCTCCGCCAGCACCATGGAGCTCATCCGCTGCCAGGAGACGAGCGTGAAGCCGAGCGCTTCGAGGCGCGGCCGCGCGAGCTCGAGCAGCGTCGCGGCATCGGCCGGAACGTCCGCCGCATCGACGTCCTCGACGACGAACGTGCAGAACCGGAACCGCATCATCATCCACAGCGGCGCACCCCAGCGCCACGCGAGCGCGAGCGCGAGCACGAACGCGACGAAGCCGAGGGTCTCGAGGGCCATGTGATCTCCAGAGGTCCTGGTCGGAGTGAGCGTCCGGTGCCGCCGGACGTGCCGGGATGCTAACGGGGCCGCGCGCCGCGGTGAACCCCGGCGCTCAGTTGCGGGCGTGCACGAGGCTCAGATCGCAGACGTTGTCGACCGCGCCGAACGCCGCGGCGAGTTGCGCGAGCGGTGCCGAACGGGTGTGCGAGACCGCGACGGCGACGAAGCGCCAGATCGTCTGCCCCGCTTCGCGGCTGAGCGCGAACGTGCCGTTCGCGAGCTCGTACCCGAAGCCCTCGGCGAGGCCGCGCACGGCGTGCTCGACGGCCGCGAAATCCACCGACGTCCCGGACTCCAGCTTCAGCACGACCGCGATGGCGGGCCGCGACGGCAGCCAGTTCTCGAGCCGCGAGCCCCACATCATGCTCGCCGCCGAGAGCGCCGCGAGCAGGATCGCCGCGGCGTAGAAGCCGACGCCGACGAGAATGCCGATCACCGAGACGAGCCAGATCGACGCAGCCGTCGTGAGACCGCTGATCGACAACCCCTCCTTCATGATCACCCCCGCACACAGGAAGCCGATGCCGGTGACGATGCCCTGGATGACGCGCGTCGGATCCGCGGCCGTGTACGTGGCGACGCCGCCGCCGAACCAGTACCCGGGATAGCCGGTGACCACGATGAGCGCGGCCGCGGCCATGCACACGAGACCGTAAGTGCGCATGCCCGCGGCGCGGCCGTGATAGGAGCGCTCGTAGCCGACGACGAGGCCGAGCAGCAGCGCGCCGAGCAGATTCATGAACACGATGACGTTGATCATGACCTCGCCGCTCGACCAATAGCCCTTGAGGATGGTGAGGAATTCCGTCATGCCGGCTCTCCGTTGTCGTGGCCGTCGTCGGGTTTCGGGTCCATCCGATGTATCGGCGCCGCGCGGGGCGTCCTGATGCCGGCGCCTCGGGCATTCCGCCGCGGCGCCCCTTGCGTTTAACATGCAGCGTTCAACCCAGGATTCGGAGGACGAGGATGGAGTGGTATCGCAAGCGCACCATGGGCTCACTGCTCGACGACGCGGCGGCTCGCTGGGGCACGCGTGAAGCCGTGGTGTACGGCGATCTGCGACTGACCTACGCGGACTTCAAACGTGAGACCGACCGCGTCGCGAAGGCACTGATCGCGCTCGGCGTGCAGCCCGGCGAACGCGTGGCGCTGTGGCTCACGAACCGGCCCGAGTGGCTCTATCTCATGTACGCGATCGCGAAGGTCGGGGCCTGCATCGTCCCGCTCAACACGCGTTACCGCACGGACGACGTCGCGTACACGGTGACGCAGTCGCGGAGCGCGACGCTCATCGCCATCGATCGCTCGGGGCCCGTCGACTACCAGGGCATGCTCATGGAGTCCATGCCCCAGATCCTCGCGAACGACGACGGCACGCTCGACGTCTCGCACTATCCGCATCTCGAACGTCTCGTCGTGGTCGGCGAGAAGCGCCTGCCGCACGTGAAGGACTGGGACGAATTTCTCGCCGCGGGCGCGAGCATCGGGGACGAGGCCCTCGCGGCGCGCGCCGCCGCGGTCGATCCCGACGGGCTGATGATGATCGCCTACACCTCCGGCACGACCGGGCACCCGAAAGGCGTCATGCACACCCATGTCCCGATCCGCATGGTGCAGGAGCGCGCGATGGCGCTCGGCATGTCGAAGACCGACGTGCACATGAACTACCTGCCGCTGTTCCACATCTACGCGTTCAGCGAGATCAGCATGACCGCCGTCATCACCGGCGCGAAGCAGATCCTGATGGATCTTTTCGACGGCGACACGGTGCTCGATCTCTGCGAGCGCGAGGGCGGGACGATCCTGCACGGCTTCGAAGCGCACTGGATCGATCTCCTGAACGCGCAGGAGCGCCGGCCGCGAAAGCTGAATCTCCGCCTCGGCACCCTGCCCTCCGGCCAGGACAGCACGATCCCGGTCGCCGAGCGCGCCCACGACGTGTTCTGCCCGACGATCACCGGCTTCGGCATGAGCGAGACCTGGGCTTATGTCGCGATCTCGAACGCGGCCCACACCCGCGAGCAGCGCACGCACGCGTCAGGCATGCCGATGACCGATTACGAGTTCCGGGTCGTCGACAACGACACGGGCAGGGACCTGCCCGTCGGTCGGCCCGGAGAGCTGCTCGTGCGCGGTTACGCCGTGATGAAGGGATACTGGGACAAGCCCGAGGCGACGGCCCAGACCATCGACGCCGACGGCTGGCTGCATACGGGCGACATGGCGGTCGAGCGCGAGGACGGGCATTTCGTCTTCCTCGGGCGTTACAAGGACATGCTCAAGGTCGGCGGCGAGAACGTCGCACCGGCGGAGGTCGAGGCCTATATGCGGACGTTCCCGGAGATTGCGGATGCGGCCGTCGTCGCCTATCCCGATGCGCGGCTGACGGAAGTGCCGGTCGCGTTCGTGATCCTGAAGCCGGGCGCGCAAGCCGTCGCCGGGGAGCTCCTCGCGCGCATGAAGCACCGTATCGCGAGCTTCAAGATCCCGCGCCACGTGCTTTTCGTCGAGGCCTTCCCGATGACCTCGTCCGGCAAGATCCGCAAAGTCGAGCTACGCGCCCAGGCCCGCACGCTGCTCGACGCGAGGGCGGCGTCGTGAACGCGGCTGCTGAGGATCTCGCGCCGTTCCTCGCGCCCACGCCCTGCATCGACAGTGCGCATGCGGCGATCGTCGCGTTCGCGCGCGAAGCGACGGCAGGCGCGCACACGCCGCGCGACGTCGCCATACGGCTCTACTATGCCGTCCGCGACGGCATCCGCTACGACCCGTATGCGATCGAGCTGAGCGTGGACGGCCTCGGAGCGCGCCGCACGCTCGAGCGCGGCCGCGGCTTCTGCATCACGAAGGCCGCGCTGCTCGCGGCGGCGGCGCGCGCGCTGGGCATTCCGGCGCGCGTCGGCTATGCGGACGTGAAGAACCATCTCTCGACGGCGCGGATGCGCGAGATGATGGGCACGGACGAGTTCTACTGGCACGGCTACACCTCGCTCCGTCTCGAGGGCCGCTGGGTCAAGGCGACGCCCGCGTTCAACATCGAGCTGTGCGAGAAGTTCCGGATCCGGCCGCTCGAATTCGACGGCACGGACGATTCGATCTACCACCCCTACGACCTCGACGGCCGTCAGCACATGGAATACCTGCGCTACCGCGGCGAATACGCCGACGTGCCGGTCGCCGCGATCGTCGAGGATTTCGCGCGCCACTACCCGCGCATGACGGCGCTCATCACGGAGGGCGATTTCGATCGCGAGGTCGCGCGCGAGACGGCGGGATACGGGAGCTGAAAACCCGCCTGCCGGCGCGGCGGCCGGCAGGCGGGTTCACGGGCGCGCGCTCAGTGCGCGAGCATGAGATTGCAGTTGCGGTGCTGCAGGAAGTACTTCGTGAAGCTGCCGAAGAAGAGCTCCTGCAGTCGGGACTGCGAGTAGGCCCCCATCACCAGCAGATCCGCGCCGACCTGCTCGTAGAAATCGGCGAGCGGCGCCTGCACGGTGTCGGCGGCGCGCAGCGCGAACGCTTCCGCGGCGCAGTTGTGCACGTTCATGAGGTAGTCGGCCATGTCCTGCGCCGTCGGCGACATGCCGGGATAGCCTTCCTCCTCGATCGACGCGATGTAGACTTTCTTCGCCTTCTTCAGCAGCGGCAGGCTGTAGCGCAAGGCGTGCTTCGACGCCGCGGCGGGCTTCCAGGCGACGACCATCGTCGACTCCTCGAGCGTCGCGCTGCGCAGCGGCTTCTCGATCAGCGCGAGCGAGCCGCCGGCCGTGAACAGCACGCGCTTCGTCAACAGATCGAGCACCCCGGGGCTCAGCGAGAAGCTCGCGACGACCATGTCGTGCACGAACCCGACGTTCGTGAGCGCCAAGTCGGGATCGACCGAGAGATCGACTTCAGGGCCCCAGCTCACGTCCTTCGCGGCGGCGAGCGCATGGAAGGACGCGGAAGCCTCCTTCGCCTTCTCGGCGAGCTGCGCGCGGTATTGCTCGTTCAGGAAGCCCTGCGCGACGTCGAAGCCGTTCAGCTCCATCAGGGATCGATACTGGTTCTTCTGCTCGGCGTCGAGCAGCGCGAGCGTGCTCGCGGCATAGTGGCAGGACGCGCCCGCATTCAGGCTCTTCGCCACCGCCCCCGCAAAACTCACCGCCCCGGCTTCCGCGTCGAGTCCCGAGTAGAGGATCGCAATGTTCGTCATCATGGTGATCTCTTCGCTCCCTGTAATGGTTGGGATGAACCGGGCCCGCTGTGGCGCGACATCGCGAGACCAGGGCGCCGGAGATGGAGACGGAGGGCGGCGACCTCGGGGTCGCCCCGTCGTCCGGCCCGGGGATGTCGCGGCCGGTTCAAGTGTTGTTCGTAGTACCGACCGACAGCCTATCCTAACTGAAGCCGGCTTTTTTGATCCAATGCACGCAGCCCCGCTTCACCGGTCCGGCCCGTAGCTCGCCGCGATGCTGTCGAGCGGCGATTTCTGCAGACCGTGATTCGGGATCGGGTAGCGCAGGCCGTTCTCCGAGAGCGCCGCGAGCCCCGCCACGACCTGCGGCAGATAGCGCGGCGGGATCGCCATCAGCATCTCCTCGTCGAGCACGCCGCCGAACTTGCGTTCCGCATAGCAGGGCATCGAGAGCGACGGCTCGCCGGTCTTCAGCGCATTGCCCCACGAATCCGCGCAGGCGCTCTCGCCGACGCAGGTGAAGCTGTACTTCTGGTAATTGCGGTACTGCAGGCCGTTGATGAACGTGATCATCTGGCCGGGCGTGCCATAGACGAGGCACAGATCCGGATTGTCGAGACGGCCCGAGGCGAGCGGCGAGACCGCGACCGCGGCGTAGTCGCCGTAGGACGCGCAGGACATCGCCGCCTGGTGCGCCGCGCTGTCCTCGAGCGTGCCGTACCACACGCCGTGCATCAGCCTGCCGCTCAGCCATTCCGGATCGCGCGGCGCGAGGCCGATGACGGCGCCGCACTGCGGTCCCATGAGGTTCTCCTGGGTGATGCCGAGCGTGAAGCCGAGCCAGCGGCTCTGCCCGACAATCTGATCGAAGGCGAAGCGCTCGCCCGCGGGCGGCCGGCGCAGCCGCGGCACCGCGGCCATCTCCGCTTCGGTCTTGAAGCGCTTGAGCGCGACGGGCATCGCTTTCAGGCGCAGATACCGGTTCAGTCCCTCGACGAGCGCGGGAAAGTCGTAAGTCGTCGCATCGTTCCAGCAGTTCGGTGTCATGGTGCGGTCTCCGGAGCGGACGTGAGCTCGAATGCCTGTGCGAGCCGGCGGTAGGAATCGAGCCGGTCCGCGTAGTGATGACAGACGGTGACGAGGATGAGCTCGTCCACGGCATAGCGCGCGGCAAGCTCGCGGAGCTGCCGCGCACACGAGGCGCTGCCGCCGAGCACGATGCGCGCGGCGAGGCTGTCGTGATACGCGCGCTCGGCGGGCGGCAGCGCATCGCGCAAGGCCAGCGCCTCGTCGGGCGTGACGAACGCTGCGCTGCGGCCGTAACGATAGAGCTCGTAGCGCCACCAGGTCTGCGAGGCCGCGATGCGCGCCGCGGCCGCGTCGTTCGCCGCGCAGATGACCGAGACCGCGAGCGCGGTCGCCGGCGCGGCGAGCGCGGCCGAGGGCCGGAACGTGCGGCGATAGAGCTCGAAGATTTCCGGCGGCGCGGGATCGTTGCCGATGAACAGCGCGAGCGCGTAGGCCATGCCGAGCGAGCCCGCGAATTCCGCGCTGCCGCCGCCCGAGCCGAGCTGCCAATACTGCGGGATCTCGGGCGGTGCCGGCACCGCCGTCATGCCGTGGAACATGTGCGTCTCGGGCACGGCATCGTGCAGGAAATGGCCGAGGTCGAGCGCGAGCCGGCCATAGGTGTCGGCGTCCGGCGGATGATGGGGAAACGACAGCGCCCGCATCGCGCGTCCGTCGCCGCCCGGCGCGCGGCCGATGCCGAGATCGATGCGCCCCGGGTGCAGCGTCGCGAGCATGCGGAACGTCTCGGCGACTTTCAGCGGCGCGTAGTGCGCGAGCATCACGCCGCCGCTGCCGACGCGGATGCGCGTGGTGCGGCCTGCGATCTCGGCGATCATGATTTCCGGACACGAGCCCGCGAAGCCCGCGAGATCGTGGTGCTCGGCGACCCAGTAGCGGTGATAGCCGAGCGCCTCGGCCTCGACGGCGAGCGCGAGCGTCGCACGCAGACCGTCGCCTTGCGTGCCGCCGTCGTGGATCGGCGATTGATCGAGCACGCTGAGACGCATCGGCGCGCCTCTCACGGCGCAGTGCGGCAGCGGATGATGCTGATGCCGTTGACCGCCATGCAGAGCCTGCCGTCCTGGTTCAGCACTTCCATCAGCGCGTGCACGAGGCCGCGGTCGGGCTTCGATTCCGAGCGCCGCGCCTGTTGCACCGTCACGCGCACGGAGAGTACGTCGCCCGGCCGCACCGGATGCGTCCAGCGGATGTTGTCGAGGCCGGGCGAGCCCATGCCGGCGACGCTCGAGAGATAGACGTCGACGAGCTTGCGCATCAGGCAACTGCCGGTGTGCCAGCCGCTCGCGATGAGGCCGCCGAACGCCGAGTGCTTCGCCGCTTCCGGATCGATGTGGAAAGGCTGCGGATCGAAACGGCGCGCGAACTCGATCATCTCCGCCTCGCCCAGGCTGAACGTGCCGAGATCGTAGGTCGCACCGGGCTCGTAATCCTCGAAGTAGCGATCGTTCTGCGGGGTCGGGAATCGTTTGAACTGCATGCGAAGTCGCTCGGGCTGAAGGGAGCCCGCAGGATAACCGAGCGGGCCGGATCCGACCACGCGCCGATCCCAGTGCCGGGCGCTTGATCCAGGTCAACGGGGCGATCTGGTGCTCGCGCGCCCAGCCGTTAGCATGAGTCCTTCGGATATTCGGGGGCGGGAATGAAATTCACCTGGGTGGAGCCGCTGGCGACGCTGCACGCGGACGGCGGCTTCGCGGGCGCGACGCAGCATGCGGCGCTCGATGCCTTCGGCCATGCCGAGCGTCTCGGCTTCGATGCGCTCGGCATCGCGCAACGCGGCGAGCCGGACGCGCTCGCGCTGCGCCGGGCCGAGCCGGTCGCCGCCCTGCTCGCCCGCCGCGGCAGCCGCGCCGCGATCGTCGAGCTCGCCGCGCAACTGCCCGATGCCGCCGCGACCCTGCGCGTCGCCGAGGAGATGGCGGCGCTCGACGTGCTGTCGGGCGGGCGGCTCGTCGCGGCGTTCGCCGCGGGCGACGCGGCGGCGCGCTTTCGCGAGACGCATGCACTCATCCTGCGTGCCTGGCAGGCGTCCGCGCCGTTCGCGTTCGACGGCAACTATCACCGGCTGCCCTACGTGGACTGCTGGCCGCAGCCGCTGCAGCGGCCGCATCCGCCGGTACTCGTCGCCGGCACGGATGGCGCGGCGCTCGCGTTCTGTCTCGAGCACGACTACGCCTACGCCGAGCTGAGCTGTGCCGGGCATGCCCGCGCCCGCAGCGCGCTCGGCGCGTGGTGGCAGGCCGTCGCCGCCGCGCATGCCGACGACAATCCGCATCGCGCCGGTTACGCGCAGGTGATCTGCCTCGCCGACGATCTCCCGGCGGCCCGCGCCCGCTACGACCGCCATGTGCGGGCCTTCTTCGCCCGCCACGACGGCGACGCCCCGGATTTCGACGCGCTCGTCGCCTCGGGCGCAATCGTGGCCGGCAGTCCCGAGGGGATTACCTCGCGCCTCGCGGCGCTGATCGGCGAGCTGCGCATCGGCCATCTGTTCTGCATCCTCGATTTCGGCGGCATGCCCGCGGCGTTGTCGCTCGAAGCGACGGGCCGCTTCGCGCGCGAAGTGATGCCGCGCCTGCGCGCCGCCTGGCCCATGCACGCCGGCGACGACCGCCATTGGATCGTCCCCCACGCCCCGCACGCGGTGCTGCACTGAGGCCGGCCCGAGAAAAATGAATTGGCGTTCATTTTTTTGACAGCACGCCGCGACTGCCGCTAACATCCGCCCACCGTCGGCCGCATCGGTCCCGGCGGGACGACGGCTGCAGGGCCGCGAAGGCTCCGCCGGCCGCGACTTCACCGCAACGACGAGAGGCGCGTCCATGGCAAAGAATCCCGCACCGGGAGCCGCCCAGGATTCCGCGCTGCTGTTGAACTGCTATCGGGAGATGCTGCGCATCCGCAAGTCGGAACAGCGGCTCTCGAAGCTTTTCGCGGACAGCGAGATCCCCGGTTTCATCCACCTGAGCATCGGCCAGGAATCCGTCCCCGTCGGCATCAGCGCGCATCTGAAGCGCGACGACACCGTCGCCGTCACGCATCGCGGTCACGGTCAGGCGCTCGCGAAAGGCGTTCCGCTCGCCGGCTTCTTCGCCGAGATGATGGGCCGCGACACCGGGATCTGCCGCGGCCGGGGCGGTTCCATGCACATCGCGGACGCCGGCGTCGGCATGCTCGGCGCGAACGGCATCGTCGGCGGCGGCATCGCGATCGCGGTCGGCAGCGCGCTCGCCCACCAGCTCGCCGGCGCCGGCAACCTCGCCGTCTGCTACTTCGGCGACGGCGCGCTCGCCGAGGGGGTGTTCCACGAATGCATCAACCTGGCGGCGCTCTGGTCGCTGCCGGTGCTGTTCGCCTGCGAGAACAACGGCTGGGGCGAATTCTCGCGCACCGACACCCAGTTCTGCGGCTCGCTGGAGAAGCTCGGCGCGGCGTTCGGTATCGGCTACCGCTGCGCCGACGGCCTCGACGTGCTCGCCGTGCACGCGACGGCCGCGGATCTCGTCGCGGGCATCCGCGCCACGAGCCGCCCGATGATCCTCGAGTGCAAGGTCGAACGCTTCCACGGCCACTACGAAGGCGATCCGCAGAAGTACCGCGATCCGGAAGAGCTCAAAGCGCTGGAAGCGAAGGACCCGCTCGCGAAGGCGCATGCGAAGCTCCTCGCGCTCGGCCTCGAGGCCACGCTCCTCGAGGCGCTGGCCGCGGAAATCGACGACGAAATCGAAGCGGCGGTCGCCGCGGCGCGCGCGGCGGAAGTGCCGCAGTTCGCCGCCGCGAAGGCCGACGTGTACGCGAGCTAGACCCATGGAAACGATCAGATTCGGACAGGCGATCGGCAAGGCTCTCGGCGATGCGATGCGCGCGGACCCGCGCGTCTTCCTGCTCGGCGAGGACATCGGCGCCGCGGGCGGCCCCTTCGGCGTCACGCGCGGGCTGCACAAGGAGTTCGGCGCGGCACGCGTGCGCGATTTCCCGATCTCGGAAGCGGCGCTCGTCGGCACCGCGCTCGGTGCCGCGCTCTGCGGCTGGAAGCCGGTCGCGGAAATCATGTTCATGGATTTCTGCACGCTCGCGATGGACAACCTCGTGAACCAGGCCGCGAAGGCGCACTTCATGTTCGGCGGCCAGAGCGCCGTGCCGCTCGTCGTGCGCACGCCGCACGGCGGCGGGCTGAACGCCGGCGCCCAGCACTCGCAGTGCCTCGAAGCCTGGTTCGCGCACGTGCCGGGATTGACCGTGCTCTGCCCGGCGACGCCGGCGGACGCCTACGGCCTCCTGCGCTCGGCGATCGCGAGCCCGAACCCCGTCGTCTTCGTCGAGAACAAATCGCTGTATGCGCGCAAGGGCGGGATCGAGGCCGACCCGCAGCCGATCCCGATCGGCGAGGCGCGGCTCGTGCGCGAAGGCACGGACGTCACGGTCGTGACCTACGGCGCCTCGGTGTACGCAGCCGAGGCCGCGGTGCGCAAGGCCGCCGAGGAAGGCATCGATCTCGAGATCGTCGATCTGCGCTCCCTGCAGCCCTGGGACGAGAAGACGGTCCTCGCCTCGCTCGCGAAGACGCATCGCCTCGTGATCTTCCACGAAGCGGTCGAAGCGTTCGGCATCGGCGCGGAGATCGCGGCGCGCATGGCGGACGTCGGCTTCGACGAGCTCGACGCGCCTATCGTGCGCGTCGGCGCGCCGTTCATGCCCGTGCCCTACTCGCCCGCGCTCGAACGCGAATACCTGCCGAACGAGGACAAACTCATGGCCGCCGTGCGGCGCGTGCTGCTGTAGGCCGAAACCCAGACACCGGAAGGAATACGCCATGGCCGAATACGAAGCATTGTTGTACCGCGTCGAGGACGCGATCTGCTGGATCACCATCAACCGCCCCGAGACGCTGAATGCGCTGAACGTGCCGACGCTGCTCGAGCTCGAGGCCGCGCTCACCGCGGCCGAGCAGGATCCTGCCGTGCACGTCATCGTCTTCACCGGCGCCGGCGAGCGCGCGTTCGTCGCCGGCGGCGACATCGCGGATCTCGACTCGCGCCAGGGTCTGCCCCACTACAACGAGTTCGCCGAGGTCATCCACCGCGTCAACCGCCGCGTCGAGCTCTGCGACAAGCCGACGATGGCCGCGGTGAACGGCTGGGCGCTCGGCGGCGGCACGGAGCTCGTGCTCTGCACGGACGTGCGCGTCGCCTCCGAGAAAGCGGTGTTCGGCCTGCCGGAGATTACGCTCGGCCTCTTCCCGGGCGCCGGCGGCTCGCAACGCTTCATCCGCCAGATCGCGCCCTGCAAGGCGAAGGAGCTGATGTTCACGGGCGATCGCATCAAGGCCGACGAGGCGCTCGAGCTCGGTTTGATCAATCACGTCGTGGCCCCCGATCAGCTCGTTGCGAAGGTCACCGAGATCGCACGGAAGATCGCGCAGAAGTCCTCCGTCGTGCTGAAGCTGCTCAAGCGTTCGATGGCGCACGGCATCGACATGCCGATGGCGGCGGCGCTGCAGTACGAGCAGGCGATCATCGGCCTCGTGCTCGATTCCAAGGACGCGCACGAGGGCTGCCAGGCGTTCCTGCAGAAGCGCGCCGCGAAATTCACCGGCGAGTAGCGCGTGAGCACCGACAGCATCATCCGCATGCCGCAGCTCGGTCTGACCATGACCGAGGGGCTGATCGTGGAGTGGCTCGCGAACCCGGGGCAGCAAGTCACGGCCGGCGAGGTGCTCTTCGTCGTCGAGACGGACAAGATCGCGAACGAGGTCGTCGCGGATCGCGACGGCGTGTTCGGTCAGGCAATTGTCCCGGCGGGCGAAACGGTGCCGGTCGGCACGGTGATCGGCGAATGGGCCGGCGCTCCGGCGGGCACGGCATCGGCCCCGGTTGCCGCCGCGCCCGCGCCTGCCGTTGCGACGCTCGCGAGCACGGCACCGCCGGCGCCGCGCGCCGCGGGCGATCGCCTCGTCGCGACGCCGCACGCCCGCAAGCTCGCCCGCGAACGCGGCCTCGATCTCGCCGACATCGCGGGCAGCGGTCCGAAGGGCCGCATCAAGGCCGCGGACGTGCTGAATGCCCGAGCCGCTGCGCCGGCGCCGCAGGCCGCACCGCGTCCTACGCCCCCCGCCGGGGCCGTGCGCCGCGCGATGTCTCCCGGTCAGCAGGTCGTCGCGACGCGCATGGCGCAGTCGAAACGCGAAGTGCCGCATTTCTATCTCGAAGCGGAGGCCGACGTCGGCGCGCTCCTCGAGCTGCATCGCCGGTTGAAGGCGAAGCCGCAGTTCAAGGCGCTGACGCTCACGCACTGGATCGTGCTCGCGCTCGGCCGGGCGCTCGCTGCCGAGCCCTTGTTCCGCACGATCCACGACGACGGTCAGCACCTCGAGCTGCCGGGCTCGGACGTGGCACTCGCCGTCGCCGCGGAGCGCGGGCTCTACGTTCCGGTCGTGCGCAACGTCGGCGCGCTCTCGCTGCCCGAGGCCGCCGCCGAATGCGATCGCCTGACCCAGGCCGCACGTGCCGGGCGCATCACCCAGGCCGACAGCGGCGGCGGCGCGACCTGCATCTCGAATCTCGGCGCGACGCGCGTGAAGAAGCTCTTCCCGATCATCATGCCGGGACAGTCGAGCATCCTCGGGCTCGGGCGCACGAACGAATTGTTCCGGCCGGACGCCGCAGGCAAGCCACGGCTCGCGCGCGAGCTCGGCCTCGTCTTCTCCTTCGATCACCGCGTCTACAACGGCATCGACGGCGCGCGCCTGCTCGGGTGCGTGGTCGAGGCGCTCGAAGCGCCGGTCGATCTCCTGCTGCCGCCGGTCTGAACGCCCAACCCTGACAACACAGGACACGCCTCATGGATTTCAATCTGAACGAAGAGCAACGCATGATCGCCGACGCCGCCCGCAAGCTCGGCGCGCGCTTCGGCCTCGAGTACTGGCGCGATCACGACAAGCGCAAGGCTTTTCCCCGTGAGTTCTGGAAGGCGGTGTGCGCGGCCGGCATCGGCGGCTGCACGCTGCCCGAGGCCTACGGCGGCAGCGGTCTCGGCATGCTCGAGATGGCGGTCGCGATCGAGGAGCTCGCGCGCGGCGGCGGCGGCAGCACCGTCGGCCAGTTGTTCATGCTGAATCCCATCTTCGGCGGGGTGGCGATCAACAAGTACGGCACGGAGGAGATGCGCCGCGAGCTGCTGCCGCCGCTCTGCAGCGGCGACCTCATCTTCTGCATGGCGCTGACCGAGCCCGACGCCGGCACGAACACGCTCGAGATCACGACGTTCGCGAAGCCGGACGGCGAGGGCTTCAGGCTCAACGGCAGGAAGCACTGGATCACGGGCACCGCCTCGGCCGGCAAGATGCTCGTCGTCGCGCGCACGAAGAAGCCGGAGGAGGTGAAGAAGCGCACGGAGGGCATCTCGCTCTTCCTCATCGACGTCGAGCGCGAAGGTCTCGCCCACGGCAAGATCGACAAGCTCGGCACGAACACACTCGACTCGAGCACGATCTTCTTCGACAACGTCTACATCGCGAAGCACGAAGTGATCGGCACGCTGCACAACGCCTGGAACGAGCTGCTCGACGTGCTGAACACCGAGCGCATAGTCACGACCTCCGGCCTCATCGGCACGACCGAGCTCGCCTTGAAGCTCGCCGTCGACTACGCGAACGAGCGGCGCATCTTCGGCAAGAATCCGATCTCGAGCTACCAGGGGATCCAGTTCCCGCTCGCCCAGGCGCATGCCGAAATCGCCTGCGCGCGGCTCATGAACTACAAGGCCGCGACGAACTGCGACAGCGGCGTGCCCTACGGCGTGGAATCGAATCTCGGCAAGCTCATCGCCTCGCAGGCCTGCGACAAGGCGACGCTCGCCGCGATGCAGACCATGGGCGGCATGGGTTACGCGAGCGAGTACCACGTCGAGCGGCTGTGGCGCGATCAGCGCCTGTTCCGTTTCGCGCCGGTCTCGGAGGAGATGATCCTGAACTTCATCGGCCAGCATCAGCTCGGCATGCCGCGGTCCTACTGAGAGCGCCATGTCGCGCGCGGCGAGCACAGGCGGCCGGCGTCCCGCGGCGCCGGCGAAACCTAACCGCGCCGAGAAGGCGCGGTTGACGCGCGAGCGTCTGTTCGAGGCCGCGCGCGAGCTCGTCGGCGAGGAAGGCTACGCGGAAACGACGATCGCGAAGATCACGAGCCGCGCCGGCATCGCCCAGGGCACGTTCTACAACTACTTCGAATCGCGCCAGGACATCCTCGATCAGCTCCTGCCGACGCTCGGCGAGGACCTGCTCGCGTTCATCCGCGAGCGCGTCGGCAAGGAGCGCGACCCGGTCTCGCGGGAGCGGACGCGACTGCGCGCGTTCTTCGATTTCCTGGTCGAGAACCCGCCCTTCTACCGCATCCTGAACGAGGCGGAAATGTTCGCGCCGCGCGGCTTCCGGCGGCATATGGAGAACATGTCGAAGAGCTATCGCCAGGCGCTCGCCCGCGACCGTGCGGAAGGCGGCTACACGCCCTTCGAGCCGCGCGAGATCGAAGCCGTGACCTATATGCTGCTCGCCGCCCGCAACTACCTCAGCATGCGCTACAGCTACGTGGACGGCCGCGTGCAGCCCGTGCCGGCCTACGTCGTCGAGGCCTACGCGAAATTCGTGACGGCAGGACTCTTCAGCCCGGCGACCGCGCGCGCGGGAAGCGCGAAGCGCGGCCGCTCGGCGACGCCCGCGTGATCGCCACGCGCTTCACCGAGCGGTTCGGCCTCGCACAGCCCATCGCCCTCGCGCCGATGGCGCACGTCGCGGGCACCGAGCTCGCGAGCGCGGTCTCGAACGCCGGTGCGCTCGGTCTCGTCGGCGGCGGATACGCCGGCACGCAGGGCCCGGAGCGCCGCGCCGCCGACGAGCTCGCGCGCTGTCCGCCGGGACGTTGCGGCATCGGCTTCATCACCTGGGCCCTCGCGCTCGACCCGGCCCAGCTCGCGCGCGCGCTCGCGCTGCGGCCGGCCTGCGTGTTCCTGTCGTTCGGCGATCCGCGGCCGTTCGCGGCTGAAATTCACGCCGCCGGCGTGCCGCTCGTCTGCCAGATCCAGGATCTCGTACAGCTCGAGGCGGCGCTCGCCGCGGGCGCTGCCGTCGTCGTCGCGCAGGGCACGGAAGCCGGCGGGCACGGCGCGCGCCGCGCCACGCTGCCGCTCGTGCCCGAAGTCGCGGATCGTCTTCGCGAGCGTGCGCCCGACACGCTGCTGCTCGCGGCGGGCGGGATCGCCGATGGTCGCGGCCTCGCCGCCGCGCTCCTGCTCGGCGCGGACGGCGCGGTGATCGGCACGCGTTTCTGGGCGGCACGCGAAGCGCTGACGGCGGACGCTGCGATCGCGCGCGGGCTCGCCGCGAGCGGCGACGAGACGGTCCGCACGGCGGCCATCGACGCGCTGCGCGGCGTGCCCTGGCCTGCGGAGTACTCGTTCCGCGTGCTCCGGAACGATCTCACGGCGGCCTGGGCCGGTCGCGAAGCGGAGGCCGAGCGCCAGCGCGGCACGCTGGCCGCCGCCTACCGGGCGGCGCGCGAGCGCGACGACTACGCGGTCGCCGCCGCCGTCGCGGGCGAGGCGATCGGACTGTGTAGCGAACGCGAGAGCGCCGCCACGCTCGTCGCCCGCATCGGCGCCGAGGCCGCAGACCTCCTCCGCCGTGGCGCGACGCTCGACTTCAGGAAGCGCTGAGCAGGTTTGGAGCCCCCTTCGCCAGCCGACGCGGCGCGCACGTTGAGACGGCGCGGCGCATTGCCCATAATCGCGCCCTGCCAAAGGCCCGCAGGGAAGCGACCCGGACCGATCTGGATCAAGCCACGACGCGCCGCCGCCTTTTATAAGTTCGCCTGACGGTGGCGTCCGCCGCCGCGGCATCCAAGACCCTACAGCATCCGGAGTTCCGCATGTCCGCTTCCCTGTCGACCCCGCGCCTGAGCGCCGAACAGATCGAGAGATTCAAGGCCGACGGCTTCGTCGTGCTGCCCGGTGGTTTCGACGCCGCCGAGACGCAGCGCATCGAGGCCTGGACGCGCGAGCTCGCTGCATGGCCCGAGGAAGTCGGCAGACACTGGGTGTTCCACGAGAAGAGCCGGCTCGATCCGGCGCAACGCCTCATCAACCGCATCGAGAACATCTCGCCCTTCCATCCCGGCTTCAAGGAGCTCTCGCGCGTGCTCGCCGGTCCGGTCGCGCAACTGCTCGGCGAGGACGCGGTGCTGTTCAAGGAGAAAATCAATTTCAAGATGCCGGGCGGCGACGGCTTCAAGCCGCACCAGGATTCGCAGGCCGGCTGGGAGACCTACGCGAAGTATTTCATCAGCGTCATGGTCTGCATCGACGAGGCGACGGTCGAGAACGGCTGCCTGCGCATGGTCGCGGGGCACCAGCATCGCGGCCTCTTCCGCGAATGGGAGCCGCTGACGGACGCCGACATGCAGGGCATGGATTTCGTGCCGTATCCGACGCAGCCGGGCGATGTCGTGCTCTTCGACTGCTACGCGCCGCATGCGTCCGAGCCGAATCTCACGAACACGACGCGGCGCCTCTACTTCGCGACGTACAACAAGAAATCGGAAGGCGATCATCTCGCGCAGTACTATGCGGACAAGCGCAAGTCCTTCCCGCCGGACATCGAGCGCGAGAGCGGGAAGGAATACGTGTTCCGCGTCTGATCAGGCGCGGCCGCGCGGTGCGCGCCGGCTTGCACACCTGGGGCAAAGTAAGTAACGTTACGCCTCGTCTCGATAGCGCCGCGGGGACGCGGGCTGTCGTCGGACCGGCCATTCACGCGCTCCTCATCGTCACTGGTTTCAGGCCTGCCCGGGTGCCCGGTGCACCCGCGATGCCGGCACGGCGCGCGCCACGCGCCGGCCGCTCGCCCTTGGAAGCGACATCGCGGACCGCTGGCCCGCGCCGGGAGTCATTGCATGTGGATCGTTGAGCTGGCGCTGCGGCGGCCCTACACCTTCGTGGTGATGTCGCTGCTCATCCTCATCACCGGCGTCTACTCGATCCGCGTCACCCCGAAGGACATCTTTCCGCAGATCGACATCCCGATCATCACGGTGCTCTGGACGTACTCCGGTCTCTCGGCCGAGGACATGGCGAACCGCGTGACGAGCTTCTCCGAGTTCTCGATCGCGAACTCCGCCGGCGACGTGCAGCGCATCGAATCGCAGACCCTGCCCGGGATCGCCATCATCAAGGTCTACTTCCAGCCGAACGCGAAGGTCGAGACGGCGATGGCGGAGATCACCGGCATCAGCCAGACGATCCTGCGCCGCATGCCGCCCGGCACGCAGCCGCCGATCGTGGTCCGCTACAACGCCTCCAGCGTGCCTATCCTGCAGATGGCGATGTCGAGCCCCTCGCTCACCGCCTCGCAGCTCTACGACTTCGGCGCCTATCGCGTCCGCCAGCAGCTCATCGGCGTGAACGGCATGCGCCTGCCCCTGCCCTTCGGCGGCGCGCCGCGCCAGATCATGGTCGACCTCGACATGCACGCGCTGACGGCGCGGGGCCTCACGCCGCTCGACGTGAGCCGTGCCGTCAACGTCCAGAATCTCGTCCTGCCCTCGGGCACGGCGAAGATCGGCGACACCGACTACATCGTCTCGCTGAACAGCAACCCGGATGCGATTGCGACCCTGAACGAAGTGCCGGTGAAGACCGTCAACGGCGCGATCGTCCGCATCAGGGACGTCGCGAACGTGCGCGACGGTTATGCCGTGCAGACGAACGTCGTGCGCCGCGACAGCCAGGACTCGACGCTCATCACGTTCCTGAAGATGGGCAACGCCTCGACCCTGAACGTCATCCGCGACATCAAGGCGCGCCTGCCGGCGATCCGCGCCGCGGCGCCGCCGGATCTGAACGTCGACTTCCTGTTCGACCAGTCGCGCTTCGTCGAGGCGGCGATCGACGGTGTGGTATTCGCGGGGGCGGTCGCGGCGGCGCTCGTCGCGCTCCTCGTCATGATCTTCCTCGCGAGCTGGCGCAGCACCGTCATCGTCGCGACCTCGATCCCGCTCGCGGTACTCACCTCGCTCTCGCTGCTCGCCGCGATGGGGCAGTCGTTGAACGTGATGACGCTCGGCGGGCTCGCGCTCGCGGTCGGCGTGCTCGTCGACGACGCCATCGTCGCGATCGAGAACATCCACCGCTATCTCGAGCTCGGCGATCCGCTGGAAGCAGCGATCCGCAACGGCTCGGCGCAGATCGCGCTGCCGGCGTTCGTCTCCTCGCTCGTCATCGCCATCGTGTTCCTCCCCGTGCTCTTCCTCGAAGGCGCGGCGAAGTTCCTGTTCGTGCCGCTCGGCCTCGCGGTCGTCTTCGCCGTCGGCGCGTCCTACGTGCTGTCGCGCACGCTCGTGCCGGTGATGGCGAAATACCTGCTGCCCGGCGAGGTGCGTTCCCATGCCGCGCGCAATTCGTTCGGCCATCGTTTCCAGGCCGGTTTCGAGCGCGGGTTCCACGCCGTGCAGAACGCGTTCGCCGGCTTCCTCGGCATGCTCATGCGACACCGCATCGTCCCGATCGTCGGCGCGCTGCTCGTCATCGCGAGCGCGATCGCGATCCTGCCGCACGTCGGACGCGACTTCTTCCCGACGATCGACGGCGGCCAGTTCCGCCTGCACGTGAAGACCCCGACCGGCACGCGCCTCGAGGAGACCTCGCGCATCTTCTCGCGCGTCGAGGATGCGATCCGCGACGTCATCCCGGCCGCCGACCGCGCGATGATGATCGACAACATCGGCCTGCCCGAGGGTCTCAATCTCGCCTGGGGCACGGACAACACGAACATCGGCATGTTCGACGGCGAGATCCTCGTCTCGCTCTCGGTGCACAAGCGCCGCTCGACGCAGGACTACATGCGCCTCGTCCGCGAGCGCGTCGTGCACGACTTCCCGGCGCTCAAGTTCTACTACCAGCCCGGCGACATGACGAGCCAGATCCTGAACTTCGGCATCCCGGCGCCGATCGACGTGCAGGTCGTGGCCTTCGATCCGCCGAAGGCCTATGCGCTCGCCCAGGAGATCGAGAAGCGCGTGAAGGCGATCCCCGGCGCCGTCGACGTGCGCGTCCACCAGCAGATCGACGCGCCTGACCTGCGCCTGAACGTCGATCGCCTGCGCGCCGCCGATCTCGGCCTCACCCAGAACGACGTCGCGAGCAACGTGCTGATCGCGCTCTCGGGCAGCGGGGTCGTGACGCCGAACTTCTGGATCGATCCCAAGGCCGGGCGTCCGGTGCTCGTCGCGGTGCAGGCGCCGCAGCATCGCATCGATTCCATCGGCGAGATGATGAACGTGCCGATCGCGAGCGGCGCGAACGGCGAGGTCGAGCTGCTCTCGAACGCGGCGACGATCGAGCCGAAGCGCTCGCCGGCGATCATCAGCCGCTCGGACGCGAAGCCCGTCTTCGACGTCTACGCGGGCGTCGAGGGGCGCGACCTCGGCTCCGTCGTCGCCGCGGTGCGCGACATCGTCGAGAGCTACGACGGCAAGCTGCCGCCGGCGGTGACGATCAGCGTGCGCGGCCAGGCGGCCTCGATGGACGCCGCGTTCAGCGCGATGGGCTACGGGCTCATTTTCGCGGTCGTGCTCGTCTATCTCGTCCTCGTCGTGAACTTCCATTCCTGGACCGCGCCGTTCGTGATCCTGACTGCGCTGCCCGGCGCACTCTCCGGCATCGTATGGATGCTGTACCTCTCGCATACGACGTTCAGCGTGCCGGCGCTCATGGGCGCGATCATGACGGTCGGCGTCGCGACCGCGAACAGCATCCTGATCGTTTCCTTCGCGAACGGCGAAGTGGAGAACGGCGTCGACGCGCGCACCGCGGCGCTGCGTGCGGCGACGGTGCGTCTCCGACCCGTGATGATCACCGCCGCGGCGATGATCGTCGGGATGATCCCGATGGCGCTCGGCATCGGCGAGGGCGGCGAGCAGAACGCCCCGCTCGGCCGCGCGGTCATCGGCGGGCTCTCGCTCGCCACGCTCGCGACGCTGTTGTTCGTGCCCGTGGCCTACAGTCTCGTCTATCGCAGGCATCGCGGCGCGGAACCCCTGACCGCCGCGCGCGTCGCCCGAGGAGCGGAAGAATGAAGCACGCCCCGTCGCCCCGCCGGGCGCTGATCCCCTTCGCCCTGGCGGCGCTCTGCTGCGAGGTGCTCGCGGCCGAACCCGCCGCCGCGCCCGCGCCGCCGCCCGTCGTCGCCGTCGCGCGCGCCGTGAAGCCGGCCGGCGGCATCGATCTCACGCTGCCCGCGAACATCGAGGCCTGGCAGGAGACGCGCGTGCACGCCCGCATCGACGGCTACGTGCGGCGCTGGCACGCGGACATCGGCGATCGCGTCGAGGCCGGCCAGGTGCTCGTCGAGATCGACACGCCCGAGGTCGATCAGGATCTCGCCCGGGCGCGGGCGAGCGCCGCCCAAGCCACCGCGAATCTCGAGCTGGCCCGCGTCAGCTACGAGCGCTGGCAGCGGCTGCAGGGCAGGCAGGTCGTGTCCGAGCAGGATCTCGACGAACGCCATGCGACGTTCGATGCGCGGAAGGCCGATCTCAAAGCGGCGCAGGCTGCGGTCGAGCGCCTCGACGCATTGCAGAAGTTCAAGAAAGTACTCGCGCCGTTCGCCGGCACGGTGACGCTGCGCAACGTCGAGAACGGTTCGCTCATCGCCGCGGGCGGCAGCGACACGAAGGAGATCTACCGCATCGCCGAGACCGCACGGCTGCGCATCCGCGTGCGCGTGCCGCAGGCGAGCCTGCGCGCCGTCGCGAACGGCGTCGAGGCACGCGTGCTCGTCGCGGAGTTCCCGGATCGCGTCTTCCAGGGCAAGGTCGTGCGCAGCGCGGGCGCGGTCGATCCGGGCTCGCGCACGCTCCTGACCGAAATCGAGCTCGCGAACGCGGACGGCGCGCTCATGCCGGGACTCTTCGCGCAAGTGAAGCTCGTACCGCCGACCGGCGAGAAGACCGTGCTCGTGCCGACGAACGCGGTGAAGCTCGACGGCAAGGGCGCGCACGTCGTCGTCGTCGACGCAGCGCAGGCCGTGCATCTCCTGCCCGTCGCGATCGGGCGCAATCTCGGCATACAGATCGAAGTGCTCTCCGGGCTCGACGAGGGCGCGACGCTCGTCCTGAATCCCCCCGACGCGCTGAAGGAAGGCATGCGCGTCGAGGTGAAAGCGCCCGAGAAGCCGAAGGTCTGAGGGTCGCGCGATGAGCGTCGCCGCGCCCTGGACCGGTCTGCCCGCGGACGTCCAGGCCGAATTCACGGCGCACGGCCGCCGGCTCGAGCTCAAGCGCCGGCAGATCGTCTACGACCACGGCGAGACGCCGACCGGCATCTACTGGGTCGTCAGCGGCCTCGTCGGCGTCGTGATCCTCGGCCGTTCCGGCACCGAGCACCTGCTGCGCTTCTTCCGGCCGGGACAGGTGTTCGGTCATCGCGCGCTGTTCGCCGAGGAGAACTACCACGGCCGCACGCTCGTCCTCGAGGAATGCGAGCTCGCCTTCGTGCCGAAGGCGCTCGTGCTCGCGGCGCTCGAGCGTCATCCCGTGATCTACCAGGCCGTGATCCGGCAGCTCTCGAAGGAGCTGCGCCGTGCCGAGCTGCACTGGGTCGAGACGCTCGAGCACGAGGTCACGGCGCGCGTCGCGGGCGCGCTCATCTATCTCCAGGCCATCGATCCCGAGCATCCCTGGACACGTCAGGAGATCGCGAACTTCTGCGCGAGCACGGTGGCGACGGTCATCCGCGCGCTGAAGCTGCTCGAGGCCCAGGGACTCGTGCGCCAGGACGGGCGGCGGCTCGCCATCGCGGATCGTGAACGGCTACTCGCCCTCGCCCACGAGGACTGAACGCATACGCCACGGATTATGTGCCAGGACATAACGGCGCCCGGCACGCGCGCCGTAACCTGCACCCATGCTCACGTTAGGCTATCTCGCGACCGTCCTGATGGGCCTCGCCCTCGGGCTCTTCGGCGGCGGCGGTTCGATCCTCACGGTCCCGATCCTCGTCTACTTCTTCGGCCTCGAGCCCGTGCTCGCCGGCACCTACTCGCTGTTCCTGGTCGGGCTCACGGCGGCGGTCGGCGCGGCGCATGCGCTGCGCCGCGGACGCGTCGATGCGCGCCGGGGCTTCGCATTCGCGGTGCCGGGTCTGGTCGGCGTCGTGGGCGTGCGCCGCGGACTCCTGCCGGCGCTGCCCGAAGAACTGCTGAATCTCGGTCACTGGCACCTGACGCGCAGCGGCCTCGTGATGTCGGTGTTCGCGGTGCTGATGGTGCTCGCGGCCGCGACGCTCCTGCAGCCGGGATCGCCACGACCGGCGGCGGCTCGGCCGGGCGCGTCCGGGTTCGCGCTCCGCGGGCTCGGCATCGGCGCGCTGACGGGCTTCGTCGGCGCGGGCGGCGGCTTCCTGATCACGCCGGCGCTCATGGTTTTCGCCCGCCTGCCGCTCGCCACCGCCGCCGGCACGTCGCTGTTCGTGCTCGCGATGAACGGAATGCTCGCGTTCGCCGCAGACGCCGCCCACCTCGGCGCGCTGGACTGGCGGTTGCTCGGCGCGCTGTCGGTGATCTCGCTCGCCGGCATCTTCGCCGGTGCGGAGCTCGCGCAGCGCGTCCCCGAAGCACGGCTCAAGCGCGCGTTCGGCATCTTCGTGCTCGTGACCGGCAGCCTCATCCTCGCGCAGCAGATGCTGCGAAGCTGAATCCACCCGGGCGTCTGTCTTTCCCGACGGCCGCCGGGTCGCGCGGCCGGAACGTGACGCGTGATTTGACCGTAATCAGTTCTCGACCGCGTCGCGCCGGTTAGAGTCCCTACCCGGCACAGAGGAGACTCCGATGAAACCGACCGTTCAAGGCCTGTTCGATCACGAGACCTGGACCATCACCTACGTCGTCTGGGATGGCAGCACCGGCGACGCGGTCATCATCGATCCGGTGCTCGATTACGATCCCGCCTCCTCCCGCGTCGCGACGAAAGCGAACGAGCGCGTCGCGGCCGTCGTCGCCTCGCACGAGCTCAAGGTGCACCTCATCCTCGAGACGCACGCGCATGCCGATCATCTCTCCGGCTCGCAGGACCTGAAGCAGCGGTATCCCGCGGCCCGCATCGGGATCGGCGCGCGCATCGTCGACGTGCAACAGGTCTTCAAGGGGCTCTTCAATCTCGGCGACGAGTTCGCGGCGGACGGTTCGCAGTTCGATCTATTGCTCGCCGACGGCAGCGTGACGCGCGCCGGCAAGCTCGACGTGAAGACGCTGTTCACGCCCGGGCACACGCCGGCCTGCGCGAGCTACCTCATCGGCGACGCGGTGTTCACGGGAGATGCGCTGTTCATGCCGGATTACGGCACGGGCCGCTGCGACTTCCCGTCCGGCAGCGCGGCGGATCTCTACAAGTCGATTCAATCGCGCCTGTACACCCTGCCGGACGAGACCCGCGTATTCGTCGGTCACGATTACCAGCCGAACGGCCGCAGCCTGCTGTTCGAGTCGTCGATCGGCGAGGAGAAGCGCTCTAATCACCAGCTCAAGGCCGAGACCACTGAGGAGCAGTACGTCGCCTTCCGTACGGCCCGCGATCAGCAGCTCACGGCGCCCCGCCTGCTGCTGCCGAGCGTCCAGGTCAACATGCGCGCCGGCCGGCTGCCGTCCGCCGAAGCGAACGGCGTGAGCTATCTGAAGATTCCGATAAGGCCCTAGTAGCCTCCACTGCGCCAGGGACGGCGCCCCTTCTTCATGACGACTCGCGCACGATGAACGGCGAGTCCGCTCCCAGCACGCGCTCGAGCAGCCGCACGCCCTGCGGCGGCTGCCCGGGCACGATGCGCAGCTCGAGTCCCGCGAGCGCCGCGTCGTTCGCGATGTTCTGGATGACGAGCATGCCCGTGTAATCGATCCGCCCGACTTTGCGCAGGTCGATGAGCACGGATTTCGCCGCCGGATGCCGCGCGAGCTCGTCGATCAACGCATCGTCGATGACGTTCGCCGAGCCGAAGTAGACGACCCCGATCGGCACGAGCGTGAGCGTGCGCGACGTCTCGTCCCACACGCTGTTCACGACGATGCGCCGCTCGCGCCAGAGATGCACCGCGACCCCGAGACCTATGCCGCCGAGGATCGCGAGATCGACGCGCGGCGCGAGCGCGAGCGTGAGGACGAACGTGAGCCAGCCGACGGCCGCCTGGGCGCGCGATACCGAGACCATCCGCCACAGGGCGCCGAGCGCGACGAGCGGCTGGGCGGAGACGATGAGGATCGCCGCGAGCACTGCGCGCGGCAGATCCGCGAGCACCCCGGCGAACGGCAGGAACGCCAGCACGGCGACGCCGGTGATGGCGCCGCTCCAGCGCGTGCGCCCGCCGGCGAGGCGGTTCAGCGAGGTCCGCGTGAACGAGCCGCCGACCGGGAAGCCGCCGCTGATGCCGGCCGCGAGGTTCGCGACCCCCTGGCTGATGAGCTCGCGATCGGCGCTCCACGGCTCGCGATCGCGCGTCGCCATGGTCCGCGCGACCGCGGCCGGCTCCGCGAAGCCGACGACCGCGATGATCACGCCGGGCAGCAGGAGCTCGCGCAGATGATCGAAGGACAGCGACCAGCCGAACGTCGGCAAGCCCGACGGCAGGGGACCGACGAGGGCGCCGTGGAAGAAGCCCGATTCCTGCCACAGGATGCCGAGCACGACGGCGACGAGCACGCCCGGGAACAGACGATGGAGGCGTCGACCGCCGAGGATGACGGCCATCGAAGCCGCACCGATCCCCAGGCTCTGCGCGCACCACTCGCCGGGATTCAGCACGACGCGTGACGCACCGGCGAGGATCCCGCCGTCGGCAGCCATGCCGGCGAGCGTGGGAAATTGGGACGCCATGATCAGCAGCGCCGCGGCGGTCGTGAAGCCGGTCAGCACGGGCTGCGACATCAGATAGGCGACGAAGCCCGCGCGCAGCACGCCGATCGCGACGCGCACGAGGCCGACGATCAGCGCGAGGGCCGCGGCATCCTCGATGTAGGCGGTGGTCCCGGGCGTCGCGTGCGCGGCGAGCGCCGCGAACGTCAGCACGCTCGTCATCGCGACGGGTCCCGTCTGCAGATAGGGCGAGGACACGAAGAACGCGGCGAGGATCGGCGGCAGCACCGCGGCGTAGAGACCGCATACCGGCGGCAGGCCGGCAAGCGCCGCATAGGCGACTGCCTGCGGCACGAGCACGAGCGCGACGCTGATCCCGGCGACGAGATCGCCGACGCAGAACGCGCGCGTCGCGGTGAGGGCCCCGGCGCCCGAGCTCATGCGCGGGCGGAGAGACGATGGCAGGCTTGCATCGTGGCGCCGGAAAGTGGATAGTCCATTGGGTTCCAAGCTTATACCATTGCGTCATATCGAGCGTACTTCCCGGAGCCCATGCCGAGCACGCCTGAACCCTTCGTCGATACCGCGCCGAGCGTCGCCGACGACGTCCAGACCACGACCTGCTACATGTGCGCCTGCCGCTGCGGCATCCGCGTGTATCTCCGCGACGGTCAGGTCCGCTACATCGAAGGCAATCCCGATCATCCCGTGAATCACGGCGTGCTCTGCGCCAAGGGCGCGGCCGGCATCATGCAGCACTACTCGCCGGCGCGGCTGACGCAGCCCTTGAAGCGCATCGGGCCGCGCGGCAGCGGCGAGTTCGTGGCGATCTCCTGGGACGAGGCACTGACGCTCGCGACGGAATGGCTCGCCCCGCTGCGCGCGCGCGATCCGAAGCAGCTCGCATTCTTCACCGGCCGCGATCAGAGCCAGTCGTTCACGGGCTGGTGGGCGCAGCAGTTCGGCACCGTGAACTACGCCGCGCACGGCGGCTTCTGCTCGGTGAACATGGCCGCGGCCGGGCTCTACAGCATCGGCGGCTCGTTCTGGGAATTCGGCGAGCCGGACTGGGAGCACACGCGTTACCTGCTCATGTTCGGCGTCGCCGAGGATCACGCCTCGAATCCGATCAAGCGCGGTCTCGGTCAGTTGAAGTCGCGGCCGGGGACGAAGTGCGTGGCGATCAATCCCGTGCGCACCGGTTATGCCGCCGTCGCGGACGAATGGCTCGGCATCCGGCCCGGCACGGACGGGCTCCTGATCGCGGCCCTCATCCACGAGCTGCTGCGCGCCGAGCGCATCGACTGGGACTACCTCGTGCGTTACACGAATGCGGGCTGGCTCGTGATCGACGCGCCGGGCGCCGCGGATGACGGCTTGTTCGCGCGCGATGCGGAGGGCCGGCCGCTGTGCTTCGATCTGCGTACGAGCTCCTCCGGCGACGCGCTCGCCGCCGGCAGCACACCGGCGCTCGTCGGCGCACGCACGCTCGCCGACGGCCGCAGTGCGCGGCCCGTGTTCGAGCTGCTCGCGGCGCGCTTCCTCGACGCGGCCTACGCGCCGGCCGCCGTGGCCGACGCGACGGGCATCGCGGCGGAGACGATCGCCCGCCTCGCCGCCGAAATCGCGAGTGCCGCGCTCGACAGCGATTTCGCGATCGAACAGCCGTGGACGGACTGGGCGGGACGACGCCACGCACGCATGGTCGGTCGTCCGTTCTCGATCCATGCCATGCGCGGTATCGCGGCGCACGCGAACGGTTTCCACACCTGCCGCCTGCTGCACGTCCTGCAGATGCTGCTCGGCGCGATCGATGCGCCCGGCAGCTTCCGCTACAAGCCGCCGTTCCCGAAGCACGTGCCGCCCGCGGGCACGCCGGCGACGCCGGGCGATCCCGGTCTGCCGCTGACGCGCATGCCGCTCGGCTTCCCGCGCGGGCCCGGTTATCTCGCCGTCGCAGCGGACGGCACGCCGCAGCGCCTCGACAAGGCGTTCAGTTGGGAACATCCGCTCGCGCTCCATGGCATGCTGCAGTCCGTGCTCCACAATGCCTGGGCGGGCGATCCCTATCGCATCGACACGCTGTTCCTGTACATGGCGAACATGGCCTGGAACTCGGCGATGAACGTGCCGGGCACGCTGCGCTACCTCACGGATCGCGAGGCCGACGGCAGCTATCGCATTCCGCACGTCGTCTACTCCGACGCCTATTACTCGGAGATGGTCGCCTACGCGGATCTCGTGCTGCCCGATACGACTTATCTCGAACGCTGGGACTGCATCTCGCTGCTCGATCGTCCGATTTCGGATGCCGACGGCGCGGCGGACGCGATCCGCCAGCCGCTGCTCGCGCCGGGGCGCGACGTCCGGCCGTTCCAGGACGTGCTGCTCGAGCTCGGCGCGCGGCTCGATCTGCCGAACATGACGACCGAGGACGGCGCGCCGCGCTATCCCGGCGGCTACGCCGACTATCTCGTCCATCACGTTCGGGGCAAGCAACAGGGCCCCCTCGCCGGCTGGCGCGGCGCGGACGGCGCGGACTCGCTCGTCGGCGCCGCGAATCCCGATCAGCTCGAACGCTACGTCGCGAACGGCTGCTTCTGGCGCGAGCCGCTGCCGGAGAGCGCGCGCTACTACAAGTTCGCGAACCGCGATTACCTCGACTACGCCGAGCGCGCGGGCTGGATCGGCAGCACGCAGCCGGTCGTGCTCGAGCTCTACAGTGAAATCCTGCAGGAATTCCGGCTCGCCGCGGCAGGCCACGGCGAGCACCAGCCGCCCGACGCGCTGCGGGCGCGCCTCGCGCAGCATTTCGATCCCGTGCCGGCCTGGCATGCGGTCGAAGCGCGACATTCCGAGCAGGACTATCCGCTCTACGCCGTCACGCAGCGCCCCATGCACATGTACCACTCCTGGGGTTCGCAGAACGCGTGGCTGCGCCAGATCACGTCGCGCAACCATCTCTACGTCCACGACACGCTCGCCGAGCGTCTCGCACTCGCCGACGACGACTGGGTATGGATCGTGAGCCCGCAGGGGCGCGTGAAGGCGCCGATCAAACGCATGCAGGGCGTGCATCCCGAGACCGTGTGGACATGGAACGCGATCGGCAAGCGCCGCGGCGCCTGGGGACTCGACGACGCGGCGCCCGAAGCGACGCTCGGCTTCCTCCTGAACCATCTCATCCCCGACATGCACGCCCCGGACGAGCACGGCCGCGTCCATGCGAACGCGGATCCGGTGACGGGCCAGGCGGCGTGGTTCGATCTGCGCGTCAGGCTCGAGAAGTGCACGGCGCAGGAAGCCGGCGCGACCGCGCCGGAATTCCACGACGTACGCGGCACGCACGGTCCGCGCGGCGGGCACGGCCCGCTGCGCTATGGCGCCGCGCTCAAGGGTGCGCCGACCGGCAGACACGTCGCGGCGCAGGAAGTGATCGGGATCCACCGCGGCGACGGGCACGACGCGTGACCTGCCTGCCGAAATCCGCGCCGGCGAAGAAGCTCGGCCTCGTCATCGATCTCGACATCTGCGTCGGCTGCCAGGCGTGCACGACGAGCTGCAAGGAATGGAACGCTGGCGGCCGCGCCGCGCCGGTCACCGACTACGACGCGTACGGCGCGACACCGGACGGCGTGTGGTTCAACCGCGTCCACGGCTACGAAGTCGAGGACGGCGGCAGCGGACGCACGGTGTATTTCCCGCGCTCCTGTCTGCATTGCGACAACGCACCCTGCGTCACCGTCTGCCCGACGGGCGCCTCGTTCAAGCGCGAAGCGGACGGCATCGTGCTCGTCGACGAGGACAAGTGCATCGGCTGCAAGCTGTGCTCGTGGGCCTGCCCCTACGGCGCGCGCGAATACGACGAGGACGCGGGCGTGATGAAGAAGTGCACGTTGTGCGTCGACAAAATCTACAACGCGAATCTGGCGCCCGCGAGCCGCATGCCGGCCTGCGTGTCGGCGTGTCCGACCGGCGCGCGGAGCTTCGGCGATCTCGGCGATCCCGCTTCCGGCGTCTCGCGGCTCGTGCGCGAGCGCGGCGGCTATGACCTCATGCCCGAGCAGGGCACGGCGCCCGTGAACAAGTATCTGCCGCCGCGCGCCCGCACGGCCGAAGCCGCGCCGCTCGCGAGCGCGGTGAACGATCGCGGGCATGCGCTGCTGAAATGGATCGACAAGGTGTTCAGCCGATGACGCCCGCGTTCTCCATCATCTTCTTCACGACGGCCTCCGGCGCGGGTTACGGACTGTTGTTCGTGCTCTCCTTGCTCGTGTTCGACAGGGCGCTGCCTGCCGCGTTCGTGCTGACGGCGCTCGCCGTCGCGCTCACGCTGGTCAGCATCGGTCTCGTCTCCTCGACGTTCCATCTCGGCCATCCCGAGCGCGCCTGGCGCGCGCTCACACAATGGCGGAGCTCGTGGCTGAGCCGCGAAGGCGTCGCGGCGCTCGCCTGCTACGGGCCCGCGCTCGCGCTCGGCGCGGCAGTGGCGGTCGGCGCGCCGCGTGAGACCGTCATCGCCCTCGCACTCGCGACGGGCGTGCTCGCCGCGGCGACCGTGTATTGCACGTCGATGATCTACGCGTCGCTGAAGACGATCGCGGCCTGGCACGATCGGCGCGTGCCGGCGCTCTATCTGCTGCTCGGCGCGATGAGCGGCCTCCTCCTCGCCCGCTTCCTGCTCGCGGCCTTCGCCCTGCCGGCGCACGGCCTGCCCTGGGTGACGGTCGCGATCGTGCTCTCGGCGGCGCAGGTGAAGCGCGCGTACTGGCGGGCGCAGGCGGAGCATCGCTCCGCGAGCAGTCTCGGCACGGCGACCGGCCTCGACCGGCTCGGCCGGCCGCGCGTGCTGCAGCCCGCGCACACCGAGCGCAATTTCCTGCTGAAGGAATTCGGATTCGAAGTCGGCCGCCGGCATGCGTCACGCCTGCGGCGTCTCGCGATCGCGTTCGCGTTCGGCGTGCCGCTCGCGCTCGCCGCGCTCTCCGCCCTGCCGGCGTTCGCGCTGCCTGCGGCGACGGCCGCGGTCGTTTCCGCCGCGTTCGGCCTCGTGCTCGAGCGCTGGCTGTTCTTCGCCGAAGCGCGCCACACCGTGATGCTCTACTACGGCGGGGCCGCTCCTGCCCCGTCGCGTTCCGTCCCGACCACCGGAGGATAATGCCATGGCCCGAGCACTCGTCTTCCAGCAGCTCTTCGAACCGGAATCGTCGACTTATACCTACCTGCTCGCGGATCCCGCGACGCACGAGGCAGTGCTGATCGATCCCGTGGCCGAGACCGTGGAGCGCGATCTGAAACTCGCCGCCGAGCTCGGGCTGACGCTGCGCTACGTGATCGACACGCACGTGCACGCCGACCACGTGAGCGCTGCCGGCGAGATCCGCCGCCGCACCGGCGCACGGACCGGCGTGAGCGAGCATGCACGCGTCGACTGCGCGGACCTCGGGCTCAGCGACGGCCAGACGCTCGCGTTCGGTGCCCACACGCTGACCTGCATCGCGACCCCGGGCCACACGGATTCCTGTATGAGCTTCCTTGTCGGTGACCGCGTATTCACGGGTGACGCGCTCATGATCCGCGGCACGGGCCGCACCGATTTCCAGCAGGGCTCGCCGGACCGGCTCTACGACAGCATCACGCGCAAGCTCTTCGCGCTGCCGGACGACACGCTCGTCTATCCGGCGCACGATTATCGCGGGCTCACCTCGACGAGCATCGGCGTCGAGAAGCGGCTCAATCCGCGCGTCGGCGGCGGCCGCACGCGCGAACAGTTCCGGGAGATCATGGCCGGGCTCAAGCTCGCCGATCCCAAGAAGATCGCCGTCGCGCTGCCCGCGAACCTGAGCTGCGGCGGGCGCGCGCAGACGCCGGTACTGACACCTCACGTCATTCAGGACGTGCCGGAAGTCGGCATCGAGGATCTGAAGGACCGGCTCACCGACGTGCTGCTCGTCGACGTGCGCACGCCGGCCGAATACAACGACGTGCTCGGGCACCTGCCGGGCACGCTGCTCAAGACGCTCGGTCCCGAGCTCGACGCCTTCCTCGACGCCGCGAGCCGGGTGCAGGAAATCGTCTTCGTCTGCCGCAGCGGCGGCCGTTCGCGCGAAGCCACCCGCCGCGCGCTCGCGCAGGGTTTCCGCGCGCCCCGCAATCTCGCGGGCGGGATGATCGCCTGGAACGAGGCGCGGCTGCCGATCGTGCGGGATGATCCGCCCCTGTAGGATGTGCCGACGGAGGAGGCGCATCGATCGCGTCTTCAGCGCGCGTCGCATGCCGCACCCCACCGACGACGGATCGGCTCACGCCGCAGCGAGGATGCGCGCGAACAGTTCGCGATCGACGTTGCCGCCGCTCAGGATCACGCCCACCCGCCGCCCGCGTCGGCCGTCGGCCTCGGCGAGCAAGGCCGCGAGCGCCGCGGCGCCGGCACCTTCGGCCACGTTGTGCGTGTCCTCGTAGAAGGCACGCATCGCCGCCTCGATTTCGGCATCACTCACCGTCACGACCCGCTCCGCGCCGCGCAGGATGATCGCGAGCGCCTCGGGCGACGGCACGCGGCAGGCCATGCCGTCCGCGACCGTCACCGCGCGGTCGGTCTCCACACCGTGCCCCGCGGCGAAGGACAGCGCATAGCTCGGCGCACCCTCCGCGACGACGCCGACGATGCGCGTCGGCAGCCCCAGCAGATCGCGAACCGTGATGAGCCCACAGATCCCGGACCCCAGGCCAATGGGACAGTACACGGTGTGCAGATCGGCGACCGCGGCGAAGAGCTCGCGCGCGTACGTCGCGACACCGCAGACGAGATCCGCGTGGAACGACGGCACGAGGTGCAGACCGCGCTCCGCGGCGAGTCGCGTCGCGGCGAGGCGTGCATCCTCGAAGTCGTTCCCGATCTCGAGCAACTCCGCGCCGAGCGCGCGCATCGCGGCGTTCTTCTCGCGGCTGTTGCCGTGGGGAACGACGATCGTCGCCGGCACGCCGGCGCGTCGCGCCGCATGGGCGAGGCTCTGGCCATGATTGCCGCGTGTCGCGCTGATGATGCCGCCGACACCCGGCTCCCGCGCGCGCAGGCGATCGAGATAGACGAGGCCGCCGCGCAGCTTGAACGCGCCGATCGGCGTGTGGTTCTCGTGCTTCACCCACACCTCGCAGCCGGCGCGCGCGGCGAGCAGCGGCCAGGCGTACTGCGGCGTCGGGCCGAAATGACGATGGACGAGCGCCGCGGCATCGTCTATCGCCTCGAGGTCGAGCGACGTCACAGGAACTTGAACGCCAGCGCCGCGACGAGCGTCGGCGGGAGCGCGGCGACGAGCAGTCCGAGCGGATTCACCGCTGCGTCCGTGAAATGCCCGCGCAGGATCGCGAAGCCTGCCGGGTTCGGCGCGTTCGCGATGACGGTGAGGCCGCCGCCCGTCACCGCGCCGGTGACGAGCGCGTACTTGAATTCATCGCTCAGCCCCTCGACGAGCGAGCCGAGATACGTCAGTGCCGCGTTGTCCGTGATCGCCGTCAGCAGCGTCGCGCCGACGAACACCGAGTCCGGGCTCATTCCGAGCAGCAGCGGTCGCAGCCACCATTCCTGCATTCCGCCGAGCACCACGAGCCCCGCGAGGAAGAACGCGACGAGCAGGCCCTCGCGCAGGATGAGGCGCTCCTCCTGGAATTGCGGATAGGCGTTCGCGACGCCGAGGAAGAACAGGAACAGCGCCATGAAGATCGGCGGATGGTGCGCTCCCGCGACGATGCCGAGCAGGAACGCGATGTGGACGAGGATGAGCGGCAGCGGCACGGTCTGATCCGCGCGGCTGTCCTCGCCGAGCGGCAGCGTGCTGAGCTCGCGGAAGAAGAGCAAGGTCACGAGGCCGGCGTTCACGGCCACCGCGACGATGGCCTTCCAGCCGATCATCACGATCATGTAGGCGAGATCCCAGTGCCACTTCGCGGCGACCATGAGCACCGGCGGCGCCGCAAACGGGGTGAGCGTCCCGCCGATCGAGACGTTCACGAAGAGTACGCCGAGCGTCGCGTACTTGAGCCGCTCCGAAACGCCGCGCGCGAACACCCGCTCCGAGAGGATGAGCGCCGAGAGCGTCATCGCCGCCGGCTCCGTGAACAGCGAGCCGAGCAGCGGTCCGAGCGTCAGCACCGCGAAGTAGAAGCCCATGCTCCCCGGCAGCGGCAGGAGCTTCGACATGGCGCGCACGCCGCCGAGCGCGGTGCGGAAGATCGGGCGCGTGCCGGCGATGACCATGATCGCGAAGACGAACATCGGCTCGACGAAATTGCGGGTATCCACGTACTCGATCGCCGGATGGAGGCCCTCCAGCGCGATCATGGCCGCGACGAGCACGAGCGACCAGAAGCCGAATACGATTTCGACCTCGCCGAGCAGATGCCAGAGCCCCGCATGCGCGGGGCGGGCGTGCGCGAGGTGCTCGAAGAACTTCGTGGAGAAGGTATGCAGGATCGCGAGCGCGAAGAGGCCCGTCGCAATCAGCTCGATAGTGCTCGGATTCATGATCTCAGGGTCGCGGCGCCACGCCGAGCCGGTCGTCCTGCGAGAGTCCCTTCAGCCAGGTGTAGAACGCGCGCTTCGAGCCGTTGAACGTACCCTCGACATGGACCTTCACGGCACGGTTCTCGATGACGGAAATGATCTTGTGTGCCTTCGCGGGATGCGCGGGGTGGCCCGCTTTCGTGTAGTACCAGGCCTCGCTCTGCGCGGGCAGCGCAATCGCGAGCGTGCGCGCGTCCTCGCTCGCCTCGGCATTCGGCCGCGCCCGCAGGGCCGCCAGCTCGGCCGGCCAACCCGCGCCCGTGTCGCGCGGCGGACAGCGTTTGCCGAATACGACGACGCGCGCGTCCGCCGCCGCGGCGAGCGCGAGCAGACCCGCACAGGCGACGGCGAGGAGGCGACGCATCGTTCAGAGCAGTTCGGCGGCGAGCAGGCGCAAGGCCTCGACGGACGCGCCGCCGGCGACCACGAGCGTGCCGACCTCGCCGCGGGCCGCGGCCGCTTTCCAGCGCGCGAGCCCTTCGTGGATGCGCCCGCGCGGACCGACGAGCGAGCAGGCATCGACGAGCGCGTCGGGCACCGCGGCGATCGCCTCCTCCTTGCGGCCGGCGAGATAGAGGTCCTGGATCCGCGCCGCCGCTTCGGCGTAGCCGAGCCGGCGCGTGTAATCGTTGTAGAAATTGCGGCTGCGTGCACCCATGCCGCCGATGTAGAGCGCGAGATGCTCCTTGATCGGCCGCCGGCAGGCATCGAGATCGTCGCCGAGCACGACGCGCACGAACGGCGCGACGTCGAATTCCGCGAGCCCGCGCGCCTTGCCGGCGGCGGCGAAACCCTGGGCGAGCGGCTCCGCGAAGAGATCGAAGCGCTCGGGCTCCATCCACACCGGGAAGAAGCCGTCCGCGATCTCCGCGGCCGCGCGCACGCCGTTCGGCGTGATGCCCGCCGTGTAGATCTTGAGCCCCGGATCGCCGTGCAGGATGCTCTTCAGCGGCTTGCCGAGGCCCGTGCCGTCGAGGCCGCGGTAAGGAATCTGGTAATGCTCGCCCTGGTGCGCGAGCGGCGCTTCGCGGGCGAGGATCTTGCGCACGATCTCGACGTATTCCTTCAGGCGCGTGATGGGCTTGCCGTAGGGCACGCCGTGCCAGCCCTCGACGACCTGCGGGCCGGAGGGCCCGAGACCGAGGATGAAGCGACCGCCGGAGAGATGATCGAGCGACATCGCGGTCATCGCCGTGCAGGCCGGGGTGCGCGCGCCGAGTTGCATGATCGCGGTGCCGACCTTGATCGTGCTCGTGTTCGCGAGAATCCAGCTCGCCGTCGTGACGGCGTCCGAACCGTAGGCCTCCGCGACCCACACGGAATCGAAGCCGAGCCGTTCGGCTTCCTTGATCGTCTCGAGCGGCAACTGCAACTGGGCGCCGGAATAGCCCACCATCAATCCGAGTCGCATACGGGGATCCTCAGTCGGTGACCCCGGGATTCTGGCGGCTCCGGCCGCGATTGTCACGGCATGGGCGGGGAGCCCGGCGCTGGCGGCAGGATTACTCCGCGCCGAGCCAGCGGCCGATCTCCGCGACGTGCTCGCGGCTCAGGCTGCCGGTCCACAGGCGTAGCGCGACGAGCGCGCGCAGGTAGTCGTAGCGCGCCGCGCTGTGGGCGAGGCGCGCCGCGAGCAGATCTCGTTTCGCGGCGAGCGCATCGACGACCGTCGCGGCGCCGAGCTCGTAGCTCTTCTGCTGCCCGTCGCGCGCCTTCTCGCGTGCCTCGACCTCGCGCGCGGTGGAATCGACGCGGGCGAGCCCGGTCTGCGCGGCGCGGAAGGCGCTGCGGACGTTGCGCTCGATCTCGATCGCCTTCTCGAGCTGCTGCTGGGCCGCGATCTCGCGCTTCGCGACGGCTTCGTTCACGCCCGCATCGATGCCGCCGCCGGCGTAGATCGGCAGGTTCAACTGCACGCCGACCGAGGACACCTGGTAGGGGTCGAGCTGGCGGTTGTCGTAGCCGCCGTTGTCCGCGAAGACGTGCGAGGCCTGCAGGCTCAACTGCGGCAGATGCTGGGCTTTCGCCTCGCGCACGCCCTGGCCCGCGGCGACGACGGCGCTGTCGAGCGCGAGCAGCGCGGGATGATGCTCGCGCGCGTCCGCGACCCAGCGCTCCATCGTCCCCGGCACCGCGGGCAGCCGGACATCACGGCGCATCGCGAGTGCCTCGACCGGTGTTCCGGCGAGCGCGTGGAGATGATCGAGCGCGCCCTGGCGTGTGTCCCCGGTCTCGAGCGTCTTCGTCTCGAGGCTCTGCCGATAGGCGGCGATCTCGTAGACGTCCGTGATCTTCACGAGCTTCAGCGCGCGCATGCGCTCCGCACGCTTCGCCTCGGTCGCCGACAGCTCGCGCTCGGCCGCGAGCGCAGCGAGCTGCTCCTCGGCGTGCAGTTCGTCGAGACAGGCTTCGACGAGCTCCGCGGCGAGCGCCATGCGCACGACCTCGGCTTCGCGCGTCGCCTGCTCGATGCCGGCACGCGCCCCCTGCAGGCGATACCACGCGGGCAGATCGAGCAAGGCCTGGCGCGCCTGCAGCGAGGCCCGCGAGCCTTCGTAGCTCGACGTGACGTCGGTGCTGGCGCGCGTCCGCGCATCGGTCGTGGCTTGATCGAGACGGTTCCACGAAACGTTCGCCGCGGTCGTGAGCTGCGGCAGCAGGCGGCTCCGTGCGGCGGCGCGTCCGGCCTCGGCGCGGCCGACGGCCAGATCGCGCCCCGCGATCCGCGGATTCGCCTCGAGCATGTGATCGTAGAGGTCGACGAGCGTCGCCGCGCCGGCGGCGTGGCTCGCGAACCAGAGGCACAGGGCGACCGTCCGATGTCGGGTAGTGATGCGTCAGTCCTCGATGAGCGAGCGCGCCAGCACGTCGCCGAGCGGCTGGGTGAGATATTGCAGCAGCGTGCGCGAGCCCGTGTCGATCAGGATCTCGGCCGGCATGCCGGGTTTCAGATCGAGGTGGCGCGCGGCCAGCGCGCGCAGCGCCGCGGCGTCGACCGCGACGCGTGCGAGGTAATACGGCCGGTGCTCCGTCCCCTCGTCGATCAGGCGGTCCGCCGAGACGTCGACGAGCTCACCCTCGAGGCGCGGCGTCTCGCGGCGCTTGAACGCCGTGAAGCGCACTTCGGCGCGCAGACCCGCGTGCACACGATCGATGTCCTGCGGCGCAACCTGCGCCTCGACGACGAGCGCGCCGTCCTCGGGCACGATGTCGAGGATGCGGGCCCCCGCCGGCAGCACGGCGCCGACGGTGTGCACCGCGAGCCCGAGCACCATCCCCGCCTCCGGCGCGCGCACCTCGGTGCGGCGCAGCGTGTCCTCGAGGAGCCCGAGCCGCTCCGTGAGCGCCGCGACCTTCGCATCGACTTCACCGAGCTCCGTCGCGACCTCGCGCTGGAAATCCTTCTGCAATTGCAGTGTCTTCAGCTCCAGCTCGCCGATCTTCAGGCGTGCCGCCGCGATATTCGCGGCGAGCTCGCCCTGCTGCCCGAGCTGCTGCGCACGATTGCGCTCGAGCTCGCGGACCTTCTGCTTCTCCGCATAGCCCTCCTCGAGCAGGATCGTGAAATCGCGGACCTCCTCGCCGTAGGACTCGACGAGGCGATCGCGTCCCGCCTTCTGCGCCGCGAAACCGGCGATCTGGGCCTGGAGCTGCTCGATCTGCCGCCGGTAGAGCGCGGCCTCGCCGTCGAGCGCGCTGCGCCGCGCCGCGAAGAGGCGGTCCTGAGCCGCCATCGCCCCGGCAGCACGCGCATCACGATCGCGCGCGGCGACGAGGCGATCCGCATGGACCACCGCCGGCAATGCATCGCGCTGCGCGACGAGCCGGCCCTGGCGCGCGAGCGCCGCGAACAGCTCGCCGCGCACGAGCTCGAGCTCGGTCTGCGGTGCGGTCGGATCGAGCGCGAGGAGGAGATCGCCGCGCGCGACGCGCCGGCCGTCCTGAACGGCGATTTCGCGCACGATCCCGCCCTCGAGATGCTGCACGGTCTTGCGATGGCCGGCGACCGCGACGACGCCCGGCGCGAGTGCCGCGCTCCCGAGCGGCGCGAATCCCGACCACACGCCCCCGCCGACGACGCCGACGAGGGCGAGAGCCCAGCCGAGGCGCCGGGCACGCCGTTCGGCGCGCCCCGAATCGCTCCCCGCCTCGCGCCACATCGCTTCCGCGATCGCGTTCACGCGCGCACCTTCTCGACGGGCGCCGGCGCACCGGCGAGACGCCCGTTGCCGCCGCGCAGTTGCGCCATGCGTTCGGTGAGCGCGGCGCGCACGGCCTCGCGCGTGCCTTCGAGCGCGATCCGGCCGTCGGCGAGCACCGCGATGCGATCGGCGACGTTCAGCAACTGCGGCCGGTGCGTGACGAGCACGACCGTGCGGCCGGCACGCTTCGATTTCAGCAGCGTCGCCATCAAGGCCTGCTCGCCCGCGTCGTCGAGATTCGAATTCGGCTCGTCGAGCGCGAGGATCGCCGGCTCGCCGTACAGCGCGCGGGCGATCGCGATCCGCTGCTGCTGACCGGCCGAGAGGTTCGTCGCCCCCGCGACGAGCGGCGTGTCGTAGCCGCGCGGGAAGCGGAGGATCAGGTCGTGGACGCCGGCTGCCTGCGCGGCGGCGACGACCCGGTCCGCATCGACCGTGCCGAAGCGCGCGATGTTCTCCGCGATCGTCCCGTCGAGGAGCTCGACGTCCTGGGGCACGTAGCCCAGATGATCGCCGAGCGCGGCGCGATCCCAGGTTGCGAGGTCCGCGCCGTCGAGCCGCACGCTGCCGCGTGCCGGCACGTGGAGTCCGAGCAGCGTGCGCAACAGCGTCGACTTGCCCGCGCCGCTCGCGCCGATGATCGCGCAGCACGTGCCGGCGGCGATCTCGAGGCTCACGCCCTTCAGGATCGGCGGGCCCGCCTCGTCCGGCGCGACGACGACGTCCTCCAGCGCGAGGTGTCCGGCCGGCGCCGGCAGCGGCATCGGCGTCCGCGCCGCGGGCACCGCCGCGAGCAGTTCGTCGAGACGCCGCCAGGCCTCGCGCGCGGCCCCGAATCCGCGCCAGCCGGCGACGAGCAGGTCGATCGGCGCGAGCGCGCGGCCGAGCAGGATCGAGCCCGCGATCACCATGCCCGGCGAGATCTCGCGACGCAGCGCGAGCCAGGCGCCGAGGCCGAGCGCGAGCGACTGCACGAGCATGCGGAAGGTCTTCACGAACGCCGCGACCGCACCGGCGCGCGCGCTCGCCCGCGTCTGCGCCGCGAGCATCGCCTGCTGGCGGCGCCCCCAGCGCTCCTCCACGCGCGGCAGCATGCCCATGACGGCGATGGCCTCGGCATTGCGCAGATTGCGCTGCGTGTACTGGGCGGCTTCGAGCGCTTCACGGTTCGCCGCGGCGAGATCGCGCCGCGTCATGGCCTCGTTCGCGAGCGCTGCCGCGACGAGGATCACGGCGCACGCCGTGCCGGCGAGACCGAACCAGGGATGGAACAGGAACAGCACGGCGAGATAGATCGGCAGCCACGGTGCGTCGAAGCACGCGAACAGCGCCTGCCCGGTGAGGAACTGGCGCAGCTCGCGCAGATCGTCGAGTGGTCGCGCCGAAGCGACCCGCCCGTCGCTCGCGAGCGCACGTTCGAACACGGCCTGGAAGACGCGTGAGCCGAGCAGATGCTCGAAGCGCTGACTCGCCGCGACGAGGAGGCGGCCGCGCGCCCATTCGAGTCCGCCCATGATCGCGAACACGTAGGCGACGATCAGCGTCAGCATGAGGAGCGTGTCCGCGCTGCCGGCGGCGAGCACGCGATCGTAGACGGCGAGCATGTAGAGCGAGGGCGCGAGGAGCAGCACGTTCACGACGAGGCTGAATGCGCCGGCATGCCGGAATGCGCTGCCGCAGGCGGCTGACGCCCGGCGCAGCTCACCGTCCTGCGGGTGTGATCGATCGTTCCCTGAAGCCGCCATGCCTGTAGCCGGTTGTCCCTCGTCCCCGAGCCCGTCCTGGGTGCGGGCGTCGCACCCGCGGCCCCCTGCTCTGGTGTCGAACACCGTAGCGCGATCACGATTCCGACGCGACCGCAACTTCTGAGACACCGGTTACAAACCGGAACGCGCGTCGGGCTTCACGACTTTGCAAGCCGACACAACGCACCTAAGCTCAGTCCGACCGTCGCTGCAGACGGTGGCGAACAGACGAACAATCCGACCACGAGGCGGATCCGCGGCGCGCTCACAGGCAAGAGCGCGTCGCACCCGGGCACGATGGGGTGCGCATGGACTACCGGGGATCCGGCTCTCGAGAGCACAGAGGACAAACGGATGTGTACCAGCTATGAGAACAGCGTCTACTCGCTGTTGACGACTCCTTTCTCCCCCACCACCCACACCGGCCTCGATCAGTTCGTCGCCGTCATCCAGACCGACCCCGGACTCGCGGGCGCGAACGATGCGCCGGAGATCGTCACGGGCGCGGTGGCCGCGAACGCGCTCAACACGCTGATCCTCGAAGCCGCCCACGTCACGGGCGCAGACGAGGACGGCGTCTTCACCCTCGCCGAGGTCGTCGCGATGAACGGCTGGCTGCGCGCGAACTGTCTCACGCAGTGGACGGATCTCCACGGCGACGACGAAGACGGCGTCGCGACGGGCTTCCATCATGTGCAGAACGACGGCGCGGACACGGAATACCGCGGCGACAATCTCGTCGACACCGTCGCCGACGGCGTCTATCACCTGGGCTTCGAGATCTGCGACGGCCAGTTCCTGAACGAGGACGGCAATCCGAATGCGAGCGTCGCCGACGTCGCGGCCTGGCTCACCGAGTTCTACACGGATCATTCGACGACGCAGACCGGGCTCGACCGCATCACGGATCTCGTGATGGCGGACGAAGGCCTCGCCTGTCAACTGCCGGACAGCCAGATCGCGGCCGGCGCGGATGCGGCCAATGCCTTGAACGTGATGCTGAACGCCGCGATCGCGAAGACCGGCGTCGCCACGGACAACTGGTTCACCAGCACCGACGTCACGACGCTGAACGCCTGGCTGCGCGCCGATCAGACGCGGCTCGCGCAGTGGACTGCGCTGCACGGCGACGACGAGAGCGGTTGCGAGACCGGTTTCCATCTCGTGCAGGGGGACGGTGCGAGCACGACCTACTTCGGCCGCAACCTCGTCGACACCGTCGCGGACGGCCTCTACCACCTCGCCTTCCCGATCGTGAACGACCGCCTTCTGAACGAGGACGGCAACGCGAACGCGCGCATCGCCAAAGTCGCCGACTGGCTCAACTACTTCCTCGTCGACCAGTCGACGACGGGCACGGGACTCGACCGCATCGTCGACACGATCAAAGTCGACAGCGGGCTCGCGACCTGGACGAGCGCCGCCGACATCGACGCGGGCGCGGCGTGTGCCGATGCCCTGAATCACCTGGTCGTCGACGCCATCGCCGCGACCGGTGTGACCGCGGACAAGTGGATAACCAGCGACGACATCGTGACGCTGAACACCTGGCTGCGCGCGGACAGCGCACGTCTCGACACCTGGACGGCGCTCCACGGCGACGACGAGGACACTTACGAGACCGGCTACCACCTCGTGCAGAACGACGGCGCGAGCACGGACCATCTCGGCGAGAACCTCGTCAACACCGTCGCCGACGGCATCTACCACCTCGCGTTCCAGATCGAGAACGGCCGCGTGTTGAACGAGGACGGCAACGAGAATGCGACGCTCGGGGATCTCGCCACCTGGCTCAACTATTTCTACAACGAGGCCGTGATCCGCTACGGCGACGACAGCGACAACCTCGTCACCGACGATGCCCGCGACGAACAGATCGACGCGCTCGGCGGCAACGACGTCGTGCACGCCGGCGCCGGCGACGATCTCGTCTACGGCAACTGGGGCGACGACACGATCTACGGCGAGGCGGGCAACGACCTCATCTACGGCGACAGCGGCGACGACACGCTGTCCGGCGGCGAGGGCAACGACGTGTTCCGCGTCGCGGGTGACGGCTGCGTGTGGACGACGGGCTTCGACAGCTACGACGGCGGCACCGGCAACGACGCGATCATCATCACGGGCATCGACGTCCAACTCGGCCTCGCGGGCTTCACCGCGACGAACGGCATCGAGACCATCGACGCCAGCGCCGCGATCGGCGTCGTGACGCTGAGCGGCGACTGGCAGGCGAACACGCTCGACTTCAGCAACGTCGCGCTCCTCGGCAGCTTCGTCATCGACGGCGGCGGCGGCGACGACGACATCACCGGCACCGGCGGCGCCGATCGCATCCTCGGCGGCGGCTGGGGCGATCAGACGATCCGGGGCGGCGCCGGCAACGACGTGATCGTCGCGGATTGCGGCGACGATGTCCTCGACGGCGGGGCGGGCGACGATCGCTTCGAGGTGAGCGGCACGTTCGCGAAGGACTTCGGCGGTTTCGACAGCTATACCGGCGGCGCGGGCATGGACGTGATCGCCGCGGTCGGCGGCGCGGTCGACATCGGCATGCTGGCGTTCGGTCCGCAGAATGGGATCGAGCGTATCGACGCGAGCGGCGCGACCGGGACCGTGCGCATCGTCGGTGACTGGACGGCGAACATGCTCGATTTCAGCGCGACGGCGTTCGTCGGTGGGATCACCATCAACGGCGTCGGCGGCGACGACGTGATCACCGGCACCGCCGGCAGCGATCGCATCGAAGGCGGCGGCTGGGGCAACCAGACCTTGAAGGGCGGTGCCGGCAACGACGTGCTCGTCGGCGGCTTCGGCACGGACGTGCTGATGGGCGGCGACGGCTTCGACACCTTCCTGGTGAGCGGCACGCTCGCGAAGAACTTCGAGGACTACGACACCTGCCTCGGCGGCGCGGGTCTCGACATCATCCGTGCAACCGGCGGCGCCGTCGACATCGGCATCACGGCGTTCAGCGCCGAGAACGGCGTCGAGTTCTTCGACGCGACGCAGGCGGCGGGCGCGGTGCGCATCGTCGGTGACTGGCAGGCGAACGTGTTGGACTTCAGCGCGACGAAGTTCAACGGCGCGATCACGATCTACGGCAGCGGCGGCGACGACGTGATCACCGGGACGTACGGCAACGACGTGATCGACAGCACGGGCTGGGGCAATCAGACGCTCAAGGGCGGCTACGGCGACGACGTCATCATCGCCGGCAAGGGCCTCGACACGCTCGACGGCGGCTACGGCAACGACGTCTTCAAGGTCACGGGCTCGCTGGCCTCGGGCTTCGAGGACTACGACAAATACCAGGGCGGCGCGGGCACGGACACGATCAAGGCCTTCGGCACGAAAGTCGACATCGGCCTCACCTCGTTCGGCGCCGCGAACGGCATCGAGGTGATCGACGCGACCGGCGCGACGGGCGCGGTGCGCGTCGTCGGTGACTGGCAGGCGAACACGCTCGACTTCAGCAGCGTGAAGCTCCTCGGCAGCGTCACCGTCTTCGGCGGCGGCGGGAACGACGTCATCACCGGCAGCACCGGCAACGACGTCCTCGACTGCACCGGCTGGGGCAGTCAGACGCTGAGGAGCGGCGCCGGCAACGACACGCTCATCGGCGGCAAGGACGACGACGTGCTGGACGGCGGCATCGGCAACGACGTGTTCAAAGTAACCGGCACCTCGGCCTCGGGCTTCGAAGGCTACGACAGCTACCAGGGCGGCACGGGCACGGACACGATCAAGGCCTTCGGCCCGAACGTCGACATCGGCCTCACGGCGTTCGGCGCCGCGAACGGCATCGAAGCGATCGATGCGACGGGCGCCACGGGCGCGGTCCGCATCGTCGGCGACTGGCAGGCGAACGCGCTCGACTTCAGCGCCGTCAGCTTCCTCGGCAAGATCCTCGTCAACGGCGGCGGCGGCGACGACACGCTCATCGGCACGGCGGGCGCGGACACCCTGCAGGGCGGCGGCGGCGGCGATGTCCTGAACGGCGGGGCGGGCGCGGACACGCTGAGCGGCGGACAAGGCGCGGACGTCTTCGCGTTCGCCGCGGCGCTCTGGGGCAAGGACACGATCACCGACTTCCAGGACGGCTCGGACAAGCTCGACTTCCACGGCAGCGGCATCGCGGGCTTCGCGAATCTCGCCGTCACGCAGGTCGGAACGGATACCGACGTGCAATGGAACGGCAACGAGATCGTGCTCGTCGGACTCGCCGCGAACCACTTCACCGCGGCGGACTGCGTGTTCGGTTGAGCGGCTGCTCGCGCGGGTGCTCTGCCGTGGTGGAGTGCCCGCGTCCGGAGCTCTCAGAGGATGTGCCGACGCAGGAGGCGCATCGATCGCGGGGCTGGGGGTCTGGTTCGCGATCTCTTCGTTCAGGCACTCTGGAAGCTCGCGTAGGTCCGTAGCCGAAGACGTAATCGGACGTTCAGATCCTCGGGCGGCGCGTGATCATCCGGTGATCGAATGAGCTTGACGTCCGATTACGCAGGCGCTAATCGGACCTCCGAGGACTCATACGATGTGCCGATGCAGGAGGCGCATCGATCGCGTCTTTGACGGCTTCGTCGGAAAGAAGATCCCTTTGGTTCGCGCTCTGGAAGGCGGGGTCAGACCCGCATGGATAACTCGGCACTCTGGAAGTCGGGGTCAGACCCGCGTGGATAACTCGCTGCGCGAGTTACCCACCCGCATCTGACCCCTCTACCACCCGCATCTGCCCCCTTCCCTCGCCTATCGCGCGCCGGGCAGGATCTCGCCGAAACGTTCGACGACTTCCAGGCTCTCCTGGAACGAGGGATAGTAATGCCCTTCGTTCACGGGATTGCGGGTGCGGATGCACACCCAGTCGGGATTGATCTGCTCCTTCAGCTCGCCGAGACGGTCCGCCCATTTCTGCTTGTTGCCGAGGCACAGGAACATGTCCTCGATCGCCGAGAGCATGTTCGCGGGTGTGGCATCCGGGGAGAGTCCCTTCTCGGCGTAGAAGCTCCACTCGCGCACCCAGCGATGACCGTGCTTCTCGCGGATGTCCGGCTCGTCGCCGATCCAGCCTTCGAGCGCCATCGCGAACGTCCAGTCCTTCTTGCCGAGCTTGTAGGCCTTCTCGCGCATGGCTTCGACCTGAGGCTTCAGATCCTTCACGTTCGGCGGGAACCACAGGCACCAGCCGTCCCATTTCAGCGCGCGCTCGAGCGCCTTGTCGGCGAACGCGCCGATCCAGATCGGCGGGCGCGGCTTCTGATACGGCTTCGGCGACAGGCGCACGCCTTCGTACTGGAAGAACCTGCCCCGGTAATTGAACTCCTCCTGCGTCCAGCAGCCCTCGATCACCTCGAGCGTCTCCTCGAAGCGCTTGCCGCGCTGCTCGAAGGGCACGCCGAAATGCCGGAAGTAATCCTGGTGATAGCCGACGCCTGCGCCGAACACGAGACGGCCGCGCGACAGCGAGTCGATGTTCGCGAGCTGTTCGGCGAGGTGGACCGGATGGTGGAACGTGGGCTGGATGACGGTCGGCGCGATCTGCACGCGGCTCGTGCGCGCGGCGATCGCGGCGAGCAGCGTCACGGTGTTCGGCCACCAGGTCTCGGGACGCTGATGGCGCTCCGGCACCCAGACGCCGTCGAAGCCGACGCGCTCGGCGAGCTCGGCTTCCTGCAGACAATGCTGCATGGCGTCGGCAACGGCGTCGCGATCGGGCGCCTCGGCCTGATCGTATTTCCCGAAATGGGTATCGGGCATGAAAGCTATCTTCACGTGACCTCTCCTCTGCGTCTGCTATTTTCGCGACTGAGCGGGCGATTGTAGGAAGCCCTTCTCCGCGCGGTCAATGCGGGTGCGACCGCGCGTGGCGTCTCAGGCTTCGCGCGGCGGGGGCTGCTCGGGGATGTTGTTCATGACATAGCGTGCCGTCGCGCGCATGTGCGACTCGAGCAGGGTCGCTGCCTCGTCCGCTTCGCGCGCGAGCGTCGCTTCCATCAGCCGCGCGTGCTCGTCCTGGATGGCGCGCAGCGCGGCGCTGCGCAGGAGCGAGAACTGACGGTAGCGCTTCGACTGATCGTAGAGCAGGCCGCGGAAGTGCCGGACCCAGCGCGACGCGCAGGCCGCGACGAGCGCGTCGTGGAAGCGCCCGTTCGCCTCCTCCCACACGTCCATGAGCTCGCCCGCACGCTCTTTCAGCTCGGCGTCGATCTTCGACAGCCGGTAGTGCGCGGTGACGATGCCCATCTCCCAGCGCTCGTCGCCCTGTGCGATCGCCTGGCGCAGCGCCGCGCATTCGATCACCACGCGTGCCTCGGTGAGATCGGCGAGATCGTCCCGCGACAGCTCCGCGACCCGGAAGCCGCGGTTCTCGCTCGCGACGACGAAAGAATCCGACGACAGCCGCGACAGCGCCTCGCGGATCGGGCTCATCCCGATCTGGTAGCGCTGACGCAGCGCCTCGAGCTTGAGCCAGGAACCGGGCTCGAGCCGGCCGCTGATGATGTCGTCGCGCAGCCGCCGATAGACCGCGCCGGCGAGCGTCGCGGAACCCGACGCCTCGCTGTCGGGGGCTCGTTCCCCGCCCGTTCCGGCCGTTGCACGCAGGCGCTTCACCACACCCGTTCCAGAGGCATTTTCCACCGTTGACACCTTCCCCTACGCCGCAGTACAGTCCATCCAGATTTTCGAAAATTACCACGATAAAAATAAATTTTCGACAATTTCTGTGGTTTGGCGGTGCTGCCGGACCACGAGCTCAGGAGTGCGCCCTCGACAGAAGGGCTTGATGGAAAACCCTCGCACCGCCGGAGCCTCGCGCTCCGGCGGGTACGAGCCCATGCCGGCGTCCCGATGCCGCCGGCGTACGTTTGAGGAGAGGTCATCATGGCGGAAGCCCTAAGCGAACGCGGCCGTCTGGCCGTCGTGCCGTATCGAACCCCGTCCCCCACACTGCGCGAACGTCTCGCCGAACGCGATCGCCTGACCGCGGAGACCGGCCATTACTGCGGCGTCACGACGCTGTCGCTGCGCGACGCGGATCCGATCAAATACGAGCGCTTCTACAACAAGCTCCACGCGGCGGTGCTCGCGGCGCGTGAATCCGCCCGCTTCGTCGCCGCGAGTCCCGGCTCGCGCGAAATGGGCGAATCCCTGTGGGGACTCACGACACCGGAAGGCGACACGCTCGCCGTCTCGCTCGGCTTCCTCTCGCACACCGCGATCTTCCCGGTGTCGATCCGCTACATGGCGGACCACGATTACGACGTGAACGACGGCATCGAGGACGGCGACGTCTACGCCGTCTCGGACGGCAAGACCGGCGGCGTGCCGCACCCGGGCGACTTCTATTCTTTCGTCTCGATCTGCGAAAAGGACGAGCTCGTCGGCTGGGCGGTCGGTATCAACCACCTGATGGAGAACGGCGCGCCCGTCGCCGGCTCCTGGGCGACGTTCTCGGTCGACACGTTCATGGACGGCCTCGTCTGCCCGCCGATGCGCACGGGCCGGAAGTTGAAGCAGGAGAGCTGGTGGAAGGCGATCTGGGAGCGCCGCACCCGCGCCGCGACCATGAACATCCTCGACGACAAGATGCGCCTCGCGGGCTGCGCGATGATCAACGCCGCGGTCCACAAGCTCATCCAGGAATTCGGCATCGACTATTACAAGCGCGCGATCCGCGAGATCATCGAGGAGAGCCGGCGCATGGTCGTCGACAACATGAAGAGCCTGATGGTGCCCGGCACCTACAACGGCTGCGCATTCCGGCTCGTGAAATACCAGGGCCTGCAGCAGGTCTGGTCGCACGCGGACAAGAACACGCTCATTCATGTCCGCGCCTCCGTCGAGCCGAACGAGAAAGGCCTGAAGCTCGACACCGAAGGCAGCTCGCGCTGGGGTTATCACTCCTACAACGCGACACCCGGTGGCGTGGACTGCGCGGTCTTCCTCGGCATGATCAATTCCTTCGCCCACAACACGAAGGTCACGGCCGGCATCGAGCTCGCCGTCGAGCGCCATTATCCCGAGGGCTCGATCTACAACCCGGACTACGAGTTCACGTCGAACTCGAATCTCTGGGCGCAGACCGTGAGCCTGAACAGCATCTGTTTCAACGCGATCTCGAAAGCCTCGTTCGCGCGCGGCTATCTGGAAGAAGCCTTCACGGTCGACGGCAACTGGGGTGCGTTCCAGGGCGCCGGCACGACGACGGACGGCACGACCTACGGCTTCACGAACTTCGAATGGCTCGGCGGCACGGGCCGCGGCGCGTGGTGCTACAAGGACGGCGAGCCGCTGGTGTGGGCCGCGTGGTCGCAGCTCGCGACGATCGGTGACGCCGAGGAATTCGAGAGCTGCGTGCCGCCGCTCTTCTATCTCGGCCGCAAGCTCCTGCCCGGCTACTTCGGCTACGGCAAGTATCGCGGCGGCCCGGGCAACTCGGCCGTGCACTGGTGCGTCGAGCCCGGCAAGCACGTCGCGCTGACGCGCCCGAACGGTGGTCTCTCCTGCACGACGTCCTCCGGCCTCGGCATGAGCGGCGCGTATCCCGGACCAGGCTCGTTCATGATTTCCGCGCGCGGCACGAACCTGCCGGATCTCATTGCCAAGGGCGAAACGCCGCGCGATGCGCGCGAGCTGCTCGCGCAGATCGATGCCGGCGAGCTCACCGTCAGGAACCTCGAAATCTGGAAGACGGACTGCCCCGAGCTCGCGCTGAAGGATCACGATCTCTACGTCGACGCCGCGGGCTCCTCCGGCGGCTGGGGCGATCCGCTCGATCGCGATCCGCTCCTCGTCATCCGCGATCTCGACGACGGCATGACGCCCGACTACGCGTTCGTGAATCGCATGTTCGGCGTCGTCGCGACGCAGGCCGCGGACGGTTCCTGGCAGCTCGATGCCGCGGCGACGGCAGCGCAGCGCAAGGCGCTGCGCGCAGCGCGTCTCGCGGAATCCCAGGATCCGGCCGAATGGTGGGCCACGGAGCGCAAGCAGGTGCTGGCGCAGGACTTCGTGCCGGAGGTGCGCGAGATGTACGCGCAGAGCCTCTCGTTCGCGAAATTCGATCGCGAGTTCCGGGACTTCTGGCAGGTCCCCGAAGCCTTCAAGTTCAGCGCGGAGTAAGACCATGGCGAATGACGCCGGAATCAGCAAGGAGCTCATCGGGCAGCTCATCGACGGCACGCTCGACGACGACAACGTGCTGCGACTCCTGAAGATGGGCCGCAAGGATCCCGAACGTTTCATCAACTACACCGCCGCACTCCAGGAGCGCGTGATCTGGCCGGAGCCGATCCTGCTCCGGCTCGGCGACAAGCTCTACATCGTGCGCACGGGCACGGGCGGCCGGGTCGTGAAATGCGCCTGCGGCCACGAGTTCGGCGACTACCGCCGGAACTGGAAGCTCGGCTGCCGCATCCGCACGCGCCGCACGCTCGCCGAGATGCGCGAAGTCTACGATCCCGCACCGGCCTGTCCGGAGCCGGGCTGGCAGGAAATCCGCGAGTTCTTCTGCCCCGGGTGCGCGACCCAGCACGCGGTGGAAGTCGTGGCCCCGGGCTATCCGATCGTCTTCGAGATGCTGCCCGACCTCGACAAGTACTACCGGGAAACGCTCGGCCGTCCGCTGCCGGACGAAGCACCGGCCTGGTATGCGGATCACACCGCCGAGATCACGCGCCGCTGGGCGGCGCACTGATCGATTGCGCGGCGGGTTCGCCCCGCCGCCCATTCCGGATTCGCACGACAGCCGCGCCTCGCGTGACGAAGGCGCGCAGCTTCACACGGAGTTCACGATGAGCAATGACGATCGACAATACATCCTCGCCTTCGACGCGGGCGGCACCATGACCGACGCGATCCTGGTCAAGCCGGACGGCAGCTTCACGGTCGGCAAATCCATCAGCCGCCGCGAGGACGAGGCGCAGAGCTACCGCGAGTCCGTGGTGGACGCCGCCGAGAGCATCGGCATGACGGCCGAGGACGTGCACGCGCGCTGCGGCGCCGACATCTATTGCGGCACGGGCATGCTGAACACCGTGCTGACCGGGCGCGGCCGCAAGGTCGGGCTCCTCGTCACGCGCGGCTTCGAGGACATCACGGTCATGGAAGGCGGGCTCACCTATCTCGGCCAGAGCCAGGCCGAAGTGCTGCACCAGCAATTGCATCGCCACACGCGCCCGCTCGTCGATCCGAAGCTCGTCTTCGGCGTCAGCGAGCGCATGAGCGGCGGCTGCTATCACGGCAACATCCATCTCGCGCCGGGCACGGAGATGATCGCCGTGAACGAGCGCCAGGTGCGCGAGGCGACGCTGAAGATGCTCGACAAGGACGTCGAAGTCATCGGCATCCTCTTCCTCTACTCCTTCGTCGATCCGCGCCACGAGCATCGCGCGAAGGAAATCGTCGAATCCGTGATGAAGTCGCGCGGCATCGACGTGCCGGTCGTCTGCTCGGCGGACGTCGCGCCCGTCGCGAAGGAGAACAATCGCCTGAAGAGTCTCTTGTTCCAGTGCTTCGCGGCCGAGCTCGTGCGCGATTCGCTGCTCGCGGTCGAGAAGCAGGCGCAGGCCTACGGCTATCGCGGGCGGCTGCTGACGCTGCTCTCCTACGGCGGCGCCGTGAACATGGAGTATCCACGTCTCTATGAAACGATGATCTCGGGCCCGATCGGCGGCCTCATCGGCGCGCAGTTCATCGGCGAGCAACTGGGACTCGAGAACGTCGTGACCGCGGACATGGGCGGCACGAGCTTCGACGTCGGCCTCCTCGTCGACGGCCGCATCGGCATCACGAAGAGCGCGGACATCGCCGGCCATCGTCTGGCCTTGCCGATGGTCGAGCTCGATTCCGTCGGCAGCGGCGCGGGCTCGGTCGTGTGGGTCGACGAATACAAGCGCCTGCACGTCGGTCCCGACAGCGCGGGCGCGAAGGTGGGCGTGTGCCTGAACTTCGATCGCCTGACGGTGACCGACATCAACGTCGCGCTCGGCTACGTCGATCCCGATTACTTCCTCGGCGGCCAGGTGAAGCTGAACCGCGAAGCCGCGCTCGCCGCACTGGAAGAGGCCGTCGCGAAGCCGCTCGGACTCACCGTGTACGAAGCCGGCGCCGGCGTGCTCGACATCGTGAACACGCAGATGAACGATCTCCTGCGCACGATGATCGCCGCGAAGGGCTACGACACCCACGATTTCACGCTGCTCTACTACGGCGGCGCGGGCCCGGTGCACATGCACGGCTTCGCGAACGGCATCGACTTCCAGGACGTCATCACCCTGCCCTGGGCCGCGGGCTTCTCGGCGTTCGGCGCGGCCTGCGCGGAATACATGCACCGCTACGATCGCGGCCTGCGCGTCCTCGTCCCGAATGCGCTCGACGCCGCCGGCAAGGCGAAAGTCGCGCAGCAGATCCGCAACGCCTGGCGCGAGCTCGAGGACGAGGCGCGCTTCGAGATGGAACGCGAAGGTGCGGATCCGAAGCAGGTCACGTTCCGCTACGGCATCGCCGCGCGCTACATCGGCCAGCTCGAGAGCTTCGACACGCGCCTCGCCGACGGCCACATGGCGGACGAGAAGGACGTCGAGCGTCTGATCGAGGCCTTCGAGACGATGTACACGAAAGTCTACCCCGAAGGTGCGCGCTTCCCGGACGCGGGCTATTCGCTGACGGCCGTGTATCTCGAAGCGATCGCGCCGAAGCCCCAGCCGATGCTCGCCGCGCACCCGCTCGCCGGGGCGAAGCCTTCCGACAAGGCCTATGTCGAATCGCGCAACGTCTATCACGGCGGGCAGTGGACGCCGTTCTCGGTCTACGAGATGGTGGAGCTCGAGGCCGGCAACGTCGTCGAGGGCCCGGCGATCATCCGTGACCCCATGACGACGGTGGTCATTCCGCCGGGCCGCAGCATGAGCTTCGACAAATACCGCATCCTGCATTACCGTTGAGCCGGACCGTGCCGCGGCATCGCGCCGCGGCACCCCTCTGAAGCGTCAGGACGGAGGCCTTCAGCGATTTTCAAACACGGGAGACCATCGTGAGACTTGCCACTTTCCTCGCCGGCGGCACGCCCCGGCTCGGCCGCGTGAGCGGCGACACCCTGATCGAAATCGACACCCCCGGCCTGCCGCGCGAGATGAGCGCGTTCCTGGCCGCCGGCCCCGAGGCACTCGCCGCCGCCGCGCGCGCCGACGGTCCCCGCCACGAGCTCGCGGCCGTCACGCTCTGCCCGCCGGTGCTGCGTCCGCCGAAGATTCTCGCGATCGGCCTCAACTACGCGGACCACATCGCGGAGACGAAGCTCGAGACGCCGACGTTCCCGCTGTTCTTCAACAAGCAGTCGACGTCCGCGCAGGGACCGTATGCGCCCATCCACATGCCGCGCGTCTCCGAGAAGCTCGACTACGAAGGCGAGCTCGGCTTCGTCATCGGCCGCCGCTGCCGCCACGTGCCGCGCGAGCGCGCCCACGAGGTCATCGCCGGCTTCTGCGTGACGAACGACGTGAGCGTGCGCGACTGGCAGTTCTGGGCGCAGACGTTCACGCTCGGCAAGTCCTTCGACACGCATTGTCCGTTCGGGCCTTTCATCGTCACGCCGGACGAAGCCGGCGATCCGCACGCGCTCGCGCTCACGACCCGGGTCAATGGCGAGCTCCGCCAGGATTCGAACACGCGGCATCTCGTCTTCGACTGCTATCAGCAGATCGAGACACTGACGAAGGCGTTCACGCTCGAGCCCGGTGATTTGATTCTGACCGGCACCCCGAGCGGCGTCGGCATCGGGTTCAAGCCGCACAAATATCTGAAGGTCGGCGACAAGGTGCGCGTCGAGATCGAGGGCCTCGGGCATCTCGAGAACGAGGTGATCGCGGAGCCGGCGGAGACGGATCTGATCTAGGGAAGCTCTGAATAAGTCCATCCTGGACTTTTCAGAGCGCGGCCGGCAAGAAGCGTGTTCTTGCCGGCCTCCCGTGAACAATGGCTTACGCCACTGTTCACGGCGGCACATCCCTGTGCCGCAGGAAGCTCTGAACTAATTCAGAGCTTCCCTAGCGTCGCGCTACCTCGATCTCACGCCCGGCACTGGGCGTGCGATCCCGCGCCGGGTTCCGGGCTCCACGACGTCGCGGTCCCACAAACGCGGCGCGCGCGCCAGGCTCCGGGGTCCGAAACCGGTCGCCGGCCGGGCCGACGCACGCAACCTGGTGCAACGAATGCCTGCAGGTCACTGCCGGCGAGGGAATCACGATGGCTCCACAAGCGACGGAACCGGCTGCTCCTGCGCTCCTGTTCGTTCCCGACATCAGCGGCTTCACGCAATTCGTGAAGAGCACCGAGATCGCGCACAGTCGTCACATCATCGAAGAGCTCCTGGAAAAGCTGATGGACGCCAACGAGCTCGGCTTGCAGGTGTCGGAAGTGGAAGGCGATGCCATTCTCTTCTACCGGTTAGGGGACCCGCCGGCCCCCGACGCCTTCTTCCGGCAGATCCGGAAGATGTTCGACAGTTTTCACGGTCATCTGCGGCTCTACGAGACGCAACGCATCTGCCAGTGCGGCGCCTGCGTGACCGCCCATGCGCTGACGTTGAAGATCGTCGCGCACTACGGCGCCGTCGCCGAGAGCCGCATCAAGCAGCATGCGAAGCTCTTCGGGACGGACGTGATCACGGTACATCGCCTGTTGAAGAACGACATCGCGCATCACGAGTATGCGCTTTTCACCCAGGCGCTCGGGCAGGAATGGCCCCCCGCAAGCGCTCCCGAGTGGGGCGCGCGGCAGGAAGGTTCCCAGGACTACGACGTCGGCAGAATCGACTATGGCTATGTCGGGCTCGCGCCGCTGCGGCAGTTCATCCCGGCGCCGCGAACCGAGGACTTCGGGATCCGGGGTGCCAAGGTTCACGTCTTCTCCTGCGAGCAGGACGTGCTCGCGCCGCTCGACCTGCTGGTCGAGGTCGTGAGCGATCTGCCGGCGCGACTGCACTGGATGGACGGCGCGAAGGACGTGGAGATGTTGAACCATCACCTCAACCGGCTCGGCACGAAGCATCGCTGCGTCATCGACGCCAACAGCCCGATCATGATCACCAGCGGCGCCACGCGCGCTGCCGACACCGTCACGCTGACGGAAACGGACGACAAGAAGACGATCTCCTCGGTGACGACGCTCAGGCGCGACGGCGAGGCGCGAACGAAGGTGCGCATCGACGGGTTCATCAGGGACAGTCTCGTGCTGAGAGCCCTGTTCGCGCTGCTGATGAAGAAGAAGCTCACCCGCACGTTCCAGGCTTCGGCCGTGAAGCTGAAGCACTATTGCGAGGCCTTGCACGAGAAGCAGCACGGATGAGTCGTGGCACAGGTCCGAACGGCCGGTGATTCATCCAGAGAGTGTGCGGCTGCGCGTCGCGGCCGCGTGATCACGCACGCCGCCGGATCGCCGCAAGTCGGGCTCCGGCCTGCCCGCCGCACTGCTCCCGATTCGCGAATGCCCTCCGCGTGGGCCCTGCGCTGTGCGGACACGATCGTCGCCCGTCGATCCCTCACGCCTGTGCGCGGCCGGCGTCACCGCCGGCCGTGCGGTGTCAGGCCCGGACGCTCGACGCCGCGCGCGCCCGCTCGACGTCGGGGCTGAGGTACGTCGCTTCCGGGATTTCGCCGAGGCGCGAGCCGTGGACCTGCCCCGGCGCCAGGCCGTAGAACTTCTGGAAGCTCATGATGAGCGGACGCCACTTGTCCGGGTCGATGCGGTCCGTCGTGCCCTGCATCACGATCTCCGGATGCACGTGCACGCGCTGGATGCGCACCTCGAACACCTTGATGCCGACCCTCCAGACGGGGTCGTCGGCCATGAAGCCGTTCGTGACGGACAGGACACCCTCCATCTGAACCGGGCACTCGGCGGCGCGCGGCGGCCGGACCGTCTCGCCCGGCACGGGCGTGAGGCCCGAGACTTCCCACTTGCTCTTCTCGTGCGTGTAATTGCGCATCTGCTTCGCCGGCGGCACCGGATCGGAGCCGGTGAGACGCGCCAGGCGATCGACGTTCGCAGCGAGCGCGGGCGATGGCAGGTTCAGCACGCACTCGCCCGTGCGGATCAGGTTCTCGGTGGTCTTCGAGCTCGCGTCGAGTCCGAGCATGCAGCGCCATCCGAGCCAGAACGCCGACGACATCGGCGCGAGATTCGACGTGCCGTCCTCGTTCGTCGTGCTGATGAGCACGACCGGCGTGCCCCAGTAGAGGATCGCGGGCTCGATGGTGACGGTGGGATGAAGCGGTGCGGTCATGGGGTGGCCTCGTGTCTTGCTGTAGAGATGCAGCGAGTCTCTCCGACGGCCGGCAGGGGCACACTCCGGATCTTGCTCCGGCATTCCCGCGGCCGAATGGAACGTTTCCGACGGTCGCAGACGGTGCTGATCGGACGTGTCGTCGTGCTGGCCAAAGGGTCGCGCAGAGCCCCTGCGACCAGGGCACTGCAGCGGCGCGCCCGTGGCGATCGTAGGTTGCCGTGAAAGAAGTGCGGTGCGGACGGGAAATGGGGTCAGGTTCGAATTCGCGGCCAGCGCGGTGGCTCGTCCCCGGGCGCTCGCCCGCGAATTCGAGCCTGACCCCATTTCCCATTCCGGGCGACGACGGGATCGCGTCCCCGCCGCGAAGTTCCGAAGGCGCGATCGATGCGCCTCCGTCGTCGGCACATCGTATAGAGCGGCTCGTCCGCGTCCCCCGCTTTCCGCTATATTGCAGGCGCTCCGTTCACAGCCCGGGAAGCCCGCATGCACGCTTGGCAGTTCGATCGCTATGGCCATTATTCCGAAGTCCTCCATTGGGTCGAACGCGCGACGCCCGAGCCCGGCCCGAATCAGGCGCTCGTGCGCACGGTGGCGATGTCGTTGAATTTTCCGGACCTGCTGATCATCCAGGGGCTCTATCAGCACAAGGCGCCGCTGCCGGCCGTGCCCGGCGTCGAAGGCGTCGGCAGCGTCGAAGCGGTCGGCCCCGGATGCAAGTTCGAGCCGGGCGATCGCGTCGTCGGCTTTTCGCACTCGGGCGGCACGCTCGCGGATTACTTCCTCGTCGACAATCACAACGCCTGGCCCGTGCCCGACCACGTGAGCGATGCCGACGCCGCGGCCCTCTCCGTCACTTACGGCACTTCGTATTTCGCACTCGAGCACCGTGCGCACCTGCAGCCCGGCGAGACGCTGCTCGTGCTGGGTGGTGCGGGTGGCGTCGGCACTGCCGCGATCCAGCTCGGGCGGGCGATGGGGGCGCGCGTCATCGGTTGCGCGAGCGATGCGACGAAGCTCGGGATCTGCCGCAAGGCCGGCGCGCAGGAAGTCATCAATTACCGCAGCGAGGATCTCGTCGAGCGCGTGAAGGAGCTCACGGGCGGGCGCGGCGCGGACGTCGTCTACGATCCGGTCGGCGGCGATGCCTTCGATCTCGTGAAGCGCTGCACGGCCTGGGAGGGCCGCATCGTCATCATCGGCTTCGCGTCCGGACGCATTCCGTCGATCGAATGCAACCGGCTGCTGTTGAAGAACATGGCGGTGATGGGCCTCGCCTGGGGGCAATACGTCGACCGCGGGTCGCCGCTCGTCGGCGCGGCGCAGGAGAAGCTCTACGGCATGCTGAAGGACGGGCAGATCTCGCCCATCCTCTATCGCACGCTCGCGTTCGCCGACGTGAAGCAGGGGCTCGCGATGCTCGAAGCGCGCGAGGTGTACGGAAAGATCGTCGTGATGCGTTGAAGTGACGACGGCGCGATCGATGCGCCTCCTGCGTCGGCACATCCTATAGAGACGGGAACATGAGCGACAACAAACAAATCCTCAAAGACGCCTTCGCGGGCCTTGCCGCCGGCAAGCGCCGCGCCCTGCTCGACATCCTCGCCGAGGACGTGGAGTGGAAAGTGATGGGCACGACGAAGCTCTCGAAGACCTATCGCGGCAAGCAGGCGCTGATCGACGAAGTGTTCGCGCCGATGGCGGCGGCGCTCGCCGAGCAGGTCGCGCTCACGCCCGAGCGTTACCTCGGCGAAGGCGATTGCGTCGTCGTCGAAGCGAGCGGCCGGGCGCTGACGAAATCCGGCGTGCGTTACGACAACCGCTATTGCTGGATTTACCGTTTCCGGGACGGCAAAGTCGTCGCAGTGACGGAATACCTCGATACCGAGCTCGTCACCGCCGCGTTCGGGCGCTGAGCTGAGGGTGCCCGACATTTGATTCCGGTCAAGCGGGGACCGCGACGCGCCATTAGATTTGCCGCGTCGTCACACCGTCGTCGGAAGGATCTCATGAGCGTTCGCAACCGCATCGATACCTGGGGCCTCGGGGCCCGCCTCCTCCACTGGTCCATGGCCGCGCTGTTCGCCCTGCAATGGGTCGCGGGCGCATGGGACGACTTGTTCGGAGGCCGCAAGTTCCACATCGGGCTCGGATTGCTGCTCGCCGCGCTCACGATCCTGCGCCTGGTCTGGCGCGCGACGAATCCCACGCCCGCGCTGCCGGAGAGCGGCCCCGCCTGGGAGCGGCTCGTCGCGAAGCTGACGTATGCGTCGTGGTATCTCCTCATGATCGTGCTGCCGATCACCGGCACCACCTACGTGCAGTTGAAGGGCAAGGTCGCGAGCTTCTTCGGGCTGTGGGACGTGCCGACGTTCCTCGCCGCCGACAAACCGCTCGCGCACACGGTCGGGGAAGTGCACGAGACGATCGCCATCTGCTTCCTCGTGCTGCTCGCGCTGCACTCGGCCGCGGCGTTCAAGCATCACTTCATCGCCCGGGACGGTATACTCCTGCGCATGCTCCGGGGCTGACGCACCGGACGCGGCCGGCCTCGCGCCGGCCGTGTCGATCGCGCGTTCCGGCTCTCCGACACGACGGAACTGACCACCATGCGGCGTGACCCCCACGGCGCGGGCCATGCGCGCCTGCGCGCGAATCTGCAGACCGAGATCGACTCTGGCGTCCTCTACGAGACGCTCGCCGCGCTCGAACCGCGCGAGGATCTCGCACGCGTCTACCAGCAGCTCGCCGCCTCCGAACATCGCCATGCCGAGCACTGGCGCCGGCAGCTCGCGAAGGAAGGCGTCGCGGGCGCACCGACCGGACCCTCCTGGCGCGCCCGCATCCTCGCCCGCCTCGCCGGCCGTTTCGGACCGGGCATCATTCTGCCGACGCTCGCCGAAGCCGAGCGCGCGATGGGCGAAGCGGCACAGCTCGCAAAGCGTCGCTGGGGCCTCGAGCCGAGCGGCCTCGAGAACACCCACGGCGTGCTGCTCGAGACGATGCAGCAGGCGAGCCGCCACGGCATGCAGGGAGGTGCCATCGCCCGCTTCGAGGGCCGGCATCGTTCGATGGGCGGCAACATGCTGCGCGCGGCGGTGCTCGGCGCGAACGACGGTCTCGTCTCGAACCTGAGCCTCATGATGGGCATGGCCGGCGCCGCGCAATCGCCCGGGCCGGTGCTCGTCGCCGGCGTCGCGGGGCTGCTCGCCGGCGCGATCTCGATGGCGCTCGGCGAGTGGCTGTCCGTGCAGAGCGCGCGCGAGTTGAACGAGCGCCAGATCGACATCGAGCGCGAGGAGCTCGAGCACACGCCGGAAGAGGAAGCGGCCGAGCTCGCGCTGATCTATCAGGCCAAAGGACTGTCGGAAGACGAAGCGCGGCAGCTCGCCGATCGTCTGCTCTCCGGCGATCGCGAGACCGCGGTCGCGACGCTCGCCGCCGAAGAGCTCGGCCTCGACGTCAGCGATCCCGGCGGCTCGGCCTGGGAAGCCGCGTTCAGCTCGTTCACGCTGTTCGCGCTCGGGGCAGGCATCCCGCTGCTCGCGTTCTGGGCGGCACCCGCGGCCGTTGCGAAAACCGTCTGTCTCGTCGCGAGCGCGCTGGGTCTGTTCGCCATCGGTGCCGCGATCACGCTCATGACCGGACGCAGCGTCTGGTATTCGGGCATGCGACAGCTCGCCTTCGGCCTCGCCGCCGCGGCGGTGACCTACGGCGTCGGGCGCGCGTTCGGCGTGGCGGTCGCCGGCTGATGCGCAACGCTTGAGCGCGGGAGCCGACACCACGCGCCTGCCGTGGGCGATGGTCTGGCTGCTCGCGATTGCCCAGATCGTCTCCTGGGGCAGCCTCTACTACAGCTTCTCGTTCTTCGTCCTGCCGATGCAGGCGAGCCTCGGCTACGGGCTGCCGCTGCTCAACGGCGCGCTGACCGTCGGCCTGCTCGTCACGGGCGCGATCGCGCCCGCCGTCGGCGCCTACGTCGATCGTCACGGCGCGCGCGCCGTGATGACGGCAGGATCAATCGCCGCCGCACTGCTCCTGCTCGCGTGGTCGACGCTAGAATCCGCGCCCGCGTTCTATCTCGTCTGGCTCGGCCTCGGCGCGACGCTCGCGGCCGTGCTCTACGAACCGGCGATGGCGACGGTCACGCAGCACTTCGGCACGGAGGCGCGCCGCGGCATCACGGCGCTGACGCTGGTCGCCGGCTTCGCGAGCACGGTGTTCATGCCGCTGACGCAGACGCTGCTCGCGCATTTCGACTGGCGCACGACACTGCGCCTGCTCGCGCTCTGCCATCTCGCGATCGCGCTGCCGATCCACGCGACGTGCATTCCGCGGCGGCCGCCGCAGCCGCCGCGCGAGACGACATCCGCCGCGGACACGTTCCGCCCGCACCGGCATCCGGCGTTCGCGGGCCTCGCGGTCTGGCTCACGGCGAACAGCGTCGTCTTCGCGACCGTCACGTTCGAATTCGTGCCGCTGATGAAATCCCGCGGCGTCGCGCCGGAGCTCGTGATGATCGCCGTCGCGCTGTTCGGGCCGAGTCAGGTGTTCGGCAGGATCGTGATGCTCGCCGGCGGCGCCCGCATCACGACGCGGAGCGCCGGCACGCTGACGACGCTGCTCATGCCGGCCGCGATGCTGATCCTGATCCTCGGCCCGGCGCAGACCGCGGGACTCTGCCTCTTCGCGTTCTGCTACGGCCTCGCGAACGGCATCACCACGATCCTGCGCGGCGTCGCGCCGGCCGAGCTCGTCGGCACGGCGGGCTATGCGCGCACGATGGGCGCGCTCGCCGTGCCGGCAATGGTCGCGATCGCGCTCTCGCCGCTCGCCATGGCTTCGATCTGGCGGCTCGGCGGCGACAGCGCGCCGATGCTGTGGACGGCGTTCGCCTGGTCGGTCGCGGGCGCGCTCGGCTTCCAGCACGCGCTCCGGCATGACAAAGCGCGGGGCGTCGATTAAGGAAGCTCTGAACAAGTTCAGAGTTCAGAGCTTCCGGCGGCACAGGGATGTGCCGCCGTGAACAGTGGCGTAAGCCATTGTTCACGTAAGGTCGGCAAGAACCACGCTTCTTGCCGACCGTGCTCTGAAAAGTCCAGGATGGACTTATTCAGAGCTTCCTTAACCTCGCGGACTTCGAGCGACACCAGGAGCAGACCTTGGAATTCACGCCCCGGCATTCCGATTACGAAGCGCGCGTCCGCGCGAGCTTTGCGGGCCAGCAGGCGATGCCCTACCTCGGGATGACCGTCGAGCGCGTCGCGCCCGGTGAGGTCGAGGTCGCGCTCGTCAACCGGCCGGAGCTCACACAACAGCTCGGCGCGCTGCACGGCGCGTTCGTGACCGCGCTCGCCGACGGCGCCGCGGGCTATGCCGCGCTCACGCTCATGCCGGCCGACGCCGAAGTCGTGACGGTCGAGCTCAAGATCAATTTCCTCAGGCCCGCGCTCGGCGAGCGCTTCGTCGCGCGCGGCCGCGTGCTGAAGCCGGGCCGCACGCTCTCGATCTGCCAGGGCGACGTCTACGGCGTGCAGGACGGGCGGGAAACGCACGTCGCGACACTGGTCGCGACGATGATGCGGGTCGCGAACGAAGCCCACTGACCGGCGCAAATCACGGAGGTCACCATGCTTGCGAACGAGTTCTACAGCCAGGCCGTGCACGGCCCGTACGAGCTCTACAGCCTCGGCGATTTCGCACTCGAGGAAGGCGGCACGATCCGCGACTGCCAGCTCGCCTACGCGACCTGGGGCAAGCTCGATGCCGCGCGCGACAACGCGATCCTGATCCCGACGTGGTACTCCGGCACGCACAAGATCTGGGAGCAGGTCTACATCGGCCCGGGCCGCGCGCTCGATCCGGAGCGCTGGTTCATCATCGCGGTGAATCAGCTCGGCAGCGGGCTCTCCTCCTCGCCGCACAATACGCCTGCCCCGGCCGGCATGGCGCGCTTCCCGCACGTGCGGATCGGCGACGACGTGCGCGCCCAGCACCGGTTCCTCACCGCGCAGTTCGGGCTCGAGCGCCTCGCGCTCGTCGTCGGCGGCTCGATGGGCGCACAGCAGACCTACGAATGGGCCGTGCGCTATCCCGAGTTCGTGCAGCGCGCCGCGCCGATCGCCGGCACGGCGAAGAACACGGATCACGATTTCCTGTGCGCGCACACGCTCTGCGAAGCGATCACGTCCGATCCCGCCTGGGCCGGCGGCTGGTACGCGAGCAACGCCGACGTGCACCTGGGCCTGCGCCACCATGCGAGCCTGTGGAGCGTGCTCGGCTTCAGCGGCGAGTTCTATCGCCACGAAGTCTGGCGCACGCTCGGCTTCAGCTCACTCGCGGATTTCATGACGAATTTTCTCGAAGCCTATTTCCTGCCCATGGATCCCAACGATCTCCTGTGCATGGCCTGGAAGTGGCAGCGCGGCGACGTGAGCCGGCTCACGGGCGGCGATCTGAAGGCCGCGCTCGAGCGCGTCACGGCGAAGGTCTTCGTGCTGCCGATCGACGAGGATCTGCTGTTCCCGCCGCGCGATTGCGCGATCGAGCAGGCGATGATCGCGGGCTCGGAGCTGCGCGTGCTCCACAGCAAGGGCGGCCATCTCGCGCTGAACGGTTTCGATCAGGCCTTCCTCGCCGAGCTCGACGGGCACCTGCGGGACTTGCTCGCAATTCAGGTGTGAACGCGGCGCGGGCGCGGTGCAGTCCGCGCCCGGAACGCCGATACTGACGGGACGCGCCAGGGACAGAGGGAGAAACCGACGGTGAACACGCGTATCACGACCATGCTTCTGCTCGGCGTCTGGCTCACGGCGCTGCCTGCCGTGCAGGCGGCCGACGCCGTCGATCCCTGCAAGAGTCCCGAGCCGCCCGCGAGCTGCAGGCAAGCGCCGCCGTGGTTCGATCCGACCCGCGTGCGCCTCGAGCTCTCCGATCGGGAAGGCGGCCCGCACAGCGTGTGGGACTATGCGATCCAGGATCCCGGCAATCTCGCCATCACGCTCGACGACAGCACGCACGGCGGGCCGGCGCACGGCCGCATGATGCTCGTCGCCGGCCGCTTCCTCGTGACGAAGGACATCCCGCTCGAGAAGAAGCACGAGCGCGAGCCGCTCGTCGTCGCGACCCTGCACTTCCAGTTGCTCGTGCAACTTCTGAAGGCCGCGTTCCCGGAGGGACCGCAGAGCGTGACGAAGGAGCAGACCGTCGAGGTCACGAACGACAAGCAGCCGATCGCGGTCGGCACTTTCGCCGGCAGCCACCTCTTCACACCGCCCTGGAAGCTGAAAGCGAAAGCGGCGCGCGCCGACGAGCATACCGTCGACTATCAACTCGATTTCACGTTCCACGCGGAAGCCGCGCCGGAGACCGAGTATTTCATGAAGCTGCGCGGGCAATGGACGAAGGACGCGCAGCCCGCGACGATCGCCGACGACACGTCCGTCGAGGGCTGGACGATGCACTACGTCGGCGGCAATCCGCGCGCGTTCGAATCGGGTGTCATCCTCGAATACGGCGCGCAGCGCCGTCAGGGCGGCCTGAAGACCGTCGGCGCGCTGCGCGCCGCCGCGCGCGCCGAGAGCGAGAAGCTTGCGCAGCCGCCGGCGCAGCAGGCCCCGGCCGCCGCGTCGCCGAAACCCTAAGGCTGCGCTTCCAGCTCGCGGCGGATCGCCGCGACGAGGCCGTCGTAGTCCGCATCGAAATGGTGGTCGCCGGGCATCTTCACCACGTGCACCGGCGCGGCGAGCTTCGGACACAGCGTGTCCTCCGCCTCCTCGTCCTCGCCGTAGACACACAATACCCGCAGGTCCGCGAGCTTCGCGAGCTCGGGCGCGACGGCGTGCGTCTCGCCCTCGTCCTCGCCGAGCCATTGCGTGAGGTGGAACTCGAAGCTCGCCGTCGGACCGGGGCCGAGCAGTGCGACGAGAGCGATCCGCGCGCGCAGGTCGGCGGGCAGACGGCTGATGGCGAACGGCAGCACGTCCGCGCCGTAGGAGTAGCCGACGAGCAGGATGTGCTCGCGGCCCCAGGCCTCGAGGTAATGGCGCAGCGTGCGTTCGAAATCCCGGCCGAGCTCGTCCGCGGTGCGGGCGCGCCAGAAATAGCTCAGCGCATCCCAGCCGACGGTCGCGATACCGCGGTCGGCGAGCCGGCGCGAGATCGCGCGATCGAGCTCCGCCCAGCCTCCGTCGCCGGTCATGAGCAGCGCAAGACGAGGGTCCCCGCTCGCGGGCACTTCGATCACCGGCACGCCCTGTACGTCGCCGGAAGCCGCGGACTGCCGCGCATTCGCCGGATCGAGCCATTGCATGATCGCGCGGAACTCGCGATCCGGCTCGCCCCCCGGCGCCACGACGGCGAGCTTCGCATTGGCGATGCCGCCGACGAACGACTGGATGCTCGCGAGCGGGCAGGCGCCGTAGTCCGGACGCTGGAACAGGAACCAGCCGGGATGCAGATCGCCCTGCGGTTCCAGCCGGCGCGAACCCGTGCAGGGCACGATTTCGCGCGGCAGCTCGGGGCAGAAATCCACGCTGAGCACGGTGTGGAACGCCGCCGTGCCGGCCTGCGCCGCGGCCGCGTAGGCGAGCGCGGCCGCTTCGCCGACGCCGACGAGCACGGGCTTCGCCGCGGGCAGCGCGCCCGTCGTCGGCAGCGCCGCGGCGGCGAAGGCCGCGAGATCCGCCGCGGGCGCCGTACAGCTTGCATGTCTATCGGCGTTCCAGGCGGCGTACGTGTCGAGCGAGGCGGAGACGACGACGTAGTCGAGGTCACCGAGCTCCGCGGCGAGCGTGCGGGCTCTGAGACGGAACGACGGGCCGCCGTGGAGCAGCAGCACGAAACCTTTCGCGGCGCCCTCCGGGCGGGTGATCGTCACGCCGTCGCGCCAGGCCTGGAACGGTGCGGCGGGGAGCGCATGGAGAAGTGCGGCGACAGAGGCGATCACGAGGCCGAGCACGCACGCGCTGCGCATCACGCACGGTGCTCTTCGGGGAATGAGATCGACTGCGTCAAGGCGGAGCACTGACCCTTATTATGATAGGGATCATATGGTATCTTCATGCCCGACGGTACAGCGTGGTGCGGCCACGATTTACCGTCGGCAGCGCGGCGCAGGAGTCACTGCCGACGCCCGTTCACGAGAGGCAGGGATCCCGACTTCGCAAGTCCTGACGCGGCCAAGCGGCGGCGAGCGCGCGACGAGGCGCGACGTCCCGACGGGCACGGCAGACCGCAGCCGGTCCGCGACGAGATCACGGTGACGCGACAGCTCGCCGGCGTCGAGCTCCAAGCCATGCCCAGGACTCACAGACAGCGGAAACGACCACCTCGCATGAATCGAAGAGATTTTCTGTTGAACGCGGCGGCCACGGTGTTCGGCGCGCAGTTCGCCCCCGTCGGCCAGGTCTTCGCGGCCCCCGTGCTCGGGCAACCAGCCCCGTTCTCGATCGATCGCCTGCGGCAGAAGGCGAAACAGATGGCCGGACATCCGCTCCGCAATCTGAAAGCCGTGCTGCCGAAGCCGCTCAAGGACATCTCGCCGGATCAGTACCGCGCGATCCGCTATCGCGACAGCGAAGCGCTGTGGGGTAACGACAATCTCGCGTTCAGCGCGCAGTTCTTCCATCTCGGCTTCTACTACGAGACGCCGGTGCGGGCCTTCGAAGTCCTCGACGGCAAGGCGCGCGAAATCCGTTACGACCCGAACCTGTTCGACTTCAGCGGCAACTCCTTCGACTTTTCCTCACTCGGCCGCCAGCTCGGCTTCGCGGGCATGCGGCTGCACTATCCGCTGAACTCGCCGGGCTACGACGACGAGTTGATCGCGTTCCGGAGCGCGAGCGATTTCCGCGCCCTCGGCAAGGGCATGCATTACGGCGCCTCCGCCCGCGGCCTCACGCTCGGCACGGCGACCGAACAGGGCGAGGAATTCCCGGTTTTCACCGAGTTCTACCTCGAACGGCCGCGCGACTCGCACACCATGGTCGTACACGCGCTGATGGAGAGCGAATCGACGACGGGCGCGTACACGTTCACGATCCGTCCGGGCCAGGCGACGATCACCGACGTCGCGCTCACGCTCTATCCGCGCAAGCGTCTGCAGTCCGTCGGCATCGCGCCGCTGACGAGCATGTTCTTCTTCGGCGCGAACGATCGCGTCGGCGTCGACGACTACCGTCCGGCCGTGCACAGCTCCGACGGCCTCATGATCTGGAACGGCGCCGGCGAGAAGCTCTGGCGCCCGCTCGTGAATCCGAAGCGCCTGCGCATCAGCTCGTTCATGGATCGCAACCCGCAGGGTTTCGGTCTCATGCAGCGCGGCCGCAACTTCGACGAATACCAGGATCTCGACGCGCGCTACGAGCTCTGTCCGAGCGTGTGGATCGAGCCCGTCGGCAACTGGGGCTCGGGCGTCGTGCGCCTGATCGAGATCCCGACGAAGGAACAGATCAACGACAACATCGTCGCGTTCTGGATGCCCGACGAGCCGATCCAGGGCGGCGCGGAATTCAGTCTCACGTATCGTCTCCACTGGTGCTACGAGGCCCCCGTCCAAGCCTATCCCGCGACCGTCGTCGACACGCGGGTCGGCAAGGCCGGCGAGGACGAGCGCCGCTTCATCGTCGACTTCCTCGGCACGATCCTGCCGACGGGCGCGGACGGCCGCCTGCAGGCCGATGTCTCGGCATCGAAGGGCGGCATCACGAACGTGTCCACGCGCCGCAACGAGGCGACCGGAACCTGGCGCGTGAGCTTCGATCTGAGGCCCGAGGGCGACGGGCCGACGGAATTGCGCTGCCAGTTGAAGTCCGGCAGCCAGATATTGTCGGAGACGTGGACTTACCAGTGGTCCGAGTAGGCTGCGGCCCTCGGGGCTGCGCTGACCGGATCCGGGAATTGCATGTCTACTGAACTCGAAGCTCCCGCCGCCACGGCGGAAGACCAGCGCGAACAACGGCGCGCCCACAACGTCGACAAGGCTCTGCGCCTGTACTTCGGCGCGCTCGCCTACCTGGAATCGCCGGCGCTCGACCGGTTGCTCCAACTCGTGCACTCGACCCTCCCCGCGAAGTGCAGCCCCTCGCAGGCCGTGGCCCACGCGGGTCAGCGCATCGACGGCTGGCTGCTCGACATGAATGCGCGCTGCGGTCTGCCGCTGCCGCCGACGATCGAGGCGAGCCGCGCGGCGCTGATCGCGCTCGAAATGGGTCGCGCGTGGCCCGATGCGCTGCTCTCCTCCGCACCGGACACGGCGTTCATCGCCGCCTACCGCGCCGCGCTGCCGATCGCGCATCCGCCCGAGCAGGGTCTCCCCATGCCCGAGCAGTCGCTCCACGAGTGGACGGTCGAACATGCGCCGACGGGCATGTCCAAGAAGCCCTGGCTGCGGCGCGGGCTCGTCTTCGGTCTCGCGTTCGGCTCGACAGGTGCCGCGACGTTCCAGCTCTACCGCGTGTTCGAGCCGGGCGAAGTCTACGGCGTCGAAATCGTCTTGATGGTGCTCTTCGCGATCAATTTCGTGTGGATTGCGCTCACGTTCTGGAGCGCGCTGGCGGGACTCGCCGTGTTGTGGCGCGGCGGCCTGCCGCCCGGACTCGAGGACACGCCGCACGACACGCGTCTGCGGGAACGCACGGCGGTGCTCATGCCGACGTACAACGAGAACCCCGTGCACATCTTCTCCGCGCTCGAGACGATCTACGAATCGATCCGCGCGACCGGCCACCTCGACGCATTCGAGTTCTTCGTGCTGAGCGATACCACGGATGCGAACGTCTGGGTGCAGGAGGAGATCGCCTGGGACATCACGCGCCGGCGCCTCGGCGCGACGGGGCGCTTCTTCTACCGGCGCCGCTTCGAGAACACGGGGCGCAAAGCGGGCAACATCGCGGAGTTCTGCAAACGCTGGGGCGGACGCTACGCGCAGATGCTCGTGCTCGACGCCGACAGCCTCATGGCGGGAGACACCATCGTGCGGCTCGCGCAATTGATGGAAGCGAATCCCGGCGTCGGCATACTGCAGACCGTGCCGCGGCTCGTGAACCGCAACACGCTCTTCGCCCGCGCCCAGCAGTTCGCCGGCCGCATGTACGGGCCGGTGCTCGCGGCGGGACTCTCGTACTGGCATCTCGGCGACAGCAACTACTGGGGCCACAATGCCATCATCCGCGTCCGCGCGTTCGCCGGCCACGCCGGCATGCCGGTGCTGATCGGCCGTCCGCCGTTCGGCGGCCATATTCTCAGTCACGATTTCGTCGAGGCGGCACTCATGCGCCGCGCCGGGTGGCGCGTCTTCCTGCTGCCGGATCTCGCGGGCAGCTACGAGGAGTCCCCGCCTTCGCTGATCGACCATGCCCAGCGCGACCGCCGTTGGTGCCAGGGCAATCTGCAGCACATCGCCGTGCTGCGCGCGAGCGGGCTGCACCCGCTGAGCCGGTTCCACCTGCTCACGGGCATCATGTCCTACCTCGCGTCGCCGCTGTGGTTCCTGTTCATCCTCGTCGGCATCCTCGCGGCGCTGCAGGGCCGCTTCCAACTGCCGGAATATTTCTTCCCGAGCGAGACGCCTTACCCCGTCTGGCACATCATCGACGCCGAGCTCGCCGCGTGGCTGTTCGGCACGACGATGATCGTGCTGCTCGCGCCGAAGTTCTTCGGCTTCTTCTCAATCTTCTTCGAGCGCGGCGCGGCGCGCGAATTCGGCGGCTACGGCAAGGCCTTCCTCGGCGTGCTCGCGGAGACCGTGTTCTCCTCGCTCATCGCGCCGGTGCAGATGCTGTTCCAGAGCCAGTTCGTGATGGACGTCTTCCTCGGCCGCGACAGCGGCTGGAAGACCCAGAACCGCGACGACCGCGGCATTCCCTGGGCGGAATCGTTCCGGCGCCATCGCGGCCACATGATCATGGGCACCGTGCTCGCGGTCGCGGCCTATGCCGTCTATCCGGGTCTCCTCGCGTGGATGTCGCCCGCACTGCTCGGCATGCTGCTCGCCGCGCCGGTCTCGTGCTACGGCTCGCGCCCGAGCACCGGGCTCGCGTTGCGTGCCCACGGCATCTTCACGATCCCCGAGGAGAACGCGCCGCCGCCGATACTCGCCGATGCCGCGCACCGGCTCGAGGAGGCGGAAGCGGAGATCGTGCTGCCGCGTTCCGGCCTGCAGGCCGTCGCGGGCGACAACCGGGTCGGCAGCCTGCATCTCGCGATGCTCTCCCAGGACGGACCGAAACAGCGCTCGGAAGCGATGCTGCTCGCGAGCTATAACGCCTGTCTCGTGAAGACGCCCGAGGAGCTCGTGCAGCGCTTCGACGCGCGGCTGACCGCGGGCGCACTCGCCGACAAGGCCAGCATCGCGCGCCTGCGCCGGAGCATCGGCCGCTTCCGCTGACACCGCGGCGGCACGGCGCCGCCCGTTGCATTAGAATCGAGCCGCCTCACCGCCCGGAGCCCCGCCCATGGCCCGACTGTTCGCTCTCGTCTGCGTCATCGCCATCGCGGCCTACGTGGTCTGGCGCGGCGCGCCCGGCGGCGACTGGACTCCGCTCGCGCCTCCCGCATTCGCCGAAGACAGTTGTGATACCTATGCGATGCTCGTCGGCGAGGGTCACGATCTGCGCAATGTCCGCGACGCCGCCGGGCTCGTCGCGCGCTGCGCCCAAGGTCACGCGCGCACGCCCTGGACCACGACGATCATGGGCGTCGGCGGCCGCTTCGAAGCGCCGGCGGAAGTGCGGTTGCGCGTCGAGGTGATAGACATGGTCCGCAACTCCGGCTATCCGAGCATGGTCGTGAGCTTCGTCTATCCGCCGCCACCGATCTCCCCCGCGACACTCGCCGCACACTGGCGGCCGTGGGGCGCGTGGTTCCGCAGGCCGGCGCCGCCCGAGCTCGTGGCGCGCTGGTTCGCGCCACACGCGGCGCTGTTCGGCCCGTGGACGCTCGGCCGCGCGTCCGGCGAGGCGTGGCTCGGGCCGGAAGCGATCCGCGATCCGCAGGTCTGCGCGACCACCTCCATCGATCCCCAGACCCACGAAACGCTCTGCCGGCTCGACGTCCACGACGTGCATGGCGCGCCCGTCACGGTGACGCTGCCGATGAACCGGCCGCTCGAGTGGCGGCTCGAGATGATCGACGTCTGCCGCTTCGGCGGCGTGACGCGACAACGCGCAGGCGAAGTGGAATACTCCGACCGCGGCTGCACGCCGTTCCCCGCGCCCTGAGCGCGCCGCATCCCGACGTTCGAGTCTCCCAGGAGGCATCTCGCGCCATGGCCGCACGCACCCCGTTCAACCGGTTGATCACACCACCGCCGGCCGCGGTGAGTGGCCCTGCCACGGAGATCGCCGCGATGACGCTGCACGATCTTGCAACGGCTCTGCGCCGCGGCAGACTGTCGTCGCGCGAAGCGACGCAGGCCTGCCTGGAGCGCATCGCGGCGCATGACGGCCGCGACGGTCTCAACGCCTTCGTCACCGTCGATGCCGAAGGCGCGCTCGCGCAGGCCCGGCGCTGCGACGAGCTCGCCGCGAAGCGCGAATATCTCGGTCCCCTGCACGGCGTGCCGATTGCGATCAAGGATGCGCTCGACACGGCCGGACTGCGTACCACGGGCGGCGCGAAAGTCTTCGAGCGGCGCGTGCCTGATCGCGATGCCCCGGTCGTGCACAACCTGCGGCACGCGGGAGCGGTCGTGCTCGGCAAGACGAATCTCCATGAATGCAGTTACGGCATCACCTCGAACAACCCGCATTACGGACCGGTGCGCAATCCCCACGACCGCTCACGGATCCCCGGCGGATCGAGCGGCGGGAGCGGCGCTGCCGTCGCTGCCGGTTTATGCGCCGGCGCGGTCGGCACGGATACCGGCGGCTCGGTGCGCATCCCGGCGGCGCTGTGCGGCGGCGTCGGCTTCAAGCCGACACTCGGCCGTCTCGACGTCGCCGGCATGATGGGCCTGTCGTGGACCTGCGACGTCGCGGGCCCGATGACGCGCAGCGTCGCCGACGCCGTGATCATGCTGCAGGCGATGGCCGCCCCGGCACGCGACAAGCTGCCGGCGTTGCCTGCACCTTCGCGTCTCGGCAGTGATGCCGCGTATCTGCGGGGATTGCGCATCGGTGTGCCACGGGCGCACGTCGCCGCCGGCAACGCGCCCGCCGTCGACGCCTGCATGCGGGCGACGGAAGCGCGCCTGCGCGAGCTCGGCGCGCTCATCGTCGATGTCGACGTTCCCGGCATCGAGCGCGCGATCCAGCAGGGCTTCGCAATCGTCGTCCCGGAATCCATGGTGCTGCTCGAACGCTACTGGTCCGCTCAGCACCCGGCGCGGAGTTTGCGCGACGACATCGCGCACTTCGGCGCGGACTTCGGCGGCGTCGTCGCGTCCGAGCTCGGCGGCTCGGCTCGGCCCGTGCCCGCCCACGTCTATGTCGAAACCCTGCGCGTGGGTCGCGAGCGGCTGCGCGCGGCGTTCCTCGGGGTACTCGGCGAGGTCGACGTAGTGTTGATGCCGACGACACCGGCGCCTGCCGTACCGATCGCGGAAGATCGCGAAATGACCTTGAACGGCGAACGTCTCGACACGTTCGCGACGTTCATCCGCTACACGTTCTCCGTGAGCCTCGCCGGACTGCCGGCGATAAGCGTGCCCGGCGGCCGCAACGCCGACGGCCTGCCGCTCGGCGTGCAGTTCGTGGCGGCACCCTGGCGCGAGGACACGCTCGCCCATGCCGCTCATGCCTTCGAACTTGCCTCGACGGACTGAGCGCGCGCAATTCACGGCGCCCCACGCCTGCGGTGTTCCTGCTCTAGATCAATAAAGGGCGGCACACGGGGGCATAGAGTGGCTTCGCGCTCGATGAGGGCGCCAGGCGGAACGGAAGCAGAGAGACATCCAGACCGACCGCTCGGCGACGCACCCGGTGTCGTTGGAAACGTGTGACCGGGCTGTGACTTCTGCTCCGAGAGCGCTCGATTCGAACACGTCGCAGAGATTCCGGCGGCCAGCCGCGCAGGAACCATCGAGAGCGTCGTGCCGAAGGATCCACGAGGCAAGCTGCGGGAATCTCCGCAGGCCTCGCCCAGCGTTGGGTGGTGCGGCTAATGGGCTAGCCGCGCTACACGACAGGCGCCCGCGATTCGCACCATCGCGGGCGCCACTTTCTCCTCCTCCCTCGTTTCATCCGCTTCGCTGGCATTGGCGCAGCCGTTTTCCTATCATCCGGCGCAGTTCACACCGTTCCGGAGATGCTCATGAACGCCGTTCCTGCCCCTCGCGCCTCCACCGCGTCAATCGCGGACTACCGCCTGCTCGAGCCCGCTCAGAAGTACACGCGCGCCTTCTGCACGGAAGAGGAAGTCCAGATCGCCGGTCACATCCGCGATTTCGTCAACAAGGAGATCATGCCGTTCCGTCACGATCTCGAAGGCGGCTGGCATCGCGACGAAAAGCTCGCGAAAGAGACCCTGCATCGCCTGTACGCGAAGCTCGTCGATCTCGGCGTGACGAAGACTAATCTTCCCGAGAAGTTCGGCGGCCTCGCCTATTCGCCTGTCGTGCGCCAGATGATCAACGAGGAGCTCTCGCGTGCGGACATCGGCCTCGCGACGAAAGTCGGGAAGATTCATTGGATCGTCTCGGTGATGGCCGCGGCCGGACGCGAAGACCTGCTCACCGAGTTCGCGCCGAAAATCGTCGGCGCGGATTCCTGGACCGCCTGCGTCGCGATCACCGAGCCCGCCGGCGGCGCGAACATCGAAGACCCTGCGCTCGAGTTCCGCACCGTACGTACGATTGCGCGCGAGGACGGCGACAGCTACGTCATCAACGGCCACAAGCTCTGGCCCGGACCGTCCGGCTATGCGGATCACTTCAAGAGCCGGCATCTGAGCGGGCACCTCGGCTACTGGACGGTCGCGACGACCGATCCGAAGCTCGGGCCGGAAGGCGCCGGCATCTTCTACGTTCCGCCCGATGCGCCGGGCCTCGAGTTCTCCAACCCCTACGAGAAGATGGGCTTCTCGTGGACGGAATCGAATTCCGACATCTGGTTCAACGACGTCCGGATCCCGAAGCGCTACCGCATCGACACCCAGCCCGGACAAGGCGCCCAGCTCATCAACGGTTTCGTCATCGGCCTCGGACGTCTCGCCGGTGCTGCGCGTCTCGTCGGCCTCTCGGATGCGGTGCTGGAAATCGTGCTGAACTGGTCGAGCAATCGCATCATCGCCGGCACGCCGATGCGCGAGCGCTCGATGTTCGCGGGCATGCTCGGCGAGATGTATCGCGCGATCGACATGGCGCGCCAGTATTACCTGACGATCACCTGGCAGGTCACGAAGCCGGACATCTACGGTGCGCCGTGGTCGCGCGAGATGAAGGCCAAGTTCTCGAACGCGCGTTCGTTTGCCGGGGACACGGCGCAGATGGTGTGCAATCGCGCGATGGAGCTCATGGGGGCCGCAGGTTACGCCTACGAGAGCCACGTCGAGAAATACATGCGCGACTACAAGATCGTGCAGATGTGGCTCGGCGGCGCGCAGCGCGATCGCATCGACATCGCGCAGGGCCTCTACGGGCCGTTCAAGTGGGCGGGCTCGGAATTTTGAGCGGCGCTCGCGCCGCCTGAGGGGAGTGCTGCGGAACCGGGGCACGCCCGGTTCCGCAGCCGCGGACTCATGCGCTCAGCGCACGGTGTCCGTGAAGTTCGGCAGCACCTTCGTGCTGACGAGCTCGAGATGCCGCATCATCTGCTTCTGCGGGATGAGACCGTTGTAGGTGAACATCCAGAAGTACTCGGCAGGAAGTGTCTTGAAGAGCGCTTCGAGCTTGCGGTTGACGGTATCCGGGCTGCCGAATATGACTAGCCCACGCTCCGCCATCGATTCGAAGTTGTTCGGAACGTCGAACGCACCTTCGCCCGGCGCTGCGACCGCGGCGTTGAAGCCGAAGGGCCCGAAGAAATTGCACCAGATGATTGAACCGCCGTTGCGCGCGATTTCGAGCGCCTCGGCATCGGTGTCGGCGACGATGACCTCGCGTACCAGACCGATCTTCTCGCCGAGCTTGTAGTTCTTGCCCATCTTGTTGGCGGCGTCCTGCGCAGCCTGGAACTGACTCAGAGCCACCTCCGGATGCGTGAGGATCGTCACCGGTACGACGTCGTTCTCCATCGCCCAGCGGATCGAGGATTCGGAAACGCTGAAAGGCTGAAACAGATCCGGCATCTTCTTCTGGAACGGCGGCGGCACGATGCCGATCTCGGTGAGGATGTTGTTCTCGTCCACGCCGCGGCCGTACTTACGGGTGACGTCGTGGGCTGCCCAGTGGGTGTTCGGGGCCGGGATCTGCCAGAAGCGGCTGCGATGGGAGAACGTGTCGTTCATCCAGCACTTCTTGATGATCTCGAAATGATCGTAATAGAGGTCCTTCTTCAACTGCTCGTACTCGGCCTCGCTGAAGGTCCCGTCCAGCCCCTTGATCTGCTGCCCCAGCACGTTCACCCAGCGCGGCTGATAGCCACGCGCGAAGCCGGCGAAAGCGCGCCCCTTCGTCATCTGATCGAGCATCGCGATGTCTTCCGCGAGACGCACCGGGTTGTGCGACGGCAGGACGTTGCCGAGCTGGCCGAGCTTGATGCTCTTCGTCTGCATCCCGAAGTAGAGGTCGAGCATGACGGGGTTGGTCGAGACTTCCTCGCCTTCGATGTGGAAGTGATGTTCCGTGAAGCCCACACCGTAGAAGCCGTGAGCGTCCATGAATTTGATTTGTTCGCTCAGTTCATCCAGCATCTGCTGGTAAAGGTCGGTTCTCCTTCCGGCCATTCCCTTTTGGATCTCGGCGAAGCTGCCGATGGACGGAAGATAAAATGCACCAACTTTCATTCGACCTCCTAAGGTACGCGTGGTTATGTGGAGCGGGTGATGCTAGGGATGCGCAAGTCGTCGAACTTGACCTAAATCAAACTGGCCGGCACTTTCGCGACACGGAAAATTCGCGGAATTTCCGGCTGAAATCCGCCGGTTGGCGTTGCGGAGCACGGCCCTCGAGCCGAAGTGTTTCAGAGTGAGACGATCGATTCGCGTAGCGGTCCGAAATCCATCGGGAGTGTTTCAAGATGACATGGTTCAGGATTGGTGACATCGAGATTGCGCGTATCGTCGAATCCGAAGCCCCCTTCCTCGAGCCGCACAAACTCTTTCGCGAAGCCACGCCCGAAGCGCTCGCCCCTCACCTCTCGTGGCTGCAGCCGCGTGCGCTGTGCTCCCGGACCGGTCGCCTGATACTGCCGATCCAGAGTTACGTGATGCGCACCCGCCGCCATCTCGTCCTCATCGATTCCTGTGTGGGTAACGACAAGACCGTCGAGTGGTTTCCCGCCTGGCACAAGAAGACCGACGACGTCTATCTGCGCGGTCTGCGCGATCATGGCATACGCCCGGAGGAGATCGACTTCGTACTGTGCACGCATCTGCACGTCGACCACAGCGGCTGGAACACGCAAATGCGCGACGGTCGCTGGGTGCCGACGTTTCCGAACGCGCGTCATCTCTTCGCGAAGCCGGAATTCGAATATGCCGAGCGGCAGGCGCGCGAGGGCAAGGATCCGACGTTCGACGAGAACGTCGCGCCGGTGATGGATGCGGGCCTCGGCGTCATCGTCGACATCGATCATCGCATCGACGACGAGATTTGGCTCGATGCGACGCCCGGACACACGCCGGGGCACAGTGCGATTCACGTCGAATCGCGCGGTGCGGAGGGCGTAGTGACCGGTGATCTGATCCACAGCCCCCTGCAATGCCTTCATCCCGAGTGGGCGTTCCGTTTCGACGACAATCCCGAACTCGCGCGGCTCACGCGCCGCTGCTTCCTGGAACGCTACGCGGACACCGCCACCGCGATACTCGCGACGCACTTCCCCTCGCCCTCCGTGGGCCACGTTCGAAGCGACGCCCGCGCATTCCACTACGAATTCTGGCCCGACGGGGCGGCATGAAGTACGGTCTCGCGCCGCACGGCACCGCCGTATCCAGTCGCGCACTTGTCTTAGCCGTCGGGCATCGCGCAATCGCCGCCGATGATTTGCTGCGGCGCACCTAGTGCGGCGCCACATAATTCGCGCGTAACATTTTCTTTTTAAAGGTATATCCCTCGCCGGATCTGTTGAGTTAGTATGTCAACCACACATTATTAACGGCCGGCTCAAAATGGCTGCGCGCATCGCTAACGACGCTCGAGCACTGACCAGAGACCAACGTAAAAAGCTTTAAGGTGAAGAGAGATTTGCCGCTTTGACGGCAATTCGGTGTCGGGGAATTTGTGCGGTTGGTTGCCCGGTATCGCGATTTTGATCAACGCACTTCAATGATGAGAGACCCGAATGAATATATACGTTGGCAATCTGGCCTATAGCGTGACGGATACCGATCTCAACGAGGCCTTCTCGGCCTATGGTGACGTGTCCAGCGCAAACGTCGTGATGGATAAGTTTTCCGGCCGTTCAAAAGGTTTTGGTTTCGTGGAGATGCCAAACAACGCGCAGGCGAACGAGGCAATCAAAGCCTTGAACGAAAAACCCCTCAAAGGGCGAAACATGCGGGTGAATGAAGCGAAGCCCCGCGAAGATCGTCCGCGACGCCGAGTTCAGTACTGAGCTGTCAGTACTTCCTTCCGCGGAAGGACACCGGGGCCGCGAGTTTGGCGGTCCCGGTTTCTTAAGGAAGCTCTGAATAAGTCCATCCTGGACTTTTCAGAGCACGGTCGGCAAGAAGCGTGGTTCTTACCGATCTTACGTGAACAATGGCTTACGCCACTGTTCACGGCGGCACGTCCATGTGCCGCAGGAAGCTCTGAACTTGTTCAGAGCTTCCTTAATGTCGAATAGGTGATTCGCTCGCTCGAGCGCTAGGCCTGCACGGGCCTGTTCCGCGTATTCCGACCGGAGGCGCCGGTTCCCGGCATTCCGGTATCATTCCGCAATGGATTCCGCAAAAAACCTCTTTTCCTTCCGGAAATTCTGGGCATCCCGGTTCGGGATCGCGCCTTTTCTGCCCATGACCGTGGACGAAATGGACGCGCTCGGTTGGGACGCCTGCGACATCGTCCTCGTCACGGGCGATGCCTATGTCGACCATCCGAGCTTCGGCATGGCGATCGTGGGCAGGCTGCTCGAAGCGCAGGGCTTTCGCGTGGGCATCATCGCCCAGCCCGACTGGCGCAGCGCGGCGGCGTTCTCGAGGCTCGGCAGACCGCGTCTGTTCTTCGGCATTACGGCGGGCAACATGGATTCCATGGTGAATCGCTACACCGCCGATCGCCGGCTGCGACACGATGACGCTTATACGCCGGGTGGTGAAGCCGGCAAGCGCCCCGACCGCTCGGTCATCGTCTATGCGCAGCGTGCGCGCGAGGCGTTCTCCGACGTGCCGATCGTGATTGGCGGGATCGAGGCGAGCCTGCGTCGCATCGCGCACTTCGACTATTGGTCGGAAAAGGTCCGCCGCTCGATACTCCTCGACGCCAAGGCCGACCTGCTCGTCTTCGGCAATGCGGAACGTCAGATCGTCGAGATCGCCCACCGCCTCGCCGGCGGCGCGGCGATCGACGAGATCCGCGACCTGCGCGGTACGGCTTTCGTGAGCCACGCGCGATCGGGCGCGGTGATCGAGATCGATTCGACGACCATTGACCATCCCGGGCCGATCGATCCGCCGCGGGATCCCTACGCCATGGAGCCCCAGGCCGATACGCCGGCGGCGATCCCGGGCGAAATCCGGATCGCGCCAGGCGCCATCGGGCGTATGAAAGTGGCGAACGCCGATCGCGGGCGCAGCGTGGTGCGCCTGCCGTCGTTCGAGCAGGTGGTGGACGATCCGGTGCTCTACGCGCATGCCTCGCGCCTCCTGCATCTAGAGTCGAATCCGGGCAACGCTCGCGCGCTCGTGCAGCGACACGGCGACGTCGACGTCTGGCTCAATCCGCCGCCGCTGCCGCTCAGTACCGAGGAATTCGATCGGATCTACGAGCTTCCTTATCGCCGGCTGCCGCACCCGTCCTACGGCGATGCGAAGATTCCGGCCTACGAAATGATCCGCTTCTCGATCCCCATTCAGCGCGGCTGCTTCGGCGGCTGCACGTTCTGCTCGATCACGGAGCACGAAGGCCGCATCATCCAGAGCCGCTCGGAGGATTCGGTAATCCGCGAGATCGAGACGATCCGCGACACCGTGCCGGGCTTCACGGGCGTCATCTCCGATCTCGGCGGCCCGACGGCGAACATGTATCGTCTCGCCTGCCGCAGCCGCGAGATCGAGTCCGCGTGTCGCAAGCCGTCCTGCGTGTTCCCCGACGTCTGCGCGAATCTGGACACGGATCACGCGCCGCTCATCAAGCTCTATCGCCGCGCGCGCACGCTTCCGGGCATCAAGAAAATCTTCATCGCCTCCGGCGTGCGCTACGACCTCGCCGCGAAGTCGCCCGAGTACGTCAAGGAGCTCGCACAGCATCACGTCGGCGGGTATCTCAAGATCGCACCGGAGCACACGGAGCCCGGGCCGCTCGGCAAGATGATGAAGCCGGGCATGGGTGCGTACCATCGCTTCAAACAGCTCTTCGACAAGTATTCGAAGGCTGCCGGCAAAGAGCAGTACCTCATTCCCTATTTCATCGCGGCTCATCCCGGGACGACGGACGAGGACATGCTCGCGCTCGCACTCTGGTTGAAGCGCAATGATTACCGGGCCGATCAGGTGCAGGCTTTCCTGCCCTCCCCGATGGCGATCGCGACCGCGATGTATCACTCCGGCAAGAACCCGCTGCGCAAAGTCACGCGGACGAGCGAAGACGTCGTCATCCCGCGCGGCCTGCGCGTGCGCCGCCTGCACAAGGCCTTCCTCCGCTACCACGATCCCAACAACTGGCCGATGCTGCGCGCGGCACTCGAACGCATGGGGCGCCCGGATCTGATCGGCAGCGGTTCCGAGCAGCTCGTGCCGCGTTTCCAGCCCCGCGGCACGGGCCATGCCCCCGAGGGTGCGCGCCGCAAGACGGGCAACTTCCGCACGCAGCACACCGGGCTCGAGAGCGCCGCCCGCACGGCACCGCGCAAGCCGGTTCGCCAGCAGAAGCCGGGCAGTCCGAGCGGCGCCGGCAAGCGACGCCGTTGATCGATCGCCCGGCGTCCACGCCGGGTCGCTCGTTGTATCGAGGGGCTCGAATTGCTAAATTCAGTCACGGCGCACGGAAATCCGCGCGTCGCCGCGCAGTGTCGATCGGTGAGGGGGCTCCTCGAGACGAAGTGCGTGACGCCACGCCGCATTCGACCCAATGCCGGATGCGAGCCGCGTACGCAGTCGTGTCGAGGCGTGCCACCGCGCCGGGCGAGGACGGTGCCAACCCTTCGGGGTGTTCGCGTCACTTTGATCTGCGCCCGCGTTCAGTGCTATTGCGCGGGGGCAGGTTGGGTCGGGGCAATAGCACGTACGGGGAAGCCTTCCGCGATGAACATATACGTCGGCAACTTGCCTTACACCATCACTGAAGAAGAACTGCGCAGCACCTTCGAGCGTCACGGCACCGTCACCTCCGCGAAGATCGTCATCGATCGCGAGACGGGCCGTTCCAAGGGTTTCGGTTTCGTCGAGATGCCGAACCAGGAGGAAGCCGAAGCGGCCATCAAGGCCCTGGACGGCGCGCCGCTGAACGGCCGTCCGGCGCGCGTCAACCCGGCCAAGCCGCGCGCGCCCTCCGGCGGCGGCATGGGTCCGGGCCGACGCCCACCCCGCCAGCACTAGGCGCTTTTCCAGAGCCCTCGCGCGCCACGGGTGCGCGAGGCTTTCGTACGCGGCGCCTGCGGCGCCGCGGGTCGCATCGTCGCGCCCGGAGCTTCTCGTCGGCACACCTCCAGCCGCAGATCGCGAGCCGGCGGACATCCCGTGAGCGCCGGCCGGCGCCTCGAACCCGGGTTTCGCGAATGGCTGCGCCCGCGAAGAATTTTGGTCCCGCGCCGAGCGTGTACAATCGCGCTTCAGGAAATGGGGACCCCGTCTGATGAATTCGATCGAAACCGTTCTCGAGCGCCTTCTGTTCGCGTGCCGCTGGCTGCTGGCGCCGCTCTACCTCGGACTGGGACTCGCGGTACTCGCGCTCGTCGTGAAGTTCTTCGAGGAGCTCTATCACATGATGCACACGCTGATCACCATGCCCGACGCGGGGATGGTGCTCACGCTGCTGTCGCTCATCGATCTCTCGCTGGTCGGCAGCCTGCTCGTCATGGTCATGCTGAGCGGCTACGAGAATTTCGTCTCGAGCCTCAACATCGCCGAGGACGCCGAGCGTCCCGAATGGCTCGGCAAGCTCGATGCAAATACGCTGAAGCTCAAGGTCGCGGCTTCGATCGTCGCGATTTCCTCCATTCACCTGCTGAGCATTTTCATGGAGGTCGACAAGACGGCGAACGACAAGCTGTTATGGTACGTCGTCATCCATCTCACGTTCGTGGTCTCGGCGCTGCTGCTCGCCGTGCTGGATCGGATAGCCTTCGCCAGCCACCGCGCGCACTGAGGGGTTCGTGCGGCGGGCACAGTGGTTTTGCGTATCGCCTCCAGCCGCTAGACTTGCGGCCTCATCCCGCCGCCCGGAGGTCCCCATGGAGCAGCGTCCGCCCTTCCCGCCTTTCACGGCGGAGACCGCCCGCCAGAAAGTCCAGGCTGCCGAGGATGCCTGGAACACGCGCGATCCCGATCGCGTGTGCCTCGGCTATACCGAGGACTCCGTGTGGCGGAACCGGGCGGAGTTCTTCACCGGGCGGCAGGCGATCCGCGAGTTCCTCGTGCGCAAGTGGCGCAAGGAAATCGATTACCGCTTGAGGAAGAACCTCTGGTGCTTCCACGACAACCGCATCGCCGTGACGTTCGAGTACGAATGGCACGACGACGGCGGCTACTGGTTCCGCTCTTGCGGCAACGAAATGTGGGAGTTCGCACCGAATGGACTCATGCAGCGGCGCGAAGCGAGCATCAACGACGTGCCCATCCAGGACGGCGAGCGCAAATTCAGGTGATACAGGCCCGGAGCACGGCTCGAGGATCGCAATGCTGAAGCTCTACGAACATCCCGAGTGCGGCAACAGCCACAAGGTCCGCCTGCTGCTGTCGTTCGTGGGGCTCGAGTACGAATCCGTCACGGTCGATCTGCTGCAGGACGCGCAGCATCAGCCGGAGTACCTCGCGGTGAATCCGCGCGGCGAAGTTCCGGCGCTGAGCGACGGCGGGCTCACGCTCCGCGATTCCATGGCGATCCTCGTCTATCTCGCCGCGACGTACGCACCGACGAGCTGGTACGCGGAAGCGCCGGCCGACGTCGCCGCGATCTCGGAATGGCTGGCGTTCGCCGCGAGCTGGGTGCAGTACGGCGTTTTCACCGCCCGCGCGCTCGTCTCGTTCGGCATTCCGGCGAACGGAATGCCGACGGACTTCCCGGCGAGCCTCCATGAGGCGCGCCTCCGTGGCCGCAGATCGCTCGAGATCCTCGAGGGCCATCTCGCGAGCCGCGACTGGCTCGCGCTCGGCCGTCCGACGATCGCCGACGTCGCGAACTTTCCCTGTGTCGCACTCGCCCCGATGGGGGACATCCCGCTGACGCCGTATCCGGCCGTCGAGGCCTGGATCGCGCGCTTCGCGGCCTTGCCCGGCTACGTCTCGATGCCGGGCCTCGAGGATCCGCATTACCGACGCTGAGCCGCCGGCGCGGCTTCGTCCATACCCGCAGGAGTACTCATGACGACACCCCGTTACACCGTCGAGGAACAGACCGCGCGCGTCTTCGCCTGGCGCCACGGCTTCAACGCGACCTTCCTCATCGATCTCGGCATCAAGCTCGGCCTCTTCCGCGCGCTCGCGGACACGCCCGGCCTGAGCGCCGAGGAGCTCGCCGGACGTCTCGGGCTGAAGCCGCGGCACGTCGGCGTGTGGTGCCGCACGGCCTATGCGTTCGAGATGCTCGAAGCCGCCGGCGACGGATGTTTCACACTCGCGCCGTTCATGGATCAGGTGCTCGCGACGCCCGGCCATCCGCGCTACGTCGGCGGTTACGTGCAACTCGGGACGGATGCCGCCGTCGAGGATTTCCTGCTCTGCCGCGCAGCGTTCCGCAGCGGCGAGAACCGGCCGTTCCAGGGTCGTCCCGAGTCCTTCCCGCGACTCGTCTCCGAGGCGACGAACGGCCTCCAGTACATGAGCGCGCGCAAGGTGCTGCCCGAGATCGCCGCAGTGAAAGCAGCGCTCGGCGCCGGCGGGCGGCTGCTCGAGGTCGGCTGCGGCACGGCGCGTCATCTCCTGCAGATCGCGAAATCGTTTCCGGCCGCGACCTGCGTCGGCGTCGACATCGATCCGACGAGCATCGCGATCGCCGAACGGAACGCCGCCGCCGCGGACTTCGGCGAGCGCGTCCGCGTCGTCGCGGGCACGATCGACGACGCTGCGGTCCACGGACCTTACGACGCGGTCGTGATGGTCGAAGTGCTGCACGAGATCGCGGCGGACATCCGCCAGGACGTCATCTCCGCCTGCGCGCGCGCGCTGCGCCCCGGCGGTTGGCTCGTCATCATCGATGAGACCTATCCCGGCACGCTCGCGGAGCTGCGCGATCCCGCGTTCCAGTTCGCGGTGCAGACCGCGTTCGAAGAGCTCGTGTGGGGGAACGACATCCCGACGCGCGAGGAGCAGGAACGCCTGCTCGCGACGGCCGGCTTCGGCACCCCCGTCCATCGCGAGACGTTCGCGGAGCACTTCACGATCCTGCGTGCGCAGCGGCCGTGAGGCGCGGCGCTAATCGAGGAAGTCCGGGAAGTCCTTCGACACCGACAGCGTGAACTCCGGGCGGCGCTTCTCGAAGAAGCTCGCCACGCCTTCGCGGGCATCCGCCGCGCCGCCGAGATACCACAGCACCTTCGACTCGAGGCGGAACGCATCGCGCGGTCCGGTTGCCCCGAGCATGCGCCACATGAGCCGGCGCGTCGCGGCGACCGATACGGCGCTCGTGTTCTCGGCGATCATTCGCGCGATTTCGCGGGCCCGCGGCAACAACGCCTCGGGCTCCAGCACCTCCGAGACCAGACGCGCCTCGAGCGCTTCCGCGGCGTCGAACACGCGACCGGTCAGGAACCACTCCGCGGCCCGGCTGATGCCGACGACGCGCGGCGCGAACCACGAGCTGCAGGCATCGGGCGCGATGCCGCGGCGTGCGAACACGAAGCCCATCTTCGCCTTGCTGCTCGCGAGCCTGACGTCGCAGGGCAGGGTCATGGTGATACCGACGCCGGTCGCGGGCCCGTTGATCGCGGCGATCACCGGCTTGCGGCCGTCGTAGATGCGGAGCGCCAGCTCCGCGCCGGTATCACGATGCTCGTCGATCGTCTCGTCGCGATGGTCGAAGATCCTGCCGCCGCCCGCGAGGTCGGCGCCCGCGCAGAACGCGCGGCCGGCGCCGGTCAGGATCACGACGCGCACTGCGTCGTCGCGATCCGCTTCGTCGAAGGCGGCGATCGTCGCCGCGTGCAATTCCGCGTTCCATGCGTTCAGGACTTCCGGGCGGTTCAGGGTCAGCGTGAGTACGCGATCCTCGAGTGTCTTCAGGACGAGCTCGCTCATCGCCGGCTCATGCCTTCGCGACGTCGAGCGGCACGCGGACCCGATCCTCGATCGCATCCACGACTTCGGCGCACAGCCGTTCGGTCTGATCGAACATGTCCTTGTCGCCCATCGCAATCGGCAGCAGCACGAACTTCGAAGCGCCCGCGGCCTTGTAGGCTTCGAGGCGCGCGACGATGTCCTTCGCGCTGCCGACGGCGAGGAACGCCGAGAGATCCGCGCCCTCCTCGCCCGTGCCCGTGCGCTTGACGAGCGGGAAGTTCGCGACGACGGGATCGTCGAGCGAGCCGATGCGGCAGGCGAGCGTCGCGCCGTAGTGGTCGGGCTCGATGCGCCGGCCGAGACGCGTCGCCTCCGTGCTGATCGTCTCGATCGCCTGCCGGACCTGCTCCGGCGTCGCGATGCCGCCGATCCAGCCGGTGCCGAGCCGCGCGGTGCGCTTCAACGCGGCCTCGGCACTGCCGCCGATCCACAGCGGCAGCTCGCGCTGCACCGGCCGCGGCGTGATCGTCGCATTCTCGTAGCGATAGAACTTGCCCTCGAACGTCACGGACTCTTCGGCCCACAGCCGCCGCAGGAGCTCGAAGAATTCGCTCGAACGCGCACCGCGATCGCCGGAATCGCGACCGGTCGCGGCCCATTCGCCGGCGCGCGGATAACCGATGCCGAACATCGGCAGCAGGCGCCCGTTGCTCAGGTAATCGATCGTCGCACATTCCTTCGCGAGCACGAGCGGATCGCGCAAGGGTGCGACGATTGCGTTCATGCCGAATTTGATCTTCTCCGTGCAGCCCGCGAGCGTCGCCATGGTCGACATCGCCTCGAGATAGGGATCCGCCGAGACGAGCCTGTCGCTCTGCCAGATCGAATCGATACGTTGACGCTCGAGATATTCCGCCCAGCGGAAGAAGCTCCGCGGGCCGTCGAAGGGAAAGCTCGTGATCATGAAACCGGCACGGATCGCCATCGCTGCGGGCTCCTCTCGCATTCTCGGACAGATGGCCGCAGGTACGGTCGGGGAGACGCGTAGCACCGGACCGGTGAGGCCACGCTGCACTACGCCGTGGCTCGGAACGCTGTATCCTACGATCAAGCCGCAGCCGGATCGAGGCTGACGGCAAGCGTGACGACATCCCGGTCGTCGGCCCCTCCCGTTGCGCCACATCAGCACCCGGTCACTGCGGCCGGTGGACAATCGTACCCGGAGGACCACGTATGACATGGCGTTTCCTCGCGACGCTCGATCGAGAGACGCTGCTCGTGGTAACCGCTGCGGTCACGCTCTTGACGAGCGTGCTGCTCGCGACGTTCTCCCGCGTCGTTCCGGGCGAGGTGCGCGGCCTGCGCTACTGGGTCGCCAGCTTCGCGATCTATGGCCTTGCCACGGCGTTCAGGATTCCGGGGGAGCCCGGCAGCGGCACCGGAACGTTTCTCGCGTCGGGCTTCGAGATCACCGCGAACACGCTGCTGTTCATCGGCGTGTGCCGGTTCTTTCACCAGGTGACCCCGACACGCGCGCTCGCGCCTTTCGTCGCGCTGCAGTCCGTCTGGCTCGCCTACGCGACGTTCGTCGTCGCGAGCGTGCGCTCCGCGGGGCTCGCACTCGCGGTCGGACAGGCCGCGATCCCTATTGCGATCGGCGTCGTCGCCTGGCGGAGCCGCAGCCGCGAGCGCTTGCTGAGCGGCTGCCTGCTCGGCGCGATCGCAGCGTGGTCGCAGGCGGCAGTCGTGATCGCGCACACCGTGGCGATGCTCGCACCGCTGCCCGCGCTCGCCGCGCGCGGCCTGCCGGAGAAGCTCTTCCTCGCCGCCGAGATGTTGCTTGCGCTCACCGGCGCGGTCGCGATGGTTCAGGTCATCAACGAGCGCACACGCGGCGAGCTCGAATTCATGGCGAGCCACGATTACCTGACCGGCGCGCTCACGCGCCGGGCGTTCTTCGCGCAACTCGAACGCGAACTCGCGCGGGCCGGTCGCTCCGGCCTGTGGCCCGCGCTCTGCCTGATCGACGTCGATCACTTCAAGGACCTGAACGATCGCCACGGTCATCTCGCGGGCGACCGCGTGCTGAAGTCCCTCGTCACAGTGGCGAACGATTGTCTGCGCACGACCGACACGTTCGCGCGTTACGGCGGCGAGGAATTCCTCGCCTTGCTGCCGGAGACGACGCTGGAGGAGGCGCGGGCGATCGCCGAGCGGCTGCGCGCGGCGATCGAGGCGGCGAACTTCGGCACGCCCGACGCGCCGATTCAGGCGACCGTGAGCGTCGGCATCGCGCGCTGCACGGCCGACGGTCGTTCGCTCGACGAGGCGGATCGCGCCTTGTACGCCGCGAAAGAGGAAGGACGCAACAAGACCGCCGTGTTCGGCGGCTGAGCGCCGCCCCCGCCGGAGACCCGATTTGACCGGCACGTCCCCCGACGCCGCGGCCCGCCTCGTCGCAGGCGCGCGTGTGGCGCCCTCCGCCAGCGTGCTCCGCGAGGGGGCGCGTACGCTGCAGATGCCGTGAGCCGCGGCGGCAGGGGTGACCGCGGCACCGGTTTCGGTGTAGGGTGCGCGCGTCCTCGTTTTCCCCAGGTGTTTCAGCCATGAGTGTGTACACAGAACGTCCCTGGCTCAGCCAGTATCGAGCGGGCGTACCCGCGGACATCATCCCTGAATTCCCGCATGCGCTCGCGATGTTCCAGGGCAGCGTCGCGAAGGATCCCGCCCGGCCGTTCATCCACTATTTCGATCGCACGCTCACGATGGGCGAAGTCGATCGCCTGAGCGACGCGCTCGCCTGTGCGCTCGCCGCGCGCGGCCTCGCGAAGGGCGATCGCATTGCAGCCTATCTGCAGAACGTTCCGCAATTCGTGCTGACGATGCTCGCGGCCTGGAAGCTCGGCGCGATCATGGTTTCGGTCAATCCGATGCTCCGCCACAAGGAGGTCGCGCTCATCCTCGACGACTCCGGCGCGAAGGCCCTCGTCACGCTGGAATCGCTGTATCACGAGGTCGCGGCCGAAGTGCTGCCGGACACCGCCGTGAAGATCGTGCTCACGACGTCCGAGCTCGAGTTCCTCGACGGCCCGCTGCCGGCGCTCCTGAAAGGACACGAGCGCCGCGCCTGTGCCGGCGCGGAAGATCTCGTGACGCTCCTGAAGTCCTTCGACGGCAAGTATCCGCCGGCGATCGCGATCGACGGCGGCGACGTCGCGCTCCTCACCTACACCTCGGGCACGACGGGCCCGCCGAAAGGCGCGATGAACCTGCACCGGAACATCGTCTACAACACGCAGGTGTATCGCGAATGGATGTCGCTCGACGCGAAGGACGTCATCCTCGGCGTGGCACCCCTCTTCCACGTCACGGGCCTCATCGCCTGCATCACGTCCGCGATGCTGTGCTGTCCGCTCGTGCTGTACTTCCGCTTCGACGTCGCGACGACGGCCGAGCTCGTCGAAAAGTATCGCGTGACGTTCGTGGTCGCCTCGATCACGGTGTTCATCGCGCTGATGAACAGCGAGGACGCGAAGACGCGCGACTTCTCGAGCCTGAAGAAGGTCTACAGCGGCGGCGCGCCCGTCGCGCCGGCGACGGTCGAGGCCTACCAGAAGCAGTTCGGTGCCTACATCCACAACATCTACGGCATGACGGAGACCACGAGCCCGACGCACGCCGTGCCGTTCGGCGCGGATGCGCCGGTCGATCCCGCGACGGGCGCGCTCTCCGTCGGCGTGCCGGTCTGCGGCGCGGTCGTGCGCATCGTCGACGACGAGGGCAAGGAACTGCCGGTCGGCGAAATCGGCGAGCTCGTCAGCGGCGGGCCGATGGTCGTGCCCGGCTACTGGGAGAAGCCCGAGGAATCGAAGCTCGCCTTCGAGGAACGCGGCATCCATACCGGCGACGTCGGCTTCATGGACGCGAAGGGTTATTTCTACATCGTCGATCGCAAGAAGGATCTCATCATCGCCTCCGGCTACAAGGTCTGGCCGCGCGAAGTCGAGGATGTGCTCTACACGCACCCCGACGTCAGGGAATGCGCGGTCGTCGGTGTCGCCGATGCCTATCGCGGCGAGACGGTGAAGGCGTTCGTGAGCCTGAAGCCCGGGGCGAATACGACGGGTCCGGCGATCGTCGAGTACTGCAAGGGCCTGATGGCGGCGTACAAGCGTCCGCACGAAGTCGAGATCGTCGACGAGCTGCCGAAGACGGCGAGCGGCAAGATCATGCGCCGCGAGCTGCGCAAGTAATCTTCGGCAGACGCGCGGGCTCGCGAGCGGGCCCGCGCTGTCGGCACGCCGGCCGGCGGCGTGTCGGCGGCTCTCTTCCTGCCGCTCGCACCGCAACCATCGCACGCGTGCGACGCTCCAAGACTGCGAACGTCTCACGGAGCGTGCCATGAAATTCTCTGCCGTCGACTGGCACGCGATGTTCGTGCCCACGGTGTCGCTCGCCGAAATCTTCCTGCGCGGCACGGCCGTGTACTTCCTGCTCTACGTCATCCTGCGCATCCTGCGCCGCCAGGCCGGCGCGCTCGGCATCTCCGATCTGCTCGTCGTCGTGCTCATCGCCGACGCCGCGCAGAACGCGATGTCTAGCCGGTACGGTTCGATCACCGAAGGCATCGTCCTCGTCGCGACGATCGCGGGCTGGGACTACTTCCTCGACTGGCTCGGTCACCGCTTTCCGCGCGTCGAGCGCTGGCTGCGCCCACGGCCGCTCGCGCTCGTCCGCGACGGCCGGCTGCTCCGGCGCAATATGCGCCAGGAATTGATCACTGAAGAGGAACTCCTGGGTCAATTGCGCGAGCAGGGCGTGGCGCGCGTCGAGGACGTCGCGCGCTGCTATCTCGAGGCCGACGGAAGGATCAGCGTGATCTGCCCCGATGCGAAGCACGGCAGCAACCCGCGACGCCAGGGTCTGTGAACGGCGATCGGGCCGGAGTCCTTCCCGCGCGATCGCCGCTCGAGTCATCGCGGCCGCTGCAGCGCGCGCTCACCGGGCGCGCCGGCCGCTTCGCGAGGCCCAGGGAGAGCGCCGCCGTCGGGCCGGAAGCCGCGGCCGACGGCGTGTCGAAATTTCACGCTAGAGTGGCGCGCAGGCGTCGTGCGTCTGCGCGGCGAGATCGAGGAAGTCCGTGGCGACGTAAGTCCAGTCCGCCTCGGCGAACACTTCTGCGGCCGCCGAATGATCCACGCCCGGCGCCAGCACGCGCGGCCGCGTCGGACCGCCGAACTCCTGCGGCCGGCTCACGAAGGCAGTCTGCATGCCGACGCCCGCGGCGAAGTGCAGATCGAACTGGTGCGCGGCCACCATGCACACTTCCCCGGGCGGCAGCCCGAGCGCCGCCGCGGACTCGAGATAGACGTGCGGGTGCGGTTTGTAGCAGCGTGCGATCGAAGAGCCGAGGATCACGTCCCAGGGCAGGCCCGCATGGCGCGCGAGGCGCGTCATGTCCGCGAGATTGCCGTTCGAGAGCGGCGCGATCACGGCCTGCGCTTTCAGCGCGTGGAGACCGGGCACCGCATCCGGCCAGGGCTCGAGTCGATGCCAGACCGCGGCGAGCTCGTCCAGCACGGCCGCGGACGGTTCGATGCCCGCGTCACGCCGCAGCACCGCACCGAGACAGTCCGCGAGGATCGCGCGCAAAGGCACGAAGGGCAGCGCGGGATCGGCGCGCGCGGCCGTCGCGTGGATATAGGCCGTGCGCCAGGCAATCGCGAGGCGCGTCGCCTCCAGGGCGAGCTGCTCGCGCGTCGCGAGTCCGGCGAGCGCGCGCGACAGCGGCTGCAGGAAATCGCAGACCGTGCCGTAGGTATCGAAGAAGAACGCGCGGATCGGTCGCGTGCCGCGGGGCGGCGAGCGGTTCGGGCCCGGCACGAGCGCGGGCGGCGTGACGATCTCCGGCATGCGGGCTCCGGGCTGTGGATTCGCGCCGAGCTTACCGGAAAAGCGCTTCCCGTTCCCCGCGCGGGCGACGCCCGGTACAATCCGCGCTCATTTGCAACGCGGTACCCCTCGTGATCATGAAGTTCCTGCTCCCGCTCGCGCTCCTGAGCTCGAGCCTCGCCGCCGCGGTGCGGGCCGAGGACGCCGCCACCGCCACCGTCCAGCCGATGATCGACACCGAAGCGCGCAAGACGCACGACGGTTTCACGGGTGCGATCCTCGCGACGACGGATCGTGACTGGGCCGGGAAGTGGAACAACCCGACAGGCGACAAGCCGGATTTCACGCTCGCGACGTCCGTGCCGCCGGGCCGGCCGGTATTCGTGCTCGTCTTCTTCGTGAACCCGAAACTCGACGGCGACGGCAATGTGAACGTCCGCTGCGACATCAGGATCACCGGACCCGACGGCACGGTGACGCTCGACCGGAAGGACTCGGCGTGTTTCGAGGGCAGGTACGCCGGCGGCGCGAACGACGTAGCGCTCGCGCCGGGCTCGATCAACTTCAGCGGCGAGCCGGACGATCCGGAAGGCTTCTGGACGTTCGAGGTGATGCTCCGCGACGCGAACCGCAACACCGAATTACCGCTCAAGACGGGCTTCACGCTCAGCCGCCCGAAGGCGAAGCCCGCCGCCGCCGACAAGCCGGCCGCTGCGGCGAAGAAGAAAGCGAAGAAGTAGGGATGCTCTGAATAAGTCCATCCTGGACTTTTCGGAGCACGGTCGGCAAGAAGCGGGGTTCTTACCGATCTTAGGTGAACAATGGCTTACGCCACTGTTCACGGCGGCACGTCCATGTGCCGCAGAAAGCTCTGAACTTGTTCAGAGCTTCCCTAGACGCCGCCGCGCCTCAGACCTCCGTCGAGGCGCGCGGATCGACGCCCTGCGCGATCGCCGCCGTGCGCTCGGCCTCGAGGGCCGCACGATATGCCGCCCGCCTCTGCAGCCGCGCCCAATACGCCGTGACGGCCGGTGTGAACTCCGCGGCGAGACCAAGGTGGCCTGCGAGCAGCAGCGCATAACCTACCGAGATGTCCGCCGCGGTGAAGCGGCCGGCCGCGACGTACTCGTGTTCCGCGAGGCGCGGCTCGAGCGTGCGCAGCCGCGCGAGGAACCAGGCCGCATAATCCGCCGCGACCTGCGGCTGCCGCCGCTCCGCCGGCTCGAAGCGCCCGTAGCGCAGCACGAGCGTCTGCGGGAACGTCAGCGTCGCTTCGCCGAAATGGCAGAAGTTCAGATACTCGCCGTAGGCCGGATCGTCGATCGCGACGCCGACGCCCGCCTCGGGATGACGCGCCGCGAGGTATTCGCAGATCGCCGAGGATTCCGTCATGCGCGTCAGGCCCTCGAGGAAGAGCGGAACGGTGCCGAGCGGGTTCAGGCTCTTGTAGTCCTTCACGTGGGCGCGCGGCGGGAACGGCATGACGACGAGCTCGTAGCCGAGGCCGAGCTCTTCGAGCGCCCAGAGCGGACGGAAGGAGCGCGCCGCGACGCTGTGATAGAGAATGCGCGGCGCGTTCGTCTCGCCCGCGCCGAGGTGGAAGCCTGTGCCCATGGGTAGCGCCCTTTCGCCGCGGCGATGCGGCCACTGCGGTCCGTTCAGTCCGTCTCGGGGAGGGTGAAGAAAAACGTCGCGCCGTGCCCGGGAGCGCTTTCGGCCCACAGCCGTCCGCCGTGCTTCTGCACGATGCGCTCGGCCGTCGCGAGACCGACGCCGTGACCCGCGACGGGGCTGCCGCCGAGCGGGCGCGCGAAGGGCGCGAACAGCTTGCCCGCGACGTGTGCATCGATGCCCGCGCCGTTGTCGCGCACGAAGAATCCCGGCGTGCCGTCGTCGGCGCGGCGCGCGCCGAACTCGATGCGCGGCACGTCCTGTTTGGACGAATACTTCCAGGCGTTGCTCAACAGGTTTTCGAGCAGGATGCGCAGCAGGTTCGCGTCGCCGCGTGCGGTTACACCGTCCGCCGTCGTGCAATCGACATGCTTCCTCGGCCAGGCATTCGCGTCGAGATGCGCCAGGGTTTCCCGGGCGAGCGCGCTCAGGTCCACGTCCTCGACGGACATCGGCTTCTGCGAGAGCCGGTGCAGGGCGCGCGTCGCGTCGATCTGCGCGTCCATGCCCTGCACGGACTCGCGGATCAGCGCCGCCTGCGTCGCGAGTGCCGCGGGATCCCCGGTGTCCGCGTCGCGCATGATCTGCCGCGCGCGGTTGTCGACGCTCAGCAGACGTTCGTGCAGATCGTGGGTGAGCGTCGAGGCGAACGTCGCGAGATCACGGTTCGCGAGCTCGAGCCCGCGCTGCAGAGCGGCGACGTCGCGCTCCAGCGCGTCGCACCGCGCGATGTTCGCCAGGGCCCCGGCCGCGGCCGCCGCGAGCGCCTGCAGCGCCCAGAGATCGGTCCCCGTCGCATGATGGCGCTGCGCCCAGTAGGCACCGATGGCACCGCCGCACTCCGCCGCGCCGATCGGCACCATGGCGAGGCTCTTCACGAACGTCGGCCGGTAGACCGCGACCGGAATGCGATGGTCCTTGAAGACGTCGGCGATCGCGACCGCTTCGCGCTGCGTCATCACCCAGCCGCTCACGCATTGATGCATCGGGAAGCGCTGCCCCTTCCACAAGGGCGCGATGGCGTCCTCGTCCACGTAACGACAGTACTCGCCGTCGCGGAGCACGAACGTCGCGCCGTCGGCGCCGAGGAGCGAGCGCACGGCGCTGCGCACGTGCGCGGTCACTTCGTCGAGCGTCCGGGCGCGGCCGATTTCCGTGACCGTGTCGAGCAGGGCTTCGGCGAACGCGGCCGCGACGGAGGGCGTGGAAAGTGCCTGGGTTCTCATGCTGATGGAATCACCGCGATGGGGTTGCCTGATGATGAGGATCCGAGGCCCCGGATGCAATCGCTCCGGCCGGAGGCTTCTCGAGTGCTTTCGCGCCGGGAGGTTCACCCGCGGATCGGCGCCTGCTTCACCGGCAGACAGAGGCGTGAAAACGTGCTTTGGGGAACGTACGCGAGACCGCGGGCCCGCCAGGGTGCTGCGCCGAGCCGCGACGATCGAAGCGATGCGACCCGCGGCGACCGCGATGGACGCGCTGCGGCCCGTGTCGGAGGCCGGACCGGGCCGCGGCGCTCAGCACGCCGTCATGCCTGCGTAATCCCCACGCGCGCGCCACGCGGCGAGCATCTCGTAGAACTTCAATCCGCCTTCCGGGTAATGTCCCTGCAGGAAGCCGTCGTTGTCGTGCTTCGAAGAGCCCTCGGCGTTGTAGTAACCGGGCGTGCAGTTCGCGAGATATTCCGACATCGCGTTCGGCGCCGTGACGAGCGCGACGTAGTCCGCTTCGGCCTCGCGCGTCGGCTCGAGCGCGCGCCACTCGCGCGCCTGCAAGTCGGCGAAGACGGCGGCGAGGTGCTGCGCCTGCTTGTCGAGCTGATACGTGAAATTCGGCGTGTAGCCGGTCTGCGTGAAGCCCAGGTGATAGAGGTTCGGGAAGCCGTGGCTCATGAGACCATGATACGTCCGCATGCCGCGCGCCCAGTGCGCGCCGAGCGTCACGCCGTCGCGGCCGACGATGTCGAGCGCCGCCTGATGCGTGTACGTCGCGCGGCTCACTTCGAAGCCCGTCGCGAAGATGAGGCAGTCGAGCGCGTATTCGACGCCGTCGACGACGATGCCGTGCTTCGTGAGGCGTTCGACGCCGCGGCCGTTCGTGTCGACGAGCGTCACGTTCGGCCGGTTGAACGTCGGCAGATAGTCGTCGTTGAAGCACGGCCGCTTGCACCACGGCCGGTACCAGTGCTTCAGCGCTTCCGCGGTCTTCGGATCGCGCACGATCTCGTCGACGCGCGCGCGCACGCGCTCGTCGTGCTGAAAGTCGAGGAGCTCGCCGAGCAGCTTCAGCTCGTCCGGCGAGAGCTCGGCACCGCCGTTGCCGAGCAGTTCGCCGAGCGACTTGAAGAGCGCCGTCCAGCCGTCGTTCACGAGGTCCTCCTCGACCGGCACGCCGACGAGGAGCTTCGTGAAGTTGTCGTTGCGCTCGCGCTGCCAGCCCTTGCGCAGCCCCGCGAACCACGCGGGATCCGTCGGCCGGTTGCGCCGCTCGTCGATGGAGGACGGCGTGCGCTGGAAAACGTACAACCGCCCGGCCGCCGCACCGAGATGCGGAATCGCCTGGATCGCCGTCGCGCCCGTGCCGATGATGCCGACCCGCTTGTCGCCGAGGCGATCGAGACTGCCGCCCGCCGCGCCGCCCGTGTACGCATAGTCCCAGCGGCTCGTGTGGAACGTGTGGCCCTGGAATTCATCGAGCCCCGGAATGCCCGGCAGCTTCGGCCGGTTCAGCGAGCCGCTCGAGATCACGACCTGCCGCGCGCGCAGCACGTCGCCCCGATCCGTCGTCGCGATCCAGCGCGCGTCCTCGTCATCCCACCGCAGCCCGGTCACGTGCGTCTGGAACAGCGCGCGCGAATAGAGATCGAAGTGCCGGCCGATGCGCTGGGCGTGCGCGAAGATCTCGGGCTGGAAGGAATACTTGAGCTCGGGCATGTAGCCCGTCTCGTCGAGCAGCGGCAGATAGATGTAGGACTCGACGTCGCACTGCGCGCCCGGATAGCGGTTCCAGTACCACGTGCCGCCGAAATCGCCGGCACGCTCGATGATGCGGAAGTCGCGGATGCCCGCTTCTTCCAGGCGTGCGCCCATCAACATCCCGCCGAAGCCGCCGCCGAGGATCGCGACCTCGATCGTCGCCGTCAGCGGCGCGCGCGACGTGCTCGGTGACATAGGGATCGTCGACGTAGTGCTCGAGCGCGCCGTCGGTGTTCTGGTACTGCGTCGCGCCGTCCGGACGCAGGCGGCGATCGCGTTCGAAATCGTACTTGCGCCGCAGCGCCTGCGGATCGAAGCCGAGCTCGGCGGTCGTCGGCACGTAGAGCTTGCCGTCGCGGACGAAAGACACGGGCGGTACGGGCTCGTTCATCAGGTCATCTCCTCGCGTGAACGTGGACACGTCGATGGGGGCGCCTGCCTTGGCGGGACAGCGGGTGACGCTGCTGCCCGAATCATAGGGCCATTTGGTTGGATTGGAGAATAGCCGGAGAGGCGCTGCTCGGCCACGTGGATTACAAGCCAGGACCAGCTCTACCTGCGTGCTCGACCACGCTAGCTTCAGACCAAAACGCATTGTCCCTGGAGCCGGGCTCCACTCGCCTCACGCGATCGCAGATCGATCAATCTGCATCATCTCTCAAAATGCGACCTCGAGACGGCGCAGCGCGCGATCTAGGCTTTCAGAATTCGTAGCCGCTTCAGTCGGGTCCCAACAACGTTCGATGAACTCAGTGAGCCGCGCGTTGTACGCGGGGCCAAATGATATAGTCGCTCCGAGCGCCGGCACCATATCTTCCCGAATGCTCTTCTTTCGCGACCGACGCGCAAGATTTACTATGAATTCCTTTGGCATTTGGATCGAATCGCACTCGTGAGGTATTCGATTAGCTTGCACTCCAAGGAATGTCGCGCAGCGAACGCGATCAGCGAGAATCCAGGACTCGACCTCCATTACCGCAACGCGAAATAACATATTCGGTTGAGGTGCGGCTTTGAACCACTGATCACGAACTTCAAGCGGGCAGTGTGTGCGACTGTCCAAATCGATCATCATGAATACTGGTAGACTTCGAGCAGTTCTATTCAATTCAAGAGCTCGGGACTGAAGATAACTCTTGCCGCGGTTCCCGATGGTGCTTCCAATTGCAATGTCGGAGCGGATTACCGTTACCATTTTTCTAAGCAAGCTTTCGCTTAGCGTATCCTCGACTGCAAGAATCATTACTAATCGAGTAGCGCGAGTTGAGTTGGATTAGTGGGCCGGGTCTTGGGAAGAACAGCCTCTCCAACTGTGAATCCGGCTTCCAATAGCGAGCGCACTTCCGATAGCTCTGAAACAACGACTACGCGGGTGCCTTCTGTTTCTGGCGTAAGTAGGAGCACTTCTTTTCCATCGATTCCGCGCTCGGTTAGGAGGGCTTCGCTGTGCGTGCTAACGATTACTTGGCGCTTTCGGGGTCGCTGAAGTCTCGCCACTAGAGGGGCAAATTGAGCAACAATCCCGGAATTCAGAGAGAGTTCCGGTTCCTCTAGCAATAGTAGAGAGTCACCTTCCAAGAGTGACCAAAGCAAGCCAATTAACCGCAGAGTACCGTCCGAGAATTGATCTTCCTGCTGCCACCCCGCATTGGGCCTCCAGTGAGAATAGAGCGCTTGTAGATGCGGTCTGCCGGTGTCTGAATCCCTCGTAAACTGCAATTGCTGAAGCTGCGGCACAGCAACTTTAAGTGCTTCTTCAATTATGCGCAGTCGCGCCCGGCGCGTCTTGTCTGTGGTTCGTGCGATCCTTTCCAAGAAGCTCTGGCCAAAAGGATCGTCCTCAACAATCCGCCCCTGGATTACGTCCGCAAACCGCAGCAATTGTGGTACAAGGTGAAGGTACGTCGCCGCTTGAAGAAAGCGCGCTATATCGCGAAAGCTACTGTTCGCACCGATCTGCTCCAAGAATGTTTGCGTCAGACGGGCTGGGTCCTTGTTATCCTCACCATCTGGCCGATCAAGAACTTGTTCCCCATCTCGCCAGACGCGCTCGTAGCTGACAAAGGGCAGTCTTAAGCCGCGCGCTTCTTGCTTAATGCCTAGAGCATAGCGCCAAAGAGCCGGGGTCGACGGTGTATCACCAAGCGTAATTTGGATCGCAATTTCGGGGTCTTTTCGCGCAGCAAGGCTCCGAACTTTTGGAACACCCCCCCGGTCCTTTAGAGCTTTCTGTAGCCCCCCACCCTCCGACTTGGCGATATCTCGGAGAAACCTAAACAAGTCAAGAAAATTCGACTTTCCGGCTGCGTTCGGCCCGACAATAAACTGCCGCTCACGCAATGCCACATCTATGTGTCGAAAGTTTCTCCAGTTCTTCGCAAGTAGGTGTGTAACTATCAAGTTGATCGCTCTGCGTTTCGACGTCGTTGATATTAAGTAAACATACGCGCTGAGATCTATCGCGACATTACGCTGAACCGGATCGCACCACCTCACTCAGTATTGCGCGAAAGCTCTTAGCACCCCCGCGGATCTAAAACGCGACATCCCGGCACCACTCCCAGACGGTCGCTCACCCCGGCGCCAACGCCTCCAGCGTCTTCCAGTCCCAGAGCAGACCGCCGGCCCGATCCGGACTGTAGTCATCGTCCGGATGGATCGGATAGAGACTGACGTGCGAAGCGCCTGCCGCGACGAAGGCATCTAGCGTCGCGCGCAGCTTCGCCGCATCGCCCCACGGCGCGATCACGTCGAGCAGGCGATCGCTGCCGCCGTTCGCGTAATCACCGGCAGCGAAGCCCGCGCTCGCCCAGGCGCGATGGTAGGCGGGCAACTGGATGTAGAAACCGAGCGCGGCACGCGCGATCGCACGCGCCTTCGCGCCGTCGGGGCAGAGCACGGTGCGCACGACGGCGTGGATGTCCTTGTCGGGACCGAGCACTTGGCGCGCATAGGCGATCTGCTCGGGCGGCTGCAGGTACATGAACAGCCCGTCCGCCTCCTGCGCCGCGAGCTCGACGAGCTTCGGGCCGTGCGCGGCGATGATCACCGGCGGGCGCTGTGCGGGCTTCGGGCCGTCGCAGTGCGCGGCCTTCAGCGCCTTCAGATAACTGCGCATCTTCTTCGCGGGCGGCTCGAACGTATGCCCGCGCGGCTCGACGAGCACGGGATGCGAGACGCCGAGGCCGAGACTGAAGCGCCCACCGGAAATCTCGGCGAGCGTCTGGCCGGTCTGCGCCGCGGCGTGCGCGTCGCGGGCATAGATGTTCAGGATCCCCGAGCCGACGCGGAGCTTCTCCGTCTTCGCGAGCAGATACGCGCAGGTCGCGACCGGCTCGCGGCCGAACACTTCCGGGATCCAGAGCGTGTCGTAGCCGAGACGCTCGAGCTTCTGCGCGTTCGCGATGAGCGTGGCGCCGTCGACGCCTTCGGTGAATTGCAGCAGTCCTAAGGGTGCGGGCATGATCGACCTCTCTTCGATGAATCAACGAAACGCCGGTATCACTTCCTTCGCCATGAGCTCGAGATGCTCCTCGCTCCAGCTCGGATGCAGGCCCGGCGGCACGGCCCAGGAGTACCAGCGTGTCGTGCCGGTCTCGGCACAGTAGTTCCGGATCATGTCGACGGCCTTCGCGGGTTCGACGATGTAGCAGGTGCGCGCCTCGAGATCCGCGCGCCCGCCCTCCACGGGCTTGATGAAGCCCATGCCGGCCTCGGAGAACCACTTGCCGTACCAGTTCTGCTGATACGTGAAGTGCGCCTCGGCCTCGCGCCAGCGCTTCTCGGGATCGCGCGCGACGTGCAGCCACATGTAGCCGCCGGCGATCTCGTGATCGGACGGCTCCTTGCCGTGCTTCTTCAATTCGTCCCAGAAGAGCTTCGCGAACGGGCTGATCGGACCGGTCGCGATGTAACCGTAGCCGACGCGCGCGGCGCGGCGCACCGCCGCGTTGCTGAAGCCCGCGATCCAGAGCTTCGGACGCGCCTGCACGGGCGGCGGGTAGAGCTGGATATCGGTATACCGATAGTGCTTGCCGTCGTAGCTGAAGCGCTCGCCGGCGAAGAGCCGCGTGATGATTTCGATCCCCTCCTCCATGCGCTGCGCGCGTTCCTTCGGATCGATGCGCCAGCCCGTGAACTCCTCCTTGCGATAGCCGACGCCCAAGCCCAGCTCGAGCCGGCCGTTCGAGATCACGTCGAGCGTCGCTGCGTCCTCGGCGACGCGCACCGGGTCGTGCAGCGGCAGCAGCAGCACGCTCGTGCCGATGCGGATGCGGCGCGTCTTCGCGGCGATCGCACAACCGATCGGGAGCATGGACGGCGAATAACTGTCCTCGAAGAAGTGATGCTCGGAGAGCCAGATGTCGTCGAAGCCGAGTTGCTCGGCATACGCGATCTGTTCGAGCGTCGCGCCGTAGATCTCGACGTTGCTGTGCCCGTAGGCGGGCGGATTGCGGAAGTCGTACCAGAGGCCGAAACGGATCTTGCGGTCGGTCATCGTCATGCCCTCTTCTGCCGGAACGGTGATCGGAACGGCGCGGCCGCGCCCGGGACGCGGCTCATTCTAGCAGGCGCGCGCGGGCCCGCCGCCACGCCGGGCGGCCCGGCCTTCTGGTGTATCATGCCCCGGCCTGCCGTCACGCGGGCCCAGGCGCCGCACCCGGCCGTGCCGCGCCGCATCGTCACGCTGCAAGGGGAAGCAGATTCATGAAGATAGGCTACATGCCGGACACGCACGGCGGGCCCTACAATCAGCCCGCGCCTTCGCGCGAGGCTTCCGCCGCGTTTTTCGATCAGCTCCTGCTCGAGGGCCGAGTCGCGGAAGCCGCGGGCTTCGACGGTCTGTTCCTCCCCGAGCGGCATCACCGCACCGAGACCATGTTCCCCGCGCCGATCCCGCTCATGTCCGCGTATGCCACGCAGACCTCGCGCGTCGACATCGGGACGTTCGTGCTGCAGCCGCCGTACTACAATCCCATGCACCTCGCCGAAGACATCGCGATGATCGATCTGATGTCGCGCGGCCGCGTCATCCTCGGCGTCGGCGTCGGCTACCATCCCGATTATTTCCGCCTCTTCGGCTACGACTACAAGCATCGCGTCTCGCGCTTCGAGGAGAGTCTCGAAATCATGCGCCGCGCCTGGACGGAGACCGAGCCGTGGTCGTATCACGGCAGACGTTTCCAGTTCGACGACGTGCTGCTCACGCCCAAGCCCTGGCAAGCCGGCGGTCCGCCGCTGTGGATCGGCGCGGCCTACGATCCGGCGATCGAGCGCGCCGGCCGTCTCGGCGACGGCTGGGGCATCCTGCCGTTCTGGGAATCGATCGAGAGCACGAAACGCCAGGCGGATCTCTATCGCGAGCACGCGGCGAAAGCGGGCCGCGAGCCGTTCGTCGTGCTGATGCGCGACGGCTGGGTCGCGCCGACGCGCGAAGAAGCCGAGCGCACGTTCGGCCCGCTGTGGGTCGAGGAAATGCTGTTCTACTACAAGTGGGACCTGCTGCCGCCGAACCCCGAGTTCCAGTCGACCGCCGACTTCACGCTCGAGAAGCTGCGCAAGTACATGGTGCTCGGCGCGCCGGAGGACTGTGTCGAGCAGATCACGCAGTGGACGGAGGCGATCGGTGCGGACTATCTCATCATGCGCTTCAGATTGCCGATGGGGCCGGCGCCGGAGAAGGTGCTCGCCTGCATCCGCCAGTTCGGCGCGGAAGTGATCCCGCATTTCAAGCGGGATTCGTGATCTTCGTAGGTCCGTTGATTACGCCTGCGGCTAATCGGACCTACCGGACGATCGATGCGTCAAAACAATGTCCCGCCCCGCTCGTGGGCGAGCAGCCAGCGTTTGCGATCGAGTCCTCCGCCGTAGCCCGTGAGCGAGCCGTCGCTGCCGATCACGCGATGACAGGGCGCGATGATCGCGATCGGGTTCTTGCCGTTCGCGAGGCCGACGGCGCGACAGGCCTTCGCATTGCCGATGCGTTCCGCGAGCTGCCGGTAAGTGATCGTCGTCCCGAACGGTATGCGCAGCAGCTCGTTCCATACCCGCACCTGGAACGCCGTGCCGGCGAACGCGAGCGGCAGCTCGAAGACTTGCAGCTCGTGCGCGAAATACGCCGCGAGCTGGCGCCGCACTTCGGCGAACGCGCCCGGGTCGCGCTGCGCATTCGGCCATTCCTCGGGCGCTTTCCCGAACGGCGACATGAACAGGCCCGATAGCGTCTCACCATCGCCCGTCAGCAGCAGTTCGCCGAGGGGGCTGTCGAGGCGCTCGTAACGCAGGACGCTGGACGGCATGGCGGTTCTCCGGCGGCTGGGCCCGTTCAGCCGAGACTATGCCACAGATGCATCGCGGCGTACGCGCGCCACGGCCGCCAGGCTTCGGCCTGCCGTTCGAGCTCGCGTTCGCTGACGCGGCGCCCGGGATGCAGCGCTTTCTGCAAGCCCAGATCGCCCGCCGGAAACGCGTCCGGATCGCGCAGCGCGCGCATGACGACGTACTGTGCGGTCCACGGCCCGATGCCGGGCAGGGCCTGCAGTGCGGCGGAAATGGCCGCCGCGTCGCCCCCGTCGAGCGCGACGCGGCCCGCTGCGACGGCCGCGCCGAGCGCGACGAGCGTCGCCGCCCGCTTCTGCGGCAGACCGATACCCGCGAGTGCCGCGACCGGCAGCGCCGCGAGCGTCGCGGCCGCCGGCGCGAGATGCGTGACGCCCGCGAACGGTGTCGCGAGCGGCGTACCGGCGAGCGCGACGAGCCGCGTGGCGAGCGTCGTCGCGCCCTTCACGCTGACCTGCTGACCGAGCACCGCGCGCACGACGAGATCGAACGTCTCGAATGCGCCGAGGACGCGCAGCCCCGGCGCCGCCGCGACTCGAGGCCCGAGCAGCGGATCGGCCCCGAGGTGGCGCTCGATGACCGCGGGGTCCGCTTCGAGGTCGAAGAGCCGGTTCACGCGGGCGAGGATCTCCGCGCGCTGCGCGGCGAGCGCCGCCGGGAAGCTCACGCGCAAGGCATCCCGCCCGGGCGCGGGCTCGACACACAGCCAGCCCGTCACCGCGCCCAGGCGCACGCTGCGCACGTAACGCCCCCCGCTCACCGTCTCCGCACCGCCGAAAGCGCGCAGCGCGAGATAGCGCGCGACGACGTCGAAGGCGAACGGCGGCGTGTACGGGGCGAGGAGGCTGTCGGTTTCGGCCATGGGTGTCACCCGGGTGCGGTGAGTGGATCGGGCGCAGGCGCGTCACGGCGCGCGCTGAGGCATTTCCAGCGTCGATGCACATGACTCGTGGACGGTGGCACGAGCCGCCGGCGCGAGGCGCAGGATGCCATCGCGACGCCGACGGGAAATGGGCGCAGGTTCGAATGCACGGGCAGGCACACGGACAGGGTTCGCCCGCGTCGGCCGCGAACTCGAACCCGGCCCCAAGCCCTCTACGCGTCCTTCATCACGGCCGGACGACGTCCCTCAGCGCCGGCCTTCCGTCAGCTTCGAGACGTTGAAGATGCTCTCGGTCTGCGGTTCCGTCATCGTCGGCGTGAGCGTCGGCTTGTTCGCGCGCGCGACGGTCGCCGAGGCGTTCAGCCGATCGATCGCGATCGTGGCGTTCCAGCGCGGCACCGATTGCTCGATCGGCACGCTCGGATCGCCGACGTTCGGCGTCATGCTGTAGATCGCACTGAACATGCGCCACACCTCGCCCTTGCGATTGAAGGCGAGCGCGGAGATGCAGTTCCACGTCTCGGTGTCGAAGAAGATGATCTTGCTCGCGTAGGGATGGCCTTCCCACTTCGACTTGATCTCGACCGCATACGCCGGACGCACCTGCCAGCGCTCCTTCGGCACGCGGCTCATGGGGCCGAAGAACGTCGAGGTCGGCCCCTTCGCGTCGGTGACGTGCAGAAGCTGGCGCTTGCCGAGGTACGTCCACGACCAGTCGAGCACACGACCGGAGAAGCCCTCGAAATCGTCCATGTTCATGTCTGCGCCCATGAAGTTGTCGGCGCGCTCCTGCGCCGAGAGGCGGCGCACGCGACGCTGCGACGGCAGGAAGGAGCTGACCTGATCCTCTTCGTGGGTATCGAGCGCGCGTTCGACGATGAAGCGCGTGCCGGCGACGTCGTAGGGCTCGAAGAATTCCATGTAGTCCTTGAAGTGCCGGACGTCGGAGTTGCTCGCCTTGAGCCTGTAGTCCTTCTCGGGGCGCATCGCGAGGTGATTGAGGTACACCCGGTGATAGCTCTGCGTCACGAAACGATCGACGTAGCCGCCGCCTTCGTGCCCCTCGTTCAACTTGCCGGGCCGCCCGTCCGAGGTCGGACGCAGGTAGTTCATGGTGATGAGATCGGTCTGCCAGCCGAAGTACTGCCAGCGGTAGACGCGGTTCCAGGCGATCATGAGCCCGGCCTGGTCCGGCGTCGCCGCTTCGATCTGCGCGGCGGAGAACGGCTGACCCGAGGTGTAGTTCTCGAGCGTGCCGTCGGCGCCGAGCTTCGCCTGCCCCGCAAATTTCCCGGTCGCGTCGCGATAGGTCTGATGCGGCTGGTAATGCGCCGTAGCCTGGATCTCCATCTCGAGATCGGGGAAGTCGAACTCCTCGGCGTAACCCGGCGGCAGGAGCTGCCTCACCAGCGGCATGTCGGCCTGATGCAGCACCGCACCGGCCGCGGGCAGCGGCTCCGGCGCCGGCTGGGCGATGAAGGCCATGATCTGCTCGCGCCCGAGTCCCGCGGCGCCCGCCGCGCCGGCGAGGGCGCCGAGAGCGAGCGCGAGGCATGCTTTCAAAACGGTCTTCTTCGAACTATGCACGATTCCTCCAGGCCCTGGACTGCGTCTTCGGATTCCTCACGTGCGCGACGCGGACTACTTCCGTCCGCTCGTCAGACGCGAGGTGTTGAACAGGCGATCGACGTCCGCATCCTTCATCGCGACGTAACTCGAGCCGCCCGTCGAGAACGCGAGCGTCGAGGTGTTGGCGATCCGATCGAGCGCGACGCTGCCGCGCCACACCGGGATCTGCGTGAGCTCCGGCGTCTCGCCCGGCGCGAGGGCAGGCCACTTGTAAGCCGGGTAGATGACCTTCCAGAGCTTCTGCTCGCGGTTGAAGATCAGCGCGAGCGCCGGATTGTAGGTCTCGGCGTCGATGAACAGGACCTTCGCGCCGTAGGGATGACCTGCCCAATGCGGTTTCAGCTCGACGACGTGGCAGCGCCGCAACTGGAAGCGATCCCTGGGCAGGCGGCTCTCCGGGCCGTAGAACTGGAGTTGATCGTGCTTGCTGTCCGCGACCACGAGCAGCCTGCGCTCGCCGAGGTAGTTCCAGGTGAAATCGAGCACGCGTCCGGAGAAGCCCTCGAGATCGTCGAGCGTGTATTCCGAGCCCATGAAGCTGTCGGCCCGTTCCTGCGCCGAGAGGCGGCGCACACGCCGTTCCGTCGGCAGGAAGGAGTTGACCTGGTCCTCTTCCGTCGCGTCCAGCGAGCGCTCGATGATGAAGGCGGTACCCGCCACGTCGCGCGGATCGAGGAACTCCATGTAGTCCTTGTAGAAGCGCTTGCCGTAATCGCTCGCGCCCACGTGATAGCCGTTCTCCGGCAGCATCGCGAGATGATTGAGATACACGCGATGGTAGTTCTGCATCATGGAGCGATCGAGGTGCGCGCCGCCCCCGACGCCCGGCATGAGGGTGCCCGCGCCGCTGCGCAGATACGCCATGACGAGCCCGTCGACCTTGTAGCCGAAATACTGCCAGCGATGAACGTGATTCCAGGCGAGCATGAGACCGGCCTGATCCGGCGGCGCGGCGGCGAACTGCGCGGGATCGAAAGGCCGGCCCGCGGTGTAATTCTCGAGGCTGCCGTTCGCCGCGAGCGTCGCCTGACCGGCGAACTTCGCGCTCGCTTCGAGATAGGCAGGGTGCGGCTGATAAGGCGCGGTCGCCTGGATCTCGAGCACCAGATCGGGGATGTCGAATTCCTCGCGATAACCCGGCGGCAGGAACGGTGCGAGCTGCGGCAGGTCCGCCTGTCCGAGCGTCGAGCCGGCGGCCGGCCCCTGCTCGGGTTGTGCGGCGCCGAGCCAGCCGTTGAGATCGTCGCGACCGGGCGTGTCCGCGGACACGCCCGTCGCCAGCAAGAGGATCGAAGCGAATACGATGCAGCGCACGTTGAAACCTCGCTTTTCGCCGCCGGGCGGCAATGTGGTCGTTTCGAACGCCGGCCGCGGTGCACCAGGCACGGCCGGCGGCTTGAAGAAGCTCTGCACGGGATCGGAGCTTCGTCGGGGCGCACGGCCGGCGCAGCGCCGGCCGTGCGCCGGATCAGGCCGCAGCCTTGAGTTGCGAATTCACGCGCGGCATGACTTCCTCGGCCATCAGGCGCATCGAATTCTTCATGCGCGCCTGATCGGCCCAGTCGTGCGCCGCGTACATGAGCGTGCCGAAGTCGCCGATCTCCTCGCGCAGCGCCAGGATCTTCTGCGCGACGGTCTCCGGGCTGCCGGCGATGACGCAGGCATCCCGCAACGCCTGCGGCGTGAGCTTCGCGGGATCGTCGCCCTTGTTCACGACGAAGCCGGCCTTGAAGTTCGCGCGATCGAAGATCGCGTAGAGGTAGTCGTAGTAGTAGTCGTAGGCGCCGCCCGGCGTCTTCACGAATTTGTCCGCCGCGCCATCGGATTCATCGACGTAGATGCTGCGCGCGACGCGCCAGATGTCCGGGCTCGCCGCGCGCCCGGCGGCCTCCGCGCCGGCGACATACGTCGGCCAGTGCGTCTTCAGCGCCCAGGTCGCGATGAAGTTCGCGGACACCGGCAGGTAGCCGCGCGAACCCGCGTACCTGATCGAGCCCGACGACGGGCTCATGGCCGAGATGCCGATCGGCGGATGCGGCTGCTGATAGGGCTGGGGGAAGTAGCCGAGCTTGATGTCGTGATGCGTCCAGTTCTTCATGTCGATCGACCAGTGCTTGCCGTGGATCTTGTACGGCGGCTTCTGCGACCAGAGCTGCAGGATCTGATCGATCGACTCCATCATCATCTCGTTGCGATCCTTCTCCATCGTGTCGAACAGCTCGAAGTCCGAGAGCAGTCCGCCGGGACCGACGCCCATGATGAAGCGGCCTTTCGAGAGGTGATCGAACATCGCGCACTGGCCGGCGACGACCGCGGGATGATACTGCGGCAGGCAGATGACGCCGGTCGCGAGCTTGATCTGCTTCGTGCGCGCGATGAGGTTCGCGTGGAAGATCAGCGGTGAGGTGATCTGTTCGACCTTGGACGAATAGTGCTCGCCCACCCAGGCCTCCGAATAACCCAGCTCGTCGGCCAGCACGACCGCTTCCGTGTCTTCCATGAGGGTCTCGTGATAATCACGGTCGATGTGATGCAGCGGCATCATGAAGTAGCCGAGCTTCATTTCCATTGGCCTCCAGAGTACTGTTGTTGGAATAGTGCGACTTACGCAAAGGTACGTTTTGCTACTCGCGGGTGTCAAGGCGAGCTCCGGACACCGCGATGCAGCACCACGCGGGAGTCGCGGCAGACGGCCGACGGTGTGTCAATTTGAAGCATCGCGGCCGGAATTCACGCGCGCCGCGGCGCGAACTCCCTCGCCCGAAAGCAGCCCAGGAAGCCGCCGATGAGCCCTCAGCATTTCCTCGTCGAACGCCGCGCGCACGTCGCGGTCGTGACCCTGAACCGGCCCGGCCGCGCGAACGCCGTCACCTACGAGGTGCTGCGCGAGCTCGAGGAGATCGCACTCGCGTTCCGCGAGGACGCCGAGACGCGTGCCGTGGTCTTCACCGGCGCGCGTCCGCATTTCTGTTCGGGGATGGACCTGAAGGATGCGAGCGGTTACGGCGACTCGCTCGTGATCCGCCGCCGGCGCACGCGCATCGGCGCGCGCGCGATGACGGCCTTGATGGACATGGATCAGATCACGATCGCGGCGTGGACGGGCGCGGCGATGGGCGGCGGCGCGTGCTTCGCGACCGCGCTCGATTTCCGCATCGGCGCGACCGACTGCTTCATGCAGTACCCCGAGGTCGACATCGGCATGAACCTGATGTGGCAGAGCCTGCCGCTCTGCGTGCACCTCGTCGGCCCGGCGCGCGCGAAGCGTCTCGTCGTCGGCGGCGAACGCATCCACGGCCCGACGCTCGCCGCCTGGGGCGTGCTCGACGAGTGCGTGCCGGTCGAGGACGTCCTGCCGCGCGCACTCGCGATGGCGGCGTTCTACGCCGGCAAGCCGCCGGTCGCGGCGCAGATGATCAAACGCAGCATCAACCGCATCAGCGCCGCGCTCGACGGTGCCATCATGCACATGGACGCGGACCAGAACCTCTACAACCGGACGATGCAGGATCAGGCGGAGGCGATCGAAGCGTATCTCGCGAAGCGGGAGCCGAAGTTCACGGGGGATTGAGGCGGCGAATTCGCGATGTCGCAGGTCCGATTACGCCTGCGGCTGGACATGGTGCCGAAATGCACAGCCGAGCGTCCGATTACGCCTTCGGCTGGACGGGGCGCCGAAATGCACAGCCGAGCGTCCGATTACGCCTGCGGCTGGACGTGGTGCCGAAATGCACAGCCGAGCGTCCGATTACGCCTTCGGCTAATCGGACCTACGTCTCCGGATTCGCGTACAGCACGCCGTTCTGCGCGAGCGTGTCGATACGTTCCGCCGAGTAGCCGAGCACGCTCGAGAGGATTTCCGCGTTGTGCTCGCCGAGATAGGCGGCATCGAGCGGGATGTTGTTCGGGAAGCCCGAGAAGCGCAGCGGCATGCCGGGCACTTCGAGCGAGCCGAACTTCGGATCCGTGATTGCACGCACCGTGCCGCGATCGCGCAGGTGCGGCTCGTTGACGGCCTCCGCAATCGTGCGCACCGGTGCGACCGGGATGCGCTCCGCTTCGAGCGCTTTGAGGATCGCGTCGTCGGACGGCATCGAATCCATCCACGCCTGGATCATCGCATTGACCTCTGCCGAGCGCTCGACGCGCTTCAGATTCTTGTCGTAGCGCTCGTCCGCCGCGAGCTCGGGCCGGCCGATCGCACGGCACACGCCGGGCCACTGCTGGTCGAGCGCGATGATGCAGATGTAGTGCTCGCGCGCCTTGAAGAGACCGAGCGGTGTGACTGCGAAATGGTGATGGCCGCAACGCGTCGGCACGGTCTGTCCGCCGCTCGCGCTGTAGACCTGCACGTTGATCTCGTGGCAGTGGAAATAACTGTCGAGCAGCGAGATGTCGAGATACTGGCCGAGTCCGCCGCGCTCGCGATGCAGGAGCGCATAGCCGATCGCGCAGGCCGCGTGCACGCCGGTCATCACGTCGCCGATGCCGAGCATCGGCAGCGAGGGCGCGCCGTCCGGCTCGCCGATCATGCTGGTGACGCCGGAATAGGCCTGCGCGATGTAATCGTAACCCGGCAGGTTCGCGAGGGGCCCCTGCTGTCCGAAAGCCGAGATCGAGCACATCACGGCGCGCGGATTCAGCGCGTGCACCTGCTCCCAGCCGAAGCCGAGGCGGCCGATGACGCCCGGCGCGAAGTTCTCCATGACGACGTCCACCTGCTTGAGGAGCTCGCGGATGATCGCCTTGCCCTCCTCCTCTTTCAGGTTCACGCAGATGCTGCGCTTGCCGCGGTTCTGCTGGAGGTAGTAGGCGCTGCGGCCGTTCTTGAACACGGGCAGGAGCCGCGAGAGATCGCCGAGCGTCGGCGTCTCCACCTTGATCACGTCCGCGCCCATTTCCGCCATGATGCGCGTCGCCGAGGGCCCGGCGAGCACGTGCGAGAAATCGAGGACCTTGAATCCGGTGAGGATGTGTTTCATGGGCGACATGTTGACCTCGGGAGCTGCGTTGTTCGGCGAGCGCGCGGAGGCGAGCGCTTTTTCGGATTATGGAGGATGCGGAGCGCCGGGGGAATTCACGCGGGGGACACGCGGGCGCGCCTCGGTGGACGGACCTCGCCGGCTGCCGTGGAAGAATCGCGGCGCCGACGGGAATTGGGGTCAGGTTCGATTTCGCGGCCGGCGCGGGTGGCACACGACCACGCGCTCACACGCGATATCGAACCTGACCCCATTTCCCTTTGTCCCGGCGCAGGCCGGGACGACATCGCTGTGGCGTCGCAATGCGATCGCCAGCATCTCTTTCACGGCAAGCGGATTCGCGAGCGTCCGATTACGCTGCGCTAATCGGACCTATTCGGACCTACGCCTCGAGCCCAGGCCGCACCAACACCCGCTTCGCATTGCGTTCGAACTTCAATGCGGGCGTGTTCACGATCTCCGTCAGCTCCGGCGCGTGGCGCGCCGCTTCGATGCGCTCCTCGGGAACTTCGCCATATTCCGTCGTGCGCTGGCGCGGTTCGCGGCCGGCGTCGCGGATCATGGCCTGCATCTCGTCGGGATTCGTCTCCTGACCGTGGGCGGCGCCGGCGGCGCGCGTGATGCTCTCGTTCATGAGCGTGCCGCCGAGATCGTTCGCGCCGGCGTTGAGACAGGCGATGACGCCCGCGTGGCCCATCTTCACCCACGAGGCCTGGATGTTCGCGTAATACGGGTGGAGCGCGAGACGCGCCACGGCGTGCATGAGCACCGCTTCGCGGAACGTCGGCCCCTTGCGGGCGCGGCCCTTGAGATACAGCGGCGCTTCCATGTGCACGAAGGGCAGCGGCACGAATTCCGTGAAGCCGCCCGTCTCGCGCTGCAATTCGCGCAGGCGCAGGATGTGGCGTGCCCAGTGGTGATAGCGGTCGACGTGGCCGTACATGATCGTCGAGGTGCTGCGCAATCCCACCTTGTGCGCGGTGCGCATGACCTCGAACCACTGCGCGGTGTTGATCTTGTCCGGGCAGAGGATCTTCCGCACTTCGTCGTCGAGCACTTCCGCGGCCGTGCCGGGCAGCGTGCCGAGCCCCGCGGCGCGGAGCCGGCGGAGATAATCCTCGAGCGGCTGGTCGATCGTCATCGCACCCTGCCACACTTCGAGCGGCGAGAACGCGTGGACGTGCATGTCGGGCACGGCTTCCTTCACCGCGCGCACGATCTCGAAATAGGTCTCGCCCGTGTACTGCGGATGGATGCCGCCCTGCATGCAGACTTCCGTGCCGCCCCGCTCCCAGGCCTCGAGCACGCGGCGCTGGATTTCCGGCAGCTCGAGATCGTAGGGCTGGCCGCGCAGGTTCTCGGAGAGCTTGCCCTTCGAGAACGCGCAGAACTGGCACTTGAAGTAACAGATGTTCGTGTAGTTGATGTTGCGGTTGACGCAGAACGTCACGGCGTTGCCGTTGACCTCGCGCCGCACCGCGTCCGCGGCCTGACAGACCGCCGAGAAATCCTCGCCGCGCGCCTGGAAGAGCCGCACGACCTCGGCTTCGTCGAGCGCGTCGCCGCGCGTCGCGCGCTCGAGGATCGCCGCGACGTCGCGCGAGACCCGGGCGGGCTTCTTCGTGATGAGCTCCAGATCGCGGGCCGCGGGCTCGACGGGATCGCCGGGCGCCCAGCCGTCCATGCGCACGAGTCCTTCGCCGTCGATGTGCTTGAGCACGGGCGTGCGGAATTTCTCGTCGATCCAGCGCTCGCCGGCGAGTGCGTATTCCGGATAGACCGTCAGGCGCTCGATGAGCAGCTTGCCGGCCGCGGCCGTGTCCTGCTCGAGCTCGACGAGATGCGGCCACGGCGCCTCGGGATTGACGTAGTCCGGCGTCAGCGGCGAGACGCCGCCCCAGTCGTTGATGCCGGCCGCGACGAGTTGCGGCAGCGCGCCCGGGCTCAGGTTCGGCGGCGCCTGCACGCTCATCTCGGCGCCGAAGACGAGCCGCGCGACGGCGAGCGTCCACAGCATCTCCTCGAGCGCGGGCTCGGGCGCGTCGACCATCTTCGTGCCGGGCTTGGCGCGGAAGTTCTGGACGATGATTTCCTGGATGTGACCGAACTTCGCGTGCAGCGCGCGGATCGCGAGCAGCGCCTCGATGCGCTCCAGCCGCGTCTCGCCGATGCCGATCAGAATCCCGGTCGTGAACGGCACGCGGGCGCGGCCGGCGGCGGCGATCGCCTCGAGGCGCGCGGCCGGTGTCTTGTCGGGGGAGCCGTGGTGCGGCATGCCGGCCCGGGTCAGGCGTTCGGAAGCGGATTCGAGCATGAGGCCCATGCTCGGCGCGACGGCGCGCAGGTTCACGAATTCGACGTCCGTCAGCGTGCCCGGATTGAGATGCGGCAGGAGACCGGTCTTCTCGAACACCGCGGCGGCAGCCGCCTGCAGATAATCCGTCGTCGAGCCGTAGCCCATCGCGGCGAGCGCGTCGCGCGCCGTCGCATAGCGGAGCTCCGGTTTCTCGCCGAGCGTGAACAGGGCCTCCTTGCAACCGAGGCGTGCGCCCCGGGCGGCAATGTCGACGACCTCGTCGAGCGTGAGATAGGGCTTCTCGAGGCGCTTCGGCGCCTTCGCGAACGTGCAGTAGTGGCAGACGTCGCGACAGAGCTGCGTGAGCGGGATGAAGACTTTCTTCGAGAACGTGATGACGTTGCGATAGCCCGTGTCGCGCAGCCGCGCCGCGGCCTCCATCAAGAGCGGCAGATCGGTCGCGTCGGCCAGCGCCCGGGCTTCGGCGTCGCTCGGCGGCCGGCCCTGCGCCGCGCCTTCGATAATGGCGTTCGTCATGTCGGTGGAGACCCGCTCAGTGAGTGGCGTTGACGCGCTGGACGCTATGGCGGGGCACCAGACGGGGAGCCACCGCGTGGTCGCAGAGGAACGCCAGCGTTTCAGTTTCCGTTTCATAGGTCAGGAGCCGGCGTAAATCTTCCGGCGTATCGATGTCGAGTGACAACCCCGAGAGCCTCAGGGTATTGACGCGCGCACCGCGCGCTTCGGCCTGCTGGCAGTGCGCCGCGAAGCTGCGCGCGCCGAACAGGAAAGGCATGAAGTCGGGCGGCGAACAGGCGATCGCGTTCGTGCCCACACCTTCGAGATCCGAGACGATCGATACGGCGGGTGCCGCCGGATGACTCAGGATCAGGCGATCGATTTCCGCGGCGCTCGCGAGCGGCACGTCGCTCGGAATCATGAGCATGGACGGTTCACCGCGCGCGGCGACGTATTGCGCGCCCTGCATGACCGCCGCGCAGAGCCCCTGCCCCTGCTCCGGGATGAACTCGGCGCCGTGGGCCGCGGCGAGCGCCTCGGCCGCCGGCTCGCGCGAGATCACGAGCACGCCCGCGGCGTTCGCGACCTGGCCGAGCATGCCGAGCAGATCGATGAGCATGATGCGCGCGAGCTCGCGGCGCTCGGCCTCGCTGAGCACCGAAGCGAGCCGGCGCTTCGCCATGTCGAACGACTTGACGGGAACGATGATCCGCATGGCTTATCGGGAGCTCTCGAGGTCCTGGATGAATCGGATGGCGATGTCGGCGAGCCGGGTACGGTCGGCTAACGTTACCATGACGGTCGGGGCCGCGATAGTCGCGATCCCGAGCGCTTCGATCTCGGCCGCGAGGTGCGCGTCGCTGTCGTCGACGATGAAGCCGTCGAGCAGTTCGCGGTAATGCGCCGCAACAGCAACGGCCGTGTTCGGCACGCCGAGCTCGGCCATCATTTTCGCGGTCGGTCCCTTGATCGCGAGGCCCGCGACGATCGGCGAGACGGCGACGACCGGCGCGCGCGTCGCGGCGAGCGCTGCCCGCACGCCGGGCACGGCGAGCACGGGGTCGACGCTCACGTAGGGATTCGAGGGACACAGGACGATGCCCGCCAGCGCCGGGTCCGCGAGCCAGTCCGCCGCCGCGGGGACGAGCCGTGCCGCGGCGGCGCCGTGGAATTCGAAGCCCGTCACCGCCGGCGCGCAGCGCTCGCGCACGAAATAGTGCTGGAACATGAGCGGACCGTCCGCCGTCAGCACGCGCGTCGGCACGGGCGCGTCGCTCATCGGGAAGATCGGATGCGTGACGCCGAGCGCGGCGTTCAGTTCGCGCGTCACGACGCTCAGGGATGCACCCTCGCGCAACCGCTGCGTGCGCCGCACGTGGATCGCGAGATCGCGATCGCCGAGATTGAACCAGCCCTCGCCGCCGAGCGCCGTGAAGCTCTCGATGAACTGCCAGCTCTCGCCCGCGCGCCCCCAGCCCGTCTCGGGGTTCGAGAGGCCCGACAAGGTGTACATGAGCGTGTCGAGATCCGGCGAGACGTGCAGGCCGAGATGCTCGAAGTCGTCGCCGGTGTTGACGAGGAACGCGAGCTCGCCGGGTCCGAGACGCTGCGCGAGACCGAGACCGAGCTTCGCGCCGCCGACGCCGCCGGTCAGCGCGAGATACCGGCGTACGCTCACTTGAACATGTCCTCGGCGGGCGGCCGGATGATGTGCTGCGCCGTCTCGCCCGTCACTTCGACGGGCAGGCCGTGGACGAGCACGGCGGGCGTGCGTTCGATGCTCTCGCCCATTAGCAGCGTCGCCGTCGCGGCGAGCGAGTCGGCACGATTGATGAGCGTGACCTTCAGCTCGCGGCCGAACATGTCCGGGCTGCCGCGCAGGTCGTCGAGCACCTTCAGTCCCGCGCAGCCGATCGCCCCGCCGATCGTGCCGAGGCGCCAGGCGCGGTTCATGCTGTCGGCGATGATTACCGCGACGTGTCTGCCGGTCGCGGCTTTCAGCGCCTCGTGCAGACGCCGCGCCGAGGCGTCCGGATCGACCGGCAGCAGGAGCGCACATTCGCCGCCCTCGTGCTCGACGTTCGACTGATCGATGCCGGCGTGCGCGCCGACGAAGCCGAGGCGATGGCGCATGATGAGCACGCCCGGCTTCTTGCGCATCACGGACTCGGATTCGTCGAGGATGAGCTGCACGAGCCGCGGATCCTTGTCGGTCTCGGCGGCGAGCGCGCGCGCCTCGTCGGACGCCGTCACCGTAGCGAGGCGGATGAGCCGGCCCTCGGCTTTCGAGACGATCTTCTGGGCGACGACGAGCACGTCGCCGTCGGCGGGCGGCGCCGGCAGCCGTGCGAGCGCGTCGAGCAGGAGCGCCGGGAGATCGTCGCCGGCCTTCACGAGCGGAATGCCGGAGAGCACGGCGAATGAAAGCGTGTGGGTCGGGATCATGGCGCATTGTACTGAGTCGGCGGGAGCGTCGTCATGCCCGCGCGAACGGCCGCGCACGGCGCCGGATTCCGGTGCTGCATCAGGTAAATCGGCGCCGGCGTACGATATTCCCCGGGGTCCGGTTCTGAAGTAACATTCGGGCGTTCACCTGGGCCGCTGGACCCCACGCCCGGCTCGCGGATCTCGCGCGACAGATGCGCGCACGACGCGGCGCGGCACCGGGCACACCCCCCGCCGCGCCACGCCGGCGCCGGCCTTCCCGCAGATCCCTGAACACATCGCGAGCGGCGCCTCGACCGCGGGGTGAGCGCTGCCAGGATCGCGGCATGCACGCCCGATCGAGCATCGCTCCACGGTCATGGCCCGCGTGGACCGCCGCGCCGGCGCGCGGACGGACGTCCGTCACCCAAGCAGGGAAACACGCCATGAGCATGCTGGAAGACAAAGTCGTCATCATCACCGGCGCGGGCCGCGGGATCGGTCGCGAGTTCTCGCTCGCCTGCGCGGCCGAGGGCGCCGCCGTCGTCGTCAACGATTTCGGCGTGAGCACGGACGGCACGGGCCCCGAGGGCTCGCCCGCCGAACAGGTCGTCGAGGAGATCCGCGCCGCAGGGGGCCGTGCGAGCCCGAACCACGGCAACGTCGCGAAATACGCCGACGCGCTCGCGATGGTCGAGCAGGCGATCGCGACGTTCGGCCAGCTCGACGGCGTCGTCAACAACGCCGGGATCCTCCGCGATCGCATCTTCCACAAGATGACCGAGGACGACTGGCATTCCGTCATCGACGTGCACCTGAACGGCAGCTTCAACGTCAGCCGCGCCGCCGCCGATCACTTCCGCGAACGCGAGACCGGCGCCTACGTCCACATGACCTCGGCCTCCGGCCTCGTCGGCAATTTCGGCCAGGCGAATTATTCCGCCGCGAAGCTCGGCATCTGCGCGCTCTCGAAGAGCATCGCCCTCGACATGGGCCGCTACAACGTGCGCTCGAACTGCATCGCGCCCTTCGCCTGGACCCGCATGACGAATACCATCCCGGCGCGGAACGAAGCGGAGATCGCGCGCGTCCGCCGCCTGCAGAACATGACGCCGGACAAGATCGCGCCGATGGCCGTGTATCTCCTCTCGGACGCCGCGGCCGAAGTGAACGCCCAGGTCTTCGGCGTGCGCTTCAACGAAATCTTCCTGATGAACCAGCCGCGGCCCGTGCGCTCCATGCACCGCGCCGAGGGCTGGACCGCCGCGTCGATCGCCGCGCACTGCATCCCGGCGTTGAAGCAGAACTTCATGGGCCTGGAACGTTCGCCCGACGTCTGGTGCTGGGATCCCGTGTGATCCCGCGTGCGCGCCGCGTCACAGCCTGAGGAAAGCACCATGTCCGTCATCGATCCCGAGATCGAGCTCGCGATCGGCGCACATCTCCACAACGAGATCTCCGCCCTGCTGAAGGACATGCTGCACTTCGTGAAGCAGAGTCTCGGGCCCGCGCCCGAGAAACGCCTCGACGACGTGCAGTGCGTGAGCTATGAGCTCGCCTATGTCAACGCCGAGCTCTATGCGATGGGCTCGATGCTCGACTACGCGAACAACGCGCTCGCGACGTTCGGCGCCGCCGGCCAGATCCCGGAGACCGGGCTCGCGTTGACTTTCGTCGCCGACACGGTGATCAAGCTGCGCGGACGCTTCGAGCGCATCCGCCACGAAGTCGGCTTGAGCGCGCCGGTGCTGCTGTCGGTGTTCGAGGCGCCGGAGCTGCTCGGCTTCTGCCGTCGCCACGGCGCCCCGGCCCGGCTCGAGGAAGTCGGCCGTGCGATCGTGGAATCGGGCGAGTGCGGCCGCTCGCTGCTCGACGACGAGAAGGCGATCGTGGCGTCGAGCTTCGCACGCTTCACCGAAGGGGTCGTCGCCCCGCTCGCCGAGAAGATCCATCGCGAGGATCTGCTCATCCCGGACGAGATCCTCGACGGCCTCGTCGACCTCGGCTGCTTCGCGCTCGCCATTCCCGAAGCCTACGGCGGCACGGCGCCCGCCTCCGGCCACGACAACCTGACCATGGTCGTCGTGACGGAGGAGCTCTCGCGCGGCTCGCTCGCCGCCGCGGGCAGCCCGCTCACGCGTCCCGAAATCCTCTGCCGCGCGCTCATGGCGGGCGGCTACGAGCCGCAGAAGGAGCGCTGGCTGCCGGGTATCGCGCAGGGCAGGCCGATCTGCGGCATTGCCGTCACCGAGCCCGACACCGGCTCCGACGTCGCGGCCGTGAAATTGAAAGCGACGCCGACCGAGGGCGGCTGGTTGCTCAACGGCGCGAAGACCTGGTGCACCTTCGGCGGCCGCGCCGAGCTGCTGCTCGTCCTCGCGCGCACGAATCCCGATCCGAAGGCCGCGCATCGCGGGCTGTCGCTGTTCCTGCTCGAGAAGCCGGCGTTCGACGGTCACGCTTTCGAATTCGGGCAGGACGGCGGCGGCGTGCTCTCCGGCAAGGCGATCCCGACGCTCGGCTATCGCGGCATGCATTCCTTCACGCTGTTCTTCGACGACGTGTTCGTGCCGGCCGAGAACCTCGTCGGCGGTCCCGAGGCCGAGGGCAAGGGCTTCTATCTGACCATGGCGGGTTTCGCCGGCGGGCGCATCCAGACCGCGGCGCGCGCCTGCGGCGTGATGCGTGCGGCCTACGGCGCGGCGCTCCGCTACGCGACGGAGCGCAGCGTGTTCGGCAAGCCGCTGTCGGAATACCAGTTGACGCTCGCGAAGCTCGCGCTGCTCGGCGCGACCGTGCGCGCCTGCCAGGAGATGACGTACAACGTCGCGCGGCTCATGGACCAGGGCCGCGGCCAGATGGAAGCGAGCCTCGTGAAGCTCTACGCCTGCCGCGCCACCGAGACGCTCACGCGCGAAGCGCTGCAGATCCACGGCGGCATGGGCTACTCCGAGGAGACGGCGGTGAGCCGTTACTTCGTCGATGCCCGCGTGCTGTCGATTTTCGAGGGCGCGGAGGAGACGCTCGCGCTCAAGGTCGTCGCCCGCGATCTCATACTCAACGCGTCCACCCCCGAAACCTGAGGAGCACGGATGATCGATTACAAGCTCATCGTCGGCAAGACCGTCGATACCCGCGAAGTCACCTACCGCACCGAGGACTCGATTCTCTATGCGCTCTCGCTCGGCTTCGGCGCCGACCCGTGCGACAAGCAGCAGCTCCGCTACGTCTACGAGGACGGCATCGAGACGCTGCCGGGCCTGAGCATGGTGCTCGGCTATCCCGGCTTCTGGCTGAAGGATCCGCAGTACCAGGTGCAGTGGCAGAAATGCCTGCATGCCGAGGAGCACTTCGTCATCCATCATCCCATGCCGCCGGCAGGCACGATCCGCGGCGTGACCGTCGTCGACAACATCGTCGATCGCGGCCCGGACAAGGGCGCGTTCTTCTACATCAGGAAGGACGTCATCAGCGAGGCCGACGGCATCAAGATCGCGACCGTGTACTCGACGACGCTCGCGCGCGGCGACGGCGGCTTCGGCGGCCCGACCGGGCCGCGCCCGGATCCGGTCGAAGTGCCGAACCGCAAGCCGGACCTCGTGTGCGACATTCCGACGCTGCCGCAGCAGGCGCTGATCTATCGTCTGTGCGGCGATTTCAATCCGCTGCACGCGGACCCGGAGGTCGCGAAGTTCGCGGGCTTCGAACGGCCGATCCTGCACGGCCGCTGCACGATGGGCATCGCCCAGCACGCGATCCTCAAGACCTGCTGCAATTACGAGTCGCGGCGCATGAAGTCCATGCGCGTGCGCTTCTCCGCACCCTTCCTGCCCGGCGAGACGCTGCGCACGGAGATCTGGCGGGAGGGCCTGCGCGCGTACTTCACGGCGAGCTCGCTCGATCGCGGCGTGCAGGTGCTCGGCAACGGGCTCGTGGAACTGAACGGCTGAGGCAGACCGTCATGCAGAACATCCTCTCCGGCGTGCGCATCGTCGAAGCCTCGGCCTTCATCGCCGCGCCCATGTGCGGCATGACGCTCGCGCAGCTCGGCGCCGACGTCATACGCTTCGATCAGATCGGCGGCGGCATCGACTACCGGCGCTGGCCCGTGACCGCGGACAACACGAGCATCTACTGGGCGGACATGAACAAGGGCAAGCGCTCGTTCGCCGTCGATCTGCGCAAGGACGAAGGCCGGGAGCTCGTCACGCGCCTCATCTGCGCGCCGGGGCCGGGTGCCGGCATCATGTCGACGAACCTGCCGGCGCGCGGCTGGGTCGACTTCGAAAACCTCAAGAAGCGCCGCGCCGACGTCATCCAGCTCGCGATCGTCGGCGACCGCCACGGCGGCACGGCCGTCGATTACACCGTGAACTGCAAAGTCGGCTTCCCGCATCTCACCGGCCCCGAGGACGACGATCGCCCCGTGAACCACGTGCTGCCGGCCTGGGACATCGCGACCGCTTATCTCGCCGCGACGAGTATCCTCGCCGCGCTCCGCTATCGCGACCAGACGGGCCAGGGCCAGAAGATCGAGCTCGCGCTCGCCGACACCGCGCTCGCGACGATGGGCAACCTCGGCTACATCGGCGAGCAGCTCATCACCGGCAAGCGCCGCAAGCGCGGCGGCAACTACGTCTACGGCGCCTACGGCCGCGATTTCGAGACGCGCGACGGCGAGCGGATCATGGTGATGGCGGTCAGCCACAAGATGTGGCTCGGCATCCTCTCCGCGAGCGGTCTCACCGAAACGATGAACGCGCTCGCCGCCGAACTCGGGCTCGACTTCGACAAGGAGGGCGATCGCTATGCCGCGCGTCATCGCATCTCCGGGTTGCTCGCGGCCTGGGTCGCGGCGCGACCCTACGCCGAAGTGAGCCGGGCCTTCGATGCGCAGGGCGTATGCTGGGGGCGTTACCAGTCCGTCGCCGAATTGATCGAGAAGGATCCCGATTGTTCACCGGACAATCCGATATTCCACCTCGTCGAGCAGCCCGACATCGGCACCTATCCCGTGCCGGGCATGCCGATGACGTTCACCGCCGTGCAGCGCGGCCCGGCGCGGCGCGCGCCGCGCCTCGGCGAGCACACGGACGAGATCCTCGCCGACATCCTGGGGCTCAGCTCGTCGGAGATCGGCACACTGCACGACGAGAAGATCGTCGCCGGCCCGCGCGCCTGAGAATCCACACTCCTCGTTACGCCACCCGCGAAGGACATCCATGACCAGCGAAAGACAAGAGAAATTCTCCGGCACGAAGGACGTCGAGCCGCATCTGGAACTCGATACGCAGAAGCTCGAAGCCTATCTCGCGCCGCGGATCCCCGACTTCCAGGGGCCCCTGTCGATCAAGCGCTTCAAGGGCGGGCAGTCGAACCCGACGTATCAGCTCGTCACGCCGCAGCATCGCTACGTGCTCCGCCGCAAGCCGCCGGGCCAGCTCCTGCCGTCCGCGCATGCCGTCGATCGCGAGTTCAAGGTGATCAAGGCGCTGGCGACGACGGGCTTCCCGGTCCCCACGCCGCACGTGCTGTGCGAGGACACCGCGATCATCGGCACGATGTTCTACGTGATGGAAATGGTCGAGGGCCGCGTGCTGTGGGAGATGTCGCTGCCGGGCATGCAGCCCGGCGAACGCGCGGCGATCTACGATTCGATGGTCACGACGCTCGCGAAGCTGCAGAGCCTCGACTACAAGGCGCTCGGCCTCGAGGACTTCGGCAAGCCGGATAATTACTTCGCCCGCCAGATCACGCGCTGGTCGAAGAACTACATCGCCTCCGAGACGGAGTCGATTCCGCACATGGACGAGCTGAACGCCTGGCTGCCGGCGAACATTCCCGCGCACGAGGCGACGTGCATCGTCCACGGCGACTACCGCATGGACAATATGATCTTCCACCCGACGGAACCGCGCGTCGTCGCGATTCTCGACTGGGAGCTCTCCACGCTCGGTCATCCGCTCGGCGATCTCACCTACCATCTCCTGCCCTGGCTGTTGCCGAACATGGGCGAGCGCCTCTCCAGCCTCGGCGGACTCGATCTGCCCGCGCTCGGCATTCCGACGCAGGAGCAATACGTCGCGCGTTACTGCGCGCTCACGGGGCTGCCCGAGATTCCGAATTCCGACTACTACTTCGCCTATACCGTGTGGCGGCTGGCAGCGATTTACCAGGGCATCGTCAAGCGCGTCGAGGACGGGACGGCGGCGAGCAGCGAAGCGCCGAAGGACGCGGGGCTGGTGCGCGATCTCGCGGACATCGCCTGGGCGTTCGCGGTCAAGGCCGGCGCGAAATAGCGCGCCAACGAGGGACCATTCCATGAACATCGAGAACCTGCGCTTCCCGCGCTTCGAGCTGCCCGCCGAGCTCGAGGACCTGCGGCGCGAGGTGCGCGACTTCCTCGCCACCGCGCTCGCGCCCTATTCACAGCTCGTCCGCAGCAACACCTGGGACGGCTTCGATCCCGAGTTCAGCCGCCAGCTCGGCGAACGCGGCTGGCTCGGCATGACGCTGCCGAAGGCCTACGGCGGTCACGAGCGCTCGGCGCTCGAGCGCTATGTCGTGGTCGAAGAAGTGCTCGCCGCGGGCGCGCCCGTCGGCTTCCACTGGATCGGCGATCGCCAGAGCGGTCCGGTCATCGCGCGCTACGGCACCGAGGAGCAGAAGCAACACATCCTGCCGCGCATCGCGCGCGGCGAAGTGTGTTTCTGCATCGGCATGAGCGAACCGAACTCGGGCTCGGATCTCGCCTCCGTGCGCACGCGCGCCGAGCGCGTCGCCGACGGCTGGCTCGTCAACGGCACGAAGATCTGGACCACGAACGCGCACCGCGCCGATTACATGATTGCGCTGCTGCGCACCGACTCCTCGCCGGAATCGAAGCACAAGGGACTCTCGCAGTTCCTGATCGATCTGAAGCACGTACGGGGCATCACGCCGCGCCCGATCCAGGATCTCTCCGGCCGGCGGCATTTCAACGAAGTCTCGTTCGTCGACGCCCTGCTCCCGGCGGACGCGCTGCTCGGCCGCGAAGGCGACGGCTGGAAGCAGGTCACGGCCGAGCTCGCGTTCGAGCGCAGCGGGCCGGAGCGTTATCTGTCGTGCTTCCTGATCCTGACCCAGCTCATCGAGGCGGTTCGCGATCAGGCGAGCCCCGCGACGCTCGCGCGCATCGGCGCCGAGGTCGCCTGGGCCGTCACGCTCAGGAACATGTCGCTGTCCGTCGCCGGCATGCTGACCGCCGGCATCGATCCGGGCCTGCAGGCCTCGATCGTGAAAGACCTGGGCTGCCAGTTCGAGCAGCGCCTGCCCGGCGTGGCGCAGGAGCTCGTCGCGCTCGAGCCGACGCTCGCCGGCAGCGGCTCCGACTATCAACAGGTGCTCGGCAATCTCATGCAGCTCGCGCCCTCGTTCTCGCTGCGCGGGGGCACGCTCGAAATCCTGCGCGGCATCATCGCGCGCGGTTTGGGGGTCCGATGAACGAATCACAGAAAATGCTGGAAGACGCGGTCACGCGTCTCTTCTCCGAGCGCGTCACGCGCGAGTTCCTCGCCGAGTCCGAATCCGGCGAATGGCCGGCCGGGCTCTGGGACCTCGTCGCCGAGCAGGGTCTGACGCACGTGCTCGTCAGCGAAGCCGGGGGCGGCATGGGCGGCGGCTGGCTCGATGCCTTCGTCGTCGCACGCGCCTGCGGCCGCTACGCCGTGCCGCTGCCGGTGCCGGAAGCGATCCTCGCGCTCCATCTCATCGAGCGCGCCGGACTGCAGCCGCGCGAAGGCGTGCCGGGCCTGCTGCCGCGCCCGCTCAAGCCGCGCGAATTCTCCGATCGCCGGTGCCGCGCCGACGTCGCGCGCGTGCCCTGGGGCCGTCATGCGGATTACTTCGTCGGCACCGTGAGCGACGGCCGGCTCGCCGTCGTCTCGAAGGACGCCGCGGAATTCCACTTCGAGCAGAACCTCGCCCGCGAGCCGCGCGATCGCGTCGTGTTCGACGGCGCGACCGTGCTCGATTTCGCGCCGCTCGATCTGCCGGCGGACTGCGTCGAGTGGCTGGGCGCGCTGCTGCGCTCGGCACAGATCGCGGGCGCCGGTGCGGGCTGTCTCGAGCTCAGCGTCGAATACACCTCGCAGCGCGAACAGTTCGGCCGCCTGCTCTCGCAGTTCCAGGCCATACAGCATCATCTCGCGGAGCTCGCCGGTCAGGTCGCCGCAGTCGACACGATCGCGGCCGCGGCGTGCAATGCGCTCGATCGGCGCGGCATGACGGGCGGCGGGCGCAATGCCACGCTCGAGATCGCGGCGGCGAAGTGCCTCGCCTCGCAGATCGTCGAAATGCTGACGCGCCAGAGCCATCAGGTGCACGGCGCGATCGGGTTCACCTACGAGTACACCCTGCATTACCTCACCCGCCGGCTGTGGTCCTGGCGCGCCGAGTTCGGCGGCGTCGGTCACTGGGGCGAACACCTCGGACGCGTCGCGCTCGATCAGGGCGGCGATCGCATCTGGAACTACCTGACGGCCTGATCCGGGCCCGGAGCAATACGAATGAGCGATGACCTGCTGTTGTTCGAGAAGACCGGCCACATCGGCCGGCTCACCATCAATCGTCCCGATCGCCGCAATCCGCTCGGCCTCGCCGGCGACGGCGATCAGTTCATGGCGATGGCGAAGCGCATCAACGACGACTACGACGTGCGCTGCGTGATCATGACCGGCGCGGGCCCGGCGTTCTCCGCGGGCGGCGATCTCAAGGCGATGCGCGATCGCACGGGCGAGTTCGGCGGCGACAATCTGTCCTTGCGCGAACACTACCGCAGCGGCATCCACGGCATCATCAAGGCGATGTGGAGCATCGAGGTGCCGATCGTCGGCGCGATCAACGGCCCGGCCATCGGCCTCGGCGGTGACGTCGCCTCGCTGTGCGACATCCGCCTCGCCGCGGCGGGCGCGAAGTTCGGCGCGACGTTCCTGAAGATCGGCCTCATCCCGGGCGATGGCGGCGCGTGGCTGCTGCCGCGCATCGTCGGCTGGTCGCGGGCCTCGCAGCTCTATTTCACGGGCGAGGTCGTCGACGCCGAAACCGCTTGCAAATGGGGGCTCGTTTCGGAAGTCTATCCGGACGCCGAGCTCATGAACGAGGCCGAGAAGCTCGCGAACCGCATCATCCAGCAACCGCCGCAGGCGCTGCGCATGACGAAGCGGCTCATGCGCGACAGTGTCAGCGCGAGCTTCGATGCGATCATGGAGATGTCGGCGGCGATGCAGACCATCGTCCAGCGCACCGACGATCACCTCGAGGCGGTCAACGCCTTTTTCGAGAAGCGCGCTCCGGTCTTCCGGGGCAAGTGAGGGGAGGGTCGCCACCGTCCACGGGCGGGAAGAGCGATTAAAAAAGGAGGCGGCCGGGACGTTCCCTGCAAGGATCGTCCCGGCCTCCCAATACGCAGCCTCGGGCGCAGGCCCGCGGACGGCGTTGCAAGACGATGCCGCGCGGTGCGGCGCTCACCGGCACGACGTCGCGGACGCGAACATCCGCGGCACGTCGACGACATCACGCCACGTCGAAGCACCTGACCGCGAGGCGATACCGGGCACCCGTCGGGCCCGCCGCGCGGGGTCGTCGGATCGGAATCGCAGCCCGCAGGCAATCGTCGCGCGCACCCGCAGCACGGGCCGGCGCCGTGTGCCGGACTCGTATCCTGCCGCACCGAGGCTCACCCGAGCCTCGATTCCGTGAAGCAATCCGCACGCCAGCCGAGAAACATTCTCAATGCCAATGACTTAGACGCGGGCCGTGCGGCGGGCTGTAAAGGAAGCTGAACAGAGGCGGGGCGGCAGCCCCCGGAAATGTCAAAAATCCTGACGCGTGCCGTCAGCGGTGTCTGCACTCGTAGCGGATCCGGCCCCGGTCATCGAGAAGCCCCTGCGTCGCGAGCCACGCGCGCGCGTCCGCGGCGTCCTCTTCGAACCATGCGCGCGCCGAGCCGAGGCGGAACGTGTATCCCCAGGCATCCATGTCGGCGAGCATGCCCGCGGCATCGTAGTCGGTGATTTCCGGGGCGAGCAGGACGCCGAGATAGCAGACGCCGCACTCCTCGATGAAATCACCGCCCGCGTCCGTGTCGAGCGCGGCACGGCGCGCGTCGTCCATGCACACGTAATGGCAGCCCTCGTGGAGCAGCGAGTGCAGCGGCGTGTCGTCGCGCACGTAGAGGCGATCCCCGCGCAGACCGGCCTCGGCGTCGCCCCAATAGCTGCCCGGCAGGTCCGCATCGGGCGGGAGATGCACGACCTCGAGGCCGTAGCATGCGAACAGCGCGCGCACACTGCCGGCGCGCGGGCCGGCGGCGGCGCCGAGTCTCGCGACGTCGGGTGCGGTCATCGAGGAGTCCAATCGCGATCGTGCTGCGCGCGAGTATCGGCGAGGCGTCGCGCGCGGGCAAGTCACCCTTCCGACAGGCTTCACGAACGCAAGCGCCGATCGTGAACTTTCGACACACGGGTACTCTTGCGCGGCGGCGTGGCCGCGTGGCGGTCCACATTGGCATCCGTGACGAATCACACCCGCCTCACCGTCGCCCGCCTGCTCGAGCCCTTCGGCTTGCGGCAGGTGCTCGTCGCCGTCGAGCACCCGGCGGTCTACGACGTGAGCCGCATCCGCAGCCTCAGCGATCCCGTCGACTTGCAGAAGCTCTTTTCCGTCGCCGCCGACGAGGTGCCCGTGATCGGGCGCGTCACGCTGCCGGATCCCGAGTCCGGTCTGCCGTTCAGGAACAGCATGCCGTTCTACGGCCGCTGGTTCGATCGCATCGGCCGGCACGACACGGCGTTCGCGCTGCGCCGCAAGCTCGCCGGGCAGTCTCCGCAGAAGATGATCGACCAGCTCCGCCGTGACGACGACTACGCCGTCGCCGGCAGCTACTACTGCGCGTTCCGCGCGATCATGGCGGCGAAGCAGCGGCCGCCGCTCGTCCTGATCGACGATGCGTTCCTCGCCCAGCGCAGCTTTCCGGTCGTGCTGCCGCGGCTCGCCGATCGCATCGTGGCCGACAACCTGATCGGTGTCCTGACGCTCCTGCTCAAGCCGCGCTGAGCTTCTCAGAGCCGCGCCCGCAACGCGGCGAGATGCGCCTCGAAGAGCTTCGCGCCGAGGCTGTCCCGATCGTGCAGCAGCACGTACTGGCCGCTCCCGTAGAGCTTCTCGAAATGCGCGCGTCGCGACGCCGCGACCGCGAAACCACGCACCGCGATGCGCCGTCCGCGCGCCTCCTCCACCGCCCGGGCGACGTCGGCGAGACCGTGCGTGCCTTCGTAGGCGTCGTAGTCCGTCGGTCGCGAATCGCTGACGACGAACAGCGCGCGGCGCCGGGCCGGAACTGCCGCGAGCCGCGCCGTCGCATGGCGCAGCGCCGGCCCGATGCGCGTATAACCCTCGGCGCGCAGCGACTCCGGCAACGCGGCGAGCACGGGTCGCCACGGCGCGTCGAAGGCTTTCAGGATCGCATAGCGACAATCCTGCCGCGTATTCGAGCAGAACGCCGCGATCTCGACGCGCGCGTCGAGTCCGTCGAGCGCGGTGCCGAGCACGCACAAGGCGTCCGCGATCACCGCCCCGACGCGGCGGCCGCCGACCCACGCGTCCGTCGACAGGCTGCGATCGACGAGCACGAGCGTCACGAGATCGCGCTCGAGCCGCCGCCGCCGCAGCCACAGGCGATCCTCGGGCGTCGTGCCGCGCGCGAGATCGCCGGCGCGGCGCACGGCGGCGTCGAGATCGAGCTCCGGCCCGTCGTGACGGCGCCGCTCCCATTCGTAGCGGTTGCGCAAGGTCTCGAACGCGACGCGCAGCCGGCGGGCCTGGGCGAGGAGCTCGGGCGCGGGCGGTGCGACGGCCGCCGCGGCCGCCGGCTCGTCCGCGGTCTCGACGACCCGGCACCAGTCCGCGAGATAGCGCTGGGCGCGCACCGACCATTCGGGATAGCGGAGCTCGCGCGCCGCGGACGCGTCGGTCGCCGCCTCCAGGCGGGCCGGGGGCAACGCGACGTCGACGTCGCTCTCGAGCATCGTCTGCGCCGTCTCGCGCGTACGGATGACCTGATCGAAAGCGATCTCGGCGAGCGCCTCGCCGTGCGCGGCGAGCTCGTCGCGGCCGTCCAGCGTGCGGCTGCCGCCGCCGTATTCCTCGACCGTCTCGAGCTTCTCGAAATTGTGGAGCATGGGATTCGGCGTGCGCTCCTCGACATGCCGGAGCTCGGGCGTCTCGGCGAGCCGCGCGGCCGGGCGCGCCGCCCGCGCACCGGCCGCGGGCAGCCCGCCCGCCGCCGCGTCCGCCGGCGTCGTCGCGTCCTCGCCCGGCCATTGCCCGAGGACGTCGAACAGCGCGGCGAGATCGCCCTCGTCCGCCCAGCGCGCGAGCCGCGGCTGCCAGGCCGACCACAGCGGCGCGAAACCCGGCCAGCGTGCCGCGAGTGCCGCGCCGTGCGCGGCCCAGCGGGCATGGAGCGCGGCGGCCGTCGCGCACGGCGGCGCCCGCTCACCCGTCGCGAGCGCGGACGCGCCGAGCACGACGCGCAGCACATAGCTCTGCTCGTTCGCCGCGACGCTGCCGCCGCGCACGGCGAGCGCCGGCACGTGCAGGCCGCCGTCGCGCGAACTGAGACCCGGCCGTGCGGGATGCTGGACGCGGATCGCGATCGGGAAGCCGGCGATCGCGCCCGCGAGCAACTCCAGCCGCCGGCGCTGCGCGTCGAGCGGTACGGCGTGCGGGTCGACCGGCGCCGGGCCGCGCGCGGCGCGCCACCAGCGATGGACCACGCCGAACAGCCGCTCGTCCCAGCCGCCGCTCACGCGGCACTCACCACCGCAGCGCAACGAGATCGCCGAGCGCGAGCGCGACGTCGACCTCGTCGGTGAGCGGCTCGACGAGCGCCGCCCGGCAGGCTTCGCGCGGCGGGATGCCCTCGACGATGAGCCGCGCCGCGTAGACGAGGAGCCGCGTCGAGACGGTCTCGCGCAGGCCGAGATCCTGCGCGGCGCGGATCTGGCCCGCGAGCGCGACGAGGCGCACCGCGACGTCCGCCGTGCATTGCGACTCGTGGCGCACGACCTCCACTTCGCGCGGCGGATCGGGGAAATCGAACGCGAGCGCCGTGAAGCGCTGGCGCGTCGAAGGTTTCATCTCGCGCACACCGCGCTGGTAGCCGGGATTGAAGCTCACGACGAGCTGGAACGACGGGGGCGCGACGAGCGTCTCGTCACGGCGATCGATGAAGAGCCGGCGGCGGTGATCCGTGAGCGCGTGGATGACGACGAGCACGTCCTCGCGCGCTTCCGCGACTTCGTCGAGGTAGAGCAGTGCGCCCTCGCGCACGGCGCGCGTCACCGGACCGTCGAGCCAGCGCGTGCCGCCGCCGTCGAGCAGATAACGTCCGAGCAGATCGGACGCCGAGGTGTCCTCGTTGCAGGCGACGGTCACGAGCGCGAGACCGAGCCGCTCCGCCATCGCCTCGACGAAGCGCGATTTGCCGCAACCCGTCGGCCCTTTCAGCAGCACCGGCAGCCGGGCGCGGCACGCCGCGGCGAAGAGCTCGCACTCACGCCCGGCCGGGAGATAGAACGCCATGCGCGGCCGGCTCGCGATACGGCAGGCCGTAGCGCGTGAAGTTCCAGATGAACGCGATTATGCCGAGCGTGAAGAGACACGCGGCGAGGATGAGGCCGATGAAGTGCACCTCGAGCTCGTGCTGCACGGACAGGAAATCCATGCCCGCGCGCCGTTCGAGCACGACCTGCGAGACGCCGATGACGGCGAACGCGAGCGTCATCGACACCATGCCGATGTTCGCGGTCCAGAACGCGACGACGTTCATGGGCGTGTCGCTGACGTTGCGCCCGGTCATCAGCGGGCAGGCGTAGGTGATCATGCCGAGCACGAGCATGGCGTAGGCGCCCCAGAACGCCATGTGGCCGTGCATCGCGGTCACGAACGTCCCGTGCGTGTAGACGTTCACCTGCGGGATGGTATGCGCGAAGCCGAGGAAGCCCGCGCCGACGAAGGACATGATCGCGCAGCCGACCGACCAGTTCAGCGCCGTGCGGTTCGTCTGCGCCTTGCCGCCCTGACGCGCCATCGCGATCGCGAAGATCGCCATACCGAGGAAGGCGAGCGGCTCGAGCGCGCTGAACCAGCCGCCGATCCAGAGCCAGTAGCGCGGCGCACCGATCCAGTAGTAATGGTGCCCGGTGCCGAGGATGCCCGAGAGGAACGTGAAGCCGACGATCACGTACAGCCATTTCTCGATGACTTCACGATCGACACCGGTCAGCTTGATCAGCAGGAACGAGAGTATCCCGCCCATGATCAATTCCCAGACGCCTTCGACCCACAGATGCACGACCCACCAGCGCCAGTAGGAATCCATGGTCTGGTTGTCCGTCGGCAGCATGCCCGGCAGATAGAGCAAGGCCGCCGAGAGCAGGCCGAAGAACAGCACGAGGCTCGTCGTCGTGCGCCGCGTGCTCTTCCAGAGCGTCATGCCGATGAGATAGATGAAGAGCAGCACGTCGGCGACGACGAGCCAGTCGAGCGGGCGCGGGATCTCGAGGAACTTGCGGCCCTCCCACCAGCCGAAATTGAAGCCGACGAGCGCGGTCACGCCGACGGCGACGAAGGCCGCGAGCTGCACGTAGGCGAGCCGCGGCGAGACGAGCTCGCGCTCCGCCTCCTCCGGGATGATGTAGTAGGCCGCGCCCATGAAGCCCGCGAGCAGCCACATCACGAGCAGGTTCGTGTGCGTCGAGCGCGCGACGTGGAACGGGATCCAGGGATGCAGCACGTCGTAACCGAGATGCGCGAAGGCCATGATGAAGCCGTAGACGATCTGCAACGAGAGCAGCAGCATGCAGACGGCGAAGAACCACCACGCGACTTGCTGGGAAGCGTATTTCATGACTTCGGCTCCGCTTTCAATTGCGAGAGGAAGGCGGCGAGCTCTGCGACGTCGGCATCCGAGAGCGGCAGCTTCGGCATGCGCGAATCGGCCTTCACGGCTTTCGGATCCGTCAGCCAGCGCACGATGTAGTCGCGGTCGCGGCGATCGCCCACGTCGTCGAGCGCGGGCCCGACGTTACCGCCCTGGCCCTCGAGCGCATGGCAGGCGATGCACACCTGGTTGAAGAGCTTCGGCCGGTCGCCGATGTGGGCGAGGCCCGCGCGCGGTCCCGCGACCGGCGCACCGGCGACCGCGACCGGCAGCAGATTCGGATGCGGCGGGAAGCCGTTCAGATCCATGTTGCCGATCCATTTCAGGAAGGCGACGAGATCATCGATCTGCGCGTCCTGGAAATGATAGTTCTGCATGCGGCGCTGCCCCGGATAGAGCTGTTCCGGATCCTTCAGCATCGTGCGGATGAACGCCTCGCCGCGACGCTCGTAGACCTTCGTCAGCTCCGGCGCGTAATAGCCGCCCTCGCCCATCAGCGTGTGGCAGCCCATGCAGTTGCTCGATTCCCACAACTGCTTGCCGCGGATCGCCGCCGGTGTGAGCTGGTCCTGGTGGGTCTGCGCCGGAACGCGCTGGATGGTGTCGTAGGTCAGAATCAGGAACGCACCGCCGGAGAGTGCGGTGCCGATGAGGAAGAACGCGCGTGCCGCCGATTTCGAGAGCATGCCCACCTCCGTTGCCGCCGGGTGCCGCCGGGTGCCGCCGGCGGCAACGCGCGCCGGCCTCACGGGTCGAGTCGGTTCAGGGCATTGCATGGCGACGCCCGGCCGGGCCGGACGTCGCACAAGGGATGATTCGCACCCTTCGCCGTCGCGTCGCCGTCCTGGCCGGCGTCAGCGAATGAAATACCCCGCGCACTAAGATAGGGAAAGCTCCGCGCGAAAAACACACCGCGCGAAGTGCGGAAATCAACGCGTGTCGCGCGCCGTCAGAATTTCCCGGACCGCTTCGCCGACATCCGCGACGCACAGCGCCCCCCGGCCCAGACGGCGCTCGTCGCCCGCGCGGTACTTGCCGGTGCGCACGAGGATGCCACGCATGCCGGCCGCGACCGCGCCGAGCACGTCGGCCTCGACGTCGTCGCCGATCATCACGGTCTCGTGCGGCGCGAGGCCCGTACCCGCGAGTGCGGCCTCGAAGAACGCGGGCGCGGGCTTGCCGAGCACGCAGGCCTCGATCTCGGCGGCATATTCGAGCAGTGCGACGAAAGGCCCCATGTCGAGCGAGAGCGCGCCGTCCTCCTGGAAGTAGCGGTTGCGGCCCATCGCGATGAGCGGTGCACCGGATTTCAGAAGCCGAAATGCCGCGTTCAAGCTCGCGTAGTCGGCGGCCTCTCCGGGATCGCCGATGACGACGCAGCGCCGGCCGGTCGGCGGCAGGTCGGCGAATTCGGGCGCGAGATCCGGATGCGTGATGAGCAGCGGCTCGAGGCCGCGGGCGAGCAGGTGATCATGGACGGCGCGCGGCGCCGTGAAGAGCGCCTCGGGCCCGACGCGGAAGCCGAGCGCCTGCAGCCGCGCGAGGATCGCAGTGCACGGACTGCGCGTCGTGTTCGTGAGATAGCGGACGACGAGCCCGGCGCGCTCGAGCGCCGCGAGCGCGGCGTGCGCACCCGGCTGCACGGTGTGCCCCTCGTAGAGCACGCCGACGAGATCGCAGAGCACACCGCGGATCACGTCCGCCTCAGTGACCGGGCAGCGGTGACACGCCGATCAGCAGACGATGGGCGAACAACAGGAACGCGACGTAGATCGCCAGCCCGCCGACGATCGCGATCACGTCGTTCACGCTCGAGGCGGGCAGCGTCGGCGGCCCCGGACGCGGCCGGTATTTGACGGAGACGCGATCGACGCTCGCCCAGACCAGGAACGCGCCGTAGAGCAGCATCGAGGCGAGCGTGCCCTTGACGAGCAGGTGCGCCGTCGCCCAGAACTTCACCGCGTTCAGCATGGGATGCTTCGCGAGCGTCTTGAGCCGTCCCGGCAGATAGGCCGCGAGCAGCAGCGGGAACACCGGCACGAGCAGCAGGAAGGCGACGTGACGCAGCCACGTCGGCGGCGTGTAGAGCACGATCGGCGCGAGCTTCGCCTGGCCGTAGCCGTAGACGATCAGCACGAAGCCCGCGATCGCGAAGACGGAATAGATCCCCTTCCAGCCCCATTCGCCGCAGCGCGCCGCCATGCGATCGCGCCAGCCGCGCGCGACGATCGATATCGAATGCGTGCCGAAGAACAACACCAAGCCCAGGATCATCCAGGTCATCGCACCCTCCTCGCACTTCTCGTGATGACGGCAGGATACGACACCCGCGGCGCCCGTGCACCGCAGATCCGGCGGCTCTGCCCGCGCGTAGCGGGATCACCCTCCTGGCGAGGGAGATACCCCGTCCAGTCCGCTCCGCACGCGGGTCCCGCCCGGCGCGCTGCGGCTCGCCGGCTGCACAGGCCGTGAGTCGGACAGGCGCAAGCGCGCTCCGATCAGCGCGGCGGCCGTGTCGAGGAATCCGTTCAGAGCGTCCTCAAATCTTGATCAGCCGCTGCACGAGCCGCGGCACGAGACCGCTGAACTTCAAGGGCCCTTCCGTGACCGCGAGGCACAGGCACTCGCCGCCGGTCGTGATGACGGGCTGGTGCAGCGTCTCCTCGTCCGCGTCCTCGACGTCGCCCGTGGAATAGATTTCGCTCCGCGAGAAATAACCGCCTTTGAGCACGAGCGTGAGCTCCGCACCCTGGTGCGTATGCCGCGGCAGCACCGTGCCCGGCTTCGCGTGCAGGAGCCAGATGCGCTCGCCGTCGCTGCGCGAGAGGTTCGCCATGCGCAGCCCCGGGCCGCCCCAGCGCCAGGCGAGGCCGCCGAGGCTGCATTCGAGCCAGGTGCTCACGAAGCCCTCGAGATCGCGGATCCGGCCGCGGCTGCGCGTCACGCCCGCCGAGGCGGACGCACCCTGCTTCGCGGCGAGCAGCACGTCCTGGGCGCTGAGCTTCGGCGCCGCGGGCGCGGCATCGGCGAGCAGGCGCGCGCCGAAGGATTCCGCGCGCGCAACCTCGGCGCGGCACTCGGCGCAGACCGTGAGATGGGCCGACAGCACGAGCTCCGTGCCGCGGCTGAGATTGCCGGCCGCGAAATCGAGGAGCCAGGCGAGATCCGGATGATGCGAGATGCTCATGCCTCGGCCTCCCCCACCCTCAGTTGCAGGCGTTGATAACCGAGCCGCACGCGCGACTTGACCGTGCCGACGGGCAATCCGAGCTCGTCGGCGATCTCGCGGTGCGACTTGCCTTCCACATACGTCATCACGATGACCCGGGCCTGTTCCGGCGGCAGCTCGCGCAGCAGCGCGGCGAGCTTCGTGCCGAAGGCGCGCGCGAGGTGATCCTCCTCCTGCAGCAGGTCGTCGCTGCGCTCGAGGAAGTAGCGATCGAACGCGCTCGCCTCGCGCTTCTCCGCGCGCTTGAGATCGATGAGCCGGTTGCGCGCGAGCGAATAGATCCAGGTCCGCGCGGAGGCGATCGCCGGGTCGAACAAGTCGGCCTTCTGCCACACCGCGAGCATGATGTCCTGCAGGACGTTCTCGCTGTCGGCGTGCGAGAGGCCGGCGCGCAGGAGGTAGCCGTTGACGCGCGAGGCGAACTGCGCGAAGAGGCTCTGGTAGGCGCCCTCGTCGCGCGCCGTTCTCACGCGCAGCAGCAGGGCCGTCTCCGCGGCGACGGCCGGATCCACGCCCGCCGGAGTCTGCGCCGCGCCCTCGAGGGGGATGACGGCGGCGACCTCGCCGGGGTCTCTTGCGGTCGGTATGGTCATGAATCTCGTCATGGCCCCACTACGGCGGGGCGCGGCAGATGGATCACCGCCCGCGCCGCTGATCCGCTCCGCGGGCTCGCCCGTAGTACACCCCGGCAACCTCGACGAGACAAGGACCATGACGCATCGAACGGACCCCGCGCGCCAGCGCATCGCGGTGATCGGCACCGGCATCGCGGGCCTGGGCGCGGCCTGGCTGCTGGACCGGCGCCACGACGTCACGTTGTTCGAGCAGAACGACTGCGTCGGCGGCCACAGCCATACCGTGGACGTCACCTGCGACGGCCGGCGCATCCCCGTCGACACCGGTTTCATCGCCTACAACGCGCTGAACTATCCGAATCTCGTCGCGCTGTTCGCCGAGCTCGGCGTCGCGACGCAGGCGAGCGACATGTCGTTCGCGGTCTCGCTCTTTCGGCTTCGGCTTCCCCGAGGACGCGCTGCAGTCCGGCCTGCGCGTCGCGGAGCTGCTCGGCGGGCTCGCGCGGCCGTGGGACGTGGACCCGGGAGCCGATCGCGTGCACGCGCCGCCGACCCTGCCCGCGCAGACCCTGCCGAGCGCCGCCTGAGCATGCACTCCGCCCTCTACGTCGGCGCGGTCAGTCATCACCGCCACGCGCCGCGCGCGCACCGCCTGCGCTACGGGCTCGGCTTTCTCTATCTCGACCTCGACGAGTTGGGCTCGCTCGATCGCGGCGGCTGGCTGTTCGGTGTGAACCGGCGTGCGCTGCTCGCCTATCACGATCGCGACCACGGTCCGGGCGACGGCACGCCGCTGAAGGCGCATCTCGATGCTGCGCTCGCCGGCGCGGGTGTCGGCGCGGGCCCGTGGCGCTATCGCCTGCTGACGCTGCCGCGCCTGCTCGGCTACGTGTTCAACCCGCTCTCCGTCGTCTACTGCCACGACGCGGCCGGGCGGCTCGTCGCGACCGTCTACGAAGTCTCGAACACGTTCGGCGAGCGTCTCTCCTACGTGCTGCCCGTGGCGCCGGACGCCGCCGCGACGATCACCCAACGCTGCCCGAAGCGCCTGTTCGTCTCGCCGTTCTTCGACATGGCGGGCGGCTACTGCTTCCGCTTCAAGGCGCCGGACGCGCGTCTGAAGCTCCACATCCGCTACGCCGACGAGCACGGACCGCGTCTCGACGCAGTGTTCGCAGGCGAGCGCAGGGAATTCACGCGCGGCGTCCTGCTGCGCCTCCTCGCCGGCTTTCCGCTCATGACGCTGAAAGTCGTCGCCGGCATCCATTGGGAAGCCCTGAAGCTCTGGCTGAAAGGCCTGCCGCTCACGACCGGACACCTGCAGAACCGCGAGACCTTCTATGTCGGACAGCATGAGCGACCCGAGATCCGCCCTTGATCCCGTGCCCCTCGGGGCGCGCACCACAGCCATCCGCACAGATGGCCCGCGCGCCCGGCAAACGTCGTGACGTGCCGGCCGACGCGCTCGCCGTTGCGCGTGACCTCGAACTCGATCGGCCCGCCGTAGGACGCGGCGATCGCGACGGGCCGCTGACCGGGATCGGCGCAAGGCTCGGGCGTTGCGGCGCAGGCCGCGAGCGGGAACGCGACGGCGCAGAGGCGGGACAGGGAGCGCAATGAAGTCGACATGCGCTCGATACGCCGCCGCGCGCCTGTCGGATCAAAACCCCGCTGCGTGCCGCAATCGGTGATAATGCGGGCATGACCACTCTCATGCTGAAGGCCGGACGCGAGAAATCGCTGCTCCGCCGCCACCCCTGGATCTTCTCGGGCGCCGTCGCGCGGTGTGAAGGCACTCCCGAACCCGGTGCGACGCTGCGCATACAGGCCCAGGACGGCCGCTTCCTCGGCTGGGCCGCATACAGCCCGGCCTCGCAGATCATCGCGCGCGTCTGGAGCTGGCGGGAGGACGAGCCGCTCGATGCGGACTGGATCGCGCGCCGCGTGCACGCGGCCATCGACTCGCGTCGCCGCCTCCTGCCCGGCGTGCACGCGGTGCGCCTGCTGAACGGCGAATCGGACGGCCTGCCCGGCGTGGTCTGCGATCGCTACGACGAAGTGCTCGTCGTGCAGCTCGCGAGCACGGGGGCCGCGCGCTGGCGCGAGACGATCGCCGACGCGCTGCTCGCCGCGACCGGACTCGCGACGATCTACGAGCGCTCCGATGCCGAGGTCATGTCGCTCGAAGGCCTCGAAGTCCGTACCGGCCCGCTGCGCGGCGCCGCGCCGCCCGAGACGCTCGACATCGCCGAGGCGGGGCTCGCGTTCAGGCTCAGCGTCACGGCCGGCCACAAGACCGGCTTCTATCTCGACCAGCGCGACAATCGCGCGCTCGTCCGCCATCACGCGAAGGATCGCGAAGTCCTCGACTGCTTCGCCTACTCCGGCGGTTTCACCCTGAACGCGCTCGCCGGCGGCGCGGCGCAGGTGACGGCGATCGAATCCGCGGCGAGCGCGATCGCCCTCGCCCGCGACAACATCGCGATGAACGCGCTCGATTCGGAACGCGTGGAGTTCATCGAGGGCGACGTGTTCAAGCTGCTGCGCAAGCTCCGCGATCAGGCGCGGAGCTTCGATTTGATCGTGCTCGATCCGCCGAAGTTCGCGCCGACGGCCGCCCATGCCGGGCGCGCGGCACGCGGCTACAAGGACATCAACCTGCTCGCGTTCAAACTGCTGAAGCCGGGCGGGCTGCTCTTCACGTTCTCCTGCTCGGGCGGCGTGCATCGCGATCTCTTCCAGAAGATCATCGCCGGCGCGGCCTCGGATGCGGGCGTCGATGCGCGCTTCCTCGCCCAGCTCGGCGCGGGGCTCGACCATCCCATCCGCCTCGCCTTCCCCGAGGGCGAATATCTCAAGGGCCTGATGTGCGAAGTGTGACGGGCCGCTGAAGCCGCGGATCCTGGCAAATCCGGCGGGATTTCCCTATCCTGCCGGACGGTTTTGCAAGCTTTACGAGAGGTTCGATGGACCGTCGAGAACTCCTGAAGGCCGGGCTCGCGCTCAGCGCGTTCGGCCTGTCGCCCGCCCTCATCCGTGCCGCCGCCGCCACCGCCAGCAACGATCCCGGTCAGCCCTTCGATTTCGCCTGGCTGAAGGGACAGGCGCGCGAGCTCGCGGCCAAGCCCTACGTCGACGATCACACGCCGCTGCCGGCGCCGATCGCGCATCTGAACTACGACCAGTACCAGTCCATCCAGTATCGCGCCGATCACTCGCTGTGGCGCGAGGACAAGCTCGGCATCGAGCTGCGCTTCTTCCACATGGGCCTGTTCTTCAACAAGTCGGTGACGCTCTACGAAGTCGTCGACGGCCGCGCGCGGGAGATTCTCTACGATCCGCAGCGCTTCGATCTCGGCAAGAGCGGCGTCGACGGCAAGCTGCTGCCGAAGACGCTCGGCTACGCGGGCTTCCGCGTGAATCACCACATCAACCCGGACATCGATCTCGCGGCCTTCCTCGGCGCGAGCTACTTCCGCGCCGTCGGCGTGGACAAGCAGTACGGCATGTCCGCGCGCGGCCTCGCGGTCGACACCGGCATGCCGCGCCCCGAAGAGTTCCCGATGTTCACGCACTTCTGGTTCGAGAAGCCGGGCAAGCACGCGGGCAATCTCGTCGTCTACGCGCTGCTCGATTCGCCGAGCATCGCGGGGGCGTACCGCTTCAATCTCAAGCCCGGCAGGAGCTTCGTGATGGACGTCGACACCGCGCTCTATCCGCGCCAGGACATCGAGCGCCTCGGCATCGCGCCGCTCACGAGCATGTTCAAGAACTCGGAGAACGATCGCCGCCTCGACGACGACTTCCGGCCCGAGATCCACGATTCCGACGGCCTCGCGATGTGGACCGGTGCCGGCGAGTGGATCTGGCGCCCGCTCGTCAATCCGGTGGGCCTGCGCTTCAACATGTATTCGGACGAGAATCCGCGCGGCTTCGGCCTCCTGCAGCGCGATCGCGATTTCGATCACTACCAGGACGACGCGGTGTTCTACGACAAGCGGCCGGGCGTATGGATCGAGACGGTCGGTTCCTGGGGCCCGGGTGCGGTGACGCTCGTCGAGATCCCGACGAAGGACGAGACCTTCGACAACATCGTCGCATTCTGGAATCCGAAACAAGCTCCGAAGCCCGGCTCGGAGACGCTGCTCTCCTACCGCCTGCACTGGGGCCGCACGCCGCCCGTTGCGCCCGAGCGCGCGACCGTCGTCGCGACGCGCACCGGCCTCGGCGGCGTGGTCGGCCAGCCGCGCGAGCGCTTCTCGTGGCGCTTCGGCGTGGACTTCACGGGCGGCGTGCTGCCGCTGCTCGCGCGCAAGGCGAAAGTCGAGCCCGTGATCTGGGTCTCGCGCGGCACGACGGAGATCACCTCCGCGCGGCCGCTCGATGCGATCAACGGTTATCGCGCGCTGTTCGACCTCGTGCCGGACGACTCGCCGGAGCCGATCAACATCCGCCTCTTCCTCGCCCTCGACGGCGAACCGCTGACGGAGACGTGGCTGTATCAATACAACCCGCCGCCGGTTGATCAGCGCAAGTATTGAGGCCTGTCGCCCGGGGCTGACGCGGGTGGGTAGCGCCGGGGTCTGCCGCGTGCGGGTAACTCGCGAGCGAGTTACCCATACGGGTCATACCCCGGCTTCCAGAGCGCCGACCGAAGGGATCTTCCCACCTCGATACCGCGATCGATGCGCCTCCTGCGTCGGCACATCCTATGAAAATGCGCTTCGGCTCAGCGCCGCCGTTCAGCCCGCGAGGCGCAATTTGACTCCGGCCCCGTTCACCCCTAACGTGCCGGACTCGTCTTCATAAACACACCCCGTCTTTCGCCGCCGACCTCCTGCCCAAGGGCGTCGGCGGAACACACTGCGCGGGGCGACAACGACCATCAGGAGGCTACATGAAACTGATCAATTCCTTCGGCCCGAATCCGCGTCTCGTCCGCATGTTCATGGCGGAAAAAGGCATCACGCTCCCGAGCGAGGATGTCGACCTGCTCGCCGGGGAGAACCGCCAGTCCGCTTATCTCACGAAGAATCCCGGCGGCCAGATGCCCGCGCTGCAGCTCGACGACGGCAGCTACATCGCCGAGACGACCGTGATGTGCGAATACCTCGAGGAGCGCTTCCCGAATCCGCCGGTGATCGGCGCGACGGCCGAAGAGCGCGCGAACAACCGCATGTGGATGCGCCGCGTCGAGCTGAACATCACCGAGCACATGTACAACGGCTTCCGCTTCGCCGAAGGCATCGAGCTGTTCAAGAACCGCGTGCACTGCATCCCCGCCGCAGCCGCGGATCTCAAGGCGACGGCGCAGGAGTGGCTCGCGAAGCTCGACGGCCTGATGAACGGCCGCGACTTCATCGGCGGCAACAAGCTCTCGCTCGCCGACATCGGCCTCTACTGCTGCATGGATTTCGCGAAGGACGTCGGCCAGCCGATCAATCCGGAGCTGAAGAACATCAGCGCCTGGTTCAAGCGCGTCGACAGCCGCCCGAGCGCGACGTCGAGCCTGCATCCGGCGTGGACGCAGGTCAAGATGCGCGGCTGATCGCTCTTCGTGATCGCGGCGCGGCGACGCGCCGCGATCACCCTCCCCCTAACCGCTCGTCGCCCGGCGTACGATCACGGCGGCGTCGGACAAGGCCACGCTGAGGCGTGCCACCGACGTGTTGAAGTTCTGCACCGTCATCTTCGCGAACCAGTCGTCGACTTCGTCCAGCGCCTTGCGCGCCGACGCCTCGCTGGCATGGCCCACGAGCTGCGTGTCGAGGGTCTTGCGCACGGCCGCGTGCTGCGCCGCATATTCGAGACCGCGTTCCAGCGCGCGGAGATCGTTGTCGAGCTGATCGTGGAGGAAGTCCTGCAGGCGTTGCGCGAGCGCCGCCCGGACCTGCTGCATGACGCCGTGGAACGGCGCCGTGCCGAATGCGGCGATCGCCTTGCCGACGTCCTGCAGCCGCTGGTCGAACTTCGACTGCGGCGACTCCGCACCCAGGGCGAGCACTTCCGCCTGGGCGAGCAGCTTCGCGCGACGGCCACCGAACGCGCCATCGGATTCGATGATGTCGCCGTCCGTCGCCTGGTCGAGCGCGTCGAACTCCTTGCGAACGGCGCTCACGTCGACGCCCTGCGGCACCTTCGCGAGCATCTCGCCGATCCGCTTCGTCTCGTCGCGATGCACTTTCACGGCCGTGGCTTCGGTGATCACCTTGCTCGCGAGCCGGGCGACGAGCTTCTCGAGGCCGGCCTGCGCAGCGTTCGGATCGGTCGCCTCGAGCTTCTGCAGCTTTTCGAAATCGGCCTTCGTCCCGGCGACGAGCGTGCTGCCGCGCGCCTTCTGATGCTCCGCCAGGAAAGCTTTCTCCAGGCTCTCGAGGTTCGCGACCTGACGCTTCGAGACCTCCTCCGGCTTCATGCCGCGCACCTCGCCGCTCGCGCGCTCCTGGGCCTTCAGCGAGACGAGCAGATTGTAGGCATCGAGCGGCTCCTCGGCCTGTTTGCCGCCGAGGCGCACGTATTCGGCGATGCCGCCGGCCGCCTCGAAGCGCTGCCAGATGCGGAGCAGCTCGTACTTCGCCGCGAGCAGATCGATCTCGGCGGCTTCCTTGTCCTCGGGGCTCCCGGCCTTTGCGATCGCGCCCTCGCGATTTTCGAGGTTGTCGCGGGCGTGCGCGCAGAACGCCAGCACCTTCGCGAGCGTCCGCTCACCGCCGAGGCGCTGGATGCCGTCGCGGATCGGCTGCGCGCTGCGCAGGCTGTCGGGCAGGTTCGCGCCGTTCAGGCGATCGCGCAGTTGCCTGACCTGCTGCACGAGCGGCAGCGTCTTCGCGACCTGATCGGCCGGCTTGCCGAGCTCCTTGCGCAAGGCATCCGCCTCGTCCTGCAGCGCCGGGTTCTCGAGGCGGCCGGCGAGGATGCGTACCACGAGATCCGCATGGTCCGTCGCCCACTGCCGGCCCTGCGCCTGCGACATGCCCATGCACCAGCCCAGCGCCTGCAGTGCGTTGAGATTGCTCATCCAGCTCGTGGTCTCGAGATTCACGAACTTGTTCGCTTCCTGCTTCGCCGCGTGCCACGCCCGGAGCTCGTCCGCGATCGCGTCGACGAGCCTGGCCCAGTCGGGCTCCGGGTCCTTCAGGATCTCGTCGAGGTGGCGCGCTTTCGCCTCGAACAGCTCGCGCACGGTGAGCTTCTCGGCGGCGGCCTGCATGAAGCGCGTCGTGCGCTCCATGATCTTGATCTGCTCGTCGTCGAGGCCCATGGCCGGCGCCTTCAGCCCGTCGTGCCGCTGCTGCAGACGGGCCTGACTGTCGCGCATCGTCTTCGCGATCGCCGCCGGGTCGAGGCCGCGCAGGAGTTTCACCGTCGCCGGATCGAGCGGTTGGTCGCCCTGCGTCAGCTCCGGGCTCATCAGCACGTTGAGCGGATGTTCCATGCGGCTCGTATTGAGCTTCAGCGCGTCGCGGCCCGGCATCGAAGTGCCGTGATCGATCGGCACGAGCTTCGGCGTGCCGCCCGGATCGCCCGCGAGGAGGATGTTGCCGGCATGGCGATCGAGATTGCCGATGATGAGATCGAAGACCGCGAGCTGATCGTAGGCGGCCTTGTCGATGCGGGCGGCGAGGCCCGGATCCTTCTCGAGGTGCCCGCGGATATTGCCCTTCACGTCGCCGCCGAGCCGCTGCATCGCGCCGGTGCGCGGCTTCGCGTCCTTCGAGCCCGGCAGCTTCGCGCCGTCGATACGCACGAGGTCCGTGGGGCAGACGTCGACGCTGAAGCCCGAGGCGCCGAGCGCCTCGGCGAGATCCTTCGCGAAGACCTCGCGCGCCGCGCCACTGCCGGCCGGCAGGCCCGCCACGACGTCGGCCTCGGCATCGCCCGGCTTGAAGATGTAGAGGCTCTCGGCCTCGTCGTTCGTCGCGCCGGGCCGTTTGCGCTTGATCCAGAACGCCGGGTTGACGCCGCCTTCCTCGCCGCCGAGCGGCACCGCGCCGAAGCGCGCGCCCTGCGACACCGTGCCCTCCTCGAAGAGATACGCCGCTTCGAGCTCGGCGGCGATCTCCTCCTGCTCGCGCGTCCAGCCCGAGGGGTCGCCGAGCTGCTCGAACTCCGCGGCGATCTCGGCGAGTCGGACCTGCGTGCGGGCCTGCAGGACGACGGCGTGCTGGGCGACGAAGGCCTTCGGATCCTGGACCTCGAGCACCGCGAGCTGCCAGCCGCGCACGATGTCGCGCTTGGCCTCGATCTTCGCGACGTCCTGCGGCTTCGCTTTCTCCAGATCCTTCGCATTGCCCTTGAGATAGGCCTCGCAGGCCTTGCGCAGCAGCTCCAGATTCTTCGCCGAGGGATTCGTCTCGCAGGCCTGGTAGATTTTCGCGCAGGCCTTGAAGTTCGAGCCCGGATCGAGCTCCTTGCGCGCGAGCGCGGCCGCCGCGGTGCCCGGCACGAAGCCGCGTTCGGCGCTCGCCCGCCCGGCTTCGTAGGCATCGCAGGCGTCGCGCACGGCTTTGAGCCTGCCCGCGTCGTGCCCGCCCTCGCAGGCCGCGAGCGCAGCCTGCACCGGGCCGAGATGCGCGCCGCCCGCCATGAGCCCGGGCTTCGTGCCGATCGCCGCCGCCCCGCCCTTCGCGAACGCGGCCTTCGCGACGAACTGCAGATTCTTCGTCAGCACCTCGGCGATCTCGCGCCGACGGTCGACGCGCGTCTGGGTCTGGGGCGCGACGGACGGGTGCTGCGGCGCCTGCGGTGCCGCGGTGCCCATGATGCGCTTCACCTCGGCGACGGCGTCGGAGATGATCTTCGCCCGCGTGCGCTTCATCTCCACGGACAAGGCCTGATCGTTCTTCAACATCTCGCCGTCGCGGCGCGCGATGCCGAGCAGACCGTCGCGCATGCCCGCGCGTCCTTCCGCGTCCCGGGCCTGCAGGCCCTTCAGCAGCCGGTCCCACTCCTCGGCCGGGGTGTAGTTCGCCGTCTGCACGGGGGCGACGCGATCCCCGGCCTTGTGATCCGTGAGCCCGGTCGCCTGCTCGAAGCTGTTCTCGAAATCGACGTCGTCGACGTCCGTCTCGTCGTCGAGCGTCTGGCTCGCGCCTTTCGCGATCACCTTCAGGCTCTGCAGGTCGAAATGCGTCTTCAAGGTCTTGCGCAGGGCCTTCGCGACGCCCTTCGGCGGCTCGACTTCGCCGAAGTCGAATACGAGCTTGCCGCTGTCGCCGTAAGCGAGGCCGCGCAGGATCGGGCCGCCGCGGCCCTTGCCGCGGAACTCGCGCACGATCTGGACGTGCTGCGCGCTGATCGGATTCTTGCTGAGGTATATGCCCGTGCGCCTGCCGGGCGTGCAGACGACATTGAAGGCGCGCTCGGGATCCGTGATCGTCCTGACGATCTGCAGGCGCTTGAGCTGCCCGTCGCGTACCGGATCGTCGGAGGGCAGGTTCTGCGCGAGCTGGGTCTTCGCCGTGCCGGCGGCGCCGGCGATCCGATCGAGATAGTCGCAGAGGCTCTTGAGCTTCGCGTGCTTCGATTTCGCACCGCCCGCGACCTTGATGAGCTCGTCGAGCGCCGCGATCGCCTCCCTGCCGCCCTTCTTCGCGGCTTTTTCGTAGTCCCGCAGGGCTTCCGAGATGCCGGTCTTCTTGACGTCCTTGTGTTCCTTCTTCTTGAGCTCGGTCTTCCAGTCGTTCTCGCTGAGATAGTTCGGCACGCAGGCTTCCTCTACGGATGGGGCTCGGAGCGCGAACTATGCAAGAGAGGACCGCGCGGAAACAAGGCGGGGCGCTGCCCCGGCGACGATCAGCGCAGACGTTCGGTGGCGCCGCACTTCACGAGCCGGAACCGGTCGGCCGGCACGCCCGCGGCGGCGAGGGCCCGGGCGAGCCGGCGCGGCGGCTCGTCGAGCGGCTCGTCCGTGAGCTTGAACGTGCCCCAGTGCATCGCGAACGAGGTGCGCGCCTCGAGATCGCGATGGACCTGCACGGCGTCGTCGGGGTCGAGGTGCATCACGCGCATGAACCAGCGCGGCTCGTAAGCGCCGATCGGCAGCAGTGCGTAATCGACGGGGCCGAGCCGGTCGCGGATGTCGGCGAAATCCCGCGAATAGCCGGTGTCGCCTGCGAAGAACACGCTCGTCCCCGGCGCGTCGATGCGCCAGCCGCCCCACAGCGAGTGATTGCGATCGCGCAGGCCGCGCGCGCTCCAGTGCTGCACCGGGGTCAGCGTGAAGCGCACGCCGTCGAGCGTCGTGCCGTGCCACCAGTCGAACTCCTCGACCGTCGTCATGCCGCGGCGCCTGAACCACGCCGCGAGCCCGAGCGGAACGAGATAACGCGGCGGCCCGCCGGCCTGGCGCGCGAGGCCGCGCACGCTCGCTGCGTCGAGGTGATCGTAGTGGTCGTGCGAGACGAGCACGGCGTCGATGCGCGGCAGGTCTGCCACGGCGATCGCCGGCGGAAGGAAACGGCGCGGGCCCAGGAACGCGAACGGCGAGGCGCGCGCGGAGAGCATGGGGTCCGTCAGCACGTTCAGCCCGCCGCATTGCACGAGGAAGCTCGAATGACCGAGCCAGGTCAGCGCGGGGACGCTGCGGTTCGAGAGTATGAAATCGAGATCCGGCGCGACGCTGCTGTCCGGTACCGCCGCGACACGCTGGAACACGAGCCCCTGCTCCCAGCGCTCGCGCTGCCAGCGCCAGAAGCTGCTGCGCACCCAGCCGCTCGGGTAGTTGTTGCGGAACACGCGACCGCCGCGGGCCTTCACGAGGCGCCGCGACCGTCGAACACCGCGCCGGCCGCGGCGAGCGCGTTCAATGCCTGTTCCGTGCAGCCGAGCTCGGCAGAGAGCACCTCGCGCGTGTGCTCGCCGAGCCGCGGCACCTGCGGGCGCACGGCGGCTTCCGTCGCCGAGAACAGGAACGGCGTGTTCGGCACGAGCAGCGGGCCGGCCGCGTCGACGACGTGCGTCATCATGCCGCGATGGAGGAGCTGGGGATCGCGCGCGACCTCGGCGAGATCGCGGTAGCGCGTGATCGGAATGCCGGCCGCCTCGAGCCGCGCGAGGGCCTCGCCCGTCGTGCGCCCCGCGAGCCATTCGCCGGCGATGGCCATGAGCTCGGTGTAGTGATGCATGCGCGCCGCCGTCGTCGCGAAGCGCGGATCGGACTTCAGCGCGGGCTGCTCGATGATTTCCGCGAGGCTCTCGAAGTGGCGCGGGCTGAGCAGCATGATCAGCACCGCGCCGTCCTGCGTCGCGAGCGGGCCGTAGATGCGATCCGCGGTGCCCGGGATCTGGTACTGCTGGAAATCCTTCTGCATCTGCGCGAGCAGCGTGTCGAACATCGCGATGTCGATGTACTGGCCCCGGCCGGTGCGCTCACGGTGGAAGAGCGCCGCGGCGATGGCACCGAAGGCCTGCAGGGACGTCGAGGTGTCGCCGACGGGCAGGCCCATGTTCGGCGGCTGCGTCTGCCCGGGCTGATAGCGGAGCGTCGCCATGTCGTAACCGCTCCAGGCGTGGACGATCGGCGCGAACGCGGGCTTCATCGCGTCCGGCCCGGTCTGGCCGAAGCCCGAGATCGAGCACATGACGAGCTTCGGGTGCAGCGCCGCGAGCGTCGGATAGTCGAAACCGAGGCGCGCCATCACGCCCGGGCTGAAATTCTCGACCACGACGTCGAAGCGCGGCACGAGCGCTGTCACGAGCGCGGCAGCTTCGGGATGTTTGAGATCGAGCGCGATACAACGCTTGCCGGCATTGATGGGGCTGAAGAGCGCGGACACGCCGTCACGGAACGGCGGAACGTGGCGGAAGAGCTCCCCCTCCGGCGACTCGATCTTCACGACGTCGGCACCGAGATCCGCCATCAGCCGCGTGCAATACGGCCCGGCCAGCACCGCCGTGAAGTCCAGCACGCGCACCCCGTCGAACACGCGCGGCCCGGTGTCGCGCCGATTCGACTCCATGCCACGAACATCAGTCATTCAAAGCTCCACTTATCCACAGGGGTCGGAGGGAGTTTCGAGAAAGTCCCTCCGACCCCTTGTGGGTAACTCGGGCGAATCTTTTGCAGCGGTACGCGGCGGCGTCCCGATCGGCCCATGAACGGCATCTTATCAACAGGGGTCGGAGGGACTTTTCGAAAAGTCCCTCCGACCCCTGTGGGTAAGTGTCATGCCGGTTCGGCGACGAGGCGTGCCGGACCCTCGCCCGGCTGCAAATGCAGCTTGCGGCGATGGAAGGCCGCGACGGACGGGCGATGCGCGATGCTGACGAGCGTCGTCTGCGGCAGGCGTTCGCGGACGAGCGCGTAGAGACGGTGCTCCATGTCGGCGTCGAGCGCCGAGGTCGCTTCGTCCAGGAACAGCCAGTCCGGCTGATTCAACAGCACGCGCGCGAACGCGAGCCGCTGCTGCTCGCCGGGCGACATGCGCTGCGCCCAGGGCTGGTCGAGGTCGAGCCGGTCCTTGAACTCGCCGAGCCCGCAGAGCTCGAGCGCGCTCTCGATCTCGCGATCGCCGAAGCCGCTGGCGCCGGCGGGATAGGAGACGATTTGCCGCAGCGTGCCGAGCGGCAGATAGGGCTTCTGCGGCAGGAACATCAGCTTCGCCCCGGCCGGCACTTCGACGCGCCCGCGGCCGAACGGCCAGATGCCGGCGAGCGCGCGGAACAGCGTGCTCTTGCCCGTGCCCGAGGGTCCGGTCAGGAGCGTGTGCACGCCCGGCTCGGGCGCGGTCGTCGTGTGACCGATGAGGATGCGGCCATCGGGCAGTCCGACCTGGATGTCGCGCGCGGTGACGGTGTTCGCCGCCGCCGGCTGCACGCTGAGCGCCTCACCCGATGCCGCGCGGTGGGCGTTCTGGATCGCTTCGTGGAAGGAGGTGAGACGATCGACGGTCGCTTTCCATTGGGCGAGATCCGCATACGCGCCGACGAACCAGCTCAAGGCATCCTGCACGCGCCCGAACGCGGAGCCCGTCTGCATCAGGCCGCCGAGCTTCATCTCGCCGCCGAAATAGCGCGGCGCCGAGACGACGTAAGGAAAGATGATCGCGATCTGGCCGTAGAAATTCGTGAACCAGTTGAGCCGCTTGCCGTAAGTCATGAGCGACCACCAGTTGCCCACGACATGACCGAATCGGGTGCTGAGATTCCGATGCTCGTCCTGCTCGCCGTGATAGAGCGCGACGCCCTCGGCGTTCTCGCGCAGCCTGACGAGGCCGTAGCGCATGTCGGCCTCGTAGCGCTGCTGCTGGAAATTGAGACCGACGAGCGGCAGACCGATTTTGTGCGTGAGCCAGGTGCCGGCAGCGGAATACACGATCGCGACCCACATCATGTAGCCCGGCACCGCGAATTCCGTCCCACCCAGCGAGAGCTCGAGCGCACCGGAGAGCGTCCACAGGATCCCGGCGAAGGACACGAGCGTCACGACCGAGCGCATGAAGTCGAGGCCGAGGGCGAGTGTCATCTGCGTGAAGACGTTGAGGTCCTCCTGAATACGCTGATCCGGATTGTCCGTCCCGTTCGTGGTCAATTCGAGCCGGTAGTATGTCCGCGCGTGCAGCCAGTCTGCGATGAACACTTCCGTGAGCCAGCGGCGCCACCGGATCTGCAGCATCTGTCTGAGGTACACCGCGTAGACCGCGATCACGATGTGCGTGAAGGCCAGCACCGCGAAGCGCGCGATCTGCGCCTTGAAGTCGTCGTAGTTCTTGGCATCGAGCGCGTTGTAGAAATCGTTGTTCCACTTGTTGATGAGCACCGCGAGATAGACGAGCGCGAGATTCAGGCCCGCCACCGCCGCGAGCAGACCTCGCGCCGCGAACCGCTCGTCCGAGACCCAGAACGGTTTCACGAGAGCCCAGATCTTGCCGAACGTGGCGCGATGGTCGGGAATGTTCATCGGTGGCACATGGGAGGACATGGGTGCTCTCTTTCCTGATTGCCTGACTGTGGATGCGTGCCGGCGGACGCGGCCCTCCGGCTTAGTCCGGGTGGCGTGGCCCGAGTTCAAAGCGGAAGCGAGCGGCTACAATGCCGCCTCTATTTTCAGCGGGAGAGCATGCAGACATGACGGCAGAGGTGCAAGCGACGATCGCGCGCTGGCGTGAAGAAGAGGCAGCGGTGCGGTCGCGATTGAAACCGAGCGGGGTGACGACGCTCGACGACGTGCGGCAGTACACCGGCCTCGATTTCCTGAAGGCCCTGCTCGACGGTGCCCTGCCCGCGCCGCTCATGGGCGAGACACTCGACTTCGTGCCGATCCATGCCGAGCCCGGACGCGCGGTTCTGCAGTGCACGCCCTCCACCCGCCATTACAACCCCTTCGGCTCGGTGCACGGCGGCCTCGCCGCGACGATGCTCGACACGGCGCTCGCCTGGGCCGTGCACAGCATGCTGCCGCAGGGCCGCGGCTCGACGACGCTCGAGCTGAAGGTGAATTATCTGCGCGCGCTCACCTCGGACACGGGGCCCGTGCGCGTGGAAGCGAACGTCGTGAACGTGGGGCGGCAGGTCGGTGTGGCCGAAGGCCGTGTCGTGGACGCTGCGGGAAAGATCTACGCGTACGGCTCGACGACCTGTCTCGTGTATGCGCTGACCTGAGGCGCCCCGCAGCTCATTTAGGGAAGCTCTGAATAAGTCCATCCTGGACTTTTCAGAGCACGGTCGGCAAGAAGCGTGGTTCTTACCGACCTTACGTGAACAAAGGCTTACGCCACTGTTCACGGCGGCACGTCCATGTGCCGCAGAAAGCTCTGAACTTGTTCAGAGCTTCCTTAGGATTGTGCCGACGAAGGAGGCGCACCGATCGCGCAGCGGCATCGGGTCCCGGCAGAGACGCCGGACGTCAGCGCGCAGCGCGCCGGTCAGGCCAGTCGAGATCCCGGAAGGCTGCCGGAATCCGTACATCGACGGGCGCCGCAGCGCGATGGCGGAGGCAGTCGCCGCCAGAACGCTTCACGACAGGTATCGACAAGACGCGATCGATGCGCCTCCTTCGTCGGCACATCCTGTACGCGGCCCCGCCCCTCAACTCGCGATATACGTCTCGAGCTGCGTGATCATGAACTGCTGGGTCGCGATGATCGCTTTCACGAGGTCGCCGATCGAGATCATGCCGATCAGGATCCCGTTGTCGAGCACCGGCAGATGCCGGATGCGCTTCTCGGTCATCACGGCCATGCATTCCTCGATGTTCTGGTGCGGCTGGGCGTGATAGACGCGCGTCGTCATGATCTCCGAGACCTTCGTCTCGCGTGACGAGCGACCGGCGAGGATGACTTTGCGGGCGTAATCGCGCTCCGAGAGGATGCCGGCGACGTGCGAGCCCTCCATGATCAACACCGCACCGATCTCCTTCTCGGCCATCAGCGCGATCGCGTCGTAGACCGAGGCGTTCGGGCTGACCGTCCAGACCTTGTGACCCTTCGTATTGAGCAGTTGCCTGATCGAGTGCATGGGTGAGCCTCCGTGGGCTGGAGTTCCTCATGAAAGACGCCGGGGGCACCGTCCGCGAGGACGGTTCTCCTTAACCGTAGCCGTCGCCCAGGGCCCGATCAACCCGCCCCGGGCGCGAGCTCCGGCGCCGCGGACGCGCGGCGCGCCGCCGCGAGCACGTCCGCGAGCACGGCCGGATCGCCGATCTGGTTCGCGAGCAGCAGCACGAGACGCGCGTCGAGGCGCCGGCTCTCGGCGTCCGACAGGCCCTCGTGCAGCGCCATCAGGGCCGCGAAGAAGCCGTCCGGATCCGTCAGATTCGGCGTCGTGATCACGTGCCGGCGGCGAGCGCCGTCCACATCTCGGCGTCGCGCTCCGCGGTCCAGATCCGGGGATCGACGATGCCGCCCGCCTCGTCGTAGGCGCGGCTGACGTCGAACGGCAGGCAGTGATCGAAGATGACCCATTCGCCGAACCGGGGTTTGAGCCGCGCGTAGATTGCGTCGTAGGCGGCGTTCAGCGACAGCCCTGCGGCGCGGGCGTGCTCGGCGCCGGCGTAGAGCTCGGAGATGAATGCGCGCGTGCCGGTGAAACCCTCCGCCACTTCCGCGGGCGTCGTGAGCGCCGCGCCGCGGCCGGGCACGAGCGCCCGCGGCCCGAGCGCGGCGAGACGGTCGAGCGTCGCCGGCCAGTGCGTCAGGTAGGCGTCGCCCGTGTAGGGCGTCGCGCCGAATTCGACGAGGTCGCCGCTGAACAGCACTTTTTCCTTCGGCAGCCACACGATCGTGTCACCCTTGGTGTGGCCGCGGCCGAGCTGCAGGATCTTCACCTCCGTCTTGCCCATCCACACCGTGAGCTCGTGCTCGAAGACGATGTTCGGCCAGGTCAGGCCCGGGATCGAATCGACGGCCTGGAAGAGCCGCGGGAAGCGCTCGAACTCGGAGTCGTAGTCCTGTTGGCCGCGCTCGACGATGAGATCGTAGGTGTCGCGGCTCGCGATGACGTTCGTCGCACCATAGCCGCTCGCGCCGAGCACGCGGACCGCATGGTAGTGGCTCAGCACGACGTGCGCGATCGGTTTGTCGGTGACGGTGCGGATGTGTTTGATGACGTCCTGGGCCATGACGGGTGTCGCCTGCGCGTCGATCACCATCACGCAGTCGTCACCGATCACGACCCCCGTGTTCGGGTCGCCTTCGGCCGTGTAGGCGTAGGCGTTGTCGGCGAGCTTCGTGAAGCTCACCTGCTTCGGCGTGAGATCGCCTTTCGATGCGAATGCCTTGCTCATCGTTCCTCCAGTGGGCTAGTGGACGGTGGCCCGTTTGACGGCTGCGTCCAGGGCGTGCGGATCGAAGGCCCGCCAGCGCGCGCACACGTGCTGGTCGGGCCGGACGAGATAAGTCGTACCGGGCGCGGCGTCGTAGCGGCGCGCGGCCAGGCCCTCGCGATCGTCCGCGGGCCGCACGACGACGAGCTCGACGCCGGCCGGCACCTGCCTCTGCGCCGCGTCGTCCGCCGCGAAATGCAGCGCGACGAAGCGCCCGCCGAGCTTCTCCAGCAGCCAGCCGCTCCCGAGCGGGGCGTCGACGCAGGGTGCACCGGGGCGCATCGCGTGCTCGAACGTCGACGCCTCCGGTGTCGAGAGCGGCGAATCGTCGAGCACCGCGGGCCGCGACAGGCGCCCGCTGTTCACGAGCGGACGCGCGAACTCGAAGTCGCGCGCGAGCTCGAGGACGGCGTCGCGATAGGCCTGCGCGGCGGGTGTGGCGGCGGTCATGAAATCCGTGGCGCGCGCCGAATTCAGGATATTTTCGTCGGCGGCCCGGCAGCGCTCGACGTCGTAGCTGTCGAGCAGCGCGGGCGGCGAGCGGCCGGCGAGCACGCGCGCGAGCTTCCACCCGAGGTTGTCGACGTCCTGCAGACCGCCGTTCGCGCCGCGCGCGCCGAACGGCGAGACGAGGTGCGCCGCGTCGCCGACGAAGAGGACGCGCCCGTGCACGAAGCGCTCCATGCGCCGGCACTGGAAGTCGTAGATGCTCACCCACTCGTATTCGAAGGGGATCTCCGCGCCGAGCATGCCGTGCACTTTCGCGGCGACGGCCGCCGGCTCGAGCGCGGCGCGCCGGTCGACGGTCGGTCCGAGCTGGAAATCGAGCCGCCAGAGATCGTCCGGCTGACGATGCATGAGCGCCGTGCGGCCGCGATTGAACGGCGGGTCGAACCAGAAACGGCGCTCCGCCGGAAACGGCGCTTTCATGCGGATGTCCGCGATCAGGAAGTTGTCGTTGAAGCTCCGGCCCGCGAAATCGAGGCCTAGCAGACTGCGCACCGTGCTGCGGCAGCCGTCGGCGGCGATGAGATAGTCGCAGGCGAGCGTGTAATCGCCGAGCGGCGTGCCGATGTCGACCGTCACGCCCGCGGCATCCTGGCGCACCGCCTTCACGGCGTGCTGCCAGCGCAGCTCGACGCAGGCCTCGGCGGCGAGGCGCTCGACGAGTGCTTCTTCGAGGTAGTACTGCTGGAGATTGATGAACGCCGGGAATTTCTGATCCTTCTCCGGCAGGAGGTCGAACGTGTAGATCGGCTCCGGCGCACTGCCGAGGAACACTTTGCCGACGTTCCAGGTCACGCCGCGCGCGACCAGGCCCGCCGCCGCGCCGAGGCGATCCAGGAATTCGAGGCTGCGCTTCGCCCAGCAGATGGCCCGCGAGCCGTCGGAGAGGCAGTTCGCGCGCTCGAGGACGACACATTCGACGCCGTAGCGGGCGAGATCGAGCGCCATCGCGAGGCCGCAGGGTCCGCCACCCGCGATGACGACCGGCACGCGCCTGAGACCGTTGCGCTCCGCGTCGGGCGCGGCGAGGAAGGCATACGTGCGGCGCGCGCGCCGCGCCGTCTGGCTCGCGTAGACGAGCGGCTCAGCGGACATCGTCGGGATTCAGGACCATCTGTTCGATCGCGCCGAAGATCGAGCGGCCCGCCGCGTCGTACATTTCGATCTTCAGGCGATCGCCGTAGCGCAGGAACGGCGTGCGCGCCGCGCCGTGCTCCAGCGTCTCGAGCATGCGACGTTCCGCGAGGCAGGCCGAACCGCGCGAGCGATCGTAGTTCGAGACCGTGCCGGAGCCGACGATCGTGCCCGCGCCGAGGCGGCGGGTGCGCGCCGCGTGGGCGATGAGCTGCGTGAAATCGAACGTCATGTCCACGCCGCACTCCGGCGCGCCGAGCAGCTCGCCGTTCACCTCGGCACGCAGCGGCAGCAGCACCTTGCCGCCGTCCCAGGCGTCGCCGAGCTCGTCCGGCGTCACCGCGACCGGCGAGAACGCCGAGGCCGGCTTCGACTGGTAGAAGCCGAAGCCCTTCGCGAGCTCGCCCGGGACGAGGTTGCGCAGCGACACGTCGTTCACGAGCATCACGAGGCGGATGTACCGCCCGGCCTCCTCCGCGCGTGTGCCCATCGGCACGTCGCCGGTGACGACCGCGACCTCGGCCTCGAGGTCGATTCCGAACTCCTCGCTCGCGACGACGATCGGCGCGCAGGGCCCGAGCAGATCGTCCGAGCCGCCCTGGTAGACGAGCGGATCGTGCCAGAAGCTCGCCGGCATCTCGGCGCCGCGCGCCTTGCGCACGAGCTCGACGTGGTTGACGTAGGCGCTGCCGTCCACCCATTGATAGGCGCGCGGCAGCGGCGCGGCGCAGCTCACGGGCTCGAAGATGCGGGCGTCGTCACAGGCGTTCCGCTCGAGGGCGGCGGCGACCTGTCGCAATAGCGGCTCGCAGCGCGCCCAGTCGTCGAGCGCGGCTTGCAGCGTCGGCGCGATCGCCGGTACGCGCAGCATGCGCGTGAGGTCGCGGCTGACCACGGCCAGCATGCCGTCGCGTGTGGAGCTCTCGAGCGTCGCGAGTTTCATGATGGGCTGCATCTCGCTTGGCGAATAGTTTCAAATGCAACTATACTCGCCTCACTCCGCGTTTCAATGGGATCGCGCCATGTCCGACACCACCTGGGACGACCTGCATCATTCCGCCGGATTCGCGAACGAGCATGCGAGCGAGGCCCGGCCCGGCGCGCTGCCGGTAGGTCAGTTCTCGCCGCAGCGCGTGCCGTTCGGACTCTATGCCGAGAAGTTCAGCGGCACGGCGTTCACCGCGCCGCGCGCGCAGAACCGCCGCACCTGGCTCTACCGCCTGCGGCCCTCCGTCGGTCACGGCCGGCCCGTGCCGATGGCGCATGCCGGCCTGCGCACCGCGCCGCTCGCGGAAGGTCTCGCGACGCCCGCGCAATTGCGCTGGGACCCCTGGCCGCTGCCGCAGTCCGGCGCGGATTTCGTCGACGGACTCCTCACGCTGTGTGCGAACGGCGACTGCGCGCTGCAGACCGGCCTCGGCATCCACGTCTACGCCGCGAACCGCGACATGACGGATCGCTATTTCTGCGACGCGGACGGCGAGCTGCTGCTGGTGCCGCAACAGGGACGCCTGCGGCTCGCGACGGAATGCGGGCGGCTCGAGGTGCGGCCCGGCGAAATCGCGCTCGTGCCGCGCGGCATGCGCGTCCAGGTGCTGCTGCCCGACGGCCCGAGCCGCGGCTACGTCTGCGAGAACTACGGTCAGCAGTTCCGCCTGCCCGAGCGCGGGCCGGTCGGCTCGGATGGTTACGCGAACGATCGCGACTTCCTCGCGCCCGTCGCCTGCTTCGAGGATCGCGCGGGCGAATGCGAGCTCGTCACGAAATTCGGCGGTGCGCTGTATCGCGCCGACCTCGCCCATTCGCCGCTCGACGTCGTGGCGTGGATCGGCACGGCGGTGCCGTTGAAATACGATCTGCTGCGCTTCAACGTCATGGGCACGGTGAGCTACGACCATCCCGACCCCTCGATCTTCACGGTGCTGACCGCACCCTCGGATACGCCGGGCGTCGCGAACTGCGATTTCGTGATCTTCCCGCCGCGCTGGATGGTCGCCGAGCACACCTTCCGCCCGCCCTGGTTCCATCGCAACGTCATGAGCGAGTTCATGGGTCTCGTCTACGGCGTCTACGACGCGAAGGAGCAGGGCTTCGTGCCGGGCGGCGCGAGCCTGCACAACTGCATGGCCCCGCACGGACCGGAGGCCGCCGTGCATCGCAAGGCGAGCGCGGTCGCGCTCGGCCCCGTGAAGCAGGAGGCGACGCTCGCGTTCATGTTCGAATCGCGCTACGCCTACCACTGCACCGCGGCCGCGCTCGATACGCCGGCGCTGCAGGCGGATTACGCCGACTGCTGGCGGGGGCTCGACAGCCACTACACGCCATGAGCGCCCGCCCGCGCCAGGACGAGACCGCCGCGGATGCCGCGCTCGATCTCGCGGGCTTCCTGCCGTATCGGCTGTCGGTGCTCGCGAACCGGCTGTCCTCGCAGCTCGCGCGCCTCTACGCCGAGCGCTTCGACCTGACGATTCCGGAATGGCGCGTGATGGCGGTGCTCGGCCAGTTCTCCGACGTGACGAGCGATTTCGTGTGCGCCAAAACGCAGATGGATCGCGTTACCGTCAGCCGCGCCGTCGCGCGCCTCGCGGCGAAACGCCAGCTCTCGCGACGGCGTGCGTCCGACGATCGCCGGTGCTCGCGCCTGAATCTCACGGCCGCCGGCCGCCGCGTCTACGCCGGCGTCGTGCCGCTCGCGCGCCGCTACGAGCAGGCACTGCTCGAAGTGCTCGATGCGGGAAGCGCGGCGCGCTTCGATGCCCTCCTCACGACGCTCGATGCGCGCGCCGAGGCGCTCGCCGCGGAGCGTGTCCCGTTCTGAGACACGCTGTCCGCCGCCTACACGGCGTTACATACGCGCGCCGGCCCCCGGAACCAATCCCCGTGCGATTCCCTCATACTATGCGGGTGCCCATTCCGCGCCGCGCGCCGCAATACTCCCGCATGATCGACAGAGCTTCGTTGGAACCGGCAAGACCCGCACGCCTCTCGCTCATGGGCGGCCTCGTCTGCCTCTGCCTCGCCGCCGCCCTCGCGGGCTGCGACAAGAGCCGCGCGAACGCCCCGGACAAGGCCGCGACGCCGAAGCCCCTCGTGCCGGTGACAATCGCCACGGCGGAGCGCCGCACCGTGCCGCTCGAGCTGGACGCCATCGCGAACGTCGAGGCCCTGACGAGCGTCGCGGTGAAAGCACGCGTCGACGGCCACATCGAGCGCGTGGGCTTCGCCGACGGCGCGGACGTCGCGGCCGGCCAGATCCTCTTCGAGATCGATCGCCGGCCGTTCGAGGCCGCACTCCGCCAGGCCGAGGCGACGCAGAAGCGCGACGCCGCGCAGCTCGAGAACGCGCGCTCGCTCGAGCAACGCAACCGCGCGCTGCTCGAGAAGCACTTCATCACCCAGGAAACCTACACACCGCTGAAGAACAACGTCGAGATCTTCGCCGCGACGGTCGAGATGGATCGCGCCGCGGTCGAGGCCGCGCGGCTGCAGCTCGAGTACTGCACGATCCGCGCGCCGTTCGCCGGCCGCGCCGGCAAGGTGCTCATCCAGGCCGGCAACCTCGTGAAGGCGAACGACACGAATCCGCTCGTGGTGATCGATCAGGTCACGCCGATCTATGTGGCCTTCGCCGTGCCCGAGCGTTTCCTGCCCGAGATCCGCAAGGCCATGAGCGCGGGCCCGCTCGCCGTCAGCGTGCTGCCGAGCGGCGGCGAGGCGCTCGCCGGCGGCCGGCTCACGTTCGTCGACAACGCGGTCGACACCACGACCGGCACGATCAGGCTCAAGGCGACGTTCGACAACGCGGACCGCCCGCTCTGGCCGGGCCAGTTCGTGACCGCGACCGTGACGCTCCGCGAGCAGCACGGCGCGCTCGTCGTGCCCTCGAGCGCGATCCAGAACGGACCGAAGGGCAATTTCGTGTTCGTCGTGAATGCCGAGAAGATCGCCGAGCTCCGACCCGTCGACGTCGATCGCGAGGCGGGGGCGGAGACGATCGTCGCGCACGGCCTCGAGACCGGCGAGCAGGTCGTGACCGACGGCCAGTCGCGGCTGAAGGCCGGCTCGCCCGTCTCGATCCAGCCGGCCGCGCCGGGCGCGTGAACGCGGCTTGAACATCTCGCGCTTCTTCATCGAGCGTCCGGTCGCGACCGGGCTGCTCATGATCGGCATCTTCATCTTCGGCGTGCTCGGCTATCGCGCGCTGCCGGTGTCGGACCTCCCGAACGTCGATTTCCCCACCATCCAGGTTTCGGCCTCGCAACCCGGCGCGACGCCGGAGACCATGGCCTCGGCCGTCGCGACGCCGCTCGAGAAGGAGTTCTCGACGATCGCGGGCCTCGATTCCATGACCTCGACGAGCGCCCAGGGCACGACGCAGGTCACGCTCCAGTTCTCGCTCGACCGCGACATCGACGCCGCGGCCCAGGACGTGCAGGCCGCGATCTCGCGCGCCCAGAAGCAGTTGCCGCCGGACATGCCGACGCCGCCGTCCTACCGCAAGGTGAACCCGGCGGACTCGCCGATCTTCTACCTCGCGCTGACCTCGGCGACGCTGCCGCTCTCGACCGTCGACGAATATGCCCAGACGCTGCTCGCCGAGCGCATCTCGACGATCAACGGCGTCGCGCAGGTGCAGGTCTTCGGCTCGCAGAAATACGCCGTGCGCATCCAGCTCGATCCGAAGCTCCTGGCCGCGCGCGGCATCGGCATCGACGAGGTCTACACCGCCGTCGCCGCCCAGAACGTGAACCTGCCGACGGGCATCCTCTACGGCAGGCAGCGCGCCTACACCATCGAGGCGAACGGCCAGCTCGATTCGGCGAAGAAGTTCGAGGACATGATCGTCACCTACCGCAACGGCGCACCGGTGCGGCTGCGCGATCTCGGCGGCGTCATCGACGGCGTGCAGACGGACAAGGTGCGGGCCTCCTACAACGGCACGCCCGGCGTCATCCTCGCCATCCAGCGCCAGCCCGGCACGAACACGATCGCCGTCGTCGACGCCATCAAGGGCCTGCTGCCGACGTTCCGTGCCCAGATGCCCGCCGGCCTCGACATGGACGTGCTCTACGATCGGTCGCAGTCCGTGCGCGCCTCGGTCGACGACGTGAAGTTCACGCTGCTCGCGGCGTTCGCGCTCGTCGTCATGGTCATCTTCGTCTTCCTGCGGAAGCTCACCGCGACGATCATCCCGAGCCTCGCGCTGCCGATGTCGATCGTCGGCACGTTCGGCGCGATGTATCTCCTCGACTTCAGCGTCGACGTGCTGTCGCTGATGGCGCTGACGCTGAGCGTCGGCTTCGTGGTCGACGACGCCATCGTCATGCTCGAGAACGTCTCGCGCCACATCGAGGAAGGCATGGCGCCGATGGAGGCGACGCTGAAGGGGGCGCAGGAAATCGGCTTCACGATTCTCTCCATGACGCTCTCGCTGACGGCCGTGTTCATCCCCGTGCTCTTCATGGGCGGGGTCATCGGCCGCCTGCTGCACGAATTCGCGGTGACGATCATGATCGCGGTGCTGGTCTCGGGCTTCGTGTCGCTGACGCTCACGCCGATGCTCTGCAGCCGGCTGCTGCGCGCCGAGCGGGAGGAGCGTCACGGCCCGTTCTATCGTGCCGTCGAAGCAGGCTTCGAAGCCTGGAAGCACCTCTACGAAGTGACGCTGCGCTGGGCGCTCGCGCACCGCCGGGTCGTGATGCTCGTCTACTTCGCCGTCTTCGCCGCGACGGCCTGGCTCTTCACGCTGACGCCGAAAGGCTTCCTGCCGAACGAGGACACGGGCCAGCTCTTCGCGTTCATGGAGGCGGCGCAGGACGTGTCCTTCGACGCCATGGTCGAGAAGCAGAAGCAGGCGACGGCGATCGTCCGCCAGGATCCGAACATCGACGGCTTCATGAGCTTCGTCGGCGTCGGCGGCTCGAGCAGCACCATGAACCTCGGCCGCATCTTCATCCGGCTCAAACCGCGCGACGAGCGCGTCGGCGCGGACGCGGTCATCCAGGAGCTCCGGCCGAAGCTGACGACGATTCCCGGGCTGAACGTCTTCCTGCAGAATCTGCCGCTCATCCGCATCGGCGGCCAGCTCACGAAGAGCCAGTACCAGTACACGCTGCAGGCGCCCGACACGAGCGAGCTCATCCAATGGGCGCCGAAGCTCGAGGAGAAGCTCCGCGCGACGCGCGGCTTCCTCGACGTGACGACGGATCTCCTCATCAGCAATCCGCAGGTGAACGTGGAAATCGACCGCGGCCGCGCAGCGCAGCTCGGCGTCACCGCGCAGCAGATCGAGGATGCGCTCTACGCGGCGTATGGTGCGCGCCAGGTCTCGACGATCCTCGCGCCGAGCAACGAATACTGGGTCATCATGGAGCTGCAGCCGAAATACCAGGCGGATCCGGCGGCGCTGTCACTGCTCTACGTGCGTGCGTCGGGCGGCGCGCTCGTGCCGCTCGATTCCCTCGCCCGCCTCACCCGCGACGTCGCGCCGCTGACGATCAACCATCTGGGCCAGCTCCCGTCCGTGACGATCTCCTTCAACCTCGCGCCCGGGATGTCGCTCGGCGAGGCCGTCTCCGAGATCGAGCGCGTGCGCACCGCGCTCAAAGTCCCGGCGCAGATCACCGCGAGCTTCCAGGGCACGGCGCAGGCTTTCCAGTCCTCGTTCGCCGGCATGGGCCTGCTCCTCGCGATGGCGGTATTCGTCATCTATCTCGTGCTCGGCATGCTCTACGAAAGCTACCTCCACCCGGTGACTATCCTCTCCGGTCTGCCGACGGCGGGATTCGGCGCGCTCGGCACGCTGCTCTTGTTCCACCTCGAGCTCGACCTCTACGGCTTCGTCGGCATCATCATGCTCATCGGCATCGTGAAGAAGAACGCCATCATGATGATCGACTTCGCGATCGCGGCGCAGCGCCGCGAAGGCCGGCCCGCGGCCGAGGCGATCTTCGACGCCTGCCTCATCCGCTTCCGCCCGATCATGATGACGACCATGGCCGCGATCATGGGCACGCTGCCGGTCGCGATCGGCCTCGGCGGCGGCATGGAAGGCCGGCGCTCGCTCGGCTGGGCCGTCGTCGGCGGCCTCGTCGTCTCGCAGCTCATGACGCTCTACATCACGCCCGTCGTGTATCTCTACTTCGAGCGGATGAAGGGCAGCCGGATGTTCCGGCGGCGGGCGGCGGATCCTGCCGCAGGTCCGATTCGCGCAGCGTAATCGGACGTTCGCGAATTCCGGCGGCGGGGCTACGCCGGATTGCCACGGCCGGCGAGCCCTTGCCGAGGAGGGGAATCGGGGTCAGAGTCCAATTGAATTGGACTCTGACCCCAATACCGCGGAAGGCATTCGCTTCCGTGCCGACAGTAGACGCCGCAAGGCGATCCCCGCAGACGAATCCCGACACCTGCCCCCATGGCCGTTGACATGTCACCCCAAGCGCCGATAATCCCCCGCGACCCGCCAGCGCCCCGGAGCCTCCCCATGAAATTCCGCTTCCCGATCGTCATCATCGATGAGGACTTCCGCTCCGAGAACGCGAGCGGGCTCGGCATCCGCGAGCTCGTCACGGCCATCGGCGCCGAGGGCGTGGAAGTGATCGGCGTGACGAGCTACGGCGATCTCTCGACGTTCGCGCAGCAGCAGAGCCGCGCCTCGGCGTTCATCATCTCGATCGACGACGAGGACTTCGCGGTGCGCGAGGACGGCATCGACGCGGAGCCCGCGGACTGGCTGCGCGAGTTCGTGCGCGAGATCCGCCGCCGCAATTCCGAGATTCCGCTGTTCCTGTACGGGGAAACCCGCACTTCGCGCCACGTGCCGAATGAAATCCTCCGCGAGCTGCACGGCTTCATCCACATGTTCGAGGACACGCCCGAGTTCGTCGCGCGCTACATCGTGCGCGAAGCCCGCGCCTACATCGACACGCTCGCGCCGCCGTTCTTCCGTGCGCTCACGCACTACGCGCAGGACGGCTCCTACTCCTGGCACTGCCCCGGGCACTCGGGCGGCGTCGCGTTCCTGAAGAGCCCGGTCGGCCAGATGTTTCACCAGTTCTTCGGCGAGAACCTGCTCCGCGCCGACGTGTGCAACGCGGTGGAGGAGCTCGGCCAGCTCCTCGACCACACCGGGCCGGTCGCCGCGAGCGAGCGCAACGCCGCGCGCATCTTCGGCTGCGATCACCTCTTCTTCGTCACGAACGGCACGTCGACGGCGAACAAGATCGTCTGGCACTACGTCGTCGCGCCCGGCGACGTCGTGGTCGTCGATCGCAACTGTCACAAGTCCGTGCTGCACGCGATCATCATGACCGGCGCGATCCCGGTGTTCCTGACGCCGACGCGCAACCACTACGGCATCATCGGGCCGATTCCGCAGGACGAGTTCCGCCCGGAATCGATCGCCGCGAAGATCGCCGCGAATCCCTTGATCAAGTCCGCGCCCGGCAAGCCGCGCGTGCTGACGCTGACGCAGAGCACTTACGACGGCATCGTCTACAACGTCGAGACCATCAAGCGCCAGCTCGACGGCCACATCGACACGCTGCACTTCGACGAGGCCTGGCTGCCGCACGCCGCGTTCCACGATTTCTACCGCGACATGCACGCCATCGCGGCCGATCGCTCCCGCCCGCAGCACTCGATGGTGTTCTCGACGCAGTCGACGCACAAGCTGCTCGCCGGGCTCTCGCAGGCCTCCCAAATCCTCGTCCAGGATTCCGTCGGCGAGGCCCTGGACCGCTTCCAGTTCAACGAGGCCTATCACATGCACGTCTCGACTTCGCCACAGTACGCCATCATCGCGTCCTGCGACGTCGCCGCGGCGATGATGGAGCCGCCGGGCGGCACGGCGCTCGTGGAGGAATCGATCCACGAGGCGCTCGACTTCCGCCGCGCCATGCGCAAGGTCGATGCCGAGTTCGGCGACGCGTGGTGGTTCAAGGTGTGGGGCCCCGGCAGTCTCTCCGAGGAAGGCATCGGCTCGCGCGAGGACTGGGTGCTGAAGACGGGCGATCGCTGGCACGGCTTCGGCGATGTCGCGCCGGGCTTCAACATGCTCGATCCGATCAAGGCGACGGTGATCACGCCCGGCCTCGACGTCGACGGCGAATTCGCCGCGCAGGGCATTCCCGCCGCGGTCGTCACGAAGTATCTCGCCGAGCACGGCATCATCGTCGAGAAGACCGGCCTCTACTCGTTCTTCATCATGTTCACGATCGGCATCACGAAGGGCCGCTGGAACACCATGGTGACCGAGCTCCAGCAGTTCAAGGACGACTACGATCGCAACAAGCCGCTGTGGCGCGTGATGCCGCAGTTCCTGCGCAGCCATCCGCGCTACGAGCAGATGGGTCTGCGCGAGCTCTGCGACGACATCCACTCCGTCTATCGCGCGAACGACGTGGCACGGCTCACGACCGAGATGTACGTCTCGGCGATCAGTCCCGTGATGACGCCGGCGGAAGCGTATTCGCGCATGTCGCACAACGAGGTCGAGCGCGTGAACATCGACGAGCTCGAAGGCCGCGTCTCGGCAGTCCTGCTCACGCCCTACCCGCCCGGCATCCCGCTGCTGATCCCGGGCGAGCGCATCAACGCGACCATCGTCCGCTTCCTGCGCTTCGCGCGCGACTTCAACGCCCGCTTCCCGGGCTTCGAGACCGACATCCACGGCCTCGTGAAAGACGGCGCGGGCGGTTATTTCGTCGACAGCGTGGCGCAGGCGAAAGTCGGCGCGCGGGGCTGAGGGCACGAGCGGCGGGCGGACACCGCACCGAGTCGGGGAATTCCGGCAATTCAGCCGGTCCGCCGCGCACCCTCGCGTGTTCGAGCATAAGCCGCGGCGCAACCGGACCGGCGCAGCGCTACGGCGCCGGCGCGCAGGGATAGGTCTCGGTGAACGCGGTTGCGGCGATGGCGCCGGCGGGTTGGATGAGCTCGGCCTGGTGGCGCGTGCCGTAGGCGGTGATGCTCTTGCGCATGTCCGCCGTCGTCACGCCGGGCGGCATGCACCATGCGGGCTTCATGCCGTACCAGTTGCGGTAGAGATCGTGCGCTTCCGCCATGCCGGCGAGGAAGCCGTTGCAGAACGACTGCTCCGTGACTTTGTCGGAGGCGCACTCCGCGACGAGCTCCGTGCCCGTCTGGAAGGACACGGCACCGGCGCCGCTCGTCGCGAACGCCAGCACGAATCCCATTGCTGCGATGTTCCGGTATGTCATCGGCGCTCCCCTGCGTGCGGCGCGCTGCCGCCGGCCGGACTATAGCGCAGGCGTACCTGGCTCCGCGACGGGCGTGCCGCCGAACTCGCGCCAGGCCTCGCGCAGTTGCGCGCAGATGCGCGCGGGCGGCCAGTCTTTCGAGAGGAACTTGTGGATCGCCGCCTCGTTGATCGCGGCCGCGACGATGCGCGGATCGTCGCTGCTCGTCGCGACGATGCGGAGGATCTCCGGATAGAGCAGCCGCACGCGCGCCAGGAATTCCACGCCCGTCATCTCCGGCATGCGATAGTCGGAGACGATCAGCGCAATCGGCCGGCGGGCGAGGATCTCGATCGCGGCGCTCGGCGAATCCGCGGTCAGGATCTCGAATGCCTCGTGACGCAGCGTGTGGCCGAGCAGGAGCAGCTCGTTCGGATCGTCGTCGACGAGCAGCAGCGCGGGCCGCGCACCGGCCTCGGCCTGGTAGTCGCCGAGCCGCCGCGCCCCGCGGAGCAGGGCCGTGGCGTCCGCCGCCGTGAGCGGCCGGGAGAAGTAATAACCCTGGATCTCGTCGCAGCCTTGATGGGCGAGGAAGCTGCACTGCTCGGCGGTCTCGACGCCTTCCGCGACGACCTTCAGGCGCAGGGTGTGCGCCAGGTTGATGACGGCGGTCGCGATCAGCGCGTCGCCGCCGACCGAGCAGACGTCGTCGATGAACGTGCGATCGATCTTGAGGGCATCGAGCGGGAAGCGCTGCAGATAGGCAAGACTCGAGTAACCCGTGCCGAAATCGTCGATCGACAGCCGCACGCCCGTCGCGCGCAGCGAGCGCATGATGCCGACGGCCGCTTCCGGATCGTGCATGAGCATCGATTCCGTGATCTCGAGCTCGAGCAGGCGCGGGTCGACGCCATGGCGCGCGAGCGCGTCGCGGATACCGCGTTCGAGCGTGCGGTCCTGGAACTGGCGCGCCGAGAGGTTCACGGCGATCGGCAAGGCGTCGAGGCCGGCCTCGCGCCAGGCGCCGAGCCGGGCGCACACGCGGTCGAGCACCCAGCGACCTGCCGGCATGATGAGCCCGGTGTGCTCGAGTGCCGGGATGAACTCGCCCGGCGAGACGAGACCGCGCTCGGGATGGCGCCAGCGCAGCAGCGCCTCGAAGCCGCACATCGTGCCCTCGCCGAGCTCGACCTTCGGCTGGTAGTGCAGCTCGAACTCCTCGCGTTCCAGCGCGCCGCGGAGCTGCGACTCGTTGCGCAGCCGCTCCACGGTGATTTCCGTCATGTGCGGCAGATAGAACTGATAACCGCCGCGCCCGGTCTGCTCCGCGCGGTAGCGCGCGGCGTCGGCATTGCGCAGCAGCGTGTCGGCATCCGCGCCGTCGGCGGGATAGAGGCTCACGCCGACGCTCGCGGTCACGAAGCAGGTCTCGCCGTCGAGCTCGAAGGGCTCGGCGAGTGCGGCGAGGATCTTCTGCGCGACGAGCCCGGCATCTTCGGAGCGATGCAGATCCGCGAGCACGACCGCGAACTCGTCGCCGGCGAAGCGCGCGGTCGTGTCGCCGGGCCGCATGCAGGCCGCAATGCGCTGGCCGGTCTGCACGAGCAGGCGGTCGCCGTGGCGATGGCCGTAGGAATCGTTGATCGACTTGAAGCCGTCGAGGTCGAGGATCAGCACGCCGAGCAGCCAGCCGCTGCGTTCGGCCTGGGCAATCGTCTGCGCGAGGCGATCGCGGCACAAGTGACGGTTCGGCAGGCCGGTCAGATCGTCGAACTGCGCCATGTAGCGCCGGCGATCCTCGGAGCGTCTGCGTTCGAGCACCGCCCCGAGCGTGTTCGCGAGGCTCAGCAGGAATGCGACGTCGTCGCCATGCGCCGGGCGCGCCGCCGCGGCATGGACGGCGAGCACGCCGTAGGGCTGGTCACCGCCGGGAATACGCACCTCGAGCGCGCTCGCGTAGCCGAGCCGCAGCACCGCAGGCGAGGCCGCGAAGCGCGTCTCGCGCGCGTAGTCCTCGACGACGACGGCTTCGGACTGCGCGAGCACCCAGCGCATCTCCGCGTCGTCCGCGAGCGTGCCGAGCCGGCGGCCGGACATCGCGGGCGGCCAGCCGCTCGCAGCGCGGAGCACGAGCGAATCGCCGTCCGCGCCGAGTTGCAGTACCGCCGCGGCCGTGCGGCCGAGCGTCGCCGCGGCGAGCTCGACGGCCTGCTGCATGAGCGCCGCCGTGTCGCTGCGCGCGAGCGCCTGCTGGCCGAACTCCGCGAGCAGGCGCTGGCGCTCGACGCGCGCGCGCATCTCCGCTTCGGCGGCCCGGCGTTCCGAGCAATCGACCGCGCCGCCGATCACGCTCACCGCACGGCCGTTCGCGTCGCAGACGATGTGGGCGCGGGCCACGACGCTCGCATAGCTGCCGTCCGCGCGGCGGCAGCGGAATTCGCGCTCCCAGCGCTGCGCGCCGCTCGCCATCGCCGCGTGCACGCTGTTCACGACGCCGGCGGCGTCTTCGGGATGCAGGCAGTCGCAGATCGCGGCGACACCGGGCGGCAGGCGCGCGGCGTCGTAACCGAGGATCCGGTAGAACGCGTCGTTCCACCACACGGCGTTCGTATCGCGCTGCCACTCCCACAGCACGTCGTTCGTCGCGTGGGCGATGTGGGCGAAACGCGCGCGGCCGGCCTCGAGCTCGCGCTCGACGTCGAGGCGATCGCCGATTTCGCGTGCCGTCGTGACGATCTGCCAGTGCTCGCCCGTCCAGTGCGCACGGCGCAGGATTTCGACGGCGACGTGCTGACCGTCGCGCCGCAGATAGGCGCTGCGGAAGACGCCCGTCGTGCGCGTGTCGATCAGATCGTCGTAGATCGTCGCGAGCGTCGCGGGATCGACGGCCAGGAGCTCGTGGGGACCGAGATCGAGCAGCTCGGCGCGGCTGTAGCCGGTCATGCGGCACAGCGAGGCGTTCGCGTCGACGAAGCGCATCGTGAGGCGATCGACGATGCCGATGCCGTCGGCGCAGAGCTCGACGGCCGCGCGAAAGCGTTCCAGCTCGCGCTCGTGCCGATGCCGGTGCGTGACGTCGCGGCCGACGCCGCGATAGCCGGAGAAGCGGCCGGATTCGTCGTGAACGGGCGCGCCGCTGATCGACAATACGACGTGGCGATCCGCGTCGATGGCGGTCGCGAATTCGAAATCGCGGAACGGTGCGTGCCGCTCGAGCGTCGCGCGGAAGCCCTCCCAGCCGGCGCCGTCGGGCGCGGTCGACGCGAGCCCCCACGGCGTGTGACCCACGAGCCATGCGGGTGCCTCGGACGCGCCGTCCTCGGCCCACACGCCCGTGTAGCGATGGGCGAGATCGGTGACCCAGGAGAAATCGCTGGCGAGCGCGAGCAGCGCCTGCTGCACGGAGTCCGGCCCGGTATGCAGCGCGAGGATCACGGTTTCACCGCGGGATGATCCTCGCGCACGCGCGCGGCGAGCTGCAGGCCGTTCATGCGCCGCATCGCGATGTCGGTGATCCCGACGTCGACGGTCTCGCGGCCGGGCAGGCTCTCGAGCAGCGCCCGCCGGCCCGCGCGCACCGGCGTGTGATCGTCGGCGAGCAACAGGCGCGCGGTCACGGCGCGCGCTCCTCGCCGGGTAGGCCGGAGTCGATCACGCGCGGCGCGGACGATGTCGTAGGCGTGCGCCTCGGGGTGCGCGGCGGGCGCGAGCTCGGCATCCGGCGCGCTGTCGCCGATGCTCGACACCCGCAGCCGGAGACCGCCGGGGTCGAGAGCGGGACCAGGCGCGCTCATGCGCAGTCTCCTGCGACCGGCAACACGACGGTGAAGCACGCCCCACCGCCCGGCGTCGCCTCCGCGGACACGCGGCCGCCGTGGCGATGGACGATGCGCTGGACGGTCGCGAGCCCGATGCCCGTGCCGGGGAATTCGTCTTCCCGGTGCAGGCGCTGGAAGACGCCGAACAGGCGATCGACGTAGCGCATGTCGAAGCCGACGCCGTTGTCGCGCACGGTGACGACGCATTCGCCGTCCGGGCGCGCGGCTCGGATGTCGATGTGCGCCGCGTGCGTGGCGGCCGTGAACTTCACGGCGTTGTCGAGCAGGTTCGCGAACACCTGCCGCAGCAGCACGGGATCGCCGTCGACGCTGCCGAGCGGTCCAATCGACCAAGCGATGTCGCGGCCGGCCGCGTCGCGCAGACTTTCCTCGCGCAGTTCCGCGAGCAGGGAATCGAGCGCGACGCGGCCGTGCGCGAGCGGTGCGCGGCCGGCGCGCGACAGCGCGAGCAGGCCGTCGATGAGGCGGCCGAGCTTCACGGCGGAGCCGGCGATGATGCGCAGATAGCGTTCCTGGGGCGAGCCCGGCGGCAACTCGGTTTCGAGCAGCAGACGCGCGAAGCCGTCGATGTGACGCAGCGGCGCGCGCAGATCGTGCGAGACGGAATACGTGAACGCCTCGAGCTCGTGGTTCGCGTTAGCGAGCTGCTCGGTGCGCTCCGCGACGCGCCGCTCGAGCTCGGCGTTGAGGCGCCGGATCTCCTGCTCGGCCTGACGCCGCGCGCTCACGTCCGTGACGAGACACAGCGTGCCCGTGAGACCGCCCGCTTCGTCGGGCAGCGGTGCCGTCGAGACGAGGCCCCAGAGTTCGGCACCGGAGAGCGGCAGGAAGCGGTAGGCCTCGGCGGCGCGCCGGCGCACGGTACTGCGTCCGAGCGCGAGCGCCGCCGCGGCCTCGTCCATGAACGCGGTGAGCGGACGGCCGGCGAGCGCCTCGGGTGGCAGCCCCAGCATGCGTGCCATGCGCGGATTGACGAACGTGATCCGCGCCTCCACGTCGACGGCGACGATGCCCTCCTCGGCCGTGTCCACGAGCTCGCGGTAGCGCGCTTCGCTCGCCTTCAATTCGCGCTCGGCGCGCAGGCGCTGCGTGACGTCGTTCGCGATCATGATCCGCGCGCGATGCGCGCCGAAGCCGATGCCGTCGGAGGCGACCTCGACGTCGATGAGCGTGCCGTCCTGCCTGCGGTGCCGCCACACGCCCGCGCGGGACGGCTCGTCGCCGAGCTCGGCGACCGCGCGCTCGAGACGCCCGGCTTCGTCCGCGGGCCGGAGATCGCGCAGCGTCATGGCGAGGAAGTCCTCGCGCGCATAACCGTAGTGGGCGACCGCCGCGTCGTTGACGGCGAGGAAGCGCAGCGTGTCGACGTCGTACACCCACATCGGGATCGGGTTCGATTCGAACAATTTGCGGAAGCGCGCCTCGCTGTCCGCGAGTGCGGTCTCGGCGACGCGGCGCGGCGTGAGATCCGTCATCGCACCGATCATGCGTACGCAACGACCCTCGGCATCGCGGATGAGGCAGGCCCGGTCGAGGACGTAGGCATAGGTGCCGTCGGCGCGCCGGCAGCGGTATTCTCCGCTCCACATGCTCGCCGTGCCGGCCACGGCCGCGCGGAAGGACTCCCAGACGCGATCACGGTCCTCGGGATGCAACAGCGAGCGCCGGTACCCGGGATCGCCGCCGACGTCCGCGCCCGGGCAGCCGAGCAGCGTCGCGAGATTCTCGTTCCACCACACGCTGCCGGTCGCGACGTCGTGATCCCAGACGACGTCCGTCGTGGCGCGTGCCAGCAACGTGAAGCGCTCCGTCATGACCGCGGCCTCGCGCTCGGCGCGCAGCTTCTCCGTGACGTCGTCGAGCGTCGTCACGAGCGCGGGCTCGCGACCCGCACCGTGCTCGACGCTCGCCGCCGCGACCTGCACGATGCGCTCGACGCCGTCGCGGCGTTTCAACCGGGCGACGAATCCGCGCACCCGCCCGTGCGTCGCAATCTCCGCGAACGCGAGGCTCCGCTCGGCGGGATCGGCCCACAGACCGAGCTCCGGCACGGTGCGCCCGATGAGCTCGTCGGCCGGCGCGCCGAACAGCGCCGCGGCCTGATCGTTCAGGGCGAGAATGCGCCCGCTCGCGGCAGCGCTGAGCAGGGTCGGCAGCGGATTGTGATGGAAGGCCTGCGCGAAGCGTTCCTCGCTCGCGGCGAGCGCGAGCTCGAACTCGTCGCGCCGGCGGATCGCGGCGAGCATGAGACGCGCCAGCCAGACGAGCGCGACGATGAAGACCGCGGCCACGAGTCCGTACTGCTGCGCCTCGCGCCGCCACTGCGCGAGCGCGTGTTCCCTCGCGACGCCCACGACCACGCTTGCCGGCAGGCCGCCGAAGGCACGGCGCGCGAGATAACGCTCAGCCCGGTCGCCGCGCGCCCAGGCGCCCTCGCCGGCGACGGCAGGCAGTGCGGCGCCGGCGGACCAGACGCGCCGTTCGTCGGAGCCGAGCACCGTGACGTCCGCGTCCTCCCCGGCGCCGCTCGCCGCGGCGGCGAAGAACGCCGGGGCGAGACACGCGACGTAGCGGCCCTCGCCATGCGCACGCGCCGGGATCACGAGCCGCGCGCCGCCGCCGGCCGTCTGCTCGAGCATGGGCACAGGTGCGGCGCTCACGGCCGAGGCGTCGCAGGCTGCGCCCGCGGTGTGCAGCACGCCCGCGGCGTCCACGAACGCGAGCCCGTAGACTGCGGGCAGGGTTGCGAGCGCTGCGGTAAGCGTGCGGCCCTCGCCTGCCCCCTCGAGCTCCCACAGTCGCGCCGTGATGCCGGTCACCCCGGCGCCGAGCCGCGCCGCGATGGCGCCGGCGAGATCGCCCGCGCGCTCGACGGTGGCGGCCGCCGCGTGATGACGGCCCTGGCGCACGACGAGCGCGAGATTGACGGTGATGACGAGCACGACGAGCGCGGCAGCGAGCGCGAGTGCGCGGCGCAGCCCGCCGTGCGCGACGGGCGCCGCGCCCATCGGCGCGGCGTCCTGCGTCGGACTGCGTCGCAGCAAGGCGTAGAGCAGCAGCGAGGTGATCGCGACGAACCCCCAGCCCTTGTAGGTCTGGTAGCGCGCGAAATCCTCGGCATCGCCGGCGAGCGCGCGCAGCAGGTGATCGGAAGACAGGATCCAGGCCGCGGCGAATCCCGCGTAGATCGCCGCGGCGCGCAGCGCGTAGCCGTTGCTCGTGATGGGCCAGCTCAAACGCGGAGTCCCCTGTGTTCCAGGCGTACGCCGTGGGGCGCCATCGGGCGCGAGGCGACGCGGGCAGTCGGCCGGAAGCTCCCATGCCAGGCGCGCATACGTGGCGCGGATCGCAACCGCGCCTGCTTCAAGCATAGGGAAAGATCGGGCCCCGGATCAAAATTCCGCGCGCTGCCGTCAGGCTTACACCCAGCCGCCGAATTTCGCCCAACCGAGCACCAGCACACCGAGCGCGATGCGATACCACGCGAACGCCGCGAACGTATGGGTGCTCACGAAGCGGATGAAGCCGCGGATCGCGACGAGCGCCGTGAGGAACGCGGCGACGCTCGACAACGCGAGCGGACCGAGATCGCCGGCGTCGAACACGTGACGCGCTTTGAACAGCGAATAGCCCGTCGCCGCGAGCAGCGTCGGGATCGCGAGGAAGAACGAGAATTCGGTCGCGCAGATCCGCGACAGGCCGAGCAGACGGCCGCCGATGATCGTCGCCGCCGAACGCGAGGTGCCGGGAAAGAGCGCGAGCGCCTGGAAGCAGCCGAGCGCCGCCGCCACCCACAGAGGCATGCGTTCGGTCTCGAGGATGCGCGGTGAACCGTGGCCGCGATCGACGAGCAGGATCACGATGCCGCCGGCGAGCAGCGCGACCGCGACGGCATAGGGGTTGAACAGCGCTTCCTTGATCGCGTTGCCGAACAGGAGCCCGACGATGGCGAGCGGCATGAACGCGACGGCGATGTTCGACGCGAAGTGCCGCGCCTCGCTGCGCGTGCCGAGCTCGCACACGGTGTCGAACAGCTTGCGGCGGTACTCCCAGCACACGGCGAGGATCGCCGCGCCCTGGATCACGATTTCGACGAGCCCGGACTTCTCGCCCTCGAAGCCGAGCCAGTCGCCGACGAGGATGAGATGCCCGGTGCTCGACACCGGCAGGAATTCCGTCAGGCCCTCGACGCAGCCGAGGATCAATGCCGTCAGCCAGGTGAACTCCTCGCCCTCGGTCACAGCCACCCCCGGCGTTTGAAGTACCAGTAGGGAACGATCGCCGAGGCGACCATCAGGACCAGCGCCCAGGGGTAGCCGAACAGCCACTTGAGCTCGGGGATGTAATCGAAGTTCATGCCGTAGATGCTCGCGACGAGGGTCGGCGGCAGGAACACGACCGCCGCGACCGAAAAGATCTTGATGATGCCGTTCTGCTCGATGTTCACCATGCCGAGGATGGCGTCGAGCTCGAAGCTGATGTTCGTGGCGAGGAACGCCGTGTAGTCGATGAGCGAGTGCGTGTCGTGCACGAGCGTCTGGACCTGCGAGCGGAACGACTTGCCGACGGGCAGCTCGAGCGTCGGGCGCAGCAGGAAGCCGAGCAGCCGGTTCATGCTCATGAGGCTGACGCGCGCGCGCGCCACCAGCACCTGATTGCGCTCGAGCCGGCGCAGCAGCGCGGCGTGATCGCGCGGCTTCGGCTTGCCCCCGTGTTCCGGATTCAGCACCGCGTGCACGAGATTGTCGAGATCCGTGCTCGCGCGCTCGATCGCGTCCGCGGCGCGCTGCAGGATCGCTTCGAGCAGCCCGAGCAGCGTGCGCTCGCCGCTCGCGCAGAGCACCGGCTGCTTCTCGGCGCGGCCCCTGAAGATCTGGAAGGCCTTCGGATCCGAGTAGCGCACGGTGACGAGCCGGTTGCCGGCGACGACGAACGTGATCTCGTCGGCGCGCGGGTATTCCGACTCGGACTGGACCATCACCGTCGCCGTGAGGAACACCGCGCTGCCCTGCTGGTAGAGCCGGTTCGAATCCTCGATCTCCTTCATCTCCTCGCGCGTCGGCAGGTCGAGCCCGAGCAGGGCTTCGACGCCGAGCTCCTCTTCGCGCGTCGGCTGATAGAGGTCGATCCACGTCACCGGGCCCAGCGCCTGCGCGTCGGGAAGGTCGTCGCGGCGTTCGAGTCGTTCCGCAAGCGGGCTGTAAGTCGCGAGCATGTCGATCTCCGGTCTTCGATGCGATGAGGGGCGCGAGGCGGCGCAGTCGGCCCACTTCGGGGACCACGTGCCTTGAGGAGAGCCGGGCCCGCGGGCTGGACGCGCGGACCGGGCCGGAACCGAGGTGCCATCCCGGGCGTGGCTGGCGGCGAGTATAAGCGACAGACCCGCGGAATTCGTGCAATGCGTCCCGTCCCGACGTTAATTTCCGTCGCGCTCGCGCGGCTGCATCGACACACGAAAGGTTCCGCGACGGCACGCTAAAGGATCCCCCGCGACGGCCGTAAAGTTCAACGATCCTCCAGCAGATTCTCCGCATGACACAGACACGCCGGCATCCTGGGCCCATCGCTTTGTTGCTGGGGATGCTGTGCGCGGCACTCGCCCTGCCCCTCCACGCCGAAACGACCGACGTGCGCGTGCTCGTCGACGTGTCCGGCAGCATGAAGCACACCGATCCGAACAATCTGCGCGTCCCCGCGCTGCGCCTGCTCGGCCAGTTGCTGCCCGAAGGCACGCGCACCGCGGCGTGGCTGTTCTGCGAGACCGTCGAGCCCCTGCTCACCCCGGCGACGGTCGATGCGAAGTGGAAGAAGCTCGCGCGCGAGTCGGCTTCGCGCATCCATTCGCGAGGACAGTTCACGGACATCGAACAAGGCGTGAAGACGGCGATCGCGGACTGGCCGTCCGATCCGAAGATCAAGCGTCACCTGATCCTCCTCACCGACGGCATGGTCGACGTCGCGAAGGACGCCGCGGTGAGCACGGCCTCGAAGGCACGCCTCGAAGGCGAAGTACTCGACACGCTCGAGACCCAGGGCATCCACGTCCATACCATCGCGCTGTCGAAGACGGCCGACCATGCATTGCTCGCGAAGCTCGCGAGTGCGACGGAGGGCTGGGCGGAGCAGGTCGACGACGCCGCGAGTCTGCAGCGCGTGTTCCTGCACATGTTCGAGCAGACCGCGGCACCCGACAGCCTGCCGATCACGGGCAACGAGTTCACGGTCGACGCGAGCGTGCGCGAGCTGACCGTGCTCGTCTTCCACGCCGAGAAGGCCGAGCCGCTCGAGCTCACCGACCCGGCCGGCAAGAAGCGCACCGCGAAGGACGAGGCCGCGAACCTGCACTGGCAGGCCGAGGCCGGCTACGATCTCGTGACGATCGGCGCACCCGCCGCCGGCAAGTGGCATCTGAATGCGAAAGAGGATCCGGACAACCGGGTGCTGATCGTCTCCGACCTCGAGCTCGCCGTGGACGAGCTGCCGGCGAGCACGATCACCGGCGACGCCTGGCCGGTACGCGCCCGTCTGACCGAGAAGGGACGGCCGATCGAGCGCCGCGATTTCCTGCAACTCGTCAAGGGTGAGGTCGCGTTCGGCGGGCAGGCCGCGGCCGCGCCGGGCGCGGCGCCGGCACCCGCAGCCGCGTCCGAGCCGCCAGCAACGCCTGCGCCGGCGCCCGCACCGGCGGCAGGCCCCCCGGGCATCCCGCTCGCGCTCGACGCGGCCGCACCGCAGTTCGCGGCGGCCGCGGGTGAAGGACTCGCGGCCGGGGATTACGACGTCACGATCCGCGTCGACAGCGGGACGTTCGTGCGCGAGAAACATCACCACCTGCGCGTGCTCGGCATGCCCGTCACGGTGACCGCGACGGCCCGCAAGACGGACCAGGGAGCCGACCTCGAGATCGCGATCGAAGTGGATGCCGAGGTCGTGCGTCCCGAGACGCTCGGCGGCGCGCTCCTCCTCGGGCGTCCGGACAGCGGCCACGACGGCGTCGAGCTGCCCGCACCGACCGGCAATCGCGCGACGGTGACCGTGCCCGTCACGACCGGCGGTGTCTGGCGCGTCGCGCCCTGGCTCGTCGTCGACACGACCACGGGGCGCACGCTGCGCCTGCGCCCGGCAGCGGTCACCGCGACCGCGGACATCCCGCCGCCGCCGAAGGCCGAGCTGCCGGCCCCGCCGCCACCACCGGCGCACGAGATCGAGCCCGGTCGCACGGCGATCCTGCTCGGCGCCGGCAATGCGATACTCGGCGCACTGCTCGGGGGCGTCTGGTTCGTCCTGCGCCGGCGTCAGCAGAACCTCGAAAAGGTGGCTCTCGCATGATCGAAACCTCACTCGAGCTCGCGCTCCTGATCCTCGCGGCCGAGCTCGCGATCCTCGCCTTCGTGCTGCTGTTCGTGTTCATGCGCAAGGCGCGTCGCAAGGAGGCGCAGGTCGAGGCCGAGGCGACCGCGCTCGTCGAGAAGGTCGAGGTCAGCGACTCCGGCCGCCGCGAAGCGCTCACCACGATTTTCAAGAACACCTACAAGTTCGACGACGACGAGGCGGATACGGCGGTGAGCCAGTTCGTCGAACGCGAACGCGCGTTTTACAATTTCCTGCTCGCGGTCCATCTCGGACGCGGCGGCAAGAAGCTCACCGACGTGCCGAACGAGCTCGCAAAAGTCGTGGCGCCCTGGCTGCGCATCACGCCGAAGAAGAACGCCGAGATCGACGATCTCACGCAGGAGAAGAACGACCTCACGGAGCAGAAGACGAAGCTCGAGACGGAGCTCGCCGACACGAAGCGCGTGATGGAAGATCTGCTCGCGGAATACAGCGCGGCGTTCCGCAAGGGCGAAGAGCCGCTGACGATGGCAGAGGCCGCACCGCAACCGCCGCCCGCGCCGGCCGCCGACGACGGCCTGCTCAGCATGGACGACTTCGCACCGCCGCCCGAGCCGGCTGCGCCGCCGGCCGCCGCGGCGCCGATCGCAGAGGAAGCCGCGCCCGCTGCGGCGGAAGCCGAGGCCGAGCCGGAGCCCGGGGCGGCGGCGGATCCGGATGCGATCCACCTCGAGGACATCGACGACCTGCTGCCGCCGGTGCCGGCCGCGCCCGCCGTCGCGGAGGCCGTGCCCGAGGTCCAGGCTCCCGCGGCCGTCGAGGTCCAGGAACTCGCGGACGTCGAGGCCGAGCTCGCCGCCGCCGCGGCCGAGCCCCTGCCCGCCCACCACGGGCTCGACTTCGACATCGGCGACGACTCCGACGCGCCGACGGCCGTGCTGCCGGACGGCGGCACGGCAGACATGTCGCGCATGACGGAAGCGGACATCGACGCGCTGATCGAAAGCCTCGATCACGGCCCGGACGATCACCCCAAGGTGGCGTGAATGCGCTAAGGTAGCGCTCCACGGAACCGGAATCCGGCATGACGCCTCCCTCGAACATCCGCCTCGCGAAGGGCGAACCGGCGATCTGCGTCGACACCCTGCGCACTTTCTCGCTCTTCCGGAACGTCGATCTCGAACGCGTGCGACATCTCCTCGAGCGCTGCGCCGTGGTCGACGTCGACGCCCATCACGTCCTGCTCGAGGAAGGCGCGGAGAACAGCACGCTCTACCTGCTGCTCACGGGCGAGCTCGAAGTCAGCATCGGCGGCACGCCGATCGTCGCGCTGCAACCGGGCGTGTGCGTGGGCGAGCTGTCGATCCTGAGCCAGCTCACGGCCTCGGCCTGCGTGACGGCGCTCCGCGCAGCGACGCTGCTCGCGATCAGCGACGACAACCTGTGGGCCTTGATCCGCGACAGTCACGACTTCGCCTGCAATCTGCTCGGCATGCTGAGCGGCCGCATGCGCGACGCGAACGAACGCCTGCGTGCGAGCCTCTCGGCGCAGGAGCGTGCGGCGCTCGCAGCCTCGCTCGATCCGCTTACGGGCCTCTACAACCGGCGCTGGCTCGACACCCGCCTCGAACGCGACTGCGCGGCGAACGCCGGTCAGGACACCGGTCTCGTACTCCTCATGGCGGATCTCGACGCGTTCAAGCCCATCAACGACAACCACGGTCATCTCGTCGGCGACGAGGTCCTGCGCGCCGTCGCCGCATTCCTGCAGCGCGCCCTGCGCGCCGGCGATTGCGTGGCGCGTTTCGGCGGCGAGGAGTTCGCGGTGCTCGTGCACGACATCGACGAGAACGACGCGCGCGAGCTCGCCGAGCGGCTGCGCGCGGAAATCGCCGCGATGCCGCTCAGGACGACACAGGGCGAGATGCAGGTGACGGTCTCGATAGGCCTGTGCGCGCATCTGCCCGGCATGACGCCGGCAGCGCTCGTCCATGCCGCCGACGTCGCGCTCTACGCCGCGAAGCGCGCCGGCCGCAATCGCGTCGTCACGGCGGACGACGTTCAGACGTAGCCCGCGCCGCCCCGCACGGGGTGGCGCGCCAGCTCCTCCTCGTCGATTTCGACCCCGAGGCCGGGACCTTCCGGCGGCCGGAACGCCCCGTCTGCGCCGATCGTCGCGACCGGCGCGCAGAGCGCCGTGCGCAGCGGATTGGAGATCGAGTAATCGGCCTCGAAGTAGCCTGCGTTCGGCAGCGCGGCGAGGAAGTGCAGCGAGGCGGCGACGTTCAAGCCCGTCACCGAGGTGTGCGGATGGATTGCGATGCCGTGCTCGCGGGCGAGCGCGGCGATGCGCAGCGCCTCGGTGATGCCGCCGCACTTCGAGAGATCCGGTTGCCAGATGCTCACGACGCCGTCGTCGGCGAGGCGCTCGAAGTCGTGGCGCAGATAATGGTTCTCGCCGGCTGCGATCGGCGTGCGGTGGCTGCGCGGCAGGGCGCGGTAGGCGCGATGGTCGGGTGCGGGAAACGGCTCTTCGAGCCAGCCGACGCCGACCTCGTCGAGCGCGGGCAGGAGGGCGGCGGCGACCTCGGGCGAGTAGCTGCAGTTCGCATCGGCGAGAATGTCGATCGCGGGTCCGAGCGCTGCACGTACCGCGCGCACCGCGGCGAGGTCCGCCTCGACCGACGCCCCCAGCCTCAGCTTCAGCGCGCGATAACCGGCCGCGACGGCCGTGCGCGCTTCAGCGACGAGCGCGTCTTCCGGCTGGAAGCCGAAGGAGATGCCGCCGGCATACGCGGGCATCGCTCTGGGGCGGCCGCCGAGCAGCGCGTACAGCGGCCTGCCTTCGCGCTTGCCGCGCAGATCCCACAACGCCATGTCGAGTCCGGAGAGTGCAATCGCCGCGGCCGCGCCCATGCCGTGACTCGCGAGTTGCATGCGATAGACGCGTTCCCACACACCGGTGATGTCCGCGGCATTCATGCCGAGCACGAGCTGGCGGATCGTCGTGCCGAGGAGCTCGGCGATCGCGGTCGGCGCGCGCGCCGCATGCGCCTCGCCCCATCCCACGAGACCATCCTCCGTCGCGACGCGCACGAGCACCGCGTCGCGCTTCACGGATTTGCCGATGCCGAGACTGATCTGCGCTGCGGGCGGCGTCGGTGCCGAGAGCGGGATCGCGCGGACTTCGACGATGCGGACGGCGCGACTCACGCGGCGGCGTCGAAGCGCCAGGCGTCCATGCGCAGCGCGCGGTAATTCACGCTCGCGTGCAGCCGCGCGGCCTGCCAGCTCGCGCCGGCCGCGCCGAGCGCGACGAACAGCGGCAGGAAGTGTTCCGTGCTCGGGTGGTTGTCGCGCGCATGCGGCGCGCCGGCGAGCCAGTCGCGCAATCCGGCTTCGTCGCCCGCTTCGAGCCTCAGGCCCACCCAGTCGGCGAAGGCATGCACCCACGGCGGCGCACGATCGTTGCCGGCGGGCGGCGCGATCTCGTAGAGGTTGTGCGTCATCGCGCCGGAGCCGACCACGAGCACGCCCTCGTCACGGAGCGGCGCGAGCGCGCGGCCGAGCGCGAGATGATATTCGGCTCCGGCGTGGGGATTCACCGCGAGCTCGAGCACCGGGAGGTCGGCCGTCGGATAGACGAGCGACAGCGGAATCCACGCGCCGTGATCGAATCCCCACTGCTCGTCGAGCCGGGCGGGTATGCGCGCGGCTTCGAGCAGTGCGACGATGCGCGCGGCGAGCGCGGGATCGCCCGGCGCGGCGTACTGCATCGTGTAGAGGCTCGGATCGAAACCGCCGAAGTCGTGGATCGTGCGCGGTGCGCCGGCCGCGGTCACGCCGGCGATCGACGCGGTGTAGTGCGCGGACGCGACGAGCACCGCGCGCGGACGCGGCAGTGTCGCGCCGAGCCCGGCGAGAAAATCGCGGATCGGGAGATCGTGCAGGATGAGATCCGGTGCACCGTGAGACAGGAACAGGCTCGGAAGTTTCATCGCGGTCTGGGCTCCGTGGCGGGAAATCCGCTTCCCATCGTGTGTGCCGTCAGCGGCGCGCATGAGCCGCAAGGGATGCAAGTCGGGGCGAGATCCGGTCTAATATGCCGCGATCCAGAGCCCGTGCGAGCGGCGCGCCCGGCGCCCCGCGAGCCACCATCCCCTACGGAGTAAGCATGAAAACCTACGACAAACTATACATCAATGGCGCCTGGGTGAAGCCCGTCGGCACCGGCACCATCGACGCGCGCTGCGCCTCGACCGAAGAAGTCGTGACCCGCATTCCCGAGGGCGTGAAGGAGGACGCCGAACGTGCCGTCGCCGCCGCCCGTGCCGCTTTCGAAGGCTGGTCGAACACGCCCGTCGCCGTGCGTTCCGAATACCTCGCCAGGCTCGCCGCAGGCATGGAAGCGCGCCAGAAGGACGTCGCGCTCGCGATCGCGACCGAAGTCGGCATGCCGATCAAGATGGCGAACGCGATCCAGGCGAGCCTGCCGATCGTCGCGGCGAAGACCTACGCCGAGCTCGTCAAGAACTACGCGTTCGAAGAGACCGTCGGCACCTCGCTCGTCGTGCGCGAGGCGATCGGCGTCGTGGCCTGCATCACGCCCTGGAACTTCCCGATCAACCAGATCATGCTGAAGGTCGCGCCCGCGCTCGCCGCCGGCTGCACCGTCATCCTGAAGCCGAGCGAAGTCGCGCCGACGACCGCCTTCATCCTCGCGGAAATCATCGACGAGCTGAAGCTGCCGGCCGGCGTCTTCAATCTCGTCACGGGCTACGGCCCGGTCGTCGGTGAAGTGCTGGCCTCGCACCCCGAGGTCGACATGGTATCGTTCACGGGCTCGACCCGTGCCGGCCGCCGCGTCGCGGAGCTCGCCGCGGGCACGATCAAGCGCGTCGCGCTCGAGCTCGGCGGCAAGTCGCCGCACGTCATCTGCGAAGACGCGGATCTCGAGAAAGCCGTGAAAGCCGGCGTCAACGAGTGCTATCTGAACTCCGGACAGGCCTGCATCGCGCCCTCGCGCATGCTCGCACCGCGTTCGAAGTACGAGGAAGTCGTGGCGCTCGCGAAGAAGGCGGCCGAGAGCTTCACGGTCGGCGATCCCATCAACGGCGACGTGAAGCTCGGACCGCTGATCTCCGCCGTGCAGCGCGATCGCGTCCGCGACTTCATCAAGAAGGGCGTGGCCGAAGGCGCGCGCCTCGTCACGGGCGGCGCCGAAGTGCCGGAAGGTCTCGACAAGGGCTATTACGTGAAGCCGACGGTCTTCGCCGACGTGAACAACGACATGACGATCGCGCGCGAGGAGATCTTCGGACCGGTGCTCGCCATCATTCCCTACGACACCGAGGAAGACGCGATCCGTATCGCGAACGACACGATCTACGGCCTCGGCGGCAACGTCTGGGCGGGCACGAAGGAACACGCGACCGCGGTCGCGAAGAAGATCCGCACCGGCCAGATCTCGGTCAACGGCGGCCGCTACAATCCCCTCGCCCCGTTCGGCGGCTACAAGCAGTCGGGCCTCGGCCGTGAAGCCGGCAAATTCGGCCTCGAGGAATTCCTCGAAGTGAAGTCGCTGCAGCTCTAGTCTGATTCGGCCGGCGTCCGCGTCGCGGGCGCCGGTCCTCTCCGCGCCGCGCCAGCGGCCTCGTCTCCCGCCGGCGGTCTTCACAGGAAGTTCTACAGGATGTGCCGACGCAGGAGGCGCATCGATCGCATGTTCGAACGAGTGACGATCGTGCGTAGCGCGGGCAGCCTCCGCGTGTAAGATTTTCTCCATGAGCCTGCGCTACCTCGCCTACGGTTCCAACCTCCATCCCGGACGCCTCGGCGCGCGCATCGCAATCGAGGGCTTCCTCGGTACGACGGCGTTGCCCGGCTGGCGGCTCACGTTCGACAAACGCGGGGCGGACGGCTCCGCGAAGTGCGATCTGAAACACACAGGGATGGCAGGGGATTGCGCATGGGGCGCGGTCTACGCGCTCGACCCCGCGGCGAAAGCGACGCTCGATGCGATCGAGGGACTCGGCAAGGGCTACGGCGAACGCGAGCTCATTGTGCCGGAGCTCGGCGCAGTCGCGTTGTACGTCGCGTCGGGCTCCGCGCTCGATCCGACGCTCGTGCCTTTCGACTGGTATCGCGAGATCGTGGTCGCGGGCGCGCGGCACCATGGCTTTCCGGCGTCTTATGTGGCGTCGATCGCAGCCGTCGCGGCATGCCGCGATCCCGACGCGGAGCGTGCTGCGAAACATCGCGAACTGCTCGCTTCCCTGCGCGCCTGAGCCGACGTTTCCATTCTCCCGGGTGCCGATTATGCTTGCCTTCCCGGCCGCCGGGCCGGCTCGATTGCCGTCCTCCGGCGGCGCGACAATACGATGAAAACAGAATAGCGAGGAGCGAACGATGGAAGTAATGCTGTGGGTGAAGATCGAGAAGCCTGCCGAGACGAGCAACAAGGATTTCTTCGAGGTCTGGCGGCAGGAATCCGTCGCGGCGCTGGAAGCGGTGAAGGCGGGCGTGATCAAGAACATCTGGAAGGTGGCCGGCAAGTTCGAGGTCATCGCGGTGCTCGACATCACCGAAGGGGACGACCTCGATGCGGCCGTTCACGCCCTGCCGATCTGGAAGCTCGGCTATGCGCACATCGCGAAGGACATCACGTGGACGATCCTGCGCCCCTACGCGAACTGGGCCGAGCAGTTGAAGGAATTGTCGAAGGGCTGAGGCGGGTTTGCGTCTCGTAGGTCCATTGATTAGCCGCAGGCGTAATCGGACATTCGTTACAGGAGCACCCCGTAGCCTTCCCGACGATCGCGCGAAGGCGCGACGATGACGACGAGCGTCCGATTACGCTGCGCTAAGGACGCTCTGAACAAGTTCAGAGCTTCCGGCGGCACAGGGATGTGCCGCCGTGAACAGTGGCGTAAGCCATTGTTCACGTAAGCTCGGCAAGAACCATGCTTCTTGCCGACCGTGCTCTGAAAAGTCCAGGATGGACTTATTCAGAGCTTCCCTAATCAACGGACCTACGGACGGAAGGGTTGTCACCATAGGATGCGCCGACGAAGGAGGCGCATCGATCGCGGTATTGGGGGTGCCCCTCGGGATCCCTTCGTTGGACCCGAAATCGGGGTCAGACCCGCGTGGATAACTCGCGCAGCGAGCTATCCACGCGGGTCTGACCCCAACGTCGTCACTTGACGATTTTGTGCTTCCGGCAGAAGTCCGCGACGATGTTCGCGATGAGCTTCGGATCTTCGAACATCGGGTAGTGGCCGATGTTCTTCAGGTGCAGCGCCTCGCCTTTCGGCAGCAGGTTCGCCGTCTCGTCCGTCAACTCGCGCGGGACCCAGAAATCGTCTTCACCACGGATGACGAGCATCGGGCACTCGACCTTCGGCATCAGCGCGCGCACGTCGTGCGTCGCCCAGGCCTCGAGATCGCCGACTGCCGCGACCTGCGAGCCGCGGTGCTGCCAGCGCAGCTCCTGGATCTTCTCGGCCGGGCACTTGCGGTTCAGCGATTCGATCGCCGCGCGCTCCATGAGGTCCTGCCAGCCCGGGCACCACGACGGATGGATCGAGCCCGCGGGCAGCGGGAAGGTCGGCGAGCGCGCGAGGCCTTCCATCGGAATGCCCGCCGCCATTTCCTTCGAGTGATGGCCCGCGTAGTCGAGCGTGATGTCGCCGCCGATCGAGCAGCCGATGATGACGGGCTTCTTCAAGCCGAGCTTCTTCGTGAAGGCATGCACGAACTCCGCATGCTCGTGGATCGAGCGGTGCTGCTGCCACTTCACGGGATAGGAACGCATGTGGCCCGGCAGGTCGAGCGCATAGGCGTGGAAGCCGAGCTCCGCGAAGAGCGGCAGAATGTAGGTGTATTCGAGCGAGCAGGCGCCCGCGGTGTGGACGCAGACGATGGGCTGGCCTTCGCCGATCTCGTCGTAGAAGGTCCGCGTGCCGTTGACCTTGACGTAATGGCCGTTGATGTCTTCCGGTGTCGCCATGTGATTTTTACTCCGAATTCCGGCGCTGAGAGCGATTATTTCGCGCAGACGTCGCGCAATGTGTAGGCAAGCTCGAACATCGCCTCGGTGAGGCGGGACGCTTCGAGCATGTTTCCTTCGGTCGCGATATCGACGTGGAACGCACCGGCCGTCTCGAGCTTCGGGTCGTTCTCGAAATTGCGTGTGCCGGGGAACGTCAGGTCGGCCCACAGGCGTTTGCCGCTGGTGAGGGCTTTCCAGGCCGCTTCGGGTCCGGAGAACTTGAAGGTGTAACCGAAAGGCGGCACGGCCGTCTGCAGGTCGATCACCTGGCCTTTGTAGATCTTCAGCCACAGCCTGTCGCTGTCGCATTCGAGCAGGACGGAGCCGTCGAACCACAACGCCTGTTCGGCGAAGCGCTCGTTGGCGTTCAGCGCCTTGACGAACTTCTTCTGTAGAGCAGCATTAGCAAGAAAAGACATAATTGCCTCGACGTAGATGATGGGCGGGTGACCCTCCGCGCGGCCGTCGCCCGAGTCCGATACGACCGGCTGCGGCACGGCACGTCGTGACACGTGCGGTGCCCGCCTCCGGGCCGGGATATGCGCGGCGCCGGCGCGCCGCATCGCGCGGGCAATCTTACGCCCGTGCCTTTCCAATTCAATACGCGTTCGCACGCGCGTGCAGGCGCACGGCCGTGAATTCCCACCACCGGCGAGGGCCTCCGTCGTACCGCGCCGCGGCGCGAATGCGCTGCCGGCGCCGCGGTTGACAGTGTCAATGACGTGAGGTTTACTGCCGCGCACCCCACCCACCACCATGCCTTCAACAAAGGGAGGTAACCCATGTTCGACATGTCCTGGATGAAGCGATGGCAGGACGCGGTGAACGCCAACGGCCCCATGAACTGGATCGGCAAGCACTTCACCGCCGATTTCCTGCTGGGCTTCGGCGACAAGAACTTCGTCGTGTCGTTCAACAAGGGAAAGCTGGTCAACGTCACCGACCAGATCGGTCCCGAAACGTGCTACCAGCTCGCGATTCGCGGTCCCGCGGAGAGTTGGAAGAAATTCGTGCAGAAGGTTCCGCCGCCGATGTACAACGACCTCTGGGCCATGGCCCATCCGCTGCATGGTCGCGTGACCATGGAAGGCGATCAGAAGGTCCTGTGGCAGAACATGCGCGCGTTCTTCTGGGCCCTCGACCGCATGCGCGAAGTGTAGAACCGAGACGGGCACAACGGAGAACAGCCAATGGCAAACATTGAACCAATCACCGGACGCTACGTCTGGGTCCCCTACGAGGGCACCGAATACCGCATCTACTTCGAGGAAGCCGGACAGGGCATCCCGTTGGTGTGCCTGCACACGGCCGGCACCGATGGTCGCGAGTGGCGGCACCAGCTCTGCGATCCGAAGATCAACAAGAATTTCCGCGTCATCGCCCTCGACCTGCCCCGCCACGGCAAGTCGATTCCGCCCTACGACTGGTACAAGGAGGCAGAGGAATACAAGCTCACCTCGACGTTCTATGCGGGCATCGTGATGGCGTTCTGCAAGGCGCTCGGTCTCGAGAAGACGGTCATCATGGGCAGCTCGATGGGCGGCAACATCTGCCTGCACCTCGCCGAGCGCTACGAGAACGACCTGCTCGCGCTCATTCCGGTGGAAGCCTGCGAGTGGTCGCCGGGCTGGCACCTCGACTGGCTGAGTCATGCGCACATCCACGGCGGCGAAGTCTGCGCGACTTCCGTATTCGGTCTGATGGCCCCGCAGAGCCCCGACAAGTATCGCTGGGAGACCTGGTGGTACTACTCGCAGGGCGGCCCCGGGATCTTCAAGGGCGATCTGTACTTCTACAGCTTCAACCACGACTTCCGCGGCAAGACGCAGAAGCTGTCGGGCAAGGTGCCGATGTACTACATGACCGGCGTCTACGACTTCGCCTGCACGCCGGAGATGACCGAAGAAGCGGCGCGGAACACCAAGAACGCCGAATGCATCATCATGGAGGAGATCGGACACTTCCCCATGAGCGAGAATCCCGAGGTCTTCAACCGCTACCTCTACCCCGTTCTCGACAAGATCCTGGCCCTCAAGTAAGGCCCGTCCCGACCTTCCCCGCGCCGCGGGGAAGGTCGTGCTCCCGCGCGCTCGCGAACGCCGGCCGGCATAGGTTTTCCGTATGCCAGCCAAGCGATAATCGTATTGGTGCGCGGCATTCCGAGCTTCTATCATCCCGCCTCGTCGACTCGCGGCATGCACCCGCGCGCGGGCGCATGCCGGGCCGGAATTTGCTAGGATCACGGGCCACGACCGGACGCCGCGCCGTCGAATTCCCTGGCCCACGAGCTCCCCCAATGCATCCGGAAGGCACAGCCATGACGAGCCCTCATCACAGCCATCACAGCAGTCACGAACACGCAGATACGATTTCCCAACTGCGCGACACCGTGAAGAAAGTCTGCGACGACTTCCCCGGTGAATACTGGCGCGAGAAGGATCGCGCACGGCAGTATCCCTCGGAGTTCGTGCAGGCGCTGACGGATCTCGGCCTCCTCGCCTCGCTCATCCCGGAAGAATACGGCGGCAGCGGCCTGCCGCTGTCGGTCGGCGCGGAAATCCTGAAGGCGATCCACGAATTCGGGGGCAACGCCGGCGCCTGCCACGCGCAGATGTACACGATGGGCACGGTCCTGCGTCACGGCACGAAAGAACAGAAGGAGCTCTACCTGCCGAAGATCGCGACCGGCGAGCTGCGGTTGCAGGCCTTCGGCGTGACCGAGCCGACGGCGGGTTCGGACACCACGAACATCTCGACGATGGCGGTACGCAAGGGCGACAAGTACGTCGTCAACGGCCAGAAGGTGTGGACCTCGCGCGCCGAGTACTCCGACCTCATGGTGCTGCTCGTGCGCACGACGCCGAAGGACCAGGTCAAGAAGCGCTCCGATGGTCTCTCGGTCTTCCTCGTCGACATGCGCGAGGCGAAGGGCCACGGCATGACGATCAAGCCCATCCGCACGATGGTGAACCACTCGACGACCGAAGTGTTCTTCGACAACCTCGAAATCCCCGCGAGCGCGCTCGTCGGCGACGAGGGCAAGGGCATGAAGTACATCCTCTCGGGCATGAACGCCGAGCGCATCCTCATCGCCTCGGAGTGCATCGGCGATGCGCGTTACTTCATCAAGAAGGCACGCGACTATGCCTGCGAGCGCAAGGTCTTCGGCCGTCCGATCGGCCAGAACCAGGGCATCCAGTTCCCGATCGCGCGTGCCTACGCCCAGATGACGGCCGCGAATCTCGTCACCGAGGACGCCGCCCATCGCTACGATCGCGGCGAGGACTGCGGCACGCAGGCGAACCTCGCGAAGCTGCTCGCTTCGGAAGCTTCGTGGTATGCGGCGGACAATTGCATGCAGACCTTCGGCGGCTTCGCGATCGCGGAGGAGTACGACATCGAACGCAAGTTCCGCGAGGCGCGTCTCTACCAGATCGCGCCCATCTCGACGAACCTCATCCTGTCCTACATCGGCGAGCACGAGCTGAAGATGCCGAGGTCGTATTGAGCGCGGTCCGGCGTGCGAGGCGAGTCCGTGCATCAGCTCCGGTCGAAATCGAATTCGCGGGCCCCGCGCCCGCGCCACCCGCCGGCCCGCGGGCCGGCTCTGCACGCCGCGGCCGTGTTTCTTCATCCCGAACGCGCCCGGTCCGGCGGTCCGTCCGCCGCGTGCCGGGTTCGAGCGTCAAAGTCTCTCGAGGAGTAAATCAAGATGTCAGGCCTACCGCGCTTCAATCCATACATCAACGGCGAATCGGTGCCGCCCGCCACCGGCCAGTACTTCGAAACGGTCAACCCTTACACCGCGAAGGTGTGGGCCGAGGTCGCCCGCTGCGACGCCTCCGACGCCAATGCCGCAGTGGAAGCGGCGTGGAAGGCCTTCACGACCGGCGACTGGCCGAAGATCAATGCCACCGGGCGCGGCGCCCTGCTCCGCAAGCTCGGCGATCTGATTGCCGAGAACGCGCAGGAGCTCGCCGAGTACGAAGTGCGCGACAACGGCAAGCTCATCAACGAGATGCTCGTGCAGTGCAAGTACATCCCGCAGTGGTTCTATTACTACGGCGGACTCGCGGACAAGATCGAAGGCTCGGTCATCCCGATCGACAAGGCGGAGATGTTCAACTTCACGCGCCACGAGCCGCTCGGCGTCATTCTCTGCATCACGCCCTGGAACTCGCCCCTGCTGCTGCTCGCGTTCAAGCTCGCGCCGGCGCTCGCCGCGGGCAACACCGTCGTCATCAAGCCCTCGGAGTTCACCTCGACCTCGACGCTGAAGCTCATGGAGCTCGTCGAGAAGGCGGGCTTCCCGAGAGGTGTGGTCAATGTCGTCACGGGCTTCGGCGCCGAAGTCGGCAGCGCGCTCGTCGATCACGCGAAGGTCGCGAAGGTCTGCTTCACGGGCGGCACGGAATCGGGTGCCATGGTCTACCAGGCCGCGGCCAAAGGTCTCAAAGGCTGCACGCTCGAGCTCGGCGGCAAATCCCCGAACATCGTCTTCGACGATGCGGTGATCGATGACGCCGTGAAGGGTGCCATCTCCGGCATCTTCGCGGCGACCGGCCAGACCTGCATCGCGGGCTCGCGCCTCCTCGTGCAGGACGGCATCTACGACGAGTTCGTCGCGAAGCTCGTCGAATTCGCGAAGACCGCGCGCATGGGCAACCCGATGGACACCGCGACCCAGGTCGGTCCCGTCACGACGCCGCCGCAGTACCAGAAGATCCTCTCCTACATCGACGTCGCGAAGAAGGAAGGCGCGCAGTGCCTGCTCGGCGGCGGTCCGGCGAGCGGTCCGGAAACCGGCGACAGCCCGTGGTTCGTGCAGCCGACGATCTTCGGCGGCGTGACGAACACGATGCGCATCGCGCAGGAAGAAGTGTTCGGACCGGTGCTGTCGATCATCCGCTTCAAGACGGACGAGGAAGCCGTCGAAATCGCGAACGACATCGCCTTCGGCCTCGCGGCCGGGATCTGGACGCAGTCGATCAAGCGTGCGCTCAAGGTGTCCGCGGCGGTCCGCGCCGGAACGGTCTGGGTCAACACCTACCGTTCGCTGTCCTACATGTCGCCGTTCGGCGGCTACAAGAAGAGCGGTCTCGGCCGCGAGAACGGCATCGAGTCTATTCGCGAGTTTCTGCAGACGAAGAGCGTCTGGATCTCGACCGCGAACGACGTCCCGAACCCGTTCGTGATGCGTTGATCGCGTGCGGACGCGGCGGCGGCCCCGCCGCGTCCGGGCGCATCGTCAGTGATTTTTCCAGCCGCGCGCGGACACGACAGCGCGGTCACCCAGCACGAGGAGCACGATATGAAAGGCCAGATCGCGGTCATGACCGAGCCGGGCAAGCTCACCTACCAGGAATACACCGTGCCGGATCCGGAGCCGGGCGCGATCATCGCCCGCATCCTGCGCAGCAACGTCTGCGGCACCGAAGTGCACATCTGGTGCGGCCACCACCCGGCGAAGCGCTCGGGCGGCCTCGGCCACGAGACCGTCGCGGTCGTCGAGAAGCTCGGCGCGGGCGTCACGCACGACTTCGCCGGCCAGCCGATCAAGGAAGGGGATCGCATCGTCTCGACCTATTTCATCCACTGCCGCCGCTGCTATCCCTGCCAGAAGGGCCAGTTCTACCTCTGCGACAACGCCTACAGGTTCTGGGGCCTGCAGCCCGAGGTGGATCCGCACTTCCACGCGACGTTCGCGACGCACTGGTACATCCATCCCGAGCAGATGTTCTACAAGGTGCCGGACAACGTGTCCGATCAGGCCGCGGCGAGCGCGAACTGCGCGCAGAGCCAGGTCTACTTCGGCCTCGATCTCTCCGGCATCACCTACGGCGACAGCCTCGTCATCCAGGGCGCGGGCGGTCTCGGTCTGAACGCCGCGGCGATCGCGCACGAGAAGGGCGCCGAGGTCATCATGGTCGACGCCGTCCCGCTGCGTCTCGAGGAAGCGAAGAAGTTCGGCGCGCACCACACGATCAGCATGGCCGATCATCCGACCGTCGAAGCGCGTGTCGAGGCGGTGAACAAGCTCACCGGCGGCCGCGGTGCCGATTACGTCATGGAAGTCGCGGGCGTGCTCGAAGCCTTCCCCGAAGGCATGAAGATGGTGCGCGCGGGCGGCAAGATGATCTCCATGGGAACGGTCACGCCCGGCAAGACGATCCCCTACGATCCGGCCTACTCCGTGCGTCGCGGCATCACGACGGTCACGGCGCTGCGCTACAACGGCCCGTATCTCAAGAAGTCCATGGACTTCCTGTCGGCGAACAAGGGGAAGTATCCCTTCGACGCGCTGCTCGACAAGGATTTCAAGATGGACAGGATCGTCGACGCCCTCGACGAATCCGCGGCCCGCAAGGTCAAGCGCGCATCCATCGTGATGCCGAAGTAAGGACGGGAGGTTCCCGCGCGTGAGCGTGTTATCCGGAATGCTGGTGGTGGCGTTGGAACAGGCCGTCGCCGCGCCCTACGCGAGCCGCCTGCTCGCCGAGGGCGGCGCGCGGGTCGTGAAGATCGAGCGCGAGGAAGGCGATTTCGCCCGCGACTACGATCAGACGATCGAGGGCGAGAGCGCCTACTTCGTCTGGCTCAATGCCGGCAAGGAATCGATCGTCCTCGACGTGAAGAAAGCCGGGGACATGGCCGTCCTGATGAACATGCTCGCGCGCGCGGACGTCTTTCTGCAGAACCTCCGCCCGGGCGCTTGCGCGCGCCTCGGGCTCGATTACGAATCGCTCAGTGCGGCGAATCCCGGGCTCGTGATGTGCAGCATCTCGGGCTATGGCGAGGGCGGCGCACTGTCCGAGCTCAAGGCCTACGATTTCCTCGTGCAGGCCGAAAGCGGGCTCTGCGCGGTCACCGGCACGCAGGATTGGCCGGCACGCGTCGGCGTCTCCGTCTGCGACATCTCGACGGGGCTGACCGCCTACTCGGAAATTCTGCGCGCGCTGCTCGAACGATCCGGCAGCGGCCGCGGCCGTCACGTCGAGGTCTCGCTCTTCGACGTCATGGCGGAATGGATGGGCGTGCCTCTGGCTTACGCGAAGTACGCCGGCAAGGTGCTGACCGGCACCGGACTCCATCACACGCAGATCGCGCCCTACGGCGCGCACGAGACCGCGGACGGCCTCATCATCATCGCCATCCAGAACCAGCGCGAATGGTTCAAGCTCTGCGAGCTCGTGCTCGGCAACGCGGCACTCGCCACCGATCCGCGCTTCAAGACCAACGTCGATCGCGTCGCGAACCGCGAGGCGCTGATCGCCGAGATCGAGACCGTCTTCAAGCGCCATCCGCGCACCGAGCTCGCGAAGCTGCTCGAGTCCGCGGACATCGCCTACGGCCGCATCAACCGGCCTGACGAGGTCTGGGATCATCCGCAACTGAAGACGAAGCAGGTCGAATTGAACGGGCATCTGATCACGTTCACGCGCCGTCCGGGCGACGACGGCACGGTGACGCGCTCGGTGCCGAAGCTCGGCGCACATTCCGAAGCGCTCAAGCGCGAGTTCGCGGCCGGCTGAAGCGCACGGACAGACACGGAGCCACTATGAAGCATGTAGTCGACGGTCCCTATTTCGAGGACTTCACGGTCGGGCAGGAATTCTCCGCGCCCTCAGTCACGGTAACCGACGCGCACGCGACCTTCTATTCCGCGCTCGTCGCGGATCGCATGCGCCTGCCGCTCGATCGCCATCTCTCGCATCGTGTGACGGGCGATCCGCGCCCGCTCGCGCACGGCAACCTCGTGATCAGCCTCGTCGCCGGCCAGACGACGTATGCCTCGCAGTACGTCAAGGGCAATCTCTTCTACCGCGGGCTGCTGCTGAAACGCCCGGTCTACATCGGCGACTCGCTCTACACGACGACGAAGGTCGTCGGGCTGAAGCAGAACAAGAGCAAGCCCGGCCGCGATGCGACCGGCATGGTCGCGCTCGAGATGGTGACCCACAACCAGGACGGCGAGGAAGTCCTGCAGTTCTGGCGCTGCCCGATGATTCCCTGCCGCGACCCGCAGGCCGAGACCGGCAGCGACGACGATTTCTCCTGGATCAAGGACAGCTTCACGCAGGACGAGCTCTTCGCCGCCCTGCCGCGCGGCTGGAACCTCCAGCACATGGCCGCGAAGCACGTGCCGCTGCTGACGCCGGACGTGAAGCCCGGCGACGAGATCGAGATCGGTCCGCGCGACACCGTCACCTGCGCGCCCGAGCTCGTGCGCATGACGCTGAACATCGCCTACACGCACACCGACGCCTCGCGCAGCTATCTCGGCAGGCGTCTCGTCTACGGCGGCCACACGATCGCCTTCGCGCTCTCGCAGCTGACGCGCGCGCTGCCGAATCTCCTGACCGTCGTCGCCTGGCGCGGCTGCGATCATCTCGGCCCCGTGCTCGAGGACGACATCATCGGCACGCGCGCGCTCGTGAGGGACGTGATCGCCGCACCGGTCGGCGGACGCATCTACGACCTCGAGCTCGAGGCCTTCGCGGGCCGCTTCGATGCGGAGTCGAAGGAGCTGAAGCAGGAGAAGGTGCTGCTGCAGAAGATCCTGGTGTGGGGGGCATAGATCCCGCTTCGGAAGTCCGCATCCTGTGCGCGGAACGTCCGATTGCGCTGCGCTAATCAATGGACCTACGGAGCGGCGTGGATCTTCATCGGTCCGCACGCCGAAGACGTAATCGGACGCTTCGCGCACGATGCCGTTCTATATAGGATGTGCCGATTCAGGAGGCGCATCGATCGTGGTCTTGATCGAATGCGCTGAATATCCCTACGCTCGACGCTCTGGAAGCCGGGGTCTGACCCCGCCCCACACGCGTCAGCCCCCGGCGGCAGTAATCTCCCCACCCGCATACTCCGGCACGATCGTCGAGGTATCGATCCGCGCCGCGTAGCGCAGCTCCTCTTCCAGCCCGTGGCGCCGGATCACGTGGCCGACATAGGACTCGAACAGGCACGCCTCCGCCGACCACGTCGAGAAGATTTGCAGCGCCGCGCGTGCGGAGTCCGTGAGATCCCAATCCGATCCGGGCTGGGCGAGCAGGCGCGAGACGATGCAGCCTGCGCCGTAGCAGTCCTCGAGGTTGAACGAGCCGACGCTGCCCGCGCAGATCACGACCACGCTGTTCGTGTCGTTGCCGTCGCAGATGCGATCGGCGACAGCCGAGGCGTTCAGCAGCGAGCCGACGAGCACGCGCTTCGCCTGTGCCGCAGCGTCGAGCGCCACCGTGCCGTTCGTCGTGCTGAAGATCAGCGTGCGTCCGGCGAGCGGATAGGCCGCGAGCGCGATCGGCGTCGGCGGACCGAAGCCCTCGATGTTCTCGATGTTGAGCTCGCCCGCGAGCAGACAGGAATCCGGATCGCGGCCCGCGGCGAGCGCGCGGGCGTGCGCGGCATGGCGCGCCGGGATCACGGCTCGCACGCCCTGCCCGAAAGTCGCGACGATCGTGCTCGTCGCGAACAGGATGTCGAGGACGACGACCGTCTTGTCGGCGATGCGCCGGACGTCGAGATCCTGCCAGCGGAAGAGGACGTGGAGTCTGCGCATGGGCTCGCGACTCCGCTCAGACCGCAGCCGTGTGGCCGCCGTCGACGGTCATCAGGTTGCCGTTCATGAAACGCGAGGCGTCGGAGGCGAGGTAGATCAGCGCGCCGTCGAGCTCGCTCGGATCGCCGAAGCGCTTCGCCGGAATGCGATTGCGCAGGCGTTCGCCGGCCGGCGACTTCAACCATTGCTCGTTCATTTCCGTCGAGAAATAGCCCGGCGCGAGCGCATTCACACGGATGCCGTTGACGGCATAGTCGACGCACATGTCGCGGCCGAGATTGATGAGGCCGGCCTTCGCCGCCGCATACGGCGCGAGATGGCCGATGGCACGGATGCCGAGCACGGAGGCGATGTTGATGACGGAGAGCCCGCCGCCGTCGGCGAGGCGGCGTTTCACGAGCTCCTGGGCGAGCGTCCAGGGGCCGCGCAGATTCGTCTCGTAGACCTGATCCCATTCGTCGTCGGTGAGCTTCTCGGAGGCTTTGGGAATCGCGATGCCGGCATTGTTCACGAGCACGTTCACGGCTGCGATCGCCTCGGTTGCGGCGATGCAGGCGCGGCAGTTGTCGCGATCGCGGACGTCGAGGGCATAGACGTCGCAGCGCCCCCCCTCCGCCGCAATCTCGGCGGCGAGGCCGCGCAGCTTGTCCACGCCGCGCGCGGCGAGCGCGACGCGGGCGCCGGCACGCGTCAGCGTGCGCGCGAAATGCCGGCCGAGTCCGCTCGAAGCACCGGTCAGGAGCACGTGCTTGCCGGAGAGATCGTAGAGGTTCGCGAGAAAGGACTTCGGATCGTTCATCGGTGCTGAGGACCTCGCCTGGATCGCGCCAGCGGCGCGGCTCGATGGATACGTCGGACACGCGGCGCGCCGCAAACGAAACCGGCCGGCATTGCCGGCCGGTTCCGCGCTCGCGCTACGGCGTGCCTCAGAGTCCGAGCTTGGGCTTCACCCAGTCGGCGTACTGCTTGATCGCCTTATCCGCTTCCGGCGCCTTGCCGGCGAGGAAGTGGAAGACGTGCTGCATCTCGGGATAGACGTCGCACTTCACGTCGACGCCCGCGGCCTTCGCCTTCTCGACGAAGCGCAGCGAATCGTCGAGCAGCGTCTCGTCACCGCCCACCTGGATGTAGATCGGCGGCAGGCCCTTCAGGTCCGCGTAGAGCGGATTCGCGAGCGGATCCTGTTTCGACTGTTCGCCGAGGAACATGCTGACCATGCCCTGCAGAATCGGCTCCTGGACGAGCGCGTCGACCGCCGCATTCGACTTCAGCGTCGCGCCCTTCGCCTCCATGTCGTACCACGGCGACTGCGGCATGATCGCGGCCGGCAGCGGCAGGCCCTTGCTGCGCGCGCCGAGAACCATCGACGTGCAGAGCGCGCCGCCCGCGGAGTCGCCGGTCGTCGCGATGTGGTTGGGCTTGATGCCCTGGTCGAGCAGCCACTTGTAGACCGCGACTGCATCCTCGTTCTGTGCCGGATGCGGGAACTCGGGCGAACGGCGGTAGTTGAGGATGATCGCGCGGCAGCCGACGGCCTTCGCGATGTGGCCGAACATCTTGCGATGCGAATACATCGAGCCGACGGCGTAGCCGCCGCCGTGCGTGCAGACGAGCACGCGGTCCATGGCGCAGCCCTTCGGCACGGCCCAGAGGCAGGGCACGCCCGCGGCATCCACCTCGAGATAGTCGACGCCGCCCGGCTCGCCGGTCACATCGCCCCAGTGATCGAAGATCTCGCGGATCTCCTCGATGCCCATTGAGGGATTCGCAGCCATCGCGGCCCCCCAGTTCTTGTACAGATCTATCAGCGCTTGCGCTTGCGGACTTGCCATTTTCGACCTCCAGCTACTTGCATTGGCGTCATGAGTGCTCGGGCGGGCCCGATGCGGGAGCTACCGGTCCGGGTCGAGGCCCGCGACACGATGGCCCTGTCGTCTCCGCTCACCCGGGCTGGCCGAGGGAGACAGGGTGGCGATGGCGATTCCCGCGGCCGCGTGGCGCGGCGGGATGCCGGAGCCGGCTGCGGCCGGACAGAGCGCCCGGCCGGCAGTGGGTCAAGTGTATTGCAAGCCCCGAATAAGTCCATCCTGGACCGGGTCGCGACTCAGCGATGCGCACCGACCTCCAGCGTCGAGGGTTCGAACTCGCGCTGATTCACGTCCGGCGGGTTGATCAGCGTGAGCGCCTGAATCGTCGTGCAGTGTTTGTTCTGCAGATCGATCGCGGACGAGGAATCGAACATCGGCACGCCCGTGCCGCGGTTCTCCGGCATGTGGGAATCCGGGTGCGAGATGCCGCCGAGCAGGATCTTCCACAGTACCCCTGCGCGATCGTAGAGCTTCGCCATGATCGGCCAGCTCGTCTGCGCATCGACGTAGAACAGGCGCCGGGAGAGCGGATGATCCTCGCGCACCGGACGGCCTTCGACGACATAGACCTTGCGGAGCTGCCAGGTGACCTTCGGGAAGCAGCCGGAATGGCCTTCGAAGTCCACGAAGTGATAGTCGTAGTTGCGCGCCTTGCGGGACGAGATCTCGACCTTGTCGTGCGCGTACATCGGCAACAGCACGTAGGTCGTGCCCTTGTAGGCCCAGGTCATGTCCATGATGCGGCCGCTGTAGCCGAGGAAATCCTCGACGCTGACGTCGCTGCCGAGGAAGCTGTCGGTGCGCGCGGTCGTCGCGATCCGGCGCACGCGGCGCAGCAGCGGCACGTAGGTCCAGCCCTGCTCGTCCTCGCGATCGTCGCTGTTGTACATGATGAGGAGCTTCGTGCCGGCGACGTCGCCGGGCTCGAGTGCCTTCAAAGTGAGCGCACTGTAGATCTTGTACGGGTTCTGCGGCACGTTCGGTTTCGGATCGATGAAGTGGCGATACATGAAGCGCATGGAGTTCGCTTCGAATTCGAGCTCGCGTTCGACGTTCTGGCCGCGCATGTCGCGATACTGCCAGTACATCTCCGGCACCGAGCCCGTGTCGCCCGTGAACGTATAGCGCGTGTTCCAGGCGATCTTCTCGCCGGCGCGCGGGTCGTCGGTCGAGGGCTCGACGGGGAACGGCCGGCCGGCGGTGTAATCGAGCAGCACGCCCGGCGCGTCGCCGAGCTTCGTCTGGCCGCCGTACTGATCCGTCGCCGCGATATACGCCTTGTGCGGTTCGAAGGACAAGGGCTCGCCCACCTTGATCGTGAGCCAACCCTGCTTGATGAGCGCGATGAGATCGGCGTCGAGGATCTGGTGGAACTGATCCGCGTTATCAGTGCCGATCACCGTGCCCGGTGCGGGCGAGGTCTCCTGGATCTGCGCCATGTCGAGATCGAACGTCCCAGCGCGCACGCCCGCGGACAGCACGAGTGCAAGGGCCGTGGCGGACAGGAGGCTCGCGACGGACGCGGGTGCGCGGCGGGGCCGCGCCTGGAAGCTGTGAAACATGATTTTGGCTCTGGATATGAATGAATTCGTCGGCTCCCGCGGGGCGCGGTGCGCCTGTTCAGCCTACGGTAGCAGGCTCCGCGAGATGTTTGTTGATCGCCGGCAGCGCGAGCACGAATGACGCCATCATCAGCGAGTGCATGGGACGTCCCTGTTCGATGTAGCGCAGAAAATCGGCAACGGGTACGAGCTCGACCTCGAGATCCTCGTATGCGTCGAGCGCGGGCTCCGACACCTTCGTGCAGCCCGTCGCGAGGAAGACGTGCATGCGATTGTCCTGAAGCCCGGGATTCGGATAGTGCAGCCCGAGGTACGACATCCTGCCGGGCGCGTAGCCCGTCTCCTCGAGCAGCTCGCGCCGCGCGGCCTCTTCCGGCGATTCCTCGAGCTTCGCTTCGAGCGTGCCTCCCGGAAATTCGTAGAAGCGCTTGCGCGCGGCGTGGCGATACTGATCGACGAGGACAATCTGGCCGCTGTCGGTCAGCGGCACGACGTTCACCCAGTCCACGAACTCCATGACGTAGTACGCGGGCATGATGCGATCGTTCGGCAGCGCGCAACGATCCTTGCGGAATCGGAAGAAGGCGTGGCTGAAGAGCTCGTCCGAGCTCAGAACTTCCCAGCCTGCCGGATCGCCCTGCTCGTCCTTACGCTGAGCCATGCTGCCGCGCCCTCGCGCGCCTCCCGGCAAGCGGGTGTCAGGTCTCGACGCCCGCGACGGTCCCGTCGCCCACGGTGTGGATGATGGCCCAGGCCGCCATGCCGCGGATCGCCGGATCCTCGTCGGCGAGGAAACCGGCCACCTGCTCCAGGACGTTCTTGTCGCGGCGCCGTCCGATGACCTGCAGCGTCTGCAGACGGATGTCGGCGTCGGCGTTCGCGAGTCCCCACTTGAAGATCGAATCCGGATTCGCGGTGATCGAGCCCCAGGACTCGATGAGCCGCGTCGCGGCATCCGGCTTGAGCTGGCAGCACTTGAGCAGCGTGGCGGTGATCTGGCCCGCGAGATTCGCCGGCATGCGCTTCAGCGCGCCGGCGGCGACGGTCGCCTGCATCGGCTTGCCGTAAGCGATGAGCTGGATCATCTGGGCGATCGCCTTGTCGTCGCCGAGCCCGGCGTTACTCGCCACTGCGGCGATCGACACGCGTTCCTCCTGCTCCTTCGCGAGCACTGCGAGCGCGGTCTTCGACGCCGCGGAATCGATCGCGCCGAGCGTGACCGCGGCGACTTCGCGCTGATCGAGATCGTCGGACTTCGCGATCTGCAGCACCTGCTCGATGTCCGCCGTGCCGTGGCTGAATCGCACGAGCACGTAGTAGGCATAGGCGCGGACGAGGTTGGCGCTCTGCGGGTCCTTGATGAGCTCACGCAGATCCTTTTCCTGGCTGCCTGTCATGATCGGCGCGAGCGCCTGCAGCGCGTTCTTCTGGAGGCGGAGATTCGGCACGCGCAGCGCGCCGACGAGGAGGTCACTCATGTCTTCGCGCGGCAGCGTGGCCAGCGATTCGATCATCAGGTCGAGGACCTGCGGATCCTCGGAGGCAATACGATAGAGGAGGTTCGTGCTGCTCGGATGATTGACGTTCAGCAGCGTGTCGATTGCCGAGCGGCGGACGACGATGTCATCGGATTTGATGTAAGCAGCGATGATCTCGAGCGCTTTCGGATCGCCGGCTTCCACGAGCGCGCCGGCACCGAGCATGCGGTCGTAGACATTGCGGGAGCCGGACAGCTCGCGGGCAACCTTCACGGCATCGAGCAGTATCTTGCTCGGGGCCGGAGCCGCTTCGCCGGCCGGAGCCGGGGCGTTCAGAGTCAGGGCGAGCGTGACGCCTGCCGCGAGGCGGGCAAACCAGGAGCTGGGCTTAGTCATGACGGTGTGACCCTCGAACTGGGCTAAAATTCCGGAACGGCGCGCGGCGGACCGGCCGGGTCCGCCGCGCGCCGCCTATTATCGGGGCTCCGGCCGCGAAAGGCGACTCGGCGCAGGCCTGCGGTCAGATGGTTCACCTCCAGGACACGTTCGAAGTCCTCGCTCCTCGTGTTCGGATAGCCGATGCCGCGGCAGGGCTCGCGCGTTCCCCGCGCGTTCCGGACGTCGACGACGTCGATGCTCTGGAACGAGCTCATACGCGTCCCGGGCGGCGTCGCCACGACACCGCGACGCGCAATGAATGCTTCCTGGGCTTGCCCTCCTCTCGAATGCTGGAATGACGGGCGCGTCCCGCGCGTGCGGAACGGAGTGACCGAGCGGGTCCCCGGCGACGGGCAGGTCGCGGCGCTGCCTCCCCGCGTAGCGGCGCTCGGGGTCACACGCAGAGTTCGTCCGCGCCGACGGGGGCGCGGTTCACGCCGCGCGGCGCGCGACGAACGAGTCGGAGCGCTAAGGACGGACTTGCACCACGGCGGGCGGTTCACTGCGCAGGAGGCGAAAAGCACGGGCCGCGATGCGGCCCGTGGAGTCGCCCTGGACGGGCGGAAGGGTTGCGGCCGCGGCAGCGCCGTGGCGTCCCCTGTTGGATCGCTCCTCTCTTCCTCTTCTCCACCGCGGAAGACGCATACTCCAACGTCGACAGCGGCCGCACGCCGGTCATCGATTACGAGGCCCGGGCTGCCGCAGGCTGCGGCACCGCGAACGCGACGGCGGGTGTGCAAGCGTCTGTTCCGGCGTGGGCAGGGATGGTTCAAACAATTTCGGCGTCGACGGCTTCTCGCGAATTGAAAGGTCGTCCCTCGCAAAAACAACGGGCCGCAGTGCGGCCCGTTGCATGCACCCCCATTGCGGGGAATCCGACGCGACGTTCGCTCAGCGGCGACCTTCGGTCAGGTAGTTCACGTCGAGGACGCGCTTCACGTCCGCGATCTTCGTCTGCGGGTAGCTGTCGCCACGGCAGGGCACGAGCGTGCCGCGGCTGTTCTGCAGGTCGATCACGTTGATGCTCTGGAACGAGCTCACGCGGATGCCTTCCGGAGTCACGTCGCCCTTGAACTTGCCGGTCTGCGCCTTGTACTGCGGATCGTCCGTAAAGGCCTTCGAGAGCTGCCACACTTTCCACAGCTTGCCGCCGCGGTCGAACGCGTTCGCGTAGTAGCACTCGCCTGACTGGCGATCGATGTAGAGGAACTTCGTGGAGTACGGATGGTTGTCGCGCTTCGGGGTCTGGCGGACGACGTCCGTCAGGCGCAGCGCCCAGTCATCCAGCGGCACCATGCCGTTCGGGCCGTAGTAGACCGTGTCGGTGTTGCGCGAGCGCGCGACGGCCAACACGTTCGCCGAGCCGATGTATTCCCAGTTGTGCTCGAGCGGACGGCCGGAGAAGCAATAGAAATCTTCCAGCGTATGGTCCGTGCCGAGCAGCGAGTCCGACTTCACTTCCACCGAGATGCGGCGGACGCGACGGAGCGACGGGATGTAGGCCCAGGAGTCGTCGGTCTTGCGGGGGTCGTCGTAGCGCAGGATCAGGAAGGCCGTGCCGGCGATGTCGAACGGCGAGGTGAAGCCCGTGTACTCGCGGAACTCCGTACCGTCGGCGAACTTCTCCGGAACCTTGTAGGCGGTGTCCACGAGATCCGCACGGTGCGAGAAGTACACGCGCTGATAAGGACCCGTCAGGACGCGCTCGAACGTGCCGCCGCCCTTGTAGTAGTCCTTGTAGCGGTCGCTCATCACTTCATGACCGTCGTGGTTGCCGCCCTTGCGGACCCACACCCAGTGGATTTCGTTGATGTTCAGACCGTTGTACTGCCAGCGGTAGCCGAAGTTCCAGATCGCCTTGAAGCCGTCTTCCTTGCTGCCCGGCGTGAACGTCGCCGGATCGAACGGGCGACCCGCCGTGTAGTTCTCGATCGCACCGTCGGCGCCGAGCTTCGCCTGACCGGCGAACTTCGCAGTCGCGTCCTGGTAGGCCTGCGGCGGCGAGATGTCGCCGGCATCCTTGATCTTCATCTCCATGCCGTCGAACACGAGCTCGCTCTGGAACTCCGCCGGAATGAACGGCTTGACCAGTTCGGCTTTGTCGAAGGTGATGGTATCGCCGTCCACGAACTGCGGCTTCGCGGCCTCGTTCGCTTTGACCCAGGCGATGTGGTCTTCAGGAGAAAATGCGTTCGTCGCGAATGGCGCCGCGGCAAAAGCAGCAAGCAATGCGTAATGAATACGCTTCTTCATAAATTTACGCTCCTCTAATCCTCTACTGCAATGCAGATTAGGCGAGATGTTCGTCTAATCGTTTCGAAGTTTGCCGACCCGCCAATTGCTGAAACGGGAAATCACCGGCGCGTCATGTCGACGCAACCGCGCAGACCTCAGCGTTCGATTATACGTGCAGCGATGCGGCGCTTCACCATTATTTTGCGCGTCGATCATGCGTATTTTCGCGCCTTCACGCCGGCAACTATTTGGCTCTTCTCCGAACTGTGAGGCTGTTCCTCGGCACGCCGCGGCGCGTATTTCCCACGTGTCGCCCTCGCGCAGGCGAGGGCCCAGTCGTTCAGCCTCGGCGCCGAGGTCGAACCGCAGGGCCAGCGCAGAAGACGAGCGCGGAGCGGAACGGCGCTCTCGAAAGTCCGAGGTTCACTGCGCGTGCCCTGGGTCACCGACTGGAACCTCGCCTGCGCGAGGGCGACAGGCATGAGCCGAGGCGGAATGCGTCGACTGACCCCTCAGTCTGGAGAAGAACCAAATATTTGCTCCCGTCGTGTCAGATCCGGACGCGCGCATGAGCACTCGCGCGACTGCTGTCGAAAAGCGGCGACGCGCTTGATCTCGCGCATGGGCACGCATCCCGAACATACGATTTTCATATGGCTCTCATCGCGTCTACCTATGCCACTGCGATGCGCGCGTGCGATCCCGCAGGGAATGGAGTGCGGTAGGCGATGCGCGCCGGGTGCATCGAACACCGAGACGTCGCGGCACGCACACGATCGACGGAGTCCGGAATGAGCAGCGCTGATCCTCCGCGACGAGGAGCGGCGACGGAATCGAGGTCGGATCGAGAGTCGAACGAACAACGCAGGCGCCGCACGCGCACATCGCACCATGCGGGCCGGGTCCGGAATCTGATTTCAAATCGCGAAGAGATTTCGGCCGGGAGACGTCTCCCGCTCGCCCCGTTCTCGAAGGCGCGCTCGACGCCCTACATCCGCGGCACATCCGATGCGAGGCCGCACCATTCGGCGTCCCCTTCAGGCACGCCGCAATTCCGGGATCCAACTTCGGTCCCGTCACACGGACACGAAGCGCAACGCGTGTCCCCGGATACATCGCTGGAGCGGCCCTGCCCGGGGCGAGGTCCCGGCCCCTCCGCACACCGGAAAAGAAAACGGGGAGCCGAAGCTCCCCGTTGAAGGTTCTCGCGTCGGCCCGCGGCTCCGTGCGGAGCCGCGGGCGACGAAAGCGTCAGCTCAGAACTGGTACTTGACCTGGAAGAACACTTCGTCGTTCGCGTCGAGAGCGGCGATGCCCTCGTGCGCCACGCCGAGCGGGCCCTGCTGCAGGTAGTCGAAGCTGCCGGCCGGGCGGTTCCAACCGCTCACTTGATTCGGGTTGCGGCTATTGCTCAATCCAACTGGCTGGATAAAGGCCGTGAACGGACCCGCATCATGCGTACCGATGGTGCCATCGCCCGAAATGATGTGGAAGCCGCCCTTGATCGACCAGTGGTTGTCGATCAGCCACTCGGTGTTGAAGCCTCCGACCCAGGCATTCGACGATTCTTCCCACACCAGGAAGCCCAGCGGAATGATCTTGTCCCGCATGTAGTGGGTCTGGAAGAAGAACGTCGTGATGTAGTTGTGCTCGTTCGTGAGCATGCCGGTGTGGCCTTCGTCAGAACCTACGCCCGTGTGGTAATCGAGGTAGTAGGTGTCGAAGATCTGCGCCGACAGGAAGAACGTGCGGTCCTTGTTCAGCAGCTTGATGAACGTCGGACGGTCGAAGCCCATGCTCCACCGCAGGATGTCGCTGTGGCCGACCCAGTCAGGCTCCATCGTGTCCGTCACGAGCGAGTTCGGCGTGAACGAGGATTCGACGCGGAGCACGACGCCCGACCAGCCTTCGAAGTAGTCGAAGGACAGACCGACGGTGTGTTCCTTCTCGTACATGATGTCAGTCTGGCCGCCCGTCAGGCCGCTGCCGGCGCTAGCCGAGTAGCGGTAGAACTGGGTCGCGTCCTTGGTCGCCAGCGCGTATTTCGCGGCGTCCGCGTACGTCGCCTGACGGTCCAGGTTCTGACCGTTGAAGACGTTCGTCGCCTTGCCGCGCGAAAGCATCTTTCGCAGAGTCAGGGGCACGTTCTGGAGCGGATCGGTCAGGCCCAGAGAGGTCGCAGGATTGCCCGCTGCCAGGAACGCGAAGGCCTGCTTCGGCTCCACGATACGCAGACGGAAGCACTCCGCACCCTGATACTGCTGGCAGAGGTTCGCGCCAACGCCGGACAGACCCCCGGGGCCGTTCAGGGCGTTGATGAGACCCGTGCCCGTGCCGTTAATACCGAACACGCTGGGGTTGGCAACGCCACCCGCCGCATTGAGCGCGCCGCCGGCGAGGTCGGCAATGACCTTGCCGTTAGCGCCGAGGTTCGCCGTCGCCAGCGCCGAGTTGCCACCGAACATGCCGAAATCCTGCAGCATGTTGATCGTGTGGAAGCGGAACACCGGCGTGTCCTGGAAGTGGTTGTAGTAGGACAGCGCCATGTGCAGCTCGCCCGCACGGAATTCCCAACGACCACCACCCTGGGTGTTCTCGAGGCTCCACTCCGGGATCTTCTCGTATGCCGTACCGACCGGCTGGCCGAAGCCTGACGGCAGACGCGGATCGTGCGGACCCTGCGCGCCGCAGACGTGGCTCGCCTGGAACGTCGCACCGAGGCCCGTGCCGCCCGCCGCCGCGAAGTTCGCCGCACGCAACTGCTCGTTCGCCGCGCTCAAGCACGGATCGACGGAGAAGTAGGTGTTGAAGTTCGCGAACACCGAGAGGTCCTTCGAAAACGGATGCGCCCAGGCCGCAGTCGAGCTGCCGAGGCCGACGCGCTGGAAGCGGTCGAAGTTCCACACCACCGTGAACGCGTTGTCCGTCAGGAAGCCGATGTCGCCGGCCTTGTACTGGACGTTCGCGATCCACTGCGGAATGCGGATGTCCTCGAACGAGTCGAAGAAGAAGTGCTGGCCGAAGTCCACCGGGTTGACGATGTCCTGCATGCGGAAGAAGTCCGCCTTGCCCCACACCACCTGCTGCTTGCCGATACGGAACCACCAGTTGTCGGTGACGGCATCCACGAACAATTCACGGAACGGGTAGAGACGCCCGCTTGAATCCGTGTTGTTCATCGCCGTGTCCAGGAAGCTGTTGTTCACGTCCTGGCAGTTCTGGCAGTTGAGATGCGTGTTGCCGATCGCCGCGACGAGCGGGAACGCGGACATCAACGACCGATTCACGTTGCCATTGTTCGTATAGACACCGCCGACGGCGTTGTGATTCAGGATCGTCTCGAACTGGTTCATCTTCGCGGGATCCCAGATCCCGTTCGTGACGTTCTTCCACAAGCCGCCGGTACCGGTCGCGCCGAGCTGACCGCCCCAGGCCGGGAACGGATCGAAGCCGCCGAAGCCGACGCCGTCGGTGTTGTAGTTGAACGGGTTGCCGAGGTAGGACGGCTTGTCGGCGTCGCGGCCCACGCGGCCGTCCGTGAGGGACGAACCGTAGTCCTGCGCAACGTCGTATTCCGGCCGGATGATCGTCACCAGGCTCAATTCACGGAACGGACCGACGTCCTTGTATTTGACCGAACCGTTGATCTCCAGACGGTTCAACCACTGGGTCAGGTATTTCTCCGAACCCATACGGGCGCGAGCCTCAGTCGACAGGTAACCCTTGACTTCGACTTCGCCGCCCAGGCCTTCCACCACGATTCGCGCGTGAGCAGGCACTGAAACCACCAGTGCTGAACCCAATGCGAACATAGGCAATGACAAAGCGCGTAGCGTGCTTTTCATCGTGCTATCTCCCATCATTTCCCCCATACAAAACAACCACTTTCTAAAAGCTACTGGTGAGCTCCAGAAACCCTAAGCATGCTGCTTACTGATCGCGTCGGCCTGCCAGCCGCCGACCGACTGGTCCATCTTCGTGTCGGCGTCGTCGATGTGCGACTCCATCACGAATCCGGGCTTGAAAATACGCACGAACAGCGGAATCAGCGTAATGGCGCCGATCATGTTGCTCGTCAACAGCAAACACAGAAGCAGGGCCATTTCGCTGTTGAAACGCAGCGAGGACCCCGGAATCCAGTACACGATGCCCGCGAGCACCGTGACCGCGGTGAAGAGAATCGCCGCGCCGGTCGTACGCATCGAGGTGATGATGCCGTCGATGAGCGAACGGTGGCGGACCTCTTCCTTCAGACGGTCGAGCATGTAAATCGTGTAGTCGACGCCGACACCGATACCGACCGAGGTCACCGGCAGCGTGTTCACGTTCAGGCCGATGTCGCGCATCGTCATGAAGGCACGGTTCGTCATCACGCAGAGGATGAGAACGATGAACACCATCAGACCGGCGAACAGCGAGCGATAGGCCACGATGATCGAGATCGTCACCAGGACGATGATCGACGTCGTCATCTTGAGATCGGACGCTTCCGTCTCTTCGTTCGCGGCTGCCGTCGTGCCGATGATGCCGCCCGCGAAACGAGGCGTGACGCCCTTCAGCGGGTGCTTGTCCAGGAACGACTTCGCGGCGGCAATCGCCTCGTGCACGGTCCTGCCCGTCGCGTCCTTGTAGAAGATGACGAAGTTCGCCGTGCGGCCTTCGAGGTCCATGTACTCGAGAATGACGCCCGGCACCGCGGCGCCGGCCTCGTACATGAACAGCGTGTTGCCGATGTCCTTCTGGGTCGCCGGAATCAGCGACCAGCGCGGATCGTCGTAGTGATACAGACGATTGATCGAACGCACCAGATGCGGGATCGAACGCGTGCCACCGTAGTTGAAGGTGTTCGACATGTAACGTCCGAACTCCTCCATGGTCGCGACGACTTCCGGATCCTTCATCTTGTGGGGCGCATCGCCCTCGAAGAAGATGCTGAGCTGGTTCGCGCCCGCGAACTGGTCCGCGATGTGTGCGGCCGCGACGTTGTACTCGGAATCCGGGAACAGAATCGGCGATCCGGGTTTGCTCTCGCCGATCTGTACCGTCCAGCCGTAGTAGAACGCCCAGACGGCGAGCAGCGCGGAGAACCCGAATACGGTGTAAGTCGCCTTCTCACCGACCAGGAACACGCCCATGGTATGCATGATGCGCGACGGCAGGTGCTTGTGCTCTTCCTGCCGCGTCACGGTCGGCGTCGGCAGCAGCGACATGACGAGCGGCACGAGAATGGCCACCGTCACGAGGTTGCTGGTCCCCCAGAACGCGCAGTAGTAACCGAGCTTCGCGATCATCGGCATCGACGACAGCGCGAGCACGAGAAGACCGAAAGCGTCGGCGAGGATGCCGAGCGATGCCGGAAGAATCAGCTCGCCCATCGCGACGCGGACCGCCGCTTCGCGCTCGCGCCCGAGCCGGATTTCGTCGTAGTAGCGTTCCATCATCTGCACGCAGTGACTCGCCGTTCGAGACGAAATCAGAATCGGCACCACGAGAATCAGCGGGTCGAGGTTGTAGCCCATCCAGCCCACGAAGCCGAGGCCCCAGATTGCGGACAGACCTGTACCGAGCGAAGGCACCACGACGCCGGTGATCGAGCCGAAGTGTATCCACAACAGCGCGACCATGACGAGCAGGGTCACGCCGAAGATGACCTTGAGCTCCTTGGAGTAGAAGTAGATCCAGCCCTTGAGCATCGGCTCGCCGGCGATGAAGAGCTTCGTCTTGCCGTCCTTCTCGACCTCGGCCTTCAGTTGCTGCAGGCGGGTGTGAATCTGGACGTAGTTGAGGCGCTCTTCGTCGAAGCCCGCGAGGATCAGCGCGGAACGGCCGTCTGCCGAGATGTACGTGCCGTACACGATGTCGTTGTTGAACGACTCTTCGCGCAACTGCTTCAAGCCCGCCGCGTCGGTCGGGATCTGCTTGGGCAACACGGGCTCGGACTTGATCATGCCGCCGGCGGTCGTGCGGACGCGACGGATCTTGGGATGGGCGATGCTCGCCACCTGATAGTGATTCACCCCCTGGATGAGGTCGATCTCCTCGGTCAGGCGGCGCACCTTGTTCAGCGTGTCGGTCGTGAAGATGTCACTGTTCTTGTCAGTCGTTTCCAGGGCCATCGTGACCACGTTCGCGCCGCCGAAGGTCTGCTTCATGCGGTTGTAGGTCACGATGTAGTCATGCTTGGCGGGCAGGAGGTCCGCAAAGCGCGAATAGACTTCGATTTTCGGGATGTGCAACGCGAGCATGAGCGTGGGCACGCAAATGATCATGAAGGAAATCCACTTGCGGTCCATCAGCCAGTTGGCGATGGCTTGACCGCGCGTCTCCTTCATTGCTGGCGGGTGCTTCTTTTCCAAAATTCCCCCTCAAGGTTCAGTTCTTTATAGCAAACCGCGCCCGGTCCGGTTCGGTCGGTGTCGCGCGGAGTCTGCCATAGCTGTTGCGGAGAGTAAACATAGTGATGCATTCAGGCCGGTTTTGTTGCCTGCTGACAACAAACGCACCATTCCTTCACTCGAGCCGATTCCGCCGGGCTGGCGCGCACGAGCGCCCCTAAACCCGGAGGATTCGAAGCGTACGCCAGCGTATCCGGGCTTGTGAAGCCCGTGCAGATTTCCGACTGAAGGCAGGAAATTCGGAGCCGCCGGACGGCCGCCCCAGACGGTGCGAACCGGAGCGCTTCGCGTTTACCGCGCGGCTGGCACCGGCCGTGAGGAACACGTGTCGCCGAAGGCTCGACGGTTCACCCGTACCAGGACCGTCGCGGACGGGTCGGGTCGTCAGCCGACGGCAAGACGGTCGCGCGTGGTCCGGGGGAACCGCGCCCCTCCGGGCCGCGTCGACAGCACGGCGTGCTGGGCTATACTCCGCCGCTCGGCGCCACCCGCGCGGCCCGTTCCGGACAATCGCATTCCATAAGACAGGACGAAGACAGAACCATCGCCATGAACGACATCACTCCCGAACTCTTTCGCAAAGCTAGCGGCAACTGGACGACCGGCGTTTCGGTGGTCACGACCTCCGACGTCGACGGCAAACCGTATGGACTGACCATGAATGCCGTGACCTCGCTGTCGCTCAATCCCCCGCTCTTCCTCATCTGCGTGGACAATCGCTCCGATACGCTGGAGCCGATACGCCGCAGCGGCGTGTTCTGCATCAACGTGCTCGCGGCGGCACAGCAGAACGTGAGCAATGCATTCGCGAAGAAGGGCGACGACAAGTTCGGCGGCGTGAGCTACGAGCGTGGTGTGACGGGAGCTCCGCTGCTCACCGGCCGTCTCATGGCCGTCGAGTGCCACGTCACCGCCTACCACGAGGCGGGGGATCACAAAATCTTCGTCGGCGAGGTCAAGAACATCGACGTCGATCCGGACGAGACGGCGCAGCCGCTGCTCTATTACCGCGGCCGTTACGCGGCGCTCGCGCCCTGAAAAAAGGGCTCGTCCGGACACACCGTTACATCTTGTCTGCCCCGCAGCGTTATTGGTATGTTACGTACTCCACAGTATGGGGGAGGTGGCGGTCGTGCACGCGGTCTCGCGGCATCCAGAACGACCGTCCTGCGGTTTCGCAGATCAATCGCGTAAATCACAACACAAGGCTTCATGCATGAATAAACATCGGCTTCGCACTCCGCTCAGGCAATGGGCGTATGGCCTGCTCGCGCTCGGCTTCGTCGGCGTCAACGCCAATGCAGCGAGTGACATGGACAAGCTCGTCGATCGGCGTACGCCGCTCGTCATCGATTTCCTCGGCGGCACGTACCTGCCGGGACCGAAAGCGATCATCGTATCCGGCGCATTCGGACTCGTGGGCAAGCTCACGATCAATGGCGATGCCGCGACGCTAGAAAAAGTCTCCGGCGTTCCGAACGTGGACTTCACGGCAATTCACAGGCTCTCCGACACCGAGGTTCTGCTCGGCAGCGCGAAGGGCAAGATTTACCTCTACGACGGCAGCAAGGTGACGGAAGTCGCGTCGCTGTCCGAATTCGAAGAGCCGGTGCTCGACATCGTCACCGCCTCGAGCGGTGCGTGGGCAGTCGGCGCGCGCGGCCTCGTCGCACACAGCGCGGACGGCAAGAAGTGGGAGAAGGTCGATATCAAGAACGTCGACCAGCCCGTCGTGAATCTGCCGGACGGCAAGCAGGGCGAGTGGTACTTCGGCGTCAGCAACGTGATTACCGAAACGGTCAAGTTCGTCGCCAACGCCGGCGGCCGTCCGGTGGTCAACGAACAGGATTACACGCTGTATCCCGACGAGGGCTACATTCAGCTCAACAAGGATCTCGATGCGGATCCGGCGCCCTCGATCACGTTCAGCTTCAATCCGGGCCCGGCATTCCGCGCGGGCGACGTCTCCTGGAACGTCGTGCTCGCCGAAGGCGACACGATCACGCTGGCGGGCGAGTTCGGCATGGTTCTGCAGAGCACGGACGCGGGCAAGACCTGGGTCCGTCGCGACACCATCCTGTCGCCGAAGGAACCCGAGCCGGCCTACTGGCTGACGGGTGTGCATCATGGCGAAACGATCTGGCTCGCCGGCGCCGCCGGTGTCAGCCGCTCGAGCCACGACCGCGGCGTGACCTGGACGCCGGCGCCCTCGTCCGGCACGGAAGGCATTTTCGGGATGACGCTGACGAGCGGCGGCCAGCCGGTCATCGCCGGCGCCGTGGGTCTCATCGGCGTGCTCGACAACGACAAGTGGAAGACCGCCGACCGTACGGAGTTGAACCTGCTGTCCTGGTTGAAGACTCCGGTCGAGATGCCGGACGGAACGCTCGTGGTACTGGGCGGCCGCTCCACGGCCATCCTGTACAAGGACGGCGCCTGGATGCGCATCCCGGTCACGGTCAAGTAAGACCTGCGTTCCGCTCCCGTCGGGGAGCCCACAGCGGCGGCGCCTTCGTGGCGCCGCCGTCGTTTTCGGGGTGCGGCGGGAAACATCGCCGCCGTCGATGACGCGCCCCCGCCGACGTCATAAGCTTGCCTGACGCATCGCGCGCCTCGCGTTCACGCTCCCGGAGATCAGCCCATGTCAGAACCCCGCTCCTCGGCTTCCATCCTGGTCACCCGCGGTACCGGAGAAGATCTCGAAGTGCTCCTGATCGAGCGCTCGCCGCGGCTGCGTTTCTTCGGCGGCTACTGGGCGTTCCCGGGTGGTGCGACCGAGACGATCGACGATCGCCCGGGCGATCAGGACCTCTGGAACACCGCGCGGCGCTGCGCCGTACGTGAGTTGGTCGAGGAAACGGGATTGCGCTGTCGCGGCCTCGCGGGAGATTCGGCGCGGCTCCGCGACCTCAGCGAACGCCTGCACGAGGACGCGGGCGCCGTCGCCGAGTGGTCCGCGATACTCGATGCGTCCTGGACGCGCCTTCGCGAGGAGATCCAGCCCGTCTGCCGCATCACGACCCCGGAATTCGCCCCCATCCGCTTCGCGACGGAGTTCGTTCACCTGACGCTGGAAGCCGACGAGCCGTTCCGGTTCAACGCGCACGAGATCGTGCAGGGTCGTTTCGTCAAACCCTCGGAAGCGGTGCGCAACTGGGTCGACGGCCGACAACTGATTGCGCCGCCCGTGCTGTTCCTGCTCGAAATCCTCGCCACCCACGGCCTCGGGAATTTTCGCGCCGTCGCCGCGGAGCGCGCCGCGCGCTTCGAGCAGGGCGATTTCCATCCCGCGCGCTTCTCGCCCGGCATCTTCATCGCGCCGCTGGCCTCCCCGACGCTGCCGCCGGCGCGCGCCACGAACTGTCTCATCGTCGGTACCGACCGGCTCTACGTGATCGACCCCGCGGCGATCGCCGAGGAAGGCCAGACGAAAATCACGCGACACCTCGAGCGGCTCGTCGCGTCCGGGGCGCGGATCGACGCGATCCTGCTCACCCATCACCATCGCGATCACTTCGGCTCGGCGGGCCTGCTCGCGCGCCGTTTCGGGGTGCCGGTGCGTGCGCACGCCGCGACGTTCGAGCGGCTCGCGCACACCGACATCGAGCCCGGCCCGACCTTGGAGGACGGCGACGTGCTCGAGCTCGGCACCGCGCCCGACGGCACGCCCGGCTGGCAGCTCGAAACGCTCTACACGCCGGGTCACGCCCCCGGACATCTCTGTTTCATGGAGAACCGCTACCGCGCGGCGGTGGTCGGCGACATGCTGTCGACCGTCTCGACGATCGTGATCGATCCGCCCGAGGGTCACATGGCGACCTACCTGAAGAGTCTCGAGCGCCTGCAGTCGCTGAACATCGGCATGCTGTATCCCGCGCACGGCCCGGCCTTCCGCGACGGCGCGCAACTCGTCCGCCACTACCTCACGCACCGCCGTCAGCGCGAGCAGATGATCCTGAAATCACTCGCAGCCGCGCCGCAGTCGCTCGCCGCGATCCTGCCGCAGGCCTACGGTGACGTCGCGGAGGAAGCCCGGCCGGTCGCCCTGCGTTCCCTGCTCGCAGGGCTCGAGAAGCTCGCCGAGGACGGCGCGGCGCGTCGTGCGGGCGAGGGCTGGTGTCTCGCCTGAGGCGCCTCAGCGCGCGCGCTTCGCGCACGCCGCGTGACGAAAACAGCTCTGCAGATGATCGTTGACCATGCCGGTCGCCTGCATGTGCGCATAGACGACCGTCGAGCCGAGGAATTTGAAGCCGCGTTTCTTCAGATCCTTCGCGAGCGCATCCGATACCGGCGTCGTCGCCGGCACGTCGGCCAGCGTGCGCCGCTTCGCGCTCACCGGCCTGCCCTCGACGAAGCCCCAGAGATAGCCCGCAAAGCTGCCGAATTCCGAGCGCGTCTCGAGGAAGCGCTGCGCGTTGTGCACGGCCGCCTCCACTTTCGCACGATTGCGGATGATGCCGGGATCGAGCAGGAGCTTCTCGACGCGCCGCGTGTCGAAGCGGGCGACCTGCTCCGGATCGAAACCGGCGAAGAGCCGCCGGTAGTTCTCGCGCTTGCGCAACACCGTGTACCAGCTCAGACCCGCCTGTGCCGCTTCGAGCGTCAGGAACTCGAACAGCACGCGGTCGTCGTGCACCGGCACGCCCCACTCCGCGTCGTGGTAGACGGTCATTTCGGGTTTCGCGGGATCGTCCGCCCAGCCACACCGTGTCCTGGGTGTCCCCATCACTTTGCCTCCGCGTGGAAGCGCACCGGGTCGCCCGCGTCGGCATGCAGCCGGCCCACGGAGCTCATGTAACGCAGATGCGCGAGGGTCTCGCCGAACGCGAGCATGAAGTTCAGATCGTCGAGCTCTCTCGGGAACAGTGCCGGCAAGACGTCGGCGACGGTCGCGCCACCGACGCAACATGCGAGCGCCTTCCTGCAGAGCGTCTCGTGATGCGCGCGCAGGGCTTCGATCCGCAGCCTGAGCCCGTGGAAGACGCGGCCGTGCGAGGGCAGCACGAGCGTCGAGGCAGGCAGGGCCGCCAGGCGCTCCAGCGAGGCCAGGTAAGCGGCCAGCGGATTCGCCTCCGGGTCGAGCGCGAAGACGCTGATGTTCGGCGTGATCTGCGGCAGCACCTGATCGCCCGCGATCAGCACGCCGAGCGATTCGCAGTACAGCGCGATGTGGCCGTCGGCGTGCCCGTGCATCTCGAGGCAGCGCCAGCGCCGGGCGCCGATATCGATCACTTCGTCGGCCGCGAGCACGTGCAGCTCGGACGGCGGCGCATCCACGACTCTTCCATAACTGCGGCCGCCCGCGACGGCGACCATGCGTGCCGTGTCGGCGAGGCCATGACGGCCATAGAACGCCGCCACCTCGTCGTCCGTCGGCATGTCCTCCCCGCACGTCAACTGACGGGCGCGGCGCGCCGCGAGCGCGCTCATGAAGACCGGCACGCCGTGCCGGCGCGAGAGCGTGCCGGCCAGACCGAAATGATCCGGGTGATGGTGGGTGACGAGAACGCGGCGCAGCGGCCGTTCCGCGAAATACGCGGCGGCGAGATCCTCCCAGATCGCGGCGAGCTCGTCGCTGCGGATGCCGGTGTCGACGAGCGTCCAGCCCGCGGCGTCGCCGAGCAGCCAGACGTTGATGTGGTTGAGCCGCGATGGCAGGGGCAGCCGCAGCCAGTGCAGCTCCGGCGTGATCTCCACGCCGCGTCCGGGCTCGGGAATCGGCAGCGGCGGATAGCTCAGCGCGTCCGCCGCCGCCCCGTCGTGATTGGCGCGCACGCTCCCGCGCGCGTCAGCGCGGCGGGAGACGCGAGGCCGCGTCGAGCCGCACGCACTCGCCGTTGAGATAGGCGTTGTCGATCATGTGCAGAACGAGCTTCGCGTAGTCGGTCGGGAGACCGAAGCGCTTCGGGTATTCGATCTGCATCAGGATGCCTTCGCGAACCTTCTCGGGCAGCGACTGCATCATCGGCGTCTCGAATACACCCGGGGCGATCGTATTGATTCGGATGCCGTCGCGCGCGAGGTCGCGGGCCACCGGCAGTGCGAGGCTCACGATGCCGCCCTTGCTCGCCGCGTACGCGGCCTGGCCCATCTGGCCGTCCCACGCCGCGATCGACGCGGTATTGACGATCACGCCGCGCTCGCCGGCCTCGCCCTCGGGCGCGTTCTTCGTCATCTCGACGGCCGCGAGGCGCAGCACGTTGAAGCTGCCGACGAGATTGATGTTGATGATCCGCGCGAACTGCTCGAGCGGATAGGGTTCGCCCCGGCTGACGGTCTTCGCCGCGCCACCCACGCCCGCGCAGTTCACACAGACGCTGATCGAGCCGAACGCGCCGACGGTCTTCGCGATCGCGGCCTTGACGTCGTTCTCGTCCGTCACGTTCACGCGGTGATAGGCGACCGCAGTGCCGAGCTCCTTCGCGAGCGCTTCGCCGAGCTGATCGTTGACGTCGAAAATCGAAACCTTCGCGCCGGCCTTTACCAGCGCTTCGACCGTCGCGCGGCCCAGGCCCGAGGCCCCGCCCGTGACTATCGCCACCTTGCCCTTGATCTCCATCGGTCCTCCAGTTGTCGTCGTGCAGCGCCGGCCCGCCCGCGCGTCGCGGGCGGCCGGTGTCGTTTTATCGGGATGCGCCGCCGGCTCCGCGCGGGAGCCGGCGGCGCCCTTCAGATGAGCTCTATCGCGAGCGCCGTCGCTTCGCCGCCGCCGATGCAGAGGCTCGCGACGCCGCGCGTCTTGCCGAGGTCCTTCAGTGCGTGCACGAGCGTCACGATGATGCGCGCGCCGGAAGCACCGATCGGATGGCCGAGCGCGCACGCGCCGCCGCGGATGTTGACTTTGTCGTGAGGGAGATCGAGATCGCGCATCGCCGCCATCGCGACGACCGCGAACGCCTCGTTGATCTCGAAGAGGTCGACGTCGGTCGTCTTCCAGCCCACTTTCGCCAGCACCTTCTTCACGGCCTGGATCGGCGCGGTCGTGAACCAGCCCGGCTCCTGGGCATGCGTCGCGTGCGCGAGGATGCGTGCGACGGGCTTCAGGCCGAGCGTCGCGGCATTCGAACCAGTCGTCAGTACGAGCGCCGCCGCGCCGTCGGAAATCGAGCTCGAATTCGCGGCCGTCACCGTGCCGTCCTTCGCGAATGCCGGACGGAGCTGCGGGATCTTGTCGATCTTCGCCTTGCCGGGCTGCTCGTCGATCTCCACGATCTTCGCCTCCTTGCCCGCGGTCACGGGCACGCCGACGATCTCGGCCTTGAACGCGCCGGAAGTGATCGCCTTCTGCGCGCGCAGCAGGGAGCTGATCGCGAACTCGTCCTGCGACTCGCGCGAGAACTTGTAGTGGCGCGCGCACTCTTCGGCGAACGTGCCCATCAGACGGCCGCGCTCGTAGGCGTCTTCGAGGCCGTCGAAGAACATGTGGTCGAGCACCTCACCGTGGCCGAGGCGCATGCCGCCGCGGACCTTCGGCAGGATGTACGGTGCGTTCGTCATGCTCTCCATGCCGCCCGCGACGGTGATGTTCGCGGAGCCCGCGAGCAGGCCGTCGTGCGCGAACATCACGGCCTTCATGCCGGAACCGCACATTTTGTTGACCGTGGTGCAGCCCGCGGCATCCGGGATGCCGGCGCCGCGCGAGGCCTGGCGGGCGGGCGCCTGGCCGAGGCCGGCCGGCAGCACGCAGCCCATGATCGTCTCCTCGACCTGTTCCGGGCGGACGCCGGCACGCTCGAGCGCGGCCTTGATGGCCACGGCGCCGAGCTGGGGCGCGGCAACGGAGGACAGATCGCCCTGCATGCCGCCCATCGGCGTGCGTGCGAGACCCGCGATAACGATACTTTCGGCCATTTCGAGGCTCCATCGGAAAATGAATCAGGCCCGGGAGTTTACTCCACGCCCGGGCGGGAATGAACGACTCGCCGGGGTGGGTCAGCGCGGGAAGGGGAGGCCGAGCCCGCCGGCGTGCACCGGCGGGCCGAGACGGACTCAGGTGCCGAGGCCGCCGTGCAGGACGTATTTGATCTCGATGAAGTCGTCGACGCCGTACTTCGAGCCCTCGCGACCGATGCCGGATTCCTTCACGCCGCCGAACGGCGCGACCTCGGTCGAGAAGATGCCTTCGTTGATGCTGACGATGCCGAATTCGAGCTCTTCGGAGACACGCCACACGCGACCGATGTCGCGGGTATAGAAGTAGGCCGCGAGGCCGAAGGGCACGGCGTTGGCGCGGGCGCAGATCTCCTGCTCGGTCTCGAAACGGTAGAGCGGCGCGAGCGGTCCGAAGATCTCTTCCTGCGCCATCACCATGTTGTCGGTCACGCCCGTCAGCACCGTCGGCTGGAAGAACAGGCTGCCCGCCGTCGGCGCCTTCTCGCCGCCGGTCGCAATCTGCGCGCCCTTCGCTTTCGCATCGGCGAGGATGCGTTCGACCTTCGCGACCGCGTCGTCGTTGATCAGCGGTCCGATCGCCACGCCGTCCTCGAGGCCGTTGCCGACCTTGAGCGCGGCGACGGCCTGCGCGAAGCGTTTCGCGAATTCGTCATAGATGCCGGCCTGCACGTAGATCCGGTTCGCGCAGACGCAGGTCTGGCCGGCGTTGCGGAACTTCGAGGCGATGGCACCCACCACCGCGGCATCCACGTCCGCGTCGTCGAAGACGATGAACGGCGCGTTGCCGCCGAGCTCGAGCGAGACCTTCTTCACCGTGCTCGCGCATTGCTGCATGAGCAGCTTGCCGACGGGCGTCGAGCCCGTGAACGAGAACTTCCGGACGAGCGGGTTCGTCGTCAATTCGACGCCGACCGCCGGGGCGTCGAGCGTGGTGATGATGTTGATGACACCCTTCGGAATGCCGGCGCGCTCGGCGAGCTCGGCGAGCGCGAGCGCCGAGAGCGGCGTCTCTTCCGCGGGCTTGATGACGACGGTGCACCCTGCCGCGATCGCCGGCGCGCACTTGCGCGTGATCATCGCGTTCGGGAAGTTCCAGGGCGTGATCGTGCCGACGACCCCGATCGGCTGCTTGAGGACCAGCATGCGCTTGTTCGGCATCGTGGACGGGATGACGTCGCCGTAGATGCGCTTCGCCTCTTCCGCATACCACTCGATGAATGCCGCGCCGTAGGCGATTTCCCCGCGCGACTCGGTGAGCGGCTTGCCCTGCTCGATGGTCATGAGACGGGCGAGATCCTCCTGATTCGCCATGATGAGATCGAACCACTTGCGCAGCAGTCCGGCGCGTTCCTTCGCGGTCTTCGCGCGCCAGGTCTTGAACGCCGCATTCGCGGCTTCGATCGCCCGGCGGGTCTCCGCCACGCCCATGTCGGGCACGTCGGCGAGGCGCTCGCCCGTCGCCGGATTCGTGACCGCGAACGTGCGGCCGGAGTCGGCTTTCTGCCACGCCCCGTCGATGTAAGCGAGCTGCTTGACGAGCGACGGGTCCTTTAATTGCGAAAACGCCATGGTGGGATCTCCTGGATGAGTGAACGCCGCCCAGCGGCGGCCGAAGCAGCGCGAATCTTGGCACGATTCGCCGCGGCCGTGAACCGTCGCAGCCTGCTAGAATCGACGACCTTTCAACGTACTGGAAACGCGACATGTCGCACGCCAAGGGCACGAACATCGTCTGGCACCGGCCCCACGTCGGCCGCGCGGAACGCCGCGCCGGCCGCGGCCATCACAGCGCCGTGTTGTGGTTCACGGGCCTGAGCGGCGCCGGCAAGAGCACGGTGGCGAATCTCGTCGACTGGCGGCTCCACGACCGCGGCATCGCGAGCTACGTCCTCGACGGCGACAACATCCGCCACGGACTGAACGAGAACCTCGGCTTCTCGGCCGCGGACCGCCACGAGAACATCCGGCGCATCGGTGAGGTCGCGAAGCTCTTCGTCGACGCGGGCGTGTTCGCGGTGACGGCGTTCATCTCACCCTACCGCGACGATCGCGATCGCGTGCGCCACCTGCTCGCCGCGGACGAATTCGTCGAGATCCACGTCGATGCCTCGCTCGCGACGTGCGAGGAGCGCGATCCGAAAGGGCTCTACAAGAAAGCGCGTGCCGGCGAGATCAAGGGTTTCACCGGCATCGACGATCCTTACGAGCCGCCTCTCGCCGCGGAGCTCGTGCTCGACGCGAACGCGCGGGATCCGGAACAGCTCGCCGACGAAGTCGTGGCTTATCTGGACGCTCGGGGTTTCCTGCCGAAACGCTGAACGCGTCCGCTCACAACACCTTGCCGGGGTTCATCACGCCCTTCGGGTCGAGCACGTGCTTGATGCCGCGCATGATCTCGAGAGCCAACGAGCTCTCGGTCGCCGCGAGCAGGTCGCGCTTCAACTGACCGACGCCGTGCTCGGCGCTGAAGCTGCCGGCGAGTGCGGCCGCCGCGCCGTGCACCGCCGCCGAGACGGCCTCACCGTGGGCGGCGCGGAACGCTTCGGGATCCGCGCCTGCCGGCGCGAGCACGTTGAAGTGCAGATTGCCGTCGCCGATGTGCCCATAGACCGACAGCCGCGCAGCGGGCGCGACCGCCGCTACTGCGGCCGCGGCACGTGCGGCGAGCTCGGGCAGGCGCGCGATCGCGACCGAGACGTCGTGCTTCACGGAGCCGCCCGCAGCCTTCTCGCCGGCCGGCACGTTCTCGCGCAGCGCCCACAGGGCTGCGCGATGCACGCCGGTGGCGGCGATCACGCCGTCCTCGGCGAGTCCCGCCTCGAGCGCGGATTCGAAGAGCCCCGACACGGCTTCACCGAGCGCGCCGGTCGCGCCGCTCGCCGAGCATTCGAGCAGTACGTAGTGCTCGTAGGCCGCGTCCAGCGGATCGCGCAGCCGTGACATGGCGGCGAGCGCGAGCTCGAGCGAGGGCCGCGTGACATATTCGAACGAGGTGACGACGTCGCCGACCACCTGCCGCGCGAGACGGAGCAGCGCGCAGGCCGCCTCGAGATCGCGCACCGCGAGCCAGGCCGTCTCGCGCGCGGCGGGCATGGGGAAGAGCTTCAGCACCGCCGCCGAGATGATGCCGAGCGTGCCCTCCGCACCGAGGAAGAGCTGCTTGAGATCGTATCCCGTATTGTCTTTCCGCAAGGCCGTCAGGCCATCCCAGATCCGCCCGTCCGGCAGGACGACCTCGAGGCCGAGCACGAGCTCGCGCGCCGTGCCGTAGCGGAGCACCGCGAGGCCGCCTGCGTTCGTCGAGAGATTGCCGCCGATCTGGCACGAGCCCTCCGAGCCCATGCTGAGCGGCAGGAGGAGGCCGTGCTCCGCGGCGGCGCGCTGCGCGTCCGCGAGCACGACGCCCGCCTCCACCGTGATCGTGCCGCTGAGGGGATCGACCGCCCGCACGCGGTTCAGGCGCGAGAGGACGATCAGTACCTCCTCACCCGACGCATTCGGCGTCGCGCCGCCGCAGTATCCGGTGTTGCCGCCCTGCGGCACCATGCCGACGTCCGCCGCGTGGCAGAGCGCCATGACCGCAGCGAGCTCCCGCGTGGAGCCGGGCAGCACGACGGCCGCGGCGCGGCCGTGGTACCGATTGCGTTCGTCGGTGAGATAGCGTTCCGCGGCCGCGTCGTCGACGAGACCTTGGGGCCCGACGATCCCGAGGAGCCGCTCCCGCAGGCCGGCATCCACCGTCAGGCGGCTTGACTGCCGCGGTGGTGCGCCGCGAATTCGTCGCAGCGGCCGATGAAGTTGCGCGTCGTCTTCGGCATCGGCACGCGGGCGAAGGCGATCCATTCGATGATCTTCTTGCCTTCGCGGATGATTTCCAGTCCGAGCGTGATGTCGGGATTCTCGACGCCGCCGGCGCGCTGCAGATCCGGCAGGAAATGATAGAGCTCGTCGCCGGCCGCGATGAACTCGGGCCAGACCTGGAAGATCGCGTGGTCCGTCTTCATCGTCTCGGCCTCGAGCTTCGCCGCCTGTGCGAAGCTCTCCACCTTCTCGACGACCCCCTGGAACGAAGCGAGGTGTCCGAAGCTCGAAATGAGCTTGCCGGCGATTTGATCGATCGCCGCCATGGTGAGCGCGATCTTGATGTAACGGGATTCGTAGAAGTCCGTGATGGGCATGTAGAACGCTTTCAGGGGCTCGCCCCACAGCTCGTCCAGCCCTTCCTCGCCGCTGTAATGCTTGACCTGTTTGCCGAGCTCGAAGGCTTCGAGGAAACACGCTTCGCACTCGCGGAGCAGCTCGTTGTCGAGCGCGACGTTGATGCCCCGCTGCTTCAATTCGAAAATCATCGTGAAGATGTCCGACCCGCGATTCAGCAGCGCGCCGGCGAGCATTGCCGCATTCACCCGACGACGGTGCGGTTCCTGCTGGCGGTTGTACGCCAGACGAGCCTCCTGGAGGCGGTAGCCGGGAGTGTTGATGCCGGATTCGGTGTGATGAAAAACGCGCTTGGTGAGCTGGTCGATGAGTTCGCGCCTGGCGGCGGCTTCGTTGGCGGGGACTTCGTAGTAGCGGATCCAGTATCCGTCGTAGTAGATGCAGGTCTTGCCGTTGATCTCTCGCGTCGTACCGTTCTCCGGTACCCGCGCCCGCTGATCCTGCAGATCAATGGGTACTTGCGGTTCAGTCATGTTCATTGCGGATCTTGCACCGTCTAGCTCGCCACGCGATCTTCGCGGTCAGGGGCTGGATGGCTCGCAGACGCCTCCGGCTGTGGTCAGGGCCGCGATCATACAAGAAGGCCGGAGCGAGAGTTACCGGGCGGACGTAAAAAAATATGGCCTCTGCGCGGGCGCGATCCGGTGCTCGGAAACTGTGGTATAAGCGCCGCCTCCCGCTGCTGGAGCAGACGGCGCCGTGGGCCGGCGTCGGCGCGCCGCCTACATCTGGCGACGCGGGGACGACAAGCGGCTGCATGCTCCGCTCGGTGGCGTGGCTGCGCATGCCTTCAGTGTAGACGCCCGCCCCGGCATTCTCGCGCGCTTCATCCCGCTGCCTGCAGTGCCGCCGGTGCCGCGAGCGCCGCGAGCAGCGCGCGTTCCTGCTCGCGCATGTCGGCGATCGCGCGCTCCTTCACGAGCCCATAGCCCCGGACCCGCTCCGGCAATGCGAGCAGCGCGACGGCCGTGTCATGCGTGTCGTGATCGAGACTCGCGATCACCTTCGCGACGAGCGCTTCGTAGTCCGTGACGAGCTGCCGCTCCATGCGCCGTTCCCGCGTGTAGCCGAAGACGTCGAACGCGGTGCCGCGCAGCCGTTTGCCGTGGCGCAGCAGGCGGAGGAACCGCAGGAGCCACGGACCGTATTCGCGCTTCTGCTGCCGCCCGTTCGCCGGATCGCGGCGCGCGAAGAGAGGCGGGGCGAGGTGGAAATGGATGCGATGGTCGCCGGTGAAGCGCGCCGCGGTCGCCGCCAGGAAGTCCGATTCGACGAACAGCCGTGCGACTTCGTACTCGTCCTTGCAGGCGAGGAGCTTGAAGTAGGCGCGTGCCGCTGCGGCCGCGAGTCCGTCGCGGCCCGGCGTCATGCGCGCCTCGGCGTCGCGCACGCGGGCGACGAGCGCCGCGTAGCGCGCAGCGTAGGCCGCGTCCTGGTAGTCCGTGAGGAACGCCATGCGCCGCGCGATCATGCCGTCGAGATCCTGGACCGGCGGCAGCGGGTCCGCGGGATGCACGATCCACGTCACGGCCCCGAGATCGTGCGCGGCGCGCCGTCCCCACAGGAACGCGCGGCGGTTCAATTCGACGCCGACGCCGTTCAGCTCGATTGCGCGTTCGATGGCCGCGGCCGAGAGCGGCACGAGCCCGCGCTGCCAGGCATGACCGACGAGGAAGAGGTTCGTCGCGATCGAGTCGCCGAGCAGCGCGGTCGCGAGCCCGGTCGCGTCGATCGTCGTGACGTGCCTGCCGCCCGTCGCAGTCGCGACGCGGCGCAGGAGCTGCGCCGTCTGGAAATCGAGATCCGCATTGCGCGTGAAGCCCGAGACGACGGTCGTGTGCGTATTCAGGAGCGCGTGCGTGCGTTCGGGATGGAACCGCTTCAGCGCATCCGGCGTCGCGGCCGTCACGAGGTCGGCACCGAGCACGAGATCCGCGCCCCCTTCGGCGATCCTGCCGGCATGCAGCCGATCGGGGCGCGCGGAGATCTGGATGTGCGACATCACGGCGCCGAACTTCTGCGCGAGGCCCGTCTGATCGAGCACCTGGCAATGCCGGCCGTCGAGGTGCGCGGCCATGCCGAGCAAGGCGCCGATCGTCACGACGCCGGTGCCGCCGACGCCGGTCACGAGGATGGAATACACGTCGGTCTCCGCGGCGGGCTCCGGCTCCGGCAGTTCGGGAAACGACAGGTCGGCGGCGATCGCCTGCGGCTGGCGCAACTCGCCTCCGTGCACGGTCACGAAGCTCGGACACAAGCCGTCGACGCAGCGGAAATCCTTGTTGCAGGCGGATTGATCGATCTGCCGCTTGCGTCCGAACTCGGTCTCGAGCGGCAGCACCGCGAGGCAGTTCGACTGCACGCCGCAATCGCCGCAACCTTCGCAGACGAGCGGATGGATGAACGTGCGCCGTGCGGGATCGGCGAGTAATCCACGTTTGCGGCGGCGGCGCTTCTCGGTACCGCAGGTCTGTTCGTAGACGAGCACCGTGACGCCGGGGATTTCGCGCAGCTCGCGCTGCACGGCGTCGAGCGCGTGGCGCTCGTGTACCGTCACGCCCGCGGCGAGCGCCGAGCGATCCGCGTAGCGTGCCGGCTCGTCGGTCACGATCACGATGCGCCGCACGCCTTCACCGTGCAGTTGGTGCGTGATCTGCGCGACCGAGGGATGACCGTCGACCTGCTGGCCGCCGGTCATCGCGACCGCGTCGTTGTAGAGGAGCTTGTAGGTCACGTTCACGCCCGCGGCCACCGCCGCGCGGATCGCGAGCAGACCCGAGTGGTTGTAGGTGCCGTCGCCGAGATTCACGAATACGTGCGGCGTCGTCGTGAACGGCTGCTGGCCGATCCAGCTCGCGCCCTCGCCGCCCATGTGCGTGAACGTCGCCGTGTTGCGATCCATCCACTGCGCCATGTAGTGACAGCCGATGCCGGCGAGCGCGCGGCTGCCCTCGGGGACGACGGTCGAGCTGTTGTGCGGGCAACCCGAGCAGAAATGCGGGATGCGCTCCACGGCGGGACCGGTCGGTACTGAAGCGGGCGCCTGCTCGAGCGCGGCGAGGCGCAGTTTGAGGCGGGTATCGCCCGTGAGTCCCGCGAGCCGGGCCGCGACGAAGCGTGCGATGCGCTCCGGCGAGAGATCGCCTTCGCTCGGCACGAGCGGCGCACCCCGCTCGTCGCGCTTGCCGACGACCTGCGGGCGTTCGCCCGCGGGCAGGTTGTAGAGCGCTTCCTTGATCTGCGGCTCCAGCACCGCGCGCTTCTCCTCGATGACGAAGAGCTCGGTGAGGCCGCGCGCGAAGCGCCGCAACCCCTCCTCCTCGAGCGGCCACAGCGCACCGACCTTGTACAGCGCGAGGCCGAGCCGCTGCGCTTCCGCAGGCAGGATGCCGAGCGTCGCGAGCGCCTGCATGACATCGGGATGGCTCTTGCCGCTCGTCACGATGCCGAAGCGCGGCGCGGGCCCGCCGACGACGACACGGTCCAGCGGATTCGCGGCCAGGAACGCGCGCGCTGCGGGCAGCCGGTAGCGGTGCAGACGCGCTTCCTGCTCGAGTGCCGGATCCGGCCAGCGCAGGTGGAGCCCGTCCGGCGGCAGATCGAAGCCGGGAACGCGATACTCCACCCGATCGTCGGGCAGGACGAGAGTCGAGGAGAGATCCGCGGTCTCCGGCAGGATTTTGAGCGCGGTCCAGAGCGCCGCGTAGCGCGACAGCGCGATGCCGTAGAGCCCGTACTCGATGATTTCACCGACCGTCGCCGGGTAGAGCACCGGCATCTGCAGATCGATGAGCGAGAGCTCGCTCTGGCAGGCGACGGTCGAGGATTTCGCCGCGTGATCGTCGCCCGCGAGCGCGAGCACGCCGCCGCGCGGTGCGGTGCCGGCGAGATTCGCGTGGCGCAGCACGTCGCCCGATCGATCGACGCCCGGTCCCTTGCCGTACCAGACACCGAACACGCCGTCCACGCTCGCGCCATCGAAGAGCCCGAGTTGCTGCGTGCCCCACAATGCGGTCGCCGCGAGATCCTCGTTGACCGCCGGCTGGAAGACGATGCGCTGCGCTTCGAGATGGCGCTTCGCGCGACTCATCTGCTGATCGAAGGCGCCGAGCGGCGAGCCGCGATAACCCGTGACATAGCCCGCCGTGTTCCAGCCGCGCGCCGCATCACGTCGGCGCTGCTCGAGCACGAGTCGCACGAGGGCATGCGTTCCCGACAGGAACACGCGGCCAGACTGCTGCGTGTACTTGTCTTCCAATGAAACATCGGGCAACGTCATCGACTCCACTCCGCTTGCTGAACCGGCGCCCTGCAACCTAGCAATTTGCACCGCGACCCAACAAGATATACCACGCAGACCACGACACATCAGCCCTCGCGGCAGGAGGTTTTCCCATGGGCAGCGGCCCGCTCAAAGGCGCCAAGATCATCGAGTTCGCCGGCATCGGTCCAGGACCGCTGTGCGGCATGATGCTCGCCGACATGGGTGCGGACGTCGTCCGCATCGATCGCAAGGTTCCCGTCAGGCATTACGCCGGGCAGAAATTCGATTCCTACAATCCGGGGCGCTTCGGCGTGCTGAACCGCGGCAAGAAATCCATCACGCTCGAGCTCAAGAAGCCGGAGGGCGTCGCCACCGCGTTGAAGCTCGTCGCGCAGGCCGATGCGCTGATCGATCCCTTCCGTCCGGGTGTGATGGAGCGCCTCGGTCTCGGCCCTGACGTCTGTCTCGCCGCGAATCCGCGCCTCGTCTTCGGCCGCATGACGGGCTTCGGCCAGACCGGCCCGCTCGCGCACGCCGCGGGCCACGATGCGAACTACATCGGACTCTCCGGCGCGCTGCACATCATCGGGCGCCCCGGCGAGAAGCCCATCCCGCCCATCAACTACGTCGGCGACTACGGCGGCGGCGCGTGCATGCTCGCGTTCGGCATCGCGTGTGCACTCTTCGAGCAGCGCGGCTCCGGCCGGGGCCAGGTGATCGACTGCGCGATGACGGAAGGCTCGGCGATCCTCGCGACGATGATGTACGGCATGTGGGCCCAGGGCTCGTGGCTGCCGAAGGGCAAGAACCGCATCGACGGCGGCGCGCACTTCTACGACACCTACGAGACGAAGGACGGCAAGTACATCACGATCGCGCCGGCCGAGCCGCAGTTCTACGAGTTGCTGCTGCAGCTCATCGGCATCGACGACGAGGACATCCGCAAGAACCGCATGGATCCGGAGCGCTGGCCCGAGTTCAAGGCGCGCTTCGAGGCGGTGTTCAGACAGAAGACACGCGACGAGTGGACGGCGATCCTCGAGGGCACGGACGCGTGCTACGCGCCGGTGCTCGATTTCGAGGAGGCGCCGAAGCATCCGCACAACGTCGCGCGCAATGCGTTCGTGCAGATCGACGGCGTCACGCAGCCGGCGCCCGCGCCGCGCTTCAGCCGCACCGCGCCCGCGGTGCCGGGCCGCCCACCGGAAGCCGGCGAGAACAGTCGCGAGGTGCTCGAGGCGTTCGGCTTCACGGGCGCGGAAATCGCGCAGATGGAGGCGGACGGGATATTCTGAGAGTGCAGCGGACGCGCCGTCCGCTCACGCGCTCGGAAAGCGATAGTCCTGCAGGCGCTTCCTGAGCTCGAGCTTGCTGATTTTGCCCGTCGCGGTATGCGGCAGATTCTCCACGAAGACGACGTCGTCCGGGATCCACCACTTCGCGACCTTGCCCTCGAACCAGGCGAGCAGCTCCTCGCGCGTCGGTTGCATGCCGCGCTCCGGGACGATGACGAGCAGCGGCCGCTCCTGCCAGGTCGGATGCGTGACGCCGATCACGGCGGCCTCGGCGACCATGGGATGCGCGACGGCGGCGTTCTCGAGATCGATGGAGCTTATCCACTCCCCGCCCGATTTGATCACGTCCTTCGCGCGGTCCGTGATGCGCATGAATCCGTGCTCGTCGATGCTCGCGACGTCACCCGTCGTGAACCAGCCGTCGGCGTGCGAGCCGCCGCTGCCCTCGAGCTTGTAATAGTCGCGGCACACCCACAGGCCGCGCACCTTCAGCGAGCCGAAGGCCTTGCCGTCCCATGGCAGCTCCTTGTCGTCGTCGTCCGTGATCTTGAGCTCCACACCCGGGATCGCGCGGCCCGCGCTCTGCAGATGCTCACGCAGCCGCTCGCCTTCGTATTTCGCCGTGAGCATCGTGTGCTGGTTGAGCGTGCCGAGCGGGCTCATCTCCGTCATGCCCCAGGCGTGGAGCACTTCCACTCCATGGCGATCGCGGAACTCCTCGATCACCGTGAGGGGGCAGGCCGAGCCGCCGATGGCGAAGCGCTTGAGGGGTGCGAGCGTGCGACCGGGCTCGCGCGCATGGTTCAGGATGGCGAGCGCGACCGTCGGCACCGCGGCGGTGACCGTTACGCCCTCCTCGTTGACGAGGCGCGTGAGCTGCGCGGCATCGCCGAGACGCTGACCCGGGAAGACGAGCTTGCCGCCGACGTTCGTCACGGCGAACGGATAGGCCCAGGCGTTGACGTGGAACATCGGCACGATCGGCATCACGCAATCGCGCGCCGAGAGGTTCGAGACATCGGGCATCGCCTGGGCATAGGCGAGCAGCATCGTGCTGCGATGGTTGTAGAGCACGCCTTTCGGGTTGCCGGTCGTGCCCGAGGTGTAACACAGACCGCAGGCCGTGCGTTCGTCGAGCGCGGGCCACTCGTAGGTCGTGGCGTGCGGCGCGAGCAACTCTTCGTAGCACATCGCGTTCGGCAGCGTCGTGTTCGGCATGTGCGCGGCGTCGGTCAGCACGATATAGCCTTTGACCTTCGGGCACTGCGAGGAGAGTTCCTCGAGCTTCGGCACGAACGCCGGATCGACGAACAGCCATTCGTCCTCGGCGTGGTTGATGATGTAGAGGAGCTGTTCGTCGAAGAGCCGCGGATTGATGGTGTGACACACCCGTCCGCTGCAGGCGATCGCGAAGTAGAGCTCGAGATGGCGGTGATCGTTCCAGGCGAGCGTGCCGACGCGCGCATCCGCCGGGGTGCCGAGCGCGTCGAGCGCGTTCGCGAGCTTGCGGACGCGTGCGAAGCAGTCCGCGTAGGTGTAGCGGAAGGACGGCATGTCCGCCGTAATCGCCACGACCTCCTGGCGGGGATGGTTGCGCTCCGCATGACGCATGATTCTCGTGACGAGCAGGGGCAAATCCATCATCAGGCCGAACATCGCGCGTCCTCCCGGAGCACTCTGGGACAATTTCGAACGGACATGGCCGCCGGCAGCGCCGGGCGGCACGGCGATTGTACCGCCCGCGCCCGGGATGTCACCCCGGCCCGCCGGAAGCCGGCGCCGAGCGTGTAGAATCCGCGCCATGAATACCCCCTCGAGCCTCACCCTGCGCCGCCCCGACGACTGGCACGTGCACCTGCGCGACGGCGCCATGCTCGCGGCGGTGATCGCGGCGACTGCGCGCGATTTCAGCCGTGCGATCGTCATGCCGAACCTGAAACCTCCGGTGACGACCGCGGCGCTCGCCGCCGCCTATCGCGAACGCATCCGCGCACTCGTGCCGTCGGATTGCGACTTCACGCCGCTCATGACCTGCTATCTCACGGACACCGTGGATCCCGCAGACCTGCGTGCCGGCCACGCGGACGGCGTCTTCACGGCGGCGAAGCTCTATCCCGCCGGCGCGACGACGAACTCCGAGGCCGGCGTCACCGAGCTCGCGCGCATCGCCCGCGTGCTCGAGACGATGGAAGCGATCGGCATGCCGCTCCTCGTGCACGGCGAGGTCGTCGACGGCGCGGTCGACGTCTTCGATCGCGAGGCGGTCTTCATCGAGCGCGTGCTGGCACCGCTGCGCGGCCGCCATCCGGCGCTGAAGATCGTGCTGGAGCACGTCACGACGCGTGAAGGCGTGGCGTTCGTGCGCGAGGCCGCCGGGCCGGTCGGCGCGACCATCACGCCGCATCACCTCCTGATCAACCGCAACGCGATGTTCGCGGGCGGGATCCGGCCGCACATGTATTGCCTGCCGGTCGCGAAACGCGAGATCCACCGTCTGGCACTGCGCGAGGCCGCGTGCTCGGGCGATCCGCGCTTCTTCCTCGGCACGGACTCGGCACCGCACCTGCGCAGCCTCAAGGAGCACGACTGCGGCTGCGCCGGGGTCTTCAATGCGCCGTCCGCGCTCGCCTGTTACGCGCAGGTGTTCGCCGAGGAAAGAGCGCTCGATCGCCTGGAGGCGTTTGCGTCGTTGAACGGTCCTGCGTTCTACGGTCTGCCGCCGAACGAACGGCGCGTGACGCTGGAATGCTGCGAGGATTTCGCCACGCCGGATCTGCCGGTGGACGGCGAAGCGGTCCGCGTGTTCCGTCCCGCCGGCGCGCTGCGCTGGCGCGTGACATGAGCGTGATGCCGGAGCCCCTGCTCGCGCTCGACCGCGCGCACGTCTGGCATCCTTACTCGACGCTCGTCGATCCGCCGTCCGTCTTCGCCGTCGAGTCGGCGTCCGGCGTACGCCTCCGCCTCGCCGACGGGCGCGAGCTCATCGACGGCATGGCCTCGTGGTGGTCGGTGATCCACGGCTACAACCATCCCGGGCTGAACGCGGCCGTGCGTGCGCAGCTCGAGCGCATGGCGCACGTCATGTTCGGCGGTCTCACGCATGCACCCGCCGTCGCGCTCGCCGCGCAGCTCGTCGCGATCACCCCGGCGCCGCTCGATGCCGTGTTCTTCGCGGACTCGGGCTCCGTGTCCGTGGAGGTCGCGATCAAGATGGCGATCCAGTACTGGGCCGCGCGCGGCAAGCCGGGGAAGCAGCGCCTGCTCACCGTGCGCGGCGGCTATCACGGCGACACGTTCGCCGCGATGTCGGTATGCGATCCCGTGACCGGCATGCACAGGCTCTTCCAGCAGACGCTGGCGCAGCAGTTCTTCGCGCCGCGGCCTGCGATCCGCTATGGCGCCCGCTGGGACGAATCGGACATCGCGGAGCTCGCGCGCCTGCTCGAAGTGCATCGCGAGGAGATCGCGGCGGTGATCCTCGAGCCCGTCGTGCAGGGCGCGGGCGGCATGTGGTTCTACGCACCGGAATACCTTCGGCGCGTCCGCGAGCTCTGCGATGCCCACGGCGTGCTCCTGATCCTCGACGAGATCGCGACCGGCTTCGGCCGCACGGGCCGGCTCTTCGCCTGCGAGCATGCGGGCATCGCGCCGGATCTGATGTGTCTCGGCAAGGCGCTGACCGGCGGCTACATGACGCTCGCCGCGACGCTCGCGACGCGCGAGGTGGCGGAAACGATCAGTCGCGGGGATCCGGGCGTTTTCATGCACGGTCCGACGTTCATGGCGAATCCGCTCGCCTGCGCCGCGGCGCTCGCGAGCGTGGAATTGCTGCTCGGCGGACCGTGGGCCGAACGGATCGCGGCGCTCGAGCAGGCGCTCGAAACGGGCCTCGCCCCGGCGCGCGCTTTGCAGCAGGTCGTCGACGTGCGCTGTCTCGGCGGCATCGGGGTCATCGAGCTCGCGATGCCGGTCGACATGCGGATCGCGCCCCGGGCATTCGTCGAACGCGGCGTGTGGGTGAGACCTTTCGGCCGGCTCGTCTATGTCATGCCGGCCTACGTGATGGCCCCGGCGGACGTCGCCGCGCTGACCGCGGCGATGTGCGAGGTGGTCGCGACGTTCTAGGCGGCCGAGCGCACGAGCTCGATCGGCGCATACTGCGCGCCCACTGCGGCCGCGACGACTTCGTGCGTGATCTTCCCGTCGTAGACGTTCAGACCGTTGCGCAGATGACGATCGTCGGCCATCGCCCGTACCGCACCGAGATCCGCGATCCTGAGCACATAGGGCAGCGTCGCATTCGTGAGCGCGTACGTCGACGTCCGCGGCACCGCACCCGGCATGTTCGCGACGCAGTAGTGCACGACGTCGTCCACCACGAACGTCGGTTCGGCATGGGTCGTCGGCCGGCTCGTCTCCGCGCAGCCGCCCTGATCGATCGCGACGTCGACGATCACCGAGCGCGGCTTCATGCGCTTCAGCAGTTCGCGCGAGATGAGCTTGGGCGCGGCCGCGCCGGGCACGAGCACCGCACCGACGACGAGATCGGCGCGCGCGAGATGATGCTCGAGCGCGTCGCGGGTCGCGAAGATCGTGTTCAACTGGCCGCCGAAACGGGCCTCGAGATCGCGCAGCCGCGGCAGCGACTTGTCGAGCACCGTGACACGTGCTTCGAGCCCGAGCGCCATCTGGATGGCGTTCGTGCCGACGACGCCGCCGCCGATCACGAGCACTTCCGCGGGCGCGACGCCGGGCACGCCGCCGAGCAGCATGCCGGCCCCGCCCGCCTCGCGCTCGAGGCAGCGCGCGCCGGCCTGAATCGACAGGCGTCCCGCGACTTCGCTCATCGGTGCGAGCAGCGGCAGGGAGCCGTCGTCGGCGGTGACGGTTTCATAAGCGATGCCGGTAGCGCCGGTGGCGGCGAGGGCGTGCGTGAGCTTCGCGTCCGCCGCGAGATGGAGATACGTGAACAGCACCTGGCCGGGCCGGAGCATGCCGCATTCGACGGGCTGGGGCTCCTTGACCTTGACGATCAGCTCGGCGGCGGCGAACACGGCAGCGGCGGAAGCTGCGATTTCGGCCCCGGCCTGACGATAATGTTCGTCGGAGGCATTGATGCCGTGGCCGGCGCCGGTCTCGACGACGAGTTGATGGCCGTGCGACACGAGCTCGCGGACGCCGCCCGGGGTCATGCCGACGCGGTATTCGTTCGCTTTGATTTCTTTCGGGACACCGATCTTCATGGCGGAGCTCCTGAGGTTTGCATTGTGCGGTCCGGCGCAGGCGCCGTCGGGTGCAAGAATAAGGGGCTAGCCGGACAATTACCTTGATAAGTCTTCTTTGATGTCTTTAAATTAGCAATAATCTGTCGCTCAGAATCCATCAACAACAATTTTATGCACCCATGATCTTCGACCGCATCGATCGCGCCATCCTCCACGCCCTGCAAAGCGACGGGCGCCTCAGCAACGTCGCTCTCGCGACGAAAGTGAATCTCTCGGAATCCGCGGTCCTGCGCCGGGTCCGCCAGTTGGAGGAAGCCGGCGTGATCGCCGGTTACGCGATGCTGGTCGATCAGGCGAAGGTCGGCTACCCGAGCGACGTGTTCGTCCAGATCAGCCTGCACCGGCAGCAGGGTGAGGACCTCGAGAAATTCGAGGCCGCGGTCCGCGACGTCCCGGAGGTGATGGAGTGCTACCTCATGACCGGCGACGCGGATTACCTGCTGCGGGTCGTCGCGTCCGACGCCGCGGATTTCGAACGCATCCACACCCGCATTCTCACGCGCCTGCCGGGCGTGGCCCGCGTGCGCTCGAGCTTCTCGCTGCGCACCGTCGTGAAGAAGAGCGAAGTGCCGATCCGCAGCGCCACGCCCCCCTGATCCTGGCATGGCCGAGCCGCATCCCGATTTCGATCCGCTCGTCCTGAAGGCCATGGCGAAGTGGCCGGACGTACCGGACTGCTACGGCTGGCTGTCGCTGGACCGGCGCGGCCAGTGGCGGCTGCAGGGCGAGGTCATATCGCACGCCCGCGCCGTCGCGTTCCTGAACCGCCATTACACCTCGACGCCGGAAGGCCGGTGGTACGTCCAGAACGGGCCCCAGCGCGTGTTCGTCGATCTCGCCTGCACGCCCTTCGTGTGCCGGGAAATCGCGCCGGGACGGCTCGCCCTGCACACGGGCACCGGTGTCGCCACGCTCGCCGAGGTGGTCGCGCTCGAAGACCACGATCTCGTGCTCGTCACGGAACACGGCCCGGCCGTACTCGACGACCGGGACCTGATGCGCTTCACTGCCGCGCTCGGCGCAGGACCCGACTCCGGCGACGCGCTGCTCGAGCGCCTGCTCGACACCTCGGCCGTCGCCCCGGAATGCTTGCGCTGGTATACCGCGAGGCCGGCGTTCCGGCGCATCGCGTCCGCCGACTTGCCCGCGCGCTACGGTTTCGTGCCGACACCGCGCGATCCGGACGCCGACCGTGGCTGAGGCGCCCGGTCGCGTCGAACGCTGGGATCCGGCGGCGGGAGCGCCGAGCGAGGCGGCACTGCGCGCCCGGCTCGCGGCCTGGGGCTACCGGGCGACGCGCTGCGTCTACCCGCCCGGCACGTACTTCCGGCCGCACACGCACCCGTGGACAAGTGCGACGCCCTCGTCTCCGGCCGTTTCAAGCTCGTCATGGGTGAGTCCGAAGTGTCCTCGAGGCGGGCGACAGTGTGTTCATCCGGCGCGGGACGGCGCATTCCGCGGAAGTCCTCGGAGCGGCGCCGGTGGTGAGCCTCGATGGGCTCGCAGATCAACGGTTTTAATGGCTTGGCAACCCAAATGGGAGTAGATTCTGTGCTGTGGGTCGTAACCGCTTGTAATTGCAACTATACTACCCGCAGACTGAGTCCCGGCCGGACCCCTCCGAGGCCGGCTCACGACGGCGTCCGACTCGTCGGGCGAAATGCGAGGACGCGGCACCGCGCCTGAGCGCGGTGCGGACATCCGAATCAGATACGAACCATGGATCTAAGCGAAACACTCGCCATCAACATCCGGGGCAAGGAACTCGACCGGCTGTTCAGCAACAGTCCGACGGAGTTCGTGCTCGGCGTGAGCGCCACGTCACTCGGCGTCGTCGCCTGCCTAGGACTCGTGCCGCTGAATACGCTGCTCGTATGGGCCGCCTGCGGCATCGCGCTCTATGCGCTGCGTCTCGTCCTGGGGCGCCTCTACCGCAAGTTGAATCCGCCGAACGCCGCGCTCGGCACCTGGCTCGGCATCTACGATGTCTCCGCCATGGCGACGGGGCTCGCCTGGGGCCTGTTCGGCGCCTATCTACTCCACGACGTCTCGCTCGTCGCCGCCACCCCAGTGCTCCTGCTCGCCTGCGCCGCCGCGCTCGCGGCCGTCGCGCTCCATGCGGGCTCGGTACGCGCGACCGTGGGCTGCGCGGCCGCAGCCCTGCTGCCGCCTGCCGCGATTTTCGCCATGCAGCTCGACAACGCGGGCTTCGCGGCCGCTGCCGCAGCGGTGCTCGTAGTCGTCGCGGCCGCTGCCGGCGGTCGCCAACTGCAGCGCCTGTTCTGGGAATCCGCAGTCATGCAGCGCGAGACCGAGCACCTCACGGGCCATCTCGATCAGCGCCGCATCCAGGTCGAGAAACTGAACGTCGCGCTCAAGACCACCCAGGCGAAACACGAACAGGCCGAAGTCACGCTGCGCCGCACGGCTGCGGATCTCGGTCTCGCCCAGGGCAAGGCGAAGGCGCTCGCGGACACGCTGGAACGCATCTCGCCGCTCTGCCAGGTCACGGGGCTGTCGAACCGCCGGCATTTCGATCAGCAGATCGACAACGAATGGCGGCGCGCGGGGCGCGAAGGCACGCCGGTGACGATGATCGTCGTCGACATGGACGAGTACCAGGAATATGTCGAGGCCTACGGCCGGCAGTCCGCCGACACGCTGCTCAAGCGTGTCGCGCAGACGGTGAAGGGTTTCGGCCGCCGGCCCGGCGACGCCGCGGGCCGCTACGACGAATCGAAGATCACGCTGCTCCTGCCCGGCTGCGACGCGCGCAACGGCGCGCGCATCGCCGACGCGCTGCGCAAGCGCGTCGAGGCATTGAAGATTCCGCATGCGAAGGCGACGAATCGGGAAGTGATGACCGTGCACATCGGCGTCGCGACCATGAAGCCCTCGCGTCATCTGCCACCCGGTGAATTGCTGAAGCGCATGGACGCCGCGCTCTACGAAGCGCAGTTCCAGGGCGGCAACCGCGTCGTCGCCTATCAGCCGCTCAGCAAGCTCAAGCTCGAGCACTGGGACATGGTGAACGACGGACCACTGACCGAGCAGTCGCTGATCCAGAAGCTGCTCGTGTGGGGCTACGACACCAGCAAGGAAACGCTCAAGCCGGGCACGCCGCCGGTCGCCGAGATGACCGAGCACGAGAAAGTCATCGCCCTGCTCACCGGCGAGGTCAAGATCGAGGTCGAAGGCCATGCGATGATGGTGAAAACTGGCGACTGCGTGGTCATCCCGGCGGGCGTCGAAATAGCGCTCCACGTGGTCGGCGAACGCGCCGTGCACAAGTTCACGGCGGTGAAGAACAAGTGAGCCCCGGGTGAGGAGCCGCGGCGCCCTCACCGTTCCAGACGCACCGGATCTCACCCGGCGCGCCGCACGCTGATCGTTCATGTCGACGCCCACGCTGCTCTTCGACGGCGACTGCGGCTTCTGCAAGTACTGGGTCGCATACTGGCGTCTGCTGACCGGCACGGCCGTGCGTTACGCGCCCTACCAGGAAGCGCTCGCCGCGTTCCCCGGGCTCACTGCCGCACAATGCCGCGCGGCGATCTGGCTCGTGCTGCCGGACGGCAGCCGCCACTCGGGTGCGGACGCCGCGTTCCGCGTGCTCGCGATTGCAGGCTCGCCCGGGCTCGCGTGGAGTTATCGATACATCCCGCTCTTCGCCGCGCTCAGCGAAGCCGTCTACCGTCTGGTCGCCGCGCACCGTGGCCCCGCGATGACGCTGGCCCGTGCGCTATGGGGCGGAGCACGCGTGCCGGCGCGCTACGATCGCGCGGCCTGGTACTACGTGCGCGGCATTGCACTCGTCTATCTCATGGCCTTCCTCTCGCTGCTGCCGCAGATCCGCGCGCTCGCCGGCAGCGACGGCATCCTGCCGCTCGCGCCCTATCTCGAGGCAGCGCGTGCCGGTCTCGGTCGCAAGGCGTATGTACGACTGCCCACGCTGTTCTGGCTGAGCGCCGACGATGCAGTGCTCGTCGGCGCCTGCGCCGCGGGTGCGCTGGCGGCGCTGATCGCGCTGGCCGGCCGCTGCGTCACGCCCGCGCTCGCCGGCGCGTTCGCGCTCTATCTCTCGCTCGTCTACGCGGGCCAGACGTTCATGAGCTTCCAATGGGATCTGCTGCTGCTCGAGGCGGGCTTCCTCGCCTGCCTCATGGGCACGCGCCAGCCGCTCGTGCCGTGGCTCGTGCGCCTGCTCGCGTTCAAGTTCATGTTTCTCAGCGGCGCGGTGAAGCTGCTGAGCGGCGACCCGAACTGGGCGAACCTCGGCGCGCTCGACTACCACTTCGAGACGCAGCCGCTGCCGACGCCGCTCGCCTGGTACGTGCATCACCTGCCGACCGTGGCGCATCGTGCGGGCGTGATCGCGACGTTCGCGATCGAGCTCGTGCTGCCGTTCCTGCTGTTCGCGCCGCGCCGGCCGCGGCTCGTCGCGGCCTGGGGCATCATCGTGCTCGAAGCCGCGATCGCGCTGACCGGCAATTACAATTTCTTCAACGTCCTGACGGTGCTGCTCTGCGGGTGCGCGTTCGAGGATCGCGATCTGCCGCGCTGGCCGCGCCGCGTGCCGGCGCTCGCGGCGCCGCCGCCTCGCACGCGCCTCGCGTTCGCCGCGGTCTGCGCGCCGCTCGTGCTGGCGAACGCCTGTCACGTCGCCACACCGTTCGGCGTCGGCATGCCGGCCGCGCTCGATCGCCTGATGGCGGCGCTCGCCCCGTTCTGCATCTCGAATGCTTACGGCGTCTTCGCGGTCATGACGACGGAGCGGCTCGAGATCCGCGTCGAGGGCTCGGACGACGGCCGCCGCTGGCTGGCCTACGAATTCCGGTACAAGCCGGGCGATCCCGCGCGCCGCCCGACGCTCGTCGCGCCGCACCAGCCGCGGCTCGACTGGCAGATGTGGTTCGCGGCCCTCGGCAGTCCCGATCAGAATCCGTGGTTCGGAAACTTCCTCGTGCGCCTGCTCGAAGGCGCGCCCGATGTGCGCGCGCTGCTCGCCGGCGATCCGTTCGCCGGCCACGTACCGCGCTTCGTGCGCGCCGGGCTCGACCGCTATCGTTTCACGACGCCAGCGCAGCGCGCGCAGGATGGCGCCTGGTGGACGCGCGAGCCCGTGGGCAGCTACTTCCCGGCGATCTCCCTCCAGGCCGCGGGGCGCGCCGGCGTCCAGCCCGCCGCGGGCGAGGCACCCTGAGGCCGCGACCGCGTTCACAAACCCCACGGCCGCCCTGGTTTCGGTGCCCGCCGACTTGTGGGATTATGCGCCGGCTTTTCCGCACACCAACGAAGGGGTATCCATCGCATGAATCGCAGCATCGCCGGCCTCTGCGCGCTGGCCATGGTCACGAACGTGTTCGCCGCCGGCGTCACGCTCGACTCGGACAAGAAGAAATTCAGCTATGCGGTCGGCTTCCAGATCGGTCAGAGCCTGGTGCGTCAGGGCGTGGACCTCGATTCCGAGGCGTTCCTGCTCGCGATCCGCGATGCCGCCGAGGGTGTGCAGCCCCGGCTGACCCAGCAGGAGCTCCAGGCGGCGCTGCAGGCCGGCGAAGCGGGCGTCGCGGCGAAGCTCAAGGAGCGCGCTTCGACGAATCTCAAGGCCGGCAAGGATTTCATGGCGAAGAACAAGAAGGCCGAGGGCGTGACCGAGCTCGCGAACGGCATCCAGTACAAGGAGCTGCGCAAGGGTTCCGGGGCGATGCCGAAGGCGACCGACACCGTGACCGTGCACTACACCGGCACGCTGATCGACGGCCGCGAGTTCGACAGCTCGAAGCGCCACGGCGAAGCCGCGACCCTGAACCTCGGCGAAGTGATCAAGGGCTGGCAGGAAGTGATTCCGCTGATGCACACCGGCTCGCGCTGGCAGGTCGTGATCCCGCCGGAGCTCGCTTACGGCCCGAAGGGCGCGGGCTCGGTGATCGGCCCGAACGAGACACTGATCTTCGAAATCGAGCTGCTGGACATCAAGAAGTGAAAACCGCGAACGGGCCGACGCGTGCGCGGCCGCCCGATTGTGATCCACCGGAAACCGCGTAGCATATGACCGTCACACATTCGAACCCTGCGCGCATGATCGAAATCGAAATGAAGTCGGACACGGAGCCGATGGTGTTCAACGTGACGATCTCGGATTCCGCCGGGAGCACGCGCCACCGGGTCACGCTGAAGCGGGAGACCTACGAGCGGCTCACCCGTAACCACGCCGAGACGACACCGCAGCGCTGCATCGAGGCGGCGTTCACGTTCCTGCTCGAGCGCGAATCGAAGACGGACATCCTGAAGAGCTTCGACATCAACGTCATCAACATGTACTTCCCGAGTTTCGAGCGCGAGCTCGCGCACTATCTCTGATCGCCCGCGGGCGGCAGTTCCGCCCGCAGCACTTCGCCGAGGACCTCGGCCCGCCAGCCTTCGAAGATGCGCAGATCCCGCCGCCCGCGGACCGCGGCTTCGAGATCCTTGCGCGACGCGATGAGCGGCGCGACGACGGCAAGCGCCGTGGCACGTTCCTGCACGCCGGCCATCAACCTCTCGACGATCTTCGCCTCTTCCGGCGCGAGCCGCCGCGGCAGCGCCCCGAGATCGACGGCGGCCGGCGCCGTCGCCGCATGGAGCAGCTCGAGCACGGCATCGGCGTGGCGCCGGGCGAATGCCGGCGGCATGCCCGGCAGGCCCGCGACCGCGGCACGCGTCGTCGGGCCTTCCCGTACGAGGGCGAGCAGCACATCGTCCTTCAGGATCCAGCCGCGCGGCCGGTTCGCGGCCTGCGCGAGCCGCTCGCGCCAGGCCGCGAGCCGCATTGCCGCCGGGAACTGCCCGGGCGTGAGCTGACCGATCCCTTTCACGCGCTGCCAGGCGAGCTCGGGCTCCGCGCGATATGCCGCGGGCCGCACGAGCCGGGCGCATTCCTCCTCGCACCACCCGAGCTTGCCGTTCGCGGCGAGCTCTTCCTTCAGCACGCCGGCGACCGCGCTCAGGTACCAGCAATCCATCGCCGCGTACCGCACCTGCTCGGGCGAGAGCGGCCGGCGTTTCCAGTCCGTGCGGGTCTGCGATTTGTCGAGCGCGACACCGCAGAACTTCTCGACGAGCCACGCGTAGGACACCTGATCGGGATGGCCGAGCAACGCGGCGGCGATTTGAGTGTCGAATACGGGAGCCGGCACGATCCCCGCGAGGAGCAGCAGCACTTCGAGGTCCTGCCGCCCGGCGTGGATCAGCTTTTCCCGGCCGGGGTCCTCGAGCAGTCGCAGCAGCGGCACGGGTTCGGGCAGCGCGAGCGTGTCGATGCACAGGAGCTCGGTCGCAGTGGCGACCTGCACGAGGCAGAGCTCCGGGTAATACGTGCTGACGCGCATGAACTCGGTATCGATGGCGAGCCACGGCGACTGCGCCAGGCGCGCCCCGGCGAGAGCGAGCGCGTCTTCGGTGGCGATGAATTCAAGGGTCGGGATCATCGTCGCAGTGTGACGGAGGACGACCCGAAGAGGCAAACGACGACCGGCGCAGCGCCCGGATCCAGCGCGATAATTTCAAGCCAAAACGTACCGGATACGCTACACTGGCGCCGCCGCTCAGAACGCAGAACGGCCGCCCTAGGCCCAACCCCATTTGCTCGGTTTGTTTACAGGTGATATGAAAAATCTTCTGGTACTCGCCTGCGTCGCCCTGTTGGCGCTGGCGGACGCGCCCGCTTTCGCCGCCGCGCCCATCATCCCGGTCAAGGAGCTGACGCCGTCGCCGGAGCATCGCCGCGCGACGCGGCTGATCACCCACTTCATCGCGAATTACCACTATCGCAAGGCGGCGCTCGACGACGAGATGTCCCGTGCCATCTTCGATCGCTATCTGAAGTCGCTCGATCCGACGAAGAGCTACTTCCTGCAGTCCGACCTCGATTCATTCGCCCGGCACCGCGACAGGATCGACGACTACCTGCGCGCCTCGGAGCTGCAGCCGGTGTACGACATCTTCGTGCAGTATCGGAAGCGGGTCGAGGAACGCATGCAGAAAGCCGATGCGTTGCTCGATCAGAATTTCGATTTCGGGGTCGACGAGAACTTCGCCTTCGATCGCGAGAAGGCGCCCTGGGCGACGTCCGTGACCGAGCTCGACGAGCTGTGGCGAAAGCGCGTGAAGAACGACGTGCTGTCGCTGCGTCTCTCCGGCAAGCAGCCGAAGGACATCAAGGCGACGCTGCGCAAGCGTTACGACGGCATCGTCCGCCGCACCGAGCAGATCAACGCCGAAGACGTCTTCCAGATGTTCATCAACGCCTATACGACGTCGATCGATCCGCACACGGACTACTTCTCGCCGCGGACCTCGGAGAACTTCAAGATCCGCATGAGCCTTTCGCTCGAGGGCATCGGCGCGGTCCTGCAGAACGACAACGAGTACACGCTCGTGCGCGAGATCGTCAAAGGCGGCCCGGCGGACAAGAGCGGCAAGCTCCACGCCGACGATCGCATCACCGGCATCGGCCAGGGCGAGAGCGGCGACTTCGTCGACGTCGTCGGCTGGCGTCTCGACGACGTGGTGGATTTGATCCGCGGCCCGAAGAATTCCGTCGTCCGCCTGCAGGTGCTGCCGAAGGGCGCGGGCCTCGACGGCCCGAGCAAGACCGTCAAGCTCATCCGCAACACGATCCAGCTCGAGGAGCAGGCGGCGCAGAAGTCCGTCATCGAGGTTCCCGATGCCAGCGCGAAGATGCGTATCGGCGTCATCGAGCTGCCGACGTTCTACATGGATTTCGACGCGCGCATGGCGGGCGACGAGAACTATCGCAGCACGACGCGCGACGTGCGCAAGCTGCTCAAGGAGCTGAAGAAGGACAACGTCTCCGGCATCATCATCGATCTGCGCGGCAACGGCGGCGGCTCGCTCGCCGAAGCCACCGAGCTCACGGGCCTGTTCGTCGGTCCCGGCCCCGTGGTGCAGGTCAAGAACTCCCAGGGCAAGGTGCAGATCGAGCGCGATACCGAGGAAGGCGTCGCCTACGACGGTCCGCTCGCAGTGCTCGTCGACGGCAACAGCGCCTCGGCCTCGGAAATCTTCGCCGGCGCGATCCAGGACTACAAGCGCGGCGTGATCCTCGGCGAGCCGACGTTCGGCAAGGGCACGGTGCAGAATCTCGTGGATCTGAACCGCTTCGACGAGGATTCGCAGGGCAAGCTCGGCCAGTTGAAGGCGACGATCGCGCAGTTCTTCCGCGTCGAGGGCGCGAGCACGCAGCATCGAGGCGTCGTGCCGGACATCGCGTTCCCGAGCGGCTTCAGCAACGACCACGTCGGCGAACGTGCGCTCGAGAACGCCCTGCCCTTCGCCGAGATCCCGCCCGTGCAGTTCACGCCGGCGAACAAGGTGCCGGGGAATCTCACGCGGGTCGCCAAGGAGCACAGCGAGCGCGTGCAGGGCGACTCGGGCTTCCAGGCGCTGCTCGCCCAGGAGCGCGCGCTGCAGGAAGCGCGCGATCAGAAGGAGCTCTCGCTGCTCGAATCGAAGCGCAAGCAGGAGCACGACAAGCAGCGCCGGGAGCAGCGCGAACGGGAGAACCAGATCCGCGTCGCGCACGGCGCGAAGCCGCTGCCCGAGAAGCCCGCCGCCGAGGAAGACACCGCCGAGGCCGACGACGGCGACGACTTCGCGACGCGCAAGAAGGACGGCGACAAGTTCGACGTGGTGCTCGAGGAAGCCGGCAAGGTGCTGCGCGACGTGATCCGGGTCGCCGCGCCCAGCAGTCTCGCGACGAACGCCCCGCAACACTGAGCAGAGCGATACCGCCAGGACGGCGGCAATCGCCATTCGGCCGGCGCGCGCCGGCCCACGGAGGGAGACCATGCGCATCGCACGCCTGCTGGCGCCCGTCGGCGCCATCCTCGGTTTCGCGTTCCCGGTCCACGCCGCCGACGGCGATCGCGACTGGCCGCTCTACGGGCTCGACTACGGCAACACGCGTTACAGCGCGCTCGCGGCGATCGACCGCGGCAACGTCGCGAAGCTCGTGCCACGCTGGAGCTATCACACCGGCATGAAGGACACGTTCCAGGCGACCCCCATCGTCGTCGACGGCACGATGTACGTCAGCACGCCGTGGAATCACGTCGTCGCGCTCGATGCCGCGACCGGCAAGGAGCGCTGGCACTACGAACACCCGATCGAGGACAAGGCGACCTGCTGCGGCCCCGCGAACCGCGGCGTCGCGGTCGGCGACGGTCTCGTCTACATGGCGACGCTCGATGCGCACGTCGTCGCGCTCGACGCGAAGACCGGTACGAAGCGCTGGGAGACGCCGCTCGCCGACAAGTCGACGGCAGGCAGCGAGCAGCTCGCGCAACTGCTCGGCGAGCGCGAGCTCGAAGGCGCGAAGCAGACGGGCCACACCGGCATCACCGCGAACATGGCGCCGCAGATCGTCGACGGCCTCGTGCTCGCCGGCGTGACCGGCGCGGGCTACGGCCTGCACGTCGAAATCAAGGAGAAGGGCGAGACGCTGCTCTCGGTCGCCGGCCTCGGCGGCGAGAATATGGGTCTGCGCGGCTTCCTCGTCGCGCTCGACGCGAAGACCGGCCGTGAGGTGTGGCGCTGGTATGTCGTGCCCGAGCACGGCTGGGAAGGCGCATTCGTCACGAAGACCGCGGACGGCGCGCCGCTCGATCGCGACGTCGCGGCGGAGCGCGCGGCGTTCGAGCGCTATCCCGAGACCTGGCGCTACGGCGGCGGCTCGGTGTGGACGACGCCTGCGATCGACCGCGCGCGCGGCCTGCTCTACCTCGGCACCGGCAATCCCGCGCCGCAGATGGACGACTCGACGCGCCCCGGCGACAACCTGAACACCATCAGTCTCGTCGCGCTGGAGTTGAAGACCGGCAAGCTGCGCTGGGCCTATCAGCAGGTGCCGCACGACCGCTGGGGCTATGACGTCGCGAGCCCGCCCGTGCTGACGACGGTCACCGTGAACGGCAAGCCGCGCGAAGTCGTCGGCGAGGCTTCGAAGACCGGCTGGTTCTATCTGCACGATCGCGATACCGGCGAGCTCGTGCTGAAATCGGAGGCCTTCGTACCCCAGCAGAATCTCTTCAAGCGCCCCACGCCCGACGGTGTGTTGATCCAGCCCTCGGCGTACGGCGCGTGCTCGTGGTCGCCGGCCGCCCTCGATGCGGCGGGCCATCGCGCCTACGTCGCGGGCATCCATCACCCCGCGTTCTACTATTCGCGCAAGCTCGAGCCGCAGCCGGGCCGGCCGTGGACGAGCTACACGTTCTTCAAGCCCGAGGCCGGCACGGCCTACGGGCTGCTCTCCGCGATCGATCTCGAGAGCGGCCGCATCGCCTGGCAGACGAAGACGCCGCAGCCGCTGCTCGGCGGCGTGCTCGCGACCGCGGGCGGTCTCCTCTTCACCGGCGAGGGCAATGGCGAGGTCTCGGCGTTCGATGCCGGGGACGGCCGCAAGCTGTGGAGTCACAAGGCGAGTGCCGGCGCGAACGCGCCGCCGGTCACGTACCGCGTCGGCGGCACGCAGTACGTCGCGATCGCGGCGGGCGGCAACCTGCTCTACGGCTACGCGACGGGCGACGAGATCATCGCTTTCGCACTGCCCGGAGACACCGCGAAGAAGCCCTGACCCGTCCGGGCTTCTTCATAGGATGTGCCGACGAAGGAGGCGCATCGGTCGCCTCTTCGCTCCGTAGGTGATTCATGGAATCAGGATCAACGCCACCCCGCCGAGCATCACGGCGGACGCGAGCAGGTTCCGCGCGAGGTCCCGCTCCCGGAACAGCCACGCCCCATAGAGGATCCCGAACAGCATGCTCGTACGCTTCACGGCGATCATGTAGGCGACCGTGAGGTGCTCGATGGCGAGGAAGTGCGCGGCGATCATCACGGCCATCGCGCCCGCGACGACGAGCGTGCCCCGCGGCTCGCGGCGTGCCGCCGCGAGGATGGAGCCGCCCCGCGCGGCGATCACGATCCAACTGAACAGCCCCAGGAAAAGCGCGTAGAACGGTCCGAAGCGCGCACCCGACATGTAGGCGAGCGCGCCCTTGCCGAGCACGGAGGTCACGCTGAAGATCAGCGCGACGACGAGCATGTCGCGCGGGCCGCGCTCCGTCCACAGGAAACGCAGCGGCGCGAGCACCCCGCCCTGCCCCGCGCCCGTCGTGCTCAGGAGCCAGGCGCCGAGCGCGACGCAGATCACGCCGCCGATCCCGCGCGCCGTCACCGCCTCGCCGAGCAGCACGTAGCCCGTGACGATGGAGAAGACGGGCGAGAACGACTGCCATGGCAAGGTATGACTGAGCGGCGCCGAGGTGATCGCCCGGACGTAGAACCACACCGCGAGCAGATCGAGCGGCGCGAGCGTGCAGAGCCAGATCCAGAAGCGCGGATCGGGCGCTTCGAAGCCCTGCGCCAGCACCCACGGCGCGAGCATGAGGCCGCTCCACACGAAGCGCACGCCGACGACTTCCCAGGGATCGCTCTGCGAGAACCAGCGCTTCGTCGACGCATCGGCGGTCGCGAACATGAAGGCACTGAGCACGGTGAGGGCAAACCAGATCACGGCGGGATTGTAGCGGACGGCGGGCGGCCGGGGTCTGACGCGTGCGGGTAACTCGCGCCAGCACTGCCTATGACCTTTACGGAACGATTCAAGCGCGGGTCATCCCTCGGCTTCCAGAGCGCCGACTGAAGGGATCCCGAGCGCGCAACACGGCAATCGATGCGCCTCCCTCGCCGGCAGCTCCTGTACCGCGCCGATCGACGCGCGCAGCGCGTTCAGCCGCATTGCCGTCGTGCCGCCGGCGGATCCGAACCCACCGCCGTTCCCGCACGCTCGTCAGGAACATCGACGCACGGTAGGATGCCGAGCAAGCGGCCCGGCAAGAGGCCGCTCGAACACGCTGGGGTTTCGCCCAAGAGCTTCAGGAACACGACCATGGCAACCGGTTTAGTCTACGACCCCCGCTATCTCGAACACGACACGGGCCCCGGTCATCCGGAGCGGCCCGGACGGCTCATCGCCGCGCGCCGCTATCTCGAGCACTGCCCGTGGACGTTCACGGCGATGCGGCCCGTGGAGGCGGATCTGCAGTGGGTCGAATACGCCCATCCGCTGACCTACATCCGCCGCGCGGCCGCGGCCTGCGCAGCGGGCGATCCGTTCTTCGACTCCATGGACGTCGCGATCTGCCAGAGCTCGTATCACGTCGCGCTCCTCGCGGTGGGCGGCGCGCTCGCGCTCGGCGATGCGCTCGTCGACGGCCGCATCCACAACGGCTTTGCGCTCGCGCGTCCGCCCGGCCACCATGCCGAGCCGGAACAGGCGCTCGGCTTCTGCGTGTTCAACAACATCGCGATCCTCGCCCGCTACCTGCAACGCCGGCACGGCCTCGGCAAGGTCGCGATCGTGGATTGGGACGTGCACCACGGCAACGGCACCCAGCACATCTTCGAAGAGGATCCCTCCGTCCTCTACATCTCGACGCACCAGTATCCCTACTATCCGGGCACCGGCTCCGCGAGCGAGACCGGCATCGGCGCCGGCGCCGGCGCGACGCTCAACGTCCCCATGCCGGCGGGCGCGACGGACAGCGCCTACGAGCGCGCGTTCATGGAATCGATCATCCCGAAGCTCGATCTTTTCAAACCGGACGTCGTGCTGATCTCCGCGGGCTTCGACGCGCATCGCGACGATCCGCTCGGCGACGTGCAGCTCTCGACGTCCTGCTTCGCGTGGATGACGGAACGCCTCGTCGAAATCGCCGATCACTACGCCGGGGGACGCCTCATCTCGCTGCTCGAGGGCGGCTATCACCTCGAGCGCCTCGCGGAGTGCGTCGCCGCGCACACCGAGGTGCTGTGCAACTTCCCGCGGAGCTGAGCGACTTGCACGCCCAGGGACGAGCGGCCGGCTGATGCAGGGAATTCTCGGTCTCGCGGTCTTCGTCGCGATCGCCTGGGCGCTCAGCACGGCGCGCGGCGCGGTGCGCTGGCCGCGCGTCGCGCTCGGTCTCGCCTTCCAGTTCGCGATCGCCGCGTTCCTGCATTTCGTGCCGGGCACGCAGCGCGTGTTCGCGAAGTTGAACGACGCCGTGCTCGCACTGCAGAAGGCGACGGAAGCCGGCACGGGTTTCGTCTTCGGCTATCTCGGCGGCGCCGCGCCGCCGTTCGACGTGAAGGCCCCGGCGCAGGGTTTCATCCTCGCCTTCCAGGCGCTGCCGCTCGTGCTCGTGCTGAGCGCGCTCGCCTCGCTGCTCATCTACTGGCGCATCCTGCCGGCCGTGGTCCGCGTCTTCGCGCTCGCGCTGGAACGCGTGTTCCGCGTCGGCGGTGCGGTCGGTTTCGGCGCGGTCGCGACGGCCTTCCTCGGCATGGTGGAGGCGCCGCTACTCATCCGGCCCTATCTCTCGAAGCTGACGACGGCCGAGCTCTTCATGCTCATGACGACCGGCATGGCGACGATCGCCGGCACCGTGCTCGTCATCTACGCGACGCTGATCGGTCCGCTCGTGCCGGGCGCCGTCGGCCATCTGCTCGTCGCCTCGATGATCAACGTCGTCTCGGCGCTCGTCTTCGCGCCGATCATCGTGCCCGAGGACGCGACGCCGACGGCGGGCCACTGGGTGCCGCCACGCGGCGCATCGAGCGCGGTCGCCGCGATCGCCGACGGGACGCGCGCTGGCCTCGAGCTCGCGTTGCAGATCGCGGCGATGCTCGTCGTGCTCGTCGCGCTCGTGAAGCTCGCGGATCTGATCCTCGGCGCGACGCTGCCCGACGTCGCGGGCGCGCCGCTCACGCTCGAACGCGCCGTCGGCTGGGGCATGGCGCCGCTCGCCTGGCTGACGGGCATCCCGTGGGCGGAGGCGCCGGGCGCCGGCCGGCTGCTCGGCATCAAGGTGGTGCTGAACGAATTCATCGCCTACGTCGATTTCGCGACCGGCGGTGCCGCGGGCTTTTCGGAACGCACGCGGCTCATCCTGACCTACGCGATGTGCGGCTTCGCGAACATCGGCAGCCTCGGGATCCTCATCGGCGGCATGGGCCAGCTCGTGCCCGAAAAGCGCGAGGTGATCATTCGCCTCGGACCGCGCGCCGTCGCCGCGGGCATGCTCGCGACGCTCACGACCGGAACGATGATCGGCCTCCTCGCCGCCTTCTGAGGCTCAGCCGCGCTCCGCGCACGCCGTGCACTTCGCCGCCGCGGGCATCGCCTTCAGGCGTCCGGCCGCGATCTCCTCTCCGCACACCGTGCACACGCCGTAGGTGCCCTGCGCGATGCGCTGCAGGGCCGTATCGAGCGCAGCGATGTCGGCGGCGAGACGGTCGTGCAGGGCCTGCACGACCTCGTCGTTCTCGCGTTCGACGGCCTGTTCCGCGAAATCCTGGGCGAGGGGTCCGTCCGACCGCGTCAGGTGATCGTGGGCGCGCGCAAGACGCGCTTCGAGCCCGGCACGCGCGGCGCGCAGCTCGCGTTCGACTGATGAGAGATCCATGACACTTTCCTTTTCCGGCCGGCGCTCATTGCGCGCCCATCGCCGTCATACGGTATCGCCCTCGGTGACGACGCGCGGATTCGCCGTCATCACCTCGCCCACCGCGTTCTTCGAGAGCGCCCGCATCGCCATCGCGCGATCCCGGGTGCGCCCGACAGCCGCGGGCTGTGCGTGCAGCACGTCGCTCGAGCCGACGATGCCGACGCGGCCGCCGACGCGGATCACCGGCATGCAGCGGATGGAATGCATGAGCATGAGGTCGTAGCCGCCGCCGGGCATCACGTCCGGCATGACGGGGAGCGGGTCGGGCGTCATGCAGTCCGTGATGGGCGTCTGCAGCCGGTGATCGCGCATCGTGAGGCCCCCGCTGGACTTGCATTCGCAGTGTATCGCGCTGCCCGGGAAGCACGTTGATCGGAGTCAAACGGTGTTGGCCCGTGAGCCGGATGGTACTATGCGACGGGCGTCCGCGGCGCCGCGCGGGCCGCCTCCCGGCATCCTCCAGCCCACAAGGTTTCGCATGTTCAAACGTCTCGTCCTCATGCTGATCGCCGTCGCGCTCGTCGTGGGCGGCATCGCCGCCGTGAAGATGCGGCAGATTGCCGCGATGAACGCGATGTTCTCCGCGCCGCCGCCCGCCGTCGCGATCGTCCCCACGCAGGTCACCGCCGAACGCTGGCCGCGCGCGCTCGCCGCGGTCGGCAGCTTCGCGCCGGTGCAGGGTGTCGACGTCACGACCGAGATCGCGGGCCAGGTCTCGGCGCTGCATTTCGAATCCGGTCAGCGCGTGACGAAGGGCGAGGTCCTGCTGTCCCTCGATACGAGCGTCGACGAAGCGGAGCTCGCGGGGCTCGTCGCCGAGCAGAAGCTCATGCAGCTCCAGTTCGAGCGCGCGGCGCGGCTGCTGAAAGAGAAGACCGTCGCGCAACAGCACTACGACGACGCGGCCGCGAAACGCGACGAGGCCGCGGCGCTCGTCGAGGCGAAACGCGCGCATCTCGCGAAGAAGACGATCCGCGCCCCGTTCACCGGCGTGCTCGGCATCCGCAAGGTCGACGTCGGGCAGTACCTCAAGGAAGGCGCGGCGATCGTGCCGCTGCAGACGCTCGATCCGATCTACGTCGACTACGCCCTGCCGGAGCGCCATTTCGGCACGCTGAAGCTCGGCCAGGAAGTCACCGTCGCGGTGCAGGCCTACGGCGGAGAACGCTTCAGCGGCAGGATCACGGCCTTCGATCCGGGCCTCGACCCCGGCACGCGCAACATCCGTATCCGCGCGACGTTGCCGAACCCCGACGAGCGCCTGCGACCCGGCATGTTCGCAGACGTCTCGACGCTCGAGGGCGCGGATGTCGAAGTGCTGACCGTCCCGACGACCGCCATCACCTACACGCCCTACGGCAACTCCGTGTTCGTCATCAAGGACGAAGGCGGGAAGCTGACGGTGACCCGCCAGCAGATCACGACCGGCGAGACGCGTGCGGGCCGCGTCGCCGTGACGCAGGGCCTCGCTGCCGGTGACCGCCTCGTCGCGGTCGGCCACAACAAGTTGCGCAACGGCATGTCCGTGAAGCTCGCCGCACCCGCGCCGGCCGCGACCGCGACCGCCGGAAACGCGCCGTGAATCTCGCGTTCACCGACACCTTCGTCCGCCGGCCGGTGCTCGCGAGCGTCGTGAGCCTCATGATCCTCGTGCTCGGCGCGCGCGCGATCCTCTCGCTCGACGTGCGGCAGTTCCCGCGCACCGAGAACACCGTCGTGACCGTGACGACGACCTACGCCGGCGCGAGCAGCGAGCTCATCAAGGGCTTCATCACCACGCCCCTACAGCAGGCGATCGCCGAGGCCGACGGCATCGACTACCTGACGTCCAGCAGCAAGCAGGGCGTGTCGACGATCGAAGTGACGATGAAGCTCAATTACGACGCGCACGCCGCGGTGTCCGAGATCCAGTCGAAAGTCGCGAGCCAGCGCCGTGTGCTGCCGCAGGCCGCCGACGACCCGGTGATCGACGCGAAGACCGGCGACCCTGCCGCGCTCATGTACATCGCGTTCTACAGCGACGCGATGACGCCGCAGCAGATCACGGACTACCTGCTCCGCGTCGTGCGTCCGCAGCTCCAGGCGATTCCGGGTGTCGCCAAGGCGGCGATGTTCGGCGGCAGCGCCTACGCGATGCGCATCTGGCTCGACCCGCGGCGCATGGCGGCGCTCGGCGTGACCGCAGCCGACGTCGCGCGCGTGCTGCAGGCGAACAACTTCCTCGCGAGCGCCGGCCGTACCCGCGACGAGTTCGTCGCCGTCGACTTGAGCGCGACGACGGATGCGACGCGGATCGCCGAATTCCGCGACATGGTGATCCGCGCCGAGAAAGGCGTGCTCGTCCGCCTCTCCGACATCGCCCGCACCGACCTCGGCGCCGAGAGCTACGACACGACGAGCTGGTACAAGACGAACACCGCGAGCTACATCGGCATCGATCCGACGCCGGGCAGCAATCCGCTGACCGTCGCGCGCGCCGTGCGTGCGAAGCTCCCGGATCTCGAGTCGCAGATGCCGGCCGCGATGAAGCTCCGCGTGCCCTACGATGCGAGCCTGTTCATCGAGGACTCGATCCGCGAGGTATTCAAGACCCTGCTCGAAGCGGTCGCGATCGTGCTCGTCGTGATCTTCCTCTGCCTCGGCTCCGGACGCGCCGCGCTCATTCCGGCGGTCGCGGTGCCGCTCTCGATCGTCGGCGGCGCGCTGCTCATGCTGCCGATGGGTTTCAGCATCAATTCACTCACGCTGCTCGCGATGGTGCTCGCGATCGGTCTCGTGGTGGACGATGCGATCGTCATCGTCGAGAACGTGCACCGTCACATGGAGCTCGGCCGCACGCCGTTCGAGGCCGCGCTCGTCGGCGCCCGCGAGCTGCGCCTTCCCGTGATCTCCATGACGACGACGCTCGTCGCGGTTTACGCACCGATCGGCTTCATGGGCGGTCTCGTCGGCACGCTGTTCACCGAGTTCGCGTTCTCGCTCGCCGGCGCAGTGCTGATCTCGGGCGTCGTCGCGCTCACGCTGTCGCCCATGCTCTGCTCGAAGCTCTTCACGAACCGCGAGGGCCGCTTCGAGCACGCGGTCGAGCGCTTCTTCGGCCGGCTCGGGGAGCGCTACCGCGAGCTCCTCCACGGGACCCTCGACTACGTGCCGGTGACGATCCTGTTCGGCATTCTGGTGCTGCCGATCGGCGTCGCGATGTTCATGACCTCGAAGAACGAGCTCGCGCCGGACGAGGACCAGGGCATCCTGTTCGTCATGGGCCGCGGCCCGGAGACCGCGACGATCGACTACAACCGCCGCTACGCGCGCGACCTCGTCGATATCTTCCAGACCATCCCCGAGCACACGGAGAGCTTCTTCATGCTCGGCATGCCCTCCGCGAACAGCATCTTCGCGGGCTTCCGCATGAAGCCGATGGCCGAGCGCGAACGCAGCCAGCTCGAGATCCAGAACGAGCTCGTGCCGAAGCTCAACAATGCGCTCGGCTATCAGGCGTTCGCGTTCCCGCGACCGAGCCTGCCCGGCCCCTCGCGCGGCGCGCCGATCCAGTTCGTCGTACTGACCGCCGCCGACTACGCGGATCTCGACAGCTCCGTCGACGATCTGCTCGGCCAGGCGATGAAGAGCGGAAAATTCATGTTCCTCCAGAAATCCGTCGAGTTCACGCGGCCGCGCACGACGATTGTCGTGGACCGCGATCGCGCCGGCATCCTCGGCATCACGATGCAGGACGTCGCGCGCGAGCTCGGCACGCTGCTCGGCGAGGGTCACGTCAACTGGTTCAACCTCGACGAGCGCAGCTACAAGGTCATCCCGCAGGTCGAGCAGGCATTCCGCGCGAATCACGAGCTCATCGACAACTACTACATCCGTGCCGCGACCGGCGAGCTCCTGCCTCTCTCCTCGTTCGTGACGTTCAAGGATTCGGTCGAGCCGAGCGAGCGCACGCAGTTCCAGCAGTTGAACGCGCTCACGCTGCAGGGCGTGGCAAGCCCGGGCGTCTCCATGGGCGAGGCGCTCGGCACGCTCGAAAAGCTTGCCCGCGAGGTGCTGCCGCAGGGCTACGCGGTCGACTACGCCGGCGTGTCCCGCCAGTACAAGCAGGTCGGCAGCTCGCTCACGATCGCGATCTTCCTCGCCGCGGTCGTCATCTACCTCGTGCTCGCCGCACAGTTCGAGAGCTGGCGCGATCCGCTGATCATCCTGACCTCGGTGCCGCTTTCCCTCGCCGGCGCGCTGGCCTTCATCACCGTCGGCTTCGCGAGCATCAACATCTATACCGAGGTCGGCATGATCACGCTGATCGGGCTCATCGCGAAGAACGGCATCCTCATCGTCGAATTCGCGAATCACCTGCAGGCGGATCGCGGCATGACGAAGCGCGAAGCGATCGAGCACGGCGCGATGATCCGCCTGCGGCCGATCCTGATGACGACGGTCGCGATGATCGTCGCCATGGTGCCGCTCCTCATCGCGACCGGTCCGGGCGCCGTCAGCCGCTTTCACATCGGCCTCGTCATCGCGAGCGGCCTCGGCATCGGCACGCTGTTCACGCTCTTCGTCGTGCCGGCGTTCTATCTCCTGCTCGCCCGCGACCATCGCGCGAGCGTGATCGAACCGCTGCCCGACGAGCTCGCGGCAGTGCAATGATCACCGGCCGGACGCGGCGAGACGCGCGGCCGGGTTTCGATTAGGATCCCGCAGAACTGAACGCAACTCGAGGTCGCGATCGATGCACAGAGACATCTTCGGTCTGGAGGGCAAAGTCGCCCTCATCACGGGCGGCAGCCGCGGCCTCGGTCGCGAAATGGCGCTCGCCTTCGCCGCGCGCGGCGCCGACGTCGCGATCGCGAGCCGGAAGCAGGACGCCTGCGAGAGCGTCGCGAGCGAAGTCGAAGCACTGGGCCAACGCGGGTTTGCCCGCGCCTGCCACGTCGGCAAATGGAGCGAGCTCGACGGCCTCGTCGCGGACGTCTATGCGCACTTCGGGAAGATCGACATCCTCGTGAACAACGCCGGCCTCTCGCCCGTCTATCCCTCGCTCGATCGGATCACGGAAGAGCTCTTCGACAAAGTCGTGAGCCTGAACCTGAAAGGACCGTTCCGGCTGACAGCGCTCGTCGGCAAGCGCATGAGCGAGGGCGACGGCGGCAGCATCATCAACATCTCGAGTACGGCGTCCGTGACGCCGAGCCCGCAGGCCGAGCCCTATGGCGCGGCGAAAGCGGGGCTGAACGCGATCACGCGGTCTTTCGCGTTCGCCTACGGCCCGAAGGTGCGCGTGAACGCCATCGTCTGCGGCCCTTTCCTCACCGACATCTCGAAAGCCTGGGACATGGAGGCGTTCAACCGCCGCGCGAAGCTGCAGATCCCGCTGCACCGCGCCGGTGAGCCCGGCGAGATCGTCGGCGCCGCGCTCTATCTCGCGAGCGATGCCGGCAGCTACACGACAGGCTCGATGCTGACCGTCGACGGCGGCGCGAGCGGCAACGCGCGGCTGCTGACGCAGGACGACTGTCCGGGAATCGAATCGAAATAGCACCGCGGGAGAGACCGGCCATGGGTGCGCACAAGCTTCGCTTCGGGCTCTGGTACTCGCTGCGCAATCCCGCGCCCTGGCCACGGCCGTATCCCGAGATCTACGCCGAGACCTTGCGCCAGATCGCCTGGGCGGAGACGATCGGCTACGACGACGTCTGGCTCACCGAGCACCATTTCTGCGAGGACGGCCACGCGCCCTCGATCCTGCCGATCGCGGCGGCCGTCGCCGCGCGCACGACGCGCATCCGCATCGGCACCGCGGTGCTGCTGCTGCCGCTCCATCATGCCGTGCGCGTCGCCGAGGACGCCGCGACGATCGACATCCTCTCGAACGGCCGCTTCGAGCTCGGCGTCGGCGTCGGCTACCGGCCTCAGGAGTTCAAGGGCCTCGGCATCGCGAGCGGAGACCGCGCCGGGCTCATGGACGAAGGGCTCGAGATCATCCGTCGCCTCTGGCTCGGCGAGACGCTCGATTACCAGGGCCGGCACTACCGTATCGAAGGCGCGAGGCTCGAGCCGCGCCCGGTGCAGCAGCCGCGCCCGCCGCTGTGGGTCGGCGGCTTCGCGGCCGCGGCACCGAAGCGCGCCGCGCGTCTCGCCGACGGTTATCTGGGCACCGGCGCGATGACGGAGCAGGCGAGGATCTACCGTGATGAGGTCGCCCGCCTCGGCCGCAGCGACGGACGCCTCGCGGGCGGCCACTTCTGGCTCGTCTGCGCCCGCGATCCCGTGCGTACGTTCCGCGAGATTGCCCCGCACGTGCGCTATCAGATCGAGATGTACAACCGCTGGCTCGGCGAAGCCGGTCAGGCGCTGTTCCCGGCCATCACCCGCGACGAGGAACTGCGCGAGCTCGGCATCCTGCTCGTCATGACGCCGGCGGAAGCGGTCGACGCGATCGGGCGCTACGTCGAGGAGACCGGCATCGAGCGCTATTACACCTGGACCGTGCCGCCCGGCTACGTTGAAGCGCGCATGGACGAGCACCTCGCGCTCTTCGCCTCGGACGTGATGCCGCACTTCCGCTGAGCGATGTACGAATCGCGACACATGCCGCTGTTGCCGCGCGCCGCGTTCCTGCGGCGCATGGCGGGGAGCGCGGCGGCCGGCTTCGCGCTCATCGTGCTCTCGCTGTGGGCCGGCATGCTCGGCTATCACGTCTGCGAGCATCAATCCTGGCTCGATGCGTTCATCAACGCCGCGATGATCCTCTCCGGCATGGGCCCGCTGCTCTCGCCGCAGACCGCGGCTGGCAAGGTCTTCGCGGGCATTTATGCGCTCTACTCCGGATTCGCGCTCATCATGATCACGGCGATCACCTTCTCGCCGCTCGTGCATCGCGTGCTGCACCGCTTTCATCTCGAGGCGAGGCAGCGCGATGAATAGAGTCGGCGCAGTCCTCGCCGCGGCCCTCGCCGCCTGCGGCGCACACGCCGACATGCCCGACCTCGACGTGCCCTCGCTCGCCGGCGGACCGCGCTTCGCGCAGCCGCCGCTCCACGTCGGCGACGAATACGAGTACGCGACGCACGTCGCGCTCGTGCCCTGTCAGCGCTGGAAGATCGCGAAGCTCGACGACGGCGGACGCGTGCTCAGCACCTGCCGCGGCTTCCTGTCCTGGCTTTCCGTCGCGAACGATTACAACCCGCTCGAAGTGCGCGACGATCAGGGCGAGATCTACGCCTCGTTCAAGCCCTATTACCCGCAGCTCAAATTTCCGCTCGACGTCGGCGCGCGCTGGTCGGGTAGGTACGCGGGCTACACGAAATCCGATGGCGACTGGGAGGGTGAGCTGTCTTGCGAAGTGACTGAATGGAGCCACGTCAGAGTCCCGGCCGGTCGCTTCGAGGCCTACCGCATCCAGTGCGTCGACCGCGTGCACGTCGGGCCGATCGCGCGCGAGCTCAACGTGACGCTCTGGTATGCGCCGGCCGTGCGCGCCGTCGTCAAATCGGACAATGCGGACGACCCGCGCTGGGACATGGAATTGCGGCGCGTGAATTTGCAGCCGTGAGCTCGCGATGCGCAGAATGTCCCCAGGGCGCGCCTGCCGTTCGCCTGCGCCCCGATATCCAAGCAAGAGGAGAGCACCGATGTTCATCCATGATTTTCGCAAGATCGCCACCGCCATCGCACTCGCGACGCTGGCGGGTATCGGACCGGCGGCGTCACGGGCCGATTCCGCCGCACCCGGGAAGATCTCCGCGAGCACGCTGAAGGAAGTCGAGCTCGGCGAGCTGCCGCCCGGCAAGTGGAGCATGAAGTCGACCCTGCTCGTGATCGAACCCGGCGCGAAGATCCCCATGCACGCCCATCGCGGGCCCGGACTGCGCTACGTGCTCGAAGGGGCGATCACGATAAGCTGGAAAGAGGGCAAGCAGGAGACGTTCAAGGCCGGCGACACCTACTTCGAGGGCACGGGCGTGAATCATCCGGCGGGCAACTTCTCCGCGAGCAACGACGGCAGCGTGCCGTGCCGCGTCGTCATCGTCGAGCTCGTGCCGAAGTAACGGCAGCATGATGCCGCGGCGACCGCGTGCCGGCACGAGCCAGGCGGCCGGCGGCACGCCGCGTTGCCCCGCGCTGCTCCGGGGCGTCAACGTCGGCGGGCGTCACGTGCTGCCGATGCAGTCGCTCACCGCGATCCTCGGGGAGGCGGGCGCCCGCGACGTCGCGACGACGCTCCAGAGCGGCAATGCGGCATTCCGCTACGGCAGGCGCGATCTCGCGCAGTTCGGCGCACGCGCCGCCGGCATGATCGCCGCGCGTCACGGCTTCATGCCGGAAGTGCTCGTCATCACGGTGGCCGCGCTGTCGGCCGCGATGGCGGGCAATCCGTTCCCCGAAGCGGAGTCCGCTCCGGACGGCGTGCATCTCGGCTTCCTCGCGGCACCGCCGCGCCGTCCCGATCTCGATGGACTCGAGCGCTTGCGGAAGGCGGACGAACGCTTCGTGCTCGGGCGGCGCGTTTTCTATCTGCATGCACCGGACGGGATCGGCCGCTCCCGTCTCGCCGCGAATGCCGAGCGTCTGCTCGGCGTGACGATGACGTCGCGGAACTGGCGGACCGTCTGCCGGATCCGCGCGCTGCTCGACGCCTGAGGAGAAGTCCGCGCGACGCGCCTCGTGGTTCATACGGCATTCACGCGAGCGGTCGCAGATTGCGCACACCGACCCGCAGAGGAACTGCCGCGAGGACCATGAAGTCGATGTCGCACTCCCCCACTGCCTGCAGGCTGCCGCTGCTCGTCCTCGTCGCCGGCCTCGCTGCGCTCACCGCGGGCTGCGCGACCACCGCGAACTACGAAAAGATCTTGAACCGCTGGATGGGCCGGCACGTCGACGATCTCGTCATGGAATGGGGGCCGCCGCGCCAGACTTTCAGGCTCTCGAGCGGAGCACGCAGCCTCGAGTACGTCCGCTCGCGCAGCGTCATGAGCCCGTCGTCGACCTACACCGAGACCGAGACCCGCTACGAGCACGGCAAGAAGCGGAAGGTCCGGATCGAGCACACCACGCCGGGGCACGAGGTTCACCTGCACTGCCGGACGATATTCCTCGCCGACGCCTCCGACATCCTCGTCCGCTGGTCGCACGAGGGCGACGACTGTGCTGCGCGCGATCCCGACTGCCAAGGGGTGATGTGTGGTTCCTAGCGACAGGGCGCACGACCTGACGGAACGCCGCCGGCGCTCGTTCAGGGCGCGTGTGCCCGGGCTCCTTCTGATCGCATTCTTCTTCCACGACGCCATGGCGGCGGACGAGGCGCGAACGCTGATCCGCCACCGCGTCGCGGCCGGGAATGCCGTGCGTGAGGAATGCGTGACGATCGAGGAAGACGAGTCGGGCGCGGAAGCGGCGAGCATCGACGAGGACGCCGTCGACGAACGGAGGCCTTGGCTGCGCGCCGACACCCGCTGGTTCACGGTGCGCGAAAAGCACGCTCCGCCCTGCGCCGGAGATCCCGCCACGGCGCCCCTGGTCGCGCACTATGCCTTCGATCCGGTGAGCGGCGAACTGTGGGAATGGAGCATGGATGGCCGTTACCGGCGCATCGGCACGGCGCGCTGACCCGCGCCGCCACGCCGACCATGCGTCATCCCGCCTGCAGCGGGGAGACATCGCGCCAGCCGGCGACGCTCCCCGCCGCGCGTCGGCTCACGCCGCGCGCTGACTTCCGATCTTGAAGAAGTCGATCACCTCGCGCAGGTGCTCGGCCTGCGCGCTCATCTCCTCGGCCGTCGCGGAGAGCTCTTCCGAAGCGGACGCGGTGAGCTGGCTCGAGCCCGTCAACTGCTCCATCGCGCGGCCGATCTGCGAGGTGCCGGCGGACTGCTCCTGCCCGGCGGCGGCGATCTCCTGGACGAGATCCGCGGTCTTGCCGATCGAGGGCACGATTTCGTCGAGCAGCGTGCCGGCACGCTCTGCCAGCTCGACGCTCGAGCCGGCCAACTCGCCGATCTCCCGCGCCGCCACCTGACTGCGTTCCGCGAGCTTGCGCACTTCCGCGGCGACGACCGCGAAGCCCCGGCCGTGCGCGCCCGCGCGTGCGGCCTCGATCGCGGCGTTCAATGCGAGCAGATTCGTCTGGTAGGCGATGTCGTCGACGATGCCGATCTTCCCGGCGATCGCCTTCATCGCGTGCACGGTGTCCGAGACCGCCTTGCCACCGGTCTGCGCGTCGCGCGCGGCCTTCGCGGCGATGCCGTCCGTGACCTTCGCGTTCTCCGTGTTCTGGGCGATCGAGGCCCCCATCTCCTCGAGTGAGGCCGAGGTTTCCTCGACGCTCGCGGCCTGCTCGGAAGCGCCCTGGCTCAGGCTCTGGCTCGTCGCGGCCACCTGCTCGCTCGCGGAGCTCAGGCTCTCGCTCGCCGTGCGCACCTCCGTGATGACGGACGCGAGACGCTCGACGGTGTGGTTCATCGCGGCGAGCAGGACCCCGACTTCGTCACGGCTGCCGACCTCGACCGTCCGGGTCAGATCGCCTGCCGCGAGCGCCCCGGCGAGCTCTGCCGCTGCCGCCATCGGTCGCGTCACGCTGCGGATGATGGCATAGGCGAATGCCAGCGCCAGCACGACGACCGTGCCATACAGACTCCACGACCACAGGCGCGCATCCAGGTAATCGGCGTTCGCGTCGGCATGCAGGCGGCTCGCCGCCTCCACCTGGTGCGCGACGAGCTTCTCGCCCTCCGCGACCGCCTGCCTGAACCCGGGCAGCACGACTTTCACGAGGTGCTCGTTCGCCGTCATGAATGCACCGGCCCGGACCATCGCGAGCGTCGCGACGAGCCCCTTCTCCTCGTAGGCCGTACGGCTCGCGAGGCTGGCCGCGGCGAGCTCCTTCTCCTTGCCGTCGCGGACCTGGCTCAGATATTCCTGCCATTGGCGATGGACTTCGGCGATGTCCTTCTCCACCGCGGCGAGGTGACGCTCGACGTTGTGATCACCGTTGTGCAGGACGGACGCGGGACTCGCGGGATCGTGGAAGCCGACGCCGAGCGTCAGATGCTGGTTGCTGTCGCGCATCAGGTCCTGGACTTTCGCGAGGCGCTCGAGCTGGAGCATGTGATCCTGGTAGACCGTCTCGAGGTTCGAGCGCACCTCGCCGAGGCGCGCGAGATTGAACGTCACGAGCCCGGTGAGGGCCGCGAGCGTCAGACCGACGAGCAGGTAGAGGCGCGGACCGATTTTCAGATTGCGGAACATGATTCACCGTCTTTCTTTGCCTGGAACGATTGCCGTGGCGAACAACGCCGCCGGCACTCCTTATTTCGGCACGAATGTCGGAAATATCAGTCGGGATGGACGGTCGGGGATCGTCCCGGAGCGCGCCGTCCGACAGGCCGGATTAGCCTGACATGCCGGTGAGCCCCGGTGGTCCGGGACCCCGTCCGGGGTGTACCCACCCCGGACGCTTCCGTCAGGTGATGTCCTTGATGACGTAATTGAGAGCGGTGAAGTAACTCGTCCCGCCCGCGAATTCCCGTTCGTCGGCCGCGACGCGCGCATACGCGTCGCTCGAGAGATAGTCCTCGAGATCGTTCATGTTCGCGAACGCCTGGATCGCCACGCCGTCGTAGCGATCGCCGACCGGATCGTAGAGCCGGTCGTTCGGCGTGCTCACGTTGTGGAGTTGCACGTAGCGCTTCATGCGCGACCCGGCGAGGCCGGCGACGAGCGCGGCGTGCGCGCCGAGCCAGCGGGCGCGGAATTCCGCGCGCGAGCTGCCTGCGCGGCGGCTGTGGCAGCGGATCATGATGATGGGATCGCGGCGCTGCTCGCCGCGCGCGAAGATCACGTGCTCCTCGGCGAGATGGAAGCCGAAGCCGCGCAGGAACACGGCCTCGTCCGGCACGATCTTCTCGCCGTACTTGCCCGGACCGAGGTCGAAGAAACGCGCGACGTCCTCTTTCGTCCGGTAAGCGAGTTGCGCGAGACCGTCCCAGGCGGGACGCACGGGCGGCTTGCAGCGCGCGGCGGGATCGCGTACGAGCGTGCCGTCCGGGCCGGGCAGCGCGCCGTAGGGCGGCGCGTATTCCGAGCTCGGCCCGCTCGGCACGCGATGCTGCTGGAGGTAGAACTGGAGCAGCGGCGTCTGCACGTCGTCGGGGCCGTCGCTGTGCAGGATCTTCGGACCGTGCACTTTCCGCCAGTATTCGTCATAGGCCTCCCATTCGAGCTGGGGCCGGTCGGTGAGCGCGAGCGTGCGATCCGCGGTCTCCGCATCCTCGATGCCCTGTCCCGCGCGATTGACGTTGTAGCGCGGCCGCGCGGCGCGCACGCCTTCCGGCGGCGAGCTGTCGGCGCGCAGCACGAGCGCATTGAGGACGATCAGCGGAGCGGTGTTTTCGTGATTCATCGTGGACCTCCTGATATGCGCCGCCGGGCGGCGGCGGCGTCGTTGCGGGCGGCCGGGGCTCAGTGCCCGTCCCGACCGGCGAAGAAGCGCGACGTGTACTCCGGCGGCTCCGTACCGTCGTAGGCGGCAACGAACGTCGCGACGCCGGCTTCGATCGCATCGGTGAGCGCGAGCCGCTCCCACTCGGCGATGAGCCGCTTCTGGTCGCGCACCGCGCGCGGCGCGCTCGCGAGCACGTCGGCGACGGCCGCCTCGATCGCGGTCTCGAGCTCCGCCGGCGCGCAGACGTGCTCGACGAGCCTGATGCGCAGCGCCTCGGCGGCGTCGATGATGTGGCCGCGCAGCAGCAGTTCGCGCGTGTGGCCCCAGCCGATCAGTTGCGGCAGCAGCACGGCCTCGATCACGGACGCCACACCGATGCGCACCTCGGGCATGCCGAGCTGCGCCGTCGACGCGGCATAACGGAAGTCGCAGGCCGCCGCGATTTCGAGACCGGCGCCGAGGCAATAGCCCTCGAGCCGGCCAATCACGGGTGCCGGGAACGCGCGGATCGCCGCACAGAACGCGTGGATGCTGCGAATGAACGGTCCGGCCGTCTGCGGCGTGAGGCTGCCGATTTCGCGGAGATCCGCGCCGCCGATGAATGCGCGCCCGTCCATGCCGGAGAGGATCGCACAGCGCACGTCGGGGCCGGCGGCGGCCGCGAGCGTCGCGGCGGCGCGCTCCATCACGTCGCGGCCGACGAGATTGAGGGCTTTGCGTCCGCACAGGCGCAGGTGGAGGACGTCGCCCTGCGCGCGCCGCTCGCGGCGGACGAGAAGACCGGTCCCCTCGGGTGAGGCATCGTTCATGGCGCGCTCCGCGTTCAGCAGCCGGGCTTCAGCTCGGCGCCCGGTTTGCCGTCCTTGATGAGGATCCGCACGCCCTTGTCGGGTCGGTCGGTCGCGCGCAGACAGACGAGCGCCTGCGTGTCGCCGATCCAGCGGATGCCGATGTTCTGCTTCGTGAACGGTACGCCGTCGTAGGCAAGATCCGTCTTCGCGAGCCGCTTACTCACGCCGCTCTGCTCGTCGCGCACGGCGATGACGACGAAGTGCGGTCCCTGCGGAAACCAGGGATCGATCACACTCGCGCTCAGCGACCATGCGCCGCCGGGCGATTTCACCGTCTCGAAGGGGTGCTCGCGCGAAGCTTCCGAGCAGGCGGACAGCGCGAGCGCCGCGAGGAGCGGCAGTGCCGGCCGGTACGCGCGCCGCATCGCCGTCAGCCCGCGCGCACGAACACGGCCTGGATCGCCGCCGTGCGCCCTTCGACGTTGTTGCGGAGCACGTTGCGCGCCTTGGCGACGACGTCGTGCGGCACGATGACCCCGATGCCGAGCGGCGGCGCGTCGCCGCGCTCCATCGCCGCGAGCCGCCGCTTCCCGAGCTCGATGACGGCGGGCGTATTGTCTTCCCACAGCCGCTCGGCGAGCCCGGCGGCGCCCAGCGCAGCGCGCAGCGGTGCGGCGCCGAGGAGAAAGCTCAGGGCGGGCTCCGCCGCCCAGAAGCACGGAAAGTGCAGCGGCTCGCCGCTCTTCTCGAGCAGTGCCTCGAACGCGAAGCGCCCGCCGGGTTTGAGCACGCGCGCGATTTCCGCGAAGAGTCGCGGCTTGTCCTCGATGTTCATCAGCATGTTCTGCGACCAGACGACGTCGAAGCTCGCGTCGACGAACGGCAGGTCGAGCGCCGAGCCGTGCACGAAATCGACACTGTGCGCCATACCGAGCAGACCACTCAGCAGCACCGCGGCCTGCACGAATCCCGACGTCAGATCGATGCCGGTGACCGTGGCCCCGAATTCGGCGGCGAGCGTGCGCGCGGGCCCGCCGATGCCGCTGCCGATGTCGAGGATGCGCAGGCCCGGTTCGAGAGCGGCGAAGCGCGCGAGCGCGCGCGTCGATTCGCGACCGCCGCCGTGGAATTCGTCGAACGCCGCCGTGTCCTCGCGCGTGAGACGTTCCGGCTCGCGCCCCGCGGCGCGCAGGCACTCGAGTATCCGCGACGGAATGTCGGTCGGTGCGTAGTGACCCTCGATGCGGCGCTCGTAGCCGGCGCGATCGTCCGCGGTCGTCATGGTGCTCACACCGCGGGCAGGAAGGCAGCGCGCTCGCGCGCCACCGCTTCGGGATCGGCGCGATACTGCGCGGCGAGCGTGCGCGCCTGATCCCCGATGTAGATCTCCTCGGTTCCGCTGACGATCGCCTCCAGCGTGGCCGAGACGACTTCCTCGGGCGAGACCTTCGGACCCGGATAGTCTTTCGCCATGTCGGTGTCGATCGTGCCGGGCATCGCGGCGACGACGAGCGTGCGCTGCGCCGCGAGCTCGGCACGCACGCAGCGCGTGAGCGCGAGCGCGGCGAACTTCGACGCGCAGTAGGAGCCGGTGGCGGGCGTCGCGATGGTGGCGAGGATCGACAGCACGTTGACGATCGCACCGCCGCCGTTCCGCGCGAGCACCGGAGCGAAGGCCTGGCACAGCGCGAGGACCCCGAAGTAGTTGACGTCCATCTCGTGGCGAATGGCGGCATTGTCGGGTTGCATCACGAAGCCGCCGAAGTTGTGGAACACGCCCGCGTTGTTGATGAGCAGCGTCACGTCCGAATTCGAGACCGCGGCACGTGCCGCGTCGCCCTCGTGCGTGACGTCGAGCGCGACCGGCACGATGCGTTTCGGATCGAGTGCGACGATCGATTCCAGGCTGGCGGGCTGTCTCGCACAGGCGTAGACGCGGGCGGCGCCCCGGCTCAGCAGCGTCTCGACGTAACACTTTCCCAGACCGCGATTGGCACCGGTGACCAGCGCGACGGAGTCTTCGATCTGCACGGCTCCCCTCTCGAATAGTTGTACGGACGAGCGGGGATTGTGGGCGAAATCAGCCGGCAAGTCGATGCCGGAAAACCCGTGGCCGAAGCGGCATCGGCGCCGCGTCGGCCATGCGTGGAGAACGGTCTATTTAGAACTCACTCCAGTCGTCGGCGACGGGTTTGCTCGTCGCGGCGGCGCGGCGCCGCGGCGCGGTCTTGTCCTCGGCCTCGGGCGCGCGCCACGGCCGGTTCGCGCCGCGCCGTTCGGCGCCCGGTGCCGTGGCGGTGCCGGCCTGCGTCGCAGGCTCCGCGACGCCGGTGCGGAAGAAGGCGATGAGCTCGTTGAGTCCGCGCGCCTCGTCGCTCATCGACTCGCTCGCCGCGGCCGATTCCTCGACGAGCGCGGCATTCTGCTGCGTCACCTGTTCCATCTGCGTGAGCGCCTTGTTGACTTGCTCGATGCCGACGGACTGTTCGGCGGACGCGGCCGCGATCTCGCCGACGATGTCGCTCACCTTCTTCACGGCGCTCACGATGCCGTCGAGCGTGCGTCCCGATTCGTTGACGAGGCGCGACCCTTCTTCGACCTTCGTGACGCTGTCCTGGATGAGCGTCTTGATTTCCTTCGCCGCGACCGCGCTGCGCTGCGCGAGGTTGCGCACTTCGCCCGCCACGACCGCGAAGCCGCGGCCGTGCTCGCCGGCGCGCGCCGCTTCGACGGCGGCGTTGAGCGCGAGCAGGTTCGTCTGGAAGGCGATTTCATCGATGACGGTGATGATGTCGGCGATGCGCCGGCTGGACGTGTCGATCTCGTTCATCGCGCCTACGGCGTCGGCGACGACACGACCGCCCTTCTCGGCCTCTTCGCGCGCGCGCGCGGCGAGCTGATTCGCCTGACGGGCGTTGTCGGCGTTCTGGCGCACGGTGCCGGTCAGCTCCTCCATCGAGGCCGCGGTCTCTTCGAGCGAGGAGGCCTGCTCTTCCGTACGCTGACTCAAGTCCTGGTTGCCCTTCGCGATCTCGCCGGAAGACGCATGAATGGTCCGGGCCGATTCGCGGATGCGGCCGACCATGTTCAGCAGATTCTCGGTCGAGGCGTTCACGGCATCGCGGAGCACCGCGAACTCGCCCTGGAAGTCGCCCTCGACGCGGCGCGTGAGCCCGCCTTCAGCAAGCTCTTCGAGCACGCTCTTCGTTTCGTGCACCGGCGCCACGATGGCATCGAGCGTGTCGTTCATGCCGGCGACGATGCGCCGGAAGTCGCCCCAGTGCCGATCGAGGTCCGCGCGTTCCTGGAGGCAGCCCGCCGTCGCGGCCTGGGCGAGCCGGCTCGTATCGTCGAGCAGCGTGCGCAGCACTTCCGCGCAGGTGTTCAGATTGTTCTTGATGGCCTGGAAGTCGCCCTGGAAATCCGCGCTGATCGGCGGCGGGATTTCGCCGTCGGCGATCTGCTCGAGATGCGCGGCGGCGAGATTGAGCGGCGCGACGATCGATTCCATGAGCGCGTTGATGCTCCCACCCAGTGACTTCATGGCGCCGCTGAGGCGCGCCGTGTCGAGTCGTGTGCCGAGCCGTCCGGCGGCCGCTTCGGTGATGACGTGCTCGATCTCCGCCTCGGCGGTGCGCTGTTCGGTGAGATCATCCCACTCCGCGACGAAGCCGAGGCGATCCCCGGCCGCGTTCGTCACCGGGACCACGGTGATGCACATGATGCGGCCACCGAGGTTCATTTCCGCGGAGTGGCTGCCGCTGAGGCTGGCGAGCATGCGACGCTGATGCGCCGGATTCGCGTGGAAGATATCGAAGCTCTCCCCGAGGATGCGATCCGCATCGAAGTGCGGCAGGGCCTTGCGGAAGGCCTCGGCATCCTGCCGGAACAATTCCAGGATGCTCTTGTTGAGGTAGACGATCCTGCCGTCCGGATCCGCGATCATGACGTTCGCCGTTGCGACGTCGAGCGCCTGGTTGATGCGCGTCGCCTCGTTCTTCTCGCGGACGATGCGCCCGAACAGTTCGGTCTGCATGGTTTCGAGCGCGCGCATCAGGTCGCCGAGCTCGTCGGCGGAATCGGCGGTAATGGCGTTGTCGAAGTTGCCGGTGGCGATGCGCTGCGCGATGGCAACGCCTGCGGTCACGCGGCGGCTGCTGCGGGCACCGATGACGAAGGCGAGGAAGCCGACGGCGAGGCCGACCGCGAGCGCCGTGCCGATCATCGCGAAATTCAGGCGCGAGATGGCGGCGAGCGCCTCGTCGCGATCGATTTCCGCGACGATGACCCAGTCGAGCCCCGGGATCGCGAGCGGCGCCGAGGCGCCGAGCACCGGCTCCCCGTGGCGGTCCAAGTAGTTCGTGATCCCCGTTTCGCCCGCGAACGCGGCGCGCGTCGCCGCGGCGTCGACATGGGCGACGAGGACGTTCTGCGTCTTGTCGAACGCGGATTGCGAGCGCATGAGATCGTCGCGCCCGACGAGATAGGTTTCTCCGGATTCACCGAGGCCCTCCCGCTCCTGCATGATGGCATTGATGCGGCCGACCGGCATTTGCATCGCAAGCACGCCGACGAGCCGCTCGCCGTCGCGGATCGGCACGGCGACGAACGACGCCGGATCTGCGTAGGAAGGCGCATACGGCGCGAAATCGACGATCCCCGCCTCGCCAGCCTTGGCCTTCGCGGCGGCCGCGAACGCACGACCGAGATTCGACTCGCGCAGCGGACCGGTCGTCAGGTTCGCGCCGAAGTCGCCCTCCTTGAACACGGTGTAGACGACGGTCCCGTCGGTCGCGATGAGGAACAGATCGTAGTAGCCGAAGCGCTTGATGAAGTTGCGCAGCCCCGGGTGGAATCTCGCGTGGACGGTGTTGTATCCCGCCGCGCCCTCGGCCCGCATCAATGCGTCCTTCTCGCCGACCGGATGGGAATTCGTGGCGATGTAGAGATACTGCGCGGCCCGCCCGGCTTCGCCGCCGGCCACGAGCGATCGGGCGTCGAAGGGCTTCTTGGTGTGCTTGGCGTACTCGGCCATGAACGCCTGGTCGAAATGCCCTGCCACGCGCGTCTCGACGTCGCTCTTGGCGATCGTCTCGGCCGCGAGATCGGCGGGCAGTTGCCGGAAGGCGCGCTCGAACTCGGGCATCGCTTCGAGCAGCGTGTCGTCCTCGGCGAGCGAGGCGGCCTGGCCCCTGATGAGCTGGAAGTAGTCCTGCATCTCCGATTTCTTCACGGCGACCAGCGACTGCAACTGCTGGGACGCCTGCCGGCTGAGCGCCGAGTTCGCGAGCCGGTTCGCGATCACGCCGCTGACGACGAGCGGCACGAGCCCCGCCGCGAGCATCGCGGCCACGAGCTTGCCCCGGATCTTGAGATTCGAGAGGAAGGAGAACGTCGACATCTTGGCTGTCCCTTGTGATGTGCGGCCCGGGAGCGCCGCGCGGAGCTGCAGCCCGGGCCGGGCCGAGTCCTGGTGGCCCAGCGGGTGAGGTTCTGGATGACAGCCCTATCGACCGCGCCGGCGGAATCCTTGACCCGCCGGCGGGGGCTCAGGCGAGGAGCTCCGCGAGCGCACGATCGACGAACGCGCCGTCGGCGGGCGCCATGCCGAAGCCTGCGGCGTGGCCCCAGATCGAGGGGATGGCGCGCAGTTCCGCGTTCGGCATGAGCGGCACTTCGCGCGCGCTGTCGGCGACGCGGAAGTAGAGGTCGGTCTCGCCCGGCATGACGATCGCCCGCGGCGTCGCGCCGGCGAGCGCCGCGTCGAAATCCCCGCGGTGCTCGGGATTCGCGCTGACGTCGGCATGCAGCCAGGTTGCGGCCATCGCGAGGAGATCGTTCGCGTCGTTCTGCAGGAAGTAACTCTGCGTGAAGCGCACGACGTCGGCTTTCGAATTCAGGCCGATCTGGCGGTAGGCCTGCTCGCGCATGAAGTCCTGCGAGAACAACCACGCCGCGTAGACCTTGCCGAAGGCGAGCACGCCGCGAACGGGCTGGCCGTCGTACCAGCCGTCCTTGAAGTCCGGATCGAGCCTGAGCGCCGCGCAGGCACTGTCGACGAAGAGGTGATTGTGCTCCGAGATGCGCGCCGCCGAGCAGATGGGCGCGATGGCATCCACGAAGTCGGGATACGACACGCCCCATTGATACGCCTGCTGTCCCCCCATCGAGAAGCCGGCGACGAGACGCACGCGCGCAACCTTCAAGGCCTCCGTGAGCAGCCGGTACTGGGCGTGCACGTTGTCGTAGAGCGTGAAGAGCGGGAACGCGCCGCGGCCGTAGGGCGCGGGCGTGTTGCTCGGCGAGGACGACAGGCCGTTGCCGAACATGTTCGGCACGACGACGAAATGTCTTCGGGTGTCGATAGCGCGCCCGTCCCCGAACAGATACGCGGTATCGTCGTGCCGTCCGCCGTAGAACGTCGGCACGACGACGGCGTTGTCGCGTGCGGCATTGAGCTCGCCGTAAGTACGATAGGCGAGCCGGGCGTTGAAGCTGACGCCGCCCTGGGTGACGAAGCCCGGGAGGTCGAAGGTCTGGCACTCAGTCATGGCTGTCCTCCGGTCTGCGATTGCGGATGCGGATGCGGGACCCGCGCGTGCCTAGTGCGGCACTGTCTTCGAGTACAGATTCAGGATCACGACGCCCGCGCCTATCAGGCCGATGCCGAACCAGGCGGGCGCATCGAGCGTCTGCCCGTAGAGCACGCGGCCGATGAGCGCGATCAGTGCCATGCCGACACCGGACCAGATCGCATACGAGATCGCGAGCGGGATGGCGCGCAGCGTCAGCGACAGGAAGTAGAACGCACACGCATAGCCGGCGACGACGAGCACCGACGGCCCGAGCTCCCGGAAGCCGTCGGCGGCGCGCAGCGCCGAGGTCGCGACGACTTCGGAGACGATGGCAATGGCGAGATAGAGATAGTGCACGCGTTCCTGCGCCGCTGTCGGTTTCCACCCGATACTACCGGCTGGCCCGCGGCCTGAGAAGGCTTTGACTTGACCGCGGCGCTCCGCGATTCTTCGGGTCCGGGCGGCGCGCCGCCGCCCCTGGAACCGGAGTCTCCCTTGCCCTTCTCACTCACGCGCTGGTTCGACGACAACATTCTGGAGCTCGGTCGCGAAATGCGGCTCTCCTACCTGCCGCCGCTCATGGTGTACCTCGCGGCCGGCATCTCGAGCCTGACCGGCATCGTCGGCACGTTCTTCGTGAAGGAATATCTCGGCCTCTCGGCCGCCTTCCTCGCTGCGCTCGGCTTCTGGGCCGGACTGCCCTGGGCGCTCAAGATGCCGGTCGGTCATCTCGTGGATCTCCTGTGGCGCTACAAGTCCGCGCTCGTGTTCGTCGGTGCGGCGCTGATCGCCGCGAGCCTGCTCGTCATGCTCGGACTCGTGACCGATCTCGAGGGCATGCGCGCGATCATGCCGGCGGAGCGCTGGTACGTCGTGGGTGCGCTGCTCGCGCCGATCGGCTACATGCTGCAGGACACCGTCGCCGATGCCATGACCGTCGAAGCCGTGCCGATCGTCGACGACGCGGGCCGCCCCGTGCCGGCCGAGCAGCGCCGGCTGATGAATACGACGGTGCAGACGCTCGGTCGCGTCGCGATCATCGGCGGCGGCGTGCTCGTCTCGCTCGTCAACGTCGTCATGTTCCATGGCGTCGAGAAGCTGCCGCAGGCGGCGAAGGCCGCCATCTACGCGAAGGTCTACACGCTCGCGCTCGTGATTCCCGCGATCTCGGTGCTCGGTGTCCTGCTGGCCTGGGCATTGAAGCGCCGGACGCGCCGCCGCCTCGCCGCCCGTGGCCTCGCGGCGCACGAGATCGCGAAACTCCTCGAGCCGGCCGGCGAGGCCACGCGGCCGAACTGGTCGATCCTCGGCGGCAGCCTCGCTTTCGTCGCGCTCTCCATCGGCCTCGGCGCATCGCGCTTCGAATACGCCCAGGAAGCGATCTTCGCGGGATCCTTCGCCGTCATCGCATTCCTGATGTACCGCCTGCTCGGCGAGCTGACGCCCGAATCCCGGCGCACGCTGCTCGGCACGGCGATCGTGATCTTCGTGTTCCGCGCGCTGCCCGGACCGGGCGCGGGCTCGACCTGGTGGATGATCGACGCGCTCGGCTTCGATCAGTCCTTCCTCGCCCGCCTCGGCGTGATCGGCAGCACGCTGACGCTCGTCGGCCTGTTTGCGTTCCGGCGCCTGATGGCGGAGCGCTCGATCGCCTATATCGTCGCCTTCCTCACGCTCGCGGGCTTCGTGCTCGGACTGCCGATCCTCGGCATGTACTACGGACTGCACGAATGGACGGCGCGTCTGACGGGCGGCCTCGTCGATGCCCGCTTCATCGCGCTGGTCGATACGGCGCTCGAATCGCCGCTCGGTCAGATCTCGATGGTGCCGCTGCTCGCCTGGATCGCGAACTCGGCACCGGCGCGTCTGAAGGCGACGTACTTCGCGGTCATGGCCTCGTTCACGAATCTCGCACTGTCCGCCGCGCAGCTCGGGACGAAATACCTGAACGTCGTCTTCACCGTCACGCGCGAGGTGCGCGATCCGGTCACCCACGCGGTGACGATGCCCGCGGATTACTCGGAGCTCGGCCTCCTGCTCGTCACGGCGACGGCGATCTCGCTCGTCGCGCCGCTGCTCGCGATCGCGCTCACGCGCCGGCTGGGCCTCGGCAGCGCCTGAAGCGCGCTGGCGCTTTCGGACGGAGTGTGCGACATTCGCGCCGCCGCGCGGCGGCCAGTCCCAGGAAAGGAACCCGTCCATGCTCACCGAATTCATCGCCAGCCAGGCCGTCCGCATCCTCGACAGCACGAGTTATCTCGGTGCCGCGTTCCTGATGGCGCTCGAGAGCATGATCTTCCCCGTGCCGAGCGAGGCGGTGATGCCCTTCGTCGGCTTCCAGGTCGCGGACGGAAAATGGGATCTCGGACTCGCGATGCTCGCAACGAGCGCGGGCTCGCTCGTCGGTTCGCTCGCCTCCTATGCGATGGGCTATTACGGCGGCCGGCCGTTCGTGCTCGCCGTCGGACGCTATCTGCTGCTGAACGTCCACGATCTCGAGATGACGGAGCGCTTCTTCAACGAGCGGCGCGGCTCGATCACGCTGTTCATCGCGCGCTTCATCCCGGTCGTACGCCATCTGATCTCCATCCCCGCCGGGCTCGGCCGCATGCCGATTCTGCCGTTCATCGCACTGACCGTGACCGGCGCGACGCTCTGGAACGGCTTCCTGCTCTATTGCGGCATGCTGTTGCGCGAGCACTGGACCGTCGTTCAGCACTACTCGCATCAGATCGACATCGGCGTGGTCGCGCTGCTGCTCGCGGGGATCGCCTGGTATGTGTGGAGCCGCCGTGCGCGCCTCGGCGCGCATTGAGCTGTCTCCCGCCGGCGACAACTCCCGCGGCGCGGCGCGTCACGCCGGATAATCCACGTTCGACCGCACCGTGCGCCGCGTGCGCGCCATCACAATCGCCGCGTAAAATTCCGTGACACGCGGACCACGCCGCGCACGTCGCGTGACGGGTCTCACACGAAACGGTGTTGTGACATTCGGGGACGCGCGCTGGCACCGCGCTTGCACTTCCTCCGTCGCGGCGATCGCAACTCGCGAGCGCCGTACCGAATCCCCACGACGGAAGACCATGAAACAATCCATCGCATTGCTGACTCTCGCTCTCGTCGCCGCCATGCCGGCAGTGCGCGCCTCGAGCATCAAGCTCGTGGACATCCAGAACGACCAGGCCGTCACCGGCCTCTACTTCTGGGCCGACGGCTCGAACCTCAGCATCGCGCAATACACGATTCAGACACCGACCGCCCTCGCCGGCTGGTCGGCCAGCGAAGACGACGGCACCCGCCTGTTCCTCAGCGGCCCTTCGGTGGCCGCGAACGCAGGCAAGGTCCGGCTGCGGCTGAGCTACGACAGCGTGCCGTTCAGCTTCCAGTGGGCGGAGCTCTTCTTCGACGGAACGAAGAACCAGTTGCGGGCCGCCGGCACCTTGTCGTGGCAGCGCGTGGGCACGCGGCTGCAGTGGGTCACGAGCGACACGTTCACGCATCTCGCGGACCTCAACCCCGGGCTCCTCAAAGCAGCGCCCGTACCGGTGCCGGCCGCGGCCTTTCTTCTCCTATCGGGCCTCGTGTTCGCGCCGCTGACCCGGCGCCGTACTGCGGTCTGAACGATTCCGGCTTCTCCGCCGTGAACCCTCAGCGCCCCTCGCGGGCGCTTTTTTTTTCTTCTCCAGACTGCGGGGTCTGTCGACGCATCCCGCCGCGGCGGGTTCCTGTCGCCCTCGCGCCGGCGAGGGCCCAGTCGGTGACCCATGGCACGCGCAGTGAACCTCGGACTTTCGAGAGCGCCGCGCTGGTAATCTGCACTCGCCCCGCGGTTCAGCCTCGGCGCCGAGGCTGAACGACTGGGCCCTCGCCTGCGCGAGGGCGACGTCTACAGAAGGCCACCTCTGCCTGCCGGTGAATCCTGCCCCGCAGTTCGAAGAAGAACCTTTTTTTTCTGCGCTGTCGCGATGCGGCGCGGCGCATCAGGCCACGCAGTTCACCCCGGTGCCGCCGAGGCCGCAATAGCCGTCGGGATTCTTGGCGAGATATTGCTGGTGATAGTCCTCGGCGTAGTAGAACACCGGACTGTCGAGGATTTCAGTCGTGATGGCGGGATAGCCGGCGTCTTCGAGAGCGCGCTCGTAGCCGTCGCGACTCCGCTCGGCCAGCGCGCGCTGCGCGTCGTCGAAGCAATAGATCCCGGAGCGGTACTGCGTGCCGACGTCGTTGCCCTGGCGCATGCCCTGCGTGGGATCGTGAGCTTCCCAGAACGCCTTCAGCAGCGCCGTGAAGTCGAGGCGCGCCGGGTCGTACACGACGAGCACGACTTCGTTGTGTCCGGTCAGGCCGGTACACACTTCGCGATACGTAGGATTCCGCGTGTAGCCGCCCGCATAGCCGACCGCCGTCGTGTAGACGCCGGGCAACTGCCAGAACTTGCGCTCGGCGCCCCAGAAGCAGCCGAGTCCGAACAGCGCCTGCTGCATGCCCTCGGAAAACGGCGGGAGCAGCGGCGTGTCGAGCACGAAATGCCGGTTCGCGACGCTCATGGCCTGAGTGCGGCCGGGCAGCGCCTGGTCAGGAGCGGGCATTTCTATTTTCCTGTCGAGACCGAACATGGGAACACCTGCGGAATACTGCACCGCCCTCAAGATGGCGCGCACTGCGGCGGAAATCAAGCGGACGGGGCGGCTGCCCGGCTCGACACTTCGCGAACGCAATGCTTAACTGAGACGAGCGGCACGCAGACTTCGGCAACTTTCCGCTGCCGGACGGTCTCTAAGTCCGGAAGCGACTGCGGCCGCCGAACAGACAGGCGCGGCTATCGCCCCAGGAAGTTTCGACCGCGAGCTCATGAAGGGACATGCACCGTGTACGACCACATCAAAGTCTATTGCGACTCCCACGGCGTCTGGTACCTCAGCACGCGCAGCCGGCTCATCAATGCGGGCATCGCGACCGCCGAGATGTTCCCCGCGGCGCACGAGACGTGGCGCGGCAATGGGCTGTGCCGCGAGCCGGGCGAGCCGCTGTGGTCGGTCCAGAAAACCGGCGCCGATCGTTACAAGGTGATGTGGGGCCTGTGCGTCGAGGCACAGACCGATTGAGACCTCCGCACGGCCCGTTCACAGTCCGTTAACCGGCCGCCGCCTACGCTCTCATCGCGCGTGCGTATCCGGTCGCTACTCCCGGGTCCGCCCGGATCGTCCCGTCGATCGCCCGCACCGGCCGCGTCCCGTTCCCGACTCGTGCGCGAGACCCTGATGCCCGGTGCGCAGCGCTCGAAGAGTCGATCGATCACGCCAAGATATCCCCGGCATGTCCGGGGATTTTTTTCCGCGCCTTGCGTACGCACCGGATCGAGTGCCGTTCGCGCCGGCTTGGTGCGCCGTACGCCTGGCGGCCGCGCCCCTGTGCTTGATTCCTGGATTGCCCGGTCTGGCATTCTCCGTGCTAGAGCTTTCGCAACCGGGATTGCGTCCGCCAGGAGCATTCTGCGGTATCGGTCCCCGGACCGAGGCGTATCCGGACGGATCCGGGTGCGTCGTCCCAAGCCATTGCTCCCTCAATCTCGGGCGGGGACCTCCCCGCCCGTTTTTTTTTGGCTCTTCTCCAGACTGCCGGGTCAGTCGACGCATTCCGCCTCGGCTGATCTCCGCCGTCCTCGCGCAGGCGAGGGCCCAGGCGGTGACCCACGGCACGCGCAGCGAACCTCGGACTTTCGAGCGTTCCGTTCCGCCGCGCTCGTCTTCTGCGCTGGCCCCGTGGTTCGACCTCGGCGCCGCGGCTGAACCACTGGGCCCTCGCCTGCGCGAGGGCGACCCGTGGGGAATACGCGCCGCGGTGTACCGAGGAACGGTCCCACAGTTCGCAGAAGAGCCCTCATTCTTGCGCGGGTCGCGAAGCGCCGCGCGGCGATGCTAGGATGGCGTCCGACGCCTCGCCCCTGAGCGCATTCCGGAAGCACCGCTTGTTCCATCCCCTGCCCACGTTCATCGCCGGCCGCTACCTGCGGTCAAAGCGCAAGAACCGCTTCGCCTCGTTCATTTCCGTCGCCTCGGTACTCGGCATCGCGCTCGGTGTCGCGGTGCTCGTGATCGTGCTGTCGGTGATGAACGGCTTCGAGGTCGAAGTGACGCGGCACATCCTCGGCATGACCTCGCATGCCTCGATACTCGAAGCGGGGGGACGCAATCTCGGGCCGTGGCGCGACGTCGCCGCGGAAGTGAAGCGAGACCCGCGCGTCAGCGGCGCGGCGCCGTTCATCCGCGCGAGCGGCATGCTCAACCATCGCGGTCACAACCGCGGCGTGGTCATCTACGGCATCCCGCCCGCAGCCGAGCACGAAGTCTCCGATCTGCCGAAGCATCTCGAAGGCGCGACGCTCGCCGCGCTCAGCGCGGACCCGCCCACAATTCTCCTCGGCCAGGCACTCGCGCACGACCTCGACGCGAAGGCCGGCGACAGCGTGACGCTCGTAGTGCCGCGTTGGGATCCCGAGCAGGGTCTCGGTCTGCCCGTCTATCAACGCGTGACGGTGGCCGGCATCTTCCACAGCGGCATGTACGAATACGACTCGACGTTCGCGATGCTGCACATCGACGCGGCGGCGAAGCTCTTCGAATTCGGGGACACGGTGACGGGCCTGCGCGTGAACTTCAGCGATCCGCCCGCCGCACCGCGCTACATCCAGGACATCATCAACCGCCTCGGGCCGCCGTTCGTCGCGCTGAACTGGACCCAGTACCACCGCAATTTCTTCTACGCGCTGAAGTCGCAGAAGCGCATGATGTTCGTGATCCTATCGCTCATCGTCGCGGTCGCGGCGTTCAACATCGTGGCGTCGATGATCATGGTCGTGAAGGAGAAGGGACGCGACATCGCGATCCTGCGCACGATCGGTCTCGCACCGCGCGCGGTGCTCGCGATCTTCCTCAGTCAGGGCGTGCTGATCGGTCTGGGCGGGGTCGCGCTCGGCGTGCTGCTGGGCATGCTCGGAACCTCCAGGGCGAATGCCTTCGTGCACGGTGCGGAGCAGGTCTTCGGCGTCCAGTTCATCAAGCCGGACGTGTACTACATCGACTACCTGCCGGTCGACCTGCGCCTCGGCGACGTCGTCGCCGTCGGCTTCGCGGCATTCGTCATCTGCGTCGCGGCGACGCTCTATCCCGCGTGGCGCGCCTCGCGCATCGCCCCCGCCGAAGCGCTTCGCTACGAGTAGCGTTCAGAAGATCAGGTAGTTCAGGAAATCCTGCGCCCAGATCCCGCGTCGCGACAGTACGAAGTTCGTGAGCGTCGTGAGCACCACGCCCGTCGCCGCATGCAGTTCCGCGAATTCGTCGGCATGACGCGCCGGCAGCGTCTGCCAGCCTGCAGGTGACGCCGCGACGAGCGCCTTGCGCACGTCCGGGTCGACGAGCAGCGCATGCGTGCGGTCGTAGGCGGCAAGCAGCGTCGCGAAGGCCGCCGAATCGTCGGTCCCCATCACGAGCGCGATGCGTTCCAGAGGCGTCAGATCGAGCGCGGCTTCCAACCAGGCCCGCCGCTCGTCGGTCCGCACGCTCGCCGCACCCAGCAGACACAGCAGCCCCGCGAACGTCACCATGCGCGAGCCGCGCAGCTTCGCCTGCCGGAGGTACCAGCCGTCGTCCGCGCTGCGATCGAATTTATACTGCTGCCACGCGGCGTAGGAATGCAGATAGCGCACGAGATCGTTGACGAGGTACGTCCACTGCGCACGTTCGCCGTGCGCGACGAAGCCCGTGCCGTACCAGTCCAGTATCGCTCCGCGCAGCGCGCGGAACGCCTCCGGCGCATACAGCGGCCGTGCATCGAGCAAGACCTGCATGCGCTTGCCGAATACGGCCGGCGCTTCGTCGAGACTGCCGAGCGCCGCCGGGGCACACAGCACGGCCGGCGTGATCGGCGTGCGGAAGATGCCGGCCGACTTCGGCAGCTTCAGACCGTGCGCGGCGAAGATCGCCATGAGGCGGCCGACGAGTGCATCCTGCTCCGCCGCCGCGACCATCGCGTGATCGCCGAAGACGAGCAGACAGTCGATGTCGGAATCGGGTCCCGCTTCCAGGCGGCCGAGCGAGCCGGCGGCGGCGAGTGTGTGCAAGGGACCGAAATCGGCCGCGGCGAGCGCTTCCGAGAGTCGCGCATTCAGCGCGAGCGTCGCCTCGCGGCTCGCCCGCAGTGCCGGCGCGGTACCGAGATCGAGAACAGGAGCTGCAATCACCTGCGGGACAGGAGTGCGAGAGGAGAAAACGAACGGACCGCCGCACGCGCGGCGCGGCGGCCCGGTCTGCTCACAGGCGCTCGAAGATCGCGGCGATGCCCTGGCCGCCGCCGATGCACAGCGTCGCGAGCGCGTAACGCTTGCCCGTGCGATGCAGTTCCGCGATCGCCTTGATGGTGATGATCGCGCCGGTCGCGCCGACGGGATGACCGAGCGAGATGCCGCTGCCGTTCGGATTGACCTTGGCCGTCGGCAGTCCGAGATCGCGCACGACGGCGATCGACTGCGCGGCGAATGCCTCGTTCAACTCGAAGACGTCGATGTCGCCGAGCGCGAGTCCCGTGCGTTCCAGCACCTTCTTCACGGCGGGAACCGGCCCGATGCCCATGTAGGCGGGCTCGACGCCCGCGTGCGCGTAGCCGACGAGCCGCGCGAGCGGTTCGAGGCCTTTCGCGCGCGCCGCTTCGCCTTCCATCAGCACTACGGCCGCGGCGGCGTCATTGATGCCCGAGGCATTGCCGGCGGTCACGCTGCCCGCGGGATCGAACACGGGCTTGAGCTTGCCCATCGACTCGACCGTCGCGTCGGCACGGACGTGCTCGTCGGTGTCGAACAGCGTCACGCCTTTGCGCGTCTTGATCTCGATCGGCAGGATCTGCTCCTTGAAGTTGCCGGCGGCGATCGCGGCCGCGGCCCGGCGGTGGCTCTCGACCGCGAACTCGTCCTGCTCCTGGCGCGTGATGCCCCACTTCTTCGCGATGTTCTCGGCGGTCACGCCCATGTGGATGTTGTGGAAGGGATCGTGGAGCGCGGCGTTCATCACGTCGATCACTTCGCCGTTGCCCAGGCGCTGGCCCCAGCGCTGTGCCGGCAGCCAGTACGGGCCGCGGCTCATGCCCTCGGCACCGCCGGCGACGGCGGCGTCGCAATCGCCGAGGAGGATCATCTGCGAGGCCGTGACGATCGCCTGCAGGCCGCTGCCACAGAGGCGATTGAGCGTCAGCGCGGGCGTCTCGACGGGCAGACCGCCGTTGACCGCGGCGACGCGCGCGAGATACATGTCGCGCGCCTCGGTGTGGATGATGTTGCCGAACACGGCGTGTCCGATGCCCTGCGGCTCGACGCCGGCGCGGCGCACGGCCTCGCGCACGCACTGCGCGGCGAGATCGGACGGAGGAATATCCTTCAGGGTCCCGCCGTAATCACCGATTGCGGTGCGGACCCCACTCAAGACGACGACTTCACGCTTCATGTTCATGCTCCTGTGCACTGAGCCCGCGCACTTCCACCGTGGCCGCCGCGGGCCGGACATGATAAACGAAGCCCCTGGACGGGGCGAACGGCGGGCTCAGACGAGATCGAGCGCGTGACGCTTCAAGAGCTCGAGCGGGACGTGTTCCAGCACCTCCTGGTTCGTCGCGGCGAGCACGATGCGCGGCGCGCAGCCGGCTTCGACCGCCTCGACCCAGCGGCCGGCGCACAGGCACCAGCGATCGCCGGGCGCGAGCCCGGGAAAACCCACTGCCGGGTTCGGCACGGTCAGGTCGTTGCCTCGCGCCTTGGAGAAGTCGAGGAATTCACGCGTCATTTCCGCGCATACGGCATGCAGGCCCAAATCGTCCGCGCCCGTGTCGCAGCAGCCGCTGCGATAGAACCCGGTCAACGGCGCCCGGGAGCAGGTTTCCAGCGGTCCGCCGAACACGTTCTTCTGCTTTACACTCATCCTGGCCTCCTGCCGGCCGAATTCACGACGCACGGCCCGCCGGGCGTCGCCCCGGGAACCGCGTCTTGCCCCTATAATGCCGGCTTTCGTTCACCAGTTCATCGAGGTCATTCGGATGGAAATCAAGGGCAAGACCGCCGTCATCACGGGCGCGGCGAGCGGTATCGGGCTTGCGGCCGCGCGCGAGCTCGTCAAGCACGGCATCGAGGCGATGGCCCTCGTCGACCTCGCGCCCGGCGTCGAAGATCTCGCGAAGGAACTGAATGCGACGGCGGGGCGGGAGATCGCTCAGGCCTTCCGCGGCAACACGACCGAGGAGGATTTCCGAGCGCACGTCTTCGCGTCGATGCGCGAACGTCACGGTGCGGTGAACATCTGCGTACCGGCCGCCGGCATCACCCGCGACGCCCTGGCCGTGAAGCTCAACAAGGAAAAGGGCAAGGCCCACATCTACCCGCTCGAGAACTTCAAGCTCGTCGTGGACGTGAATCTCATCGCACCGGTGTACTGGGCGCTGGAGCTCGTGTCGCAGATGGCCGAACAGCGTTTCGAAAAAGGCCTCGGCCGCTGGACGCCCGACGAGGGCGTGCAGGGCGTGGTGGTGTTCATCGGCTCGGTGTCCTCGCGGGGCAACAAGGGCCAGATCTCCTATTCCGCGACGAAGGTCGGTCTCGAGGGCGCGGCCTCGACGTTGATGACGGAAGCGATCTTCTACGGCATCCGTTGCGCGGTCGTGCACCCGGGCTTCACCGACACGCCGATGGTGCGCGCGCTCGGCGAGGAGTACATCAAGAAGCACATTCTGCCCTCCACCCAGATCGGCCGCCTGATCAGGCCCGAGGAGATCGCGGATGCGATCTGCTTCCTCATCCGCAACTCTGCCGTCAGCGGCCAGTTGTGGGCCGACGCCGGTTGGCATCCGATGCCGACCTGAGAGCACGCCACGCATGAACGCGACGGAACGCATTCTCTTCGTCGACGACCAGCCCGAGGTCATCGACCTCATCGAGCGTCAGCTCGGGCACAGCTACGAGTGCGTGTTCGCGCGCAGCGGTGCGGAGGCGCTGCGCCAGCTCGACGCCGGTGAGATGCCGGCGGTAGTGGTCGCGGACTACTCGATGCCGAACATGGACGGCGTGACGCTGCTCGGCGAAATCCGCAAGCGCGCGCCTGGCGTCGTGCCGATCATGCTGACGGCGCACGCGAAGCTCGACGTCGCCATCAGCGCGCTGCACGAGGCACGCGTGTTCCGCTTCCTGCGCAAGCCCTGGCAGCGCGAGGAGTTCGAGCACGCAATCGCCGCGGCGCTCGACCATCATCATCTGCTCGAGCGCGAGCGGCGGCTGAAAGAGGAGCTGCTCGCTACGAACCGTGCGCTCGACGCGAAGGTCGAGGAGTTGAAGGAGACGAATCAGCTCCTCGAGTTCTGGGTCGAGTTCAGCCCGGCCGTGCTCTACAGCGCCGATATCGTCGCGGGCGAAATCAACTACACCTACGTCGGCAAGAACTTCGCCCGACTCGCCGGCTACGAGCGCACGGAGCTGCGCCGATTTCCAGAGCTGTGGCACTCCGTCCTCGAGCCGGAAGCCCTCGTCCTACGCGCCGAAATGCTCGGGCGCATCGCCGCGGGCGAGAGCCGGGACGAGGCCTTGCACTATCGCATCCGCCATCGCAGCGGGAAGCAGCGCCGGATCGTCGAGGCGGTCCACGTGCTCGGCGCGCTCCGGGGGTCGACGGTCGAAATCGCCGGCTCGTGGCTCGACGTGACGGGCGCCGTCGAAGCGGTGTCCGCACCCTGAAATCCCGTTGATTCAACGGACTGCACCGAACTCCGCGCGCTGCCTGCTGAAGCACTTCACGAGCTGTCCTTCCCAAGTCCCTCTCGCGATGGGGATCGGCGCTCGATTTCGCTTGCATTCGAAATGAGATTTAGCTATAAAATCCACCCATAACTTACTAAAAACAAAAAAATTAAGGACTTCATGCTTTTCATCAACTGGGCCGAGGCGCAGTATGCTGAAAAACCGAATCCAGGCCGCTCCGGCGGTCATGCCCAAGCCAGTCCCTGTCCATGCGAGCAGTCGTACTATAAGAAACGACTTTCTCCATCATCCGCCTGAGCTCCCCCTGCGGGTCAGGCGGATGGTGGGATGGTTCAACCCGGCCCGCGGTCGCGCCGCGCCCCACGGCGATCTCGGTCTTGCCTTCCACAACTCCCGCTACCTGCGTCCCGGCTCACGCCTCGAGCTCGTCATTCCACTCCGCCATGGCAGCCAACGTTTCGAGGCGACCGTGGTGATGGTCCGCGAGCAGCGCGAGGGCTTCGAGATCGGGGTGTGGCTCCACTGTGCGGCAGACGGCGCACGCATCCGCGTGGTGGAAGAAATCTGCCGGCTCGAAGCCCGGCTCCTGCAGCGGCGCGGCCAGGCCCCGCGGGATCCGACCGCCACTACGCACTAATCCCACCGGGACTCGCCTCGTGGCGGCCGCCCGCTATAATCCGGGGCCCGACAGCAGCCAGCCCCAGGGCCCACCCCCATGAGTTTCCTCGCTGATTACGGTTTGTTCGCCGCGAAGTGGTTCACGGTCATCGCCACCGTGCTGCTCGCCGTGGGCGCCCTGCTCGCACTCCTGGCCGCCCAGCGCCGCCACGGCCAGACCGTGCCCCTCGAGGTGAAGAAGCTGAACGACAAGTACCTCGCGATGGCGATGACTCTGCGCGCGAGCGTGCTGCCGCCGCGCGCGCTGAAACGGGCGTTGAAAGAGGAGAAGCATGCGCGCCGCGCCCGTGAGGAACGCGACGAGGACGCACCACGGCCACGGGTGTTCGTCTGCAATTTCAAGGGGGACATGCGCGCCTCCGCCGTGAGCGACCTGCGCGAGGTAATCACCGCGATACTCACCGTCGGCCGCACCGAGGACGAAGTCGTCGCGGTAATCGAGAGTCCCGGCGGAACGATTCACGGCTACGGCCTCGCCGCCTCGCAACTTGCGCGCGTGCGCGAACGCGGCATTCCACTCACGGTCGCGGTCGACAAGGTGGCCGCGAGCGGCGGTTACATGATGGCGTGCGTCGCGGATCGCATCATCGCCGCACCATTCGCGATCCTCGGATCGATCGGTGTCATCGCCCAGATCCCGAATTTCAACCGCCTGCTCCGCAAGCACGACATCGATTTCGAACAGCTCACGGCGGGACGCTACAAGCGCACGCTCTCGCTGTTCGGCGAGAACACCCCGGAGGGACGCGCGAAGTTTCAGGAGGAAATCGAGGAGGCGCACGGGCTCTTCAAGGAATTCGTGCACGAGCACCGGCCGGTCGTGGACGTCGAGGCGATCGCGACCGGCGAGCACTGGTTCGGGAGGCGTGCGCTCGAGCTCAAGCTCGTCGATGCGCTGCAGACCAGCGATGATTATCTCGCGCTGCGCGCCGCCGACGCCGACGTCTTCGAAGTGTCGTGCGCGCGGCGCAAACCGTTGCTCGAGCGCCTGCTGGGCCCGAGCATGCGTCACCTGGAGGATTTGCGGACCGGCCTGTGAAGGCCGGCGCCGTCAGAGCGCTTCGAGGCTCGCGATCTCGGCTGCGGTGAGCGTGAGACCGACGGCCTTCATGCTGTCCTCGATGCTGGCGAGGCGGCTCGCGCCGGGGATCGGGATGACGTGCGCGCCGAGCTGCAGCAGCCAGGCGAGCACGACCTGATAGGGTGAAACGGCGTGAGCCCGGGCGATCGTGGCGAGCGTGCGATCGCGCTGGGTACGGATGTGGCCATGGTGCCCGCCGGCCGGGCTGTGCGGCAGATAGGCGATGTCGTGGTTCGCACAGAACTCGATAATCCCGTTCGCGATATCGCGCTTCTCGAAGACGTTGAAGCGATTCTGCACCGAGACGATCGGCGCGAGATGGAGCGCGCGCTCGAGCTGCGGCAACGACACGTTGGACAGGCCGATGTGTTCGATCTTTCCTTCTTCCTTGAGCCTGATCAGCTCGCCGAGCGACTCCTCGATCGAGACGTGATCGTCAACGGCATGGAGCTGGTAGAGGCGGATGCGTTCCACCCGCAAGTCCTTCAGGCTCTGTTCGCAGGCCCGGCGCAGCTCCGCGGGCCGCGCATCGGTCAGCCACTGGCCGCGTGGCCGCACGAGTCCACCCTTCGTCGCGACGACGACGTGATCGGCGCCGAGGTCCTCGAGTGCCGCTGCGATAAGACGTTCGCTGTGCCCGATGTCCCGGTCGTCGAGGCAATAGACGTTCGCGGTGTCGATGAGATCACCGCCCAGCTCGACGAAGCGCCGGATGACCGTCGCCGCCTGCGCCGCCTCGGGACGGCCCTGTATCGACAACGGCATCGCACCGAGCCCGATGGGAAACACTTCGATACCCGCGCCGACGATCGACCGTCTCATGCTCGTTTCTCCGTTAGCGCTCTGCGCAGTTCAGCGCTCGGCCCAGGCCTTGCGCACTTCCTCGGCGATGATACCGATGCCTCGGCGAACGCCGGCTGAATCCTGTGCGTACGAAACGCGCAGACATTCGTGTACGTGGCGCCAGTCGGCATCGAGGCCGGGCGTGAAATGATGCCCGGGAATCACGAGTACACCGCGTACCTTCAGACGTTCATACAGCACTTCGACGGGAATCGGCAAGCCGGGAAACCACAGCCAGAGAAAGATCGCACCTTCCGCGCTGTGGATCCGGTAGTCGAGACCGGCGAACGATTCGTGGCACCAGGCCACCGCCTGCGCCGCACGTTCCGCATAGAACGGGCCGACGAAGTCCTCGCACAGCGTGCGCAGTTCTCCGCTCGCGAGCAGGTCCGTCACCAGCACGCTGGCGATCGGATTGTTCGACAACATCAGCGTCGCGTTGAAGCTCGTGAGGACCTGCACGACGTCTTCGCTCGCCACCACGATACCGGTCCGCAAACCCGGCAAACCGAGCTTGGACAGGCTGAGACACAGGATGGTGTCGTCGCTCCACACCGGCGTCGCCGGGCAGAACACGATGCCCGGGAACGGCAGACCGTAGGCGCCGTCCACGATGAGCGGTACACCGGCCGCGGCCGCGCGCGCGCCGAGCTGCTCGAGCTCCTCGTCGGTGACGACGTTGCCGGTGGGATTCGACGGACGGCTCACGCAGATCGCGCCCACGTCGGACGCCACCTGGAGTTGCTCGAAGTCCACGTGATACTTGAAGCCGTGTTCGCCGATGAGCTCGATGCGGGCGGGACAGGATCTCAGCAGCCCCGGCTCCACGCCGAGCTCCGAGTAGCCCATGTACTCCGGGGCGCACGGAAAAAGGATGCGCCGCACGCCGCCGTTCGTCGCGCCCGCGAACAGATTGAACAGCATGAAAAAGCTGGCCTGGCTGCCCGCCGTCGCCACGATGTTCCGGTACGTGAGCCGCCAGCCACACGTCGCATTGAGATACTGCGCCACGGCCTCGAGGAACGGGCGGTAGCCCTGGGGATCGTCGTAGCGCGCGATCAGCGCATCGAACTCGCCGCTCGCCACGCACGCCGCCATGCGCTCGCGAAAGTGCGTCTGCAGCGCCGGGATCGCTGCCGGATTGCCGCCACCGAGGTTGCACACCGGCCGCTCGGCGCGGGCGACGGCCCCAAGGTCGTCCATCAGCTTGCGCGTCCCCGAGACGCACGCGAAGCGCTGTCCGAAGTTCGAATACTGCATGTCTGCGGAACGGTGCTCCTCTTCCGGTCCCGGCCCTCGGGAATACGACCCGCGGCGGCATCGAACGTGCCGCCGGACCGGCACGCCCCGTAGACACCGTCACGTTGAATTCGCCGCCAGTGGAGTCTACTATTTAATCCAGTTTCTACGAAACTATTTTATCCTACTGTTTTTAGTATCCAAACTCAGGATATCGAGAAAATGGTTGAACTAGCGCGTCGCCCCGATTCCCTGCTCCGTCGCCTGCGTGGCCCCGGCCGCCTCTGTATCGAGTTGCAAGGTGCCCGGTTGACGTTCGAGAGTCCGGAGGACTTCGATTTCGCGCTCGCCCCGCGCAGCACCCTGCCGCTCGACAAGCTGCTGGCCCTGGTGGAGCAGCCGGACGAGTTGCTGGAGAAGCAGGCGGTGGGCGCAAAGCTGCTGTCGTCCCGACTCTGGGAAGTGCATGCCGGGGCGGCAGACGGCTGCCGCGTGTTCCTGCGGCAATACGGAATCCAGGCCATCACGAAAGATCAGGACTGGCGCGGAATATTCTCCGCGCTGCTCGTCGCCGAGGATCTCTTCGATGCCTACCTGCGGGTCGCGACGGCGCGGTTCATCGACTATCTCGATTCCCGCCACGCCGCGATCCGCCTCATTCTCCGCCAGCGCCACATGCCCGCCGAGGCGCACGAACCCGCCCGACTGCAACGCACGTTCGCGCCGACTGCGCTGCGCCGGCGCACCGCGATCAATTTCAGCGCCTGATCCGGCCTAGCCGGGCGGAGCTTCCGGAACCTGTGCTGCCGGCAGTTCGGGCGCGGGCTTCGGTCGCGCCGCGAGCTTGAGACTCAACAGCTCGATCGCCATGTCCGGAATGTCGTTGCGGCGGTTCGCGCTGGGCGGCAGCAGCCAACGATCGACGGTGTCCCGATCGACGAGCACGAGCTCGGCGATGTCGCGGCGTTCCAGCTTGTAGTCGGACATGAAATCGATGAGGCGATCGCGATTGTTCATGCGGATGTCTTCCCGGGCTCCTGATGCGAGTTGAGGCGGCGCCGGGCATCTGCGGCGTCGTGCGCTTCGAACGACGACGGACCATCGTTCCCCTGTCGTCGGCGCGCGCCGCGAATGCTGCCTGCCACAGTCTTTCGAAACGCGTCCAAGTAGAACACGCTGGCGCGGGCGTTGTGAACCGCGCTCACGCCGCTTCGGCCTGCAGGGCGACGAGCACCTGGCGCGCCCGGCGCTCGACGAGTCTCTTGATGTCGCGGATCACCGCGACCGTGCCGCTGCGCTTGCGATGCTCGTCGGCCACCTTGCCCGCGAGCTCCGGCAGCGCTCCGGCCATCGTCGCGAGCACCTGCAGGACATAGGCCGGCTTGACGCCGATCTCCGTCGCACAGTCCCGCCAGCGCGTCGCGTGCAGCCAGTCCGGCCGATCCTCCTTGCCGACACTCATCGCCAGGCGTTCGCTCAGATCCGCATACACGTGCGTGCTCTGCAGACCGAAGAAAGGTGCGAGCCGCGGTCCCGATGGCAGGTGCAGCATCGCAAGCTGCTTCCCGAACGCGCCGCCGTTGCCGATGAGGAAATTGAACACGATCCAGGCGACGAGGCTGCGCAAGTCGGTGGCCGGCGCGCAGCTGTAGCGCCGGATCAGATTCGCACAGTCCGTGAGACCCGGTCCGCCCTCACGTTCGAACTGCTGCTCCGGGGGCAGACCGCGCAACTGGCAGAAATCCTCCATGTGCACGCGGCGCACCTCCTCGCCGCTCGCTTCGCGATCGACGCGCTGCACGAGCAGGATCGACGTGCTCCCGGGCCGCAGCTCGGTCGCTGCGACCGGCAGGCCCGCGGCGCGCGCGACGGCCATGCAGTACGCCTCGTTGTGGACGGACTCCGAGCGGTCGAGCTTCGCGGGCTTCAGAATGTGGGTCGTCGATGCCGCACCGAACGCGAGCGCGATCTGATCGTCGATCTTGCCGACCGGCAGTTTGTGATGATCGCCCGGCAGCGAGAGCCGGGCGCCTTCCACGTCCACGAGCAGGGGCTGCTCCGGCAGGGCGGCCATCAGGTTCCGCACCTCGGCATCCGTCAGCGCCCGGCGGAAGGCCTCGGGCTCCGCGCCCTCACCCACCGCGTGAAAGCTGACTGCGCCCTGGCAGTCGCCACCGAGCGCACCGAGCAGCGCGAAGTCGTTCGCCTGCGAGAGGCCGAGGCGGCGACAGGCGAGCCGGCGGATCTCGTAGCCCGGTAGCAGATTGCGCATCCAGCTCTGCAGGAGCGGCCCTTTGTAGGGCTTGCTGCGCGGCGGGAGTCGCATCGAGACCATCGGTGGCGGCCCCTCCGTTGCGGCGGGCGGCCCCTCATAGCGCAAGGCCCAGATGCCGTGACCCTCGTCGGCGAGCGTCGCGAGCATCGTTCCCCGGTATCTCACCTCGTACTCAAGCGCCATCCTCGGCCTCCATCACGGTCGCCCAGGATTTCTCCCGGACCTCGAGCTCGAGGCCGAGTACGTTCATCACCCGCATCACGCGTCCTATTTCCAGACTCGGCTTGCCGCGCTCCAGCTCGGAGACGAAACGGATGCCGACATCCGCGAGCGCAGCGAGCTCCGCCTGGCGGAGCCGAGACCGCTTGCGCTTGCGTCTGACCACGAGTCCGAGCGATTTGGGAGTCATATCGGTGGGTTCGGGTAGATCGGTGTCGTAGGAATTCGGAAGACGGATTTTTCCCGATTTCGTCTCACAAAGAAACTGCTTTGCTTAGCCTCTTGCACAATCCCGGTTGGGAAAAAAGATGCGCCGACGCGCAAGGGTGCGCCGGATCCGGCATGCCGCCCGAAACCGTCGGCGCGCCGGGTCCGCGAGTCGCGTCAACGCGTTAGTGGACGTTCTTCAGGCGGGTTCCGAGCAGCAGCCAGCGACCGATCCGCTCACCGGCCGAAATCAGGAACTTGGAGGAGTTTTCCAAAGCTTCGTCGAGATCGAGCGGCCGGACCACCGCGCTCTCGAGGGCACCGACGCCATGTGCGAACAGCCGCGCCGCATCGTCGGCGAGCCCCCCGCCCACGGCGACGACGGGGATCCCGAGTTCGCCCGCGAGCGCGGCGACGCCGGCCGGGGTCTTGCCGAACACCGTCTGGTAATCGATGCGCCCTTCTCCCGTGATGACGAGGTCGACGCCTGCCATGCGTCCGCGCAGGCCGACGGTATCCATCACGAGCTCGACCCCCGGCCGCAGCCGCGCACCCGCCACGCCGACCAGACCGGCGCCCATCCCGCCCGCCGCCCCGCCGCCGGGTATCTTGAGGAGCTTGCGACCGGCGACGCCCTCCAGCACGGCCCCGAAGTGCGCGAGATTGCGATCGAGCCTCGCGACCATGGCAGAGGTCGCACCCTTCTGCGGTCCGAAGATCGCCGAGGCGCCTCGCGGCCCGACGAGCGGATTGCGGACATCGCAGGCGACTTCGATGTCGATTCCCGCGAGCGCCGGCAGCTCGATGCCAGCGACGCGATCGAGCATGCCCCCGCTCGCGGGCGTGCTGATGACTCTGCCGCGGGCGTCGCGCAGAACGGCCCCGAGCGCCTGGGCCATGCCGGCCCCGCCATCATTCGTCGCAGAGCCGCCGATGCCGATCACGAGACGTCGCGCGCCGAGCGCGAGGGCATGACGCATCAGCTCCCCCGTGCCGTAGCTCGTGGTCCGCAGCGGATTGCGCAGGCGCGGCGGGACGAGCGGCAGGCCCGATGCGGCCGCCATTTCGACGATCGCGGTGCGGCCGTCACCGAGCAGGCCGAACGCCGCCTGCACGGACTTGCCGAGCGGACCGGTCACCCGCCGCCTGATGACCCGCCCGCCCGTCGCGGCGACGAGCGCATCGACCGTTCCCTCACCGCCGTCGGCCATCGGGACTTTCACGACGTCGACGGCCGGCAGCGCGCGCCGCAGGCCGCGCTCGAGCGCCGCGGCGACCGCCAGCGAGGACAGACTTTCCTTGAACGAATCGGGAGCGATCAGAATTTTCACGGGGCCTCCGGCATGAAGAACGCGCGCAGCGGGCGTCGCGCGAGCAGCCGATAGCCCCCAGTCGCCGGGCGGCGGAACGTCAGCGTCTCAGGTATGCGCGAAGCGCCGGCGGCAGTTTACGGCCAATGAGCGCCGTACGGATCCGAATCTCGGCGTCCGCTTCGAGCGGCAGGCAGAAGCGCAGATCGTCGCCGAGTTGCAGCGCCGCGAGCTCACCCGCGACGTAGACGAGTCGATTGCCGGCCGTCGCGGGCACGCGTACGCCGGGCAGGAGTATCCCGGCGAGGTTCAGCGGATCGCAGGCGTTCACGACGAGCGGCACGTTCGAGGGCGCGCGGCGCTTGCGTGCGCGCAGGAGCTCGACCGCACCGGGCAGCGCGAACTGTTCGCCGGAGAAGCCCGCGACGAAACGCCCGCCGCGCACTTCGCCACGCGCTTCCAGACGCCGCAGGACGCCGAGCACGTCGCGCCACGGCGGCAGGTGCGTTTCGCGTTCGAGCACGCGCCGGAACACGACGCCATAGCGTGCGAGCAGCGTGCGCGCAACGCGCTCCACGTCGCTCTCGTCGGGCGGGCGGCCGTCGCGCACCACGAGCGACCACCGCCCGGTCTCGTCGATGCCGAACGCACTCGCGCGGCGGCGACGTGCGCCCGCCACGGGTCTGCGGCGTGCGCTCGGCGTGAGCAGCACGCGGAGACCCGCGAAGCTGTCCGCGGTGACGACGCCCGCGGCCGCGAGCTGACCGAGCGCCTCCTCGATTTGAGTCGGCAGGAGCCCGGTGTGATCCTGGAGATCGTCGAAGAACGAAGCGCCCGAGGCGCGCAGTGCAGCGTGCACGGCTTGCACTGCGGACGGCAGCGCAAGCCCGGATTCGGCACGGCCCGCGATGGCGAGCCAGGTGCGCAGCGCGGTGCGCGGCATGAGACTCACCGGCGTCGAGCGCAGCGGCCCCGTGCTCTTGCTGCCCGCGCCGTCGGGCGGATTCAGACGCAGCCAGGCCATGCGTCCCGACTGCGCAAGCTGATCGAGATGCGACGCGCCGTAGTCGCGCACGCGCGCGGGCAGGACCGCGCTCTCCCAGGCCGCGGCGGCGGCCTCGAAGCCCGCGAGCTGCTCGAGGATTTGCAAGGTCGCCTGCGGACCTTCGACCTGTGCGTCGCCCTCGAGATGCTGCCACTCGCCGAGGAAGGCGACGAACTCCGCGGCACTGACCGCTTCGATTTCGGCGCGCAGGCGATTCAAGGTGTAGCGATGTATGCGTGCGAGCAGGCGGCGATCGCACCACTCCGTCTCGGCCGTGCCGGGCGTGAAGCGCCCACGGAGCACGATGCCGGCCTGCTCGAGCGCGAGCATCGCGAGCTCGAGCGAAGGCTCGTCGATCGCGAGCCGAGACGCGAGCGCCGCCGTGGTCACGGGCCCGGCGACTTCCATGCGTCCGCGCACGAGCGATTTCAGCGCGGCGTCCCGTTCGACGTCGGCCGCGACATCGCTGCGCGGCGCGATGTGCGCGTCCGGCCAGATCGCCCGCGCTTCGCCGAGCCGCTCCGTCGCGATCCAGAGCAGCGCGCCGCCGGCCTCGAGTGTGCACGCGCGGCCGCTCGCGGCGAGCTCCTCGAACCAGCGCCGCAGCACGACGGCATCGAGGCCCGCGAGCTCACCGGGGGCGAGCGCGCCCGCGATCGCGAGCGCCTCGTGCAACTCTTCGCGAGTGCGCGGATCGGGCCAGACTTCCTCGCGCACGCGCTCGATCGCGGCCGCGTCGAGCGTGCCGAGATCGCCCGCGGTCGCGGGGTCGAGCCAGCGCCGGCTCTGCACCGCCTGCGTACGGCGCTCCTCGAGCGGCGCGCCGTCGAGGAAGGCATACGGGTTCGCGTTCAACACCGCCTGCGCGAACGGCGACGGCTCCGTCAGATCGCGACAGACGAGCCGCTTGCGTCCGTCGGCCATCTCGCGCAACAGCGCTTCGAGCCCCGCGAGGTCCATCGCCTCGTGCAGACAATCCTTCAGCGTCTGCGCGACGAGCGGATGATCGGGCACTGCGCGCGGCCCGCTGAGGTTCTCGGGACACGCGAGCTGGTCGGGGAAGACGAGCGCGACGAGATCCTCGGCCTGCATGCGGATGAGCCGCGCCGGTACTTTCGCGCCGCTGCGAAAGCGCGCGATGGCGAGCGCGCAGGTCGCGACCCAGCGCCAGCGAATCGTGAAAATCGGCGCCGTGAGCAACGCCTGCGTGAGCACGTCTGCGACGCTGTCGGCCTTGAGATAGCGCCACACGTCCTCGAGCGGGAAGCTGTGCACCGCGCCGAGCGAGATGACGATCGCGTCCTCGACCGCGGCGGCCTGCAGCTCGAAGTTGAACTGCCGGCAGAAGCGCTTGCGGAGCGCGAGCCCCCAGGCCTTATTGAGTCGCGAGCCGAGCGGCGAGTGCACGACGAGCTGCATGCCGCCCGATTCGTCGAAGAAGCGTTCGAGCACGAGCGTGTCCGCGGTCGGCATCGCGCCGAGCGCGCGATAGCCCGCGGCCAGATAATCATGGATCTGCGCCGCGGCGATGCGGCCCGCACCGACATCACCGGCGAGCCACTGCTCGATCGCCGCACGCGGCTGCGCCGCGTCGAGCCGCGAGGCGAATTCCGTGCGCAGCCGCGAGACGGCGGCCGAGAGCTCGCGGCTCCGCGCGGGCGCCTCGCCCAGCCAGAACGGAATGTTCGGCGGCTCGCCCGCCGCGTCCTCGACGCGCACGGCCGAGGCCTCGACCTTGCGGATGCGCCACGAGGTGTTGCCGAGCTGGAAGATGTCGCCGGGCAGGCTCTCGATCGCGAAGTCCTCGTTGACGGTGCCGACGCGGTGGCCGGCCGGCTCCACGATGACGTCGTAGTCCGCGTTGTCCGGGATCGCACCGCCGCAGGTCGTCGCGACGAGACGCGCCCCACGCCGGGCGCGCAGTACGCCGTTGATGCGGTCCCAGTGCAGATGCGCGCTGCGCCGGCCCTGCGCGAAGCTGAATCCTTCGGCGAGCATGGCGAGCACCGCGTCGAAGTCAGCGCGGGGCAGATCGCGATACGGCATCGCCTGCGTGACGAGGGCGTAGAGCTCGTCGCAGGGCCAGTCGCGGCATGCGGTCTCCGCGACGATCTGCTGCGCGAGCACGTCGCGCGCGTTCGCGGGGAATTCGATGGCGTCGAGCTCGCCGCGCCGGGTCATGTCGAGGAGCGTCGCACACTCCACGAGATCGTCGCGCGTCTGCGGGAAGATCCGGCCCTTGGCGCGCGCACCGACCGCGTGCCCCGAGCGGCCGACCCGCTGCAGCAGCGTGGCGAGCGTGCGCGTCGCGCCGATCTGGCAGACGAGATCGACGTCGCCGATATCGATGCCGAGCTCGAGCGAGGCCGTCGCGACGAGCGCGCGCAGCTCGCCCGCCTTCAACCGCCGTTCCGCGTCGAGGCGGCGCTCGCGTGACATGCTGCCGTGATGCGACGTGATGAATTCCTCGCCGAGACGATCGCTCAAGGCCTTCGCGACACGCTCCGCAAGCCGCCGCGTATTGACGAAGACGAGTGTCGTGCGATGCCCGCCGATGAGCTCCGCGATGCGATCGTAGATCTCCTTCGCGGTCTCGGCGGACAGCACGGTCTCGAGCGGGGTCTGCGGCATCTCGAGTGCGAGATCGCGATCGCGGACGTGGCCCGCGTCGACGATCGCGCAGTCGGCGTCGCCCGCGGCGTCGAGATGGCGCGCGCCGACGAGGAAACGCGCGATGCCGTCGATCGGCCGTTGCGTCGCCGAGAGTCCGATGCGCACGGGCGGCATCGCCGTCAGCGCGCCGAGCCGTTCCAGCGAGAGCGCGAGGTGCAGGCCGCGTTTCGTGCCGGCGATCGCGTGGATTTCGTCGACGATGACGGTGCGTACGTTCGCGAGCATCTCGCGCCCGGATTCGCTCGTCAGCAGGATGTAGAGCGACTCGGGTGTCGTGACCAGGATCTGCGGCGGGCGGCGGCGCATCAGTGCGCGCACCGGCTGCGGCGTATCGCCGGTGCGGACCATCGCGCGGAGATCGATGTCGCCGAGCCCGCGCGCTTCGAGCTCGGCGCGGATGCCGACGAGCGGCGCCTCGAGATTGCGTTCGATGTCGTTGCTGAGGGCTTTCAGAGGCGAGACGTACAAGACCCGTACGCCCGTTCCGGGGGTGCCGGCCACGCCGTCGCGAACGAGCGCGTCGATGGCGCCGAGGAACGCCGCGAGCGTCTTGCCCGAGCCGGTCGGCGCCGCGACGAGCGTGTGGCGGCCGCCCTGAATCGCGGGCCAGGCCTCGGCCTGGGCGCGCGTGGGCGCGCCGAACGTCCGCTCGAACCAGGCGGCGACCGCGGGATGGAAGGAGTACCGGCTCATCGCGCGAGCCTACACGGCGCGCGGACGCCACGCCATGGCGCCCGCGCCACGGTTATCATGCGGCATCCGGGATCGCTCCCGCCTTTCGGAGAACACTGCATGCTCGCACTGCCCGACTGTCAGCTCCGCCCGATCGGGCGCGTGGAATGCGCGGTGCCCGACGCCGAGATCCCGCGCCGGCGCCGCGAGCTCGTATCGGACATCGTGATCGCGGACGCGTTCGCGGACGGCCTCGCGGGGATCGAGGAGTACTCGCATCTCTTCGTGCTGTTCTGGATGGACCGCCAGCCGGCAGCGCCGGTGCTGCTCGCCCATCCGCGCGGCGATTCCGCGCTGCCGCTGACCGGTGCGTTCGCAATGCGCGGCCGCAATCATCCGAATCCGATCGGCCTCGCGGTCGTCGAGCTCGTCGCGCGTACCGGCACGCGCCTGACCGTGCGCAGGCTCGATGCGTTCGACGGCACCCCGGTGCTCGACATCAAACCCTATGATCACTACGACCTCGTGCCCGACCCGCGCGTACCGCAGTGGTTCCGCGATCGCGCCGGACTCGACCGCTGAACGGTGCGTTCGCTGGCGGCCCTGGAGCAAGTCCGGTACATTGGCGACCGCAGTGATTCCCCGAGCCCAAGACCTCCCGCGCAAACCGCAGCCCAAGGCGCGGCGGCACGTGCGCGCGCCGGCCATCCTCGCACTGTGCTTCTGCACGAGCCTCGCCCACGCCGTCGACGGTCAGAATTTCGGAAGCTGGAGCTCGAAGTGCGAGGACAAGCACGGCGAGAACGAATCGGGCTGCTACATCTTCCAGAACCGCGCGCTGCGCGAAGGCGGCCAGCGCGTGCTGCGCATCGTCGTCGGCTATGTCGCGACCACCACCGAGCCGATCGCGCTGCTGAGCCTCCCGCTCGGCATCACGCTGCCGCCGGGCGTCAGCCTCAGCATCGACGGCGGCGAGCCGACGCGCATCCCGGTCGAGCGCTGCGATCCGAACGGCTGCAACGCCGGGCTCAAGCTCGACGACAAGCTCCTCAAGCAGATCCTCGCCGGCAAGCAGATGACCGTCACGTTCTTCGATCCCAAGCGCGAGCCCATCGCCGTGCCCCTCACGCTCGAGGGCTTCGATCAAGGCCTGCAGGCGCTGCGCAAACCTTCCAAGTAGACGTCGCGTTCAGGGCAGCGCGCGCAGGCTCGCCGTGTCGCCGGGCCGCAGCCCGCCGCGCGCCGCCTCGCCGGCATTGATTTCCAGCACGTAGCGCACGGCGCTCGCGCTCTCCTCGAGCATCGTCGAGAGCGGACGGCGATCGGCACGGATATCGACGATGCGGCCATCGTCGGCGATGAACAGCATGTCGAGCGCGACGTAGGTCTCCTGCATCCACATCGCGACCGGCTGCGGCGCGCCGAAGTCGAACAACATGCCGGTGCCCGCCGCGAGCTCACGGCGCCACATGAGGCCCTGCTGGCGTGCGCGCGGCGTCGCCGCGAGCTCGGCCGTGATCACGACCGGACTGCCGGTGTGCGGGATGAGCGTGACCGCGACCCGCTCGGGGCCGGCCGCGACACGTGCAGTCATCAGGACGACGACGATGGCCGCGACGCTCGCGGCGCCGGGGCGCGGCTGCCTCACGCTGAACCTCCCTCGTTGCCGGGTCCCTGCACCTTAGCACGGCGCGGCCGCCGCCCTGACTCGCTGGCGAGCCTGCATCGACCGGATTACCATGACGCGCCCGCCGGCAACGGGCACGTCGCCATGCGACCTCGACAAACTTGTAAGGAGATCTCCCGCCATGAAACGCATCACCACCCTCGCCTCCCTGCTGCTCGTACCGGCGCTCGCTTTCGCGCATGGTCCGTCGCGGCAGAAAGTGGAACAGGACATCGTCGTGAAAGCGCCGGCCGCGAAGGTGTGGGGCCTGATCGCCGACTTCTGCTCGATCTCGACCTGGCATCCGGCGGTGAAGAAGTGCGAAGGCAAGGGCGGCAACGAGGTCGGCGCGACGCGCGTGCTGACGATCGGCAAGGAAGGCGGCCCGCAGCTCGAAGAGGAGCTGCAGAAGTACGATGCAGCGGCGATGACGTACAAGTACAGGATCAACAAGACGGACATCACCGTCCTGCCCGTGAACACCTATGCCGCGTTCCTCAGCGTGAAGGACAACGGCGACGGCACCTCGACGGTGAGCTGGCGCGGCGGCTTCTATCGCTCCTGGGGCAAGAACGATCCGCCGCCCGAACAGAGCGACGCCGCCGCAGTGAAGGCCGTGACCGGGGTCTACACCGCCGGCCTCGAGCACCTGAAGAAGCTTGCGGAGCAATAAGCACCGCGGCGCCGTCGCGGCGCTCGCCTCGTTCTTCACGGCGTCCGCAGTCGCTGCGCCGCTCGCTTTCGTCACGAACCAGGGCGCGAGCACGGTGTCCGTGCTCGACCTCGGCACGCAGAAGACGCTCGCCACACTCGCCGTCGGCAGGAAGCCGGCGGGTGTCGCCATCGATCGCCGGCGGCACTTCGTATTCGTCACCGCACCCGACAGCCACGAGGTCTCCGTCATCGACGCCGCGCGGCTCGCGGTCGTGAAGTCGCTGCCGGCCGGCGACAATCCGCTCGGGATCGCGGCCGATCCGGTACGCGATCGCCTCTACGTCGCCGACTTCTATGCGAAGCGCGTCATCGCCTTCGACACCACGACCCTGACGCAGACCTACACGCTCGTGACGGGCGAGACGCCCGCCGGCATCGCCGTCAGCCCGTCCGGCGATCGCCTCGCGGTGGCGAACCGCGACGACGACACGCTCACGTTCTTCGATGCGGAAATGCGCCAAGCCCTCACGACGATCAAGGTCGGGCACGCGCCGTTCGGCGTGAACTACGCGCCGGACGGCGCGCGCCTGTTCGTCGCGAACGTCAAGAGCGGCGACGTGTCGGTCGTCGATGCGCACGCGATGACGGAGCTCTACAAGGTGAAGGTCGGAGAATATCCGTACGCGAGCGCGCTCGATCCGAAACGCGACCGTCTGTTCGTCACGAACCAGCAGGCCGGCACGGTGTCGGTCGTCGATCTCGGCGAGCGCAAGGAGATTGCGCGGATCCCCGTCGACGATTATCCGGAAGGCATAGGTTATGCGCGCGATTCGGGCCTCATCTACGTCGCGAGCTGGTTCGGCAACTCACTGAGCGCGATCGATCCCGCGACGCTCGAGGTGAAGACGACACTGCCCTGCGGCGACGGCAGCCGCGCGTTCGGTGACTTCATCCTGCAATAGCGCCGGCCGGTCGAACCGCTCGCTGCACATCGACCGCGATCCTCGCGGAGTCGGGCACTGCGCTACGCGCGCAGGCTCGCCGCGATCCCTGCCCGATAATCCGCGAATTCCGGCCGCCAGCCGAGCCGTGCCCAGGTGGACGCCGGATCGCAGCGCCGCGAACCGCCGCCGCGTGTCGTGCTTCCGCCGCCGAAGCGCGGTGCCGCACATCCCGCGCGCGTCGCGAGATGGCCGTAGTAATCGGCACGTCGCACCGGCGTGCCGTCGCTGCCGAGCTCGATCGCGGCCGCAGTGTCGCATTCCAGGACGCGCAGCAGCAGCGCCGCAGCGTCCGACTGGTGGATGAGGTTGAGCCAGGCCTGCCCGTCGCCCGGCAGTATCTCCCCGCGGCGCAGGGCCTCGAGCCCGATGATCCGCCCCGGCCCGTAGAATCCCGCGAGCCGCACGACGCGCGCCTCGAACGGCGCGGCGCGCCAGGCCTGCTCGATCGCCAGCAGCCGCGAGCTGCGATCGTCGTTCGGGACGGGTGAGGTCTCGGCACTGACGGTCTCGCCTGCGCAATCGCCGTAGACGCCGGTGCTCGAGGACAGCACGGCGCGACGCACGGGCAGACGCGCGAGCGTCGCGACGAGCATCTCCATCGTCCCGTCCACCGTGCCACGCGCAGTGAAGGCCCCGGGCGTGAGCAGGCAGCAGACGTCGATCGGCCCCGCACCGCCTGCCGTCACGAGTGCGGCCGGGCTCGCCTCGTCGGCGAGGTCGAGCGGGACGACCGCGATGCGCTGCGCTTCGAGCATGGCGCGGCGCGCGCCGTCGCGCGTCGTCGCCGTCACGCGGCGGCCGGCCATCGCGGCGCGCGTCGCGAGCTGGGCGCCCACGTAACCGGCGCCGACGACGAGCAGCGAGGTCGCGTCGCTCATGTCGCGAGGAACGCACCGAGCCGCGCGGCGACTTCTTCCGGCTGATCGATGTGCAGCATGTGGCCGGCCCGTGCGATCCGCTGCAGTTCGTGACGCGGAAAGTGCTGCGCAATCCGATCGAGCGTGCCGAACTGCGGGAAGCGCGTCGGCTGATCCGACTCCTCGCCCGCGACGAGCAGGATGGGCACGGGAATGCGCTGCCAGCAGGCGAGCGATTCCGCGCGCCGGTAGAGCACGGGGTTCAGGCGCTTGTGTGCCGGATCCATCTTGAGCGCGTACGTGCCGTGATCGGTCGCACGCGTCCAGGCTCCGGCGACGAACGCGACGACTTCGTCCCGCGCATGCGGCGCGAGCTTGCGGATGTGCCGGACGATCGCCTCGCCGTCCGCGAATTCGCGCAGCGTTTCCGGCTGCGCGAGCTGATCGAGCCAGTGGCGATAGCGATCGGGTGCCTTCTCAGCGGGCATGTCCGGCAGGCCGAAGCCTTCGAGCAGCGCGAGATGCGTCAGCAGCTCCGGCCGGATGCCGGCGTAGAGACCGGCGATGTTGCCGCCCATGCTGTGGCCGACGAGCGCGAAGCGGCGGTCCGGAAGCAGCGCGCGCACCACGGCGTCGACGTCCCCGAGATAGTCCGGGAACCAGTAGCCGCCGCGCGCCCACCCGGAATCGCCGAAGCCGCGGTGGTCGGGCGCGACGAGGTAGTGACGATCACCGAGGGCGCGGGCGAGGAACTCGAAGCTCGCGCCGCAATCGGCCCAGCCGTGGAGGAGCAGGATCGCGGGGCTCTGCGGATCGCCCCAGGTGTGGACGTTCACCGCGAGGTCCGGGCGGGCGACGTCGTGCGTGCGGTGACCGCCGGCGGCGCTCATGCCCGGCCCCGGCGCGCGATCAATGGGCGGAGGAATGGCGCGGCGTGCGTTCCTGACCGGCCTTGAGGAAATCGTTCACCGCGTCCTGGTGAAGCGGCTTCGAATACCAGTAGCCCTGCGCCTCCGGGCACTGCATCGCGCGCAGGCGCGTGACCTGCTCGGGCGTCTCGACGCCTTCGGCTATGACCTTCATGCCGAGCGTCATGCCGAGCGTGATGATGGCCTCGACGATCGCGCTGCTGTCGACCTTGTCGCTCATCGTCGCGACGAAGGAGCGATCGATCTTCAGCGAGTCGTAGCGGAAGCGCTGGAGATAGGTCAGCGAGGAATAGCCCGTGCCGAAATCGTCGACGTGGAGCTCGACGCCCATTTCGCGCAGATCGGAGAGCGTGCTCAGCACCAGATCGCCGTGGTCCATGACGACGCGCTCGGTGATCTCGAGACGGATCGCGCGCGGGTCGAGATTGCAGTCCTCGAGCAGCGACGCGAGGCGCTTCGCCATGTCGTCCGTCAGGAACAGCTTGCCCGAGACGTTGATGCTCATCGCGAGCGCGGGCTCGATCGGGAACAGGCGCTGCCATTTCGCGAGCTGGCGGCAGGCGCGCTCGATAACCCACCAGCCGATCGGCACGACGAGGCTCGTCTCCTCGACGATGCCGATGAACTCGTCCGGCATGACGAGGCCGCGCGTCGGATGATGCCAGCGCAGCAGCGCCTCGAAGCCGAGCACGCGCTCGTCGTCCATCGAGATGATGGGCTGGTAGAAGATGTCGAACTCGCCCTTGTCGAGCGCGCGCCGGAGATCGGTCTCCATGCGATGCTGGAACATCGCCTGGTCGTGCATGTAGGTGTCGAACACCGCGTAGGTCGCCTGACCCGAGCTCTTCGCGCGGTACATCGCGATGTCGGCGTCGCGCAGCATCTCGTCGGGCGTGCGGTAATGATCGGCGCTGATGGCGATGCCGATGCTCGCGGAGGTGTAGACCGAGTGCGCCTCGATCTCGACTTCCTTCGACAGCGCGTCCTGCAGGCGCTCGACGACGTAGATCGCGTCCGTCGGCCCGCTGATGTCGTTCAGCACGATGGCGAACTCATCCCCGCCGAGCCGGGCGAGCGTATCGCCGGGACGCAGGCAGCCGTGCATGCGACCGGCGATCTGGGCCAGTAGTTCGTCACCCACGGCATGGCCGAGACTGTCGTTGACGTGCTTGAAGCGATCGAGATCGAAGAACAGCACCGCGAAGAGCTTCGAGGCGTCGCGACGATACCGGCGCAACGCGAGGTCGAGCCGGTCCATGAAGAGAATGCGGTTCGGCAGGCCGGTGAGCGCGTCGTGCATCGCCTCGTGGAGGAGGCGCGCCTCGGTCTGCTTGCGGCGCGTGATGTCGGTCATCGAGCCCGCCATGCGCTGGGACTGGCCGTTCTCGTCGCGCACCGCGAGGCCGCGGCTCGACACCCAGCGCACGTCGCCGCCCTTCGTGATCATGCGGTACTCGCATTCGAAGAAGCCGATGCGGCCCTCGAGATGAAGATTCAGCGCGTTCTCGAACGTCTCCCGATCGCGCTGGTCGACGCGATCGAACCACTCCTCGATGCGATCGGCGATCTCGTTGTCGGCGTAACCGAGGATGGCCTTCCACCGCGAGGAAAAATAGACCTCGCGCTCGCGCAGGTTCCAGTCCCAGATGCCGTCGTTCGCGCCGGCCACCGCGAGGGCATAGCGCTGCTCGCTCGCGCGGAGCGCGCGGTCGGCTTTCGCGCGCTCGATCGCATAGCGGATGGCGCGGCCGAGCAGCGGGCCGTCGATTTCGCGTTTGATGAGATAGTCCTGCGCGCCTTCACGCAAGGCCTTCGTGCCGAGCTCGACGCTCGTCTGGTTCGTGAGCACGACGAGGGGGGTCTGCGGGGCGGCGGCGTGCATGCGCTGACAGACTTCGATGCCGCTGCCGTCCGGGAGATTGAGGTCCAGCAGGATGACGTCGAAGTGATCCTCACGGGCGCGCTCGAGCCCGGCTTCGAGACGTTCGCAGTGTTCGATGATGTAGCGCCAGCCGCTCACCCGTCGCAGGTGCTTCACTACCAGTTTGGCCTCGGACTCGATGTCCTCGACCAGCAGCACCCGGCACGTCACGGCTGTTTCAGTCATCAGCTTGCCGCTTCATTGCGTCCCCCACCACTGCTTATTACCGAGCGTAGCGCCGCACCCCTGAACTCGATGATAAAGCAGGAACCCCTTCCTGGCACGGATTCCACGGAGATTTCTCCGCCATGGGCCCGGACGATCTGCCGGCAGATCGCGAGACCGGCCCCCACCCCCGGATATTCGCGGGCGCTGTGCAGCCGTTGGAACATGCCGAAAATGCGCGGCGCGTCCTTGGGATCGAGGCCGATACCGTTGTCCTCGACGAGGATTCTGAGACAGTCCCCCACTTCCTCCGCACTGATCCGGATCCGGGGGATGCGCGAGCTGCGGAACTTGATGGCATTGCCGAGAAGGTTTTGGAATACCTGCACCATCTGCTGGCGGCGCACCCTGAGCGTCGGCATGGGCAGCCGCTCGATCGTGGCGGCCGATTCGTCGATCTGGCTGCGCAGGTTGTCGATCGCGTCCTTGATGACGGCGTCGAGATTCACGGCTTCCGGCTCCTCGCTCGCGGTGCCGACGAGCGCCGCCTGCACCATGCCGTCCAGCATCTCCTGCATGCGATCCGCGAGCGCCTCGATCTCGACGACCGCGCCCCGCACTTCCTCGGTCTCCGTCGTCACCGCGGATTTCAGCCAGCGCGCCTGGCTGCGCAACGAGTTGAGCGGGGCCTGCAGGTCGTGCGATACCGCGCACAGCGCACGCTCGAGATCCGCGTCGTGCTGCCCCGTCTCCACGGCGGGCTGGGTCGCGAGCGTGGACGCGAGCGCGGCGCTGACGTCGACGAGGTTCAGCGTCCACAGCGCGGCGTCGGGGCCGGTCGTATGCAGCGGCTTCAAGGCCGCGACTGCAGTGAGGCTCCGCGCCCGGCCGGTCTTCACGCGCCCGGCGATCTCGAATCCGCCGGTGCTCTCGATGAGGCGCCGCCGCCATTCCAGACGCCGCTCGGGCTCGGCCCACAGTTCTTCCGCGGGTCGTCCCACAAGCTCGAAACGCGCCGCCCCGGCGAGCGCCTCGAACTCGCGGCTCACGGACAGCAGGCGTCCGTCGCGACCGAGGACGGCCGTGGCACCGGGATAGATGGATTGGAACGTCGCACCGTAATCGCCCGCGAGCTGTTCGCGGAGATCGCCGACGATGCGCAGTCTGGCGAGGATCTCGCCGGGCAGCTTGAGGAAGCCCTCGCTCGTCTTCGCGGTCATGCCGTCGATGCCGAGGCCCACACAGCTCGCGGCTTGCGGCAGTTGTGCATCCTGCGCGAACAACCAGAACACACAACCCGGCTGACGCCGTCGCACGGCCTCGACGCAGCCCGCGAATTCACCGAGGCGCCCGCCGGGATCGCCGACGACCGCGTCGATCGGTCCGGCACTCACGTGATGGGCGATTTCGACGACGGAGGTCGCCTCCAGCACATCGGCCGCGGCGGCACCGCTGCGCAATGCAAGTGCAAGTAACGCGCGATCGTGCTTGTCCCCATCGAATACGATGATTCTGTATTTATGAATCAAGGGTTTATTGCTTGAATTTTATGACCCCACGCAGTCGGTCGCAGCATATGCCAACGACGCCTGCATCTCAACCTGACAGATGCTTCCGATCGTGTCGCGAGCGCGGTGCGTTTCACACTCGCCCGGGTACTTTCGAGGCCTCCGCAAACCGCGCGATCGCGGCCTTTCGCGAGCCCCTCAAGCGCCGGCCACGGCACATGACAAGCTTCGGGTTTTTGTGAAACACTTGGGCCGCTTTTACGTTTGTGGGAGGTGAAGCAAGTTGGCCGCTCAAGTCGTAGTGCCGCCTAACGGCAGCAAGATCAAAATCAGCAATGGACGCTTACAGGTCCCTGACAACCCAATCATCCCGTTCATCGAAGGGGACGGCATCGGCCCCGACGTGTGGCGCGCCGCGAAGCGGGTGATGGATGCGGCCGTGGACAAGGCCTACGCGGGCCGCCGCCGCATCGAATGGATGGAAGTCTATGCCGGTGAAAAAGCCAACAACCTGACCGGTTCGTGGCTGCCGGACGAAACGATCGACATGTGCCGCGAATATCTCGTGGCCATCAAGGGCCCGCTGACCACGCCGATCGGCGGCGGCATCCGCTCGCTGAACGTGGCGCTGCGCCAGATGCTCGACCTCTACGTGTGCCTCCGCCCGGTGCGCTGGTTCGTCGGCGTGCCCTCGCCCGTCAAGCGGCCCGAACAGGTCGACATGGTGATTTTCCGCGAGAACACCGAGGACATATACGCCGGCATCGAGTTCGAAGCGGGCACGGCGGACTGCCAGAAGTTCCTCGAACTGTTCAAGGAGGCGTTCCCGAGCGCGTACAAGAAGATCCGCTTCCCCGGATCGTCCGGCATCGGCATCAAGGCCGTCTCGCAGGAGGGCACGGCCCGCCTCGTGCGCGCCGCCATCAAGTATGCGATCGACAACAAGCGCAAGAGCCTGTCGATCGTGCACAAGGGCAACATCATGAAGTTCACGGAAGGCGCGTTCCGGAACTGGGGATACGAGGTTGCCGAGAAGGAATTCCCGAACGAGACCTACACCTGGGACCAGTACGACCGCACTGCGGCCGCGAAGGGTGCCAAGGCCGCAAACGACGAGCAGGCCGCTGCGGTCGCCGGGGGCAGGGTCATCGTGAAGGACTCCATCGCGGACATCACGCTCCAGCAGGTGCTGACCCGTCCGACGGAGTTCGACGTGATCGCGACCATGAACCTGAACGGCGACTATCTCTCCGATGCGCTGGCCGCCCAGGTCGGCGGCATCGGCATCGCGCCGGGCGGCAACATCAACTACGACACGGGCCACGCCATCTTCGAGGCGACGCACGGCACCGCGCCGAAGTACGCGAACCAGGACAAGGTGAACCCGGGTTCCGTGCTGCTGTCGGGCGAGATGATGCTGCGTTACATGGGCTGGACGGAGGCGGCGGACATGATCATCGGCGCGATGGACAAGACCATCGGCGACAAGATCGTGACCTACGATTTCGCCCGCCTCATGGACGGCGCGAAGGAAGTGAAGTGCAGCGAGTTCGGCACGGCGTTGATCGAACGTCTGTGACGTCCGCCAGGCCTCGATGGAAAGCCGCGAACGGCGCGAGCAGGTCCTCCTAGCCGGGAAGGCGATCCACGAGGCCTTCGTCAAGTACGACGAGAACTTCATCCGCATGACGCGCCGCGCGAAGCGGCGCTTCGAGACCCGCGATTGGCGCGGTTCGCAACGTGACCTGGCAGAGCGCATCGAGCTCTACACCAAGGCCGTCGACCGCACGATCGCGGGGCTCTGCCGGGAGCTCCCCGGCCTCCCCGACGATCGCCGCCTCTGGCAGGACATCCGCCGCGGCTTCGGCGATCGCGTCTCGGGCATCCCCGACGGCGCATTCTGCAAGACCTTCTTCAATTCGATCGCGCGCCGCATCTACAAGACGATCGGCGCCGATCCCGAAACGGAATTCGTGGACATCCGTTTCAACTATCTCGATGCCCAGCGCCACAAGATCAACTACAGGAGCTTTCTGAACTGGGGCTCGGTCGAGACGATCGTCGAGGAACTGCTCGCCGAATTCCCGTTCGAGATCCCCTATGCGAACCGCGCCCGCGACGTCGCGCTCGTCGCCGCGGAGATCGGGCGCCAGGTCGCGGCCGCGGGCGGCTCGGAACTGCTGCGGCTCGAGTTCCTGCCGTCGGTTTTCTACCAGTCGTCGCGCGCCTATCTCGTCGGGCAGGTGTTCTGGTCGACGCGGTCCGCGCCGCTCGTCATCGCGCTGCGCAACGGCGAAGCCGGTATCGAAGTCGACGCGGTCCTCACCTCGCCCGACGACGTCAGTATTCTCTTCGGTTTCACGCGCTCGTATTTCTCGGTCGACATCGAGCCCGTGGAAGGCGCGGTGTACTTCATCAATTCCATTCTGCCGCACAAGCCGATCGACGAGCTGTACACCGTGCTCGGCCGCGTGCGTCAGGGCAAGACCGAGCGCTATCGTCTCTTCTCGCAGCACCTCGCGGCCTGTTCGGATCGCTTCGTGCACGCGCCGGGCGATCGCGGGCTCGTGATGATCGTCTTCACGCTGCCCTCCTACGATCTCGTGTTCAAGGTCATCCGCGATCGCTTCGGCTATCCCAAGAACACGACGCGCGAACAGGTCATGGAGCGCTACCGGTTCGTGTTCAACCACGACCGCGCCGGGCGGCTGATCGACACCCAGGAATTCGAGCACGTCGGCTTCCCGGTGAAGAAATTCGATCAGGCGGTGCTCGACGAGCTCCTGAACGAGGCCGGCAGCACCGTGCGCCGGATCGGCAACCAGCTCGTGATCGATCACCTCTACATCGAGCGCCGCATCAAGCCGCTGAATCTCTTCATCCGCGACGCGAACCGCAAGGCGGCGGAGCGCGCCGTGATCGACTACGGCCAGGCCATCAAGGATCTCGCGCGCACGAACGTCTTCCCGGGCGACCTGCTGTTGAAGAACTTCGGCGTGACGCGCCACGGCCGCGTCATCTTCTACGACTACGACGAGCTCTGCCTCGTCACGGACTGCCGCTTCCGCGAGTTGCCGGACGCGGAGTTCGACGAGGACGAGATGCGCCCGCAGCCCTGGTTCTACGTCGACCGGCACGACATCTTCCCGGCCGAGTTCATCCGCTTCCTGGCGCTGGACGAGGAATTGAAAGCGGCATTCCTCGCCGCCCACGGCGATCTCCTCGCGCCCGACTTCTGGCGCGACATCCAGGCCCAGCACCTCTCGGCGAAAGTGCCCGAGGTGGTGCCTTACACGCATTCGAAATCCCTGGCCGCAGCGAACCGCCGCAGCGCCCCTACGACCCAGCCGCACGGGGGCACGACAGCGCATCGCTAGTTTACAGTTGCGTTGTATTCGGAATTATTTGCATCTGGTATTCTTCCCTGCAGTCAATGGAATTGCTCCGCATGGCGCCCGAAAGCTCCGCCGAATCGACGACCACGCTCGCCGCGCTCCACCACGGCGACCGCGCCCTGGTCCTCGCTATCGATCACACTCATCCGCAACTCGTCGCCAAGCTCGCCGCGCGGGGCCTCGTGCCCGGTGTCGAGGTCGGCGTGCTGCGGGGCGGTGATCCCCTGCTCCTGTCCGTCGACGACTGCCGCTGGGCGCTGAATCGCAGCGATGCCGAGTGCGTCCGGGTCGACCTCGTGAAACGCGGCCGCAAGCGCTTCTTCCGGCTCGGCCGGCTCCTGTCCTGATGGCGGTCTCGCTCGCGTGCCTGCGGCCCGGCCAGAGCGGGATCGTCGCCGGCTTCGATCGCGTCGACGAACTGACCCAGCGGCTCATGCACCTCGGGGTGATCGACGGGACGCCGGTCGAGGTCGTGCGCTGCGCGCCCGCGGGCGACCCGATCGAGATCCGCGTCATGGGCTATGCCCTCTCGCTGCGCCGCTCGGAAGCGGAGGCCATCCTGATCGACGAGGTGCGCTAGCGCGATGGGCGCCGAGAACGTGCGCAAGGCCCCGGTGCTCGTCACCCTGGGCAATCCCAACACCGGCAAGAGCACGCTGTTCAACGCGCTCACCGGACTGAAGCAGAAGGTCGGCAATTTCCCCGGGGTCACGGTCGAGCACGTCGTCGGCGCGATGCGCCTCGGCGAACGCGACGTCTCCGTCGTCGATCTCCCCGGCACGTATTCCATCAGCGCGCAGAGCCCGGACGAAATCGTCGCGGTCGACGTCCTGCAGGGACGCGTCGCCGAAATCGGCGTGCCGGACGCGGTGCTGCTGATCGTCGACGCGACGAACCTGCGGCGGAATCTCTTCCTCGCGAGCCAGGTGCTCGAGATGGAGCTGCCGGTCGTCGTCGCATTGAACATGACCGATCTCGCGACGACCCAGGGCATCAGCATCGACGTGCCGGGACTCGCGGCCGCGCTCGGCGTGCCGGTCGTGCCGATCGTCGCGGCGAAGAGCCTCGGTCTCGGCGAACTCAAGGCCGCGCTGCTCGATGCGATCGAACGCGGCGAACCCGCGCGCCTGCGCCTGAACGCGGCGATCCACGAAGCTGCCCGCGCGTTCGCGGCCGAGATGACCGCGGCCGGCCATCCGCTGCGGCGTCCGGAAGCGGAACGCATCCTCATCGATCGCGGCGGCTTCGCGGAGAAGCGTCTGCTCGCCGCGACCTGGCCGGTCCTCGAGGAACGGCTCGCGACGATCCGCGCCGGGCTCGCGCAAGGGCGCGACCTCGCGACCCTCGAGGCGCGCGATCGCTACGGCTGGATCAACCAGATCGTCGGCCGCGTCGAGCAGCGCGGGCCGGCGCCGCGCAACTGGGGCCAGTTCGCGGATCGCTGGCTGAATCATCCGGTCTACGGTGCACTGCTGTTCCTCTTCGCGATGGCGGCCGTGTTCCAGTCGGTGTTCGCGGGCGCGGCACCGATCATGACCGCCATCGACAGAGGCACGCGCGGCTTGAGCGCCGGCGTGCTGGCGCGGCTCGAGGCCGGCGTGCTGTCGAGCTTCCTCGTCGACGGTGTGATTGCCGGTGTCGGCAGCGTCGTCGTGTTCCTGCCGCAGATCCTGATCCTCTTCGCGTTCATCATCCTGCTCGAGGATTCGGGCTACATGTCGCGCGCGGCATTCCTCGTCGATCGCCTCATGCGCTGGTGCGGCCTGTCGGGGCAGTCCTTCATCCCGATGCTCTCGAGCTTCGCCTGCGCGGTGCCCGGCATCATGGGCACACGCGTGATCGGGAATTACCGGGATCGTCTCGTCACGATCCTCGCCGCCCCGTTCATGACCTGCTCGGCGCGCCTGCCCATCTACACGCTGCTGATCTCGGCCTTCGTGCCGGACCATCGCTACCTCGGCGGCCTCGTGAACCTGCAGGGGCTCGTGCTGCTCGCGTTCTACCTGCTCGGCATCGTCGGCGCGGTCGGCACGGCTTTCCTCATCAACAAGACATTTCTCAGGGGACCGCCCACGCGCTTCCTGCTGGAGATGCCGCCCTACCGCCTGCCGAACGCGCGCTCGCTCGTCATCAAGCTCGTCTCGCGCGTGAAGATCTTCCTCAAGCGCGCCGGCACGATGATCTTCGGCGTCGCGATCCTGGTCTGGGCGCTCGCCACGTTCCCGCGCGCTGACATCTCGCGCGACGCCGCGCGCCCGACCGCGCACGCCGCGACGGTGCAGCTCGAGCAGAGCTATCTCGCGCGCGTCAGCCGGAGCGTCTCGCCGCTGTTCGCCCCGCTCGGCTGGGACTGGAAGGTCACGGCGGCGGTGCTCGCCTCGTTCCCGGCGCGCGAAGTCGTGATCGCGGTGCTCGGCACGCTCTACGCCGTCGAGAACAACCAGAACGCCGGCCCCGACGCGACGCTCATTTCGCGCATGAAGGAGGCGCGCCGCCCCGACGGCACGCCGATGTTCTCGCTGCCCATGGCCCTCGGCCTCATGATGTTCTACGCGCTCTGTCTGCAATGCGTCTCGACGATCGCAGTCATGCGGCGCGAGACGAACGGCTGGCGCTGGCCCGCCATCGCGTGGAGCTATATGACGGCGCTCGGCTATCTCGGCGCCTTCGCCTGCTACCAGCTCGGCACCGCGCTCGGCGCCTGAGGCGCCGCCGCCGCATCGCCGTACAAGCCTCGGGCCAAGCCGTTATACTAGGCGGCCCTTGGCGCCCGGTGCGCCGTCGATCAGGAGCTATTCGGACATGTTTCAGGTGACAGACGACGCGCGAGTCAGCGGCTATCGGCCCCTGCTGCCGCCAGCCATCCTCATGGAGGAGCTGCCGCTGACCGAGCACGCGTCGCATACCGTCGCGAACGCGCGCCGCCACGCGGAGCGCATCATCAAAGGCGAGGATCCGCGGCTGCTCGTGGTCGTGGGCCCCTGCTCGATCCACGACACGAAGGCCGCGCTCGAATACGCCGATCGTCTGCAGTCCGTGATGGAACGCCTGCAGGAGGATCTGCTGATCATCATGCGGGTGTACTTCGAGAAGCCGCGCACGACGATCGGCTGGAAGGGCCTCATCAACGATCCGCATCTCGACGGCAGCTTCGACATCAACAACGGCCTGCGCATGGCGCGCGGCCTCCTGCTCGAGCTGGCGCACCGCGGCCTGCCCTCGGGCACGGAATTCCTGGACGTGATCACGCCGCAGTTCATCGCCGATCTCATCAGTTGGGGAGCGATCGGGGCACGCACGACCGAGAGTCAGATCCATCGCGAGCTCGCCTCGGGTCTCTCGATGCCGGTCGGCTTCAAGAACGGCACGGACGGCAGCGTGCAGATCGCGATCGACGCGATCGGCGCGGCGCGTCATCCGCATCACTTCCTGTCCGTGACGAAGCAGGGCATCTCCGCGATCGTCAACACGACCGGCAACGACACCTGCCACGTGATCCTGCGCGGCGCGAACACCGGTCCGAACTACGACGATGCCGCGTTGAAAGTGACGACCGAAGCGCTGCGCAAGGCGGGCCTGCCGCCGCGCGTGATGATCGACTGCAGCCACGGCAACAGCCGCAAGGATCACGAGCGGCAGACGCAGGTCGCGGAGGACATCGCGCGACAGGTCGCCGCGGGATCGCAGGCGATCTTCGGCGTGATGATCGAGAGTCATCTCAAGGCCGGCAAACAGAACCATCACTCCGGCACGCCGCTCGTCTATGGCCAGAGCATCACCGACGCGTGTCTCGGCTGGGACGCGACCGTGCCCGTGCTCGAACGCCTGGCGGCGGCTTCCCGCCAGCGGCGCCAGCAGTCGGCGTGAACATGCGCGGCGCCCGTTCGCGCCGCCGAGCCCTCGCAGGCCTGCTCCTCGCGCTGGCGGCCGGCGTCGCGAATGCCGCGCCCCAGCGCATCGCCTCGCTGAATCTCTGCGCGGACTCGTTGCTGCTCGAGCTCGTCGAGCCGGCGCGCCTCGTCTCGCTGACGAAGCTCGCGCGCGATCCGAACCTCTCGAATTTCGCGGCCGAGGCCTCGCGCATTCCGGCGAATCACGGCCTCGCCGAAGAGATCCTCCCGCTGCATCCCGATCTCGTGCTCACGACGACGGACAGCGCGAGCGCGGCGCCCGCGCTCCTCGCCCGGCTCGGCCTCGAGGTGATGACGCTGGAGACGCCGACCGACTTCGCCGGCTGGCGCCGTACGCTGCGCACGCTCGCGCAGCGCCTCGGCGCCGAGGCGCGCGCCGCAGCGCTCATCGCCGAATTCGATGCACGGCTCGCGCGGCTCGCGCCGGCAGCGACGCCGCGCCGTGCGATCGTCTACCAGGCGAACGGCTACGTACCGGGCCCGTCGACGTTCGCCGACGACATGCTGCGCGGCGCGGGCCTGGTGGACGCCTACGCCGTCGCCGGCCATCCCGAGGGCGGCTTCCTGCCGCTCGAGCACTTGATCACACTCGCGCCCGACGTGCTCGTCGTCTCGAACGCCTATGCCGAGCATCCGGCGCTCGCGAACACCCTGCTCGATCATCCCGCGCTCGCCGGACGCCGTGCCCCGGGCCGCCCCGGCTTCCGCTACGTCGCGATCCCCGAGCGGCTCTGGACCTGCGGCAGCTCCCGTCTCGCCGAGGCTGTCGAACGCCTCGCGGCGGCGCGCTGAAGCCATGGCAACGCGCATCCGAGTGTTCATGGGACTGCTCGGCGTCGCGACGTTCGTGCTGTTCCTCGTCTCGCTCTGCGTCGGCCCGGCGCCGATCCCGTGGCGCGCGGCACTCGCCGGCCTCGTGCCCGGCAGCGGCGAGGACTACGGTCTCATCGTGCGCGAGCTCAGGCTGCCGCGCGCCCTGCTCGCGCTCGGCATCGGCGCGACCTTGGGCCTCGCCGGTGCAGTGCTGCAGGGCATGCTCCGCAACCCGCTCGCAGAGCCCGGCGTCATCGGCGTCTCGACGCTCGCCGCGCTCGGCGCAGTGCTCGCGTTCTACAGCGGCGCTGCCGCGGTCTTCCCGCTCGCCCTGCCCTGCGGCGGCATCGTCGGCGCGCTGCTCGCGGCGGTCGTCCTGAGCGCGCTCATGCGGCGTCACACGGGCACGCTCGGGCTGATCCTCGCCGGCGTCGCCATCAACAGCTTCGGCGGCGCGCTCACCGCGCTCGCGCTGAACCTCGCGCCGAACCCGTATGCCGCTTACGAAATCTTCTTCTGGTTGATGGGCTCGCTCGCCGATCGCAGCATGGCGCACGTCTGGCTCGTGCTGCCGTTCATGCTCGGCGGCAGTGCGATGCTGGCGTGGGCGGCGCGCGATCTCGACGTCCTCGCGCTCGGCGAGGAAGCGGCGCAGAGCCTCGGACTCGATCTGCCGCGGCTGCGGCTCCTCGTCGTCGCCGGCACGGCGCTCGCGGTCGGCAGTGGGGTGGCGGTCGCGGGCGTGATCGGATTCGTCGGGCTCGTCGTGCCGCACCTCCTGCGGCCGTTCACGGGCCATACGCCGAGCCGGCTCGCACCGGCGAGCGCGCTCGGCGGTGCGGCGCTGACGCTCGCCGCCGACGTCTGCACGCGCCTCGTCGTCGTCAACGCCGAGCTCAAGCTCGGCGTCGTCACCGCGCTCGTCGGCGCGCCGTTCTTCCTCTATCTCGTCGTGCGCACGCGCGAGGCCTGGGCATGGCGCTGATCGAAGCCGGCGGGCTCACGGTGCTGCGCGACGCTAAGCCCGTCGTACGCGATGTCTCGCTCACGCTCGACGCGGGTGAGGTGCTCGGCCTCGTCGGTCCGAACGGCTCGGGGAAATCGACGCTCGTCAAAGCGCTGCTCGGTCTGCTGCCGCATGCGCAGGGCAGCGTGAAGCTCGTCGATCGCGAGCTCGGCCGGCATGCGCCGGAGGAACGCGCGCGCCTCGTCGGTTACCTGCCCCAGCATCCGATCATCCACTGGCCGCTGCGCGTCGCGGAGCTCGTCGCGCTCGGCCGCTATCCGCGCCATCGCGCCGGCGAACGCGATGCGGCTGCGGATCGCGAAGCCGTCGAACGCGCGATGGCGGCGGTGCACGTCGGCGCGCTCGCGACGCGGCCGGCGACGGAGCTCTCGGGTGGAGAACGGATGCGCGTCCACATCGCGCGCCTCCTCGCCGGAGGCCATGCCGCGCTCTGCGCCGACGAGCCGACGGCCTCGCTCGATCCCTACTACCAGCTCGACATCATGGAGACGTTGCGCCAGGTCGCGGCGGGCGGCATCGGCGTGCTGGTCGTCCTGCACGAGCTCGAGCTCGCCGCGCGCTACTGCGATCGCCTGATCGTGCTCGCGGACGGCGCCGTCGCGGCGGAAGGCCCGCCCGACCTCGCGCTGAGCGACGAGGTGCTCGCCCGCGTGTTCCGCGTCAGCGCAGTACGCGGCCGCCATGGCGATCAGACTTTCCTGCTGCCGCTGCGCGCGACCTGATCCGCTCGCACGAAACCACATTACTTGCCGGGATTTCCCGGCGAGCCGCGCCGGACCGCGGCTATATCCATATGTCGCATTCGACTAATTGCCGGCGGGTGTGCTTCGCCATAATGCGCGCACCCGAAAGCAACGACCGGACAACGACACCATGAGCCATCCCAACGCCCTCGCCGTTGCGGCCCCGACGAGGCCCGCCGTCGCGCCCTTCATGGATTATGCAGGCCTGAACGCCCTGTTCCGCGGCAAGACGCCGGAGGAGATCATCTCCGGCACGCTGGAACTGACGCGCGCGCCGCTCGTGACCACGAACTTCCGCCCGATGTCGGCGGTGTTCCTGCATCTCGTTACCCGCCTGAAGCCGGACATCCCGGTGCTGTGGGTGGACAGCGGCTACAACACGCCCGCGACCTATGCGTTCGCGGAGACGCTGACGAAGCAACTGCAGTTGAACCTCCACGTCTACACGCCGCGCGTGAGCGTCGCGCGCCGCGACGCGATCCACGGCGGCATTCCGCCGCTCGACACCCCGGAGCACGAAGCGTTCACGCGCGAAGTGAAGCTCGAGCCTTTCGAACGCGCGCTCGCCGAGCTCGCGCCCGACGCCTGGTTCACCGGCATCCGCCGGGGTCAGACGGAATACCGCGCCTCGCTCGACGTCGCCTCGCGTGCCGCGAAAGGCACGCTGCGCATCGCGCCGCTGCTGTATTGGACCGAAGTGGATCTCGAGGACTATCTCTACGAGCACCAGCTCCCGGACAACCCCGATTACGTCGACCCGACGAAGGGCCCGGAAAGCCGGGAGTGCGGGCTGCAGACGTTGCGGTGACGAGGGGTCTGACGCGGCTTCTTCATAGGTCCGTATATAGCCGCAGGCGTAATCGGACGCTTGTGGACGCAGGCGTAATCGGACGCTCGGTCGACGCAGGCGTAATCGAACGGAAAGAACGTCCGATTACGCTGCGCTAATCGGACGTACGAAAGCTTCCTCAGCCCTTCACCGCGACCGGGATCCTGCCGATCTTCGCCTGCCACTCCGCGGGGCCGGTCTCGTGCACCGAAGTGCCGTCGACGTCGACGGCGACGGTGACGGGCATGTCTTCGACGACGAATTCCTGGATCGCTTCCATGCCGAGATCCTCGAAGGCGATGACGCGCGCCTTGCGTATGGCCTTCGACACGAGATATGCGGCACCGCCGACCGCCATCAGATACACCGCGCGATGCTTCCTGATGGACTCGATCGCGACGGGCCCGCGCTCCGCCTTGCCGACCATGCCGATGAGGCCGGTCTTCGCGAGCATCATTTCCGTGAACTTGTCCATGCGCGTCGCAGTCGTCGGGCCCGCGGGGCCCACGGCTTCGTCGCGCACGGCGTCGACGGGGCCGACGTAGTAGATGAAGCGGCCCTTGAAATCGACACCCGGCGGCAGGCCTTTGCCGCTCGCGAAGAGCTCCTCGATGCGCTTGTGGGCGGCATCGCGTCCCGTCAGCATCGCGCCCGACAGCAGCAGCGTCTCGCCCGGTTTCCAGGTCGCGATGTCGGCCGCGGTCACGGTGTCGAGATTCACGCGGCGCGCACTCGCGCCGGCCGACCAGGTGATCTCCGGCCAGTCCGAGAGCCGCGGCACGGGCAGCTCGGCCGGGCCCGAGCCGTCGAGCGTGAAATGCACGTGGCGCGTCGCGGCGCAGTTCGGGATCATCGCGACCGGCTTCGAGGCCGCGTGCGTCGGATAGTCCTTCACCTTCACGTCGAGCACGGTGGTGAGACCGCCGAGGCCCTGCGCACCGATGCCGAGCGCGTTCACCTTCTCGTAGAGCTCGAGGCGCAGCTCTTCGGCCGCATTCTTCGCGCCGCGCGCAATGAGCTCCTGGATGTCGATCGGATCCATCAGCGATTCCTTCGCCATCAGCATCGCCTTCTCGGCCGTGCCGCCGATGCCGATGCCGAGCATGCCGGGCGGGCACCAGCCCGCGCCCATGTGCGGCACGGTGTTCAGCACCCAGTCGACGATGCTGTCGGAGGGATTGAGCATCACGAACTTCGTCTTGTTCTCGGAGCCGCCGCCCTTCGCCGCGACGGTGATTTCCACTTCGTCGCCCGGCACGATGCTGGCGTGGATCACGGCCGGCGTGTTGTCCTTCGTGTTGACACGCTTGCCCGCCGGATCGGCGAGGACCGACGCCCGCAGGCGGTTGTCCGGATGATTGTAGGCGCGACGCACACCTTCGTTGATCATCTCCTCGAGGGAGAGCTTCGCGTCCCAGCGCACGCCCATGCCGACCTTCACGAACACGTTCACGATGCCGGTGTCCTGACAGATCGGGCGATGACCTTCGGCGCACATCCGCGAATTGATCAGGATCTGCGCGATGGCGTCTTTTGCGGCGGGCGATTCCTCGCGCTCGTAAGCGGCGGCGAGGCTCTGGATGAAATCGGTCGGGTGGTAGTAGGAGATGTACTGCAGCGCGTCCGCCACGCTGGTGATCACGTCTGCTTCGCGAATGGTCGTCACGGTCCTGGCTCCGATGGAAAGGCTGGGCCGTATTGTAGCGCCGCCACCGGCAATCGAAACGCGGTCAGTGCGGCGGCGGCGTGCGCTGGACGGTCGGTGCGAGACTCTGTTCCACGGCGCGGGCATCGAACGCGGCCGGGTCGTTCGCGGGCTTCGTGCCCTTGAACATCGTCACGTAGCCGTAAGCCTGATAGTCGGTCACGGGGATCGCCGTGCTGACCGCGACGCTGTTGCGCGGCCAGTAGTCCCAGGCGAAATACGGCCCGAAACCCATGTTCGTCACCATCTGGTCGTAGCGGGTGTGGGCCTCGGTCTCCTTGCCGGCGAGCACGAACCAGTCGTAGCCATTCGTGATCGTGAGCTCCGCCGCACGATAGATGAGATAGTTCTCGACCGTCTCGCGCGACGTGAACGTATTGCCGCTGAAGCTCACGCGGAAGCGGTTCGCCTCGATGCGCTGCTCGCGATAGCCCTGGCCTTCTTGATTCTGCTGCTGATAAGGCGTCGGCGTCGCCGCACAACCGGCGAGCAGCGCGGCGAGAACGCCAGCCTGCACGGCCTTCGAATATCCCGCTTTCGCCATCATCAGCTCCTCGTTCAGCGCAGGTGTCCGTTTTCGACTTCGCGTGGCGGGCGCGGTTCCGGCGTCCGGGACGCCGGCGTACGCGCGCTGTCCGACGCCGGCACGAGGCCCGGCTCAGGCGCGGGGCGCGGCTTGCCGGAACGCCGGGTGGGCGAGACAGTGCTCCTCGATGCGGCAGAGCTGCGGAAAATCGTCGAGCGGCAGCCCGAAGCGCCGCGCGCCGTAGAGCAGCGGCACGAGGCAGACGTCCGCGAGCGTCGGCTGCCCGCCCAGGCAGTAGCCGTCGCTCGCGCCATCGGCCGTCAGCCAGAGCTCGAGGGCGTCGAGGCCTTCGAGCAGCCAGTGACGAAACCACTTCGCACGATCGATTTCGCTCGTCTTGAGCGACGTGCGCAGATAGGTGATGACCCGCAGATTCGTCAGCGGCGCGATGTCGCTCACCATGATCTGCGCGAGCTGCCGGACGCGCGCGCGGCTTCGCGCGTCGCGCGGCAACAGCGGCGGCTCGGGCCGGATCTCGTCGAGGTATTCGAGGATGGCGAGCGATTCTGTCAGCACGAAATCGTCGTCGAGCAGTGTCGGTACCATCCCCTGCGGATTCAGGGCCCGGAATTCGGCGGAATGCTGCTCGCCGCCGTCGCGACTCAGCGAGAGCGCCTGCCGCGTATACGGCAGATCCTTGAGCGCGAGCCCGATGCGCACGCGATAGGAAGAGACCGAGAGATGAAAGTCGTAGAGCTCCATCGTGCGAAACCTTCGAATGACGGTCGCGCACCGCGGGCCCGGCGACCGCCCTCTGCGGCCGCCGCGTCTCGTCCCGACAGGGGACCGCGCGGTGCGGGATTCTCGGGTATTCTATCGAAACGGCACACGGAGTGTTGAACGGAGCGGGAGGCCATGAGCAGCGAGAAGCGACGTCACCCCAGGGTGGCACGGCAACTGACCGTGGACATCGATGGACTCGAGGTCTTCACGACGAACATTTCACTCGGCGGGATGCAGGTCGAGTGTCCTGCGCTGCGTTTCCACGCGTTCCAGCGTCTCGCGAACGCGGGACCCATCCCGCTTTGCGTACGCCTGCCGGCCCGGCCGGTACCCATTCTCAGCCAGGGCGCCGTCCGCTACGCCGATCCGGCCGGCGACGGCTATCTCGTCGGCCTCGAATTCGTGGCCTTCTCCGCCGACAGCGAAGTGCGCTGGGGCAATTACATCGAAGAGCTGGAGTCGCTGCTGGGCTTGAGCACGGGCTGACCGGGGCGGTCACGGGTGTTCTTCGGCTGCGTGACGAGCGCAGCGTAATCGACGGACCTACGAAGGACCTCGCAAGGCGTAATACGCGAGCGCGATCGCAATCCCCGTCGCGGCGATCCACCACACGGCGGGCACACCGGACTGCGCTGCCGGCTTCGGCACCGGGGTCGCAGCCTCCTCCACCGCCGGCGCTTCCCCGAGCAGTCCCTGGAACCGCTCGAAGAATTCGCCCGCGAGCTTCTTCGAGGTCCGCTCGACGAGCGGACCGCCGAGTTGCGCGAGCTTGCCGCCGATTTCCGCCTTCACCACGTAGGCGAGGCGCGTCTTCGTCGCCCCCTCTTCGGTCAGCTTCACGAAGGCTTTCACCTTCACGAAACCCGCCGGGCCGCCCTTGCCTTCGCCGGCGAGCGTGTAACTCTCCGGCGGATTGAGGTCCGCGAGCGTCACGCTTCCCTTGAAGCGGGCCGACAAGGGCCCGATTTTCGTCGCGACCGTCGCGGTCAGCTCCGTCGGGGATTGCGCCGCGAGATCCTCGCAGCCGGGGATGGCCTGCTTCAGGATCCCGGGATCGTTCAGCGCCGCGTACACCTGCGCGCGCGGTGCCGCGATGAGTAGGTCTTCTTTGAGCTCCACGCCTGTTCGCTTTCTCTCGTCTGGGAGCCGGCGCAGCGCCGGCCCTCGTTCATCGTGCCGCTTTCGCGGCCTGGATCTGCCGCCACACCGCGTCGGGACGCAGCGGCAGCTCGGTGATCTCGATGCCGAACGGCGCGAGCGCGTCGCACACCGCGTTCGACAGCGCGCCCGACACCGAGCTCGGCCGTCCTTCGCCGATGCCGCGCGTGCCGAGCGGCGTGTGCGGACACGGCGTCGAGGCATAGGTGATCTGCAGGTCCGGCACGTCCGCCGCGGTCGCGAGCTTGTAGCGCTCGAAGTCCGCGGTGAGCTGCTGGCCGCGCTCGTCGTAGATGAACTGCTCGAACATCGCGTTCGAGAGCCCCTGCACGATCGCGCCGTGCATCTGGCCGTCGACGATCATCGGGTTGATGACGTTGCCGACGTCTTCCGAGCTCACCCAGCGCAGGATCTTGAACTCGCCGCTGTCCGCATTCACTTCGACGACGCAGAAATCCGCGTTGAAGCAGATCATGGGCTTCAGCGCCTCGAAGAACGCCGTCGCATCGAGACCGCCGACCTCGCCTTCGGGCAGGTTCACGGGCGCCATGATGATGCGCTCGACGATTTCGCGGAACGTCTTCGTCTGCGAGCGATCGCGAATGAGCGTGACCTGCCCGTTCGCGAATTCGAAATCCTCTTCTTCCGCTTCGAGCGCGAGATCGTGGGCGAGGATGCGCGTGATCTTCTTCTTCAGCTCCTGACAGGCCTTGTGCACGGCGCTCACGAAATACGAGCCCGCGCGGGCGCCGATCGTACCGGCACCGAACGGCGTCGTGCCGGTGTCGCCGGTCGTCACGACGGTATCCGTGGGCGCGATGCCGAACGTTGCGGCGACGACCTGCGCGACCGTCGTCTCGTGGCCCTGGCCGCCCGGGGCGTCGCCGCCGTAGACATGGACCTTGCCGCGCGGATCGAGCCGCACGCTCGCCGCGCCATAACCCGGCTGGTTCTCCATGGGCACGAGGAGCTCGGAGGCGACCCCCGAGAGCTCGACGCCGCAGGCGAAGCCGATGCCGAGGTAACGGCCCTGTGCGCGCGCCGCGGCCTGCTCGCGCCGGAACGCGGGCAGATCGATGTGCGTCATCAGGTTGTCCCACACCTTCAGGAAATTGCCGCTGTCGTAGTACTCGCCCGTGACGGAGGTATAGGGCAGTTGCGGCACGATGTTCTTGCGGCGGAGATCGGAAGGCTCCATGCCGAGCCGGTGCGCGACCATGTCGATCGAGCGCTCGACGGCGAAGCGTGTCGGGAAGTGGCCGAACGCACGCGACGGCGTCAGGCAGGCCTTGTTCGTCGTCGCGACGCGGAGCTTGATGTCGCCCTTGCCCCAGGTGTAACCGTTCGGCATCTCGACCGCGCCGAGGAAGGGCATGACGAAGCCCCAGTAGACCCCCGTCTGCCCCGTGCCGTTGTCGGCGATGCCGCGATTGCGCAGCGCCAGCAGCTTGCCGTCCTTGCTCGCCGCGACTTCGCAGACGTTGATCTGATCGCGCTCCTGGCCGACGTTCATCAGGCTCTCGTAACGCGATTCCACCCAGCGCACCGGACGGCCGAGCTCGCGCGCGGCGAACGCGACGACGACGTTCTCGCGGAAGAACGGCGCCTTCACGCCGAAACCGCCGCCCTGATCGCGCGGTGCGATGACCCTGACCTGCTGCGCCGGGATCTCGAGGATGTCCGCGAGTCCCAGGCGATCGATATGCGGGCGCTGCGTCGTGATCCAGGCCGTGAGACCGTCCGCATCCGACCAGTCGCACAGACAGCCGCGCGGCTCCATCGGCGTCACGCCCGTGCGGTGCACGCGGAAGCGGTGCTTCACGACGACGTCCGCGCCCGCGAAGATGGCCTCGACCTCGGCCTCGTTCTTCTTCTGCTCCTCTTCCGTCGCGCCGCCCGTGAACGTCATGCCGAAGATTTCGTTCGTGCCCGAGTCGGGATGGACGAGCGTCGAACCGTCCGCAAGTGCCGCTTCCGGATCGATGACCACCGGCAGTTCCTCGTACTCCACGGCGACGAGCTCCGCGGCGTCGACCGCGACGTATTTGTCGCGCGCGACGACGACGGCGACGGGCTCGCCGTGGAACTTCGCCGTGCCGACCGCGAGCGCCCAGTATTCCGGGAACTTCGCGGGGAGATTCGGCAGCAGCACCGGCTGGCGCATGCTCTTGACCTTGCCCATCAGATCCTCGCCCTTGTAGACGGCGACGACGCCCGGCAGCGCGAGCGCCTCGCTCGCGTCGATGGAGACGATCTTCGCGTGCGCGTACTCGCTGCGCACGAAGACGGCGTACAGCATGCCGGGCAGCACGACGTCGCCGAGATACCTGCCCTGACCGGTGATGAGGCGCAGATCCTCCTTGCGCTCGAGGCGCGCCCCCATCCAGGCCTTCGTGTCGTCCTTCGTGTTCGTTGCCATGCGCGGATACTCCTCAGGCGCCGCCGGTGCGCGCGAGCTCGTCGGCCGCGGCACGTACGGACGTCACGATATGCACGTAGCCCGTGCAGCGGCAGAGATTGCCGATGAGGCCCTGACGTATCTCGTCGTCCGTGGGCGTGGGATTGTGCACGAGGAACTCCGTCATGTTCATGAGGATCCCGGGCGTGCAGAAACCGCATTGCAGGCCGTGATGCTGTCTGAACGCGCGCTGCAGGGCTGAGAGCTCGCCGCCTTTCGCGAGTCCTTCGACGGTCGTGATCTCGTGTCCGTCCGCCTGCACCGCGAGCAGCATGCAGCTCTTCACGGCCTCGCCGTCGAGATGGATGGTGCAGGCTCCGCACACGCCCTCGTACGTGCAGCCGACGTGCGTGCCGGTCAGCGCGAGGCGTTCCCGGATGAAATCCACGAGAAGCATGCGCACCGGCACGGTCTCCTCGTAGCGCGTGCCGTTGATCGTGACGTTGATGGTCTTCATGCGATCCTCGTTCAGTTCTTCGCGCGCGCGAAGGCGCTGGTCAGGACGTCGCGACCGAGCTGGCGCACGAGTTGTCCGCGATACGCGGCATCGGCCCAGTGGTCGCTGTGGAGATCGACGTTCGCACAGACGGCTTCGAGCGCGCGATCGAGGCTCGCCGCGTCACCCTTCGAGCCGAGGAGCGCGGCTTCGCCGGCCGGGACGCGCTGCGCGCCGGCCGTGAGCCCGGCGAGCGCGAGACGCGCCGCGCTGCAGGCGCCGTTCGCCTCCAGCGTGACGAGCGCCGCGACGCCGACGACGGGCAGCGCGTCCTTCACGAGTCCCCATTTCTTGTAGGCGCTGCCGCTGCGTGCGGGTGCGGACTTCCAGTCGATCGAGACGAGCACTTCCTGCTCGCCGCGCGCGGTCTCGAGCGGGCCGATCAGAAAATCGTCGATCGCGATCGTGCGCTCGCCGCCGGGTCCGACGAGCCGGAGCGTCGCACCGAGCGCGAGCACCGCGGCCGGCAGACAGGCCGCCATGTAGTTCCAGCACAGGCTCCCGCCGATCGTGCCCCGATTGCGCACCTGGCGATCGCCGACGTGCGATGCAGCGTCGCGCAGCGCCGCGAACGGACCGCTCGCGAACGGCGCGTGGCCGGCGATCTCGACGTAGCGCGTCATCGCGCCGATCGACAACGCACCGCCGCTGCCGCGGATGCCGCGCAGCTCCGCGACGTCCTGCAGATCGACGAGACACGCCGGTCTCACGAGCCGCGATTTGATCGCCTGCATGAGGCTCATGCCGCCGGCGATGCACATCGCCTCGCCCACCCCGAAACTCGCGAGCGCGGCGACCGCCTCGGCTATCGTCGCGGGTCTCGAATAATCGTCGATCTTCGCTGGGTACATGCCTCCCCCTCTTCGCCTCTTGCCGGGCCGGGTCCGCGTCGATGCGACGTCGTGACCAGCGGCGATCCCGCGCTCGATCGCCCGTTCGCGATCAATGCTGCTTGGCTGCGCCGCGGCGGTAATCATATGATTAATTGCACGCGGCCGTCATGTGCGATCGCGTGCCGGACCGGCCCTCGTTTGTACAGCCGTTCAAGGGGGTTTTGCCGTCGCTGCAGCGAGCCGTGATGCTGCAATGCGGTGCGCGGCGATGTTCAATCCTTTCAGCAGCGGCGCGAACCCCGCCCGCGGGAGCATGCCATGAATTATTCGATCGAATGTGTGGTCGCGGCGTCGAACGAGCTCGGTGAAGGGCCGGTCTGGGATCCGGAGGCAGGCGTGCTCTACTGGGTCGACGGCACCGGACGGCGCGTCGGCAAACCCTCGATCTGGTGTCTCGATCCGCGCACCGGCAGGACGCGGCACTGGTCGCTCGATCACGACGTCGGCGCGATGGCCCTGCGCAAGGACGGCGGCGCGGTGCTCGCGCTCGACGACGGCTTCTACTTCTTCGATTTCGATTCCGGCAAGCTCGATCTCATCACGCACATCGATGCGGAGCAGCCGCGGACGCGGCTCAACGACGGCAAGTGCGATCGGCGCGGACGCTTCCTCGCGGGAGGCATGGACGACAAGGAAGAACTCGGCATTTGCGGCCTGTGGCGCCTCGATCCCGATCTCACGGTGACGAAGCTCGACGGCGGCATCATCTGCTCGAACGGCCCGTGCTGGAGCCCCGACGACCGGACGTTCTATTTCGCGGACACGTTCCAGCAAGTGATGTGGGCCTACGACTACGACCTCGGGCGCGGCACGGTCTCGAACCGTCGCGACTTCGCGAGCACGAAGGACGATCAGGGCTTCTTCGACGGCTCGACGGTCGATGCCGAGGGCGGCGTGTGGAATGCGCTCGTCATCGGCGGCGATCTGATCCGCTATGCACCCGACGGCAGCGTCGAGCGGCGCATCGGTATGCCCGTGAAGAACATCACGAGCGTCATTTTCGGCGGCGAGAACCTCGACGAGCTCTACGTGACGTCCATGGCCCGCGTGCGCCATCCCGCCGCGCACGAGCATTTCGCGAAGCAGATGAAGCCGCAGTTCGGCGCGGGAAGTCTGTTCCGGATCCGCGGCCTCGGGATCCGCGGCGTAGCGGAGCCGCGGTTCGCGGGGTGAGTGGATTTTCGTAGGTTCGATTAGCGCAGCGTAATCGGACGTTCGAGTCGGTGTGGATGCAGCCCGCGACGAGCGTCCGATTACGCCTTCGGCTAATCCATATACGGACCTGCGACGATCGTCGCTAATCGTTCTGCGCGACGTGCACGACGAGGCCGTCGAGCTCGGGCGTGACTTCGATCTGGCAGGTGAGGCGGCTCGTCGCGCGACGATCGTTCGCGAGACCGAGCGTCGCATCCTCCATCGTGTTCGGGCCGCCGACGCGTTCCACCCAGGCCTCGTCTACATAGGCGTGGCAGGTGCTGCAGGCGCAGCCGCCGCCGCAGATCGCGATGATCCCCGGCACACCGTTCTGCACGGCGCCTTCCATCACGGACAGGCCGTTCTTCACTTCACATTCGTGGCGCGCGCCTGCGGGGTCGACGTAGATGATTTTCGGCATGGTCCTCAGTTCTCGTGTTGTGCGGTGAATGTTCGGCGCGCGGCGCCGGTCGGGTTCAGCCTGCCGGCAGCAGGGTCTTCAATTCGAATTCGGGATCGGCCGCCGCCGTCGGCGGCACCGTGACGCCGGCTGCGAGCAGCTTGCGCGCGAGCATGTGATCGAGCGGCTGGTTGATCGAATCCATGGCGAGCAGACGCGTACCTTCGTAGTAGCAGACCGAGAACGCGCCGCTGTCCGGCGTACCGCGCAGCACGACGCTGTCGTGACCGCGATTGATGCCCGCCATCTGCAGTTTCAGATCGTACTGGTCGGACCAGAACCACGGCACCGGGGCGTAAGGCACCGGCTTTCCGAGCAGTGTCGCGGCCGCGTTCTTCGCCTGATCGACGGCATGCTGGACGGACTCGAGGCGATGGCTCGTGCCGAGCAGGACGTTGCGATGCCAGGCGACGTCGCCGATCGCGAGTACGGCCGGATCGGAGCTCTGCGCGTACTCGTCCACCACGATGCCGTTCTCGCAGTGGAGGCCCGCCTCGCGAGCGAGCTCGACGTTCGGCACGACACCGATACCGACGACGACGAGATCCGCGGGCAGCGAGGCGCCGTCGTCGAGCGCGACGGCGAGCGCTTCACCCGCGCGCACGATGCCTTCGACCTGCGTGTTCAGATGGATGTGCACGCCATGGCCGGCGTGGACGCGCGCGTAGTGCTCGGAGACGAGCGGTGCGACGACGCGCGGCATGAGGCGGTTCTGCGCTTCGACGATCGTGACGTCCTTGCCGAGGCCACGCGCGACGGCCGCGACCTCGAGCCCGATGAAGCCCCCGCCGATGACGACGAGCCGCCGCGCCGCACCGAGCCGATCCCTGATCGCCTGCGCATCGTCGAGGCCGCGCAGATGACAGACGCCGTCGAGCGCAGCACCCGGCGCGGGCAGTCGGCGCACGCGCGTGCCGGTCGCGAGCACGAGTCGGTCGTAGCCGAGCCGCTCGCCGTCGGCAAGCGCGACTTCGTGCGCATCGCGGTGGATCGCGAGGACTGCGGTGCCGAGCTTCAGCGCGACGTCGAGCTTCGCGAGCTGCTCTGCGGGGCGGAGCGCGAGGCGCACGGCATCGAGCTCGCCGGTCAGGAACTTCTTCGACAGCGGCGGCCGCTGATAGGGCAGATGCGGCTCGTCGCCGACGAGCACGAGCGGGCCGGTGTGGCCGCTGCGGCGGAGCGTTTCGCAGAGCTGCAGGCCGGCCTGGCCGGCACCGACGACGACGATGCGATGGGTCACGCTCACGTGATGTCCTCAGGCCTGGCGTTCGGGAAGATGCACGACGAGGCCGTCGAGCGCCGAGCTCACGCGGAGCTGGCAGGACAGCCGCGAATTCGGCGCCCGCTCGACGGCCGTGCACTCGAGCAGATCGTCCTCGCCCGCCTCGCGCGGCTGAAGGCGACCGAGCCAGGCGGGATCGACGAAGACGTGGCAGGTCGCACAGGCGCAGGCGCCGCCGCATTCCGCGAGGATGCCGGCGACGCCGTGCTTCACGGCGCCTTCCATGACGGACCAGCCGTTCGGGATGTCGACGGTGATCGTCGCGCCGTCAGGCGCGACGAAGCTCACGTTAGGCACGACGCACCTGCCTTTCGCGGGTCACATATTGGGATAGTTCGGACCGCCGCCGCCTTCCGGCGTCACCCAGTTGATGTTCTGGGAAGGATCCTTGATGTCGCAGGTCTTGCAGTGCACGCAGTTCTGGGCATTGATGCGGAGCTTCTGCTGGCCGCCCTGATCGACGAACTCGTAGACGCCGGCCGGGCAATAGCGTTGTTCCGGGCCCGCGTAGATCGCGAGGTTCAGGCGCTCGGGCACCGTCGAGTCCTTGAGCGTGAGATGGCAGGGCTGTTCCTCTTCGTGGTTCGTGTTCGACAGGAACACCGAGGAGAGACGATCGAACGTCAGCACGCCGTCCGGCTTCGGATACTCGATCGGCGCGCACTGCGCCGCGGGCTTCAGGGCCTCGTGATCCGGCGTGTGATGCAGAGTCCACGGCGCCTTGCCGCGGAAGAGATAGGTGTCGACGGCGGAATAGGCCATCGCGGGCAGCAGGCCCCAGTGGAATGAGGGCTTGATGTTCCGCACGCGGTAGAGCTCGTCCCACAGCCACGTCGTCTTCAGGCGATGCGGATAATCGACCGCTTCCTTGCCCGTCGCGTCCTCGGCCTGCAGGAGCTGGAAGATGGCCTCGGCCGCCGTCATGCCGGATTTCATCGCGGTGTGCGAGCCCTTGATCTTCGGCACGTTGAGGAAGCCCGCGCAGTCACCGACGAGGAGCCCGCCGGGGAACGTGAGCTTCGGAATCGACTGGTAGCCGCCGGCGCTGATCGCACGTGCGCCGTAGGCGAGCCTGCGGCCGCCCTCGAACATGCCGCGGATCGCGGGATGCATCTTGTAGCGCTGCATTTCCTCGAACGGGCTGAGATACGGATTCTCGTAATTGAGCCCGACTACGAAGCCGACGGAGACGAGGTTCTCCTCGAAGTGATAGAGGAAGGAGCCGCCGTAGGTCTTCATGTCCATCGGCCAGCCGGCCGTGTGCAGGGTCAGGCCCGGCTGATGATGCTCGGGTTTGATCTCCCAGAGCTCCTTGATGCCGATGCCGTAGACCTGCGGGTCGACGCCCTCGCGCAGGTCGAAACGTTCGAACAGCGTCTTCGTGAGCGAGCCGCGGCAGCCCTCGGCGAAGATCGTCTGCTTCGCGTGGAGCTCCATGCCGGGCGCGAAGTTCGGTCCCTCCTCGCCCTCTTTCGTGCGGCCCATGTCGCCGGTCGCGACACCCTTCACGCTGCCGTCGCCGTGATACAGGACTTCGGCCGCAGCGAAGCCGGGATAGATGTCGACGCCGAGCGCCTCGGCCTGCTGGCCGAGCCAGCGGCAGACGTTGCCGAGACTGACGATGTAGTTGCCGTGGTTGTGCATCTGCGGCGGCGTCGGCAGGCGGAACGATTTCTGCTCGGTCAGGAACAGGAAGCGATCTTCCGTCACGGCGGTCTTCAGCGGCGCGCCGCGCTCTTTCCAATCCGGGAAGAGCTCGTTCAGCGCGGTCGGCTGGATCACCGCGCCCGAGAGGATGTGGGCGCCGATCTCCGAGCCCTTCTCGATGAGGCAGACCGAGACCTCGACATCGTGCTCGGCGGCGAGCTGCCGCAGGCGTATCGCCGTTGCGAGACCGGACGGTCCGCCACCGACGACCACCACATCGAATTCCATCGACTCCCGTTCCATCTCCGCGACTCCGAACTGACTGACACTGAAATGACGCTCCCGCGCCGCCTCGGGCGGGCGCGTGGAACCTTGGGATCCGGCAGGCTGCCAACGACCCTGCACCGTCCCGGCGCAGGGTCGCTAGGTTAACAAGGGCGGGCTTACTTATCGAGTGCTTCGCAGAGCGCGGGGACTTCCTTGAACAGGTCGCCCACGAGGCCGTAGTCGGCGACCTGGAAGATCGGCGCTTCCTCGTCTTTGTTGATTGCGACGATGACCTTGCTGTCCTTCATGCCCGCGAGGTGCTGAATCGCGCCGGAGATGCCGATCGCAACGTAGAGCTGCGGCGCGACCACCTTGCCGGTCTGGCCGACCTGGTAGTCGTTCGGCACGTAACCCGCGTCCACCGCGGCACGCGAGGCCCCGACGGCGGCGCCGAGCTTGTCGGCGAGCTTCTCGATGATCGCGAAGTTCTCCGAGCTGCCGACGCCGCGGCCGCCCGAGACGACGATGTCGGCGGCCGTCAGCTCCGGACGGCTCGACTTCGTGAGCTCTTCGCCGACGAAGCTCGAGAGGCCGGCGTCTGCAGCCGCCGCGACGTTCTCGACAGCGGCGCTGCCGCCTTCCGCGGCGACCGGGTCGAAGCCCGTCACGCGCACCGTGATGACCTTCTTCGCATCGATCGACTGCACGGTCGCGAGCACGTTGCCGGCGTAGATCGGACGCACGAACGTATCGTCGGAGACCACCGCGATGATGTCGGAGACCTGCGCCACGTCGAGCAGCGCGGCGACGCGCGGCATGACGTTCTTGCCCGAGGTCGTCGCGGCGGCGAGCAGGTGCGAGTAGTTCGCGGCGAGCGAGACGACGAGCGGCGCGAGATTCTCGGCGAGCGAGTTGCCGTAATGCGCGGCATCGGCGAGGAGCACCTTCGCGACGCCCGCGATCTTTGCGGCCTGCGCGGCGACGTCGGCGCAGCCCTGGCCCGCGACGAGCACGTGTACGTCGCCCGTGATCCTGCCCGCCGCGGCGACCGCGTTCAGGGTCGCGCCGTTGAGCTGGCGATTGTTGTGTTCGGCAATAACGAGGGAGGTCATGATCAGATCACCTTTGCTTCAGAGCGCAGTTTCGCGACGAGTTCGGCCACGTCCGCGACCTTCACGCCACCGGCGCGCGCGGCCGGCTCGGAGACTTTCACGAGCTTCAGACGCGGCGTGATGTCGACGCCGAGATCGGCGGGCGAGACGATGTCGAGCGGCTTCTTCTTCGCCTTCATGATGTTCGGGAGCTTGACGTAGCGCGGCTCGTTGAGACGCAGATCCGCGGTCACGATCGCCGGCAGCTTCAGATCGATCGTCTGGATGCCGCCGTCGACTTCGCGCGCGACCTTGACGTGCCCCTCGCCCACTTCGACGCGCGCGGCGAACGTGCCGATCGACCAGCCGAGGAGCCCCGCGAGCATCTGGCCGGTCTGGTTGGAATCGTCGTCGATGGCCTGCTTGCCGAGGATCACCATGCCCGGCTGCTCCTTGTCGACGAGCGCCTTGATGAGCTTCGCGACCGCGAGCGGCTGCACTTCGCCGTCGGTCTGCACGAGGATGCCGCGATCCGCACCCATCGCCATGGCCGTGCGCAGCGTCTCCTGGCAGGCGGCGGGGCCGATGGAGAGGGCGACGATTTCCGTGGCCTTGCCGGCTTCCTGAAGTCGCAGCGCTTCCTCGACGGCGATTTCGTCGAACGGGTTCATCGACATCTTCACGTTCGCGAGGTCGACACCCGTGCCGTCGGACTTGGGACGGGCTTTGACGTTGTAGTCTATGGCTCGCTTCACGGCCACCAGAATCTTCATTAGCTTCCTCCAGGATTACTCGAGTGCCCAGCGGGCAGAATCAGCGCCTGTCATCGTGCCTGCGCAACACCGCGGGCCGGGCGGGGTGGGGCTCCGCGGGCTGGGCAGGACAGGCCAATGTCGGGGGCCGGATGTTACCAATAAATCCTTGATCGAAAAAGCCGCGACACGCCTGGAATGCAGCCTGTCGGGAGCCCGGCCCGGGGCCTCGCGGGGTTTATGGCCGCAGACCCTGCCCGCGTAGTAATCTGCGCCCCGTCGCACGTCCACCGGCCCGTGCCGCGAGCGTGCCCGCTCTTACGATTCAGGGAGATTTTCCGATGACCGAACCCGCCACCGCCCATGCCGCCAGCAAGCCGAAAGCCACCGCCGAAGGCCCGTTCGACTGGCAGGACCCGCTGCATCTCGACGCCCGGTTGACCGAGGACGAACGCCTCGTCAGCCAGGCCGCCCGTGATTTCTGCGAAGGCCGGCTCCTGCCGGTCGTGCGCGACATGCACCGCCACGAGAGTTTCGACCCGGCGCTCATGCGGGACTTCGGCGCGCTCGGCTTCCTCGGTTGCACGATCCCCGAGCAGTACGGCGGCGCGGGGCTCGACTACGTCTCCTACGGCCTCATCGCCCGCGAGGTCGAACGCGTCGATTCCGGCTTCCGCTCCGCGATGAGCGTGCAGTCGAGCCTCGTCATGCATCCGATCTACGCCTACGGCACGGAAGAACAGCGCAACAAATACCTGCCGAAGCTCGCGACCGGTGAATGGATCGGCTGTTTCGGCCTCACGGAGCCCGACCACGGCTCGGACCCCGGCGGCATGAAGACGCGGGCGAAGAAAGTCGACGGCGGCTACCGCGTGAGCGGCGCGAAGATGTGGATCACGAACTCCCCGCTCGCCGACGTGCTCGTGGTGTGGGCGAAGACCGAGGACGACGTCATCCGCGGCTTCGTGCTCGAGCGCGGTATGGAAGGCCTCGAGACGCCGAAGATCGAAGGCAAGTTCTCGCTGCGCGCCTCGACCACGGGCGAGATCGTGATGGACGACGTGTTCGTGCCGGACGCGAACCTGCTGCCGAACGTGAAGGGCCTGCGCGGGCCGTTCGGCTGTCTCAATCGCGCGCGCTACGGCATTGCCTGGGGCGCGATGGGCGCCGCGGAGTTCTGCTGGCACGCCGCGCGCCAGTACACGCTCGACCGCCAGCAGTTCGGCCGCCCGCTCGCCGCGAATCAGATCATCCAGTTGAAGCTCGCGAACATGCAGACGGAAATCGCGCTCGGACTCAACGCGGCGCTCGCCGTCGGCCGCATGATCGACGCCGGCACCGGCGCGCCGGAATCCATTTCGCTCATCAAGCGTAACAACTGCGGCAAGGCGCTCGACATCGCGCGCATGGCGCGCGACATGCACGGCGGCAACGGCATCTCCGACGAGTACCACGTCATCCGTCACGTGCTGAACCTCGAAGCGGTGAACACCTACGAGGGCACGCACGACGTCCACGCGCTGATCCTCGGCCGCGCGCAGACCGGGATCCAGGCCTTCACCGGCTGAACCCGCCCCGACGACCGCGGCCGACGGCCGCGGTCATTCCCTGCATAGACAAGACCTTACATTGCGCACTTCGGGCGAGTGTGTTTGAATGCGCTCGGTCTCTGCGGCCGGGGAGAGTGGAAGCCGCAGCGTCTCGCCGGTGGGGGCCGACGGGACCGGGATCGCCAGCGCGTCGCCGCATCGGCGGCAGTCCAATGCCGCGAGTCCCACCTGCCCCGGGCAGCGCGGGTTCGACGATTGCGCCGCCGGCTGCCCGACCTGCCTTGCTTCGACTCATTACTTTCAAAAACAAGCGGGATACGAAGAGTCACCATGAACATCTACGTCGGCAATCTGCCTTACAGCGTGCGGGATCCGGAGTTGCGCGCAGCGTTCGAACCGTTCGGACGCGTGCTTTCGGCCGAAGTCATTTTCGACAAGCGGACACGGCGTTCGCGCGGTTACGGTTTCGTGGAAATGGAGAACGACGAAGAGGCGCAGAAGGCCATCGCCGCGTTGAACGGCAGCGACTTCCAGGGTCGCGAACTGCGCGTCGACGCCTCGCAGCCGAAGAGCGACAAAGAGAAGGCACCGCGCCCGCCGTCCGAACCGCGCGGCGAGCCGCGTGCGCCGCGTCGCGAGCCGCAAGCCGTCGCCGCCGCGACGACCTCGTCCGCCGTCCCGCCGCCGAATCAGGGCAGCGGTTTCAAGGGCTTCATCAAGCGGCTGTTCGGTTGAGAAATGCCGAGCCGGGGCTCGTCCCCGGCTCCTGGTCGCCGTTGTCGTAGGTCCGTAGCCGCAGGCGTAATCGGACGCTCGGCGAAGAATACGCGTACCGAACGTCCGATTACGCTGCGCTAATCAATGGACCTACGAGCTACGAGCGCGACGACCGTCGTCACTCCGGCAACGCGTCGGCGTCCCACGCCCGCGTCGCCTCGGCGAAGTAATTCGGCTTCCCCGTCGTCCAGATCTCGCCCCAGTGGCGCCCGGCGCCGTCGACGTTCAGCAGCTCGCCGTTGATGAAGCCGCCCGCCGGACCGCCGACGAACAGCGCCGCTTCCGCGATCTCCCAGGCCGAGGCGACGCGCATGAGCGGATTCGTCAACGCGTACTTGTTCCGCGTCTTCTCGTCGTAGACCGCCCAGCCCTCGGTGCGCACCGCGCCCGGACCGATGCAGTTCACGCGGATCTTGTAAGGCCCCCATTCCACCGACACCGCTTCCGACAAGGCGATCACGCCGGCGCGCGCCGCGCGCGTGTGCGCGACGCCGAACAGCCCGCGGCCGACGACCACGATGTTCACGATGCTGCCCGGGCGCCGCGTGTCCCGCCAGTGCTGCGCAGCGGCCTGCATCATGTGCCAGGTGCCGTTCAGGTTCGTATTGATGACGGCGTTCCAGCCGTTCTCGGAGTAGTCGATCGCCGCCTTCGGGAACTGGCCGCCCGCGCTGTTGACGAGCAGGTCGACGTGCTCGAAGCGGTTCCAGATGTTGTCGATCGCGCGACGCGCCGAAGCGCGCTCGCGGATGTCCACGACTTCGAAATCGGCATCGAGGCCTTCGGCGCGCATCGCCTCGACGACGCCCACGAGCTTCTCCTCCGTCCGCCCGCAGACGACGACCGCCGCCCCGAGCCGCGCCGCGATCCAGGCCGTCGCGCGGCCGATGCCGCTGCCGCCGCCCGAGACGATCACGGTCTGACCCTTGAAGAGATCCGCCGCGAGCGAGATCGGCTGCGTCACGGGATCGATCGTGCCCTCCTGCGCCTCGCTCATCGGCCGAGGACCTCCCCGCTGATGATCATCTTGCGGACCTCGGTCGTGCCGGCGCCGATCTCGAGCAGCTTGTTCGCCCGGTAGAGGCGGTTGATTTCCGCATCCCACATGTAGCCGTAGCCGCCGAAGATCTGCAGCGCCTCGTTCAGCACTTTGTTCAGCGTGTCGGCGGTGTACATGATCGAGCCGGCGGACAGCGCGTGGATCATGCCGCGGCCGCCGCCGCCGATCTCGAGATCGTTGCACTCGGCGAGCACGCGATAGCAGAACGTCTTCATCGTCTCGACCCAGACGTACATGTCGGCGATCTTCGACTGGATCATCTGGAACTTCGCAATGGGCTTGCCGAACTGCTCGCGCATCTGCGCGTATTCGATCGCGAGCTCGAGCGCACGCTCCGCGATGCCGACGCAGATCGGCGAAATCACCGCGCGTTCGAGATCGAGCCCGCTCATGACGACGGACACGCCGTTGTCCTCCTCGCCGACGAGATTCGCCGCGGGCACTTTGCAGTTGTCGAACACGAGCTCCCCGGTCTGGCTGCCGCGGAATCCCATCTTCACGAGCTTCTGCGCGACCGAGAAGCCCGGAAAGCCCTTCTCGACGATGAAGGCCGAAATGCCGTGCGCGCCTTTTTCCGGCGTCGTCTTCGCGTAGACGAGCAGCACGTCGGCGACCGGGCCGTTCGTGATGAAGATCTTGCGCCCGTTGAGATAGTAGTAATCGCCGTCGCGCTTCGCGGTCGTGCGCATCGAGCCGAGCGCATCCGAGCCGGCGCCGGGCTCGGTGAGGCCCAGCGCGCCGATCGCCCTGCCCGAGCAGAGATCAGGCAGGTACTTGCGACGCAGCTGTTCGTTCGAGTTGCGGTAGATGTTGTTGAGGCAGAGATTCTCGTGCGCGACCCAGGACAGCGAAAGCGGATAGTTCCAGCGTGCCATGGCCTGGCCGACGAGACCGCTCGTGAAGAAGTCGAGGCCCTGACCGCCGTATTCCTCGGGCACCGTCAGACCGAAGAAGCCGGCATCGCCGATTTTCCGGAACACGTCTTCCGGCCACCACTCCTCGTCGTCCATGCGCGGGAACAGCGGATGCAGCTCCTTCTTCGCGAACTTGTCGGCCTCGTCGAGCATGGCCTGGGCGTCCTGCGAGAGCCAGAACGCCGGGGTGGTCGTGGTGGACATGGGAACCTCCGGAGTCGTGATGTTTTCAGGGGCGGCGCGGAGCTACCGCCCGGTATCCGCCGGACCATAGCCAATGCCCGGCGCTTTGTCCAACCGCGGCAAGGCGCGCTCAGCCGGCGGCCGCGACCTCGACGGGCACGCCCGTCATGTGGGCCTGATTCGACAGCGGCTCGATACTGCCGCGTCCGATCGGCAGCAGGCGATTGCTGTTCGCGCCGGGGTGGGATTGCGCGACGCGCATGCCCGAGGTCTCGCCCTGCCCCCAGCCGTGCGGCATGGCGACGACGCCGCGCAGGAGCCCGTCCGTCAGCGCGAGCGGCGCTTCGATAGTGCCGTGCGGATTCGAGACTTTCACGCGCATGCCGTCAACGAGCCCACGCGCCGCGGCGTCCGCGGGGTGCATGTAGAGCAGATTCGTCAGGTTCGATTTCGTGCGCAGGCGCGGCACGTTCGCGAACCAGGAGTTCATCATCTTCGCGTCGCGCTTCGTGATGAGCTTGAGACCGCCCGCGGGTTCGGCCGCGAGCTCGTCGAAGATCGCCTGCATGCGGCAGATGGCCGCACCGAACGCCGGCGGACAGCAATCGACGCGACCGTCCGCAGTCTGGATCTGCTCGCTGTAGAACATGCCGAACACATGCGGCCCGAAATCGATCACGCGCCGCGTCTTCAGCTCCTCGAACGTGAGCCCGCGGCTCGCGAGCATGTGCGAGAACTTGCCGAAGGGATTTACGGGCGCCTCGCCATCGAGCTCCGAGACGAGGCCCATGAGCTGGGCGAGCCGGTTGATGATCCAGCGCTCGTGGCGGCGCTCGGCGCGCGGCGCGACGACGGCCTCCGAATATTGCACGAACGGCCGGTGCTGCATCCCACCGTTCAGCGCGTTCACGTCCTCGCGCTCGAACGCGTCCGTCGCAGGCAGGAGGTAGTGCGCGTACTCGCCGGTCGCGTTGCGGTAGAGATCGATGACCACGAGCAACTCGAGTTGCGGCAAGGCCGCGCGCAGCGCCGCCTCGCCGCCCATCGACAGCACGGGATTGCCGGCGCAGACGACGAGCGCGCGAACGGGCTTCGGATCCTCCGTGACGAGCGCGGGCAGCACGTGGCCCGGATACGGGAAGATCGGCGGCTCGGGCTTGCGCACCGGGCCGATCGGCGTTGCGACGTATTCGATCGCGTTCTGCGGACGTCGGCCCGAGCGCGCGCGGCGCGTGTAGTAACCGATGGACAGCACGTTGCCGCCTTCCCGGTCGAGATTGCCGGTGACGAACGCGAGCATCTGCACGAGCCAGTAGCAGAGCGTGCCCTGGCGGCTCATGTTGAGTCCCGTCGACATGTGGACGGAGGCACGCGGCGCGCAGGCGAACGCACGGGCGAGCGCGACGATGTCCTGCGCCGCGATGCCGGTAACGCCGGCGACGCGCGCGGGCGGCCACGCCCCGACGAAGTCGCGCAGCTCCGCGACGTGCGAGCCGTGCGCGGCGACCGTCGCGGCCTCGAAGCCCGGCTCGCGCGCGATGACGTTCAACATCGCGGCAAGGAGGTAGACGTCCGTATCCGGCTTGACGTACACGAGCTCGCCGACCGCGCTCACGGTCTCGATCTTCCGCGGGTTCACGAACACGACGCGACCGCCGCGCGCCTCGACCGCCTTCAATTCACCGACGGCGTCCGCGATGCCGAAGAAGCTCATCTGGCTCACGGCCGGGTTCCCGCCGAGGATCAGCACGAAATCCGTGTGCGCGAGATCAGGGATCGGGTGGATCGCGAGCGAGCCGTAGACCTCGACCGCGGCCGCGAACTTGTTCGAGCAGTCCTGCGGATTGACGTTGAAGACCCGCCGCGTGCCGAGCTGGTTGAAGAACGCGAGCCAGGCCTCGGGGAGTTGCGAGTTGTATTCGCCGGGATTGCCGAGATAGCCCGCGATCGCCTCGGGGCCGTGGACAGCGCGGATGGCATTCAGGCGCGCCGCGATGTCGCCGAGCGCTTCGTCCCAGCTCACGCGCTCGTAGCTGCCGTCCGCTGCGCGACGCTGCGGATGGTTCAGTCGATCGGGATCGCGGTGGATGTCGATGCCGAAGAGGCCTTTGTGGCAGGCATAGCCCTTCGTCACGGGATGGGACTTGTCCGGCTCGAGCTTCACGAGCTCGCCGTCCTCGACGGTCGCGACGAGCCCGCAGGCGGGCTCGCAGACGCGGCAGAACGTGGGCTTCCTCTCGATCATCTGCGCACCTCGTCGTATGCGGACTACTTCTTCTTCGCGAGGAAACTCTCGAGCATCGCGAGCGTCTCCGGCCGCGCCGCCATTTCGGCGATGCCGCGACCCTCGATCTCGAGCTGCTCCTCGAGCGTCCCGCTCATCGCCTGCCGGAGCTGGAGCTTCCCGCGCCCGGCCGCGCCGGACGGCGAATTCGCGAGCGCCTGCAGCGTCTTCTCGACCTCCGCTTCGAACACTTCGTCGTCGACGACGCGCGCGACGAGGCCGAGCTGCTGAGCCTCGTCCGCGGTGAGCGTCGGATTCAGCGCGAGCAGATCGAAGGCGCGCTGCGGACCGACGAGCCGCGTGAGGAAGAACGTCGCGCCACCGTCCGGCGTGAGGCCGGAGCGCGTGTAGGCGAAGTTGAACTTCGCCGAGCGCTTCGCGATCGCGAGATCCGACATGAGCACGAAGGAGAAGCCGCCGCCCGCCGCCATGCCGTTGACCGCGGCGAGCACGGGCACCGGCATCCGGTGCAGGCCGCTGATCGCGGTGTGGAAGTTCACCGTCATCTCGCGGACGTGGCGCTGCAGGTGATCGCGGTTCGCCATGAAGTCGTTGATGTTGCCGCCGACGGAGAACATCTTGCCGGTCGCGGCGATCAGTATCGCCTTCAGACCCGGCGTCGAATCGCAGCACCGCACGGCGTGGGCGATTTCCTGCGTCCACCGCAGGTCGACCGCGTTGTGGGTCGCCGGGTCGTCGAGCACGATGCGTGCGATGCCGTCGGCGATCGAGAACCGGATGCGCTGGAATTCCATGGAGTCTCCCCTCGAAGCTCGTTGTATTTGCAGGGCGTAGTCTAGCAGGGGTACCGGCCGTGCCACCGCTCTGCTTCCGCAACGGCGCCAACCCACGGGCATGAAGCTCGTGCAGCATCCGCAATCATGAAAGCGCCGACAGAGGGAATTGGGGTCAGGTTCGATTTCGCAGCCTATGCGGTGGCGCGTACCCGGGCGCTCGCCCGCGAATTCGAACCTGACCCCATTTCCCGTCCGCACCGCACTTCTTGCATAGAAATTCCCGACGCAGGAGGCGCCACGATGGCGTCCTTCGAGGGGACCGGCCGCGGCGGCCGGTCCGTTTATCGCTCGTCCGCCCCCAGCGCGCCCAGCGCCCCGGCGAGCTCCGAGGCATCCTGCGGCCGCACCACCCGCGCGAGCTCGGCGCCATCGCGCAGGACGATCAGCGTCGGCCACAGCTTGACGCGAAACGATCGCCCGAGCGGCCGTCCGGGACCATCCTCGACTTTCAGATGCCTGAGCCCGGGACGCTCGGCGAGCGCGGTGGCGATCAGCGGCGCGGCACGCTGGCAGTGCCCGCACCAGGGGCTGCCGAACTCAAGCAGCGTCGCGCCCGGCAGGGCGTCGACGTCGGCGCGGCTCGGCGCGTTGCTCGTGTACGCGTCGTTCATGGCAAGTCAGTCCGCTGAGGTCCCGTCTTCGACCGGCCGGTGCCGCCGCGCGTTCACAGACTCACCCGGCGCGCCGGGTGATCCGCGGCAAGGCGTCCGTCGCCGCCGGCGTAGAGCTCGCGCAGCGTCGGCCTGCCGGACGGATACGCGGTGCGCATGCGGCCGCGGCGCTGCAACTCGGGCACCACGAGGTCGACGAAATCGCGCAGACTGCCCGGCTGATCGACCGGGATGAGATTGAAGCCGTCGACCCGGCCTTCGTCGACCCAGCGCTCGAGCGCGTCGGCGACCCGGTCGGGGGTGCCGACGATCAGCGGACAGACCGAGCACAGCTTCATGTAGTCGCACATGTCGGCGAAGGTCCAGCGCCGCTGCGGATCGATGTCGCCGAAAAACGCCGCGAGATGTCTCATCTGGTTCGACTCGAAAGCACCGAGCTCGTCGCCCGGCCGGAAGCCCGACAGATCGACGCCGGTCCAGCCGCCGAACAGCGCGAGCGCGCCTTCGACGGATGCGTAGCCCTTGCAGCGCTCGAGCTTGCTCGCGACTTCGGCCTCGGTCTCGGCGACGACCACGCCGATACCCTGCATGAGCTTCACCGTGTCGCGTGCCCGGCCGTAGCGCTGCTCGAGCTCGCGGACGAGGCGCTCGCCCTCCCGTGCCTTGTGCAGATTCTGAAACACCACGAACACGGCTTCGGCGTGCTTCGAAGAGAACTCGTAGCCGCGGCTCGATTGTCCGGCCTGCACCAGGAACGGCGTGCGCTGGCGGGTCGGCGTGCACATGTGCGGCCCCGACACTTCGTAATGCGGCCCCTTGTGATTGACGAGGCGCACGCGTGCGGGATCGATCAGCATGTCGCGGACCCGATCGAAGACGAGCGCATCGTCGTCCCAGCTCAGCTCCCAGAGCTTGTAGCAGACCTCCATGTATTCCTCGGCCTTGTCGTAGCGCGCGTCGTGCTCGAGCAGCTCGCCGAGGCCGTTCTGCGCCGCCGTGCGCAGATAGGACGTGACGATGTTCCAGCCGACGCGCCCGTTCGTGAAGTGATCGAGCGAGGAGAACATCTTGGCGGTCAGGAACGGCTGAAAATAGGTGGTGCTGTAAGTGATGATGAAGCCGAGGTTCGACGTCTCGTGAGCCAGCAGCGGCAGGAGCACCGAGGGATCGTTGCCGGGCACTTGCACGCCGTGCCGGATGCCGGCATCCATGTTGCCGCCGTAGACGTCGTAGGCGCCATGCACGTCGGCGAAGAACAACGAGTCGAAGCAGCCACGCTCGGCGGTTTTCGCGAGATCGATCCAGAACTCCGGATCGTTGAAGCCCGGCACGGAGCGATCGCGCGGGTTCTTCCACTGCCCTTCCGATTGCGGGGTCGGACAGCATTGCGAGAATACATTGATGATCATGCGTTTCGTCATGTCCCGATCCTCTCCTGTTCGTGGGCCTCGATGGTGGGCGCCTATTGTAGGTCGAGTTGAACCAGGTGGTGCCTGTCGCGTGGAGACTCCACGGAGCTGTCGTCCCGGCGAAGGCCGGGACCCAGTCGGTCAACTTCGGCACTGGAATCCGGGGAATTGGGGTCAGGTTCGATTTCGCGGCCAACGTGGTGGCTCGTGCCCGGGCGCTCGCCCGCGAATTCGAACCTGACCCCATTTCCCGCCGGCGCCGCCGCTCCTTTACGGCAGCCTGCGCATAATCTTCAGCGATGCATCGGATCGAGGTGATCCGGCTTCGTCACTTTCACCTTGCCGACGACCTGGTCCATCACGAGCGCGACGGCCTCGTCCCAGCGCTGATCGCATTCGCCGCTGCGGATAGCGGCGCACAGACGCTTCGAGAGCTCGGGCAACGGTGCGTCGACGCCGAGGAAGGCGCGGAGCTTCGCTGCGGCTGCGTCGTCGATCGCGCCTCCGATTGCGAACTCGCGCTCGACGATGTTCAGCAGGTAGTTCGCGCAGAGCGCGTGATAGCGTTCCTGGTCGTCGAGCTTGTCGAGCACGCCCGTGATGAATTCGCGTACCGATTTCAGGATTTCGGGGACGTCGGGTCGATCCTGGAGCATGCGCGGATCCTCAGGTGTAGTGGCCGATGAGGGTCATCAGCAGATCGTATTCGTACATCGCCGTGTTGCGGCCGCAGGCCGCGAAGGCCGCGGAACGGCGCTCGCCGCTCGTGTGGCCGTGGCGCTGCATGATGTTCAGGATCGCCCAGCGCACGAAGCCGAAGATCTCCCAGTAGAAGATCTCCTCGCGATCGACGGCGTGACCGTTCGCCTTCTCGTAGGCCGCGTAGTACGGCTCGCGATCGCCGAAACCGGCGACGTGCTTGTCGACGTGCCCGAAGCGCCAGGAGCGCAGGCACAGCCACGCGAGATCCTCCATCGGGCTGCCGAGGTGCGCGCATTCCCAGTCGAGCACGGCGCGGATGCGATCCGGTCCCATGATGAGATTACCGTTGCGGAAATCGCCGTGCACGAGGCAGCGCCGGGGTGCCTTGGCGCGATGCGTCTCGAGCCAGCGGAAGCCGAGCTCGAGCGCGGGATGTTCCTCGCCGTAGTGCTCGTAGCGCGAACGCTGCGCGGCGATGGGATCGATGCTGTCGGGTGTCGGTGCGAGGAATTCCGCGAGCGCGGAATCGATGCGGTGCAGGCGGCCGAGGATCGTGCCGGCTTCGACCGGGAAGCCCGCACGCGCGGCGGCGAAGGCGCGGTCGTTCAGGAGCCGCCGCGGCAGCGTCTCGCCGTCGACGCAGGCGACGACGTAGCCGCGATCGAGCTCGTCGGCGTCTTCGAGCTCGAATATCGGTTCCGGCACCGGGACGTGATGTCGATTGACGATCTCGAGCACGCGATATTGATCGTGCGGTGAGATGAACGGCGTGTCCGGCAGGCGATACGTCTCCTGCCGGAACACGAGGCGCCGGCGCGTCGTGCCCTCGACGAGATCGAAGAGGAGCGTACGGTTCGAGCCGCCGAGCGTCGCGACGGTGACGTTCTCTAGGCCGGCCTGTTCCCCGAAGCGGCGTTTGAGCGCGATGCGCAGACGCGCGACGATGTCGTCGACGATGCTCGCTTGCTGCTGCTTGTCCATGAGTCCCCTGTGAGAAAACGGCGCGCCGCGCCGGCGCGCCCCGGGATCAGAGCGGATAGCCGACCGGTACGCCGTCGGCGTCGAGCACTTCGATGTATTCGACCATGCCGTAGCCGGTGCGGCCGTCCCAGGTGTATTCGGTGAAGCCCTCGGCGATGCGCGACTGGAGCTCGACGCCATCCTGCGTGCGGCGGTTGCGGAGCGGCAGCATCGTCAGCACCTTGCCGTCGATGCGCACCGCGCGCTGCGCCGTGCGCACGCCGAGCTGCATCGCGGCCGGATCCCTGGACGCCGACCAGGTCGTCATGATGTCCATGTCGAGGATCTCCTCGTACCGGCCGTCGACCATCAGCACGCCGACGCGGCGCGCGCGGCCTTCGCGATCCGTGATCTTCAGCAGCATGAAGCCGCGATCCGGTCCGAAGTTCGCGATGTAGAGGCGGTAGAAATAGATGTTCGTCCAGAACCGCGGCCCCCAGGAGTGATCGCGCCAGCCGAAGCCGGAGAGATCGAAGCGCTCCTCGCCGACTTTGATGTGGCCGCTCGCGCGCAAATGCTGGTTGAAATGCCCGAGCGAGAAATCGCGGCCGTACATCGTCGGCTGATCGTCCGCCGTCGGCTCGCCGCCATGCAGCGGCGAGACGCCGCTGAGGTCGAACAGGATGTCGGTCGGCAGGCGTTCGGCGGCACCGAACACCGCCTTCGGATCGCGCATCGCGGCGGGCTCGGCGAGCTGCATGGTCTCGCCCGTGTAGCGCATCGCGACGTGCTTGAACGGCTCGTGCACCGCGTAGACGATGCCGCCCGCCGCGTGGCGCTCGTTCGTCGAAATCCCGGGGCGCCCGAACTGGCAGGCGACGCGGCCGCCCGGCAGATACATCACGACGGAGAGCTCGGCATAGCCTTCGTTCACGCGATTGCCGAGGCGCATCCAGCCGCCGAAGCGGCCCTGCGCGTCGAACGCGTTGACGTAGACGGATTCGTTGAAATTGCTGTCGGACGTCGGAACGTGGGTGTATTCGTCCTTCTCATCCAGGCGGAATCCGTGCATCGCTGACCCTCCCTCTCTTCGGTTGTCGAGTGCGTTCGTGAGCGGGGTATTCTAGCGGAGCGCGGGGGCTTTGCCTGCCCGGCGGACGCTCAATCCGGGGCGAGGGTGATTTCCTCGACCCATACGAGCTCGCAGGACCCGCCGCCGGTGTCGGTGCGCGACAGCGAGCTCTTCCAGCGCCACTTGTCCGGCGCGGCGGCCTCGATCAGTTGGCCGCGCAGCGTGACGACGTCGCCGGTGCGCACGTTGCCGATGACCTCGGCGATGTCCTCGTTCGCGGGCACGAGATGCATGTTCGCGCTGTGGGTCGCGATCTCGCGCGCCGGGATCGGCAGCTCGTGCGTCGACCAGCGGTACCAGCGTCCGCCCTGGCCGATGTCGAGATGTTGCAGCACGCCCGTATCCGACATCGCGCCCCAACCGAGCGCGAGATCCGTCGGCGCGAGCTGCGATTCGCGATCGTGGCCGTAGTCCTTGCGGCCCAGCACCCGCGCGGTGATCGCGAAATCCGCGAGCGGCGTGATCGTGAAGCCCTTGAAGACGCGCGGCGAATCGTCCTCCGGCGCGCTCTGCACCGGCTCCCCGGGCGCGAGCTCGCCCGGCGCGTGCTGCCGTTCGCTGCCGCCGTGCAGCCACCAGCCGAGTCCGAGCGCCACGAGCAGCGTGAGCCAGAGCTTCATGATCCGCTCCGTCCGGGCTTGCCCATTCCGGCACGTCCGCTCACGATCCGGACTCCGGAAGACGAGGCTCCCAGGCGGCCCGGTGCGTGACGTCGATGTACAAGCTGCTCGTGATTTTCCATCTCCTCGGCGCGGCCGTGTGGGTCGGCGGCCATCTCGTGCTCGCGGCGAACGTGCTGCCGAAAGCGCTCGCGGCGCGCGATCCGCAGGTGCTGCTCGGCTTCGAGGGCGGCTTCGAGAAGCTCGGCATGCCGGCGCTCGCCATCCAGATCCTGACCGGCTTCACGCTCGTGCACTGGTGGTTCCCCGATCTCTCCGCGGCGCTCGCGGCACACGATCCGCGCCTGCCCTGGGTCGGTGTCAAGCTCGCCTTGCTGCTGGCGACGGCGGGTCTGGCCTTGAACGCACGCCTGCGCCTCATTCCCCACCTCACCGCGGCGACGCTGCCGGTCCTCGCCTGGCACGTGCGTGCGGTGACGGTGTTCGCGGTGCTGTTCCTCGTGGCGGGCGCGGCGATCCGGACCGGCGGCCTGCCCTGAGTCGCGCCGCTCACGTGCAGCCGGCGCGATCTGTGGGGGTGCCCGCACTCATCTGTCCGGCCGGTTCAGGAAGTCGCTGAACGCGACGGCTTCGGCACGCTGCGTCGCGTGCGCCATCACCGCGAGAGAGTCGGTCCACCGTGCCGCGGCATCCCGGCATCAGGCACCCTGCGGCGCCCGGTTTCGGGTATCGGCGTTCGCCGGAAGGCGCTCGAGTGCGCCGCAGCGCGACAGTCCTAGGTGGACGGGGCGCTCGCGAAACCGGTGCGCGGCCTCATAGCGGGAAGCCCGCCGGTACGCCGTCGCGCAGCAACTCGACGTATTCCGTCATGCCGTAGCCGACGCGGCCGTCATCCCAGGTCAGCTCGGTGAAGCACTCCGCGATGCGCGTCTTCTCGACCAGCTCGCCGTACTGGCGGCGGTTGCTGAGCGGCGCGCAATTCAGGATCCGGCCCTCGATCACGGCAGTCCGCCGCGCGGTGCGAACCCCGAGCTTGAAACGCACGGGATCGCGCGCGGCATTCCATTCGTTGAAGAGGTCGAGATCGATGACTTCCTCGTACTCGCCGTCGTAATGCAGCACGCCGCCGCGTCTGACGAGACCGTTCCGGTTCGCGATCTTGAGCAGCATGAGCCCACGATCGGGCCCGAAATTTGCCATGTACAGCCGATCGAAGAGGATGTTCTGCCAGTAGCGCGGCCCCCAGGAATGATCGCGCCAACCGTAGCCGTCGACGGGCCAGTGCTCGCCGCCGATACGGATCGACCCGCTGACGCGGGTATGCTGATTGAAGTGACCGAGCGAGAAATCGCGGCCGTAGAGCGTCTCCTGCTCCGCGGTCGCCGGCAGCCCGCCGTGCACGGGCGAGGTGGCTTCGTGATGCCAGTCGATCTCGGCGGCGACGCGCGGCGCGTCAGTGAACAGGCGCTTGCTGTCGCGCAGGAGCTCCGGATCCTCGAGCAGCATCACCTCGCCCCGGTAGTGCATCGAGAGCCGCCGCAGCGGCTCCACGACCCGGACGCTGAGGCCGCCCGCGTCGAACGCGTCGTTGGAACCGAGGCTCGGACGCAGGAACTGGCAGGCGATGCGCCCGTCGGGCAGATACAGACAGACCGCGAGCTCCGCATAGCCCTCGTTGACGCGATTGCCGACGCGCATCCAGCCGCCCATGCGCCGGCCGTGATCGAAGGCGTTCATGTACACGCTTTCGTTGAAGTTGGAATCAGCGGTCGGCTGGTGCGGGAGCTCGTCGCCGGGCTCGAGCAGGTAGGCGTGCATGCATTCGTCTCCGGTCGGTCTCGTAGCCGCAAGTATAAGGAGCACGGGCGCCCGTCGCAGCGGCTTTCGTTGCGTTGACCGTCCGGAAGCGCGTCCCTAGGATGGGGAGGTCCCCTACCTACAACGATATCCGGAGGTCGACATGCGTTTTGGATTCATGGAGGACTTCAGGAACCCGGTGCGTTGGCGCCGGCCGTTCCCGGAGTTCTACCGCGCGATTCTCGATCAAATCGTCCGCGGCGAAGAGCTGGGCTACGACAACGTCTGGCTCACGGAGCATCACTTCACCGAGGATGCCTACAATCCCGCGCTGCTCGCGACCGCGGCCGGCATCGCGACGCGCACGAGTCGGATCCGCATCGGCACGTTCGTGCTGCTGCTGCCGTTCCTGCACCCGGCGCGCGCGGCCGAGGACGTCGCGCTCGTCGACATCCTCTCGAACGGCCGCTTCGATCTCGGCATCGGACAGGGTTATGCCTATCACGAGTGGGATGCCTTCAAGCTCGACCGCGCCGAGCGCGGCGAGCGCATGCGCGAGGGCATCGAGATGATGACGCGCCTGTTCACGGAGGACGCCGTGACGTTCGACGGTCGCTACACGCAGGTCAAGGGCATGACGCTCTCGCCGAAGGCGGTGCAGTCCCCGCATCCGCCGATCTGGATCGGCGCCCGCGGCCCGAAGGCGATCCGTCGCGCGGCGGAGATGGGCTATCACCTGATGGCGACGCTCGGGCCGGATCCGGCGCCGCTCTACCTCGAGACGCTCGCGAAGACGGGCCGCAATCCCGCGGACTTCAAGATCTGCCAGCTCCGCATGGTCTACTGCGCGCCGACCGAGGATCAGGCCTGGGAGGACGTCCAGCACCATCTCTGGCACCTGACGACGTTCTATCACCACATCCTCGCCGAGGCGAAGGATGCCGCCGGCGACGATGCGCCGCTGCCGGTGACGCGCGCCGAGGACATGCGCAATTCGGCGATGGCGGACGGCATGATGATCGGCACGCCCGATCAGGTCGCGCGCAAGCTCGAGCAGTTCTGCAAGGAATACAAGTGCACGGACTTCATCATGGACACGCAGTTCCCAGGTCTGGATCCGGCGAAAGGCACGCGGTCGATGGAGCTGTTCGCGAAAGAGGTGATGCCCGCCTTCCGGAACGTGTGAGGAAGCGAGAAACCGGACGCGGCACGCCGCGTCCGGGATTCGAAGACGATCAGCCGCGCTTCGCGATCGCGTCGATGATCGCGTTGTAGAGGCCGTTCAGCATGCCTTTCACTTCGTCGACGGTCGTGCCGCGCGGCACCCAGTTGCTGCCGTAAGCGACGTAGCTCCCGCCGTTCTCCGCGTCCTCGACCGTCACGTTCGCGTGATAGTGGTCGAAGGGCAGCGGATTCTCCGCGACGATGGAATACGAGAACACGTGGCCGTCGTAGGAAGCCTCGAGGCGCTCGACGACCGTGCCCGGCAGATCCTTGATCTTGATGTGACGCAGCGCGCCGATGCCGTTGCCCTCGAGCCTGATCGACTCGATCATGTCGGGCAGCAGCTTGTCGATGCCGCCGAAGTCCATGAGCGTCGCGAACACCTTCGCGCGCGGGACCGGAATCGTTCTTTCGACGAGTACACAATATGCCATGGGAGACCTCCTCGCGTTGACGTGGTCGTGACGGGGATGCGATCTGCCGCCGCGTGCCCCGGATTGTCGCTATTTCTTCACTTCGATCCTGCGCGTCCAGCCATGGCGATCCGGCAGCCGTCCGTACTGGATGCCGGTGAGCTCGTCGAACAGGCGGCGCGCGATCGGCCCCGGCTCGCCGCCGTTGACCACGATGTCGCGGCCCTGGTAGCCGAGACGGCCGACGGGGGCGATCACCGCACCCGTACCCATGCCGAACACCTCCGTGACGCGGCCGCTCGCGATGTCCGCGACGACCTGCGCGAAATCGATGCGCTCTTCGCTCACGGTGAGGCCGATATCGGCCGCGAGCTGGAGGATCGACGCGCGCGTGACGCCGGGCAGGATCGCGCCGGACAGCGCCGGCGTCTTCAGTGCTTCGTTCCCGTAGACGAACGCGATGTTCATCGCGCCCACTTCGTCGACATAGCGGCGCTCGACGGCGTCGAGCCACAACACCTGCTGATAGCCCTTCGCAATCGCGAGCTCGGTCGCGGCGACGCTGCCGGCGTAGTTGCCGGGGGTCTTCGCCGCGCCGGTGCCGCCGCGCACGGCGCGCACGTACTCCTCGCTGACGTAGACCGAGACCGACGAGAAGCCCGCGGCGAAATACGGCGCGACGGGACTCAGGATGATGAAGTGCAGGTATTCGCGCGGCGCCTTCACCGCGAGGTCGCGCTCGGTCGCGATCATGACGGGCCGGATGTAGAGCGCGGTGTTCGGGGCGGACGGCACCCAGCGCTGCTCGAGCGCAACGAGCTTCTCGATTGCGGCGAGGTGCTGCTCCGCGGGCACCGGGGGCATGCACATGCGCGCGGCCGAGTTGTTGAAGCGCTCGCAGTTGCGATCCGTGCGGAACAGATTCACGTGCCCGTCGGCACGGCGGTAGGCCTTCGTGCCGTCGAAGATCATCTGACCGTTGTGGAAGAGCTGCGCCGCGGGGTCGAGCACGATAGGACTGTAGGGTCCGATCTTCGCAGCGTGCCAGCCGCGTTCCGCGTCGTAGGTCTGGCGGAACATGCGATCCGTGAAATGGCGTCCGAAGCCGAGCTCCGCGGGCAGGCTCGCAGGATCCCGTTCCGTCACCGCTTCGACGTCGATGGAAAATTCGGCCATGGCTGCCTCCTGAGTGAAGGACTCCCGGCGCGGGGTGCAGGAGTCCGCGCCGGCCGGGGAATCGCCGGCCGCGCGAGATTGTCGTCAGAGGCGACCCCGGCGGAACGTACCGGGGTCGCGCCGCGAGCGCGGTCTTACTTGTTCGCCGGCGCCGCCAGCGGGTTCGCGAACTCGGTCTTGAAGCCGAGCTTGCGCATGCCGACGAGGCAGCACTCGCGATCCTCTTCGATCGTGCCGCCGCTCGCGCCGACACCGCCGATCACGTCGCCGGCCTCGTCGAAAATCGGATAGCCGCCGCCGACGATGCAGATACGCGCGTCCGTGTGCTGCAGACCGTAACCGAATGCACCCGGCAGCATCACGTCGCGGACCATGTCGGTCGGGCGCTGGAAGGCCACCGCCGTCCAGGCCTTCTTCTCGGCGATCAGCACGTTCGCGATGCGGCCTTTGTCCGGGCGCAGCGCGCCGCGCAGATTGCCGCCGAAATCGACCACCGCGAGCGTGCTCGGACGTCCGATGGATTGGGCGTAATTGACGCCTTCCTTGAGCAGGGTTTCGACTTCGGCCGTCGTCAGTTCTCTCATTCAAGCCTCCAGGGCAATAGTGATGTGGGGCGCGCCGGGGTGCGGGCGCGCGTGCGAATGTCGGAGCAAGCTAAGGCTTTGGTGGCGACCCGTCAACCGCACGCCGCCGCGGTCACGGCGGTCACGGCGGTCACGGCGGTCACGGCGGTCACGGCGGTCACGGCGCGGACTACTTGGCGCAGTCCTTGGATTCCTTGTCTTCTTCCTTCTTCTTCTCTTTCTTCTTCTCGTCGGAGTCCTCGTCCCGGTCCTGATCCTTGCCGAGCATCGTGAGGATCGCCTCGATGGCCGGACTGCGCAGCGCGTTGATGTAGATGCCGGTCTGCGATTTCACGTCACCGAAGGGATCGAACAGCAGATCCTTGCAGCCCGAGCAGGTCTTGTAGGAGATGTCGCCGAGGCCGCCGAGGCCGAGCAGCACCGCGTCGGCGTTCGAGCCGGTGCCCGCAGTCATCGCGAGCGCCTTCGTCGTCACCTTGAACTCGCCGGCCGCGGCGAGCGCGGCGAACGCGCCGGTCGCGGCGCCGCCCTGCAGGACGACGCTGTCGGCGGTGAGCTCGAACGCATCACCGCCGAGGAAGAATGCGGCGCCGCCCGCCTTGCGCGCCGTGGAGGCGAGATAGTTGACGAAGAATTCGGGGCTCGAGGTGTCGATGATCAGCGGCTCGGCGAGCGCATCCTGACTCGCGAGCACCTGCACGACCTGGCCCGACACGGACAGCACGTTCGCCGCGATTCGGGTCGTGTCGACGACGACGTCGCCGCTGCCGCTGCCGGTGTACTGCGTGAGCACGCCGTTCGCCGCGGATTCGTGCGCGACGAGTTTCAGCGTCGGCACGTCGATCGGCGCACCGAGGACGATGGAGCGGCCGGCCTGCAGCGTCAGCGTGCCGCGCCGGGCCTCGATGTCCGCGCCGAGCGTGAGCAGGATGTCGTTGTTCGCCTGCAGGACGAGATCCGCGCCGGAGTCGAGTATGGCCTCGATCGTCTCGTTCGTGATTATGAGGTCCCCGCTCGGATTCGTCGCGAACAAGGTGCTCGAGCCCAGGCTCGTCCCGCCGCCGCCACCGTTCGGATCGATCAGCACGACGCGGCCCGCAGCGGTGATGCCGTTGACGTCGGCGTTCGGGCTCGGCGCGTAGAGGCGTCCGTCACCGAGCTGCGAGATCGACGCGCCGAAGTGCTCGTTCGCGCTGATGCCGGTGAGGCGGCGGACGGCGAGACCCGTCACCGGATCGATTTGCACGATCGCGCCGGCCGCGGTGAGCGAGCCGACGTCCTCGGTCGGTGCGGAGACGAAATAGTTGTACTTCGTGCCGTCGTAGTAGCGGTTGAAATTCGTGCCGAAGCGCTCGCCGGCCGTATTGCCGTCGGCACGCCCGATGACGGCATACGTGGTGCCGTCGACGAGCAGCACCGAGCCCGCGTTCGCGACACCGCCGACGGTCGCGTCCGGGCTCTGCAGGAAGAAGTTCGAGCCCGTCGCCGGGAAAGGCGAATAGAGGCCGAGGTGCTCGTTGACGCCCGTGCCGCTCACGCGTGCGATTTCGGCGAGCGTCGTCGAGTTCGCGAGGATCAGCGCACCGGCGTTCGTGATGCCGGCGTTCGCCGCATTCGGGCTCTGGATGCGCAGCTTGCCGGCGCTGAAGCTCGCGCCGTACAGGCCGAGGTTTTCGTTCGCCGCGTTGCCGAGGAGCTGGCCGCGCAGGATGTTGCCGCCGCCGAGATCGGTATCGGCGACAGTGAACAATCCGCCGGCTGCGGAGATCGCGCCGTTGTCGTGCAGATACGAGCGCACGAACGCAGTGTTCGGCACGGAGAAATAATCGACGGTGCTGCCGAGCGCTTCGCCAACATGGTTGCCGTCGAGCCGGCCGATCGTCGCGCCCCGGCCGGTCGCGAGGATGAGCGAACCGGCGCCGCTGACGTTGCCCGGGCTCGCGAAACGCGACGGGATGAACAGGTTGCCGTTCGCGCGTTCGACCCAGAAGTTCGTGCCGAGCGCTTCGCTGACGCCCGTACCGTCGATCTGGCCGCTGAGCGAGGATGTCGCGAGATCGTAGAAATACAGCGTGCCCGCGCCGGAGACGCCGTTAGGCGAAGCGAGCGTGCTGCGGACCAGGAGCCCGTTCGTGTAGGACAGTGTCGAGGCCGTACCGAACGCGCCCGACGCGCCGAGCCGCTCATTCGCGCTCTGGCCGTCGATGCGACCGCGCACGATGTTGCCGCCGCCGAGATCGCTCGCCGCGAGCTGCAGCATCGTGCCGGCGTTCGCGCCCCCCGCCGTCGTGTGGAACTGGCTGAATACGAAAACGTCGTCGCCCGGCACGAGGAACGTGTTCACGGAGCTGCCGAGCGTCTCACCCGCTGCCGTACCGTCGACGCGCCCGATCACGGTGCCGGTCGACCCATCCGCGAGGTACATCGAGCCCGCGTTCGCGAGTCCGCCCGGGCCGGCTTTCAGCGAGGTGAGGAAATAATTGCCGTTCGAGCGCTCGTAGACCGTGGTGAAGCCGGAGGTGCCGAGCTGCTCGTTCACCGACGCGCCTTCGAGGCGCCCGATTTCGTTGCCGGTGGCGCCGCTCGCGAGAATGGCCGCGCCCGCGTCGGCACCCGCGACGCCGTTCGCGAGATGACTCATGACGAGATAATTGCCGGCGCTGCCGTTCGCGCCGAAGAACAGCGGCTGAATCCAACTCCCCTGTCCGAGCAGTTCGCCGGCGCTCGTGCCGAACACGCCGCCGAGCTGCGCGCCCGTGCTGCCATCGACCTGGAGCACGGCGCCGGCATTCGCATTGCCGCCGACGGTCCGGAACGGGCTCATGATCAGATAATTTCCGTTGCTGAGCGTGCTCGTGTCGATGCTCGTGCTGCCGAGGTTCTCGCCGGCCGAGACGCCGTCGACCTGACCGATGACCGTGGCGGTGACGCTGTCGAGCAGGTACACCGTGCCGGCACCGGAAACGGCGCCCGGGCTCGCGAATATCGACGGGACGATCACGCCGCCACCGGCAGCCAGTTGGAGGCTGACCAGGCCGGTCTGGGAGCCGGGGGTGCCGATGAACGTGCCGATGCCACCCGAGCTGCCGTCGACGAAGTACACGGCTCCTGCGAGATCGCCCGCCCCGGTCGACAGCGTCGTGCCGTGTGTCGAGCTCAGGACGGCGAACGAATTGCCGCAGCAGAAGATGCTGTAGTCGACGTTCGACCCGAGGGCTTCGTTGTTCGTATTGCCGAGCAGCGTCGCGAGCGGCGAGGCCGTCGCCGCGTCGACGACGAACACCGCCCCAGCGCCGGCGACGGGCCCGGCGAGGAAGCTCGTCGTGTTCGCGTAGCGCGTATCGGCGATCACGTAATTGCCGTTCGGCAGGAACGTGACCTGTTCGTTGCCGACGAGGTCCGCGCTCGTACCGCCGGCCACGCTGCCGCGCAGGATATTGCCCACGCTCGGCGTGTCCATGAGCTGTGCGATGACGCCGGCATCGCCGCCGTGATGCGGGCTGTAGACCAGGAAATCCGAGAAGCCGAGGCTCGAGAAGTCGACGACGCTGCTGCCGGTGACGAAGCCGTCCAGGTCGATGTCGTACAGCCCGAGCCGCTCGTTCAGGGTGTCGCCGTCGTAGCTCGTGAGCCGCAATCCGTTCGTGCCGTCGACGAGCACCACCGAGCCCGCCACGGCATTACCGCCGATGGTCGCATCCGGAACTCGCAGCACGTAGTTGCCGCTCGCGAGCAGCGTGGGTGCATAGCTGCCGAGCGCATCACCGGCGGCGAGACCGTTCGTGCGGCCGATTTCAGTGCCGGCGGAATCGTTCACGAGCACCGCCGTGCCGGCAGCGAGATTGCCGGCGACATCGGACGTGGGGCTGCGCACGAGATACGTGCCGAACGGCACGTTCGAGTAGTCGACGTTGTCGCCGAAGCGCGCACCGGCGCTGCCGCCGCTGACACGGCCGAGCTCTACACCTGTCGTGCTGCTCGCGAGGATGACCGCGCCGGCCGACGCATTCGGGCCGACCGTCTCGTCGGGACTCCGGATCACGTAGTTGCCGTTCGCGCCGATGAAGTAATCGACCGCCGCGCCGAGCTGCTCGTTCGTGGTGTTGCCGGAGACGCGGCCGAGTTCGAGGCCCGTGGTGCTGCTGACGAGGACGACCGTACCTGCCGCCGTGAAGCCACCCACATCTTCGAACGCACTCTGCACGACGTAGTCGGAATTTGGCCCGATGCCGTACTGCAAAACGCTGCCGAAGCCCTCGCTCGCCGTGTTGCCGGAGACACGGCCGATCTCGGTGCCCGTGTTCACGTTGACGAGCACCACGGTGCCGGCACCCGCCTGGCCACCCACGTCCTCGTCCGGGCTCGGGACCACGATGTTGCCGTTCGGGGCGTTGTTGAAGTCGGCGAGGCTTCCGAAGAACTCGTTTGCCGTCGTCCCCGAGGTCCGCCCGATTTCCAGGCCGGTCGCCGCATTCACGAGCACCAGAGTGCCGGCGTTCGCCTGACCGCCGACCGTCGCCGTCGTGCTGCGGACGAGATAGTTGCCGGCCGAACCGATGTTGAAACTCACGTTCGCGCCGAACGCATCGCCCGCCGTCGCCCCCGAGACACGGCCGATCTCCGCGCCGGTCGTGCTGTTGCCGAGGATCACCGCCCCGGCGCCCGCCGCGTGTCCGGAGCTCTCGATGACGAAGTTGTGGCCGGCACCGATGTTGTAGACGAGGCTCGAACCGAGGCTTTCGTTCGCCGTGTCACCCGTTATCTCGCTGAGCTTCAATCCGTTCAGCGCACTCACCATTACGACCGCGCCGGCGTTCGAGGCGCCACCGACGTCCGCACCCGGGCTCAGCACCAGCAGGTTCTCGCTCGGCACGTAGTAGTGGTACCACAGCGCGTTGCCGGTCGTCGGCGATACGACGGTCTGACCGAACAGCTCGTTCGCGCTGCGACCGTACGTGCGGCCGAGCTCCGCGCCCGTCGAGGCGCTGAGCACGATCACGGCGCCCGCGTTCGCGAGCCCGCCGTTCGAGGCGTTCTGATCGAGCACGGCGATGTTGCCGTTGTAGAGATCGTAGAGCGAATTGCCGAGGTGCTCGTTCTGCGCGGTGCCGGCGACGCCGCCCAGATAATTGCCGTTCGTGTCGTAGAGGTAGACTTCGCCCGCGCCGCTCGCGCCGGTGTTTCCGGCGTTCTGGTTCGCCATGAGCAGATTGCCGTTCGAGAGCACGGTGAAGAAATTGAACGAGCCGAAGTGATCGTTCGCGAACGGTGTCGGGTCGCGGAGCTCCGTGCTCGTGCCGCCCGGGATGATCAGGATACGGGCCGGATCGAGCAGCAACGAACCCGCGTCACCCAGCGGCGCGCCGACGTCGACCGTGCCGCGGAAGCCGAGGGAGTCCTTGCCCGACACCTCGAGCTGCCCGCCGTTGCCGCCGGCGCGGCCGCCGCGCGCGCTCGCGAGGCCGCGGAACTCCGTCGTGTGCTCCGACCAGAGGACGACCGAGCCGCCGTCGCCCGAGGCCAGCGCATCGGCATGGAGCTCACTCGCCGCGTCGATCGTGGTCGTGCTCGCCGTGCGTGTTCCGGCCGCGCCGTGGAAATCACCGCCGACGCGCACCGCACCCGCCGGGCCGTGCTCCGCGTTCGCCGCGACCTTCGCGCCCGTCGTCGCGATGTCGTTACCGAGAACTTCGATGCGGCCGCCCGCGGTCGCGCCCGAGGCGTCGATCGTCCCGGTGAGCGCGACGTGATCGGCTTCGACGTGCGCAGTGCCGCCCTGCCCGCCTGTCACGTCCACCGTGCCGGCCAGTTGCATTTCGGTGGCGGCGGCCGTCGTCGTCCCGGACGCCGGGGCTCGCGCCGCAATTTCGACCGCACCACCCGCGCCGCCTTCCGTGCCGCGTGCGCCGATCGTGCTGCCGGCGGTGGTGGTCACCGCCTTCGAAGCGGTCAGCACGACGTGGCCTGCCGCGTCGAGCGCGACGGAATCCGCGCTGATCATGCCGCCATGCTTGATCGTGCCGGCGAGGACGGCCGCCATGCCGCCTTTCACGACGAGCGAGCCGAGGTTCACGACCTCGCCGTCCGGTGCGCTGACGTCGAACGTGATGTCGGGATGGTCGAGGCTCGTGATGCTGATGGTGTGCCCGGCCGCGAGCAACAGCCTGCCGTCGGGGTTCTCGATGAGACCGCTCTTCTCGTTGCCGGCCTCGGGCGCATTCGTGATGCTCGGCGCGATGAGGATCGTCTCACCGCCGGGCGCGGTCTTGATGTAACCGTGGTTCGTGATCGGCCCTGCCGCGCCGCCATCGGCGAATCTCAGAATCCCCTGGCGGAAATCGTCGTCGCGCATGTTCAGCGTCGACAACACGAGACCGGCGGTGTCGATCGTCGCGTCACGGCCGACGAGTATGCCGGCGGGATTGATCAGGAACACGCGGCCGTTCGAGACGAGCTGGCCGAGGAGCTGCGACGTCGTATTGCCGGTCACGCGGTTCAGCACCGCGCTCGCGGCGGTCTGCTGCACGAAGCGCGTCGTCTCGTCGGCGCCGATGCTGAAGCTCGACCAGTTGACGACAGCGCCGGGCGAATTCGTGATCTGGAGCATCTTCGGCCCGACGTTCGCGAAGCTCGCTTGGCCGGCCGCAACGTTCGGCCCCTGGGGATTCGCGCCGGCGCCGCTCGCGAGGAGCCCGCAACACGCGGCGAAAAGTCTTGCGCGGAGACGCCGCGATCGTTTCAGCGCACGCTGCATTCGCCACCTCCGCCCTGGAAACCGCCCAGCGGATTGACACCCTGATTCGTCTCCACGCCATGGTAGACGTGGTCCTCGGCCATGAACGGCGGGACTTCCTTCAACTGTTCCGCACCACCGCCCGCGCCGCCGACGAAGCCCGCTTCGCCGGGTTTCAGATCGACGGTGTTGACCGGCGTCTCGACCGCACAAGTGCCGGCGTAACAGCTCACGTAGAGTCCGGCACCTGGCGCGCTGGACGACGGCGCCGGCGGCGGCACGGTGATCGGCACGTCGCCCGGCTTCGGCTGGGTGATGTTGATCGGCATCTGCGGCACCGGGACCGGCGGCGTGTTCGGCGCGCCGACGAGCACGGTCTGACCTTCGACGAGCGGATGCGATCCGTCGAAGTCGATCTCGCCCTGCCAGACGTTCGCGTAGAGCCCGTCCTGTCCGGGCTCCGTCGCGCCGCCGGGGCTCGCCCCCGTACCCTGCACGAAGAGATCATACCCCGTGCCGCGGATCCCGATCGTCGCGACCGGCGTCTGCATGCGATAAGCGCGCGGATCCCGATGTCCGACCAGACCGCTCACCGCGCGCAGCCCGCCGCGCAGCAGATTGAAGAAGCCGCGACCTTCCTCGGGCTTCGCCTCGTCGTATTGCATCTGCTCGACGCGAAACTCGGTGTTCGGAAGCAGCGTCACCCGGCTCTTGTCGAGAAAGGCGAGAACGGCGTACGAATCCATGCCCGTGATGAGACTGTCGCCGGTGTAGACCGGCGCGCCTGCGGCGACGAGACGCGTGCGTGCGCCGCCCGCGGCGCGGGCGATGACGTGGCCCTTCACGAAACCGGCATGACCGGCGGGCACCGGACGGTTCTTCGCTTCCTCGGCGCACTCCGGACCGCACAGGCGCGCGTCGAACTCGGTGCCGCGGATCCCGATCGTCGCGACCGCGGTGCTCAGGCGCGCGGCGTTCGGATTGCGCTTGCTGATGAAGCCCGTGACGGCGCGCAGGCCCCCCTTGAACAGGCGGTAGAGCGCCTGCTCGTGATGCTCTTCGGTGTTGAACGCTTCGATGGTGAACGAGGTGTCCGGCCGCAGCGTGATGCGCGAGCCGTCGTCCAGCGTGAGCACTGCGGCGCTGCGCGCTCCCGTCGTGATCACGTCGCCGGTGAAGACTTCGGAGCCCGGTCCGATGATGCGCACGCCCGCGCCGGCGCTCTGCGCGGTTGCGACACCATATGAAAGCGCCACCTCGCCCGCCTTGATAGCTGCGGCAAATGCGGCCGGCGCGCACATCACGCCGCCCAGCGCGAGGGCGAGCACGAGATGCCGCAGGCGGGCGCGGCCTCGCGCGCTCAGTAGCGATACTGCAGGTTGACGTGCCATTTGCTGTTGCCTCGATCGGATGCTTCCCCGCTCGCTTCGGCGATGGCGCGGCCGTAATCGACCGCGAGCGCGAGCTGGTCCTTCCATTGCCAGCGCGCACCGACGCCGGCACTGCTGATGACGTCGCTCTGCACCTGCAGGCCCGTGGGCCGCGCGAGATATTTGAGACCACCGTCGACGAACGCCAGGAAACGTACGCCGTAGAGACGCGGCACGGCCGGCGACCACAGCTCGAGATTGAGCTGCAGCCCGCGGTCGCCGGCGATCGTGCGTTCTTCGAAGCCGCGTACGGAGTTCTCGCCGCCCAGGCCGAACTGCTCGCCTGCGATCAGCGGGTTGTTCGAATACTGGCCGTTCATACGCGCGATACCGAGGAAACTGCGCGGCAGCTCCTGCGTCACGGTCGTGCCGAAGCGCATCACCTGCCAGCCCGGCGTGGACTGCGAACGGGCATAGTCCGCGAGGCGGTTGTGTGCGCCCGAATGCAGGTTGCGCGTGTAGTCGACATAGAAATCGAAGGCGGTCTTCGTCCAGGTGTAGCCGCCGTCGTAGCGGAACGTCATCGGCCGCGATCGCACTTTCGAGCTTACGCCCGGCCCCGAGGTCCCGACGACCGACGTCGCGGAATCGAACAACCGGTCCTGCACCCCGGCGGTCAGCGCATGACGGTAACGTCCGACGCCGATGAGCTGACGCTTGAAACTCAGGCCCCAGAATTCGCCGGCGCCGGTGACGTTGAACGCGTTCTGGAAGTTCCCGACCTCGACGTCGGAGCGTACATAGAAACCGGAGAACCAGCCCTGCAGCGGATAGACGGGCAACTGGTAGAAGAAGCCGAACTGTTTGACCGAGTCGCCGTGATCGGGCGAGGTCGTGAACGTGCCCGTGAAGATGTCGTCGTGGCCGCTCACGTTCGCGTACTGACCGCCGACCGAGGTGCGGACGAGACCCGTCTCCTCGGTGCCGATGTTGTCGAGGCCCGCGAAGAGCATCCACGGACGCTGATCCGTCACGCGGATCGTGGCGTCGACGGCGTCCGGCTCGGTCTCGCTCGGCTTGAAGGCGACACGCTCCTGGCGACGCGGATGCTCGTTCGCGACCGCGAGTTGTCGCGAGATTTCGCGCATGTCGGGGCTCACTCCCGGTTTCAGCGCGGGCAGACTGCGGCGCGCCGAGCGCTCGGAGAAATGCTTGTTGCCGGCGACATCGACCTTCGCGAGCTTGTACGCGCCGATCTGCAGACGGATGACGCCGTCTGCCGTGGGCTGCGGTGGAATGACGACGTGCAGGAACGCATTGCCGCGTGCGGTGATGGCTTTCTCGAGCGCATCGCCCGCGGCGAGCAGACCTTCGAGACCGGCGTGATCGCCGAGGAAGGGTTCGAGGATCTTCTGAGTCGTGACGGCATCGAGCGGGTTCGGTCCTTCGACGACGAACCGCGCTACCGTGAAATGCATTGGGGGAGGTTCCTGGGCCAGCGCCAGGGCACTCCAGAGCATGACGAACGCGACGAATCCCCTAGGCACTGCTCCCCCCAAAAAAACAGTGAAGTGCCCAATAGCTACACGGGCATTCTAGAGTATCGGGTAAGGAGAAAAAAGCGGCTCGTCGCCGCGGGAATTTCAACCTTGACAGTTTGCTCGACCTGCCTCTCCGGCTATGCCCCATAATCGACCGGGGTGACCCAGGGCCCCGCAGTGTGCGCATCCCAATAGCGCTGCCGCAACCGGCACGTGAGCAGCCCCGGCTTGCCGTCGCCCACGGGCGCGCCATCGAGCGTCGTGACCGGCATGATGCCGCCGGCCGTGCTCGTGATGAAGATTTCCTCGGCCTCGGCGAGCGTCGCGGCATCGAACAGCGCCATGCGGGCCGGGATGCCTTCCTGTGTCGCGAGATCGAGCACGGTGCGGCGCGTAATGCCTTCGAGCACGCCGTCCGCGGGCGTCAGCAGCGTGCCGCGGTAGTAGCAGAACAGATTGAACCCCGGCCCTTCCGTGACGTGCCCTGCCGCATCGAGCAGCACCGCGGTGTGCGCGTCGCGGTCATAGGCTTCGAACAGACCGCGCACGAGATCGCCCCAATGGAAGTTCTTCACTTTCGGATCGACGGCACGCGACGAAATCCGCTCCGTGGAGCGGGCGATCACGAGCGGCAGGCCGGTCTCCTGCAACTCCGGGTCCGCGATCCAGACGTACGGGATTGCATAGGCGTAACTGCGGTTGCGGATGCGTCGCACGTCGCGCTCCCCGGCACGCGGCACGCCGCGCGTGGCGATCATCTCGACGTAGGCATCGCGCAAGCCGGAGCGTCGCACGCACTCGAAAAGCACTGTGCGCAAGGCGTCACGATCGAGGAGCGGCGCGAGGCGCAGGCACAGACAACTGCGCTCGAAGCGGTCGAGATGATCCTCCAGGCGGAAGAATCCACCCTGCCAGACGGCGACGACGTCGTAGGTCACATCGGACCGCGAGAAGCCCATGTCGGTGATCGGTACACTCGCTTCGCCGATCGGAATGTACTGGCCGTCGACCCAGGCGCAACCTTCAGCGAACGGGTTCGGATTCATTTTGCTTCACTCCTTGCAGGCGGCCGCCTTGACATGGCGCAGGGCCGGCCATTACGTTCCGGGATCTTACGCCCAGGCCTGCCGATTGGAGATACCCGATGGATTTCATGCTGACCGACGATCAACTCGCGATACGCGACGCCATTACGAAGCTTTGCGCGAATTTCAGCGCCGAGTACTGGTTGAAGTGTGACGACGACGGCGCATTTCCGCAGGAATTCGTGGATGCGGTCACCGCAGCAGGCTGGCTCGGCATCGCCATGCCGGAGGCCTATGGCGGAGCCGGTCTCGGCATCAGCGAGGCGACGCTCATGATGCAGGCGGTTTCGGAATCCGGCGCGGGACTCACGGGCTGCTCGGCGATCCACCTCAACATTTTCGGCTTGAATCCGGTCGTGGTATTCGGCACCGAGGAACAGAAGCAGCGCATGCTCCCGCCGCTCCTGCGCGGCGAGGAAACCGCCTGCTTCGGTGTCACCGAGCCGAACGCGGGCCTCGATACGACGAGCATCGACTGCCGCGCCGAACGCAAGGGCGATGGCTGGCTCATCCGCGGCCAGAAGCACTGGACCTCCGGCGCGCAGCGCGCGAAAAAAGTGCTGCTCCTCGCGCGCACGACGCCGAAAGAGCAGTGCCAGAAAAAGACGGACGGGTTGAGCCTCTTCTACACCAACCTCGATCGCCGTTATGTCGAGGTGCGCGAGATCCACAAGATGGGCCGCAAGGCCGTCGATTCCAACGCGGTTTTCTATGACGGACTGCCGGTCCCGCGCGAGGATCTGATCGGCGAGGAAGGCAAGGGTTTCCACTACATCCTGCATGGCTTGAATCCCGAGCGCATCCTGTTGTCGGGCGAGGCGGTCGGCCTCGGCCGCGCAGCGCTGCGTCGTGCCGTCGAGTACGCGAAGGAACGCGTCGTGTTCGGCCGGCCGATCGGCATGAACCAGGGCCTGCAGCACCCGCTCGCGCGCAACTGGATCGAGCTCGAGGCCGCCGAGCTCCTTGCGTACAAGGCTGCCTGGATGTACGACCAGGGTCTGGAGTGCGGCGCCTATGCGAATGCCGCGAAGTACCAGTGCGCCGAAGCGGGCTTCCGTGCCTGCGAGCAGGCGGTACTCACGCACGGCGGCATGGGCTACGCGAAGGAATATCACGTCGAGCGTTATCTGCGCGAAATCATGATCCCGCGCATCGCGCCCGTCAGCCGCGAGATGATCCTGAACTTCATCGGCGAGAAGGTGCTGGGACTCGCGCGTTCGTTCTGAACGCGGGTGTCGCACGGGCGAAGCCAATCGCCCGCGCCGCCCGCACGCCGACCGGAGGTGGTCCATGTTCGATAGGGGTCACGTCCTCGTCACCGGTGCCCTGGGTGGGCTCGGAACGGCGATAGTCAAACGATTGCTTTACGACGGTGCTCGCGTCGTGGCAACCGACAGACGGCTCGATACGCAGGACGCGTGGCTCGCGGGATTCGACGAGGCAGAACGCGCCCGGCTGCGCGTTCACGCACTCGATGTGACGAAGGAAGACGAAGTCGTCGGCCTCGCGACCCGGCTCGCCGGCGACGGGATTGCCGTCGCCTACCTCGTCAACAACGCGGGCGTCGCCGGTGCAGCGCCGCCGTGGTCGATGAGCACGAAGACGTTCGACGTCATTCTGCGCGTGAACCTGCTCGGAACCTTCCTCTGCACGCGCGCATTCTGCGGCGCCATGACGGAGCGCGGCTTCGGTCGGATCGTGAATTTCGCCTCGCTCTACGCCTACCGTCCCGGACCTGGTCAGGCCCCATATGCGGCCGCGAAAGCAGGTATCGTCGGCTATTCACACTCGACGGCGAGCGACCTCGGGCCGCACGGCGTGACGGTGAACGTCATCGCGCCCGGCCTCATCTGGCACGAACGGCTCGTCGGCATCCTGCCGGAAGCGGAAGTCGAGACGGTGATAAGCTCGGCGCCATTGCAGCGCGCGGGCGAACCGCGCGAGATCGCGGGCACCGTCGCCTTCCTGCTCTCGGACGATGCCGGCTTCATCACCGGTCAGGTCATACACGTCAATGGCGGCCTCTACATGACGGGTTGAGCCGCCGGAGATCCCGCCTTGCCGGCGCCGCTCAGGTTTCGAGATAGAGCGGCTGCTTCGCCTTGCAGTAGGTGAGCTTGCGGACGATCTTCTCGCCCGCGAAGTGCAGGAGATCGAGGCCCTGCAGTGCGACGGGCTTGCCGTCGATCACGAGGTTCAGCGTCCACGACGTCATGACCTTGCCCGCTGCCGCGTCCACGAACGTGTCCGCCTCGTCGAAGCGCATCGTCCCGAATTTGCGGCTGAACAGGCCTTCGAACGCTTTGCGGATCGCGGCCTTGCCCTCGTTGCACCGGCCGTGGAGCTCCTCGTAGACGGCATCGTCCGTGAAGAACGTCATCGTGGCCTCGAGGTCGTGGCGATTGAAGGTCTGTGTGAATTCCGTCGTGAGGGCAATCAGACGGGCTTTGCGATCGGACATGACAGTTCTCCGCGCACGTTGCTGGTCGAGGTGCGGGAGACTAGCACGAGAGGGCCGGTATCAGACCGCCGCAATGAAAAGGCCGGACGGCTTGCGCCTGTCCGGCGTCGAATTGCTCTGGCTCTGATTGCGGCGCGCCCTGACGGGCACGCCGCGATCTCGAACCAGCGGCCCCGGCTGCTTAGAAGCCGATGCCGAGCGTGATGCCCGCGGTCCAGGTATCGTTGTTCTGCTTCGTGTTGAGCGTGAAGGGCGCAGCCGCCGCAACCGCCGCCGAGTTGTAGTCCGGATCCGTCGTGTTCGCTGCGAGGTGATAACGGAAATCCGCGCCGAGGGTGATTCCAGGCATGATTTCGTAATCGACACCGCCCGCGAACTGCACGCCGATGTCGAGGTAGTTCGTCGAATCGGACGGGGGCGAAATGACGTTCAGATCGAGACCTGCCGGAATGATCCAGGGACGGAGCGCGCTGCCTTCGAAGAACTTGAGCTTCGGAGACGCGCTGACCGTCAGCATCGATAGGTGCTGATTGCCGGTGATGCCGGCGCACTGCTGGAAGCCGGTCACGGTGGCGCCGAGGTTACCCGTGTTCAGGGCAGTCTGCGCAATCAGGCATTCCGCAACCGGGCCGAGGGTGTGAGTGGTCTTCGAGCCGAGGTCACGATACTCGAGACCGAGTTCCGCGAGGGCCCAGGTGCCGGGCAGGAGGCCCAGAGTATCGCGCGACAGCAGGAAGTCGAAGCCGGCGCCGAAGTACCAGCCGTCGTCGCTGTTGTGCGTGTTGCTGAGACCAGCCGGGATGATCCCGGCCGCGGACAACGCACCGACCACGTTGTTCATGTCGGTGAACGCGCCATTGGAGCGATCGTCGATCAACTGTGAATAGCCACCGCGGAAGAACACGCGGTTGCCGATGACCTTCGAACCGGCCGCCGGGGCAGCCTTCTCGACCTTGGCCACACGCGCATCGATTTCCTGAACCTTGCCCACCTCGGCCTTGAGGGCCGCGATTTCGCTCTCGAGCGCAGACAGCTTGGCCTGCAGTTCCGCTTCGCTCGCGGCCGACGCATTGCCCGCTGCAACCATGAGGCCGGCCATGAGCATGCCGTAAGTAACCGGTTTGAGTTGTCTCATCATCTTCTCCTGTATATCCATGTTTTCAACCTGAAAAGCTCGCTCCTCTCGACGCACCGACGCGATGAGCTATCTCCGTAGGACTTGGGTGCCAATCTTGGTCTAGTACCAATTGTTGTCTTTGATCCAGATCACCGAAAGTGGGGTCAATGCCACAAAGATACTTCATGGATTCGGGAAAATCCAACGCTAAGTGCCCGATTGCTCGGAAATAGGGGAATTGGGTACGGCGGCATACTCGCAAATGGAGACAGCCGTGGTAAAAATACAACGACAGTGACTTGCGGAAACCGGGGTCGTGGCGTACCGGGGGGCAGATGGAGAAATCGCGGACGGCACCTTCCGGCGCCGGAATGCGGGGTCTAGAGGCGTTTGAGCGCCGCGATGCTGAGTTTGGGCAGGGCCTCGGCGAAAGCGCGATCGAGCGGTTGGTGTCCGACCATCAATCGATACCAGACGGGTCCGTAAACCACGTCGATGGCGGTCTCGAGATCGAGATCGGGCGAGAACTCCCCGTCCGCGATACCCTTTTCGATGACGCCGCGGACGACGGCGCGCCGATCTCGCAGAAAGACGCTGCGGAAGTGCTCGAGGACGTCCGGCTTGCTCTGCCCTTCCGCGATGATCTGCGCGACGATCCGTCCCTGATGACCGCTCAGCACTTTGATCATCCGTCCAAGTTGCCTGGCGATGATTTCCGAAGCGGTGGCGGCAGTCTCGAAGCTCGTGCGCGGCACGACTTCCTCGAAGAACGCGTCGATCACGATCGCAGCCTTGTTCGGCCACCAGCGGTAGATCGTCGCCTTCCCCACCCCGGCTTCCTTGGCGATGTTCTCGATCGCGAGGTTCTGCAGCGGGGTCTGCTCCAACAGGCGTGCCGTGGCGTTCAGGATGGCTTTGCGGGCGACCTGGCATCGGGGCCTGCCGGTCGTGCGCTTCTCGAGCTTCGGGATGATGGTCATGGTCTGGAGGAACGTTTCGAGCTCACCAGGGCCGCGGGGCGGCGAGCTTAACAGTCCGTCCCGGATTTGTATATTCAACCGCAGTGGCTGCGGCGTGCCAGGCAGCGCGGGAACGCGGAGCCCGCGTGCGCTGCCTGGATTAGCGGCGGGACGATCAGGACAGGCGCTGCGGCTGTTCCAGATGCGGCACGTCGGACAATTCGCCGACGAAGCTCTTCACACCGATCGCAAACCCGCTGAACAGCAGGACCAGCGCGACGACCTGGAGGAACGTGGCAAGGAAGGTGGTCTTCTCGGGAACGGACGAAGTCATTGTGCTCTCCATAATTGTTCGTGACGTCGTTTCAGTCACTGGGTGAAAAAGGTCGGCCCGATTTCCAGGCCGCCGGCCGCAGACGGCGGTTTCCTCGGCCACGCACCCGGCGTTACCAGGAATCCACTGTTGTGCAACGCAGCAAACTTTACTAGCCGATTCGTTTCAGATCAAGTCGATTATTCTGACGGAGTGCACAAATCCGCTGGCCCGGCCGCGCCGGCGCGGAATTCTCCTTCTCTACTGCAGCGCGCAATATACTGCTGTCACGGCCGCTAAGCGCAGCAGACGCCAGCAACAAGGAGACCTCCGTTGAGCGTAGTGAATCTAGAAAAACTGTTCGCGCCCCGTTCCGTCGCCGTCATCGGCGCGACCGATCGCAAGAACGCCCTCGGCCAGATCCTGGTCCGCAACCTGAAGACCGCGCAGTTCCAGGGTCCGATTTATCCCGTGAACCCGAAGTACACCGAAGTGGACGGATTGCCGTGCTGGCCGTCCGTCGCCGCCCTGCCCGACGCCCCGGACCTCGCGGTCGTCTGCACTCCTCCCTCGACGCTCGCCGCCTGCATGATCGATCTCGGCGAACGCGGGACCCGCGCCTGCATCGTCCTGACCGCCACGAGCCATGATGCGGAGGACAAGAGCACGTATGCCGAGGACATGCTGCGGGAGGCACGCCGTTACGGCCTGCGCATCCTCGGTCCGAACTGTCTAGGGCTCCTGGTGCCGGGCATTGCGCTGAACGCGAGCTTCGCCCACACGGCCGCGATTCCCGGCCAGCTCGCCTTCGTCTCCCAGTCCGGCGCGCTCTGCACCTCAATCCTCGACTGGGCGAAATCGCGCGGCATCGGCTTCTCGCATTTCGTGTCGATGGGCGATGCGCTGGACGTCGATTTCGGCGACCTCATCGACTATCTCGGCAACCTGCCGAATACCCGTGCGCTCCTGCTGTACATGGAATCCGTGATGAACCCGCGCAAATTCATTTCGGCTGCGCGTGCCGTGGCGCGGCACAAGCCGGTCATCCTGATCAAGGCCGGCCGCAACGCGGAAGGTGCGAAAGCCGCCGCGTCGCACACCGGCGCCATCACCGGTTCGGACGCGGTCTTCGACGCCGCGATCCGCCGCGCGGGCCTGCTGCGCGTGGATTCCATCGACGAATTGTTCGAGGCCGTGGAAACGCTGGCGTACACGAAACGCCGCGTCGCCGGCCCGCGACTCATGATCCTCACGAACGGCGGCGGCATCGGCGTACTCGCGGCCGACGCATTGATCGCCGGTGGCGGCAAGCTCGCGCCGCTCGCGCCCGAGATCCGCGACGAGTTGGACCGCTTCCTGCCGGCCAATTGGTCGCGCGCGAATCCGGTCGACATCATCGGCGACGCCGATGCGGAGCGTTACGCGAAGACAATCGAAGTCCTCTCGCGCGGCTCGGAATACGACGCGATCCTCGCCATGCTCGTCCCGACAGCGACGGTCGACAACGTGGCCGTCGCGCGCGCCGTCGCCCAGGCGGCGCAGTCGCTCGGCAAGCCGATGTTCGCGGTCTGGATGGGCGCCGACGCGGTGGCGGCGGGTCGGCGCATCCTGGCCGGCGCGAAGATTCCCGACTTCGAGACGCCGACCTCGGCCATCCGCGCCTTCATGCAGCTCGTCGCCTACGACCGCAATCAGCGGGCGCTGATGCAGACGCCGGACGAGCTGCCGACCGACATCACGACCGACGTCGAACGCGCGCGCATCATCATCGAAACCGCGCTCGTCGCCGGCCGCACGACGCTCACCGAGCCCGAGGCGAAGGCGCTGCTCGACGCCTACGGCATCCCGGTCGTCCCGACGCGCATCGCGCACGACCACGCCGAAGCGGTCAGCGAAGCACAGGAGATGGGCTACCCGGTCGCGGTGAAGGTGTTGTCCGAGGAGATCAGCCACAAGTCGGATCTAGGCGGCGTCGCGCTCGACATTCACGACGAACAGGAGCTCATGATCGCGCTCCGGCGCATCGACAAGAACATCCAGACCTACCGGCCGGATGCACGCACCGAGGGCTACACCGTGCAGAAGATGGCGCGCCGTCCGCACGCCTACGAGCTGCTGCTCGGGGTGATGACGGATCCGATCTTCGGGCCTGCCATCGTCTTCGGTCAGGGCGGCACGGCCGTCGAAGTGCTGCACGACACCGCCGTCGCACTGCCGCCGCTCAACACCGTGCTCGTCGACGACCTCGTCCACCGCACGCGTGTCTCGCATCTCCTGCAAGGCTATCGCGGGCGTGCGCCGATCGACTTCCCGGCCCTCACGCAAAGCCTCATCCAACTCTCGCAGCTCGTGGTCGACCACGCCGAGATCCTCGAGCTCGACATCAATCCGCTGCTCGCGGATGCCGAGGGCGTGCTCGCGCTCGACGCGCGTGTGCGGCTCGGCCCGGCCGTGCCGCGGCGGCTCGCCATCAAGCCCTATCCGAACGGCCTCGAGCAGTTCGTCGATCTCGCGGACGGCGAGCATGTCCTGCTCCGGCCGATCCGTCCGGAAGACGAGCCGGCGCACCGCCGCTTCGTCGAACGCTGCACGCCAGAAGACCTGCGGATGCGCTTCTTCCGCGCGACGAACAAGTTCACGCACGACGCGCTCGCGGTGTTTACGCAGATCGATTACGACCGCGAAATGGCGTTCATCGCCTGCATTCCGGACGAGCGTGAGGCACGCGCGACGCTGGGCGTGGCGCGGGCGATTGCCGATGCCAACAACGAGAAGGCGGAGTTCGCGGTCCTCATCCGCAGCGACATGAAGCAGCGCGGTCTCGGCCGCATCCTGCTCTCGAAGCTGATCGACTATCAGCGCGCCCGCGGCACGAAGGAGCTCACCGGCCAGGTGCTCGCACAGAACAGGCCGATGCTCGATCTCTGCCGCTCGCTCGGCTTCGTCGCCGAAGGCCGTCACGCGGAGGTCGTCGAGGTGGTCCTGAAGCTCAATCCCTGAGCCGACCAGCGGCGCGGGTTTCCGCTCCCCGCGCCGGCTGGCATGATGGAGAGGCCGCCGCCACGCGCGGCGGCTGTCTCTGGTGCGATCCAACTCGAAGGGGGAATCCATGCTGGAACCGGTCAATCCGAGCGGCATCATGCCGCCGTTCAACAACGTCTACAGCCACGGCGTCGTCATTCCGCCGGATGCGCGCATCCTCATGACGGCCGGTCAGGTCGGCGTGCGTCCCGACGGCACGACGCCCGCGAGCGCCGAGGAACAGGCCGAGCAGGTCTGGCAGAACCTCCTCGCGATCCTTGCCGGCGCCGGCATGGGTGTCGAAGATATCGTGCGCCTCAACGCCTACGTCGTCGGTGCGGAGAATTTCCCCGCCTACGCGGCCGCGCGCAGCCGCCATCTCGGCGCCTGCCGGCCGGCGGCAACCGCGGTCTTCGTTTCCGCGCTGGTGAAGCCCGAGTGGCTCATCGAAGTGGAGCTCGTCGCCGCGCGGATCTGACGGTCACCTCCGGTCCGCAGTCGCCAGCGAGGTTCGCATCGGCTATCGCATCTCCATCGACACGGGCGGCACGTTCACCGACGCGGTGATTGCCGACCGCACGGGCATCGTCGCGATCGGCAAGGCGCTGATGGATCCCGGGCAGAACTTCCTCGGAGTCGCCGCCGCGATCGGCGACGCCGCATCGCGGCTCGGCAAGTCCGCCGAAACGCTGCTCGGGGAGACGGACCTCTTCATTTACGGCACGACGCGCTCGACGAACGCCATCGTCACCCAGTGCACCGCGCGCACGGCAATGCTGCTCACGGCGGGCTTTCCGGACATCCTCGTCTACCGCCAGGGCGGCAAGCTCAATCCGCATCAGCTCGACGTCTAATATCCCGAGCCCTACGTGCCGCGACGCCTCACGTTCGAGGTACCGGAGCGCATCGACGCCGAGGGCGGCGTGGTGCGGGTGCTCGACGAGGATGAGGTCCGCAGGATCCTCGGCGATCTCGCGGCGGACGACATCGAGGCGATTGCCGTGTGCCTGCTGTGGTCGATCGCGAACCCCGTGCATGAGAAGCGCGTCGGCGAGCTCATCGCGGAGCAGTTTCCCGGTGTGCCGTACACGCTCTCGCACGAGCTGAATCCGATCATCCGCGAATATCCGCGCGCCTCGGCGACCGCCATCGACGCATCATTGAAACCGCTCATGCAGGAGCAGCTTCGGCTCCTCGAGCAGAACCTCGCGGCCTCGGGCTACACCGGCGACCTGCTCGTCAGCGCCTCCATCGGCGGCGTGATGCACGTCGAGGACATGATCGAGCGCCCGATCTACCTCGTGAAATCCGGGCCCGCGATTACCTCGCGGCGATCGCTGCGGCGCGCATCGGGGAACGGCGCCTGCAGACGCTCGTCGAGCAATACGGTGCGGCGACGCTGCGCATATTCGTCGCTGCCTGGTTCGACTATTCGGAGCGGCGCAGAGTGCAGGCGATCGAACGGCTGCCCAAGGGCCGTCTCGTCAATACCACGCAGCACGATCCGATTCCCGGCGTCATCCCCGATGGCATACCGCTGAAGGTCATCCTCGACATCGATCCGGACGCGGCCGCCATCGACATCGATCTGCGCGAGAACATCGACTGCGTGCCGTGCGGGCTCAACGAGACCATGGCCTGCGCGATCAACAATGCAATGACCGGCGTCTTCAACTGCCTCGACTACGACATTCCGCACAATGCCGGCACGTTCCGGCGCATCCGCGTTCGCTTGCGCGAGAACTGCGTCGTCGGCATTCCGCGCTTCCCGCACCGTTGTTCGGTGACGCGACGAACGTCGGCGATCGGCTCGTGAACGCCACGCAATCGGCATTCGCCGGCATCGGCGACGGCTGGGGCCTCGCCGAGGGCAATACCGCACTGACCGTCGGCTGCGCGGTCGTCTCCGGACGGGATGCGCGCAAAGAGGATCGCGATTTCATCAACCAGATGTTCCTGATGGGCGGAGGCGGTCCCGCATCGCCGCGCGCGGACGGCTGGATCAATCTCCTCATCCCGGTCGGCGCGGGCCTGCTGTACCGCGACAGCGTCGAGCTCGACGAGCAGAAATATCCGCTGCTCGTGAAGAGTCTGCGCCTGCTGCCGGATTCGGGCGGCGCGGGACGCTTCCGCGGCGCCCCGGGTACCGAGGTCGTCTACGGACCGCGCAATCATCCGCTGCGCGTCGTCGCCGCCCCCGACGGCTGGCGCACGCCGCCGCGGGGCGTGCGCGGCGGCCGCGACGGCACTCGTTCGGAGGATCACCTGATCGATGCGGCAGGGCGCGAGACGAAAGTCGAAGGCTTCGTGAATCTCGAGGTCGCGGTCGGCGAGTTCGTGCGCGGACGCGTTTGCGGCGGCGGCTACGGCGATCCGCTCGAGCGCGACGTCGAGCGCGTGCGTCACGACGTCGCCGAGAACCGGGTGAGCCGCGCACAGGCCGAAGCCGTCTACGGCGTGGTGTTCCGCGGCGAGGGCCGTACGCTCGCCGTCGACCAGGCGGCGACGGCGAGCAGGCGCGCCGAGCGCGCTGCGGCGCGCTATTTAGAGGTTCATCATCTTCATGCGTCCGGCGTCGTAGCGCTCGCCGGCGCTGAAGCCGCGCGGCGCCACCGCCTCGATCGCTTCGAGCTCCTGCACCGTCAGCCGGAGACGGTCGGCCGCCGCGTTCTCGTGCAGCCGCGCCACCTTCGTCGTCCCCGGAATCGGCACGATGTGCTCACCGCGTGACAGCACCCAGGCGAGCGCGAGTTGCGCCGCCGTGCAGCCGCGCTGCGCGGCGAGCTCGCGGATCTCGTCGACGACGTCGAGATTGCGCTGGAAGTTCTCGCCCTGGAAGCGGGGCGTGAGCAGCCTGAAATCCCCTTCCTCGAGGTCGTCCGGGCTGCGGATCTGTCCGGACAGAAAGCCGCGACCGAGCGGGCTGTAGGCGACGAACGCGATGCCGAGGTCGACACAGGTCGCGAGCAGACCGTCCTCGGGATCGCGCGACCACAGCGAGTACTCCGTCTGCAGCGCCGTGACCGGGTGCTCGCGGCAGGCACGGCGTAGCGTCGGCGCGGCCGCTTCCGACAACCCGATGAAGCGCACCTTCCCCGCCTGCACGAGATCGCCCATCGTGCCCACCGTCTCTTCGATCGGCACGTTCGGGTCGACCCGGTGCTGGTAGTAGAGATCGATGTAATCGGTCTTCAGACGCTTCAGGCTCGCATCACAGCAGGCCTTCACGTACTCCGGCCGTCCGTTCACCCCCCCGAAACCGCCGTCCGGCGTGCGCACGATGCCGAATTTCGTGGCGAGCACCACCTGCTCGCGGCGCCCCGTGAGCGCCTTGCCGAGCAGGAGCTCGTTCGTGCACGGGCCATACATGTCCGAGGTGTCGAGGAAGTTCATCCCGAGTGCGAGCGCCTCGTGGACGACCTTGACCGATTCGGCCTCCTCGGCCTCGCCGTAGAACTCCGACATCCCCATGCAGCCGAGACCGAGACTGGACACCTCGGGGCCGAGCCGGCCGAGCTTGCGCTTCGTCAGCATGCTTGCCTACTCCTGAACTGAAAGCCGGGCGTATTCAAGCACAGCGCGCTGCGCGCCCCAAGCGGGCCGCGCGTCGGAGGCGGACACGAAAAGGCCGCGGTACCGGAGCGCCGCGGCCCAAGAGGTGGAGGTCGATCAAACCTTGAAGCGGCGGACCATGCCGTCGAGCTCCTTCGCGAGTCGCGCGAGCTCCTCGCCGGCACCCGTCGTGCGCCGCGCCGCTTCGGCATTCTGCTCCGCGGCGTCGCTGATGTTCGCGACGTTGCGGCTGATCTCGCGGGCGACCGTACTCTGCGTCTCGGCGGCAGCGGCAATCTGCGTATTGACCTCGTTGATGGTCGTGACGGAGGCATTGATCGCCTCGAGCGCGGTATTCGCCTCGGCCGCCTGCTCCGCTTCGCCGCGGGCGCGTTCACGACCGCGGTCCATCACCGCGACCGCTTCGCGCGTCGCCTTCTGGAGCTCTTCGATCTTGCTGCGGATTTCTTCGGTCGATTCCTGCGTGCGCGTCGCGAGCAACCGGACCTCGTCGGCCACGACCGCGAATCCGCGACCGCTGTCGCCCGCGCGGGCCGCTTCGATCGCGGCGTTCAGCGCGAGCAGGTTCGTCTGCTCGGCGATGCCGCGTATGACGTTCAGCACGGTGCTGATGCTCTCGCTGTCCTTCTCGAGCCGGCGTATGACTTCCGCGGCCTGCTCGACCTCGGAGGCGAGGGTCTGGATGCCGTCCACGGTGCGGATCACGACCTGCTTGCCGGCCGACAGCGAATCGTAGGCCGTGTGCGCGGCCTGGGCCGCGCGCTGGGCGTTGCCGGCGACGTCCTGCACGGCACCCGCCATCTGGTTCATGGCACCGGCGAATTCACTGATCTCGGAACGCTGGCGCGAGACGCCCTGATTCGTCTGGTCCGTGACGACGAAGAGCTCGTCGGCATGGCGCGCGAGCGAGGCCGTCGAATCGCGGACGCGGCGGATGAGCCCGCTGAGGTTTTCCATCATGGAGTTGAACGCGAGCGAGGCCTGGCCGATCTCGTCGTGGCCGACCACCGGCAGACGATGCGCGAGATCCCCCTCGCCGCCCGCGATGTCCTGCAGGCCGCCGGTCATCCGCTTGAGCGGGCCGGTCACGAAGCGGGTGATGAAGAAGTACAGGAATGCCAGGGTCGGCAGGCTCACGAGGACCGCGAAGAGGTAGACACGTTCACCGAAGGCATTCGCCTCGGCGTTCACTTCCTTGAGATCGATGTTCATGCTGACCGCGCCGAGCACCGCGTTCTCGGGCGCCGCGGTGTGGCACATCGTGCAGTTCTTGCCGAGGTAGTTCGTGCGATTGCGGGCCGGCATCACGACGCGGAGCATCTCGCCGTCCTTGTCGACGTGCTTGTAGACCTCGCCCGTCGCGAGCACCTTGCGCTCGATATCGTCCTTCGCACTTTCGGCGGGATCCCCCGGACCGAACTGCGTCCGAACCGGCTCGCCACGCAGCACGCGGAGATCCCGTATCTTGTTCAGCTCCCTGATTTGATCGAGAAACTGCGGCCGTTGCGCGACCGTGCCGGTGATCATCATGCTCGTGAGTCCCGCGAGCGTCATTTCGTGCACGCTGCCGGCGAACTGCTCGGCCTGTCGCGTGGAAATGTCGCGCTGACCTTCCACCGTCCACAGCACCATGGACGTCCAGACCACCACGAGTATCACCCAGATCCCGCCCATGAGACGCATGCCCACGGGCAGGTCGGATAGGAATTTGAAGAGCTTCATTGAAATCGTTCCAGACTCGGTCCCCTGCCGCCCTCGTCCTAGAACGAGGGGCCAACCCCCATATCGGCATGGGATGCGACGGGCTTTACGGAAGATTCCCAGCCAATCAAAGAGGGGAACGGGCGCTCACTGCTACTTGGCGTACTTGCGCCAGAGCGCCTCGACGCCGGGCGCGAGGAAATCCGCGTTGTCGTAATCCGGATAGCGCTGCTCGATGCCCGACAGAATGTCCACCTCGACATTCGCCGGCATCGGACCACGCGGATGCCGGGCCGCGATTTCGTTGCGCACGACTTTGAGATATTCGGCCTGCTTGTCGACGAGCGCGGGACCGGCGGCGTAACCGCGGCCCGGATAGAGGTATTGCGCGCCGAGCCGCCTGAGCTCGTCGAGGCGCGCGAGCCATTCGTCGAGCGCGCCGGCCTCGAGCCGCGCATGATGACGGTTCGCGAGCAGGTCGCCGACGAAGAGATGGGAACCGAGTTGCACGGCGATGTGCGCTTTCGCGGCGGCGGCGCCGAGGACGTGCACCTTGAAGTCGAGACCCGCTCCGGCGACCGTCAGTGATTCGGCGCCGAATACCCGCGGCAGCACCAGCGTTTCAGGATAGTCCGGACGGAAGCGTGACCCGAGATTCTCGCGCGTGCGGCGATCGACCGCCGGGATGGCATTGACGACCTGCTCCGAGCTCACGACGCGCACGCCGTGCTCGGTGAGCCAGGCCGTGCCGTTGTAGCGTTCGGGCGTCGGCTGCAGCACGAACGCGAGCACGACCTTCTTGCCCGTGTAGGATTCCGCGACTTCGACGAGCTCGCGCGTCACCGACGGCAGGAGCTGGGTGTCGACGAGCACGACGCCCGACGGTCCGTCGATCCACCAGCTGTTCGCGGAGCCGGCGCGCGCCGGCGCGGCGTAGCGTCCGATCCGAAAACCGTCGCAGGGTTCGGCCGCCTGAGCGATCGTCCCGAGCAGGATGAGCCCCATCGTCAGCAGCCAGCGCACCGCGTTCATCGTCTTCGCCCCCAGTGGAGGCGTGAGTCTATGCGAATCCGCCCGGCGTGCGCAGCACGCGGCACGGCGGTTCAGGACCGATTGTGAGCGCGGATGAACTCCCGCACGCGCGGGTAGATTTCTGTTCGCCAGCGCGAGCCGTTGAACACGCCGTAGTGACCGACGCCGGGCTGCACGTAGTCGGCCTGCAGCGACGCGGGCAGGTTCGCGCAGAGCGCATGCGCGGCCTGGGTCTGGCCGATGCCCGAGATGTCGTCGTGCTCGCCTTCCACCGTCATGAGCGCGGTCCGGGTGATCGCGCCCGGCTCGACGCGACGGCCGCGATGGGTCATGAGCCCGCGCGGCAGCAGGTGCTGCTGGAAGACGACGTCGAGCGTCTGCAGGTAGTACTCGGCGGTGAGGTCCATCACGGCGAGGTACTCGTCGTAGAACCTGCGATGCGCGGCGACGGAATCGCCGTCGCCGACGACGAGGCTCTGGTAAAGCTTCTGGTGGGCGTTCATGTGACGATCGAGGTTCATGGTCATGAAGCCCGTGAGCTGCAGGAAGCCGGGGTAGACGCGGCGCATGCAGCCCGCGTGCGGAAACGGTACGCGCATGATCACGTTGTTCTCGAACCAGGACAGCGGCCGGGTCGTCGCGAGCCGGTTCGGCTCGGTCGGGCTCAGCCGCGTGTCGATCGGGCTGCCCAAGATCGTGAGCGAGGACGGCGTGCAGGCATCGCCGTCGGCCGCGAGCAGCGCTGTCGCCGCGAGCGCCGCGGGGCCGGGCTGGCAGACCGCCATGACGTGCGTGTTCGGGCCGAGATGGCGCAGGAAGGCAATGAGGTAATCGATGTAGTCGTCGAGGTCGAAGCGCCCGAGCGCGACCGGCACGTTGCGCGCATCGGCCCAGTCCGTGACATACACCTCGTGGTCCGCGACGAGCGCCTTCACCGTGCCGCGCAGCAGCGTCGCGTAGTGTCCCGACATCGGCGCGATCAGCAGCACTCTCGGGTCGTTGCCGCGCCCGGCCGGCAGCGCCCCGGGGTCGCGCACGAAGTGCTTCAGCGCGCAGAACGTCTTCGTGAGCACGTCCTCTTCGCGGATCGCGACCTCGCGGCCGTCGACGTTCACCGCCGGGATGCCGAATTCCGGCTTGCCGTACTGACGCGTGAGCCCCTCGAACACGTCCCAGTAGGCATCGATCGCTTTCCCCGCCGGCGTCCACCCCAGGGGATTCATGGGATGCCGGAGCCAGAAGCGTCCGACCGCGGCGGCGGTGCGCAGCGGTGCGACGGCAGCGTGATTCAGCTCGTAGAAGTGATAGAGCACGGCGACCCTCGCGTGTCTGAGAACCCGGCCAGTATAGACGAGTGATGTGCGCGCGCAGCATCCCCGCCCCGCGCCGTCGCGGTCAAATCTTGTGGCGGAATCGAGGCGGCCCGGTAGAATCGACTGCGTCCGCCCCACGCCATGGCATTGCGCGACTGCGGGGCAGGGATGCGCCCCGTCCGCGTGCGGGGCGCGCGGTGACGCCGCCGTCAGAGCAGCGCATCGCGGAGCGCGGCCACGCCCGCTCCTCACACATCGACCGCCGCCGCGCCCGCCGCGTCGGCATCACGAGCAATCGAGGGAAGTCACATGAAGTTCAGCTGTCACGTGCAAACGCGCATTTCCGATTATCGGATTGCAAAAGATCTCGAGGACTGGGGCTACGACGCCGTCTGGTTCCCGGATACCCAGATGATGTGGTCCGACTGCTACGCCACGATGGCGCTCGCCGCCCAGGCCACGTCGAAGATCCACATCGGCACGGGCGTCGCGATCACCGGCACCCGCATCGCGCCGACGACCGCCGCGTCGATCTCCTCCATCAACGTGCTCGCCCCCGGCCGTACGTTCCTCGGCATCGGCACGGGCCACACCGCGATGCGCGTGATGGGCCAGGACCCGATGCCGGTGAAGGAATTCCGCGAATACCTGCGCGTCGTGCGCGCGATGCTGAAGGGCCACGAAGTCGATTACTCCTACCGCGACAGGACGACCGCCATCAAGTGGCAGAATCACGGCGGCGGCTTCCGCAACACCTTCGACGAGATCCCGATCTACGTCGCGGCGAACGGTCCGCTCGCACTGCGCGCCGCAGGGGCTTACGGCGACGGTCTCGTATCGATCTTCAACGAGCAGCCCGAAATCATGAAGGCGAATCTCGAGCTCATCCGCGCCGGCGCGGAGAAAGTCGGACGCACCGTCGACGACAGCTTCCACACCGTCTCGCTCTGCCATGCCGTCGTACTGCGTCCCGGCGAGAAGCTCACGGACGAGCGCGTGGTCGAGGTCGCGGGCTCGTGGGTCGTCACGGCGCTGCATTTCGTCTACGAGATCTGGCGCTACACGAAGGACGACAACGTCATCCCGCCGTTCATGCGCAACATCTGGGACCAGTATCTCGAGCGCGTGAAGCACATCCCGCTGCCGGCGGAGAAAGCGCACCAGTTGCTCCACGAGGGTCACTGCAGCTACTACCCCGCGGTCGAGCGCCCGCTGCTCACGCCCGAGATGATCCAGGGCACGTGCATCGTCGGCGGTCCCGCGGAGGTCGCCGAGCAGATCCGCGCGGCCGGTCGCGCGGGTCTGAAGGAAGTCAGCCTGCTGCCGCCGCTCGTGCACCTGCGCGACGTCGCACGCGAGTTCATGAAGAAGGTCGTGCCCCTGCTCTGAGCCCTGCCGCCGGGACGGCGCCGCCGTCCCGGCACTCCTCCGCCGCGGGATCCCCACATGAGCGAAGCCCCGGCGCGGCCGCTGCCGCGCGATCGACTCGTCGCCGACGCGCTCTTCGCGGTGCAGCTCGGCTGCGCCCTGCTCTTCGGCGGCAGCCAGGCGCTGCACATGCTGCACACGACCGAAGGCGTGAGTCTCTCCTGGTTCGGATTCTGGGAAGCGTTCCTGCTGATCAATTTCCGGCTCGCGCTGCGCGCGCACCGCGCCTGGCCGAGCCGGGTCACAACGCAGACCGTCGCCGTCTACGCGCTGTGGACCGCAATCATCGGGCTCGATCTCGCGGTGATGCTGGTGCGCGGTCAGGCGCGCTGGACGGACATCGACACCCTGACCACGCTCGTCGCCGGCGCCGGTGTCGCGGTCACGATCGCGCTCGCCCGCGCCCGCCGCATGACGATCGCCGATCCGATCGTGCGGGGCTGGCTCGCGGTCTTCTTCAAGGCCGTACCGCAGCTCACGCTCGCCTGGAACATCGCGCGCGTCGGCGGCGGCGGGCTCTCGCCGCTCGGCGTCGTCGCCGGCCACGTGACGATCTGCACGCGCCTGGGCCAGCTCGGCCTCGCCATTCGCGAGGCGGGCTTCGATCGCAATCGTTTGGGATCGGCGCTCAGCGAAGTCGCGAACGAGGCGAGCTGGATCGTCGCGACCGTGGTGTGGCTGCTGGTCTGAAGGAGCCCGAGGAAGCTCTGAACGTCATGTTCCGAGCTTCCTCAATCGGCGGCGGCGTAGCGTCCGTCGTCGCGATCGAGGTGCCAGATCGGCTCGGCGTGGATGACGATGCGGCTCGCCGCGGGCAGGCGCTCGTAGAGCCGGTGTTCGAGACGGCGCACCGCGGCGTCAACGGCACCGAGCGCAGTGCGGTCCTCGAAGCGGCAGTGGAAGCTCACGTGCAGCCCGCCCGGCACGCGCCGGACATTGAGATTGTGGACGTCGACGAGCCCCGCGACGTGCTGCTGCTCCTCGGCGATCACGGTCCGGACGTGCGGGCTTACGGTCAGCGCCGTCGCCTCCTCGACGATCTCCGGCTGCTGCGGATCGATCCGGCTCTCCACCACGAGCTCCTGGCCGAGCTCGCCCTCGATCGCGGCTTCGAGATCCGAGGCGATGTCGTGCGCCTGCTTGATGGAGAGATCGGCGGCGACCTCGAGATCGAAGCTCACGTAGATGCGGGCCTCGACGCGCTGGACCGCGATGCGGTGCACGGACAGCCCGCGGTTCGCGGCGATGAGGCGGACCTGATCGGCGATCGTCTCGCTGTCGAGCGCGAGCGGCTGCGTCTGCACGACGACGTCGGCATCGGGCAGCTCGCGACGGATGCGCGCCGTGATGGCGCTCGAGATCTCGCGCACGCGTTCCATGGACAACGTGCGTCCGACGCGCGCCTGGACCTCGACGAAGACCGTCTTGCCGGCCGGACGCACGCGCACGCGGTCGACCTTCGCCACGCCCTGCACCTGCAGGGTGAGCTCGGCGATGCGTTCCACCGCGCCTTCGGGCGCGGTATCGATGAGGATGTCGATCGTGCGCTTGCCGAGGGCGTAGCCCGCGCGGCAGACGAAGATCGCGACCGCGAGCGCGGCCACGGCGTCCGCCTTCGGATAGCCGAGCCAGACCCCGCCGAGACCGAGCAGCACGACGGACGAGCTCAGGATGTCGGAGCTGAAGTGCAGCGCATCCGCCTCGAGCGCCTGCGAACCCGTTGCCTTCGCGACGCGGCTGAGCGCCCGGGCGCGGAAGAAGTCGATGACGATCGAGCCGGCGATCACCGCGACCGCGTACCAGGTCGTCTCGACGTGGGATACGTCGCTCCGCAGGCGGACGATCGCTTCGTAGACGATCCAGGCGCTCGTCACGAACAGGAGCCCGGTCTCGATCAGCGCCGAAACGCTCTCGACCTTCGCGTGGCCGTAGGGATGGTCCTCGTCCGCCGGCAGATCGCCGACGCGCACGGCGAAATACGTCAGCAGGGCTGCGCCGAGATCGAGCAGCGAGTGCGCCGCCTCCGAGAGGATACCGATACTGCCCGTGAGCAGGCCGACCGCGAATTTCGCGAGCGCCATGCCGCCGCTCGCGACGACAGAGCTCAATGCCACCTGTGATTTGTCGTGTGCCTCGCTCATCGGCCGTTCCCGTTACCTGTGCCGGCATTGTAGTGCCCACGGCGGTCCCGCGCCTCATGCGACGCGCCGGTGGAGATCTGCCGACAGCGATGTTCTGTCACCCGCCCGATCCCAGGTCTGGAAGACCTCGATCGGCGCCACGGACGAGCTAGGCCAGCAGCGTGAGCTCGGCCCGCACACCGCCGCCGCACCAACGCGCGACGAGCGCCTCGAGCTCGGCCGCGGCCGCCGCGATTTCCTCGATGCCGAGCGCCGCATGGCCCTGGATCACGAGCAGCGGCTCGCGCGTCGCGGCAGTGAGCTTGCTGTGCTCGGCCTGCCGGCACTCGAGCCGGCACAGCACGCGGCCGGCCCCGTCGACATAGCCGTACTCGCCCGCGCCGACCGTGATCTCCTTCGTCTCGCCCATCGGCAGGAAACGCGCCGGTGCGGCGAAGCGCGCGAGCCGGACGGGCGGCGTGAGCGTCGCGAGGTCGTGGGCGCCGATCGAGATGCGCCGCCCGAGCGCACAGTGGTTGTAGAGATCGACGAGCGGCAGGATCGACGGCAGCGGCGCCCCGCGTTTGAACAGCACGCGGAAGAGGCTCTCCGGCGAGGGTGTGAACTGCCGGCCGGTACGGCCGATCGCCGCATGCAGCGCCTGGTAACCCGCGAGGCGCGAATCGGCCAGTACGTCCTCGAGCGTCGTCGTCGCGAGCAGCTCCGCTAGGTAGGCCGTGCGGACTTCGTTAAACTGCGGGTCGAAAGCCGTGCCGTCGAAGCCTCGGAGCACGAGGAAGCCCACCGGAATGTCGGCGAGCGCCTCGTCCCTGGCGAACTCGAAACCGGGCGCGGCTCCCCTATCGTTCATGAATGACCATGGTGCGTATCGGTATCCTTGCCTGTGACGCCGTCCGCGAGCCGCTCCTCGGCCGCCACGGCGATTATCCCGACATGTTCGAGCGCCTGCTCGCGCCGCAGTTGCCCGCCGCGCACTTCGTGACGTATCGCGTCCACGAGGACGAATATCCGGGGGCGGTCACGGCCTGCGATGCCTACATCATCTCGGGCTCGCGCAGCAGCGTCTACGAGTCCGAGCCCTGGATCGTGAAACTCGCCGCCTACGTTGGCGAGCTCTACGCCGCGGGCTGCCCGATCGTCGGCGTCTGCTTCGGACACCAGATGCTCGCCCACGCGCTCGGCGGACGCACGGAGCGTGCGCAGCAGGGCTGGGGCGTCGGCCGTTATCACAACGCCATACTCGATGCGCCCGACTGGATGCAGCCCGCGCCCGCGACGTTCACGCTCTATTTCAGCCATCAGGACCAGGTGACCGCACTGCCGCCCGAGGGTCGTCTCATCGCGCGCAACGGGCATTGCTCCCATGCGATGATCGAAGTCGGCGGCCGCGCGCTCGGCATCCAGGGCCATCCGGAATTCACGGCGGATTTCGCGCGCGAGCTGTTGCTCGCGAAAGTCGTGCAATTGCCGGCCGCCGTGCTCGAAGCCGCGCTGCCGGGTTACGAGCAGACCGTCGACGCCGACGTCGTGGCGCAATGGATCGCGGCCTACCTCTGCGCGGACAGCCGCTAGACCGCACCGGACTCCCGCTATTTTCACGGGGCGCCTGCGCCGCCGGCGCAGGGATCGCGCCTTCCCGGTGATCACGAATCCCCGCGGCAGGGCCGCTCCTGCTAAGCTCGGTGCACGGAGTCATCCGCACGCACACACCGAAAATTCGAAGGGGGGAGAAATCATGTCCGCAAGCGCCACTGCGGTCCTGGGCTTCGTCGCCTGGGCCATCGTCCTGAGCTTCGTGCTGGTCGGCGTGCGGCTCGCCGCCATCGCCGGCGGCAAGCCGCTGAACTCGTTCGATCCCACGGGGCGCGACGTCTCGCCGTCCGGCTACCGCGTCACGCGCGCCCACGGCAACGCGCTCGAGAATCTCGCCCTCAACGTCGGGCCACTGCTCGTCGCGCTCGCGACCGGCCACGCCGCCGTCACCGATCCGCTCGCCATGACAGCACTCGGTGCGCGCGTGCTCCAGTCCGCCGTCCACATCGTCTCGACGAACCAGCTCGCAGTCCTGGTGCGCGCGACGTTGTTCAGCGCGCAGCTCCTGATCGCGCTCTACTGGATCTGGGGCCTCGCGCACGCCGCCTGAACGCGGTTCACAAGGCGAGGCCGAGCACGGGGTGCGGCTTGTACGGCGCCTCGAGGGCGGCGATCTCTTCGTCGGCGAGCTTCACGTCGAGCGCAGCGAGCGCGTCGTCGAGATGGCTCATCTTCGTCGCGCCGACAATCGGCGCCGAGATCCCCGGCCGCGACAACACCCAGGCGAGCGCGAGCTGCGCGTTCGGCACGCCGCGCCCCTTCGCCAGCGCCGAGAGCGCGTCGACGACCGCATGGTCGTCGGGCTGGTAATAGAGCTTCGTCGCGAACTCGTCGCTCTTCGCGCGCGTCGTCGCGCCCTTGAGCGGCGCCTTGCGGTTGCCGATGAGGAAGCCGCGCGCGAGCGGGCTCCACGGAATGAGGCCGATGCCCTCGGCGAGGCACAGCGGAATCATCTCGCGCTCCTCCTCCCGGTAGACCAGGTTGTAGTGGTTCTGCATCGTGACGAAGCGGCTGAAGCCCTCGCGCTCCGAGCAGGCGAGCATCTGCGCGAACTGCCAGGCGTACATGCTGGACGCGCCGATGTAGAGCGCCTTGCCGGCCTTCACGACGTCGGTCAGTGCTTCCAGCGTCTCCTCATCGGCGTGTGCCGATCGTGGCGGTGGATCTGGTAGAGATCGACGTAGTCCGTGCCGAGCCGCCGCAGCGAATCGTCGATGGAATGCATGATGTGCTTGCGCGACAGGCCGCGGGCGTTCGGATCCTCGCCCATCGGATTGAACACTTTCGTCGCGATCACGACCCGGTCGCGCTCGGGCCGATACCGCTTCAGCGCCTTGCCGAGCACGACTTCGCTCGCGCCGTCGGAATAGACGTCCGCAGTGTCGAAGAAGTTGATGCCGGCCTCGAGCGCGCGCTTGAAGAACGGCAGCGAGGCCTTCTCGTCCAGCACCCAGTCGCGCCATTTCGGCGAGCCGTAGCTCATGCAGCCTAGACAGAGCTGCGAGACGCGCAGTCCCGTCGATCCGAGCTTGACGTATTTCACGGGCAGACCTCCTTCAGGCGTGGAGTATGGCGGCTAGGGCACCGAGCAGCGCGCGGCATTCCTCTTCCGCGCCGACGGTGATGCGCAGGTGCTGGTCGATGCGCGGCAGCTTGAAGTGCCGCACGATGATCGATTTCGCGCGGAGCGCCGCGGCGAGCTCCGCGGCGTCGCGGCCGGGGTGGCGCGCGAACACGAAATTCGCGAGCGAGGGCACGACCTCGAAGCCGAGCGCACGCAGACCCGCGACGAGCCGCTCGCGGCTGTCGACGATGCGCTCGCGCGTCGCGTCGAAGTGCGCTTCGTCCTCGAGCGCGGCGATCGCACCGGCCTGCGCGAGCCGGTCGAGCGGATAGGAGTTGAAGCTGTTCTTCACGCGCTCTAGCGCCTCGATCAGATCCGCCTGCCCGACTGCGTAACCGACGCGCAGCCCCGCGAGCGACCGCGATTTGGACAGCGTGTGCACGACGAGCAGGTTCGGATAGCGGGACACCAGCGGCACGGCGCTCTCGGCGCCGAAATCGACGTAGGCCTCGTCGATCACGACGACGGAATCGCGGTGCTTCGCGGCGAGCCGGGCGATTTCCGCGGCCGGAACCGCCGCACCCGTCGGCGCGTTCGGATTCGGCAGGATGATGCCGCCGTTCGGCAGATCGTAGTCGTCGATCTGCAGCGTGAAGTCCGCGGCGAGCGGCACGGTCAGGTAATCGATGCCGTAGAGCCCGCAGTACACCGGATAGAAGCTGTAGGTGATGTCCGGGAAGAGCAGCGGCTGCTCGTGCTTGAGCAGTGCCATGAACGCATGCGCGAGCACTTCGTCCGACCCGTTGCCGACGAACACCTCGCGCGGCGTGAGGCCGCAGCGCGTCGCGATCGCCTGCTTCAGGGCATCGGCATTCGGATCGGGATAGAGGCGCAGGCGCGCATCGGCCTCGGCGCGGATCGCCGCGATCACGCGCGGCGACGGCGGATAGGGGTTTTCGTTCGTGTTGAGCTTCACGAGGTTCGCGAGCCGGGGCTGTTCGCCCGGCACGTAGGGCGTGAGCTCGCGGACGATTTCGCTCCAGTATTGACTCATGATGACGTGCTGATCCGGGGTGTTCGTCAGGCTGCGACAGCTCGGCCATCGCAGGTCCGAGTCTACCCGATGCCGCCCTGCGCCGCATCGCGCGCGGCGTGTATGATGCGGCCATGACTCCCGAAGAATTCCGCGGACTGGATGCGACCGCGCAGGCCGAGCTCGTGCGTCACCGCGCCGTGCATCCGCGCGAGCTGCTCGCCGCGGCAGGCATCGCCATCGACACGCTGAACCCGACGCTCAATGCGATCATCCATCCGCGCCTCGCCGCCGCGCGCGCCGAGTGCGAAGGCAGGCTGCCGGCGGGTCCGTTCCGCGGCGTGCCGTTTCTCGTGAAGGACCTCGGCTGCGCGATGGCCGGCGAACCTTACTACTGCGGCAGCCGTTATCTGCGCGACGCCGCGCTCACCGCGGCGCAGGATTCCTGGCTCGCCGCGCGTTATCGGGCCGCGGGCTTCGTCATCCTCGGGCGCACGAACACACCCGAGTTCGGCATCGTGACGACGACCGAGCCGCTGTCGTACGGCGCGACGCGCAACCCCTGGGATCTCGCGCGCTCACCCGGCGGCTCGAGCGGCGGCAGCGCCGCGGCCATCGCGAGCGGCATGGCGGCCGCGGCGCACGGCAACGACGGCGGCGGCTCGATCCGCGTGCCGGCCGGGCATTGCGGCCTGTTCGGATTGAAGCCGAGCCGGGGCCGCGTTTCGCACGCGCCGGATCGCGGTGAGACCTGGCTCGGCGCCGCCTGCGATCATGCGCTCACGCATTCCGTGCGCGATTCCGCGGCGATCCTCGATGCGACGGCCGTGCCCGCGCCGGGTGACCCTTACCTCGCACCGCCGCCGCCGCGTCCGTTCGCCGAGGCGCTGCAGTCGGATCCGCCGCGCTATCGCATCGGGCTCATGAACGTCGCGCTGCCCGGACAGGAGCTCCATCCCGACTGCCGGGCGGCCGTCGGCAGTGCGGCGACGCTGCTCGAGGACCTCGGCCACCACGTCGAGATCGCGCATCCGAAAGCGCTCGAGGAGCTCGACGAGGAACACCACTTCATGCGCATCGTCGCGTCCTGGGTCGTCCACGACGTCCGCGAGCTCGCGGCGCGCATCGGCCGCCCGCCCGCGCCGGGCGAGCTCGAGCCCGCGACGGACGTCGTCTATGCGATGGGGCTGAAGCTCGGCGCCGCGGACTATCTCGCCGCGCAGGTCCATCTGCAGCGCTGGGCCAGGCGCGTTGCCGCGTGGTGGACGGAAGAAGGTTTCGATTTCCTGCTCACGCCGACGGCTTCACGACCCGCGCAGGTGCTCGGCACCTCGCTCGCGACGTCCGAGGATCCGCTGAAGCCGCTGCGCGCCACTGTGCCCTACATCGGCTACACCTCGCCGTTCAACGTCACGGGCCAGCCGGCGGCGTCCCTGCCGCTGCACTGGACGGCAGGCGATCTGCCGATCGGGGTGCAGCTCGTCGCCCCCTATGGCGAGGAGCTCTCGCTCTTAGCGCTCGCCGCCGAGCTCGAACGCGCCCGGCCCTGGCAACACCGCCGGCCGTCGCCCCTGCGCGCGGCGCTGCGGGCCGCCCCGTGAGCGGTGCCGGGCGGCTCGCGGCGCTGATCGCGGGCAGCGCACGCATCGTCGTCTTCACCGGCGCCGGCATCAGCACGGAATCCGGCATTCCGGATTTCCGCAGCCCGCAGGGCATCTGGTCGAAGATGAGCCCGATCCTGTTCCAGGACTTCGTCGCCTCGGAGGACATGCGGCGCGAGGCCTGGCGGCGCAAGAAGCTCATCGACGCCGACATGATCGCGGCCGAACCGAATCGCGGCCATCGCGCGGTCGCCGAGCTCGTGCGCCGCGGGCAGTGCTCCCGCGTCGTGACGCAGAACATCGACGGCCTGCACCAGCGTTCCGGCATCGCCGAGGAGCACATCGTCGAGCTGCACGGCAACGGTACTTACGCGGCGTGTCTCGACTGCAGGCTCCGCCACGAGCTCGCGCCCATCATGGCAACCTTCGAAGCGGACGGCACGCTGCCGGTCTGCCGCGGCTGCGGCGGCATCGTGAAGACGGCGACCGTGTCCTTCGGCCAGTCCATGCCCGTCGAGGCGATGCGCCGCGCCGAGCGTGCCGCGCGCGAGTGCGATCTGTTCCTCGTGCTCGGCTCCTCGCTCGTCGTCTATCCCGCGGCGGGCTTCCCGCTCGTGGCGAAGAAAGCGGGCGCCGCGCTCGCGATCGTCAATCGCGATCCGACGGAGCAGGACGGCGTCGCGGACCTCGTCGTGCACGAGTCGATAGGCGAGACGCTCGGCGCGGCCGTCGGCGTGGAGTGAATTGCGAAACTCCTGATAGGATCGGCCGACGCAGGAGGCGCATCGATCGAGCGGCTGTCCGGCGCCGACGATCGTTGCGATCGATTGCGTCGGTCCGATTAGCCGCAGGCGTAATCGGACGCTCAATTCGCACGCGCAGACGAACGTCCGATTACGCTGGCGCTAATCAATACGGACCTACGGTCATTCATAGATGTGCCGACGCAGGAGGCGCATCGATCGCGTCCCGAAAATCACCCCTTGAAACGAGGATCACCACATGCCCCGCTTGAGCAGACTCGATCGCAGCATCAGAGGCAAAGTCGCGCTCGTCACGGGCGCGGCGAGCGGGATGGGCCGCGCGACCGCGCATCTCTTCGCCGATGAGGGCGCGCACGTCGCGGTGACGGATCTCGATCCGGCGAAGGTGCAGGCCGTCGTCGACGAGATCACGAACGCCGGCGGCAGCGCGCGCGGCTGGCGCCTCGACGTCGCGCATGCCTCCGAGCGCAAGCACGTCGTCGCCGAGGTCGTCGCCGCCTTCGGCGGCCTCGACATCCTCGTCAACAACGCCGGCATCGCGCTCGAGACGCCGCTCGAACACGAGGACTTCGACGCACGTTGGGAGCGCACCGTCGCCGTACTGCTGACGGCGCAGGTGCAGCTCGTGCGTGCGGCGCTGCCGCATCTGACGAAAGCGGGCGGCGGCCGGATCGTGAACATCGCCTCCACCGAGGGCCTCGGCGCGACGAAGGGCATGAGCGCCTACACGGCGTCGAAGACCGGCGTCATCGGCCTCACGCGCTCGCTCGCCGTCGAGCTCGCATCGCGCGGCATCACGGTCAACTGCATCTGCCCCGGCCCGATCCTGACCGGCATGACGGCCGAGATCCCGGACGAGGCGAAGAAGGAATTCGCACGCCGCCGCACCGCCCTGAAGCGCTACGGCGACCCGGAGGAAGTCGCGCACGCGACCCTGAATTTCTGTCTGCCGGCTTCTTCGTTCATCACCGGGACGCACCTGCCGGTCGACGGCGGACTCATGGTCCGCAACGCCTGAGGCGGGCCCCGAACCGGCCGGGCCGGCGGCGCAGGATGGTGGAGGCCGCGCCGACGGCGCAGCGGCCCGGGGACCCACGGGGGATACGCCGGGCCGCGTCCCGCGGATCAGCCGCAGCAGGATGTCCGTAATGAGAAAAACGACCACTCTTGCCGCTGGGCCGGACTGGCGCACAGGGGTAACGTCCGGTCATTCGCCGCGTTCGGTGCGCGGTCGCACTTTCACAAGGCATGGAGGGATCAGCATGGCCACTTCGAACCCGCTCCTGCGCGCCCTGTCGGTCGCGCTCGGACTCGCCTTCGCCACGTCGGTGGTCCACGCCGCCGTCGACCAGGAGAACACAGGCTCGATCTCGGGCGGCATCACGCTGAACAGCGGCGTGTTCGGCCAGAGCTTCGTGCCGACGCTCGACGCGATCGATTTCGCCGAGTTCCAGGTCAACGACCAGAACCCCGGCTTCGGCGATGGAGACTACATCGCGGTCCGCGTCCGGAACGGCGCGATCAACGGTTCGATCCTCGGCACGAGCGAGACCGTGTTCTTCGCCGATCAAGTCTTCAACCCGATCAACCAGCCGACGGAGCTCGTGCACTTCTCGTTCTCCTCGCCGATCGCGCTGACCCCCGGCCAAATCTACGTCCTCGAGCCGTTCCGTGCCGCCCCGTCGACGCTGGAATCGGATCTCGGATTCTTCGGCACGGGTTTCAACAACGATGCCTACGTGAACGGCACCGCGTTCTTCCACGGCGCGGTGTTCACGGGCGTCAACGCGCCGTTCGATCTGTGGTTCAGTGAGGGCACGACCGTGCCGCTGCCTGCAGCCCTGTGGCTGTTCGCGCCGGCGCTCGCCGGTCTGGGCCGCCTGCGCCGTCGCGGCTGAGCGGCGGGTCGCCACCGGGAAGCGCTGAACGGGTTCGGCGCTTCCGAAGTCATCGAAACGGGCGCCGGAGCCGGCGCCGCGTCACGGCCGCCGGGGAGGGAATACGCCGGTAGGTTCGCGCAGATCCGGTCATCCGTCAGTCATACGCCGCCCGCGCGCTCCCGGATCATCCCCGCCGCGCCGGGCGCCGGACACCCGCCCCCACCCTGGCACGCTCCCGGTCTCTGGTGTCCAATGACACGACCGATCCCTGGGAGGTGCCCCATGCTCACAGTGCTGCGTCCGAAGTCGCAATCGCTCGGCGAGATCGTCGTCAAACGCGTGCTGCCCGCCCCCGAACGCGCCATGGTCGGCCCGTTCGCGTTCCTCGATCACGTCGGCCCGGACACGTTCCCGCCCGGCCGCGGCATCGACGTGCGGCCGCATCCCCACATCGGCCTCTCGACGCTCACGTATCTTTTCGAAGGTGCGTTCATGCACCGCGACAGTCTCGGCCACGCGCAACAGATCGATCCCGGCGCGGTGAACTGGATGACGGCGGGATCCGGGATCGTGCACTCCGAACGCAGCCCCGACGCGCTGCGCGCGGCGGGACATCGCGTGCATGGTCTCCAGATCTGGGTCGCCCTGCCCGACGGTGCGGAGGACGTCGCGCCTTCGTTCCATCATCTCGAGGAGCGCGAGCTGCCGCGCGTGATCGCGCCCGGCATCGATCTGCGCCTGCTCGCCGGCCGCGGCTTCGATCGCGAGGCGCCGACACCGGTGCACTCGCCGCTCTGCTGCGCGGTGCTGAAACTCGCGCGGCAGATGCGTTTCGAGCTCGGGCCCGAATATCCCGAACGGGCCGCTTACGTCGTCTCGGGGCGCGTCGCGAGCGCGGGGACGGAGATCCCGCCGCAGACGCTCGCGGTCTTCGAGCCCGGGCACACGCTCTATCTCGATGCGCTCGAGCCCGCCGTGCTGCTGCTGCTCGGCGGTGAGCCGATCGGCACGCGGCGCCTCTGGTGGAACTTCGTCGCGAGCGACTCGCATCGCATCGACGCGGCGAAGCGGCGCTGGCGCGAAGGCGGCTTTCCGGGCGTGCCGGGGGATCCGGAGTTCATTCCGCTGCCGGACGAGCGCTGACGGCAGGCGCCGTTCACCCGGCGGCGACGACGAGCCCGCCGGCGACCCAGCGCTGCAGGTATTCCGCGGCGCGCAGCGGCACCGCCTCGTCCGGAAGCCGCGCCGCGAGCGCACTGCACATCCCGCCGAACGACGCGCCCTCGCACACCGTATCGAGCGCCGCGATCTCGATCGCATCGAGCGCGCGATACATCGGGCGCAGATCCTGTCGCCAGACGACCCACGCCTGCCCGGCACGCACGTGCCGCGCCGCGGGCAGCGCTTCGCCCGACGCCCGCGCCTGCCAGATCGCCACGGCATTCGTCGTGAGCGTGAGCCGCCGCAGCGCGGGCTGCAGCGTGAAGTGCAGGTCCGGCCAGTCCTCGGGCGCGATCGCCGCGAGCGCGACAGCCTCGAGCGGCGTCACGTCCGGCGCGTCGAACGCGTGACACAGCGCCCATTCGAACGCCGCGAGCTCGTGGGCGAGACGATCCGCGGTACGCCGGCCCCGGCCGCGCAGGAACGCGGGCAGGGCGGCGCCGAGATCCCGCAACGTGAAACTGTGCGAGGGATGGGCGTGGAGATAGTCGTCCACGAGTGCGGTGAAGCGCTCACCGCCGAGCCAGGACTGCAGCGTCGGAAAGTCCGTGGCGAGCGCCTCGACGGCGCGGGCGCGATAGGCATGGACATAGATCCCGACGCGCTCGGCGGCCGGGGCCGCAGACGTGCCGAGCGCGAACTCCGCCTCGCTGCGCGAGGGGTCGCGGACCCGGGCGGCGAAACGGCGCTGCAGCTCCGCGAGGCTCATACCGCGATGTCCAGCGTGAGGTCCGCGACGACGCGCCGCGCGCGGTCGAGCTCCGCGAGCAGGGTCTCGAGCGGCGGGATGTCGTCGTCGCGCTCGATCATCGCCGGCACCGCACCGAAGCGCGCGACGGCTTGCGCATAGAGCGACCAGACGCCTTCGCACACCGGCGCGTCGTGGGTGTCGACGAGCAGCGCGCCCTGCACGCTGTGGCCCGCGAGGTGGATCTGGCGGATGCGCGCCGCCGGCAGCGCGTCGAGATAGCGCCGCGGATCGAAGCCGTGATTGTGCGCGCTGACATAGACGTTGTTCACGTCGAGCAGGATCCCGCAGTCCGCCTCCTCCGCCATCGCGACGATGAAATCGCGCTCGCTCAGCGTCGATTCGGCATACGCGACATAGCTCGAGGGATTCTCGATCAGGATCTGCCGCCCGAGGAAATCCTGCACTTGCGCGATTCTCGCGACGACGTGCTGCAAGGCCTCCTCGGTGTACGGCAGAGGCATCAGATCGTGGAGGTTCACGCCGTCGACGCCCGTCCAGCACAGGTGATCGGATATCCACCCGGGCCCGACACGCGCGGCGAGCGCTTTCACGCGCCGCAGATAATCGAAGTCGAGCGGATCGGTGCCGCCGATCGACAGCGACACGCCGTGCATGACGAGCGGATAGCGCTCGCGGATGCGATCGAGCGAATGCAGCGGGCGGCCGCCGGCGACGAGATAGTTCTCGGTGATGATCTCGAGCCAGTCGACGGACACCGGTCCGTCGAGCAGCGCCTCGTAGTGCGGCGGCCGGAGCCCGAGACCGAATCCGGCGCATTGCGGGTTCTTCATGCTCATGATTCCTTCGCGACGGCAGCGCGGGAGACCGGAGGACCTCCCGCGCTGCCTGCCGATCACATCGCCTTGCCGCCCTTCGCGTCGCAGTCGGCCTTCGTCGTTTCCATGAAGCCCTGGCCCTTGCACGCGTTCTGACCCTTGCAGGCATTGCTCGCGGTCTTGCAGGCGCCCTGGCCCTTGCACGCGTTCACGCCGCCGCAATGGATCTTCGCCTCGGTGCCGCCGGCGTCCGCGGCCTGAGCGAGCCCGCTGCCGAAGAACGCCGCGGCGGCGGTGGCGAACACGAGCGCTCGAGCGGATTTCATCTTCATTGTCTTCACTCCTTACGTTTGCTTGCTTGAATGGCCCCGGAACGATTCCGGGGCCGGAAAGCGCGACGGCCGGGCCGGCGCCTCGAACCGCGAACGGTCGGCATTCGACACCCGCCGCTCGCGTTTATTACAGTCCACCCCGCATTGCATTCCCGGCGAGGCGCGGCCAGAGCCAGGCGTCGAGGCTCGCGCGCCCCGGGCCGGCCGTGAACAGCCAGAAGAAGAGGAGGATGTAGACGAACTCGTCGAGCTCGACGAGCTCGTCGAGGCCATGCACGTTCTTGCCCACGACGAGCGCGATCGCGACGACCATGTTGAAGGCCAGGGGCAGCGCGACGAGGCGCGTGGCCAGTCCGAGCATGATCGCGACGCCGCCGACGAGCTCGGTCCACGCCGAGACCGCGGCGCTGAAAGCCGGCCAGGGGATGCCCCAGCCGACGAAGCGCTCCGTGAAGCCGTCGAGATTCATGAGCTTCGCGTAGCCGGTCTCGGCCCAGAAGTATCCGAACGCGAGGCGCACGGCGAGCGGGCCGAGCCACTCGTAACGCACGATGACGCGGCGTGCGGCCGCGAGGCGATGAATCAGGTGCTGCATGGCTGTCCTTCCGCGGATTCCCGCTATCATGGTGTTCGCGCATTGGACACGGCTCGCGCGCCTTTCTTACAACCGGGGGTCGAAAGAACGAACATGACGGGCGATCCGACGCCAGCCGGCACGACGCTTTTCGTGCCGCCGGAGGACTCCGCATTGCTGTCGGCGCTGCGCAGCGGCTCGGCGACGGCGTATCGCGAGGCGGTGCGCCGTTACGGGCCGGCGATGCTGAGCGTCGCCCGCGCGATCGTCGGCGAGGCGGACTGCGAGGACGCGGTGCAGGACGCGTGGATCTCCGCCGTCGGCGCGATCGCGACGTTCGAGGGCCGCTCGAGCGTCAAGACCTGGCTCATCAGCATCACCGTGAACAAGGCACGCAACCGCCTGCGCGCGCACCGCGCGGGTCGGGACGAAGACACGGGCCGCGCGCCGCCGTTCGACGGCCGCTTCCTGCCGGACGGTCACTGGCGCGAGCCGCCCGCGCAGTGGCACGAGCAGACGCCGGACGCGCTGCTGCAGGCCGAGGCCTTGTGGGACTGCGTCGACCGGCATCTCGGCCGGCTGCCCGAGGCGCAGCGCCTCGTCCTCACGATGCGCGACATGGAAGGGCTCGAACAGGAAGCGATCGCGAGCACGCTCGCATTGTCGCTGCCGAACGTGCGCGTGATGCTGCACCGGGCGCGCATGCGGCTCATGGAGATGGTGGATCACTATGAGGACACGGGCGAATGCTGAGGTGCAAGGACATCCCGGAACGGGCGAGCGCCTACGTCGAGCGCGATCTCGGCCGCCGCGAGCGGGCGATGTTCCGCCTGCATCTCATGCTGTGCTCGCACTGCCGGCGCTTCATGCGCCAGTTCCGCACGCTGCTCGGCGCGTTCGGCCGCAAGCGGCCGCCTGCCTTGGCCGAGGCGCACGTCGAGCGCATCGTGAAGGCGCTCCGGGAGCAGCAGCGCGAGGAGTGATCGGGCCGCACCGCCAAGAGAGGCATGTCGATCGAGCTCGTAGGTCCGATTAGCCGCAGGCGTAATCGGACGTTCGTCTCTGCCTGCCGATCGAGCGTCCGATTACGCTGGCGCTAATCGGACCTACGTCTCGAAGTACGTATACCCGTTCAGCTCCGCCTCGTAGTAGCGCTTCAACTGCTGACTCTCGGCGACCGTGAGCCGGCCGTCGCTCACCGCGCGCTCGCAGTCGCGGGCGAAACGCGGGTAGACGTCGTCCGCGTCGTACTGCATGTAGCCGAGCACGGACTGCGCCGTGTCGCCCTTCAGCGCCTCCTCGAGCCACCAACCGCCCTTCTCCGACCAGCGCACGTGCACCACGTGCGTGTCGCCGAAGAGATTGTGCAGATCGCCGAGCGTCTCCTGGTAGGCGCCGACGAGGAAGGCCGCGAGGTAGTACTCCTGGCCGGCCACGAGCTCGTGCAACGGCAGCGTCGGCGCGACGACCCGGTTCGCGACGAAACGATCGATCTTGCCGTCCGAATCGCAGGTCAGATCCGCAATCACGGCCTGACGCGTCGGCGGCTCGTCGAGCCGATGTACGGGCATGACGGGGAAGAGCTGGCCGATCGCCCAGGAATCCGGCAGCGACTGGAACACCGAGAGATTGCAGAAGTAGATGTCGGAGAGCATGGCCTCCACGCCCGCGAGATCCTCCGGCAGCAGATCCATGCCGCCGCAGAGATCGCGGATGCGCGCGCCGATCGCCCAGTAGAGCTTCTCGGCGAGGCCGCGGCTCTCGAGATCGAGGTAGCCGAGATTGAAGAGCTGCAGCGCCTGCTCGCGCGCCTGCTGCGCGTCGTGCCAGGATTCCGTGTAGCGGCCGCCGCCGAGCTCGCGCAGCGTCTCGGCGAGGTCGCGCACGGGCTGCGGCAGACCCGCCTCGTCGCGTCCGGCGAGGAGGTCGACGTTCGTGCCGCGATCGATGCGCGAGCTGCCGAGCGCATTGAAGACGAGCACGCTGTGATGCGCGGCGATCGCCCGCCCCGATTCGCTGATGATGACCGGATGCGGAATGCCGCGCGCATTGCACACGCTCGCGACGCGATAGACGACGTCGCGGGCGTATTCGGCGAGCGTGTAGTTCATCGAGGACCCCGAGACGAGGCCGCTGCCGTCGTAGTCGACGCCGAGACCGCCGCCGATATTGAGATACTCGAGCCCGGCGCCCAGCGCCTTGAGCTCGCCGTAGACCTGCGCGAGCTCGTTGACGACGTCCTTCACGCGGCGGATGTCGGCGAGCTGCGAGCCGGCGTGGCAGTGCACGAGCTTCAGGCAATCGAGCATGCCGCGCTCGCGCAACTCGCGCACGACCTCGAGGATCTCGCTCACGAACAGCCCGAACTTCGACTTCTGGCCCGACGAGCCGCCCCAGTGTCCGACGCCCTCGGTGCCGAGCTTCACGCGCACGCCGATGTGCGGCCGTACGCCGTATTTCTCCGCGTACTTCAGGATGAGCCCGAGCTCGGCGTAGTTCTCGATGACGGGGATGATCAGCCGGCCGAGCTTCGCGGCGAGGATCACCATCTCGATGTAGCTCGCATCCTTGAAGCCGTTGCAGACGATGGGCCGCGTGCCGGCGCCTTCCATCGTCGCGAGCGCGACGAGCAGCTCGGGCTTCGAGCCGACCTCGAGGCCGAAGCCGAAATCCGACCCGCCGTGCCAGACGGCATCGACGACGAGCCGCTGCTGGTTGACCTTGATCGGAAAAGCCGCGACGTAGCGATTGCCGTAGTCGTGCTCGGCGATCGCACGGTCGAAGGCGTCGTGGAGCTGCTTCAGGCGGTGCGCGATGATGTCGGAGAAACGGATGACGACGGGTGCCGCGAAATCGCGGGCCTTGAGTCCGTCCACGACTTCCAGCAGATCGATTTCCCGGTCCGCGCGCTGGTCGGGCCGCACGACGACGTGGCCGCGCGCATTGACGTCGAAATAACCCGCGCCCCAGGCGTCGAGGTGATAGAGCGCCGCGGCATCGGCCACGCGCCAGGGCCGCGCGGCGGCCTTCGTTTCAGTGCTGCCCGTCAATGATCGCTCCTCCGCTCCCGGTCGTGCTTCCGGATGCGCGCCAGCATAACAAACGCCACACGCGCAGGATGTGCGCGGCTTCCCGGGCGCGAGCCTCGTCCTGGAGCGGCCCGCCGCGCCGGACGTGGCGCTGACTGCGGTGCCGGTGCCCGCGGTGATTCGTAGGTCCGATTAGCGATAGCGTAATCGGACGTTCGGGGTCGAAGCCCATGAACGTCCGATTACGCCTGCGGCTAATCGGACCTACGAAGCTACGAAGCGCCTGCCGGCGCTGCCCGCCGTGCCTCGCCGCACACGGTTTGTTATGCTCGGCCGACACGCAGCCCGGAGCGCCCCATGAGCCTCATCGACGCCATCCGCAGCCGACTCGACGTGCATCGCGCCTGGCGGCGCGATCTGCATGCCCATCCCGAGCTCGCCTATCAGGAGGTGCGCACCGCGGCGTTCGTCGCGGAGAAGCTCGAAGAGCTCGGCATCGCCACCGTGCGCGGCCTCGGCAGGACCGGCGTCGTCGGCACGCTCGCGACGGGCAGGGGATCGCGACGCGTCGGCCTGCGCGCGGACATGGACGCGCTGCCGCTCGAGGAGCTCAACGACTTCGGTCATCGCTCGCAGACGCCGGGCCGCATGCACGCCTGCGGTCACGACGGTCATACCGTGATGCTGCTCGCGGCCGCGGAGCACCTCGCCCGCACGCGCGACTTCGACGGCACGATCCACTTCATCTTCCAGCCCGCCGAGGAAGGCGAGGCCGGCGCGCGCGCGATGATGGACGACGGCCTGTTCACGCGCTTCCCCGTCGACGCCGTATTCGGTCTGCACAACTGGCCTTGGCTGCCGGTCGGCGAGCTCGCGGTGCGCAGCGGTCCGATGATGGCGGCGATGGACATCTTCGAGGCGACCGTGCGCGGCCGCGGTGGTCACGCCGCGCAGCCCCATCTCGCGATCGATCCCATCGTCGTCGCGACGCAGCTCGTGCAGGCCTGGCAGAGCATCGTCTCGCGCAACGTCGATCCGCTCGAATCCGCCGTGCTCACCGTCACGCAGATCCACGCCGGCCACGCCTGGGCCGTGATCCCCGAGGAAGTCGTGCTCCGCGGCACGGTGCGGACGTTCGATCCGAAGGTCCACGCGCTCGTCGCGAAACGGATGCACGCCCTCGGCGAGGCGATCTGCAAGGGCTACGACTGCACGTTCGAGTGGCGTTACGATCCGCGCTTCCCGGCGACGGTGAACAGCGTCGCGGAGACGGATTTCGCGGCGGGTGTCGCGGAGCGCGTGTTCGGGGCACGGGCCGTGCACCGGGCGCTGCCGCCGAGCATGGGCTCGGAAGACTTCGGCTACATGCTGCAGGAACAGCGCGGCTGCTACGCCTGGATCGGCAACGGCGGCGGCGACGACGGTTGTCTGCTCCACAATCCGCACTACGACTTCAACGACGAGAGCATTCCCTACGGTGCCGCGTACTGGGTGCAGCTCGCGCAGGATTTTTTGAGGGGCTGATTCACGTGTCGCCGCTTCGCAGGTCCGTTGGTTAGCCGCAGGCGTAATCGGACGTTCCATCCGCGCCTTGAACGTCCGATTACGCTGGCGCTAATCAATATACGGACCTACGCCCCCTCCCCTCTCACCCCGAACGCCATGATCGGCATGCCCGGGAACACCGCCGCCGAATCCGAATGCCCGAGCACGAGCCCGTCGTGCGCCGCCTTCACCGTCTCCTGGTGCTTGCCGAACGCGTTCACGATCCTCGCGAACGGCTGGCCCGCTCTGATCTCCGTGCCGGGCTCGACGAGGAAGCGGATGATGCCGCTCCGCGAGCCGTGGGGGCGATCGACGTATTCGAGGATCGCGCCGTCGCCGAACTTCGCGGGCAGCGGATAGCGGAACGGCGGCTCGCGGGGCGCGACCATGCCGAGTTGCGCGAAGAGATTCCAGATCGCCTCGACGCCCGAGCCGACGTGCGCCTCGTTCACCACGCGCGGCTCGCCGAGCTCGAGCGTGAGCGCCGGAATGCCGGCGCGGAGGGCGTTGTACGACAGCGCCGTCGGCACGGCCTCGGTCTCGGCGATGACGCACAGGCCCGCTTCGCGCGCGAACGTCCGCGTCGCCGCATAGACCGCCGCACTCGTCTCCGCGGGCGGCGGATCGAGCAGCGTGTAGGGAATGGAACGGATCCAGTCGTTGTGCAGATCGAGCACGAGGCTCGGCCGCGTCTCGTGGATGCGGCTGAAGATGAGCTGCGCGATGCGCTCGCCGAGCGAGCCCTGGGGGTTGCCGGGAAACGATCGATTGAGGTCCTCGCGGCTGATCGTGATGTTGCGCGTGCCCGATTCGAAGCCGATCGGATTCATGAGCGGGAAGGCGTGCACGGCGCCGCGCAGCAGGCTCCTCTGCAGGCGTCTGAGCACGTCGTGGATGACCGCGATGCCACCGACCTCGTCGCCGTGGCTGCACGCCGTGAGCCAGACCACGGGGCCGTCGTTGGCCGCCGTCGCCGCGACGACCGGCAGCCTGCGATTCGCGAGATCCGGGCCCGTGAGGATCTTCAGGAAGGAGTAGCTCTGACGAACGCCCGCATGCATGTCCGGTATCCTCGTCCGCGTCGATTCGCGGCATTAGGCCACCCGAGCCCGGGGCCGGCAAGGCAGGCGTTTGCGCGCGGCGACGGGGCGCACGACAATGCACGAGCCGCGCCACCGGAGACCTGCCTTGCCCGTCATCGCCTCGTTCACGCTCGAAGAATTCCTGATGGAGATCGCCGCCCGCAATCCGGGCCAGCCCGAATTCCTGCAGGCCGTGCACGAAGCCGCGAAACCGATCCACGAGCTCGTCGCGACGGAGCCGAAGTATCGCGAATACGAGATCATGCGCCGGCTCGCGGAGCCCGATCGCATCGTGTCCTTCCGCGTCTGCTGGGAGGACGACACGGGCCGGGTGCGCGTGAACCGCGGCTGGCGGGTGCAGATGAACAACGCGATCGGCCCTTACAAGGGCGGCATCCGCTTCCACCGCAACGTGAACGAATCCGTGCTCAAGTTCCTCGCCTTCGAGCAGACGCTGAAGAACAGCCTCACCGGCCTGCCCATGGGCGGCGGCAAGGGCGGCGCGGATTTCGATCCTCACGGCCGCAGCGAGCGCGAGGTCATGCGCTTCTGCCAGGCGTTCATGACGGAGCTCTACCCGCACATCGGCGAGGACACCGACGTACCCGCCGGCGACATCGGCGTGGGCGAGCGCGAGATCGGTTTCATGTTCGGACAATGGAAGCGCATCACGCGCCGCCACACCGGAGTGCTCACCGGCAAAGGCCTCGAATACGGCGGCAGCCGCATCCGCGCCGAGGCGACCGGCTACGGCTGCGTGTTCTTCATGCAGCACATGCTCGCCCACCACGGCCGCGAGCTCGCAGGCCGCACGTGTGCCGTCTCGGGCGCGGGCAATGTCGCGCAGTACTGCGTGGAGAAGCTCATCCAGCTCGGGGCGAGAGTCGTGACGATGTCGGACTCGGACGGCTTCATCCACGTGCCCGCAGGCATCACGCCCGAACAGCTCGCCTGGATCAAGATGCTGAAGAACGAACGGCGCGGGCGCATCGCGGAATGCGCGGCACAGTTCTCCGGCGTGGTCTACGCCGCCGGACGGCGCGCCTGGGATGTGCCCTGCGAGCTCGCGTTCCCCTGCGCGACGCAGAACGAGCTCGGCGCCGGGGATGCCGCGCGCCTCGCTGCGAACGGCTGCCTGGCTGTCGCCGAAGGCGCGAACATGCCCTGTGCGCCCGAGGCCGTCGCCGCGTTCCGCGCGGGTGGCGTGCTGTTCGGGCCGGGCAAGGCCGCGAACGCGGGTGGCGTCGCCGTCTCAGGTCTCGAGATGAGCCAGAACAGCGCGCACCTGTCGTGGTCCGGCGAGGAGCTGCAGGAGCTGCTCGTCGGCATCATGCACGGCATCCACGCGCGCTGCGTCGAGTACGGCGCGGGCAAGGAAGGCCCCGTCGACTACGTGCGCGGCGCGAATCTCGCAGGCTTCGTCAAAGTCGCCGAGGCGATGCTCGCCTACGGGGTCGTGTGAGCCGTCAGGCCCGTTCAGGTATCGCCAGCATGATCCGATGCCAGGCGTCTTCCGCCCCGGCACCCTCCGCACCGAACACCGCGTCCAACAGCTTCATCTGCGTGCCGGTCAGGCGCGCCTCGAGCTTCGCACCGGCCGCGGTCAGCGACAGATGCTTCACGCGCCGGTCGTGCTCCGGCGTCTCGCCCGCGACGAGCTTCATCTCGACGAGCTGACGCAGCGGCGCATTCAGCGCCTGCTTCGTGATCCCGAGCGTAGCGATCAGCGCGCTCACCGGCGCCCCCGGCTGCCGCCCGATGAAATACAGGATCCGGTGATGCACGCGGCCCAGACCGCGCTGTTCGAGTATGCGATCGGGCCCCGCCGTGAACGCGCGGTAGGCGAAATAGAAGCGCTCGATGGCGCTGCGCAATGCGGCTTCGCGCCGCGCGTCTATTGAGTCAATCATATTGACATAATAAGCACGCGCCGCTTAGGCTGTCGACAGGTCAACCTTCTTGACGGTATTCCCATGACGACTCCCCGCCTCTCGCGGCGCATCCCCGACCTCGTGCCCTCGCCCATCCGCGAAATCCTCGCGGTCATCGATCGTCCCGGCATGATCTCCTTCGCCGGCGGTCTGCCGGCACCGGAGACGTTCCCAAAGCTCGATCTCTCCGCGGTTCCGCCGGAGTGTCTGCAGTACGGGCCGAGCGAAGGTGAGCCCGCGCTGCGGCAGGCGATCGCCGCGCAGCTCCGCGATCGCGGACTCGACTGCACCGCGGACCAGGTGCTCGTGCTCTCGGGCTCGCAGCAGGGCATCGATCTCGTCGCGAAGCTCTTCGTCGATGCCGGCACGCGGGTCGCGGTCGAATCGCCGACCTATCTCGCCGCGTTGCAGGCGTTCCGCTTCTTCGGGGCGGATTTCGCGGAATTCGAACCGGCGACGCCCGCGGCGATCGCGGGCGCGGCTTTCGCCTATGTCGTGCCGACGTTCCAGAATCCGACGGGCCGCTGTCTCGACGACGCGGCGCGCCGCGCGCTCGCCGCGGCCTGCGACGCGGAGGGCGTGACGCTGTTCGAGGACGATCCCTATCGCGATCTCGACTACACCGGCGGCGCGCACCGGCCGGTGTGCGCGGATCTGCGCGCGGCGCCGTGGATCTATCAGGGCTCGTTCTCGAAGACGTTCGCGCCGGGGTTGCGCCTCGGCTATCTCGCCTGCGCGCCGGAATTCGTCACGCCGCTCACCCGCCTGAAACAGGCGGCGGATCTGCACAGCAACCGCGTCAGTCAATGGCTCGTCCTGCAGGCGTTCGGCGATCCGCGGCGCGGCGCCCGCCTGCGCGAGTTCGCGGGCTGGTATCGCGAACGCCGCGACACGTTCGCGCAGCATCTCGCCCGCCACTTCGCGGGGCTCGCCCGCTGGGAGCTGCCCCCGGGGGGGCTCTTCTTCTGGCTCGAGCTCGCGGCCGGCGCCGCGCTCGATACGCGCACGCTGCTCGCGCCCGCGCTCGAGCGCGGCGTGGCGTTCATGCCGGGTGAGCCGTTCCATGCCGTCGAGCAGCCGCGCGGCGCGATCCGGCTCAATTTCAGCCATGCCGCGCCGGACGACGCCGGGCGCGGGCTCGGGATCCTCGCGGAAATCGTGAGGGACGCCGTCGCCCGCCTATAATGGCCGCTCCCCCACACGACCGAGGTGTCCCATGGCCGAGCCGAGACTGAGCTGCTGCATCACCTTCGATTTCGACGCGATGTCGTCCTGGATCGGATCACTGAAATCACGCAATCCGAGCATGATTTCGCGCGGTCAGTTCGGCGCGGTCGCATTGCCGCGCATTCTCGCGCTGCTCGATCGCTATTCGATCCGCACGAGCTTCGCCGTGCCGGGACACACGGCTTACGCCTATCCGCGCCTCGTCGCCGATCTCGCCGCGCGCGGTCACGAGCTCGTCCATCACGGCTGGGTGCACGAGAATCCCGCGGCCTTCGACGAAGCGGGCGAACGGCGCGTGCTGGAGGAAGGGCTCACGGCGCTCGAGCGCGTCGCAGGCGTGCGGCCGCGCGGCTATCGCTCACCGGCCTGGGATTTGAGCGAGCGCACGGTGGATCTCCTGCTCGAATACGGCTTCGAATACGACTCGAGCTGCATGGGCCACGACTTCCTGCCCTACTATCTCCGCAGCGGCGATCGCTGGTCCGTCGACACGGCGTATCACTTCGGCACGACGACCGAGCTCGTCGAGCTGCCGGTGGCGTGGAGCCTCGACGATTTCCCGCCGAGCGAATTCGTGCTCGGCATGAACACGGGCCTCATGGCGCCCTCGGCGATCGAGGAGAACTGGCGCGGGGATTTCGACTACGCGTATCGCCACTGCCCCGGCGGCGCCTACATCCTCACGCTGCACCCGCAGACGACAGGCCGCGGCAACCGCCTGCTCCTGCTCGAGCGTCTGCTCGATCATTTCGCCGCTCACGACGGTGTGGTGTTCGAGCCGATGGGCGATTTCTTCACGCGCTGGAAAGCCGCGCATCCACGCGCGGCATGGATGGCGGCGAACGAGGATCTGACGGGCGTGCACGCCATCGAGCCGTGAGGCCTCGACCGTGATTCGTGAACAATGGCTTACGCCACTGTTCACGGCGGCACATCCCTGTGCCGCAGGAAGCTCTGAACTAATTCAGAGCTTCCTTAGAGCCAGCGTAATGGGACGCTCGATCCGATCGCGATGACGAACGTCCGATTACGCCTGCGGCTAATCGGACCTACGGTGCTATGGCACGGCGCCCGCCCGCACCGCATCCCACGCGAGCTTCACGATCAGCACCACGACAACGACGAGGAAGAACTTGCGGACGAATGCGCTGCCGTGACGGATCGCCAGGCCGCTGCCGGCGAGGGCACCCGCGATATTGCACGCCGCCATCAGCGCCGCATACGACCACACGACGTGACCGGTCGGCAGGAACCAGGCGAGCGCTGCGAAGTTCGTCGCGAGGTTCACGAGCTTCGAGGCCGCGGACGCGTGCAGGAAGTCGTAACCGAACACGCGTACGAACACGAAGACGAGGAACGCGCCGGTGCCCGGTCCGAACACGCCGTCGTAGAAGCCGAGCACCGCGCCGGTCGCGACCGCGGCGGGAACTTCCGCGTGCGGGGCGAGCCGGGGTGCGTGCGCGGTCCCGAGTTCGTGACGGCGGAACGTGTAAACGGCGACGAGCGCGAGCAGCACGAGCACACCGTAGCGTACGAGCGACTGCGGCAGCAGACTCACGACACGTGCGCCGGCGAAGGCACCGACGAGCGCCGCGACGAGGGCCGGCCGCAAGACCCGCCACGGCAAAACCACGCGGCGCACGTATTGTGTCGACGCAGCGAGCGTGCCCCAGATCGACGCGAGCTTGTTCGTGCCGAACAGCGTCGCGGGCGGCGCACCGGGCAGCACCGCGAACAGTGCCGGCAGTTGGATCAGACCTCCGCCGCCCGCCACGGCATCGACGAAGCCGGCCAGGAAGGCGAGCAGAGCGAGGGGTATGAACGCCATGGTGAAAGCCATGGGGACACTTTACTTCGTGTTGACCCGGGGACACGTTACTTACCTCGGCCGATCCGCCCCGTACCGGCACGGACGCTTCGCGCGTACTCCGAAACGTCCAGGAGGGACTCGTTCAGAGCTGCCTCGGGTAATGGGTCCCCGCCACTCGTCCCCCGGCGATCAGCAGCTCCCGCAGGCCGCCGGTTCGCAGTCCGCCTTCTTCGCGGGCACGGCTTTCGGATCGTCGAGGAGCTTCGGGTCGTAGCCTTCCTGCACCATGAACTGCGCGAGCCAGGTGTCCTGCGTCGCGACGTGATCCGCGAACCACTGCGCGACGGCTTCCGCGAGCAGGCGGCCGTAGCGGGGATCGTCCTTCGCGAGCTTGCGCACGTCGCGCGCGACTTCGAGCACGCCCTGGTGCTGGTTGTAGTGGCAGTGCATGGGCGGGAAGCCGGTCGCCTCCATCCAGCGCTCCTCCTGCGCGAAGTGGTCTTCCGTGTGCGCGATGAAAGCGTCGATCGCCGGGATGAGATCGTCACCCTGCGCTTCGGCCATTCTGTTCAGGACGTCGAGGAACGCGTGATGGACGCCATCCATCACTCCGTTGTCTATGACGAGCGTATCCGACCATTCGAGAACCGGCATGTCATCCATCCTGTCTGCGTTCTTTCTTGAGCCACACATTAACCGACGGCCACATCGATCGTGTGTTGATCGATGTCAAAGACGTCGCCGCGGCGGGTGGCGATATCCGACCCCTCCCGAACGCCGGCATGCCGTGCCTGCGATGCGGCCCGGGCACGGGGCGCGTGATCCCCAAAAGCCGACTTCGGACCGCGCCGACGGCTGGAGTATCCGACATACTCAGGCGCGCCGACACTGGTCTCGGCACACGACGGGACCGACCCTGCGATGAGCATTGCCGCGCTCTCGACCCTGCTCGATGCCCTGGACGACGAGGCGCTCGCCCTCGTCGACGGCAACGGCTGCATCGTGGCCTGGAATCGGGCGGCGGAGACCTTGACGCGCCGCGCCGCGACGGACGTGCTCGGCACCCCGCTCGACGCGCTCGATCTGGGCGACCTCGGCCGGATCATGCCCGGCGTTTCACCCACACGCAGTGACGAAGTCACGGTCGACGACGCGCGGGCCGGCGCGTTGCGCGTGCGTCTGCGCGCCCTGCCCGAAGGCGGTCACGTACTGCGGTTCCGCGCCGCGCCTGCGGCGGAACCGTCCGACGGCGCGGCGCTCACCCGCCTCGCCGCCGTGGTCCCGGGATTGCTGTTCTCGTTCCGCTGCCGCGCCGACGGCACGTTCGAGTTTCCCTACATGAGCGGTCAGTTCCTGCGCGAGACGCTGCCCGGGGGCGTGAGCTTCCAGGGCGATGCGGCGCTCTCGTTCGTCCATCCCGACGATCTCGACGGCGTGCTCGCGAGCATCGGTCGCGCCGGCCGAGAGGAACGGGAATGGCACGCGGAATTTCGCGTGCGCCTGCCGCAGCTCGGCGAACGCTGCGTCGAAGGTCGCGCCGTCCCCGTACCCGGCGCGGAGGGTGTGCTCGTCTGGTACGGCGCGCTGCATGACGTCGAACGCCGCAAGGCCGCCGAGCTCGCGCTCGCCGCGAGCGCGGCGAAGTTCCGCTCCTACGTCGAGGATGCGCCGTTCGCACTGTTCGTGAGCGGTGACGACGGGCGCATCGTCGATTGCAACGCCGCCGCAGTCGAGCTGCTCGGCTATCCCGCCGCCGCGCTCACCGGCATGTCGCTCGCGACGCTGCATCCCGAGCCCCTGCCCGCGACGGTGAGCGCCTCGCTCGCTGCCGCGAGCGCGGTGTGCCGCGTCGAGTTCGACGAGCAGATGCGGCGCGCGGACGGCCGCCTGATCGACATCCAGCTCCGCGCCGTACGCATGCGCGACGGGCAGACGCTGAGCTTCGTGCAGGACATCACGCAGCGGCGCCGCACGCAGCGGCGCGAGCGTCTGCATTCCGAGGTCAACCGCGTGCTCGCCGAAGCGCAGTCGCTGCACGAGGCGACGCCGCGCCTGCTCGCCGCGCTCTGCGGCGCGCTCGGCTGGGATCTCGCGGCGGTGTGGGTCATCGACGAACGCAGCCGCGTGCTCCGCTGCCGCGGCACGTGGCATCGCGGCGAAGGCGCGATCGAGGCGCTCGCCGGCTACACGCGCGCCGTCACGTTCGCGACGGGCGTCGGCCTGCCGGGCCGCGTGTGGGCCACGCAGAAGCTCGTGCACGTCGCGCCCGTCTGCGCCGCGAGCGGCTGCCTGCGCGCGGAGCTCGCGACCGCCGCGGGTCTCGACAGCGCGCTCGGGATCCCCGTCATCGTCGATGGACGGCTCGAGGGCGTGATCGACGCGCTCGGCCGGGGCATCACCGCGCCCGACGCACCGCTGCGCGCGCTGTTCGCGACACTCGGCGACCAGCTCGGCCAGTTCATCGCGCGCCGCCGCGCGCAGGATGCCGCGGAGCGCTTCCTGTCCTCGAGCCCGGCCGTGATCTACGCCCTGCGCGTCGAAGCCGGCGAGCTGCGCACGACCTGGATCAGCGACAACGTGCTCGCGCTCACCGGCGACAGCCGCGAGGACGCGCTCGCGCCGGACTGGTGGGCGCGGCGCGTGCACCCGGCGGACCTGCCGGCCGTACGTGCCGCGCATCCCTGGCCTTACACCGCCGGGGCGCAGACGCTCGAATACCGGCTGCGGCGCGCCGACGGCGAATACCGCTGGGTGCGCGACGAGAAGCGCCCGCACGGCGGCGAGCTCATCGGCGCGCTGTCCGACGTCTCCGAGCGCGTGCGCCTCGAGGACCAGCTCCGTCAGGCGCAGAAGATGGAGGCGATCGGTCAGCTCGCGGCCGGCGTCGCGCACGACTTCAACAATCTGCTGACCGTGATCCTCGGCTACAGCGGACTCCTGATCGCCGCCGCCGATCCGCACGATCCGCGGCGCCAGCAACTCGTCGAGATCCGCGGTGCCGGCGAGCGCGCCGCGGCCCTCACCCGCCAGTTGCTCGCGTTCAGCCGCAAGCAGATCCTCGAACCGCGGATCGTCGACCTCAACGAAGCGCTCACGAACATCGAACGCATGCTGCACCGCCTGATCGGCGAGAACATCACGCTCTCGCTCGCCCTCGCGCCCGAGCTGAGCCGCGTTCGCGTCGACCCCGTGCAGTTCGAGCAGGTCGTGATGAATCTCGCCGTGAACGCGCGCGACGCGATGCCCGAGGGCGGACGCCTCACGATTGCGACGCGCGACGTCGTGCTCGACGCCGAAGCCTGCCGCCGCTGTCCCGAGCTCAAACCCGGCCGCCACACCGTCATCGTGATCGCCGACACCGGCTGCGGCATGCCGCCCGACGTGCAGGCCCACATCTTCGAGCCGTTCTTCACGACGAAGGAGTCCGGCAAAGGCACGGGCCTCGGACTCGCCACGGTGTTCGGCATCGTGCGCCAGAGCGAGGGGCGCATCGAAGTGGCGACCGCACCCGGTGCCGGCACGTGCTTCACGATCTACCTGCCTGCGCTCGATCGGAGCGGAGCTCCGGCCGCGGACGGCGCCGGCGCGGCGCCGTCCGCGCGTGGCGGCGAGACGGTGCTGCTCGTGGAAGACGAAGAGGACGTCAGGCAGATCACCCGCCTCATGCTCGAACAGGCGGGCTATCGCGTCGTCGAGGCCGCGACCGGCGCGCAGGCGCTCGCGCTCGCCGCGGATCCGCGGTGCACGCCGGACGTCCTGCTGACGGACGTCGTGATGCCGGAGATGAGCGGACGCGAGCTCGCCGAGCAGCTCAGGCTGCGCTACCCGAAGCTCCAGGCCGTCTTCATGAGCGGCTACACGGATGCAGCGATGGTCAAGCACGGCCTCGTCGACCTCGACGCCGCGTTCGTGAACAAACCCTTCGCCGTTCACACGCTCGCGGCGAAGCTCCGGGAAGTACTCGGCCCGGGCGAACCCGGGCGCGGCTAGAACGCGATCCCGAGCACGCGGCCGAGATCGGCGATCGCCTGCGCCTCGGAGACGACTTTGATGGTCGTCATGCCCATCTCCTTCGCGGGCTTCAGATTGATGCCGAGGTCGTCGAGGAAGACGATCTCGGTCGGCGGCATCTCCAGGCGCTCGCAGGCGATTTCGTAGATGCGGGGATTCGGCTTGCGGATGCCGTGCTTGCTCGATTCGATCACGAAGTCGAAGAGCGCCATGACTTCGAGGACTTCGCTCGCCCGCTCATGCGAGGTCGCCATCGTCGGTCCTTCGCCGGCCTTCATGTTGTTCGTGATGCACGCACAGCGATAGCGCGCCTTGCAGCGCTTCAGCACCTCGACCATGCGCGGCCGCACCGCGCCGGCGACGAGCGGCAGGATTTCGCGGCCCGCGACCTCGTGACCGAGCGCGCGCGATTCCGCGGCGAACTCGCGATCGAATTCCTCCACCGTGCTCTGGCTCGACTCGAAACGTGCCCAGGCGTTCGTGAGCGGAGTGCGCGCGTTCACGCCGCGGATGAAATCGCGCGGCAGCCCGCGCTCGGCTTCGTAACGATTGAACGCCTCGAAGGGCGAAGTCGTGAAGACGCCGCCGAAATCCCATAGAACGGCCCGTATGCTCATGTCGTCCGGCTCTCTTGGTCGTGCGAGGAAAGCGCGCACTATACCCGATGCGGCGAGGCGGACGCTCGCGGCTATCGCGTGCCGGCGGTATCTGCTACAAGTAGCGCTCCCGGCACTTCGCCGGACACATCTTCGAACGACTCTCCGGGAGGACGACATGGGCATGCAAGCGGGCAAGAACGCCATCGACATCGGTATCGTGGTCAAGGACATCGAGGCGAGCCTCGCCTTCTACGTCGGCGTGCTCGGTCTGAACAAGATCGGCGAGCTGCCGCTGCCGTTCGGCACGATGCACCGTCTCGGTTTCGGCGACAGCTTCGTGAAGCTCGTCGATCCGAAGACCGTCCCGCCGGCCGGGACCGTCGGCCTCGCGAAGGAGCTCGGTTTCCGTTACCTCACGTTCCAGGTCAAGAACATCGACGAAGTGTTCGCGGCCTGCGAGAAGGCCGGCGCGCCGGTCGAGATCCCGAAGCAGGAGCTCATGCCGGGCGTCACGATCGCAATGGTGCGCGATCCCGACGGCAACGTCGTCGAGTTCGTGCAGCGCGCCTGATGGCGTTCGACCTCGCCACGGCCGCGGCGGAGCCCGCGGCCGAATTGAAAGCGCGCAAGCACACGATCGCCGTCGCGGAATCCTCGACCGGCGGTCTGCTCTCCGCGGCGCTGCTCGCCGTGCCGGGCGCCTCGGCCTACTACCTCGGCGGCACGGTGATTTACACCATTCCCGCGCGCCGCGATCTGCTGGGCGTGCCGTCGGATCTGCTGAAGCGTCAGACGCCGCTCACCGAGGACTACGTGCTGCTCTGTGCGAAGACGATCCGCGAACGCATGAAGGCGACGTGGGGCATCGCCGAGCTCGGCGCGACCGGGCCCGCCGCGACGCCCTACGGCCATCCGCCCGGCATCTGCGTACTCGCGATCGACGGCCCCGTCTCGCGCACGGTGCGGCTCGAGACGGGACACGGCGATCGCGTCGCGAACATGCATGCGTTCACGAACGCGGCGCTCGCGCTCCTCGGCGAGGCACTCGCGGCATCACGCTGAGGATCGTCGGCCGGCACACATGAACGGTTATCGCCGGCTCGCCCATCCGGTGCTCGCCCATCCGCAGTTCCTGCGCTTCGCGATCGCCCGTTTCCTCACGACGGCGACCTGGCAGATGATGAGCGTCGCGGTCGGCTGGCAGGTCTACGCGCTCACGCACGACGCGCTCGCGCTCGGTCTCGTCGGCCTCGCGCAGTTCCTGCCGTTCTTCGCGCTCGTCCTGCCCGCGGGCCAGATCGCGGATCTCGCGGATCGCCGGCTCGTGCTCGTCGCGGCCTACGGCTGCGAGGCGCTGTGCGCCGGCATCCTGCTCGCGTTCACGCTGCGCGACGGCGAGGCGGTGTGGGTGATCTACGCGGCGCTCGCGCTGTTCGGCGCGGGCCGCGCGTTCTGGATGCCGACGGGCCAGGCGATGACGCCGAACCTCGTGCCCCCGGAGATCTTTCCCGCGGCGGTCGCGTTCAATTCGACGCTCTTCCAGATCGCCGTCATCGGCGGCCCGGCGATCGGCGGCCTGCTCTATCTCGCCGGCCCCGTGGTCGTGTACGCGACCGCGCTCACGCTGCTCGCGATCGCCTTGTGCCTGATCGTGAGCCTCGCACCGTCACGTGCGCTGCGCGACGGGCAGAGCTTCGTGTTGAGCGACGTGCTGGAGGGACTGAAGTTCGTGTTCCGCCAGCGCGTCGTGCTCGGCGCGATCTCGCTCGATCTGTTCGCGGTGCTGTTCGGCGGCGCGACGGCGTTGCTGCCGATCTATGCCGCCGACGTGCTCGCCGTCGGTCCCGCGGGTCTCGGCGCACTGCGCACCGCGCCCGGCATCGGCGCCGCACTCACCGCCGCCTGGCTCGCCTGGCATCCGATCGGCCGCCATGTCGGCCGGGCGATGTTCGGCGGCGTCGCCGTGTTCGGGATCGCGACGCTCGTGTTCGGTGCCTCGACCTCGTTCTGGCTCTCGCTCGTCGCGCTCGCCTGCCTCGGTGCCGGCGACATGGTGAGTGTCTTCATCCGGCATCTGCTCGTGCAGCTCGAGACCCCGGACGGCATCCGCGGGCGCGTCAGCGCCGTCAACGCGATCTTCATCGGCGCCTCGAACGAGCTCGGCGAATTCGAATCGGGCGCGACCGCGCGGCTCTTCGGTCTCGTGCCCGCGGTGCTGTTCGGCGGCGCGGCGACGTTGCTCGTCGTCGCGCTCTACCTGCGCTTGTTTCCGGAATTGAGAACGATGGACGCGTTTCCGCAGCCGCGGCGGAATGGCGAGGAAGCGCCGTAGGTCCGATTAGCGCAGCCGAAATCGGACGTTCGTGTCCCTCGCTCCTGGCGTGAGCGAACGTCCGATTACGCTGGCGCTAATCGGACCTACGCCGCCAGCGCCTTCAGCCCCCGCTCCGCCTCGGCCACGAGATCACGCACGATCTCCGCCGCGGGCTTGATGTCGTGCACGAGATTGCAGGACTCGCCGCAATAGAGCGCCGCGCGTTCGTAATCGCCCTTGAAGCCGACGACGGGTGGGAACGCGGAGTAGTTCACGACGGGCACGTGCTGTCCCGCGAGCGGCAGGGCGCCGATTTCCACACCTTCACCGGGGCGCTCGCCCGTGCGCGGTGCGCCGGCGGCGCTCCATTCCGCGAAGGCCTCGTTCTTCAGCACGCGATGCGGCGCATCCGGCCAGCCGACGTCGAAGATTGTCGTGTACACCGTGTCCTCGGCGCGCGCGGCGACGATGCGGCGCTTGTACTCCTCTTCCACTTCGCATTCCGTGCTCGCGACGAAGCGCGTGCCGATCGAAACGGCCTGCGCGCCGAGGCTGAGCGCGGCCACGATGCCGCGGCCCGTCGCGATGCCGCCCGAGGCGATGATCGGCACCGTCACGCGCTCGAGCACGGCGGGCACGATCGAGGACAGCGCCGTCGTGCTCTTCACGTGACCGCCGGCTTCGTTGCCTTGCACGATGAGGCCGTCGACACCCGCGGCCGCGGCGGCTTCCGCTTCGTCGATGGATCCGACCTGGATGTAGAGTTTGATGCCCGCGCGATGCACCGGGCCGACATACGGCGTCGGGTCACCCCAGAACAGGACGATCGCCGCGACCTTCTCGGCGAGGCACGCTTCGATCTGGCCCTCGTGCAGCAGCGGCAGGAGGATGTTCACGCCGAAAGGCTTCGCCGTGAGCCGGCGTGTCTCGCGGACGAGATCGCGCGTGACTTCGGCGGGCAGACCGCCCGCACCGAGCACGCCGAACGCGCCCGCGTTCGATACCGCGGCGGTGAGCGCTGCGCCGGACATGCCGACACCCATGCCGGCAGAGAAGATGGGATGATCGATACCGAGCTCGTGACACAGACGGGTCTTCAGCATGATGGGCTCCTCGCGATGGGGTTCCCGATTATGGTGCAAATCCAGCACGCACTCGACGCCCGTGTGCCGCGCATTCGATTCGGCATCGCAGCATGGATTGCGCCGCGAGATCGCCTGGAAATCCGCGACTGTCGGTCGTTCCGCGCCTGGCCATGAGCATGCGGTCTTCGCGGGTCCGCACGCCGCAGGCGCAGTCGGACGTTCCGATCGCCGAGTCGCGATCGGACGATCATCACGCACGGCCTCGCACGCATGCATGCCTGCGGCGACGTCGCGACAGCATCGCGAGCGGAGGGTCCGGTTACGCCGACGGCCCTGCGCGGGATACGCGCGCCCGGACCTGCTAGGATCGCGCTGCCGCCCCGGGGCACGTTCCGGATCCTCGCGGCCGACACCGGCCGGTGCCCTGCGCCCGATTCCTTCAGGAGGTTCTCCAGTGCAATCCGTTTTCTCCCGACCGCCCGTCGCGATCCTGATCGGCGTGGCGATCGGTGTCGCGCTCAATCTCGGCTTCTTCGTGCTCGTGCCCTGGGTGCAGCCGCCGCGCGGCGGCCACATGCAGAGCATCTGGCCCGTGGTGTTCAGCGAGTTCTTCGGCCTGATCACCGTCGTCGGGCCGGGCTTCGTCGCGGGTTATCTCATCCGCCGTCTCGGTCTCGCCTACGGGGCGGCCGTGGGCTTCATCGCCTCGATCGCATTCTCGGCGATCAACGCGACGCTCGGCGACGGGCCGTCGCTCTTATCGAGCTCGGCGGCGGGCGCCGCGCTCGGGGCGACCGTCATCGCGGCGATCGGCGGCGGCGCGGGGCAGCTCGTCGCGCAATCGCGGCGGGGCGGGACGGGTTAGGGAAGCTCTGAACGAGTTCAGAGCTGCCTCAGGCTCGATGACGATGAAGACGCGATCGCTGCGCCGCCTGCGCCGGGACATCGCATGGAGCTCGCGCCTCACTCCTTCGCGAGCGGTCCGCTCAGCGCGGCCCTGCCCGTGACGTCCAGGCGCCGGCTGCCGGTTTCGGTGACGGACGCCTCGCCCCACTGCACGCGGCGCGCGACCGCCGCCTGTGCGACGGGCCGAGCACCTGCGCGTCGCGACCCGCGAGCCCCAGCGTGATGAGCGCGCGCTCCGCCGCGCCGAACTCGTCGTTCAACGCGCGCAGCGCCCGCCCGAGGCGGCGCCGCCGTAGCGTGCGGCGGATTCGGGTTTCGCCTCGAGACAGCGGCGCCCGGTCTGGCGCACGAGGTCGTCGAGACCCAGCACGCCGATGACGGCCTTCTCCAGCGCTTTCGGATCGGCCTTCGCCGTCGTGGCGGGCTTCGTGCCGGCGGGCGGCTGGTCGCTGCAGACAGTCCTGCCGTCGGGCCCGACGGACCTGTAGACGCCCTCGGCGGCGGCTGCGGCCGATGCCGCGATCAGAAGCGCGGCCACGGCCGAAGTCTTCATGCTTGCTCCTCCCTGTGCCGGCCGCGCCTCAGAGCCCGTGCAGCGCCGCCATCTCCTCGATCATCTGCCGTTGCAGCGCGCGCACGCGCGGATTCGGCTGCCAGGCCTCGAAGAGCTCGAGCGCGGGATCCGTCACTTCCGTGCGCTTCCCGGCGAGCGTCTCGACGACGGCGTGGACGCAGAACGGCACGTACGATTCCGCATAGCCGCCTTCGTGCACGACGACGACGCGCCCGTCGCAGTAGTGATCGGCGAGCGCCATCACGTCGCGCGTCATCGCGCGGTAGGACTCGCTGTGCAGCAGCATGCGCGCGAGGGGATCGACGCTGCTCGCGTCGTAGCCCGAGGCGACGATGACGAGCTCGGGCGCGTAGCGCGCGAGCGCCGGCAGCACGATGCGATCCATCGCGAAGCGGTAGGCGTCGTCGCCGCCGCCCGGCAGCAGCGGCACGTTGATGTTGCAACCGAGACCGGCGCCCGCGCCGCGTTCCTCCGCGCCGCTGTAGCCGGGCGGGAAACAGCCTTCCTGATGCAGCGAGATCGTCAGCACGTCGGCGCGCTCGTAGAAAACGGCTTGCGTACCGTTGCCGTGGTGGACGTCCCAGTCGAGCACTGCGACCCGCGAGACGCCATGGCGCGCGCGCGCCGTTTCGATCGCGATCGGAATGTTCGCCATCAGGCAGAAACCCATCGGCTGATCGGGCAGGCAGTGATGCCCGGGCGGACGCGACATCGCGTAGGCGTTGCGATAGTCGCGGCGCAGCACCGTATCGACCGCGGCGATCGCGAGCCCGGCCGAGACTTTCGCGCTCTCGTAGCTGCCCGGTCCGAACGGCGCGAACGGACCGAGCTCGCCGCCGTCGGCGTCGGAGAGCGCCTTGAACTTCTCGAGATAAGCCCCCGGATGCACGCGCCGCAGATCCTCTTCGCTCGCCATCGGCGCGGAGCGCAGATGCAGCTCGTCCATGAGGCCCGAGACCTGCAGCAGCGAGACCGCGCGGCGTTTCGATTCCGGCGATTCGGCGAGTCCCGCGCCGGCCGGCGGCTGCACCCAGCCGCGTACCGGCAGGATCAGCGAGAAGAGACCGGGCGTGCTGTGCCAGAGACAACGTTCGTCGTGGAAGAAAGCGGTGCGGGGCGTCATGAGATTCCTTTCGGGGATCGCGTTTCGAACGGTTCGGTCGTGCGCTGTGACGGCTGCGCGCGCGGGACTGAAAATCCGTGCGCGCGGTAATACTACCGGGAAAACCCGTGCGGCGCCGACGTCGGCGCCAAGCATTACGCGTTTTGACGCTTCATCACGGGTGTAGGCTCCCGCTCGCCACTCGCGCGGCGTTCCGCACGAGCCGCCCGGCGCATGAGGTCATCGGAAGACCGCGCCGGGCGACGGAGCGAACACGCGCACCGCGATCATTTTTTGAATTCAATGGAGGAATGCAACATGAAGCGCTCGATTACCCGTCTGACGTTCGCAGCCACTCTCCTCGCCGCACCCTTCGCACACGCCGTGAGCGTCGCGCCCGGCACGACCGCGGCACTGCCCGGCACGACCGCGGCCGCCGAGGGCAATCTCGCCGGTCTCATCGTGGCGGACGTGCTGACCCCGTTCTCGATCAACGGCATCAACTCGAATACCGGCGGTGCTGTCGACATCACCGGTACGGTGCAGAATCGCGTCGTGAAATCCGTCGACGGCACCTACGATTTCTACTGGCGCGTGATCGTCGACGCGACGTCCAGTGAGGCGATCGGCAGCTTCCGGATCGGCGACTTCGGCGCGCCGACGGCGGACTACAACGTGAACTACCGCGTCGACGGTCTCGGCACGCTCGGCCCCGACGCGGTGCATCGCTTCACGAATGCCACGCCGGGCGCGGTTGCGTCGTTCTACAACTTCGTCTTTTCGAACGGGCTCGCACCGGGCTCGGAGTCGAACTTCATGTTCATGGACACCGACGCGCTGAACTACGGACTGACCGCCGTCTACGATCTCGCGAACATCGGTCAGAACCCGATTTCCGCACAGTTCGCCGCTTTCGGGCCGGCCGCGGTTCCGGTGCCCGCTGCACTACCCCTGCTGCTGAGCGGGCTGGCGACGCTCGGCTGGCGGCGCCGGCAGACCAGCGCCTGACCGCTGTTCCGCGGAGTGCGGCGCGTGCGTCCCCGGCGGCGCGCGCGCCTGCACCGCTCACTGTCGCGCGGCTCACCCGAGAGGAGAAAACCGCAGCAATTTTGAGGTTGGGCAGCGCTCAATTGGGACTTCCCTCCGGCCGCCGGATCCGGCAACTTATTCGACATGCTGGATGCCACCCGACCACCGCCGATGCTCGAGCGACTGCATTTCGACAATCGCTTCACCGCGGAGCTGCCCGGTGATCCGGAGCGGGCGAACTATCGCCGCCAGGTGCAGGGCGCTTGTTATGCGCGCGTCGCACCGACACCGGTCGCGGCGCCGCGTCTCGTCGCGTTCTCGCCCGAAGCGGCGTCCCTGCTCGATCTTTCCGCCGCGGACTGCCTGAGCGAGGCCTTCGTGCAGATCTTCGCGGGCAACCGGCTGCTGCCGGGCATGGATCCCTACGCCACGTGCTACGGCGGTCACCAGTTCGGCCACTGGGCCGGTCAGCTCGGCGACGGGCGCGCGATCAACCTCGGCGAGGTGGTCAACAAGCGCGGCGAGCGCTACACGCTGCAGTTGAAAGGCGCGGGACCGACGCCGTTCTCGCGCACTGCCGACGGCCTCGCGGTGCTGCGCTCCTCGGTGCGCGAATTCCTGTGCAGCGAGGCGATGTTCCATCTCGGCATTCCGACGACGCGCGCGCTCTCGCTCGTCGCGACCGGCGAGCAGGTCGTGCGCGACATGTTCTACGACGGGAATCCGAAACGCGAGCCGGGCGCGATCGTCTGCCGGGTGTCGCGCTCGTTCACGCGCTTCGGTCATTTCCAGCTCCTCGCCGCACGCAACGACGTCGAGCTGCTGCGCCGGCTGCTCGACTACACGCTGCGCACGGACTTCCCCGAGCTCCGCGCGCCGGACGAGGAGACTTACCTGCGCTGGTTCGCGGAGGTCTGCCGTCGCACGGCGGATCTCGTCGTCGGCTGGATGCGCGTCGGCTTCGTGCACGGCGTGATGAACACGGACAATATGTCGGTGCTCGGCGAGACGATCGATTACGGCCCCTACGGCTGGCTCGAGGCTTTCGATCCCGGGTGGACACCGAACACGACCGACGCGGACGGGCGACGCTACTGCTTCGGCAATCAGCCGCGCATCGCGCACTGGAATCTCGCGCAGCTCGGCAACGCGCTCCATCCCTTGATCGGCAGCGCGGAACCGCTGAACGCTGCGCTCGAGACGTTCGCCGAACGCTACACGGCGTCCTGGCGCGACATGATGGCCGGCAAGCTCGGCCTGCAGGCGCTCGATGGCGCCGGGGACGAGGCGCTCGTTGCCGATCTGTTCGCGCTGCTCGGCGCCGACGAGACGGATATGACGATTTTCTTCCGGACGCTCGGCGCGCTGCCGATCACGGACGAGGCGGTCGGTGCCGGATTCTTCAACGACGCGTTCTACTCACCTGCCACGATCGGCGAGGACCACGCGGCGCGCCTCGTGGCCTGGCTCGCGCGCTATCGGGCCCGCGTCGCCGCAGATGCGCTGCCGATGCAGGTGCGCCGTGCGCGCATGGCGCACAGCAATCCGCGTTACGTGCTGCGCAATTATCTCGCCCAGCTCGCGATCGATGCCGCCGAACAAGGCAATTACGCGCCGGTGCACGAGCTGCTCGACGTGCTGCGTCACCCCTACAGCGAACAACCGGGACGGGAGCGCTACGCGGAGAAGCGGCCGGACTGGGCACGCAACCGACCGGGTTGCTCGATGTTGTCCTGCAGCTCCTGATCGCGCCCGCCCGATGCTGCATCGCGGCAGCATCGCCCTTCCGTCGTCCTCGGATACGCCCAGTTGATTTCGATCAAACGCGCGCGGCAACGAGCGCCTATGTCGCGTATCCGCGGTTCGCTATGATTCCTGCTCACCCACCCGACCGAAGGAGCGCTCGATGAAGTTCCACTGGTTCAATCTCATGCCCTGGCCCTATCTGCCCGACGACTTCACGGAGAAGCATCGCAGCGTGTGGGTCGACGTCGATTCGCGGCTGTTCGACGCGCGCAAGGCGAATCGCGTCTACAACGATTATCTCGATCTGCTCGAGTTCGCCGAAGACCAGGGCTACGACGGGCTCGGCATCAACGAGCACCATCAAAACGCCTACGGCATGATGCCCTCGCCGCAGCTCATGGCCGCGACGCTCGCGCGGCGCACGCGCGAGGCCTCGATCCTGCTGCTCGGCCAGTCCATCGCGCTCTACGATCCGCCGACGCGCGTCGCCGAGGAGATGGCGATGATCGACTGCATCTCCGGGGGCCGCCTCATCTCGGGCTTCCCGGTCGGCAGCTCCATGGACGACAACTACGCCTGCGGCGTGAATCCCGCGACGTTGCGCGAGAAGTATCACGAGGCGCATGACCTCATCCGTCGCGCCTGGTCCGATCCCGACGTCTTCGCCTGGAACGGCAAGCACTACAAGATGCGCTACGTGAATCTCTGGCCGCGGCCGATCCAGAATCCCCCGCCCATCTGGGTGCCGGGCGGCGGCTCGGTCGAGACCTGGGATTTCTGCGCGAAGCACCAGTACAACTACAGCTATCTCTCGTTCACCGGCTACATCCGCGGCGCGCAGCTCATGGAAGGCTTCTGGCGGCGCATGGAAGAGCTCGGCGCCGAGTTCAATCCCTACCAGGCCGCGTTCGCGCAGCAGATTTGCGTCGCGGAGACGGATGCGGAAGCGCAGCGTCTCTATGAGAAGCACGCGCGTTACTTCTTCTCACGCTGCCTGCACGTCTATCCGGGCTTCGCGGATGCGCCCGGCTATCGTACGGAAGCGACCTTGCGCGCGGGCCTCGCGACGCAGATGGCGGGCCAGTCCTCGGCGCTCAACCAGGCGGCCTCGCTGTCCTGGCAGGAGATGATCGACAAGGGCTACATCGTCGCCGGCAGCCCGGACAGCGTCCTCGAACAGATGACGCGCGTCGCGACGAGCCTGAAGGTCGGACATCTCGTCTGCCTGCTGCACTTCGGCGACATGCCGAACGAGCTCTGCCGCTACTCGACGGAGATGCTCGCCACGCGCGTGCTGCCGAAGCTGCGTCCGCTGTGGAGCGAATACGAGGATCACTGGTCGCCGAAGCCGATGCCGCGCGACGATCGCGCCGTCCCGCGCGCCGTCACGGACAAGCGCGGCAGCGCACCCGCGACGACGCATCCCGTCGCCGCCGAAGCCCGGGAGGTGCGCTCATGAGCCTGCAGAAGTTGACGCTCGCGTCCTCCGGTCTCGACGTCCATTACTATCGCGCCGGCCGCGGCGAGCCCTTGCTCTATCTCCATCACCTGATCGGCATCGCCGGTTTCGAGCCCGCGCTCGGGAAGCTCGCCGAGCACTTCGACGTGATCGCGCCGTATGCCCCGGGCTGGGGTCCGGCGAAGGACGACCTCGAGAAAATGGATCCGGGCCCGCTCGATCTGACGCTGCATTTCTGCGACGTGCTCGATGCGCTCGGCGTCGCGAGCGCACACGTTGCCGGCATCAGCATCGGCGGCTGGATGGCGGCGGAGCTGGCGGCGATCGCGCCGCAACGCGTGCAGAAGCTCGTGCTCGTCAATCCGCTCGGGCTCTGGCTCGAGGAAGCGCCCGGTGAGGATCCGTTCGCGCAGCATCCGGGCAATCCGTCCGAAGTCCTGTTCGCGGACAAGGCGAGCCGCAAGAAGTATCTCGTCGACGGCCGCAATCCGCTCGACGCCCTCGTCGAGGAGCTGCTGAACCTCCGCGCGGGTGCGAAATTCCTGTGGCCGATCCCGGACACGGGCGTGAAGCGCCGCCTGCCGCGCATCAAGGCACAGACGCTCGTCGTGACGAGCGAGCACGACGCGATCGTGCCGGCCGCGGCCTACGGTGCGGCCTGGCAGAGCGCGATCCCCGGTGCGAAGCTCGCACGCCTCGCGGGGGCCGGACATCTCGCCGAGCTCGAGCAGCCGGAACGCTTCGCCGCACTCGTCACGGAGTTCGTTGCGAGCGATCGCGTCGCGGCGGTCGCCTGATCTCGTCATTTGTCACACGCTATCGATACTGCCGGCGGGTCACACCGCCGGCGATTTTCGCTCGCCTCTCGCAGGTCGGGCTGACGCAGGAAGCCCGACGTTCCGCCGCTTAACTGCGGCGATCCGTGAAGGTCTCATGAAAGAGAGAATCGGCTGACTGCCCGTGGTCGAGCGTCGACAGCGGGCTTCCTGCGTCAGCCGATCCACGAACTGCGCCTTCTCACATCCCCTCCCCCACGTGCCGCATCTGCCCGAGGATCCAGTGCTGTCGCTCGCGCACGTAATCGCTAGGCGCGTCGATGCGGAAGCGGATCGGATTCGGCAGCACGGCCGCGAGCATCGCCGCCTGCTCCGCATTGAGCGCGCCGGGCCGGCAATGGAAGAACACCTCGGACGCCGCGCCGACGCCGTAGATGCCGTCGCCGAATTGCGCGACGTTGAGATAGACCTCGAGGATGCGCGCCTTGCCCCAGAACGTCTCGATGAGCACGGTATACCAGGCCTCGATGCCCTTGCGCATCCAGCTCTGGCCCGGCCAGAGAAACAGATTCTTCGCGACCTGCTGCGTTATCGTGCTCGCACCGCGCACGCGCTCGCCGTCCTCGTAGTCCGCCATCGCCGAACGGATGGAATCGAAATCGAAACCGCGATGCCGGCGGAACTTCTGATCTTCCGCGGCGATCACCGCGGCGCGCAATTCAGCGGGAATGCCGCGCAGCGGCGTCCAGTCGTGACGGAGCCGATAGTCGGTGCGCCCCTCCCGCTGTGCGATCACCCAGTCGCGCGCCATGAACGCAGTGAGCGGCGGAGTCACCGTCGTGAAGAGCGCGACCGGCGCCACGGTCAAGGCGAGGAAGACGACGCTCGGCAGTACGAGCCACCGCCGCCAGCGCCGCCGCCGTCGCGGCTTCGCCTTCGGCCGCTCGCGCGCAGCCGACGGCGCGTGCTGGTTCAGGCGTGAGAGGATCGCCCGCCGCCGCTCCCCATCCGGATCCGGATCGATGCGCATGACTTATCAACAGGGGTCGGAGGGACTTTTCGACGCCGCGTCGAGTTCGGCTGCGACGCGCCGCGAAAGTCCCTCCGACCCCGGTGGATAAGTCAAAAGTCCCTCCGACCCCGGTGGATAACTAGCAGCAGTTCAGGCCCGTCGAGAACAACCGTCGCGGGTTGTCGACGAGGAGCGTGTCGATGTCGCGCTCGGTCAGGCCGCGCTCGCGCAGCTTCGGCACGATGTTCTTCAGGAGGTGCGAAGAACGCCAGTCCGGAAGCATGGCCTGCAGGGCGTCCCAGGTCGGCGCATAGGGCATCGGGCGGCCGAGCCAGCAGCTTATGGAATCGTGCGAGACGAGGATCTTGTCGAGGTGGCCGGCCTCGATGAGCTTCATCATGTTCGCGATGCGCACCTCGTCGCTCTGGAACAGCGAGATGCCGAAGCGATCGAAGCCGATGAACGCGCCGCGTTCGACGAGCGAGCGCTGATACCAGTGATCCGTCGTGCCGTCGGAATGACCGACGAGGAGCTGGCCCATCGGCAGTCCTTCGCCCGCGGCGATGTCGATCTGGTCGTGACCGCAGGTCGCGCCCTCGGTGTGCGAGATGATCGGCACGCCCGTCGCCTTCGCGGCGCGTGCGGCCGCGGTGACGAGCTTGCGTTCGTAATCGGTCACGACACGCAGGCCCGTCGCAATCTTGATCGCGCCCGCCTTGATGCCGGTCTCGCCGATGCCGTCCTCGACCTCCTGGATGTAGATGTCGGTGATCTCTTCGAGCGGCAGATGGCGGAACGTCATCGTGTTGCCCTGTGCCTCGAAATACGCACCCGTCGTGCAGATGATGCGCATGCCGCTCGCCTGCGAGGCCTCGGCCAGGAATTCGACGTCGCGGCCCATGTCCATCGGGCAGGGATCGACGAACGTGGAGACGCCGAGGCCGATCAGTTCCTGCAACTGATCCTTCGCGCGCGCCATCGCCTCGGCGCGCTTGAACTTCGGCGCGCGGGCATCGAGCTCCCAGCCGGGGAAACCGACCAGCAGGTGTTCGTGGACGAGGGTCTTGCCGAGTTCCTCCGGCAGCGCGGTGCCGGTCGTGGTCTGGATCTTCGAGAGCGCCATGACGAAAACCTCCTGCGGCTGATGGGTATGCCGAGACGGCTGCACGAGTGTGCGATGGGCGCCCGGCGGAGCGCCGAGCATACACGGCTACCGGGCGGTATTTCGAGCGTCGCGCGGATGCTGCGGGCGCGTGACGGCGCGCTCAGCTCTGGTCGAAGTCCTGCTCCGACAGACGATGACCCCAGTCGCGCTTCGCGGCGAGGTAGCGGCGGTTCCAGGTCGAGACGCCCGCGACGTGCTTGACCGGCGTGACGTTCTTCAGCCCGAACGCGGCGAGGTCCGCGATCTTCTTCGGGTTGTTCGTGAGCAGGCGGAACGGCCGCCCGCCCATGAAGTAGTGGAGCAGCGCCGCCGCATCGGAGAAATCGCGCGAATCGTCGGGCAGGCCGAGCGAGCGGTTCGCCTCGTAGGTGTCCTCGCCGCCGTCCTGCAGGAGATAAGTCGCGGCTTTCGCCCACAGGCCGATGCCGCGGCCCTCGTGGCCGGACATGTAGATCACCATGCCGCCCGCCGGATCGGCGTCGATGCGCGCGAGCGCGGCGGCGAGCTGCGGCCCGCATTCACAGCGCTGCGAGCCGAAGACATCGCCCGTCAGACAGCTCGAGTGCACGCGGACGAGCGGGTTCTCCGCGCGCCTCACGTCGCCGCTGACGAGGCAACTGTTGACCGCCATGCTGGACGCGAGTGCCGAGAAGAGCTCCTGCCCGCCGCGGGCGCGGAGATCGCGCGCGAGCTCCTCGACTTTCGTGAGCTCGGTGCTGCGCACGGTCGCATACCACTGCACCGTCGTCGCGACGCCGCGCAATTCGACCGGCAGCGGGATCGGTCCGAGGATGTTGATCGCGATCTCGCCTTCCGGCGGGCCGTCTGCGCTGGATATCGGGCGGCCGAGGCGGTCGATGCGCACGAGCTTGCCCTCGGCGACGAGCCGCTTGCGGATTTCGGGATTCAGATAAGTGAACACGCTTTCATTCCTGCTGCCGTCGGAGATCGCGGATGCCGGCGCTGCGTCGAGGGGATCGAAGGGCATTACGTCGCAACCTCGTCACGGGATTACCGCGGTTTGACGCCGCTCAGCGCCCCTTCCAGACGGGCTTGCGCTTCTCGACGAAGGCGCTGATGCCCTCCTGCGCGTCCTCGGCCTGGAAGTTCCGGTAGATCTGCTCGGCGACGAAATCGTAGGCGTCGCTGCGCGTCATCGCGAGCTGGCGGTTGAAACCGCGCTTGCCGAGCGCGACGGTGTAAGGCGATTTCGAGGCGATGAGATCCGCGAGCTCCTGCACGGCGGCATCGAGCTGCTCCGCGGGCACCGCGCGATTGACGAGGCCGAAGCGCACGGCCGTGTCCGCATCCATGAGCTGGCCGGTGAGCAGCATTTCCATGGCGTGCTTGCGCGAGATGACGCGGCTCACCGCGACCTGCGGGCCGTGACACCAGAGCCCGATGTTCACACCCGGCGTTGCAAATTTCGCATGGTCGGCCGCGATCGCGAGATCGCAACTCGAGACGAGCTCGAGACCGGCCGCGGTCGCCGTGCCCTGCACTTTCGCGATCACGGGCTTCGGCAGATCGACGAGGCGCTTCATCATCTCGTTGCAGCGGAGATTCGACTGGCGCTTCTCTTCGGCGGATTTCGTGGCGAGCGATTCCTTCAGGTCGTGGCCCGTGCAGAACAAGCGGCCGCTCGCGGCGATCACGATCACCCGCACGCCATCGTCCTCGGCAAGCGCCGTCAAGGCGCGATCGAGCTCGTGGACGAGGTTGTGCGAGAGCGCGTTGCCGGCCTGCGGGCGATTGAGCGTGAGCGTCGCGACGTAACCGTCCTGACTCTGCAGCAGTTCGGGCGCGCTGCCGGCGGGAAGGGCTTCAGACATCTTCGGTCTCCCGATGCAAAGGTGGAATCGCGCCGCAGCGCGGACTGGGAAAGCGTGCGCGGGACAATCGAGACCCGCCGTTCCGGATTCTAGCGCAGCGCGGCCGCCACGGGCAGCCTCACCACATCAAATCGTCGGGAATCGGATGATCCGCGTAAGGATCGTCGGCGGCAGGCTGCTCATCGCCCTTGTTCAACACGATGACGGACTGCGGCAGGCGCGCCGCGACGGCCTCGGCGGTCTCGACGCTCACGATGTCGTAGTGATTGCGCAGACGCACGATGGCGAGCGTGCCGCGCACGAGCTCCTGGCGCGTCGACTCGGTCATGTAGAGACGCTTGACCTTGCCGCCGTCGACGAAGTTGTAGACGACGTCGCCGTCGTTCTTCACGTGCCGGCCGTTCGCGATGATCTGCCTGAGCTCCGCGTACAGCGCTTTCTGCGCCGCCTGCGCCTCACGCTCGGCATTGAGCTGCTTGTCGCGCGCCGCCTTCTCCGCCGCGGCTTTCTGGGCGCGCTGGCGATCCTGCTCCTCCTGGCTCGTCTTGCCCTGGCGCTGTTCCTTCTTCTTGCCGTGCTGGGCCTGATTCAGCTTCTTCTCGTCGACGAGCCCTGCCTTGATGAGCTGCTCCTGCAGAGAATGACGCACGTTGACCTCCTGCTGCCGGCGACCCCGACCTCGAGACCGGCTCCCCTTCGTTCATCCAAACCCTTCATCCGAGCACGGCGCATTGACTCCCGCCACGCTGCTTTGCACAATTGCCGGCCCGCGGGCCGGCGGTCGTTGCGCCGCCCGCTTCGCCTGTTCACATCGCGCTAGATGCGCCCGGAGTCGAAATGCGCCTGACCACTCTACTCGGCGGCTGCCTGCTCGCCACGCTTGCCGGCTGTGCGAGCACCACCATCGCCCCCACTTACAACACGTCGAACCCGAACATGAAGGTCGGCGGTGAACGGCCTGCGGATTCCGGTCCGACGACCGAGAACGCCGGCTCGTTCTGCATGGACCTCACGGAGAAGTGGCACCAGGACGGCAAGACGCCCGACGGTCAGCCGCTGTGGGCGAAGGACAGCCTGCGCAAAGTCGTTCCCTGCAAATGATGCCATCAAAATCGGGTGCGATGGAGTGATCCGCGCGCCCGGCCTTCATCTCGTCACGAAATCCGACACGCGGCACTGAGGCGCACGCCTAGCGACGCGCGACCATCACTTCGATGAGCTTCGGCCCGCGCGTCGCGGCCGCCTGCGCGAGCGCGCGTTCGAGGCCCACGGTGTCTTCGACACGGTCCGCGCTCACGCCCATGCCCTTCGCGAGACTCACCCAGTCCGGCACGGGATTGCCGAGATCGAGCATGGTGAGCGTCTTCGGCGTCGGCGCACCGGCCTGCAGCCGCGCGAGCTCGACGTTCAGGATCGCGTAGCTCGCGTTGTTCAACAGCACGACCGTCACGTCGGTCTGCTCGCGCGCCATGCTCCACAGCGCCTGCACGGTGTACATCGCGCTGCCGTCCGCCTGCAGGGCGACGACCTGGCGATCGGGGCAGGCGATCGCCGCACCGAACGCGAGCGGCAGGCCGATGCCGATTGAGCCGCCCGTGATCGCGAGGAAGTCGTGAGGCGCCGCGCCTTCCGTCGCGCGGTAGAGATCGAGGCTGCAGGTGATCGCCTCGTCGCAGACGATCGCATTCGCCGGCAGATGCTTCGCGACGCAGGCGCCGATTGCGGCCGGCGTGAGCGGTCCCTCCGGGATCGGCGGCAGCTCGTGCCTCTGCAGCGGCGCGTCCGTGGTCGCGCCGACCGCTGCCGCGAGGCGCGCGAGCGCATCCGGCACGTCCTCGTCGAGGCCGACGAGCTCGTGGATCGCGCAACGCTCCGGCAACAGCCGGCTCGGCACGTTCGGATAGGCGAAGAACGCGACGGGCTCGTTGACGGCGACGAGCACGACCTGGTCGAGATCTTCCAGGAACTCGATCGCGAGCTCCGCGAAATACGGGATGCGCTCGAGCTTCACGCGGCCCGCACCGCGCGCGAGACGCGGCGGGAAGGTCTCGCCGAGGAGCCGCGCGCCGGTGGCCTGCGCGATCCTGCCGGCCATCACGAGCGCTTCCGCGCGCTGCGCACGCCCGCCGAGCACGAGCCCCGTACGCCTGCCGTTACCGAGCAGTGTCGCGAGCGCGGCGATCGTCGCGTCGGAGGTTCTGCCCTGCGCCGGCGCGGGCAGGGGCGGCGCCGCACCGTCCGCGGGCTCCCAGGCGAAATTCGCGGGCGCGATCACCGTCGCGATGCGGCCGGCGCCGGTCGTCGCGGCCTGCACGGCTTCGGCGCCGGCGCGTGAGAGATCCTGGGCGGAGCGCGCCGCGCGATGCCAGGCCGAATGCAGGCGCACGTGGCCCGCGACGTCGGAAGTGAGCGGCGCGTCGTACTGCAGGTGATACGGCGCGTGGTCGCCCACGATGTTGACCATGGGCACATGGGCCTTGCGCGCGTTGTGCAGGTTCGCCATCGCGTTCGCGAAGCCGGGTCCGAGATGCGTCAACGTGAGCGCGGGCCGATCGAGCATGCGCGCGTAACCGTCCGCCGCGCCGCTCGCCACGCCCTCGAACAGGCACAGGATCGGCCGCATGCGCGCCGACTGGCCGATCGCGGTGACGAGATGCATCTCGGACGTTCCGGGATTCGCGAAGCACGTATCGAGGCCCGCAGCGACGAGCGTCTCGAAGAGGGCCTGGGCACCGTTCATCGGGGTCCTCCTGGGAAATGGAGCGGGAATTATAGAGAAGCCGCGGGGCGGAGCACGTCGGCGCGTCGCGCCTCACTCCTCGGAATCGCAGACGTGTCCCGTCTCGAAGGCCGGATCCTGTGTCGCCCGCGCGTTCGGCGGCAGTGCCGCGAACATCTGACGCGCCATCTCGCCGCAATCGCGCACGAGCAGCATCTCGCGTGAGGCGGCGAGCTCGCGCGCGAAGGCCGCGGCACGCTTCTCCGCGCCTTCGCGATCTCCGGCCGCGCAGAGCGCACGCACTGCCTCCTGCGCCTGCTCGCTGCGCGCCTCGAGATCCTGCATCGCGGTGGCGTCGACGCGGTTCAGGCATTCCTCGAGTTGCAGTACCTGATCGAGCTGGGGCGCAGCAGGGGGTTGTTGGGCCGCCGCGAGCGTCATCGCCCCCACCAGCGCCATCCCTGCGCCGAGCCTTCCCGTTCCGCCGATCATCGCGCCACTCCGCATGCCCTGTGGGGCCACTCTAACAGCCGCGGCCGGAGGCGGGAACGGTCCCGACGCTCGCGTACAATGCCGCGGCGATGCGCAAGATCATCCACATCGACATGGACGCCTTCTACGCCTCCGTCGAGCAGCGCGACCGGCCCGAGTTGCGCGGTCAGCCCGTCGTCGTCGCCTGGCGCGGGCCGCGCTCGGTCGTCTGTGCGGCCTCCTACGAGGCGCGGCGTTACGGCGTGCGTTCGGCGATGCCCGCGGTGCGCGCCGAGCGGCTCTGCCCGCAGGCGATCTTCACGCCGCCGGATTTCCCGCGCTACCGGGCCGTCTCGCGCGCCATCCGCGAAATCTTCCTGCGCTATACGGATCTCGTCGAACCCTTGTCCCTCGACGAAGCCTATCTCGACGTGACGACGAACAAACCCGGGCTCGCGACCGCGACCGAGGTCGCGAAGGCGATCCGCGCGGCGATTCGCGCCGAGACGGATCTCACGGCCTCGGCCGGCGTCGCGCCGAACAAGTTCCTGGCGAAAATCGCGTCCGACTGGCGCAAGCCCGATGGCCTCTTCGTGATCCAGCCGCACGAGGTGATGGCGTTCCTCGAGCCGCTGCCGGCGGCGCGCCTGCCGGGTGTGGGCAAGGCCACGCAGGAACGGCTCGCCGCGCTCGGCATCGGCACGGTCGGTGAATTGCGGGCCCCTCCGCGCGAGGCGCTCGAAGCGCAGCTCGGGCGCTTCGGCGGGCGGCTGTACGAGCTCGCGCGCGGGCTCGACGACCATGCCGTGGTGAGCGATCGGCCGGTGCAGTCCGTGTCGGCAGAGACGACGTTCGAGACGGATCTGCTGCTCGCCGAGCTCGCGGCGAGCGTCCGCGAGCTTGCCGCGAAAGCGTGGCGCGCCTCGCGCAAGACGGAACGTGTAGGCCGCAGCGTGGTGCTGAAGTTGAAGACGCGGGAGTTCAGGATCATCACGCGGACGGTCACGCCGCCGCAGCCGGCGGTCGCAGAGGAGGAATTCGTCGCCCTCGCGGAGAAGCTGCTCGAGCGCGTCGATCTGCCGCCGCGCACGCGCTATCGCCTCGCGGGTGTGGGCCTGGGAAATTTTGCGGATCCGGAAAGCTCGCCCCAACCGGGGCTGTTCGACGGGGCCTGAAGCCGGCTTCGATGTCGACAGCCATCCTGGCCAATCGAACACCTGGGCCGGCCCAGGCCGGAGGCATTGTCGTGCAAGCGCGAGGCGGCCGGAGTTGCGCTACATCAAGTGCGCCGGGCAACCAGGAGAACCCTGTCTCAAGTTGTGCGCACGACGCCGACTTCCGCGTGCGCCGCGCGCTGCATGTCTTCACGCTCGAACATCTGCGGATCGGAAAGGAACGTGTTCAACCAGTCGATCGTATCGACGCCCCAGAAGATGCGGTGATCGATCGCGACCGTCGGCACGCCGAACACGCCGTCGACGATCGCGCGCTCGGTGTTCGCGGCGAGCCGTGCCTTCACCTCCGGCCGCGAAACGAGATCCTCGGCATCCCCGACGCCGAGCGCCGCACCGAGCGCGTCGAACTCGAGCTCGGGATCGCGGCCCTCGCCCCACACGAAATCGAATGCACGTTCGACCGCCGCGCGCGGCGCACCGAGCGCGGCGAGGAGCCGCAGCGCTTTCAGGGGCACGAAGGGGTGGCGCGCCGGCATGCGGAACGGCACGTCGAGGCGCGAGGCCAGGAAGACGCACTGCTGGTAGGTGTGAATGCGCTTCGTCGGCAACTCCGCCGGGCCCTTGCTGCCCCAGTGCTTCAGGAGGCCGGCGAACAGCACCGGCACGAGCTCGAGCTCGAGCTTCGGGTCGAGGCGCTCGAACTGTTTGAGATAGAGATAGGCGTATGGCGAAATCACGTCGAAATACCAGCGGCCGCGGCGCGGTGTGTTCATGGGCTCTCCTCGACCGGACAACCGGCGATATGAATTGGGGTCAGAGTCCGATTGAATTGGGGTCAGAGTCCATTATGAATTGAACCTGACCCCAATTCGAACGGGAGCTGCCGCGGCCGCGGCCCGCAGCGCTATGATCACCTCCGCAGCCGCGAGGAGCGACACGATGCGATTGGACGACGAACAGGAGAGCAGCAACGTCGAGGACCGCCGCGGCATGGGGCTGCCGATTCGCGGCGGCATCGGGATCGGCACGGTCGCCGTCGCCCTCATCGCGAGTTATTTCCTCGGCATCGATCCACGCACGCTCCTCGGCATCGCCTCGCAGTTCCAGGGCGGCCAGCCCGTGCCCGCGCAGCGCGCGGCGCCTGTCGACGACGAAGCCTCGCGCTTCGTGCGCAAGGTGCTGCATTCGACGGAAACGGTGTGGGCAGCACAGTTCCAGCAGCGCGGCGGCACCTACGAGAATCCCCGCCTCGTGCTCTTCACGGGCGCGACGGCGACCGCGTGCGGCACGGGCCAGACCGCGATGGGACCGTTCTACTGTCCGCGCGATCGTCAGGTCTACATCGATCTCGCGTTCTACCAGGAGCTCCGCGATCGCTTCCACGCACCGGGCGATTTCGCGCAGGCCTACGTCATCGCTCACGAAGTCGGTCACCACGTGCAGAATCTCATGGGCATCGCGGACAAGGTGATGGCGGCCCGCCAGCGTGCCGGTGACGAGGCGAAGTCGAATGCGCTGTCCGTGCGCATGGAACTGCAGGCCGATTGCCTCGCCGGCGTGTGGGCCGCGCAGGCGAACGAGTCGAAGAAGATCCTGGAGGCCGGCGACGTCGAGGAAGCACTCGCCGCCGCGACCGCCATCGGCGACGACCGCCTGCAGAAGCAGGCGCGCGGTTACATCGTCCCGGACACGTTCACGCACGGCAGCTCGCAGCAGCGCGTGACCTGGTTCCGGCGCGGTCTCGACAGCGGTGACATGAAGCAGTGCAATACGTTCAAGGCGGCGGCGTTGTGAGGCGCGCGGCGCCATCGCGCTACAGGATTTGCCGACGAAGCGGGCGCGCCACGGCGTCGTCCCGGCGCAGACCGGGGCCCAGTCCACGACCCTCGGCTCGAGCAGCGAACCCCGGTGAGTTCCAGAGCGGAGCGCGTCATCGCAACACCCCGACGTTCCGCCGGGCGAGATGACCGGGTCCCGGCCTCCGCCGGGACGACGGCTCAGCGGTGATCCCGCACTTCTGGCGCTACGTCCTTCCCGACCATCCGCTCCTCACTCGAGCACGAAGCCCGCATACCCTCCGGCGACGCACTCCGCGAGTTTCTTGCGGTACGTCGGCAGGCCGTTCACGTAGAGCACGAGCTTGGGCTGCTGCTTGCCTTCGAGGTTCGTGTTCATGCCCATGAACCACGAGCGCACTTTCGTCAGCAGCATGCGCTTCGAGCCTTCGAGCACGTGCGTCGTCCACTCGTCGACGGCCTCGGCGGTGGGTGAGGCCTTCGAGTAGCCGTGCGCGCGCATGTGTACGAGCAGGTCGGTGATCCAGTCGACGTTCACTTCGAGGCAGCGCGGAATGTTGCAGAAATTCGCGGCGTTGTGCGGGCCACCGATCGCGAAGAAGTTCGGGAAACCCTCGGCCGTCATGCCGAGATAGGTCTTCGGGCCGTCGGCCCATTGGCGCTTCAGGACGCGACCGTTCGCACCGCGCACGTCGATGCGATCGAGCGCGCCCGTCACGGCGTCGAAGCCCGTGGCGTAAATCAGTATGTCACAGTCGTAGTCGCGGCCGCCGACGCGCACGCCGCTCGCCGTGATGCACTCGATCGGCATCTCGCGGATGTCGACCAGCTCGACGTTCGCCTGGTTGTAGACCTCGTAGTAATTCGTCTCGAGCGGGACGCGACGCGTGCCGAAACCGTGATCCTTCGGAATGAGCTTCTCCGCCAGCGCCTGATCCTGCACGCGGCCGCGGATCTTCTTCGCGATGAAACGCGAGAGCTCCGCGTTCGCGCGTTCGTCGATCATCGTGTCGCGGAAATTCGCCATCCAGATCCCGAAGCCCGGCCCGGCATAGAGCGCTTCGTAGAACTTCTCGCGCTCCTCGTCCGAGACGTCGAACGTGTTGCGGCGATCCGCGTCGTGGATGAAGCCGGCGTACTTGTCCAGGCAGCCGCGCAGGATGTCCGGCAGCTCCTTCTTGAGGCGAGCCTGGGTCTCGGCGTCGATGCGGCTGTTGTTGAGCGGCGCGCACCAGTTCGGCGTGCGCTGGAAGATCGTGAGCCTCGCGGCCGTCTTCGCAACTTCCTGGATGACCTGCACGCCGGT
>JACQWY010000058.1 GCA_016209015.1 Gammaproteobacteria bacterium | reverse complement strand
GTACTGTGCGCCATGCTGCGCAGGGGCGATGCCCCGCAGGCTGCTCCGAGGGAAGCCGCAGCGGTGTCCTTGTTCAATGTCCTGAGCGATGACGCCCTGAACGACTACGGGCTCTTTACCGGCGACGACACCGAAGCAGCACTCACAACCGCAGGCATCGCGCTACGCGCTGACGTCGCACAGTCCGCTCCGAGGTCGGCGGTGCCCAATACGCTGCTGGACGCTGTCGAGGGCAGCGCCCTTGAGTGCCTGTCTCTGCCGGAGTTGGAGATTGCCGCAGCGGTCTTGTGGGACTGCATGGCGCGGGGGTGCGATGGTGATATGGCAGCGGTGCAGTTCCGCTCGCTAGAGGCCGCACACGGGCGCGTGATAGGGCAAGGGGCCGTGCATCTCGCGGAGCGTTCCGCGGTTGAATGGGCGCACTAAGGGGCGATAATCGCCAGCGTGCAACTAGGGGGGTTGGGCGGCTGTCCCAAAGCTGTCCCACTCGTACCCAACACAGCGAGGGGCAAGACCGATCGAAGGACCGAGACGATTCCGTAACTATTTGATTTCTCCCATGCGGCATCCCACGTTCTCGTGGTCTAATGCCTGTGCAAGGCCGTCGATCGCGACATGACGATGCAGGATATCCGGCTGCTCGAGAAGCGTGGGGGACGATCGGGGGCGTGGCGCAGGGAGGATTGAGCGTCGATCCGCCGCAGGCCCGCGCCGGTCCCGATTTTCCTGACGATGATCAAGCGGCGGCGCACACGTCCCCGTACCATGCGCGGCGTTCGGCGGAACTCACGAGGCCAGAGGCAGACGCGGCTTCCGTCGGCGCGAACCGGACAAGTCCTACGATGCGCCGCGGCCGGACGTCGCGGCGCATGCGCAGCACCCGCGTGAGCCCGCCGCGAGTGCTCGTCGATCGGCGCGGGTTGCGGCGCCCGTCGTCATGCGGTTGGCGCTGACGGCCCCAGCTCTCCCTCGGGCTCCCTCTCGGACTCCTGCCGGCACCGTGCGCGCGACGCGCGCTGTATCCGCCGTCCAGGAGGACTTATGCCGAAGCTGATGATCGTCCAGCCCACCCCTTTGCACTCGCCCCAGAAGCCCATCCCCTATCGCATCCGCAAGCGCAAGCTCGTCGGTGCGATCATGCCCTACCTCGCCGCGCTCGCTCCGCGCGACTGGGACGTCGAGCTCGTCGACGATGCGATCGAGGAGCCGGATTACGCGAAGCCCGTCGACGTCGTCGCGATCACCGTCCGCACGGTGACTTCGCTGCGCGCCTACGAAATCGCCCGCCGCTTCCGCGAGCGCAACGTGACGGTGCTGATGGGCGGTCCGCACATCACGTTCCACGCCGAGGAAGCCGCGAACCACGCCGACGCGATCTGCATCGGCGAGGGTGAGGAGATCTTTCCGAAGATGCTGGAGGATGCCGCCGCCGGCCGCCTGCGGAAGATCTACCGGCGCGATTCCATGGCGAGCCTCGAGAACATGCCGGCGCCGCGCTGGGATCTGCTGAACATGAAGGACTACGTGTTCTACCGGCCGTTCGTCATCCAGCATTCACGCGGCTGCCCGTTCTCCTGCCATTTCTGCGCCGAGATCCGGCTGAACGGCGATTACGGCTTCCGCGCGCGGCCGATCGAGGAGATCGTCGAGGACATCAGGCGCTGCGGCAGCCGCCACGTTTTCTTCGCGGCGAGCCAGTTCATCGGCAACAAGGGCCGTACGATGCAGTTCCTCGAGGCGCTCGTGCCGCTGAAAATCCGCTGGTCCGCGCTCTTCTCCGCGCATTTCTGTCTCGATGCCGATCTGCTGACGCTCGCGAAGCGCTCCGGCCTCCTGCACGTCAACATGGGCATCGAGAGCATCAGCCAGGACACGCTGAAGTCGATGTCGAAGGGCTTCAACAAGGCGCACCACTATGCCGACGTCATCCGTGTGCTGCACTCGCTCGACATCAGCTATTCGTTCAACTTCGTGCTCGGCGCGGATACGGACACGCGGGAGACGTTCCGCTCGACGCTCGCCTTCCTGCACGAGAACAAGGTGGACGCGGCGTACTTCAACCTGCTCGTGCCGCTGAAGGGCTCGCCGCTCTACGACGAGATGAAGGCCGAGGACCGCATCATCGACGAGCCGAACATGGAGCGATGGCCGGGCGTGTGCTGCCATTTCGAGCCGCGGAACTTCACGCCGGAAGAGCTCGTGAACGAGGTGAAGGGCATGCAGCGCGACTACTACTCCTGGCGCGCCATGACCCGGCGTCTCAAGTTCCCGCGCAGTGAATCGAACTTCGCGTCCTGGAACGTGAACCTCACGCAGCGGAAGGTCGCGCGGAACTCCGGCGAGATGAACGAGTTCATCGAGTACTGAAGGCAGGGTCCGGACCGGCGGAGCATGCCGGTCCGCGAGCGGACGCTCGAAGTACGGCGCCCCTCAGCGCACTCCGTCGCCGACCCTCTCGTCGGCGGCGGGGTTCGTGCGCTCGTCGGGTTGCGCGAGCTGTCCGGGGGGATGCTCCGGCACGAGCGGCTCAGCGTGTTGCATGCCGGAGTCGTCGTCGCCGGTTTGGGCTTCAAAGGCCTGCCCGTCGTCCTCGACGTCGCGGGCTGCGCTCGCGTCCTGCCCGTGCGATCTTCCGTCGTCGCCGAGATTCTGCGCGCCACTGACGGGAGCATTGCCGTCCCGAGCGCGCGCAGGATCGCGTGCGGAGGAGGCCCCCGAGGTGGTGCTCCGGTTGGCATGCCGCTGCGCACCGGCCCGTGCGGGCCGATCGCCACGACCGTTCTCAGTGCTCAGGGACTTCGCGGCCGGCACCGGCGCCGGGTGCTCTGCGGGCCGCGTCTCGTGGAAGAACGCGAGCACGACGGCAAGCCCCGCGATGACGAGGAGCGGCAGCCCGCCGTAGGCCACGAACTGCTTGAAGAAAGCGCGTTCACTGCGGTTGCCGGCGGCGCCATGGGTATTCACGGCCCGCGCGTAGAGACTCTCGTCGTAGGCGCGGCGCCGCGCGGGATTCGTGAGCGTGACGTAGGCACTGTTCAATTCCTGGAGTTGCGCGGCGCGCAGATCCCGTTCGTCCGGATGCTCCCGGACGCGTGCCTGCAGTGCGCGCTTGCTGCGTTCGAACGCCAGCTTGATGTCGAGATCGGACGCGCCGAAGGCCAAGCCGAGAACTTGATAGAGATTGCCGTCCATCGGGTTACCATCCTCGTTGCACGAGGCCGGTCGTGCGTGCGGGCGGTGGCACCCCGGCTTCGACGCCGCGCGAGACCGTGCCGTGGCTGAAATGGCGGCGGGCACGGTCCCCCTCTTTAGCCTCCGAAGGCGCGCGCGGCGGAGCAGCGGCCGGCACGAGCGCCTCCTCGAGGCAGCGCGGGATTGCAACGCGATTCATCCCGTTCGCGCGAGCTCCCTGCCGGACGCGCGGAGGGCCACCGCCGCGGCGAGGCCAACCCCGGCGATCGCGGCGAGCAGCAGGAAATAGCGCCCATGCCCCACCGCCCCCGGCGCCGCATCCAGGATCCGCCCCGCGACGGACGCGAAGAACACGTCCGGCGTGTAACCGACGAGCGAGATCACGCCGACCGCGGCGCCGGTCGCGACATGCGGTACGCGGCTCTCCTCGAGGAGTGCGAAGTAGACCCCGCGCAGCGCGAATACGCCGAAGTAGGTGACGAGCAGATTCGCAAAGACGAGCGCGAGGGGCGACGGTGCCGTCGCAAGCACACTCAGTGCGATATAGACGAGAGCGAGCACGAGGAAGAGACCGCTCACGACGCGCGCCACGCCCAGGCGATCCGCGACGTAGCCCGCGAGCACCGCGCCGACCGGACGCAGATAAGCGCTCGCCGCGGCGAAAGCCGCCGCATGCGTCTCGTCCAGACCGAGCACCTGGTTGACGAACAGCGCGTAGTTGTCGAGCCCCTTGTAACCGCAGTACGCGGCGATCACGACGAGCGCCTGCAGCCACACGACGCGCGAGCCCAGGATCGCGCGGACCTGGCCGGCGGCGAGCCGCGTGCTGGCGGGCTCGGAATGCCCGTCATCGCGAAGGGCCCACCACGCGAGCATCGCAGCGGCGAATGTCACCGCGGTGTAGAAGAGGACCACGGCGTTCAAGGCGGCGACGCGCGAGGCGCCGCCGGCGAGGCCGCGGCTGAAGATCGCGACCCCGAACGTCGCGAACGCGGCGGCTGCGAGACCGCGCCCGCCGTCGAGGATCCCGAAGGCGCGGCCCTGGGCGAGCGTTCCACCCCAGGTGCGCGTCGCCCGCATCATTGCCGCCCAGAACAGCAGGATCGTGGTTGCGCCCCACCAGGCGTACAGGAGCGTCATGCCGAGGCGCCCCGGCCCGGTCGCGAGATAGCAGCCACCCGCAGCGGTTGCGACGAGCGCGACGCTCATGAGCCGCCGTGCCGGAAAGCGATCGGCGATCACGCCCCCGGGGAAGTAGGCCGCCATCGCGGTGAGACCGTAAGCCGCGAACACGTCGCCGAGATCGGCGTTGCCGAGGCCGTATGCGGCGAGGAAGCTCGGGCGGAAATAGCGCGGCAGATGGAACGGCAGGCTGAAGATCATCTCGCCCGCGACGACGAGCGTGAACATGACGAGGAAGCGTGCGCGCGGCGTCTCGGGCCCGGACATCATGGCCCGCACGATAGCGGCATCGCCGCGACCGCGGAAGGGTGACCCTGACGGCAGGCGGTGCCGGGGTGCCGTGCCGGCCGGTCGGGCGCCGAATTCGCGAGCGTTTCGGGGCCATTCAGGCGACAATAGCGGAGCCCACGGACCACTAGAGGAACATGCCCATGAAGCTCTCCCACTTCAAAGCCCCGAGCGTCACCGAAGGAAACATCAGCTTTCCGGTGATGCAATGCTGGAACCCGGTCACGCGCTGTGTGAGCATCGCCGCGGACGTCGGCGGCCAGCGCGTGCTGTGCCGCATCGCCGAGTCGATGATCACCGAGCACTTCCCCGATTCGGAGCTCAGCGCGACGGCGATCGTCGCCGCGCACCGCAAGCGTTTCGAAGGCGCGGCAACGCGCGCGCTCGGCAGCCGGCGCACCGCCGAAGGCAGCATCGATCTGCGCCACGAGGATTTCGCGCACAGTCCGGCCGCGTGAGCCGACCCGACTGAGGTTACCCGGCCGGCGCCCTCCGCCGGCTCATTTCCGCCCGGCGCGTCCGCAGCTCGCGAGGCGCGTGTAGAGGTAGACCGACTCCAGCAACTCGACGTCCTGCGGCTCGTGCAGCGCGAGGCGGCCGAGCTCGTAGTAGCGCGCGGCGCGTTCGGGATCGCCCATGCAGCGTGCGCTCAGGTCGATCATGTTCAGGTAGGCGTGCACGTTCTCCGGTTGTTCTTCGACCGCTGTGCGACACGCTTCCGTCGCCGACGCGAGACGGTCGAAATTCACGTGGATGGCAACCATCGTCGAGGCCGCGCGGCGATTCGGCAGCAGGCGCCACGCGAAGCCGCGCAGCAGCCGGAAGGCCAGGCGCCAGCGTCCGGCACCGGCACGTGCTGTCAACCGAGCGTGCCGCACAGACGGGCTTCGGTCAGCGCCCGCTCGCCCCCGCGGCAGGCGTTGCAGAGGCCCTTCGAGCCTTTCGCGGCACTCTTCGTCTCGGTGGTGGCGAACGCGCGCGGATATTCGTAGAAGACGTGGAACTCGCCGTTCTGCGCTGAGCACTGCGGACAGGACTTCCAGTTCCGCTTCTCCGCGTACATGGAATTCTCCAGAGGCTTGTAACACGCTTTGCAGCGCTTCGCGGCCGCGGCGGACTTCGCGCCGCGTGGCGGCTTTTGTTCGCCCCGCTCGAGTGTCGCCCGCAATTCGGTCGTCACCTCGTCCGCGCTCACCACGCGCAGCATGGAGCCGACGTAGCCGCGGGCGATCGGCCGCGTGCCGCCGTGCTCGAAGAAGACGACGACTTGTTGTTCGTTGACGGTCTTGACGAGTCCCGTGCCCCAGTCCGGCATGGCGCGGTGCAGGCAGTAGCTGCCCTTCGATAGCTCTCTCATGTTGGTCTCGTGGTTGATCGCCCGGGTGGGCACCGCGACGGCCGCGGCGAACCGCCTGCCGTCATCACGGAAAGGTCCGGCGTGGATCACGCGTCGGGCACCATTCTCCTGAGAGAACAGTGCCCGGCACTGGGACGATCCCGCCGGCTGGCGTCAGTACGGCCGACGGTTGGAGCTCGGGCGCGTTTCGCGAGGCTTCGCTTCGTTGACGCGCATGTTGCGGCCGTTCAACGGATGCTCGTTCAGCGCCCTGATGGCCGCCTGGGCCTCGGCGCCATTCGGCATCTCGACGAAGCCGAATCCTTTCGACTCTCCCGAAAACTTGTCCTTGATGACGGACACGCTGCTCACTTCGCCGGACGCCGCAAATGCTGCGCGGAGATCGTCTTCCGTGACGCCGTACGCCAGGTTACCCACATAGATGTTCATAGGCTTCTCTCAAAAAAAGGATGTGCGTTGTCCACTATCGCGTCATCCGGAACCAAATGGCACAAGTACTCCGGACATCGCTCTGCCGTCAGTCGGCAAATGCATCGAAAACGTGGAGCACCCGATGAGTCGAAGCTCGAGGGCGCGCTCGCGCGGATTCACCCGCCCACTCGCCACGCGAGCGACGGGGATTGGAAAGGTGTGTGCAGAATACGCTGAATCCGGCCGCGCCGATAGCGGTTTCAGTCCCGGCCGCGATGAGGGCTCGGAGTTCGGCACGCGTCGAGCGCCCGCCGCGATGCGGCGGCGGGCGCGTTTCGAACGGAGCGCAGGCTCAGCTCAGGACGAAGCCTTCGTAGCCCTTCGCGGCGATGTCGGCGCACATCTTGCGATAATTCGGAAACCCGCCGGCGTAGGCGACGAACTGACGCTTCAGGCCCGGGATGTTCTCGTTGACGCCCATGAACCACGAGTTCACCGTCGGGAACAGCGTCGCGTTCGCCGTCTCCTCGATGTGCCTCGCCCAGGCTTCTTCCGACGCCACGGTGTTCTCCACGCGTTTCAGGCCGTTCTTGCGCATGTGGATGACGAGCTCCGTCAGCCATTCGACGTTCTGCTCGATGCAGCGCGGGATGTTGCAGAACGAGGCGCCGTTGTTCGGCCCGACGAGCGTGAAGAAGTTCGGGAAGCCGTGGCTCTGCATGCCGAGGAAGGCGCGGATGCCGTTCTTCCACTTGTCCTTGAGCCTGACGCCGCCGACGCCCGTGATCTCGATGCGGGCGAGCGCCCCGGTGACGGCCTCGAAGCCCGTGGCGTAGATGATCATGTCGAGATCGTAGTTCTCGGCCGTGGTCTTGATGCCGGTCGCGGTGATGCGCTCGATCGGCGCTTCCTTGATGTCCACGAGGTGCACGTTCGGCTGGTTGTAGCACTCGTAGTAGTTCGTCTCCATCGGGACGCGGCGCAGACCGAAACCGTGATCCTTCGGGATGAGCTTCTCGGCGATCTTCGGATCCTTCACGCGGCTCCTGATCTTGCGGGCGACGAACTCGCTCGCGTAGTCGTTCGCCTTCTGGTCCGTCAGCACGTCGCGGAACGTACCGAGCCAGATGCCGAAGCCCGGCGAGGCGTAGAGCTCCTCGAAGAACGCCTCGCGTTCTTCGGCGGAGACTTCCACTGCGGAACGCGAGTCGAAATCATGGAGGAAGTTGCCGAAGGAGGTATTGCACTTCGCGAAGATCTTGTCGTAGGTCGCGTGGATCTCCGCGTTCTCCTCCGGCGTGATCCTGCGATTGTGCAGCGGCGCGCACCAGTTCGGCGTGCGCTGGAAGACGAAGAGCTCCTGCGCGGACTTCGAGACTTCCTGGATGACCTGCACGCCGGTCGCGCCCGTGCCGATGATGCCGATGCGCTTGCCGGCGAAGCTGATGTCCTTCGAGGGGCCGAAGCCCTTCGGATCGCGCGGCCAGTTCGCGGTGTGGTAGCCCTCGCCCTTGAAATCGTCGACACCGGGGATGCGCGGCATCTGCGGCGCGGACAACGGACCCGTCGCGGAGACGAGCAGGTGCGCGCGCGCCTTCTCGCCGCTCGCGAGCGTCACTTCCCATTCATTCGCGGCCTCGTCGTACGTGCAGGACGCGACGCGGCTGTTGAACTGGATGTCCTTGCGCACGTCGAGCTTGTCGGCGACGAAGTTCAGGTATTCGAGCGTCTCGGGTTGCGGGGCGAAATGCTCCTTCCAGTCCCAACCATCGAGTATTTCCTGGTCGAACGAGTAGCCGTAGGAATAGCTCTCGGAATCGAAACGGCAGCCGGGATAACGATTCCAGTACCAGGTGCCGCCGACGCCCGTGCCGGTTTCGTACACCTTCACGGACATGCCGAGCTTGCGGAACTGATAGAGCTGGTACATGCCGGAGATGCCGGCGCCGATGATGATTGCGTCGTAGGTTTTGGACATGCTGAGAGACCTCCAGAGTTTGACAGTCGTGCGCCGGCAGCCCGGCTGCAGGGTCGCCGCCGGGCACACGTCTCCTGCGAAGTGATGTTACGCGCGGGAAGCGGGTGCCCGGAACGGGCGGCGTGGAACGAAAATTAGAGTTCACGGATAGGCGCGGCATTGACTTGCATCATGTCCGCGAATTCATCGAACGTCGGCAAGAGCCGGCGCCGACCGGTCACTCGAACGAGGCGCCGCAGCCTGCGACAGACGTGTCGCGGATTGGAACAGTCTTGCGCTCCGCAACACCTCGGGTCGCGGCCTCAGCTCCGCTCGAAGATCGCGGCGAGTCCCTGACCGCCGCCGATGCACATCGTCTCGAGACCGTACTTGCCGCCGCGGCGCTGCAGCTCGTGCAGCAGCGTCGTCGCGATCCGCATGCCGGTCGCACCGATCGGATGACCGAGCGAGATGCCCGAGCCATTCACGTTGAGCCGCGCCGGGTCGTGCCAGCCCCAGGCGTTCAACACCGCGAGTGCCTGGGCCGCGAACGCTTCGTTGAGCTCGACGAGATCGAGATCGTCGAAGCCGAGCTTCGTCTTCTGGAAGAGCTTGCGCACCGCCGGCACGGGACCAATGCCCATCGTCGCCGGATGACAACCCGCCACTGCCCAGCCGCGCAGGAAGCCCAGCGGCGCGAGGCCGAGCGCTTCGAGCTTGTCCTCGGCGACGACGAGACAGGCCGCGGCGGCATCGTTCTGCTGCGAGGCATTGCCTGCCGTCACGGTGCCGTCCTTCAGCACGGGCTTCAACCTGGCGAGTGTCTCGAGGCTCACGTCGGCGCGGATGCCCTCGTCGTGCGCGAAGTGGATCGCGGGGCCCTTCGCCTGCGGTACTTCGATCGTCACGACCTCCGGGTCGAATCGGCCGGCCGCCCAGGCGGCGGCCGCGCGCTGGTGACTGCCCATCGCGAAGTGATCCTGCTCCTCGCGGGAGATGTCGTATTCCTTCGCGAGAGTCTCCGCCGTCTCGGGCATGCCCGAGATGTGGCCGAAGCGTGCTTCGGGCTGCGAGCGTTCGCGGCCGCGCTGCAGGCGGTCGTGCATGCGCACCGTGCCCGCGCGCGAGCCCCAGCGCATGTCGGTCGTGTAGTACTCGACGTTGCTCATGCTCTCCACACCGCCGACGAGCACGACGTCCGCATGTCCGCCCTCGACGATGAGCGAAGCATTGATCAGCGCCTGGAGGCCGGAGCCGCAGCGGCGATCGAGGCTGTAACCGGGGAGATCGATCGGCAACCCGGCGGCGAGCGCAGCGTAGCGCGCGATGCACGGCGCCTCGCCGTTCATGTAGGACTGCGCGACGATCACTTCGTCGATCCTCTCCGGATCGACGCCGCTGCGTTCGACGACGGCTTTGAAGATCGTCGCGGCGAGCACGTCCGCGCCGAGCGCTCTGAGGGAGCCGCCGAACGACCCGATGGGCGTCCGGAGCGGGCTGACGATGGCTGCGCGCCTCATGGGAGTCTCCTTCGGATGCATGGGATCAGGCGCCGATGACGGTGCGGCCGGAATCCGCCGCCTTGACCGTCTCGCGCGCGATGACGAGTTGCTGGATCTGCGAGGTGCCTTCGTAGATGCGGAACAGGCGCACGTCGCGATAGAAGCGCTCGATGCCGTATTCCGCCATGTAGCCGGCGCCGCCATGGATCTGCACGGCGCGATCCGCGACGCGTCCGACCATCTCGGTCGCGAAGAGCTTGCAGCAGGCCGAGGTGAGCGTCGCGTTCTCGCCGCGATCGCGGCGCCGCGCGGCATCGAGCACCATGGAACGCGCCGCATAGGTCTCGGCCTGGCTGTCGGCGATCATCGCCTGCACGAGCTGGAAATCCGCGATCGCCTGCCCGAACTGCTTGCGCTCCTTCGCGTAGCGCACGCTGTCCTCGATGAGCCGCGTCGCCGCGCCCACCGCCATCGCGGAGATGTGCAGACGGCCCTTGTCGAGCACGCGCATCGCAGTCGTGAAGCCCGTGCCCTCCTCCCCGCCCAGCAACTGGCTCGCCGGCACACGACAATTCTCGAAGATGACGTCGCAGGTCTTCGCGCCTTGCTGGCCCATCTTCTTGTCGGGACGCCCGAGCGTGAGCCCGGGCGTGCCAGCCTCCACGAGGAAGCAGGAGATGTCGCGCGCCGAGCGGCCGTCGCCCGTGCGCGCCATCACCGAGAAGAGACCCGCGACCGGCGCGTTCGTGATGTAGCGCTTCGTGCCGTTCAGCACGTAGTGATCGCCGTCGCGCACCGCACGCGTCTTGATCGACAGCGCATCGGATCCGGCCTCGGGCTCCGTCAGTGCGAAGGAGCCGACGATCTCGCCGTTCGCCATGCGCGTCAGATAGCGCTGCTTCTGTTCCTCGCTGCCCGCCATCACGATCGCCTGCGAGCCGATGCCGACGTTCGTGCCGAAGGCCGAGCGGAACGCGGGCGAGGTCCGGCCGAGCTGGAACACGACGCGCACCTCCTCCTCCATGTCGAGACCGAGGCCGCCGTGCTCTTCCTTGATCGAGAGCCCGAAGAGACCGAGCTCGCGCATCTCCGTGAGGATGTCCGCCGGCACTTCGTCGAGCTCGGCGAGCAGGTGTTCGTTCGGGATGAGTCGCGTGTCGACGAACCGGCGTACGGAGTCGATGAGGAGACCGAAAGTTTCTTCGTCCAGATGCATGTCGGGGTGTCCTGGTTGGCGTGAATTCAGATCGACCGGAGCGCGCCCGGGCGGCACGTGATGCCGTTCGTGATGAGCTCGAAATACGTGTCCGCGACCGCGACCGCCGGCAGCGGCCCGTCGGTCTGATACCAGCGCACCATCCAGTTCAGCATCGAGAGGATCGCGCGCGCCGTCATGTTGACGTCGGCGACGGCGAACTCGCCGCTCGCGACGCCGCGATCGAGCACTTCGCGCACGAGGTGCTCGTAGCGATCGCGGACCACGACGAGCGAGCGCCGGCTCTCCGGCATGCCGATGCCGCCGAAGCCCGTCAGGAGCGCGGCGAACTGCCAGAACTGGTCGTGCAGGAATTCGGCGTGCGCGCGCATGAGCTGGCGGAGCTGCGCGAGTGCCGGAGCATTCAGGTCGATGCGCGACTTCACGTGGTCGTGCAGGCCCTCGAGCGTGGACTGCATGATCTCGGTGTAAATCTCGTCCTTGGTGTTGAAGTAGTGATAGAGCGCCTGCTTCGAGATGCCGAGACGCACGGCGATGTCGGTCAGGGAGCAGTTCTCGTAACCCTTCGAGCCGATGAGGCGGGCCGCTTCGGCGATGATGCGCGCGCGCTGATTCTCGGCCTTCGGCGGGCGGCCGACGGGGCGGCGGACGGTGGCTTGCTTTTCCATGGAACATCCGGGGGAGTGGTAGGCGGGCGATAGCTTGCCGGACGGCAAGTAACTAATCAAGCCGGGCAAGCCTCCCGCCCAGCACGCGGCCGAATTTCTGCCCGCGGCAAGGAAACCCGCAGCGCGTGCCGCGGGCAGAGGCTCAGGCGCCGAGGTGCTCCCGGAAGAACGCGATGCTGAGCTCGAGCGCGCGAGCGGCGTCGTCGGCGCGGTACGGCCGGCCGCCCTTCCGTGCAAAGGCGTGATCGGCCTCGGGATACTTGTGGATGGTGACGAGCGGGTTCGGGCCGAGACGGCGTTCGAGCAGCGCATTGATCTCGGGCTGCACCCAGCGATCCTTCATCGCCATGTGGAGCATGAACGGACGATGCAGGTTCTTCGCCTCGCTGATGCGGTGCTCGATGTAGGTGCCGTAGTACCCGACCGCGCAATCGATGTCGGTCCGGCAGCACATGAGGTAGCACAGCTTGCCGCCGAGGCAGTAGCCGACGGCGCCGACCCGGCCCGTGCACTCCGGCAGCGTCATGAGATGGCGCCGCGTGTCTTCCATGTCCTGCACGCCGAGGTCGTAGTCGAACTCGTAGTAGAGATCGAAGGCCTTCTCCGCATCTCCCGGATTGCGATCGTAGAGCTCGACGCCCGGCTCCTGCCGCCAGAACAGATCCGGCACGAGGCACACGAAGCCCGCTGCCGCGAATTCGTGCGCGTGATGTCGCATGGTGTCGTTCACGCCCCAGATTTCCATGATCGCGATGATGGCACCCTTCGGCGTCTCGTCCGGAATGGCGAGGTAGGCGCCCATTCCGCCGTCGCGCAGCGGCACGGTGATGTTCTTCGTCTGCATGTGCGATTCCGCAGCTTGGAAAGGCGGACGATTCTCGCGGAATCGCGGCGCCGGGGAAAGCCTCGTCGCGACTATTTCCTTTTCGCGGACGGGACCCTAAACTCGGCCGGGTTCAACGTGCGTTCAACGCGGGCCGGGAGGCGCGATCGCATGAAGATCTCGAATACCTTTGCGGTGCCGCGCCCGCGTGACAAGGTCTGGGCGCTGTTCCAGGACGTGCCGCGAGTCGCGACCTGCATTCCCGGCACACAGATCACCGAAGACCTCGGCGACGGCAGGTTCAAGGGCCGCGTCGAAGTGAAGCTCGGGCCCATCACGACCGCCTTCGAGGGCGATGCCGTGCACAGCGCCGACGCCGCGAACCACAGCGGCACGATCACCGGCAACGGCCGCGACCGCGGCGCCGGCAGCCGCGCGAAATTCACGACCGTCTATCGCCTGACCGAGACCACGAGCGGCACGGACGTGTCGGTCGAGTCCGACATCTCGCTCGCGGGCGCGGTAGCGCAGTTCGGCCGCACGGGGCTCATGGAAGAAGTCACTTCGCGCCTCCTCGAGCAGTTCGCCGCGAATCTCGAAACTCAGATCGCCGCCGCCGCCGACCCGGGCGCCGCACCACGCGAGGCACCTGCGGCACCGGCCGCGCCGGCGAATCTCGGCGGCATGCTCTGGGCGAGCTTCCTCGCCTGGCTGCGCGGCTTGTGCGGGCGGCTGCTCGGTCGCGCCTGAGCGGTTTCGAAAATCCGCGCCGGGGCCGCATACGTGTCCCGGCGGCGCCTCTCGGACTCCACCAGGAGATGAATCGATGGCATTCATAGGCAAAGACGTTCCGGCCCAGAACTCCCCGGCGCTCGTCGCCGGCGCGGGCCTCTACACGGGCGACGTGAAGCTCGATCGCATGACCTACGCGCACATCGTGCGCAGCCCCTACGCCGCGGCGAAGATCCTCTCGATCGACGCGAGCGCGGCGCTCGAGCTGCCGGGCGTGCTGCTCGTCGTCACGGGCGAGGAGCTGCGCGCGAAAGACTATGCGATGCCGGTCGAGGGCTTCGGCAAGGGCGCGAGCCTCAAACCCTTCGCGCTCTATCCGCTCGCCGTCGGCCGCGTGCGTTATGCGGGCGAAGGGGTCGCCGCCGTCGTCGCCGAGGATCCCTATACCGCGAAGCAGGCGGCGCTGCTCGTCGACGTCGATTACGAAGATCTCGATCCGGTCGTCGATCCGGAACGCGGCCTCACCGCCGATTCCCCGCTCGTCGAGCCGGACTGGGGCAGCAACGTGCTGTTCGAGATCCGCATGCAGGCGGGCGATGCAGGAGGGCTCATCGCGAAAGCGGCGCGCACGGTCGGCGGCGAGCTCAGGCATCATCGCTATACGGGGGCCGCTCTGGAGCCGCGCGCCTATGTCGCCGACTACGATCCGCATCGCCGCACGTTGACGTTCTGGGCATCGACGCAGTGTCCGCATCCGATGCGCACGCTGCTCGCACAGACGCTGCATCTCGCCGAGAACGACATCCGCGTCATCCAGCCGAACGTCGGCGGCGCTTTCGGTCTGAAGATCCCCTACTTCCAGGAAGAACCGCTCGTCGCCGCCCTCTCGCTGCTCGCGGGACGGCCCGTGCGCTGGATCGCCGAGCGCCGCGAGGATCTGCTCGCGGGCGGCCACGCGCGCGAAGGCCATTTCACCTGGCAGGCCGCGTTCGAAGACGACGGTCTCGTCACCGCGCTCAAGGTGCGCTACGTCGCCGACGTCGGCGCGCCGAGCGCGCTCGCCGGCTGGGGCCAGGCCTACGTCACGGGCTTCGCGCTGCCGACCTGCTACAAGATCCGCGACACCGACGTCGAAGTCGTCGCCGTGACGACGAACAAATGCCCGTGGAACGCCTATCGCGGCTTCGGCAAGGAATCCTCGTCCTGGCTCATGGATCGCGTGATGGACGCCGTGGCGCGCGAGACGGGGCGCGATCGCATGGCGGTGCGCTCGAGGAACTTCATTCCGCCCGACGAATTCCCGTATCCGCAGAACGGCGGCGCGGTGATCGACAGCGGCAATTATCCGCAGGCTTTGAAACGTGTGCTCGAGATGATCGACTACGCGAACTTCCCGAAACTGAAAGCCGAGGCGCGCGCGCAGGGCCGGTATATCGGCCTCGGCATCGGCCAGGAGCTCACGCCGGAAGGCTGCAGTATCGCGGGCTCCGCGCGCTTCAACGGTTGGGACGGCGCGACGGTGCGCATCAGCCCGACGGGCGAGGTGACGGTGCTGACGGGCGTGACCTCGCCCGGCACCGGCAACGAAACGGCGCTCGCGCAAATCGCCGCCGATCAGCTCGGCATCGACGTGAAGGACGTCCGCGTCATCCAGGGCGACACCTCGCTGTGTCCCTATGGTCTCGGCAACTTCAGCTCGCGCGGCGTCATCATGGGCGGCTCGGCCGTGCACATCGCGGCGGGCGAGCTGCGCGAGAAGCTCTTCAAAGTCGCCGGCAGGATGCTCGAGGCCGCACCGGGCGATCTCGAGACCGCGGATGGGCGAATCATGCTCAAGGGGGCGCCCTTCCGTCACGTCGGGACGAAGGACGTCGTCGCGACGATCTACGGCGACTGTCACGGCGCCGCGGCCTGTGGTGTCGAGCCCGGACTCGAGGCGACGCGCTACTTCCGCCACGAGAACGTCTACCACCAGCCCGAGACCCAGGGCCGCTACAGCGCCTATCCCTCGTGGGCGAATCAATCGACGGCGCTCATCGCCGAGGTCGATCCCGAGACGGGCGTGGTGAAGATCCTGCGCTATTGCGCCGTGCACGATTCCGGCAAGGTCATCAATCCGATGACGGCGGAGGGCAACGTGCACGGCGGCACTGCACAAGGGATAGGCGGCGCGCTGTTCGAACACCTCGTGTACGACGACTGCGGGCAGCTCACGACGACGACGTTCATGGACTACACCCTGCCGACGGCGCTCGAGGTGCCGCACATCGAGCTCGAGCACCAGGAGACGCTCTCGCCCTTCTCGCCGCTCGGCACGAAGGGCGTCGGCGAATCCGGAGTGACGAGCCCGCTCGGCGCGTTGTGCGGCGCGGTCGAGGACGCGCTCTGCGAATTCGGGGTGCGCATCGATCGCCTCCCGCTCTCGCCCGAGAACGTCTGGACCGCCCTGCACCCGAAAGGAGGCCGCGCATGATCGCCGGCGAATTCGAATTCTGTGCGCCGAAGACGCTCGCCGAGGCGCTTGCGCTGCTGGGCACGCACGGCAGCGCATGCAAGCTGCTCGCCGGTGGCATGACGCTCGTGCCGGTGATGACGCTCGGCCTCGCGCAGCCGGCCGTCGTCGTGAGCCTCAATCACCTGAGCGGTCTCGATGGCGTCGAGGACGCGGGCGGCGTGCTGCGCCTCGGCGCGATGCTGCGTCATGCGACGGTCGCGAAGCATCCGTCGATCCGCGAACACCTGCCGTTGCTCGCGGCCGCCGCCGCCGGTATCGGCGACGTACAGGTCAGACATCGTGGCACGCTCGGCGGCAGCCTCGTGCACGCCGAGCCCGCGGCGGATTACCTCTCTGCGACGGCGACACTGGGCGCGCGGCTCTGCGTACGGAGCACACGCGGCGAGCGCTGGCTGACGACCTCGGAGTTCTTCGTCGACGTGATGACGACCGCGCTCGCCCCGGACGAGATCCTGACGGCGATCGAAATTCCGAAGCAGCCCGCGGGCAGCGGCAGCGCGCACAAGACTCTCCGCCGCGTCGAAGGCGCGTTCCCGATCGTGCTCGCTTCCGCGGCGATCGGGCCCGGACTCGCGCCGGCGCGCGTCGGAATCGGCGGGGTCGGGCCACGGCCCGTCGTGCTCGACGTCGCGGACGAGCTGCGCCGGGGCGCCGGCGACGCCGCACTCGCCGCGATCGGCGATCGCGCCTTCGAGGCGGCGCAGCACGCGCTCACGGATTTGAACGGCAGCGGCGCCTATCGCCGCGAGATGGCGCGCGTCTATGCGAAGCGCGCGGTCACGGCGGCGCTCGCGAACCTGCGGGCCGGAGGTCGCTCATGAAGACGCTCGTCAAACTCCAGGTCAACGGCCGCGTGCACGAGCTCGCGGTGGATACCCGCGCGAAGCTCGCGGAGATGCTGCGTGACGATCTGCGCCTCACCGGCACGCACATCGGCTGCGGCACGGGGAGCTGCGGTGCCTGCACGGTGATGCTCGACGGCGAGACGGTGAAATCCTGCTGCGTGCTCGCCGCGGACGCGAACGGTCAGGAGGTCGTGACGATCGAGGGCTTGAGCAAACCCGGCGAGCTCTCGACGCTCCAGCAGTGCTTCGTCGAGAACCACGGCCTGCAGTGCGGTTACTGCACGCCCGGCATGGTGCTCGCCGCGCATCAGCTCCTGAAGGACAATCCGCAGCCGACGGAGGACGACATCCGGCACGCCATCGCCGGCAATCTGTGTCGCTGCACGGGGTACCAGAACATAGTGAAGTCGATCAGGGCGGCGAGCGGGCGATGAAGGGCGAGCGAACTGCACGATGACGACGGTCCCACGCGTCGCGCTGGTTCATGCCCTCGCCCACTCCATCGCGCCCGTGAATGCGGAATTCGCGCGCCAGTGGCCGGGTTGCGAGCTCATGAACCTGTTGGACGACAGCCTGTCCGCGGATCTCGCCGCCGGCCGCGCCTGCCTCGACGAGGCGACGACGCAGCGCTTCCTCGATCTCACCGCCTATGCGCTCGGCACCGGCGCGCGGGGCGTGCTGTTCACATGCTCCGCGTTCGGCCCCTGTCTCGAGGCGGTGCAGCGACGCTGGCCCGAGGTGCCGATTCTGAAACCGAATGAAGCGATGATCGCCGATGCAGTGCAGCGCGGCACGCGGATCGGGCTCGTCGCGACGTTCACCGGAACGCTCGGATCCATGCCGGCCGAGTTCCCGCAGAGCCTCACTGTCGTGCCGATCCTCGTCGAGGGCGCACTCGCCGCGTTGAACGAGGGCAATGGCGCGACCCACGATCGCCTCGTCGCGGCCGCCGCGCGCAAGGCAGTGCACGCGGGCTGCGACGTCGTTGCACTCGCGCAGTTCAGCCTGGCGCGTGCGGCGCCCGCGGTTGCCGAGGCGACCCGGCTGCCGGTGCTGACGACGGTGGAGAGTGCGGTGAGGTTGTTGCGGGAGCGGGTCGAGGGCTGAGATCCGGGGACACGGCACTCAGCGCGGGCACGCGATGAGTGTCATGTCCCCGTAATTCAGTCGAAGAGCGCGACGGCACGCGTCCAGCCGGCGGACCCGCGCGCGATCTTGCAGGGGAAGCACGCCACCGTGAAGCCGAAAGCCGGCAACTGTTCGAGGTGACGCATCTTCTCGAGATGGCAGTAGGGGATCTCCTTGCCGGCATAGTGACCTTCCCAGATCACCATCGGATCCTGCGTCTCCATCCAGCGCTCGCGCGTCTTCGAGAACGGCGCATCCCAGCTCCAGCCGTCGATACCCGTGACCCGCACGCCGCGCTCCGTGAGATAGAGCGTCGCATCGCGTCCCATGCCGCAACCGGCGTGAATGTATTCCTCGGTGCCGTACGCCTCGCCCGCCCGCGTGTTCACGAGCACGATGTCCATCGGCTGCAGCGTGTAACCGACGCGCGCGAGCTCCGCCTCGACGTCCGCGGCGGTGGCGACATAGCCGTCGTGAAAATGCCGAAAGTCGAGCTTCACGCCGGGGCGGAAGAACCAGTCGAGCGGCATTTCGTCGATCGTCTGCATGCGATTGCCGCGGGCATCCAGCGAATTGAAGTGATAAGGCGCATCGACGTGCGTGCCGTTATGCGTCGCGAGCTTCACGTATTCGATCGCCCAGCCCTCTCCGCCGGGCAGATCGTCTTCCTTCAGCCCCGGGAAGTAGTCGCAGACGACGGCCGTGTTGTCCCGGCCGGTGACGTAATCGATGTGCGGACGCATGAACGGCGGATCCACGAGCGTGTCGTTGTCGAGCGGCTGGGAGATGTCGACGATGCGGGACGGAAGCTTCATGACGCACCTGTTGTGGGAGTCGAACGCTCATCGGGCTTGAACGAGAGTTCAAGATTACCGGCAACGCCGGAGGCCGGCAAGGCGGCGCCGGCGCCCGGGATCCGGCGACGAGGGGAGCGTTTTCCCGAACATTCCGGAACACCCCGCCCCCCCGCTCGCGGCGCCGCCGCGACCTCGGCCGACAGGTGCACGGGCGCCTTGCGGTCCGGACGTCGCCGCGGCGCTCCAATCTCAAGGAACACGCCCGACAGCCGATGACGAGGTCGACGAGGGAACCGTAATCCGCTCGTGCGCCGCCGTTTTCGCTCCGGGAGAACCATGTCATGTTCGGTCTCGACACGATGAAAATCGGAACCCGCCTCGGTCTGTCCTTCTCCGTGGTGGTCGGCCTCCTGTTCGTATGTGCAGGAATCAGCTTCGAAGGGATGCAAGGCGTCGCCGGGACGCTGGGCAAGGTCGCCGGACCCGGCTGGGACACGGCCGACGGGGTCATGGAATTCAAAATCGACGCAAAGGACGAAATCATCCTCACCCAGCGCATGATGCTGGCCGGCACCGACGCGGCACTGCAGTCGAAGCTCGAATCCGAGCTCCGCACGGCGCAGGACAGAGCCCGCGAGGCCATGGACCGCGTCAAACGCACAGGCTTTCTGTCCGAATCGGACGTCGCTGCCGCGGAAGCCGTCTACCACTCGTTCGGCGCGGCCCGCTACAAGCTGCGCGAAGCACAGAAGGCTGCCGGCGGCGATCGCGCCGCGCTCACTGCGGCGGAAGCGGGGTTCACCGCCGCGTCCGACGAGCTCTTCAAGGCACTCGAGAAGTTCGAGGAGGTCGGTGACAGCGTAATCGCGACCATGGTTCAGGAGGCCCAGGGCGCCGAACATCGGCAGATCGTGCTGCTCAGCGTGATCACTCTGCTCGCAGCCGTGGTCGGTCTCGGCGCAACCATGTTCGGCATCGTCCGCATTGCCCGTCCGATTGCCCGCGCGGCCGCGCACATGCATGAAATCGCCCAGGGCGCAGGCGATTTGACCGTCGCGCTGCGCATCGACAGCAAGGACGAGCTCGGCGAGCTCGGCGAGAGCTTCAATGCCTTCGTCGCGAAGATCCGCGGACTCGTGGTGCGCGTCTCCGATGCCGTCGGTCAGCTATCCACCGCTGCGACTCAAGTCAATGCCGCGACTTCGGGCACGAGCGGTTCGGTCCACGAACAGGCCTCCGAGACGGATCAGGTGGCCTCGGCCGTGCTCGAGATGTCCGCTGCGGCCCAGGAGGTCGCGCGTAACGCGGTGCACGCCGCCGATGCCACGGCGGACACGAATGCCGAAACCCAGCGCGGCCAGCAGGTCGTCACCGGCGCCATCCGCATCATCGAGGACATGGCGACGGAGGTCGCGAACGCGAGCGCAGTCATCGAGCGCCTGAAGAACAACAGCGCCGAGATCGGCAAGATCACCGATGTCATCAGCGGCATCGCGGATCAGACGAATCTGCTCGCGCTGAATGCGGCGATCGAAGCGGCACGCGCCGGCGAGAACGGACGCGGCTTCGCGGTCGTGGCCGACGAGGTGCGCACGCTTGCGCAGCGGACGCGCGACTCGACGTCGGAAATTCAGAAGATGATCGAGAGTCTGCAGGACGGCACCAACGAAGCGGCGCATGCCATGGAGCACGGGCGCGTGCAGGCCGAGCAATGCGTGCAGCAGGCGAACCACGCGCACGAATCGCTGAACGCGATATCGTCCAAGGTCGCCCACATCAGCAACATGAACACACAGATCGCGACGGCCGCCGAAGAACAGCGCCACGTCACGGAGGAGATCAGCCGCAACATCACGGCGATCAAGTCGGCGACGGATCGCACGGCGGAGAGCGCCCAACAGCTCGACAGCGCGAGCGCTCACCTCACGGCGATCGCGTCCGATCTCAAACAGGTGGTGGGCAGCTTCCGGATCTGAGCGACGCTCAGTCGTATTTCACGTACTTGAATCTCGGATCGTCGGGCGTGCCTTCGAGCGCGCCCGCTTCGTCTCTGCCGGGCTGCCACATCACGACCTCCTCGATCTTCCGCGCGAGCTCGAAATCCTTGTCCGTGATGCCCTTCGCCGCGTGATTCACGAGCTTCACGGTGACGAAGGCGTAGGACACGTTCAGATCCGGGTGATGCCAGGCCGCCTCGGCGAGATGGCCCACGGTGTTCACCACCATCAAGGTCGATTTCCAGCCCGAGGTCTTGTAAGTGCGGCGGATCCACCCGTCCTTGAACGTCCAGTGCGGCAGCTCGCGCGCCAGCCGTTCGGTGATCTCCGCCTCGTCGTAGACCCGTTCCGATTTCTTCTCACGCCAGCCCATGGATCGCACCTCGCATCGCGCCGTTGAGCCTCGAAGTGTAGCAGTCCGCCCCGCTCAGACCTGCCGGCCGCGCGCTACGGCCGCCTTCACGGCGGCGACGGCATCCGCCGACAGCATGGCTTCGCGTGCCTGACCGACGCAGAGCGCGCCGCGGAAGCCGAGATAATCGGGACCGAGGGCGAGTAGCGGCGGCACGTCCGCGAGGCTGAGGCTGCCGGCGAGCCCGGTGAGGAGGCCGGCACCCCGTGCTGTGGTGACGAACTCGCGCAGCGCGGATTCCGCGAGGAGCGAGCGCAATGAGCCGGCCTGCTTCTCCGCGGTGTCCAGCATGACACCCCGTAAGCCCGCCGCGGCGAGCCGGGCGACGTCGCGCGCCGCAGGCGGCTCCTCCGCGAAACATACCGCGATGATCGGGCAGGCAGCGGTCGCCGCCGCCAGGGCCCGCCCCGTCTTCGCGGTGAGGTCGCGGGCGTAGAGTCCGATCTTCACGTGCGACACGCCGGTCGCGGCCATTTCGGCGGCCCGCTCGGCGAAACACTCGGGCTCGTCCCAGCAATCGCCGATCGTCGCACTGACCGGGACCCGGCCGGCGACCCAGCGCACGACGTCCCGCGCGACTTCGGGCGCGACCCGTCCCAGTGCGCCGTCGCGCGGCTCTTTCAGATCGAGCCATTCGCTGCCCGCGCCGAGCGCGAGCTCTGCCTCGGCGAGATCACGCACGCTCGTCAGCAGTGCCGTCATGCGTGCGACTCCGGCCGGCGATGTCGCGGATGGTCGTGCACCGCCGCTTCGAGCCAGCTCCACGCGAGCCGCTCATGCTCACCGGCGGTCTTCTCGACGGCCGGCAGCAGCCTGTCGAGTTCACTGCGGACCACCGCCGGCTCGAGGAAATCGAGACGTGAGACGAGGATCGCGGCCTCGATGACGGCCGCCTGAGCCCGGTTGTAGCCGAGGAACGGCCGGTGGTTCTCGGTGCGGATGCGGCGGCAGAAGAATCGGGGCCGCTGTTCATCCTCGACGACGCGTGCGACGTCGAACTCCGTGTGTGCGAGCGCGGATTCGAGGCGGGCACAGCGCACGTCGCGGCAGGCGGTGGTCGGCCAATCGCGGCGCCCCGTGAGACAACCCGCTATGACCCTGACGTCATCGGTGAAATTGAGCGCGCCAAAGCCCCGCTCCCGCAGGTTCGCGAGCGTGCGCGACGGCACGAACGGCGCGAGCAGCAGCTCCTCGCCCGACACGCGATAGCCGAGCGGCGTGAGGTGCGTCGAGCCGTCGGGATTCACGGTCGCGACCACGGCCTCGCGGATCAAGGCATGCACCTCGCGCGGTTCGGCGGGGCCCCACGGTTCATATCAACCACGCGGGTGTCTGTGTACAGCCAGTGCGACGGGGCATCGTGCCGCCCGGACTTCGCAATTCGGATTCTCGAAACAGGCAAGGCATTGATCTCTTTGGAGCGGGCGTCCTACCGCAAGGTGGGACGCCGGCTGGCACAGGGGATGCACACACTCTTTGGAGCGGTGCGAATGGCTATCAGAGCCATTCGCACCGCGGGTGACCGCAGGCCCAGTCCGCGGTCGCACGACGGTAAATCAATTCAGGAGTGTCGATCATGAAGTGGGAAACCCCCTCGTATCAAGACGTGCGTTTCGGCTTCGAAGTGACGATGTACATCAACAACCGTTGATGTCGCGCGTCTGCCCGGGGCCGGTGAAGGCCCCGGCAGACATGGCCGCCCGGCGCCGCCGGACCGCCTGTTCCGCAGCAGCCAGGAGCCACCCGTGTTACATCTCGGCGTGACGAGACCGCGCCCCACTGCCGGACCGGCGTGGAGCCGTGACGAATTCGAACGGCGCCTCCGCGGCAAGGAGCGCTACTACCACATCCACCATCCTTTCCACGTGCGGATGAATGCAGGCGGGCTCGAGCCCGAAGCCGTCCGCGGCTGGGTCGCGAACCGCTTCTACTACCAGACCGCGATTCCGCTCAAGGACGCCGCCGTGATGGCGAACTGCGCGGACCGCGACACGCGTCGCCGCTGGATCCAGCGCATCATCGACCATGACGGACAGACCGGCGACGAAGGCGGCATCGAAGCCTGGCTGCAACTCGGCGAGGCAGTCGGCCTCGAACGGGCAGCACTGTGGAGCGAACAGCACGTGCTGCCGGGAGTACGTTTCGCGGTCGATGCCTACGTGAACTTCGCGCGCCGTGCGACGTTCGAGGAAGCAGCCTGCTCCTCGCTCACCGAGCTCTTCGCGCCGCGCATCCATCAGCAGCGGCTCGACAACTGGCCGGAGATCTATCCTTGGATCGACGAACGCGGCTATCGCTACTTCCGCAAGCGCCTCAGCGAAGCGCGTCGCGACGTAGAGCACGGCCTCGAAGTCACGCTCACGCATTTCACGACGCGCACCGCCCAGGATCACGCGTTGGAGATCCTGCAGTTCAAACTCAACGTGCTGTGGACGATGCTCGACGCGATGTGGCTCGCCTACATCGACAAGAAGCCGCCCTTCCATTGCTGCGAGGCACCGGCATGAGCCCGGAAGCTCTGCAGGCGGTCGCGCCGCAGACGATCCCGAAGATCGCGCCGATGTTCCGTCTGCAATGGGAGGACGCGCAGGACGCGCACGTCCTGCTCTATCCCGAAGGAATGGTGAAGCTCGGCGCGAGCGCGGGTGAGATCCTCAAACGCTGCAATGGCAGGCTCGACGTCGCCGGCATAATCGCCGAACTGAAAGCGCAGTATCCGGGCGCGGATCTCGAGGCCGACGTCTATCGTTTCCTGGAGGTCGCCTATGCTCAGGGCTGGCTCAGAAGCGTCGGCTGATCCGAAACCCCTGTGGCTCCTCGCGGAGCTCACTTACCGCTGTCCCTTGCAATGTCCGTACTGCTCGAACCCGGTCGACTATGCGCGGCGCAAAGACGAGCTGAGCACCGCGGAGTGGTGTCGCGTGCTCGCGGAGGCGAGACGCATGGGCGCCGCACAGCTCGGGCTCTCGGGCGGTGAGCCGCTGCTGCGCGAAGACCTCGAGGAGATCGTCGCGGAAGGCCGCCGGCTCGGCTATTACAGCAACCTCATCACGTCCGGGATCGGCATGGACGAGGCGCGCATCGCGCGCCTGAAGGACGCCGGCCTCGATCACATCCAGATCAGCTTCCAGGCGAGCGACGAAACGCTGAACGATTTCCTGGGCGGAACGAGCTCGTTCCGGCACAAGTACGAGATGGCCCGCCTCGTGAAGAAGTACGAGTACCCGATGGTGCTCAACATCGTGATCCACCGCCAGAACATCGATCAGATCGAGGACATCATCCGGATGACGATCGATCTCCAAGCGGATTACGTCGAACTCGCGAGCACGCAGTATTACGGCTGGTCGAAGCTCAATCTCGATCACCTGCTGCCGACGCGCGGGCAGCTCGCACGCGCCGAGGCCATCGCGCACGATTATCAGGTCCGAATGAAGGGCCGCATGCGCATCATCTACGTCGTGCCCGATTACTACGAGGAGCGGCCGAAAGCCTGCATGAACGGCTGGGGATCGATCTTCCTCACCATCGCGCCCGACGGCACCGCCCTGCCCTGCCATGCCGCCGCCCAGCTTCCCGGGCTCGAATTCCCGAACGTGCGCGAGCACGGCATCGAGCACATCTGGCGCGACTCCGCCGGTTTCAATGCATTCCGCGGCTTCGCGTGGATGCGCGAACCCTGCCGGAGCTGTCCCGAGAAGACGAAGGATTTCGGCGGCTGCCGCTGCCAGGCGTACATGCTCACCGGCGCGGCCGAAAACGCCGACCCGGTCTGCGCGAAATCGTCACATCACGAGGCGCTCGTCGCCGAGGTCGCACGTCACACCGCCGGCACCGCACCGGCGCGTCCGCTCGTCTTCAGGAACTCACGGAACTCCAAAGCGCTGGCCGACACGCGCTGAGCGTCCCGTCTCTCTCACTCCGGATGGCGAATCGCCCAGACGACCTCGAGCGCCTGGCGGTTCTCGCGGACGTCGTGCACACGCACGATCCGCACCCCCGCGTCGACGCCGAGCGTAGTCGTGGCGCACGTCGCGCCCACGAGCTCGCGCGGATCCGTCTCGCGACAGATCGCGCCCATGAAGCGCTTGCGGCTCGTCCCGAGCAGCACGGGATAGCCGGTCGCGACGAACACCTCGAGCCGGCTCAACAACTCCAGATTGTGGCGTCGCGTCTTGCCGAAGCCGATGCCGGGGTCGAGCACGATCTGTCGCCGCGCCACCCCGTCCCGCTCGAGACGCGCCGCGCGTTCGAGCAGGAAGTCCCGCACTTCGTTCACGACGTCCGCATAGCTCGGGGCGAGCTGCATCGTCTCGGGTGTCCCTTGCATGTGCATGAGCACGATCGGCATGCCGCGTGCCGCGACGACGGAGCCCATCGCGGGATCCGCGCCGGCCGAAATGTCGTTGACGAGCGTCGCGCCGGCGGCGATTGCGGCGTTCGCGACTCGGGCCGAGCGCGCATCGATGCTGATCGCACACTCGTCCGGCAGTGCCGTCGCGAGCGCGGTGATCACCGGCACGACGCGCGCGATCTGCTCGTCGTCCGACACACCCGCAGCGCCCGGACGCGTCGACTCGCCACCGACATCCACGAGCCCCGCCCCGTCGTGTGCCATGGTCACGCCGTGCCGGACAGCGCGCTCGACATCGAGAAACTCGCCGCCGTCGGAGAAGCTGTCGGGCGTGACGTTGAGGATGCCCATCACGAGCGGCGGCGCGTCGCGATCGCCGATGCGCGCGATGAGAGCGGACGACTCGCGTAGCGCCGTCATCGTGACTCAGACTGCGAGGCGCGCCGCCATGGCGTCGGCGGCGCGCAGCAGGGCGTCCGTCATCGCCGGCTCGCCCGAGAGATGTCCCGCGGTACGCAGAATTTCGAGCGTCGAGCCGGGCAGCGCGCGGTGCAGCGCGAATGCCGCGTCGGGCGTGCACGTCAAGTCGCGCTGACCGTGCACGAGGTGCACCGGTATCCCGGCGAGCGCGGGCGCACGTTCGAGGAGTTCGTTCTCACGCAGGAAATAGGCATGCTTGGCGTAGTGCATCTCGATGCGGGTCTTCGCGAGCGTCTCTTCGACAGGCGGCCCGGGCTCCGGCTCCGGAACGTCGATCGCATAGCTCACGACCTCGCCCGACCATTCGCCCCAGGCCCGGGCGACGCGTACCGCAAGACTCTCATCGGCGCCGAACACCGCCGCGTGCAGGGCATCGATGCACAGCCGCTCGGGTCCCACGGCGGCGACGAAGCGCGCCCATGCCGCGGGGAGCAGACGATTCGCGCCTGACACGAAGAACCATTCGAGATCCGAGGCGCGTGCGAGAAAGATGCCGCGCAGGACCAGGGCGAGCACGCGCTCGCGATGCGCGTTCGCATACGCCAGCGCGAGCGTGGACCCCCACGAGCCGCCGAACAGCATCCAGCGCTCGATTCCGAAATGCCGCCGCACGTGCTCGAGATCGGCCACGAGCGCCTGCGTCGTGTTGCCTTCGACGCCCCCGTACGGCCGCGACAGGCCGGCGCCGCGCTGATCGACGAGCATGCTGAAGTAACGTCCGGGATCGAAGAACTGGCGGTGGCTCGGCTTGCAGCCCGAGCCCGGCCCACCATGGAGGAAGACGACCGGGATGCCGGCTGGGTTGCCGGCGGTTTCGACGTGTATCGCGTGACCATCGCCGACCGGCAGCAGCCCCGAGAACTCGGGCGCGATCAGGGGGTACGGCGTGCGCATCCGTGCCGCCGGGATCAGATGTCGTTCAGAATCTGATCGCGGCGGCGCTTGTATTCCTGCTCCGAGATCAGCTCCTTCCTGCGCAGCTCCTGCAGCGTCGCGAGGCGTTCCTCGAGCGAGCGCGTATCCTTCACGGAGCCGCCGGACTTCAGATCCTTGATCTCCTGGCGCATGCGGGCCATTTCTTCGCGCATCTCACGGCGTTCCATCGTGAGCTTCGCCGTTTCCTGCTTGGCCTTCGCGTTCCGCTCCTTCTCCTCCGGGGCGATCTGCCGATCACGATAATCCGCGATGGCGGTCGGGACGTCGATGACGACCCAGTCCGGACGCGCCTCGGGACCCGCGGCGCTGAACGTGACGCCGGCGGTCCCGGCGATGCGGCCCTGCATCTTCGCGGTCATGCGGTCGCGCGTGCCGGGGTCGAAGTACATGTCGGAATAGTCGTCGAGCGTGCCATGCGCGGCCTCCGCGTTGCGGATGCCGCGGTCCTTCTTCAAGCGGTAACTGCCGATGATGACGTTGATCTTGCCGTCGACGACGAACAGGCGTCCGCTCGTCCACTGCCGCTCCTTGACGGTGTCGAACGCGATGTTGTCGTAGCCGCGCACGTTGAATATCACGTCCTCGTTCGGCTTGGCCTTGCGCAGCGCATCAACGGCGTAAGTCGCGATCAGCGTCGCCTGTCCTTCGCCGAACACGTGCTCGGCGGTCGCACTGCGCAGGAAGCCGCCCTCGGGCCAGAACTCGAGGGAGCTCAGTGCGTCGCGGAGATCCTTCGCATCGAGCTTCGCGGGATGGGAATTCGGAGCGGCGCCTGCGCCACCTTCGGACTGCGGTGCGAGCGCGACGAACTGTTCCTCCTCGCTCCAGACCTTGTCGTTGAACTTCAGCTTCTTGAGAAAATCCGGCAGCAGATCGATCGCGCTGACGGGCTGCGGCACCGTGAATACCATCGCGACGACGAGCGCCAGCGCGTACCCGACTCTGTTGATCTTCATAGAATGATTTACGCTCGAAAAGACTGGTAGGGTGCTCGAACCACACCGGGCTCGGAGTATAAAATTATACGTGAGTTCATTCCCTGTGTGACCCATGGTTTCCCGTACCGCGCCCCTCCCTCGGAACGATTCCCGCTGATGCACGGCGACGGCGCGCTCGCGTATGCCCAGTGGCTCCACGAGGCCGGGCGGCTCGACGAGGCTGCGGCGTCGTATCGGCTCATCCTGAAGCGCGATCGCGCGAATCCGGATGCGCTGCGCGGTCTCGCACACGTGCTGGCTGCGCGCGGCGAATACGCCGCCGCGGCGGCCCAACTCGCCCGCGCCGCTCGCGCGGTGCGCGCCCCGGAGCTGCAACTCGAGCTCGCCCAGATGAACTTTCTCGCCGGCGATCCGGCGGCTGCCGGACGCGCCTGCGAGATTTATCTCCGGTACCGGCCGGGCGATCCCACGGCACTCTGCCTGCGGGCTGCACTGCGCGAGCAGCGCGGCGATACGGCAGGTGCCGTCGATGCCTATCGCGAGGCTCTGCTGAGCGCACCCGGCAACCCGGCCATACTCAACAACTGCGGCCTCGCACTGCGCGCCTGCGGCGACTACGCCGCCGCCCTCGACTGCTATGCGCGCGCCCTGGCGGCGGAGCCGAACTATCTCGCCGCCTGGAACAATCAGGGCAACGCGCTGCGCGAGCTGCGACTCGAGGACGAGGCGCTTACCGCCTTCGAGCGAGCCCTGCGGATCGCGCCCGACGACCCGAGCGCGCATTTCAACCGCGGACTCCTGCTCGCTCAACTCGCGCGCCACGCCGAGGCTCTGACCTGCTTCGAGCGCGCAGCCACGCTCGACCCGCTGCACGACGACGCCCGGATACAGAGCGCCGAATCTCTGCTCTCGCTCGGCGAGTTCGCGCAGGCGAACGCGACGCTGGAAGCGCTTCTGGACCGTACCCCCGACCACGCCGGAGCGCTCTATCTGCTCGCCACGAGCCGACGCTACACGGCGCAGGACCAGCCGTTCATCGCGCGCCTCGAGCAGGCGCGCAAGCACCATGCCCGGGATGTGCAGGCGCAGATCGCACTCGATTTCGCGCTCGGAAAAGTCCATGACGATCTCGGTGATGCCGGGCGCGCATTCACGTGTTTCGAACGCGCGAATCGTGCTGAATGGCAGCGGCTCAAAGTGCCGGGGCGCGAGCCGGTGGACGATCACGCGGATCTGCGTGCCGAGCCCGCCTCGACCTGGCATGCCGCGAATGCGTCAGGCGACTCCGGTGCAGGTCTGGTATTCATCGTCGGCATGCCGCGCTCGGGCACGACGCTCGTCGAACAGATACTCGCGAGTCACCCGGCCGTGTACGGCGCCGGTGAAACCGATTACTTCAATCGGGCATTACTTCGCGACGGCATCGCCGACACCGCACGCGGAACGCTGCGACTCCTCGCCGAACGCAGCGAGGAAAGGCTCGAACTGCTCGCTACGGATTTCATTGCGGAACTGCGGAGTGCGGCGCCCGACGTCGAGCGCTGGATCGACAAAACGCCGGGACACTATGCCTGGCTCGGTGTGATTCAGCGCCTGTGGCCGGCAGCGCGGGTCGTGCATTGCCTGCGACATCCGCTCGACACCTGTCTCTCGCTCTACTTCCAGCGTTTCAGCAGCGGCCACGCTTACGCTTACGAGTTGCGGAGCCTCGGCCGCCAATATCGCGCTTATCACGAGCTGATGTCCCACTGGCGCGCCACGCTCGCGCTGCGCTGGATGGACGTCCGCTACGAAGATGTCGTGGCAGAACCACGCGAGGCGGCTCGCGCACTGCTCGCGCACTGCGAGCTCGGCTGGGACGAGGCCTGTGCAGCGCCACACCGCACGCAGCGGACCGTCACGACCGCGAGCCGCTGGCAGGTCCGCCAGCCCGTCCACGGGAACGCACGCGGGCGCTGGACGCGCTATCGCACCTGGATCGGCCCGCTCATCGAGGAATTGGGAGTGCTCGCGGAGTATTGAGCCCGAGGGCGCCCTCTGTCGTGCAGGTCGGCGATGCGGTTGCCCGCGGCCACGGACGCCGCTGTCGGCGAGAAAGTCGCAAAAAATGGTTCTTCTCCGGACTGCGGGGTCATTCGACGCATTCCGCCTCGGCTGATCTTCGTCGCCCTCGCGCAGGCGAGGGCCCAGTCGGTGACCCACGGCACGGGCGCGGGGAAAAGGTGACGGATTTATTTCCTGGCGCGACGGACTCGTGTTCGAGGCATCGGAAAAGAAGGACGGTTCTTCTCCAGACTGCCGGGTCATTCGACGCATTCCGCCTCGGCTGATCTTCGTCGCCCTCGCGCAGGCGAGGGCCCAGTCGGTGACCCACGGCACGCGCAGCGAACCT
>JACQWY010000060.1 GCA_016209015.1 Gammaproteobacteria bacterium | reverse complement strand
GATTGGCCAAACCCTATAGGTCCGAAGCACTTCGAGTGCAGCTAATCGACGGGGCGCCAATCCGCGAAATCCATCAGGGACAGCGCGCCTATGCGCAGCTCAAGTCCGGATATACGGCCGCAATCGACCCTCTCGCGCCATGCCTACTGACTACTTGGCAATGTGGGAGCGTTCATATACGGACCTACGGTCCGATCACCTGCGCCTGCAGCTCCGCCTGTGCCGCGAGCTCGCGGCGCTTGTTCGCGAGGTAGGCGTTGCGATCGAGCTCGTGGAGCTGGCGGGCGTAGCGCTCGGTGAGATCGTACCAGCGCGCGGCGCGCCAGAGGACGGCACGCGGCGGCGGCTGCGAGGTGCCGTCGAGCCAGGCGACGATCGCGAGGTAGTAGCGGACCGCGTTGCGTTCGATGAGACCGCGCAGGCCCTTCACGTATTCCGGTTCGCCGCGCGCGTCCTCGCCGGTGACGGTGAAGCCGATCTTGCCGCGCGCGACGGTCTCGAGATAGACCTGCAGGCTCGCACGGGCGAGAAAGGACACGCGATAGCGGTAACGCAGCGTGAGGTGCGTGTACGCGGGATTCGCCGCGGGCTCGAGAACGAGCTCGATGCGGTGATCGTGCGTGCCGTAGGGGCCGTCGTCCGCCGTCAGCACGACCGTGAGCCGACGGCCGGCCGCTTCGCGCGCGGCGAACGCGTACTCCGCGACGACGGCGTCCTCCGGGCGCTGGAAATCCTTCTTGCCGGTGTAGACGCGCAACCACGTCGTGCTGCCGCGCCGCACGTGGACGCAGGCCTTCACGTTCAGGTGCAGCGCGACGATGCCGCACCACACGGCCGGATCCGCGAAGACCGCGCGCAATCCGTCGAACGGGTACTCGAGCCGGCCGTCGATGTCGCCCTCGACGCGGCCGCCGCGCTCCGAACTGTGCACGTCGAGCGGCACGGGCTCGATCCAGGGCACCGGCGCAGCGCAGAGGCTCGCGGCGAAGAGCATGAGGAGGGCGGATGCGGCGCGCGGCATGAGCTCCTTCCGCGCGCGGGCGGCCGGTTCGTGTCGACGAGGCTTCGCAAGCGACGTGCCAGCGCTGGCATGTCGCTTGCTCCACTGCCTGCACCGCCCCGGAGCCCGGTCCATGTCCCGACCCCAGCCCCTGCCCGCGAACGCCGCCGTGAACGACGAGGCTGCGGACGTTCCCGGCACGCCCGTGGCGCTCGTCGACTGGCAGGCGCGCGCGCTGCTCGTGCTCGCGGTCCTCGCCACGGTCGTCACGCTGCGGTGGGCGCGCGATTTCATCGTGCCGGTCGTGACCGCATTCTTCTTCGCCTATACGCTGCAGCCGATCGTCGATCGCCTCTACGCCTGGCACGTACCGCGCAGCCTCGGGGCGCTCCTCGTGCTCGCGCTGCTCCTCGGCTCGCTCGCCTTCGCCGTGGCGTCGCTGCGCGACGACGCGATGCAGAGCCTCGAGAGCCTGCCGTCCGCGACGCGCAAGTTCAGCGACGCGCTCGCCGGCCTGCATTCGAAATCGAACGGCACGATGCACGCGATGGAACGCATCGCCCAGGAGATGAACCGCCTCGCGCGGCAGGCCGAGAAGCTCTCGGGCGGTCCGCCCGCCGCGGACGGCAACCCGGTCGTCGTCTCGACTCCCACCACGTTCGGCAGTCTCGTGTGGAGCGGCTCCCTCACCGCGCTCGCGGCCCTGAGCCGGCTCGCGCTCTCGCTGCTGCTCGTGTTCTTCCTGTTGCAGGCGGGCGATGCGTTCCGGCGCAAGCTCGTGCGCGTCGTCGGCCCCTCGCTCAGCGCGAAGCGCGCGACCGTCGAAGTGCTGAACGACATCAACACCCAGGTCCAGAAGTACATGTTCATGCTGCTCGTGACGAACGGCGTGCTCGGGCTCACGAGCTGGGCCGCCTACGACGCGCTCGGCCTCGACCACGCGCCGGTGTGGGCGATCGTCGCCGCGGTGCTGCATCTCGTGCCCTACGTCGGCCCGCTGCTCGGCGCCGGCATGACCGGCATCGCCGCGTTCACGCAGTTCGAGAGCTTCGCCATGGCCGCGCTCGCCGCCGGGATCACGATCGCGCTCGCGACGTTCGTCGGCATGTTCCTCGTGCCCTGGATGAGCGGGCGCCAGACGCGCATGAATCCGACGGCAATCTTCATCGCGCTGCTCTTCTTCGGCTGGCTGTGGGGGGCGTGGGGTCTCCTGCTCGCCATTCCCGTCATCGCGACGCTGCGCGTCATCGCCGAGCGCATCGACAGTCTGCAGCCGGTCGCGGAGCTCCTGAGCGAATGACGTGCAGGATTTACACGCGCGCGCGGCAGCTTTTACGCGGCGCCGTGCACGGCCGCGCGGCACGCGGCGGCGGCGGCGGCGTGCTGCGCGGCACGCGGCTTGCTCTTCCGGTTCACGGGCATCCGGCCCGTGCTACGGAGGAACGCATGAGCACAGAACGCAGAGCTCCCGGTGCCCGCAAGCCGGCCCGGAACGGGGATAAGAACCAGGGCGAGGGCAACCGCGACGCCGCGCAGCAGTACAACGAGGCGCAGCGCGCGTTCGTGAGCTCGGAACGCGGCCGCGAAGCGATTCGTCACGCGGGCGATCTCGACGACGACGCGCGGCGCGCCGCGGAAGCGGCGGAACGCAAGGGCCGTGCGCACGCGAAGGACGAGGATCCGGCCGTCACGCGGCGTCACGGCCCCGGTGAAGGCTGAACGCTGCGGACTGCCGCGCGAGCACGCCGCCATCAAACCGGAGATCATCGTCGGCCACTTCTCGCTGATCCGCAGCTTCCACCTCGCGGATGTCTTCACGCTCGCCAACGGCGGCTGCGGCATCGGCGCGCTGCTGCTCGCGGTGCGCCATGCCGCGGACGGACTCGACCGACACCTCTACGTCGCGGGCGTCCTGATCGTGCTCGCGCTCGTCTTCGATGTGCTCGACGGTCGCATCGCGCGCTGGCGCGGCGAGCATTCGGCGTTCGGCCGCGAGCTCGATTCGCTCGCCGACATCGTCTCCTTCGGCGCCGCGCCGGCCGCGCTAGGCTATGCGGCGGGACTCGGCACGCCGCTCGACGTCGCGATCCTGGTCTTCTTCGCGCTGTGCGGGCTCTCGCGTCTCGCGCGCTACAACGTCACCGCGACGAACCTCTCGGATGCCGCCGGCAAGCTCTCCTACTTCGAGGGTACGCCGATTCCGACAAGCGTCCTGCCGTTAGCCCTACTGCTCGGCGGAGTCCAGCGCGGCACGCTTCTCCCCGCAACGCTCGGTCCGGTCGAGCTTCACCTGCTGGCGCTGCCGTTCGCGATTTCCGGCTGCCTGATGGTGAGCCGGACACTGCACATCCCGAAGCCCTGAAGAAGGAGAACGACGAGATGTCCCTGAATCGCCGCCTCGATCATCCCGCGGATTCGGAAGCCTACGTCCTGCAGGTGCATCGCGCGAACGGCGACACCTGGCACAGCTTCCCGAACATGGAGGAGGCCGCGAGCTTCGCGCTCGACATCCTGCGCTCGGTCGTCGACGGCAAGACCTACCCGCTCGCGATCTGGCATCACGACAAGAAGCTCTGGAAGCCGTTCGGCCGCCACGGCAAGCTCCACGTCGCACCGACCCGCGACGCACTCGAATCGCTGTTGCGCGGCGCACGCTGAAGCGCCGCGCATGGGGGGCGGCGCCGGTTGCCGGCGGCACGCCGTTTCGTCACCGCCTGAAACCGAGGTGCCGCCGTGCGAGATGCCACGAACCACCGCAGCGTGCCCGCGCTGCGCCCCCTGCGCAGCGGGCACGCCGCTCTGCTGCACGACGTCCTGTCCGGACTGTCGCGCCGTCCGAAGCGCATTCCCTGCAAGTATCTCTACGACCGCCGCGGCTCGGCGCTCTTCGAGATGATCACGCGCCAGCCCGAGTACTACCTCACGCGGGCCGAGAGCGCGATCCTGAGCCGTCACGCCGAGGAGATCGCGGGCGCGGCGGGCGAAGGCTGCACGATCGTCGAGCTCGGCGCCGGCGACAGCGAGAAATCGCTGCTGCTCGTCGCGGCGCTGCGCCGGCCCCGTGCCTACTTCGCGCTCGACATCGACGAAGCAGCGCTCGCGCGCGGCGCCGAGCGCCTGCGACGGCACCGTCCCGAGCTGCCGCTGGAGGGGCTCCACGTCGATTTCACGCGCGTCGCGGAGCTGCCGCCGGAGGTCCCGCGCGACCGCCGGCTCGGTTATCTCGCGGGCTCGACGATCGGCAACTACGAGCCCGCCGAAGCCTGCGATCTGCTGCGCGGTCTGCGCCGGCTGCTCCACGAGGACGGCATGCTCGTCGCCGGGGTCGACCTCGTCAAGCCGCTGCACCTCCTGCTGCCGGCCTATGACGACGCGGTGGGCGTGACCGCGGCGTTCAATCTCAATCTGCTGGAACGCCTGAACCGCGAGCTCGAGGCCGATTTCGACGTCGCGCAGTTCTATCACCGCGCCCGCTTCGACGCGACGAAGAGTCGCATCGAGATGCACGCGGTCAGCCGCCGCGCGCAGACCGTGACGATCGCCGAAGTCCCGTTCACGTTCGCGGCCGGCGAGTACATCCACACGGAAAACTGCCACAAGTACCGGCTCGGGGAATTCAATCTGCTCGCGCGCGCCGGCGGCTGGGAGCCGACGGCCTCGTGGGTCGACGAGACGCAGGCCTATGCCGTCGTGTTCCTGCGCGCCGCGCGAGCCTGACGGCCGGGCGCGGGTACTCGCGTCGGCGCGCACGCACGCGGCACGCGCAGTGTCGGTGTGCGTCCTACAGCCCGTAGGCGCGCGTCCCGCTATTCTGGCCGCAGCCTTTCGCGAGCCGTGAAGCGCGTCGCGAAAGCGGGCTGCTGGACGTCGGGACTTGCAAATTCTTCACCTACGTCCTGTAAGAATGTCGCTTACGACGACCGACGCGGGCCTCCGATAGGGGTGCCGCGGGCCTCACGGGACACTGCCGTCACGGTGCATGACGCATCCACCAAGTGAGGAGGGTTATTGACATGACTACCGAAGCTCTGCGCGAACTCGACGGGTTCACCGACTTCCCCCAGCTCGACGAGCGCACCCTGGCGACACTCCAGAGCGGCCTGCGCCTGGCGGCCGCCGAGGACCCCAAGGAAGCAGAGGCGGATGCCGGATCCGGCGAGTTGTTCGTCTGGGGCGAATCGCCGTCCATGATGCATTTGTACGAAATGGTCGAGCGCGTCGCACCGACCCGCGCGAACGTGCTGCTGATCGGCGAGAGCGGCACCGGCAAGGAAGTCGTCGCGCAGCGCCTGCACCAGCGCTCGCAGCGGCCGGGCAAGCCGTTCATCGCGATCAACTGCGGCGCGATCCCGGCCGGACTCATCGAGGCCGAGCTGTTCGGCCACGAACGCGGTAGCTTCACCGGCGCCGTACGCGGCAACAAGGGCGTGTTCGAACGCGCCGGCGAGGGCACGCTGTTCCTCGACGAGGTGACGGAGATGCCGCTCGAAATGCAGGCGAAGCTGCTCCGCGTGCTCGAGACCGGGCGCTTCTACCGCGTGGGCGGCGACACGGAGCTCGCCACGCGCTGCCGGATCGTCGCCGCCACGAACCGCCATCCCGAGCAGGCCGTCGTCGACGGCGTGCTGCGCGCGGACCTGCTCTACCGGCTCGCCGTGTTTCCGTTGCGTCTGCCGGCGCTGCGCGAGCGCGGCTCGGACATCGATCTCATCGCGGACCGCTTCGTGGAGGAGCTCAACGCGGAGTACTGCGCGCGCAAGCGCCTGTCCGCGGATGCCCGCCGCTTCCTCCACGAGCACGCCTGGCCCGGCAACGTGCGCGAGCTGAAGAACTCGATCCACCGCGCCTACATCCTCGCGGACGAGGAGCTCGACCTCGCGGCGGTGGAAGTGCCGAGCGGGCCGCTGCTGAACGACGACGATCGGGTCGCCGTACGCATCGGCACCTCGATCGCGGACATGGAGTACAAGCTCATCATGGCGACGCTCGCGCGCTGCGAGGGCAACAAGCGTCAGGCTGCGAAAATCCTGGGCATCAGCCTGAAAACGTTGTACAACCGGCTGACGGACTACGAGCGCTTCGCACGCACCGCCGGCCAGTTCGCCGCATGAAACCGGGGCCGCGGCCGGCGCGGGGGCCAGGCGCGCCGCCGGGGCCGCAACACCATTCAATCCGGCGCGTCTGCACCGGGACCGAAAAGGCGGGGGAACAACCATGATTCGAGTACTAGTCGTCGACGACCACGCGGTCGTGCGTGCCGGTCTGCGTCAGTTCTTCAACGACGTGGGCGACATCGAAATCGCGGACGAGGCGGCGTCGGCGGACGCCGCCGTACGCATGCTGCGGCAGTCGGAATACGACGTCGTGCTGCTCGACATCTCCATGCCGGACAAGAGCGGTGTGGAGGCACTGAAGCAGATGAAGCGCGATCATCCGAGCGTGCCCGTCCTCATGCTGAGCATGCATCCCGAGAGCCGCTACGCCGTGCAACTGCTCCGCCACGGCGCGAGCGGCTACCTGCAGAAAGAGGCGATGCCGACCGAGCTCGTGAGCGCCATTCGGACCATCCACCGCGGGCGCCGCTACATCACGCCGGCACTCGCCGAGCTCCTCGCCTCCGAGCTCGATCGCGCCGACGACCGGCCGCTGCACGAATGCCTCTCGGATCGCGAGCGCCAGGTGTTCATGTCGCTCGCGAAGGGCGAGGCGGTGAGCGCGATCGCGGAGAACCTCCATCTCAGCATCAAGACCATCAGCACTTATCGCGCGCGCGTGCTCGAGAAGATGAAGGTGGCCTCGAATGCCGACCTCACCTATTACGCGATCAAGAACGACTTGATCGACTAGCCATGCGTACCGTACCGCCAGCGGCGGGGAGCAGGGATCGGATACGCGGCGGCGCGCGCTCCCCGGAAGGGATCGCGTCCTCCTGAATGCGATGACCCAGCTCTCCGCAGCGCCGGGTTCGACACCACAGGGCAGGCCGCCGCTGCGGATCTTCCTCGTGGAGGATTCGCGGCGCGTGCGGGAGCTCCTGACGGAGCAGTTGAACGATCTGCCGGACGTCGAGGTCGTCGGCGCGGAGGAATCCGAGCGCGACGCGATCGAGAGTCTGCGCCGCACTCCCTGCGACGTCGTGATCCTGGACATCAAGCTGCGCGAAGGCACGGGCATCAGCGTGCTGCGCAGCCTGCGCCGCGACGAGGAGCAGGAGCCGGAGGTCCGGGAGCGCAAGCCTCTGCGCATGGTGTTCAGCAACTACACCGAGTCGGGCTACCGCCAACTCGCCGCGCATCTCGGCGCGAAGCACTTTTTCGACAAGTCCTGCGATCTGCTCGCGATGATCAACGTCATCCGCGCGCTGACCCGCCGACGCTGATGTAGAAGTTGCGCGGCCGCTGCGTAGCAACTGCACGGCGCGCCGTGTTCCCCGGCACGACCGTCGCGCTGCTCCGCTGCGCAAGGCCGTGGCATACGGATTGCACTCCGCCGTACGCACGAGCCCTGTCGTGCCATCACCTTTCATAAGCCATCACAGGAGGCCCGCCATGGAAGCCCACAGCGCCAGCAGTTCCTCGATGAAATCCGACGTGCAGAACGCCGCGAGCCGCATGTCGGAGGCGGCGCACGAGACGATCGATCGCGTCGCCGATTCCGCGCATCCGACGCTGGATCGCCTCGCCGACCAGGCTCACGACACCGTCCGCAAGGTCGCCGACGTCGCGAGCCGTGCGACCGAGAACGTCGGCTCGCAGACCGCCCACCTGCGCGACGTGCAGGAGAACTTCATGCAGGACTGCCGCGACTTCGTGCGCGAGAAGCCCGTCAGGGCGCTCGTCTACGCGGCGATCGCCGGTTTCCTGCTGACCCGACTGCTCGGCACCTGAAGTGAGCGTCCCGGCCCCGGACACCGAGGCCGCGCCGCCCTCGCGCGAGATCCCCGCCGGTGGCCTGTTCGAGCTCCTGCCCGCGCTGCTCGACACCTGGCGCGAGCTCGCGGAGACGCGCTTCAGCATTTTCGCGCACGAGATCCGCGGTGCCGGTCTCGCGGTGGCGGCGATGGTCGGCATGGCCGTCGCCGCCGGGCTGCTCGCCGCTTCGACGTGGATACTGCTCGTCGCGCTCGGCATGCGGCTCGCGATGAACCGCGGCCTGAGCTGGGAGGGCGCGGCGCTCATCATGTTCGCCGTGAATCTCGCTGCGGCGGTCGGGCTCGCGTTCCTCGTGCGGCGCACGAGCACGCAACTCCTCTTCAAGGCGACGCGGGAGTCGTGAGGTGAGCTTCGCCGCCGACGAGCTCGAGGCCCTGCGCCGTTACCGCGCGCGCCTGAAGCGTCGCGACGCGTCGCTCCGCGCGGGGATCCGCCTGCGCCTCAAGCGCTCCGTGCGCAGACCCGCGGCGTTCGCCGGTGCGGCGCTCGTGGGCGCGGCGCTCGGGCTGCTGCGCCCGGGCTCGCGACGGGAGCGCGAGATGGAACGCGCGATGCCGTCCTACGCGCGCTGGCTCGTGATCGCGGCCGAGCTCAGCGGGCCCGTGCTCTCGCTGGTCGCGCTCGCGCGCCGCCGACGCGGCAGCGACGACGGACGCAGGGCACGCGTCCCGCGAGCACCCTGAAACGCGCGGGCCGCCGTGGCGGCCGGACATGCTAGACTCGCCACCCCTCGTTCCGGTCAGCCGGGGATCACGATGAACAATGCCGCAGGGCTACGGGCCGTCCGGCTCATGCCGCCGCACATCACCGCCATACTCGTCGCCTGCCTCGTGTTGATCCTCGGCAGCGGCGCGAGTCTGGTCTGGAACGTCCGGGACATCGCGGCCGCGAAGCTCGAATCGCAGCAGGCTTCCAGCACGCTCGACGATCTGCGCGCGCTGCAGATCGAGCTGCTCGCGGCCGAGAGCACGCAGCGCGGCTATCTGTTGACGGGTGAAGCCACGCAGCTCGACGCCTTCGAACGCACGCGCCGCGACGTCGCGTCGCGGCTCGGCCGTCTCGCGGCCGGCGGCGGCGCGGAACCGCTCGCGCGCGTGCGCACGAGCGTCGAGGCCGGCATGAACGCGCTGTCCGAGGCGGTGACGCTCGCCGCGGGCGGGCGCCCCGAGCAGGGTCTGAAGCTCGTGCAGGCCGCCGACGGCCGGCGCGTCCTCGAAGGCGCGGAGCAGGAGGTCGCCGCGCTCGCGCGCTTCCATCACGATCGGCTGCTTGCGCGCGCCGATCTGAGCTCCGCCGCCGCGGTCGCCGCGGCCCGCGTCGCGATCGCGATCGACCTGCTCGCCGTCGCGGCGATCCTGCTGCTCGGTCTCTACATCCTGCGCAACGTGCAGCGCCGGCATGACGCCGAAGCGGGGCTGCGCGCGGCGAACGACACGCTCGAGGCGAAAGTCGCGACGCGCACCCAGCAACTCTCGCAGCTCTCGCGGCATCTGCTGCAGGTCGCCGAGACGGAGAAGGCCGCGCTCGCGAACGAGCTGCACGACGAGCTGGGCTCTAACCTCACCGCGATCAACCTCGACGTGACGACGGTGATGCAGCGCCTGAAGACGAGCGAGCCCGCGCTCGCCGAGCGGCTGCGCCGGAGCCTCGAACTGCTGCACGAGACGCTCGACATCAAGCGGCGGCTGATCCAGGGCCTCCGGCCGAGCATGCTGGACAGTCTCGGTCTCTGCCCGGCGATCCGCATGCACTGCGAGGACTTCACGCGGCGCACGAACCTGCCGTGCGACGTGGACTGCCCCGATAAATTTCCGGCGGTCGATCCGGCGTGGTCGATCGCGCTGTTCCGCGTCGCCCAGGAGGCCCTGAACAACATCGCGAAATATGCAGACGCGAAGCGCGTGCAGCTCGAGCTCCGCGCCGAGAACGGCGGTGCGGTGCTCCGCGTGACGGACGACGGCATCGGCATCCCGGCAGACGCCGCCGACAAGCCGATGTCGCACGGCCTGCTCGGCATGCGCGAGCGCATGGCGCAACTCGGCGGACGCCTGTCCGTAACGCCGGGCGAGAGCGGCCGCGGCACGGTCGTCGACGCCTACGTGCCCTTCCCGCCCGGCACGAACTGAGCAGCTTCTACACGCTCCGCATTGCAAATTCTGCCCTGATCCCGTCCGCCCGCGACGTGCCGCGACGCCGCAGGCGCGGCACGGGCCTTGCACCGACCTCGGCTCCACGGGCAATCCGGCCCGCAGCCAGGAGGACCATCGCATGGCGAATCAACCATCCGCAGCCGGCAGCGAAGCCCAGACCGTGCTCGACGTCAAAGCCGCCGAGCTCTCGCCGAACCTCGGTTTGCGCGGCCAGGATCTGCGCGAGCTCGCGCAGCGCCTCGGCGTCGCGCTCGCCGACACCTACGTGCTGTACCTCAAGACCCAGGGCTTCCACTGGAACGTCGCGGGCCCGCTGTTCTATTCGTTGCACAAGCTCACCGAGGCGCAGTACGAAGAGCTCGCCGAAGCCGTCGACGAAATCGCCGAACGCATTCGCGCGATCGGCCATCCCGCGCCCGCGAGCTTCGAACAGTTCACGCGTCTGTCCGAAATCCGCAGCGAATCCGGCGTGCCGACCGCGGAGGCGATGGTCGAGCAGCTCGCGGACGGCAACGAGATATGCTGCCGCAGCCTGCGTGCCGCCGTGCGCGCCGCCGCCGAGGCCGACGACGTGAAGACCGCCGATCTCCTCACCGATCGCATCGGCCAGCACGAACAGAACGTGTGGATGCTGCGCGCGATGCTGGCGCGGTAGGTCCGTTGCTTAGCGCAGCGTAATCGGACGTTCATCGCGGACGTCCGCGGCGGCCGAGCGTCCGATTACGCCTGCGAACGTCCGATTACGCCTGCGGCTAATCAACGGACCTACGAGGCCTCCGGCGTCTGGCACATCGCATGCAACGCCCGCTTCGTCGTCACTCGACAAACGAGGTGCCACATGTTCGGTTGGGCTGCAACTTTCCTCATCATCGCCATCGTCGCCGCGGTCCTCGGGCTGAACGGCGTCGCGGGCATGTCCATGCAAATCGCGTGGGTCCTGTTCGTCGTCGGGCTCGTGCTCGCGCTCGTGTTCTTCGTGCTCGCGCGGCGCAGACCTCCACTCTGAGCGGCGCGGGTGAACCCGGACGCGGAGATCACCGCGGCGCGTTGTGCGCACGTGGAGTGTCGCTGTGTGGTCAATCTCGCGCGGGCGATCCGCGTCGGCGAGGACTACTACTGCAGCGAGGCGTGCGTGCAGGGCAAGGGCTGTGCGCATGCCGGCTGCGAATGCGGCAGGAGCACGGCGATCGCGGGCGCGGACGCATGAGTGTCGCGTTGCAAATCCTGCACGCGGCCGTGCAAGCGGTTCGCATCCCGGGCGTCGCGCGGCGGGCCGCGCGGCGCCCGCAGGCGATCGCATGGTTTGGCGTGGATCTTGATTCGGCCTCTCGCAGACACTCTCCAGGACCGACGCCATGAACACACCCCGCCGCTTTCCGACGCTCCCGAGTTCGCAATCCGGCCGCATGGGCTGGGTGTTGCTGTGGCTGCTGGGCGTGCCGGTCCCCGTACTCGTCCTGCTGTTCATGCTGCGCGGCTGCACCTGAGCGTCGCGCGCCACTGTCCGATCGCGCCCGGCCGCGCGTCGCGGCCGTGAGCTCCCATGACACGACGCACCGGTCTGCTGTTCGCGGCGCTCGGCGCCGCGCTGCTCGCGGCGCTGCTCGCCGCGCTCGCCCGTTCGCCCGCGCTGCGCGACGCCATCGCGGTGTTCCTCGACTGGGTGGATGCGCACGGCGATCTCGGCATCGTGCTGCTCGGCGCGATCGACGCGCTCGCCGTCGTGCTGCTGCTGCCGGCCTTTCTCATCACCATCGGCGCGGGCTTTCTGTTCGGCGTCGTGAAGGGCACGGCGATCATCACGGCTTCCACGGCGCTCGGTGCGACCGCGGCCTATCTCATCGGCCGGCACGCGCTGCGCGGGCGCGTCGAACGCTGGCTCGCCGCGACGCGCGCGCCGCAGGCGCTCGCGCGGAGCGTCGCAGCGGGCGGCTGGCGTGCCATCGCGCTGCTGCGGATGATTCCGCTCTTTCCGTTCAAGACCTCGAACTATGCGCTCGGGGCGCTCGGCGTGCCGCTCCGCGATTACGTCATCGGGACGGTGCTCGGGGTCGTACCGCTGACGGTCGTGAACGTCGCGATCGGCGCCATGGCGCAGGATCTCGCGGACGCGCTGCGCCTCGGCCATCAGCATCGCCCGCCGCTCGCCTGGGCGCTCGACGGCGCGCTGCTGCTGCTCGCGTTCGGCGCGGCGCTGCTCGTCGCGCGGCGCGCGCGGCGCGTGCTGCTCGAGACCGCGGAGCCGCCGCCGTGAGATGGCCGTGGCAATCGCTGCTGCGCCGCGCCGCGATCGCGCAGGGCTTCATGGATCCGACGGGGCTGCTGAAGAAGCTCCGCCAGTTCGGCCAGCCCTCCGAGGTCGAGTATCCGATCGAGCTCTTGCGCGCGGGCGTGATGATGCACGCCCGCGGCCTCATCAACGCCCGCGTCATCCAGCACAATCTCGACTGGCGCTGGCCGTACTGGGTGCGCCGGCAATACGACCCCCACGACGTCTCGTTCGTGCCGCGCGCCTTCGCGCTCACCCACATCAACCTCACGCATCGCAACTGGACGGCCTGCGGCGTGCCGGACGTCGACGCCTTCGCGATCGTCGACCCGGCCGGCCTCGTCACGCCCTACTGGGACGGCTGGTCGATCGACGTGTGGCTGCGCGACGCGCACGGTCAATGGCTCATTCCCGCCTACGCCGACGACGTCGTGCAGACGCTCGAGCTCGCGCCCGCTCCCGCCGTCGTCACGCGTACGCGCCTGGGCCGCGAGCTCGCGCTCGAAGTCCGCGCGGAAGGCATCGTCGTCGACGGCGCGCCGCGCTTTCGCGTGAGCTGCGAAGCCGAGGGCCCGGCCGCGGCCTGGCTCGTCGTCGCGCTCCGGCCGTTCAATCCCGAGGGCGTCTCGTTCATCACGGACGTGCGACTCGAGGGCCGGCGCTGGATCGTGAACGGTCAGGACGGGCTCGAGCTCAACGTGCGGCCGGATCTGCATCTCGTCTCGCGTTATGCCGAGGGCGACATCTACACGACCTGGGACGAACGCCGCGGCGAGCACGCCGCGGTGAGCTGCGCGCAGGGCATGGCGACGGCCGCCGCGGGCTTCCGCCTCGACGGCGCGCATGCCCGCAGCATCCGCGTCGAGGGCCCGCTGCGCACGCCGGTCGGCACCCCGGCGGCGCCGCCGCTCGACTGGCCGCGCGCACTCGAGGGCGCGTGCGCGCTCGACGTGCCGGATCCGCGCTTCGCGTTCCTGTTCGAGGCGGCGCAACGCACGCTCGTCCTGCTCTCGCCGGAGGAGGTCTATCCGGGGCCGTACACGTATCGCCGGTTCTGGTATCGCGACGCGGCGTTCCTCATCGATGCACTGCTCGCGCTCGGTCTGACTGCGCGCGCCGCGCGCGCCCTCGCCCGCTTTCCCGCGCGCCAGACGCTGCAGGGCTATTTCTGCTCGCAGGACGGCGAGTGGGATTCGAACGGCGAGGCGATCTGGATCCTCGCGCGCTACGCGGCGCTCACGGGGCGCACGCCGGATCGCGACACGCTCGGCGCCGTGCGTCGCGGCGCGCAGTGGATCGCGCGCAAGCGTGCGCCGGACGGCGATGCGCCGCATGCGGGCCTGTTGCCCGCGGGTTTCAGTGCCGAGCATCTCGGCCCGAACGACTATTACTACTGGGACGATTTCTGGGGCGTCGCGGGCCTGCGCGCAGCCGCGACGCTGCTCGAGACCGGCGACCCGGCGGGCGCGGCACGCTGCACGCGCGACGCGAACGCGTTCGCCGCCGCGCTCGATCGCAGCCTCGCGACGTCGGCCGCGCGTCTCGGCCGGCCCGCGATGCCGGCCTCGCCCTATCGCCGGCTCGACGGCGGCGCCGTCGGCTCGCTCGCCGCGGGCTATCCGCTCGCCTCGTTCGGCCCGCGCGATCCGCGGCTGCTCGACACCGCGGAGTTCCTGCATCAGCACTGTCTCGTCGGCGGCGGGTTCTTCCAGGACATCATCCACTCCGGCATCAATCCCTATCTCACCCTGCACCTCGCGCAGGTGTGGCTGCGCGCCGGCGATGCGCGCCACGCCGAGCTCGCGGCCACGGTCATGAACCTCGCCTCGCCGACGGGCCAGTGGCCCGAGGCCGTGCACCCGCGCAACGGCGGCGGCTGCATGGGCGACGGCCAGCACGGCTGGGCCGCGGCGGAATGGGTGCTGTACGTGCGCAACTGCTTCGTGCGCGAGGAGGACGACCGGCTCGTGCTGGGCTCGGGCCTGCCCGCGGTCTGGCTCGGCGGACGGCCGCTCGGCTTCGGTCCGACGCTCACGCGCTTCGGCGCGATCACGGTCGGGATCAGCGGCCCCGCGGACGCGCCGCACGTCACCTGGGAAGCGGACTGGCGCGGCACGCCGCCCGCGATCCACTGCGCGCTGCCCGGCTGCGAGCAGGTCGTCGCCGCCGCGGACTGCGCGGGCATCACGCTCCGGAGGCGCGCCGCATGCGCATCATGATGATGACGAACACCTACCTGCCGCACGTCGGCGGCGTCGCGCGCTCGGTCGCGGCGTTCACGGACGCGTATCGCGCGCAGGGTCACGACGTGCTCGTCGTCGCGCCCGAGTTCGCGGGCGTCGATCCCGACGAGCAGGGCGTCGTGCGCGTCTCGGCCGTGCAGAACTTCAACGGCAGCGATTTCTCGATGATGCTGCCGGACAGCGGCCGGCTCACCGAGGCCGTCGAGCGGTTCCAGCCCGAAATCCTCCATTCCCACCATCCCTTCCTCGTCGGCTCGGCAGCGCTCAGGCTCGCCCGGCAGTACGCGATCCCGCTCGTGTTCACGCATCACACGATGTACGAGGAGTACACGCATTACGTGCCGGTCGATTCGCCGCTCCTGAAGCGCTTCGTCGCGACGCTCTCGACGCACTACGCGAACAACTGCCATCGCGTGTTCGCGCCGAGCGAGAGCGTCGCGGCGACGCTCGTCGCGCGCGGCGTGACGGTGCCGATCGAAATCCTGCCGACGGGCGTGCGCACGGAGCACTTCACGCAGGGCCACGGCCGCGGCTTCCGCGCCGCGCTCGGCATCCCGCGCGAGGCGTTCGTCGTCGGCCACGTCGGCCGCCTCGCGCCGGAGAAGAACCTCGGGTTCCTCACGCGCTGCATCGCCGGCTTCCTCGCCCGCGAGCCGCGCGCCGTCGCGCTCGTCGTCGGCAGCGGGCCTTGTGTCGCCGACATGCGCAAGCGCTTCCAGGCGCACCGCGTCGCCGGCCGCGCGCACCTCCTCGGCAGCTTCGATCATCCGCTGCTCGTGAGCGCGTATCGCGCGATGGACGTCTTCGCGTTCGCCTCGAAGACCGAGACCCAGGGCATGGTGCTGACCGAGGCCATGGCCGCCTCCGTGCCGGTCGTCGCGCTCGACGCGCCGGGCGCACGCGAAGTGGTCGCGGATCGCCGCAACGGACGCCTCCTCGCGCACGAGAACGAGGAGGCCTTCGTGCAGGCGCTCGCCTGGTGCGCAAAGCTCGATCCCCCGGATCGGCTGAAGCTGCGGCGCCAGGCCCGCGCGACGGCCGTGCGTTACGCCCTGCCGCGCTGCGCGGCGCGCGCGCTCGGGATCTACGCGGCGGTGACGCGCGAGTTCGAAGCGCCGGAGAAGTCCGCCTATGCGCTGTGGGACGATGCGATCAACCGCATCAGCGCGGAGTGGACAGTGCTGAAGGGCATCGCGGGCGCGGCGGGCCAGGCGCTGGCGAGCGACGAGCTGCCGCCGGTGCCGGCGGCCGGCGCGGGCGGATGAGCCTCCTCGGCACGCTCCGGCGCTGGCGGCGGAAGCTCGGCCGCGGCGATGTCGCGCGGCGCCTGCTGAAGCTCGCGCCGGGCGCGACGGCCCCGGCCGCACCGGGCCTCGTCATCGTCCAGATCGACGGCCTCGGCCGGGATCAGTTCGACGCCGCGCTCGCCGCCGGCCGCCTGCCGTTCCTGCGCCGTCTGCTGCGACGCGAGCACTACGTGCTGCACGATCTCTACGCCGGCGTGCCCTGCACGACGCCCGCGGTGCAGACCGAGCTCTTCTACGGCCAGAAGGCGACCGTGCCCGCCTTCAGCTTCCGTCATCCCGACAGCGGCGAAATCGTGCGCATGCTCGATCCGGGGCCCGTGCGCGAGCTCGAAGAGCGGCTCGGGACGACGCACGTGCCGCTGCTCGCGGGCGGCGCGTCCTACGGCAACATCTTCACGGGCGGCGCGACGGAGGACGAAGCCCACTTCTGCGTCGCCGCGCTCGGCTGGGGGCCGGTGCTCAGGAGCGCGAAGCCGCTCGCGCTCGCGATGCTCGTGCTCACGAACCTCGGCAGCGTGCTCCGCGTCGCCGGCCTCGTCGCGCTCGAATTCGCGATCGCGATCAGCGACTTCGTGCGCGGCCTCGGGCCGCGCTTCCATCTCCTGCACGAGCTGAAATTCGTGCCGACGCGCGTCGCGGTGTCGATCGGCCTGCGCGAGCTGATCGCCATCGGTGCCGCCATCGACATCGCCCGCGGGCTGCCGATCATCCATCTCAACCTCGTCGGCTACGACGAGCAGGCGCATCGGCGCGGGCCGCGCGCCCGCTTCGCGCACTGGGCGCTGAAGGGCATCGATCGGACGATCGCGCGGCTGTGGCGCCAGGCGATGGCGTCCGAGCATCGCGACTATCGCGTGTGGATCTATTCCGATCACGGCCAGGAGCGCGCGACCCCGTATGCGCTCCGCCATGGCCGCGACATCGAGGAAGTCGTCGCGGCGCTCGTCGCGGGCACGCTCGAGACGCTGCCGCGCCACGCGCCGGCCGAGGCCGCGCCGAGCTATCGCGCGCGGACGCTGCGCCGCCGCCTGCCCTACGACACGCGCGATCCCGCGGACTGCGCCGCGGCGCGTCCGGAGCGCGTGCGCGTCGCCGCGTTGGGGCCGATGGGCTTCGTCTACCTCCCGGAAGCGCCGACGCCCGACGGCAAGGCCGCGCTCGCCGCGAAGCTCGTCGCCGAAGCCGGCGTGCCCGCGGTGCTCTGCACGCTCGACCACGATCGCATCCACGCCTGGACGCGCGCCGGCGTGCTCGTGCTGCCCGAGGACGGCGCGAAGCTGCTCGGCGAGTCGCATCCGTTCCTGATCGAGGCGATCGAGGACGTGATGAGCCTCGTGCGTCATCCCTGCGCCGGCGATCTCGTGCTGTCGGGCTGGTGCGCGGGCGACGCGCCGCACACGTTCGCGATGGAGAACGGCGCGCACGGCGGCTACGGGCCGCACGAGACGCACGGCATCGCGCTCCTCGACGCGGACGCGAAGCTGCCGCCGCGCCCCGCGGCCTACGTGCGGGCCCGCGATCTCAGGCGCGCCGCGCTCGCCCAGCTCGGTCGCGACGACACCTCGCCCGCGCTCCCGGCGGAAGCCCGCGCCCGGCGCACGCTGCGCGCCGTGACCTACAACGTCCACGGCTGCCGCGGTCTCGACGGGCGCACGCTGCCGCATCGCATTGCGCGCGTGCTCGCGCAATGCCGGCCGGACGTGGTCGCGCTGCAGGAGCTCGACGTCGGACGTGCACGCTCGCAGGGCGTCGATCAGGCGCACGAGATCGCGGCCCAGCTCGCGATGTCGCACGTCTTCCATCCGGCCTACGAGCTCCGTGAGGAGCAGTACGGCAATGCCGTGCTGTCCACGCTGCCGATCCGTCTCGTGAAGGCGGAGCGCCTGCCGGGCCTGCCGGGGCGCGAGCCGCGCGGTGCGCTGTGGGTGGCGATCGATGCGGGCGGCGGCCGCGAGCTGCAGGTCGTCAACACGCATCTCGGCCTCTCCGCCGCCGAGCGGCGAGCGCAGATCGAGGTGCTCGCGGGCGCGGAATGGCTGCTCACGGCGCTCGCGCTCGGCCCGGCGATCGTGTGCGGTGATTTCAATGCGGGGGAACGTTCCTACGTGTGGCGGCGGCTCAGCATGCTGCTCCGCGACGTGCAGCGCGCCCGCGCGGACTGGACGCCGCGCAGCACCTGGTTCGCGGGCCAGCCGACGCGCCGGATCGATCACGTCTTCGCCTCGCATGAGCTCGACGTGCTTGGCGTAGACGTGCCGCGCACGCAGCTCTGCCGGCGGGCCTCGGATCACCTGCCGCTCGTCGTCGAGCTCGCGCTGCCGGTCGCGCCCGCCGCGGCGGGCGAAGCCGCGCACGACGGGCGCCTCGCAGCGCTTACGGACGGACGGTGAGATCGTCCTCCACGACGAGCGCGCCCTTCGTGGCGCGCGCGATCTGCACGGCGCGATGCTTCGCTTCCGCGGTATCGACGTAGCCCGAGAGCTTCACGGTGCCCTTGTAGGTATCCACCGAGATCTGATGAGCCTTCGTGATCGGATCGCCGACGAGGCCCGCCTTCACTTTCGTGGTGATGAGCGTGTCGTCGAGCACCTCGCCCGCACTGTGCGTGTCGGAATCGTCCACGGCGAACACGTGCAGCGGCACACTGCCGAACGCGAGCGCGCCGGCGATTGCGAGTGACTTGAGCAATGAATGGTTCATGGCAATGTCCTGTCTTGATCAACGTGCAGTCAACGCTGCAGATGGCATGCCATTTGATGCTCCTCCCGCAGTAATCAACGGGATGCGCCGCTGCCGCGCCGCACGGCGGGCCTGCAGCGGCGGACCCGTGGTAAGGGATACAAAGCCCATGAGCAAATTCACCGCGTGGGCGGGGCTCGCACTGGCGGTATTGCTCACGGCCTGCGCGGGACCCGACACGCGCATCCAGGGCCCGCCGCGTGCCGCAACCGCGCTGCCCGTCGTCGGCGCGCACGGCCCGGCGAATCGCACGGAGGAACGGCGGCTGCTGGCGCGTGCCCTGCGCGGCACGGCATCGGCGCAATCCGACATCGCGCTCGTCACGAGCCTGCGCCAGACCATGACGCACGCGGCGCTCGTCGCGGGCAATACCGTGAAGCTCCTCACCGACGGGCCGACGACGTTCGGCGAGTTCGCCCACGCGATCGCGGACGCGCGCAGCAGCATCCACGTCGAGACGTTCATCTTCTCGGACGACAAGCTCGGCCGCTCCTTCGCCGCGCTGCTCGCCGAGAAAGCGCGCGAAGGGGTCTCCGTGCGCGTGCTCTACGACGGCATCGGCTCGTGGGCGGCGAAGGACGCGCTGTTCGACGAGCTGCGCGCGGCGGGCGTCGAGGTGCGCGTGTTCCAGCCGCTCGACTCGCTCGACAAGGTGCTCGACGGCAGCATCAATCATCGCGATCACCGCAAGCTGCTCGTCGTCGACGGCCGCATCGCGTTCGTCGGCGGCATCAACATCAGCGGCACGTACAACATGGGCTCGGGCATGCACGCCGACGACGAACGGCAGAAGAGCCTCGAGGACGGCTGGCGCGATACCCAGGTGCGGATCACGGGCCCGGCGGTCACGGAGTTCCAGGCGCTCTTCTTCCACAGTTGGGCGCGCACGGGCGGCAGCGCCACGCCGGGTGCGGGCGCCGGCTTCGTGCCGCCGAAGCCGCAGGGCGCCGCACTCGTCGGCGCGATCGCGAGCGAGCCGGGCGGCCCGACGGAAGCGGCGATCCAGAGCGCCTTGCTCGCCGCGGTGAACGGCGTGCGCCGGCGCTTGTGGATCACGCAGGCCTATTTCGCGCCCGACAGCTCGCTGCGCGAAGCGCTCGTCGCGGCCGCGCGGCGCGGCGTGGACGTGCGCATCCTGCTGCCGGGCTTCAGCGACTCGCGCGCCGTGCTGAGCGCTTCGCGCTCGATGTACGGCGAGCTCCTGCGCGCGGGCGTGCGCATCTACGAATTCGACGCCGCCTTCGTCCACGCCAAGACCGCGGTCCTCGACGGCAGCGTCGCGCTCGTCGGCTCGGCGAACATGGATTTCCGCAGCCTCCTCGACAACAACGAGGTGACCGCGGTCATCGTCGACAGCGATTTCACCGCGGATCTCGCCGAGACCTTTTTGCGCGATATCGACGCGGCGACCGAGATCACGCTCGAACGCTGGACGAACCGCTCGCTGCCGCAGCGCATGCAGGAAGGCGCGGCGACGTTGTTTTGGAGGTGGCTGTGAGCGGTCTGATGCGCAGAGACGCCGCGCGCGCGTACGCCGTGCAGATTTGCGACCTCGGCATGGGCGCGCGGCATCTCTGCGCATCAGACCGCGTTTTCCAGAGGGGTCGCACCCGTGTGGACAACTCGCGCCCGCGCCGAAGCATCGAGTCTGCAACGCACCCGCCCGCGAGTTATCCGCGCGGGTGTGACCCCAACCCCTATCGAAGGGATCTTCAAAGTACGAACCATCCCGCGACCGCTGCGCCTCCTTCGTCGGCACATCCTATACACCGCATAAATCCCGTAGGTCCGATCAGCGCCAGCGTAATCGGACGTTCCATCCCGTCGCGACACCGCGTCCGCGACCGACGGCGCATGGACAACACGGGCCGACGAACGTCCGATTACGCCTGCGGCTAATACGGACCTACGAAAACTGAAGCGAACGCGAGACAACGAACCATGCAACGCTTCCACTGCCACTGCGGCCAGGAGCTCTTCTTCGAGAACGTGCAGTGCGTGCAATGCGAGCGCACGGTCGGTTTCGCGCCGGCGCGCCTCGCGATGGAAGCGCTCGACGGCGACGGCACGACGTACACGCTCGCCCGCGCGCCGGAGGCCGGCGCCTGGCGACTGTGCGCGAACTACGATGCGCGCGGCGTGTGCAACTGGCTCGTGCCGGCGGACGAGGAGGCGCGCTACTGCGCGAGCTGCCGGCTCGATCGCACGATCCCCGATCTCGGCGTGCCCGGGAACATCGCGCTGTGGGCACGCACGGAGGCCGCGAAGCGCCGCCTGATCTACACGCTGCTCGCGCTCGGTCTGCCCTTCGCACAGGACGATCCCCGCGCCGATCCGCCGCTCGCGTTCGACATTCTCGCCGAGACGCCCGGCAGTCACGTGAGGACGGGTCACGACGAGGGGCTCATCACGCTCGCGCTCGCCGAGGCGGACGAGGCCGCGCGCAACCGGATACGCGAGCAGTTCGGCGAGACGTATCGCACCCTGCTCGGCCACCTGCGCCACGAAGCCGGCCACTACTATTTCGCGACGCTCGTCGACGGCACGCGCTGGCACGCGCCGTTCCGCGCGCACTTCGGCGACGAGAGCGCGGACTACGCCGCGGCGCTCGCGCGCCATTACGCCGCAGGCGCGCCCGCGGAGTGGACCGCGCACCACGTCTCGGCCTACGCGAGCGCCCATCCGCACGAGGACTGGGCCGAGACGTGGGCGCATTATCTCCACATTCGCGACACGCTCGAGACGGCGCGGGCCTACGGCCTCAGCGTCGCGGATGCGGACGAATTGCCGGAAACCCGCGACCGCGATTTCGCGCGCATCGTCGCCGCGTGGATGCCGGTCACGGTCGCGGTCAACGCCTTGAACCGCTCGATGGGCCAGCCGGACATGTATCCCTTCGTCCTGCCCGCCCCGGCGATCGCGAAGTTGCAGTTCGTCCACGAAGTGGTGCGGGCCGGGGTCTGAGGCGTGTGGTGCCGGGGTCTGACGCGTGTGGGTAACTCGCGCCATGCCGCGATTCATTTCAGTAGAGTCTCGCCGCGCGAATTATCCATGCGCGTCATACCCCGGCTTCCGGAGCGCCGGAGCGGAGGGGTCTCTCCAATACCAACCCACGCGCAGGTCCGATTAGCCGCAGGCGTAATCGGACGTTCCGCAGGCGCAATCCGACGTTCGCGCGGCGCGCGCGTCGCCCACGCGCATCCGACCCGCCCCGCCTACTTCTTCACGACCTTCCCGTAACGCTCCGCGACGCGATCCCAGTCGACGATCGTCCAGAACGCCTTCAGGTAATCCGTGCGGAGATTGCGGTAGTCGATGTAGTACGCGTGCTCCCACACGTCGCAGCCGAGGAGCGGCGTCGAGCCGTGCTTCAGCGGGTTGTCGGCGTTGCTGCCGCAGAACATCTCGAGGCGACCCCCGGCGTCGACGACGAGCCAGGACCAGCCCGAGCCGAACAGCGCCATCGACGCGGCTTCGAAGGTGTCCTTGAAGCCTTCGAACGAACCATACTTCGCGCTCAGCGCCGCGGCGAGCGCGCCCGTCGGCTGCTTGTCGGCGGGCGCGCACAGCCCCGCCCAGTAGAAATCGTGGTTCCAGATCTGCGCGGCGTTGTCGTAGATCGCGCCGCTCGCGTTCATCACGAGCTCTTCCAGCGTCGTGGCCGTCACGCCTTTCCCGGCGGCGAGCTCGTTCAATTTCGTGACATAGCCCTTGTGGTGCTTGTCGTAGTGGTATTCGAGCGTCTCGCGCGACAGGACGGGTTCGAGCGCGTCGTGGGCATAGGGCAGCGGGGACAGTGTGAACATCGGAATAGCCTCTTCGTCAAAGTAGTGGGGATGCTGCGCCGGAGCCCGGTCGGGGCTCTGCGCAGCGCAGCGGCAGTGGGCGCGACACGCGTGCCCGATCGGCGCGCTCGTTCAGTCGCCACGCGGCCGGACCGGGGTCGCCGCTCTCGGTCTCGACACGGGCGGGCGCTTCTGCTCCGCCGCCGCTGCGTGCGCCGCCATCTCGTCGAGCAGCGCGCCGCACTGGCTGTCCTTGCCGAGCCCGGGTTCGATGAACGCGGCGAGCGCCGCAGGCGGGGCGATCAGCGCGAGCACCGCGGCCGCCGCACCGCGCGCCGCGAGGCCGCGCTTCGCGACGCCGAATTTCGGATGCGCGAGCGTGCCGCCGATCGTCAGCGGCGCGCGCAGCACGAACGGGCTGAAGTCCTTCGGCTTCGGCTTCAGCTCGAGCGCGATCTTCTCGTCGCGGAGATCCACCGCGCCTTCGCCGTGCACGATCGTGTCCGTGGTGTCGAAGACTAGCGCGTGCGGCGCCATCCGGCCGTTCTCGACGCCGAAGTCGGCGATGAGGCAGCGCACGGCGACCGGCTCGTCGCCCGTCATCAGGAAACCGGCGGACTCCGCGACGTCGAGCCCGATGATTTCCACGATCAGCTCGCTCACGCGCCCGCCCTCCATGCCGAGACCGATGTCGCCGTTCGCGCTGGCGAGCATCTCGCGCAGGCTCCGGCCCGTGCCGGAGAGCACCGCGGTGCCGCCGAGATGACCGCGGGTCAGATCCTTCTCGCCGATCTTCGCCGAGGCCTTCGCGGTGAGCTTCGCCAGCGGCACGCGGCTCACGTGCACGTCCGCCGCGATGCGCACGGGCTCGCGGCGCGCGTCGACGTCGAGACGCATCGCGACGTTGCCGCTGCCACTGCCGAAGCGCAGCGGCTCGACGGTGAGCGCGCGATCGACGAGCGTGAAATGCGCGTGGAAATCCTCGATCGCGAGCGCGTTCGCCTGCACGTGCACGCCGCGCAGATCGACGTCCGCGTCCATCGCCTGCAGGCGCGAGATGTCGAGCGGCACGTCGGGAATGACGCGGTCCGGTCCCCCGCCCTCCGCCGGTTCCGGCTGCGGCAGACCGTGCGCGCCGGGACGCCCGCCGACGAAGCCGCGCAGATCCGCGAGATCGAGCGTGTTGCTCGTGAACTTCGCCGTCAGTTTCGGCCGCTTCGGGCGTGTGTCCCAGTTCAGATCCCCGGCGAGATCGCTGCCGCCCATCCGGCCGCTGAACTGCTCGAAGCGCCATACCTCGTCCGCGTAGCCGAGCCGTCCCTTCACCGCATAGGGCGGCGTCGGAAGCAGCGCGATGCCGGTCAGCGGGAAGAGATCCGCGGCGTTGTTCCCGGAGAGCTCGAGGCCGAGCTTGAAACCTTTCATGGCGATGGGATCGTCGATCGTGCCGTCGATCGCGGCCCGCGTCGGGCCCGCGACGACGCTCGCGTTCAGCGGATACGGCTGCCTCGTGCTGCGCAGCTCGCGGACGCTGCCGCCGGCGATCTTGAAGGTGAACTTCCGACCCTGCACTACGCCCGAGCCCTCGAAATGGATCGGCGTGGCGGTGCGGGCCGCGGCGCCGGCGCCGGTCGCCGCCTGCACCGAGATTTCCGTGCCGGTCCCGTGGTTGTGGAACGTGACGCGGCCGTCGCGGATGACGAGCTCGTCGATCGCCGGGAACTCGTCGCGCGTGTCCGGGAGCGGGGATTTCGCGATCCCGCCCGCCGGGTTCTCGGAGAAGTCCCAGTTCGACTTGCCGTTCGCGAGCTTCTCGAGCGCGAGCCGCGGCTGCGCGAGCACGAGCTTCTCGAATTCGAGCGCGCCGTGGAACAGCGCCGGCACGCGGATCGTCGCGTCGATGTCCTCGAGCGCGAGCATCGCGGGCTCGCGGCCGCCGGGCACGTTGCCGACGGTGACGCCCGCGAGCTCGAGCCGGCTGAGCGGCCAGCCGAGCTGGACGTGCACGTCGCCGTTGATCGCGATCTTGCGGTTTGCACTGCGCGAAGCCGCATTCCCGAGCGGCGTGCGCGCCGAGTTCCAGTCGAAGACGTAGACGACGTAGACGACGCCGACGACGAGCAGCAGCAGCAGCGCCGAGACCGCGATGCCCAGCGCGCGCAGCACGCGACGTGCGGTGCGGTTCATGCGCCGCGGCCCCGCCGTCGGGCATCGCCACGGGGCTTCACGGCGCGCCCGGCTCGCGTATCATCGCCGCGGTCTCCCTCTCCGGATCGCAGCCCATGAGACTCGCCCGATACGCGCTCACGGCACTGCTGTGCGCTGCGCTGCCCATGGCCGCTGCGGTCGAGCGCTGCGCCCGTCCCGACGAGCTCCGCGCGCTCAACGCCCGCGTGCTCCAGACCCGGCTCGTGGTCACCGCGCTCGCCTGCGGCGCACAGCCGCGCTACAACGCCGTCGTCACGGCGCTGCGCCCGGCGCTCCGCCGGCAGGGCGCTGCGCTGCGCGCGTACTTCCGGCGCGCCTACGGGCAGGGCGCGGAGGCGCGGCTCGACGGCTTCGTCACGCGGCTCGCGAACGAACAGTCGCTCGCGAGCAGCGCGAACCGCGCCGCGTATTGCGCGGCGGGCGCGGCCGCGTTCACGGCCCTGGAAGCGGCACACGCCGCGGAGCTCGAACGCCGGCTCGACGACAGCAGCCTCGCCGCCGCGCATCGCATCGCGGCGTGTCCGCCACCCGTCGCTGCCCGCGCGATCCAACGTCATGCCGGCGGCGGCGCGGTCACCGCCGTGCCTTTCGCCGGCGCGAAGGGCACGCCGCGGCCTAGCGCGGAATGAGCTCGACGCGGCGGTTCTGCGGCTCACGCACGCCGTCACCGGTCGGCACCAGGGGCTCGGTCTCGCCGCGGGCCTCGGTCGTGATGTCCGCCGCCGGCACGTCCATGTTCTGGAGCGCGCGCTCGACCGCTTTCGCGCGCCGCTGCGAGAGTCCCAGGTTGTACTGGGCGCTGCCCGAGGTATCGGTGTGGCCGATCGCGAGCACGTTGTGCTTGCCGCTCTGCCCGCGATCCGTCCGGAAGGTCTGCAGCACTTCACGCGCGGCGGGGGTGATGTCGGCCTTGTCCCAGTCGAAGAAGACGAGATAGTTCGTCGGCTGCTCCGGTGCCGGCGCGGCAGCAGGCGGCGCTGCGGCCGGCGTCGCGGCGACCTGCGAGCCCGCGCGCTCGACTTCCGTGATCGCGTGCAGGTACGCGGCCCGGCAGGCGGCGATGTCGTCCGGCTGGATGTCCTCGGCCGCCTGCTCGATCCAGCAGTCGAACGAGGTCTGTGCGCGTGCCGCGGCGTCCGGCACCTGCTCGCGCGCCGTCGCCGAGAGCCCACGCACGAGGCGGTCGCGCGCCTGGCCGAGCTCAGGCACGTATTTGTCCTTCAGGAACGGCTGACGCAGCGCCACCTCGTCCGGGGCCGAGGGATGACCGGACGCCGCGGCGCGCGCGCGCATGGCGTAAGTCAGCGCGTCACGGTGATCGCCTTCGGCCTTCTCGACTCCGGCGAGCTGCTCGTAATCGCGCGACAGCGCCTGCGTGTAGCGATCGGCGCCGCCGCTCTCGGGCGCCATCTGCGCGGCCGCGGCGCCGGCGAGGCCGAGGAGCGCGGCGGCCGTGAGTGCGATGCGGGTTCTCGTCGTCATGGGGAGCTCCTCAGAAATCGAAGCCGACGCCGACCGAGTACGGCACGACGCCGTCCGTGCAGCAGTGACCGACGCGCATTTCGTAGCCGACGTTGCCGAACAGGAACGTGCTCTCGTTGACGAAGTACTTGAGCCCGACCTCGGGCCCCACGACCGCGTCGTCGTCGATGTCCGCGCCGTAGACGCCGCCCACGTTCAGCCCGAGGTACGGCTGGAAGCGCGCGAGATCCCATTGATATGCACCCTGCACGACGGTACGTCCGCCGAGGCGCGTGTTCGAGTTCTGCGTGTCCGAGAGCTGCAGACCCTGCTTCATCGTGAACAGGATGTTCTTCGTGTAGTAGTAACCGAGCGAGCCCGTCATGCCGAAGCCGTTGTTGTCGAACTCGTGCGTCGACAGCCCGCTGCCGGTGAGCGCGCCTTCCCAGTTGCCGGCGTGCGGCCCGGGATCGGGGGTATAGGGGGCGCCGACGTCGGGACCGGTCGGTGGCGCGGCGAACGCACCGGCACTGAGCACGAGCATCGGCAGCAGCAAACGCAATGGCTTCATGAGCGGATCTCCACCCCGGATGGTCCTCGACATGCGCCAGCGCCGGGGCATGGACGCTGGAAGCTCGCACGCGCGGCTCGCGCCGCAATGTGATGCGTGATCAGTCCGCGAGCGCGCCGGCGACGCCGATGTCGAGCGCCCCGGCAGCCGCGAGCACGGCGCGCGCGCTCGCCAGGCCGCGCCCGGATTCCGCGTGCACCGAAATCAGAATCCCGCCGTCCTCGACGCGCTGCTGCAGCCGCGCCGCCGCGTCGATCGCGACGCCGAGGTGCGCCAGCACGTCGGCGAGACCGCGCGCCGCAAAGGCCGCGAGGCCGGCGGCGGGTGGCGGCCCCGCGAGCGTCGCGCCGACGAGCAGCGGCGCGGGCGCCGCCGGCTGCGACGGCGTGGGCTGTGCCGCGACGTCCGCGGTTTCGGGGAACACCACGCACACGTCGTCCGCGCCGAAGCCCGCGGATTTCAACTCGACGACCGTGCGCGCCGCGGCGCGCGCATCGGGGACGAGACCGAACACTGCATTCATGGCTCTCTCCTCCTCCGGGCGCATGGTTGCGCCGCGTGCCGCACTGCGCAGACGCGGCACCGCGTGCAGCGTGCGCATCGGCCCCGCCGGGATCGCGGAATCGCGCGCACCCGGCACGACGCGCAGTGCCGCACGCTGTTTCAACGCACCGCCGAGCGCGAGGGCCGCGAGGCACAGTGCGAGCGCGATCATCACGGTCGCGAGCGGATCCCTCTTCATGCGATCACCGTCGGGTCACGAACTTGAACGTCGTGGACGGGGGAGCAAGGCGCGTGCCACCGTGTGGCGCGCAGCGCGGCGCTAATCCGCAACAGCGCGACACGCCGGGCGCCGCACGAATTACGCACGAATTACAAAGGCGCTGGCACATATGCGCAGTGCACACGCACCGTGTAGGACGCCTCCGACGGCCGAGCGATCTGCGCACCGGCATCCGCGCGGCACGCGCCGCCAGCACAGTGAATCGCGAGCGCAACGGGGCGGGCATGGCGGCGAAGAAGAAACTCGGCGAATACCGTGAGAAGCGCGACTTCGCGAAGACGCGCGAGCCGGGCGGCACGCGCCGGATCGGCGCCGCCGCGCGCAAGCGCTACGTCGTGCAGAAGCACGCGGCGCGCCGGCTGCACTTCGATCTCCGGCTCGAGATCGACGGTGTCTTCAAATCCTGGGCCGTGACGAAGGGGCCCTCGCTCGATCCCGCGGACAAGCGGCTCGCGGTCGAAGTCGAGGATCATCCGCTCGAGTACGGCGACTTCGAGGGCACGATCCCGGCCGGCGAATACGGCGGCGGCACCGTGCAGATCTGGGATCGCGGCTACTGGGAGAGCACTGGTCGGCGCACGCCGGCGCGGGCGCTCGCGGCGGGCCATCTCGATTTCGTGCTCGCCGGCGAGCGCCTGTCCGGGGCGTGGACGCTCGTGCGGCTGAAACACGATCGGACGCGCTCGAAGCGCACGAACTGGCTGCTCATCAAGCGCGATGACGCGTACGCGCGGCGCGATGGCGCCGCCGCGGACGCCGCCACCTCGATCGCCTCGGGCCGCACCCTGGCCGCGATCGCCGCCGGGCGCGGCCGCGCGCCGACGCCGTTCATGACGCAGCACGCGCGCCCGCGCCGACGCGCCGCCCCGCTTCCCGATTTCGTCCCCCCGCAACTCTGCAAGCTCGTCGATCGACCGCCGGCGGGCGCCGGGTGGCTGCACGAGATCAAGTTCGACGGCTACCGCATGCAGTTGCGCGTCGCCGATGGCGAGGTCCGACTGTCCACGCGCAAGGGTCTCGACTGGACGGCGCGCTTCCCCGCGATCGCACGCCGCGCCGCGCGGCTGCCGGACGCGATCGTCGACGGCGAGATCGTCGCGCTCGATGCGGAAGGCGCGCCGGACTTCGCCGCGCTGCAGGCCGCGTTGTCCGAGGAGCGAACGGACGCGCTCGTGTTCTTCGCCTTCGATCTGCTCTACGAACGCGGCGCGGATCTGCGGGCCGAAGCCCTCGAAGCGCGCAAGGCGCGGCTCGCCGCGCTGCTGCCGGGAGGCGGCCGGGGCGACGTGCTGCGTTACGTCGAGCATTTCGCGAGCGGCGGTGAGGCCGTGCTCGCCTCCGCCTGCCGTCTCGCGCTCGAGGGCATCGTCTCGAAGCGTCGCGATGCGCCCTACGTCTCGGGGCGCGGGGCGAGCTGGACGAAGGCGAAGTGCCGCGCCGGCCACGAAGTCGTGATCGGCGGCTGGGCGACGACGGGCGGCGCGTTCCGCTCGCTGCTCGTCGGCGTGCATCGCGGCGCGCAGTTCGTGTACGTCGGACGCGTGGGCACGGGCTACTCCGGCGCGAAGCTCGAACGCCTGCTGCCGCGGCTCGCGAAAGCCGCCGCGAAATCCTCGCCGTTCACCGGCGCGAACGCGCCGCGCGCGAATTCGAACGTGCACTGGACGCGGCCCGTGCTCGTCGCCGAGATCGAGTTCGCCGGCTGGACGGGCGACGGCATGGTGCGGCAGGCGGCATTCAAGGGACTGCGCGAGGACAAGCCCGCGCGCGAGGTGACGGCGGAGCGTCCCGCGCCGCCGGCGCGCACGCCCCTGAAGCGGCCGGTGGGCGACGCCGTACCGCTGTCCCACGGCGAGAAGGTGCTGTGGCCGGCGACGGACGCGACACCGGCGTTCACGAAGCGCGCGCTCGCCGACTATTACGCCGCGGTCGCGCCGCAGCTCCTCGCGCACGTCGCGGGCCGTCCCTGCTCGCTCGTTCGCGCACCGGACGGCATCGACGGCGAGCAGTTCTTCCAGCGCCATGCGATGCGCGGGACGTCGAGCCTGATCGAGCTCGTCACCGTGCGCGGCGATCGCAAACCGTATCTGCAGATCGATCGGCCGGAAGGGCTCGTCGCGCTCGCCCAGATCGCCGCCGTCGAGCTCCATCCCTGGAATTGCGAGCCGCGTGCCCCCGAAGTGCCGGGCCGGCTCGTCTTCGATCTCGATCCGGGACCGGACGTGCCGTTCGACGCCGTGATCGAGGGCGCGCTCGCGCTGCGCGAGCGGCTCGCGGCGCTCGGCCTCGTCCCGTTCTGCAAGACGACGGGCGGCAAGGGGCTGCACGTCGTCACGCCGCTCGCGCCGGCACCCGATCGCACGCTCGACTGGGCGACGGCGAAGGCGTTCGCGCGCGCGGTCTGCCTCGCGCTCGCCGCGGACGAGCCGGAGCGCTATGTCGTGAGCATGGCCAAGAGCAAGCGCGCGGGCCGCATCTTCCTCGATTACCTGCGCAACGATCGCACGGCGACGGCGGTCGCGCCCTGGTCGCCGCGCGCGCGGCCCGGCGCGACGGTGTCGATGCCGCTCACCTGGCGGCAGGTGAAGCCCGGCCTCGATCCGCATGCGTTCACGATCGCGAGCGTGCCGGCGCTGCTGAAGCGCTCCAGCGCCTGGCGCGATTACGCAGAGTCCGGACGGCGGCTCGATCGCGCGATCGCGCGGCTCGGCGGGTGAACGTCGGCGCAAGCATTACACACGCGGTGTAACGTTTCCCTCCCGTGCGGGCCGCCGGCGCAGGCGCGGGGCCGCATGCGCCGGTGTCCGGCGCTGGCATGCAAATTGAAGTGTCCCGTCACCCACTCGCGAGGAATCGCCCATGAACCTCGGGACCATTCTGCTCATCCTTCTCGTCATCGCACTCGTCGGCGCCTTCCCGGTCTGGCCCTACAGCAGCGGCTGGGGCTATTACCCGAGCGGCGGCCTCGGCCTCGTCGTCGTCGTGCTGCTCGTGTTGATCCTCATGGGAAGAGTGTGAGCGCGCCGTGGGCGCGCTCGCGAATTTCCTGAAGGGACTCACGCTCGCGGAATTCTTCGCGGCCATGCGCGTCACCGGGCTGCATTTCTTCGGCCCGAAGGTGACGGTGCAATATCCGGAGGAGCGCATTCCGCAGTCGCCGCGTTTCCGCGGGCTGCACGCGCTCCGCCGCTACGCGAACGGCGAAGAGCGCTGCATCGGCTGCCAGCTCTGCGAGGCCGCCTGTCCGGCGGCCTGCATCACGATCGAGACGGCGCCCCGCGCCGACGACACGCGGCGCACGACGCGCTACGACATCGATCTCTTCAAGTGCGTGTACTGCGGCTTCTGCGAAGAGGCCTGCCCGACGGACGCGATCGTGCTCACGCGCACCTACGAATGGTGCTACCTGAAGCGCGGCAACGGCGAGGAGATCATCCACAAGGATCAACTGCTCGGGAACGGCGACCGGCTCGAGACGCAGATCGCGCGGGATCGGGAGGTGGAGGCGCGGTATCGGTGAGATGAGATGCGTGTCGGGACGTTCATGGGGGCGGGGCCTTCTTCGTCGGCCGACGAGGGCGGGGAGGTGCTGCCACTTCTGAAGGCTGCAGTCGCCGCCAGGCAGCGCGGCACGATCCTCAGAGCCCCCGCACCCCGTCATTCCCGCGCAGCAGGCGGGGATCCAGTCGTCGAGCCCCGGCGCGAAGGATCAAACCCCGGGTCGTACGCCGGGATACGCTGTCGTTGCCCGGATCTGCGACACCGGGGTTCGCTGCCTCCGCCGCGGGTCATCGACTGGATCCCCAGCCTGCTGCGCGGGGAGGACGGGGAAGGTGAGGCGATCGCCGAGGTCGACGCGAGCGTTCGTTCATGGCGGTGTTCGTGGGGGGTCAGGCGTCCGCCGCTGGCTACACGGAGCTACTTGCCCGGCAATGCGCTTCGGGCATGAGCCAGCCGCCGGGCCGATACGAAGCTGCTGTCGCGGCACGCCACCGCGAGGCGCGTATCCCCCGTCAGACGCCGCCGATAGGAAGCGCCGCGACGGGCCGACATATCGCCGCCGGCACGGTGCGGAGAATGCTCGCCAAGGTCGACGAACCACCGACCTGGCGTGAATCCGAGTTGTCTGGCTCCAATCGACCCTGGACGACGAAAGCGTAAAGCAGTCGTTAACCATCGGTCAGCCCGAGCCGACCACGGACCCCGCTCCAGGTTCGATACGTCGTCACCCCAGGCGTGACGATCACTCGCTACGCCGGTAGTTGCAGCTCATGCGCGAGCATGAGCTGCGGCTACTTTGTGACATCCCCCGCCGGCCCGGCGGGGATCCCGAGGCCGGCTGTCCTATTCCGGCGTGAACGTGAAATTCCCACCCGCGGCCTTCACGCGCACCGCATGCGGCGGCGGGAAGTGCGCCGGCAGCAGGAGCGCGTTCTTCTCCACGCAGTGCTCGAGCAGTTTGCGCCGCGTCTCGCGCGCGAGCTCGGGGAGATCGCAGAACCCGCTGTTCCATTCCGGCCGGAGGATCTGCACGGCGTGATGCATCATGTCGCCGCTGAACAGCGCGCGCTCGCCGCGCGAATCCACCTTCAGGACGACCTGACCGTAAGTGTGGCCCGGCGCCGGCTCGATCATGAGCTCGTCGTCGATCGCGTGCGCACCCTCGAGCAGCACGGCGCGGCCGGCCTCGACGACGGGCAGCACGGAATCGTCGAACACGTTCGTGTTGAACGGTTGCTTCGGATAGTCGGTGTTCTTCGGATCCCACTGCTCGTACTCCTTGCGCGAGAAGAGATACTTCGCGTTCGGGAACGTCGGCACCCAGCGCCCGTTGTCGAGGCGCGTATTCCAGCCGCAGTGATCGACGTGCAGATGCGTGCAGAGCACCATGTCGACGTCCTCTGGGCGCACGCCGGCCGCGGCGAGCTTCTCGAGATACGGCAGATTCAACTGGTGCGAGAGCGGGAAGTCGGGACGATCCTTGTGATTGCCGTTGCAGGTATCGATGAGGATCGTGTGGTGCTCCGTCTTCAGGATCCAGGTGTGGATGCTGAGCTTGAAGCCGTTCGTGTTCGCGTTGATGCAGAACGGGATCAGGAGATCGCGGTTCGCGGCGAGGACCGCCGGATCGAAATCCGGCACGAGCATCTCCGGCGGAAAGCCGTCGTCGATGGGCATTTCTATCGCGATGTCGACGTTCACGTTGCCGATGCGGCGCGCAGTCATGGTTTCACCTCCCAAGTCGTGCTTCTCGTATGTTCGGCGCCCGGGCGCCCGCGAATTCGAGCAGGCAGGCTTCGCGATCGCCTGCCCGCGGGGCGCGCACGATCGCGCCGGTGCGTTCACGCGAGCTCGCGCGAGTCGCTGCGCATTCCGGTGTCGATTGTAGTGGCCTTCGCAGCTTGCGCGCGGAACACCGCGCTTCGCACTCCGCGGCCGTGACCCGCTGCGCGTCGCGGGCGAGCCCGAGCGCGGCATGGTGATCGCGCGCGAGACCGCGCGAGCCCGCGCCGCGCGTCATGGCGGCGCGATCAGCTCAGTGCGCGGCGCCCGGAAAACCGAGCGACGGAAACGTCTCGACGGCGGTGAGCCCCGGCGCGAGGAAGCTCGTCTCGATCAGGCGATCGGCGAACAGCCAATGGCCCTCGACGCACGCCAGCACGTCCGTGTACGTACCGAAGACGATCGCGCCTTCGTTCTTGTCCTTCGTCACGAAGCTCACCGTGAAATAGCACTGCGCGGCCGCGCGCGCGCCGGAGACCTCGAAGGCGATGGAGGAGATCATGTGCTTGAGATGCCGCACGCCGTCGCGGAAGTGCGCGTCGTAGTGCGCGTACCAGCCGCGGATCGCCTCGCGGCCGTGCACTTCGTAAGGGCCGTCGAAATGCGGGCGCAGCACCGCGGTGTCGGCGAACAGCGCGGCGACGTCCTCCGGCGTGCCGCGATCGACGGCATGGCAATAGCGCGCGAGGAGCTGAGGGATGCGGGCGTCGGCATGGGGCATGGCGGTCTCCTTCGCCGTGGATTTCAGCGGCCGGACAGGCGGTGACGCAGGACGTTCAGCCCGCTGATCACCGAAAACTCGCGGATGCGCTCGCGATCGCCCGGCAACTGGATGCGCTCGGCGCGCGCATCGTCGGCGAACGCGAGCCCGATGAAGACCGTGCCGGGTCGCATGCCGGGCGCGCGCACGGAATCGTCCACGGCCGTCGTCGCGAGCCCGACCTCGGCGCCGAACTTGCGCCGCACGGCCTCCGCGAGCTCGGCCGTCGTCGCCGGATTCGGGAAGGGCGCGGGCTTCACGCCGAGGATGCGCTGCTGGCTCTCGTGATCGTTGACCACGACGCCGCCGAGGAAGACGCCTGCCGCGTGCCGGTATTTCGCACAGAGGCGCATGCTGATGAGCCCGCCGGTCGCATCCGTCTCGGCGACGGCGAGCGTCCAGCCGTTCTCCTTCAGACGATCGAGCACGACCGTCTCCATCGTCTCTTCGTCGACGCCGAACACGCAGTGGCCGAGTATGCTGCGGATGATCTTCTCTTCCTCGGCGATGATCGCGTTCGTCGCCGCCTCGCTCTCGCCCTTCGCCGTGATGCGGACCTTGATGCCCTCGATGCCGCTCGCGAGGAACGCGAGTGTCGCCTTGCCGCCCTGATCGAGCTCGTCCATGCGCGGCGCGAGCATCTCGGCGAGGCCGGATTCGGAATGGCCCCAAGTGCGCAGCGTCCGGCTCTTGATGACGGCCGTCATGCCGGCGCGGCGCTGCAGATCGGGCAGAATCGTGCCGAGCACCATCTCGCGCATCTCGCTCGGCACGCCCGGCACGGCATAGATGACCTTGTCGCCGACGGGACACACGAGGCCGGGCGCAGTGCCGGGCATCTGCGCGATCGGGCTCGCGCCCGCGGGCACTTCGGCCTGGCGGAGGTTGTTCGCGGGCATCGTGCGGCCGCGGGATTCGAACATGCGGCGGATGCGTTCCCCGATTTCGTCGTCGCGCACGAGCTTCACGCCCATGACCTCTGCGATCGCCTCGCGCGTGATGTCGTCCTGCGTCGGTCCGAGACCGCCGCAGCAGATCACCGCGTCGTTGCGCGACAGCGCGCGCCCGATGCACTCGACGATGCGCTCGAGGTTGTCGCCGACCTTGACCTGATAGTGCGAGTCGATACCGGCCTGCGCCAGTTGCTCGCCGATCCACGACGAGTTCGTATCCGTGATCTGCCCGAGCAGGAGCTCGGTGCCAATCGCCACGACTTCACATCGCATGCCGCCCCCTCTGTCGCCGGAATTAGAGCCGCATTATGCCACGTGCCGCGCGGCCGCCGGTCCGCGCGGCACGGCGTCCGACATGCCCGATGCCGCAGCGCGGCGTGTCAGTTCGCACGCCGCTCGGTCATAATGCGGCGAAACAGCCCAGGGAAATCGCCATGCCGCTCGATCCGCAATGCGAGGTCGTCCTCGCCGCAGCCGCCTCGGTCGGCTCGCCGCTCGATCAGACCGACCCCTGTGTGATGCGCGCCGCCTACCGCGGCACGACCGCCTCCTACTGGCACCCGACCGGCGAGCTCGCCGCCGTCGTGGACCGCCGCTGTCCGGGACGCTTCTCCGAAATACCGGTGCGCCTCTATCGCCCGCGCAGCGGCGGCGAGGGCCTGCTGCCCGCGCTCGTCTTCTATCACGGCGGCGGCTGGGTGCTCGGCGATCTCGACACGCATGATCATCTGTGCCGGCATCTCGCGCACGCCGCGGGCGCCTGCGTCGTCGCCGTCGATTACCGGCTCGCGCCCGAGCACAAATACCCGGCGGCGCTCGAGGATGCCGTCGCGGCCGCGTGCTGGGTGGCCGCCACGGGCCACGAGCTCGGCATCGACGGCACGCGGCTCGCGCTCGGCGGCGATTCCGCGGGCGGCAATCTCGCGGCCGCCGCCGCGCTCGCGCTGCGCGACGAGGGCGGCCCGGCGATCTGCCTGCAGCTCCTCATCTATCCCGCACTCGACTTGACGGCCGACAACGCCTCGCTCACGGAATTCGCGAGCGGCTATCTGCTGACGCGTGCGGCGATCGAAAAGTTCGCGGATTGGTATCTGCCGGATCGCGCGACGCGTACCGAGCCGCTCGCCTCGCCGCAGTGCGCGTCCGATCATCGCGGGCTGCCGGCCGCGTTCATCCTCACCGCGGAATTCGATCCGCTGCGCGACGAAGGCGCGGCCTACGCCGAGACGCTGCGCCGGGCCGGCGTCGCGGTGGACTACCGCTGCTATCCGGGCATGCTCCACGGCTTCGCGCGCATGGGCGGGCGGATCGATCTCGCGTTGAATGCGCTGGACGATGCGGCGGCGGCGTTGCGGAAGGCGTTCGCGGGCTGAAAGTTCGTCGGTCGGGCTGACGAAGGAAGCCGACAATGGCATTCGGGCCGCTGAATCCGCTCTTCCGGGCGAGCCGGTGAACTGCGAAGCGCCGTCGTTCCTGCGCCAGCCCAACGGCCATGAAGCGTGAGCGTCACCCGCAACGATGGAAGATGCTGACGATCGCGGACCCGGAGAGCCCGCCGTCGCGGCACCGGCGCGCGCTGTCCCCGCACGCCGTCATTCCCGCGCCGGCGGGAATCCAGTTGGTGACCCACGGCGGAGGCGGTGAACCGGCATTCCCGAGTGCCGAGGCCGGGCCTCGGCGCTGCGGCCCGATAGCCGGCCCCGGGGCTGAGCCTCTGCGCCGGGCTCGAGGAGTGGATTCCCGCCTGCGCGGGAACGACGGGTGAGAGCCGGGCTCTGCGTCGACACCGGACCACTTTCACGGCGACCTACCCATCCGATCGTCGCGCCATCGCCCCCACGTAATTGATCGGCGCGTGATCCGCGAGGTCGCGCAGCGGCACCGTGCCGTTCGCGAGCACGGCGCAGGACTGCGCGAAGAACTCCGCGAACGAGCCGCTCGTGAACCATGTCGCGAACGAACGCGGCGGCGTGCTCGCGCGATGGCGGGCGGCGTACTCCGCGCGTGCCGTCTCCTGATCCCTGCGTATCGCATCCTCGTCGGACGCATCACACGTCCTGCCATCGCGATCGACGTACGCGAGGTTTCCGACGTGCACGAAACGCGGATCGGCGAGCGGGCGCAGCAGCGTGGTCGAGACGAGCGCGGCAGCCTGCGCGAGCGTCGCGACGGCCGCGCCGTCACCAGGATAGAGCGGCGTCAGCAGCGCCTCGAGCGCGGCCGGCGAGAAATCCGGCGGCGGCACGCGCGTGACGAGATCGCAACAGCCGACGACGCGCGTGTGGAAAACGCCGTTGCAGTGCGCCGCGAATGCCGTATCGCCGATGCGCGGCGAGCCGAACGTGACGAGGCGTGAGCCCGCGCCCCGCTCGACAGCGGCGAGCGTGGCGAGCGCCGCGCCGAGGCTGTGGCCGGTGAACGAGATCTCGCGCGCACCCGTCGCGGCGAGGGCGGCGAGGAGCCGATCGCGTACGCGGCCGTAGGCGGTCGCGAAGCCGCGATGCACGTTGCCGCCGCCGGGCCAGGGCGTCTGTGCCGTCATGAGATCCGCGAGCAGATCCTCGGGCTTCGAAGCCTCCGTGCCACGAAAGACGACCCAGGCGTGACCCGCGCCGTCCGTCGCGATGAAGCCCTCGGTACCCGACGCCTTCAGCCGCGCGACGAGTCCGTCGCCGCCGATCCAGGTGTGCAGCGCGAGTCCCGCCCGCGGCAACGCCTCGCGCACGATCTCCGGGGCGGCATAGACGAGCCGGGCGAGCTCGGCTGCCAGCAGCGGCATGCGTGCACTGTCGGCGGGGGTCCAATCCTCGAAGAAGTCAGCGGAGCGCTTGCCGGCAGCAGGGCGGAAGAGCGACTGGGCGGTGTCGTCGTAAGCGTAGATGCGGGCCATGTTATCCACCGGGGTCGGAGGGACTTTTCTTCGAGCCCCCTGGATACCTCACGCGGCACGCCCATAGCGACAAAATTCCCTCCGACCCCTGTGGACAAGTCATCAGTTATCCACCGGGGTCGGAGGGACTTTCACGCGAAAGCGCGCGCACCGAAATAACTCCCTCCGACCCCGGTGGATAAGTCAGGTCTGGTCGCGGGCGGCTTCTGCCACGGCGATCACGGCTTCCGGATTGACGAGCGACGAGGTGTCGCCCGGCGACTCGCCGAGATAGGCGGCCTTCACGACGCGGCGCATGACTTTCATGTTGCGTGTCTTCGGCAGATCGTTCACGAACAGAATCGCCTTCGGCTTGAAGGGATGACCGAGACCGCCGACGAGCGCGTCCGAGAGCTCCTTGCGCACGGCAGGATTGTCGGGGACGTTCGGCAAGAGACTGCAGACGCAGACGATCGCCTGGCCCTTCACCTCGTCCGGCACGCCGATGACCGCGGTCTCGGCGACCTTGCCCGTCGCCATCAGCAGCGTCTCGATCTCGGAAGGCCCGGTGCGCTTGCCGGCGATCTTCAACGTGTCGTCGGAGCGCCCGAGCACGTACCAGAAGCCGTCGCGGTCCATCGCCGCCCAGTCGCCGTGATGCCACAGGCCCGGATAGCGCGTCCAGTAGCCGTCGATGTAGCGCGCATCGTCCTTCCAGAGGCTGCGCGTCAGACCGATCGACGGCACCCGCAGCACGAGCTCGCCGACGAGTCCCGGGCCGACCGGCTCGCCGCGGTCGTCGACGATGTCCGCGCCCATGGCCGGCATGCAGGCCCCGAACGAGCACGGCTTCAGCGCGTGCATGACCGTACCCGAGAGTATCCCCCCGCCGATCTCCGTGCCGCCGACGTAGTTCAGGATCGGCACGCGTTTGCGACACACGTGATCGAACATCCATGCCCAGGCGTCCGGCGTCCACGGCTCGCCCGTCGAAATCGTCACGCGCATCGCCGAGAAATCGTAATCGTCGACCCCCGCGCCGCCGACGCGCATGTAGGAGCGGATGATCGTCGGCGCGATGCCGAGATGCGTGACCTTCAAATCCTGCACGAGCCGCCACAGCCGTCCTTCGTCCGGGAAGTCCGGCGTGCCCTCCGCGAGCACCGCGCACGCGCCCTGCAGCAGCGCGCCGTAGGCGAGCATCGGCCCGACGACCCAGCCCATGTCGCTGAAGAAGAGCAGACGATCCTGCGGCCGGAGATCGAAGCAGAGCCCGAGATCGCAGGCGCCGTTCTTCACCGGGAAGCCGGCGTGCACGTGCACCGTGCCCTTCGGCTTGCCGCTCGTGCCCGAGGTGTAGACGATCATGAACGGCGCCATCGCGTCCATTTCCTCGGTGCGCGAGTCCGTGCTGCCGTAATCGTCCGTCAACACGTCCCACCAGTGATCGCGATCGTCGTCCCAGGCGACTTCGTCGCCGAGATGGGGGTGGATGACGACGTGCTTCAGCGTCGGCACGAGCGCCGCCGCCTCGTCGACGACGGGCTTCAGCATCGCCTTCTTGCCGCGCCGCCAGGTGCCGTCGGTCGTGATCACCGCGACCGCGCCCGCATCGTTGAGACGCGACGCGACGGCGGGCGCACCGAAGCCCGAGAACATCGGCAGCACGATGCCGCCGATCTTCGCGACCGCGAGGAGTGCGACCATGGCCTGCGGGATCATCGGCATGTAGAGACCGACGACGTCGCCGCGGCCGAGACCGAGCGAACGCAGGCCCTCGGCGAGCTTGCAGGTCTCGAGGTTCACGTCGGCGTACGTCCAGCGCACGATCTCGCCCTGTTCGGATTCCCAGACCAGCGCCTCGCGCTCGGCGAGCGGGCTGCCGATGCGCTTGTCGAGGCAATTGAGCACGATGTTCGTCGTGCCGCCGACGCACCAGTCCGCGAACGCCGCGCCCTTCGACGCGTCGAGTATCGTGTGGTACGGCGTGTAGAAGCGGAAATCGGAGAACTTGATCAGCGCGTCCCAGAACCAGCCGGGATCGGCGTTGGAGCGCGCGAGCAGCGCGTCGTAATCGGCGAGCCCGTGCAGATCGAGAAACTCCTCGAGGACGCTCGCCGCGATGAGCTCCTCGCCCGGACGCCAGACGATCTCGCCGTCGATGATATTGGATGCCATCGGTCAACCTCGAACGAATCGGATTCGTCGGGACCGGCCGAGGCGGCGCGGCGCGGTCACGACTCGCTATTGGATCGTGCCGGATGCGGTCGCGCTGGGACGCGGCGCGCGATCCGGAGTCGCGTCACACGACGCGCTGTTCGCGCAATCGTGCGATGTCGTCCGAAGAATAACCGAGCGAGGCGAGAATCTCATCGGTGTGTTCGCCGAGCAGCGGCGCGCGATGACGGATCGAGCCGGGAGTGTCCGAAAGCCGGACAGGTGTGTCGATGATCGGCGCCGGTTTCGTCACGCCGGGGTACTCGACGTAGCGGAAGAGCTCGCGCGCCTGCACGTGCGGATCCTCGAGCACATCGGCGGGCGAGTAGACGGGACCGGCCGGCACGCGCGCGCGATCGAGCTCCGCGATCGCCTGTTCCGTCGTGCGCTCGGCGCACCAGCGCGCCATGCGATCACTGAGGTCCTTGCTGTGATTGCCGCGCGCGGAATCGGTCGCGTAGCGCGGATCCGAGATCCAGTGCGGCTCGCCCATGAGCTTCGCCCAGCGTTCGAACAGCGGATTGCCGACGACCATCGAGCAGATCCAGCCGTCCTTCGTCTGGAAGATGTCGTTCGGCGCGACGTGATGACCGCGATTGCCGTGCGGCTTGCGATTGACCTCGAGCACGGATTGCTCGACGAGGAAGTTGTTCGCGAGCGCGAGCGCGGAGGTGAAGAGCGAGGCTTCCACGATCTGTCCGCGGCCCGTCTTCGCGCGCGCCATCAGCGCGGCGAGCGTGCCGTAAGCCGCGAAGAGCGCGGCACTGAAATCGACGTAATTGATGTGGGAGCGCGCCGGGCCGTCTTCGTCGCCGGCGAGATAGCTCGCGCCCGACATGCCCTGCCCCAGGAGATCGAAGCCCACGCGATCCGCGTACGGCCCGTCGTTCCCGAACGCCGAACAGTGCGTGAGGATGATGTCGGGCCGGCTCCGGCAGAGCGTCTCGTAGTCGATGCCCATCTGCTTCAGCGTCGCCGCCGGCAGATTCGCGACGACGACGTCGGCGGTCGCCGCGAGCCGCGCGACGACCTCGCGGCCGGCGGGCTTCATGGGATCGAGCGTGAATCCGCGCTTGTTGCGGTTCAACTGCAGGAACGAGCCGCCTTCGCCGGATTCGCACACGCTCGCGATGAAGCGATCCTCACTGCCTTCGAGGCGCTCGACGCGGATGACGTCCGCGCCCATGTCGCCGAGCAGGCAGGCGCAGAACGGCCCTGCGATGTAGCGCCCGAAGTCGAGCACGCGGATGCCTTCGAGAACGGCCGTCATGAGAAGCTCCGTGTTGGTCGCGAATATGGAATCGAGCCGTAAGGCGAAGCAAGCCCGACGCAACGAGCCCCACGCGGCGCCGAAATCGGTGAAAGACCTGAGGCCCCGGGAGCCCGTCGTCCCGGCGAAGGCCGGGACCCAGTCATTTCACCGCGGCGCTAAAGCCGAACCTCGCATTGTCGTGACGAAACGAAGTGCCCCGAAAACCCCGCGGTTCGATTCAATCGCCGGGGGTTACCGACTGGGTCCCGGCCTTCGCCGGGACGACAATCCCGGGCAGCCTCGCCGATTCGCCGCATCTCCTTCACGGCAACCGCCGTGACGCCGCGCCTCACTCCATCGCTTCGTACAGCGGCAGCGTCAGGAACTCCGCGAAATTCTCCGCGAGCGACATCTGTTCGAAGATGACGGCGGCGCGGTCGTAGGTCTCGGTGCCCTCGCCCTGCTTCGCGACCTCGGCTTTCACGAGCTCGAGCTCTTCGACGATTAGCTTGCGGACGAGCGCCGGATCGACCTTGCGACCGTCGTCGAGCCGGCCCTTCGGGCTCACGACCCATTGCCAGACCTGCGAGCGGCTGATCTCGGCCGTCGCCGCGTCTTCCATGAGATTGTGGATCGGCACGCAGCCGTTGCCGGCGAGCCAGCTTCCGAGATAGTGGATGCCGACGTTGATGTTCGCGCGCAGACCCGCTTCGGTGATCGGGCCCTCGGGCTGGAAGTTCAACCAGTCCGCCGGACCGAAGCGCTGCGCGATCTGCTTGTCCCACTGATTCGGTCGATCCCCGAGCACGCGCACGAATTCCTCCATCGCGATCGAGACCAGGCCCGGATGCGCGACCCAGCCGCCGTCGAAACCGTCCTCGGCGTCGCGGCGCTTGTCGCGGCGCACGCCTTCCATCGCCTTCGCATTGCCTTCGGGATCGTTCTTGATCGGAATGAGCGCGCTCATGCCGCCTATCGCCGGCGCGCCGCGTTTGTGGCAGGCCTGCACGACCGACAGCGCGTAGGACCGCATGAACGGCACTTCCATCGTCAGCGCGCTGCGGTTCGCGAGACAGAACTCGCGATTGCGCTTGAACTTCTTGATGCACGAGAACATGTAGTCCCAGCGACCGGCGTTGAAGCCCGCGGAATGTTCGCGCAGCTCCCAGAGGATTTCCTCGAGCTCGAACGTCGCGACGATCGTCTCGATGAGCACCGTCGCCTTGATCGTGCCGCGCGGAATGCCGAGCTCGTCCTGCACGCGGCAGAAGATGTCGTTCCACAGGCGCGCCTCGAGATGCGATTCGAGCTTCGGCAGATAGAAGAACGGGCCGAAGCCGCGCGCGACCTGCTCCTTCGCGTTGTGGAAGCAGAACAGCGCGAGATCGAAGATACCGCCGGAGACGCGCCGGCCGTCGACGAGCATGTGCTTCTCGTCGAGATGCCAGCCGCGCGGGCGGACCTGCAGGGTCGCGATTTTCCCGCCGAGTGTGTATTCCTTGCCGGCCTCGTTCCTGTAGCCGATCGTGCGGCGCACGGCATCGCCGAGGTTGAGCTGACCCTGCACCTGGTTGAACCAGTTCGGGCTGTTCGAATCCTCGAAGTCGGCCATGTAGGAATCCGCGCCGGAGTTGAGCGCGTTGATGATCATCTTGCGCTCGACCGGGCCCGTTATTTCGACGCGGCGGCACACCAGCGCCGGCGGCAGCGGCGCGATCTTCCAGTCGCCGTCGCGGACGTGCTTCGTCTGGGGCAGTAGATCGAGCTTCTCGCCGGCGTCGATCCGGGCCTGACGCGCGACGCGCTCGGCGAGCAGGGCCTGGCGGCGCGGTTCGAATTCGCGGTGCAGTTTCGCGACGAAGGCGAGCGCCTCGACCGTCAGGATTTCATCGAAACGCGGATGCAGAGGCGCGGTCAGGGCGACCCCGCCGGGCAAGTTGTTCAGGACCATATCCACCCCTTGAACAGGACGACGTTACGCGAGCGCGCAAATATAAGCCAAAAACGCCCCCTTAGGGATGGCGGACTGCCCCGGATCGGGTGCTTCGACCCGTTACGGAACGTAAAAAGCGGCAGGGTTCCGCGCGCGGGACGCGCGCCTTGAATCGCCCGCCGGCCGCGGCCAGAATCCGGCCATGCTCCTCGGGATCGATTTCGGCACCACCCGGACGCTCGTCGCCGCGGTGGATCGCGGCAACTATCCGGTGGTGAGTTTCACCGACACCGCGGGCGATGCCTGCGCGCATGTCCCCTCGCTCGCCGCGCTCGGTCCGCGCGGGCTCGTCTATGGCTTCGACGCCCTCGCCGCGGCCGCGGACGGTGCGCCCGTCCTGCGTTCCTTCAAGCGCCTGCTCGGCCGTCCGGACGTGCTGCCCGACACCCCGATCGGGCTCGGCGGGCGGGAATACCCCGTGCTCGACGTGGTAACGGGGTTCCTCGCCGCGCTCGCCACGGCGCTGCGCGAGCATTCGAACCTGCCGATCAAGCGCGGCGATCGCAAGCTCGAAGCCGTGGTCGCGGTGCCCGCGCATGCGTTCGCGGCCCAGCGCTTCCTCACGCTCGAGGCGTTCAAGGCCGCAGGCTTCGAGGTCGTCGCGCTCCTGAACGAGCCCTCCGCCGCGGGCCTCGAATATACGCACAGACAGCCGGCGACGCTGTCCTCGCGCCGCAGCCGCGTCGTCGTCTACGACCTCGGCGGCGGCACGTTCGACGCTTCGCTCGTCGAGGTCGCGGACCGGCGGCACGACGTGCTCGCGACGGCGGGGCTGAACCGCCTCGGCGGCGACGACTTCGACGCGCTGCTGCTCGAGCTCGGTCTCGCCGCGCTCAGGATTCCGGCCGAGGAAGTCGCGGGCGTGGTTCGCGCCGCGGCGCTGCTCGCCTGCCGCGACGCGAAGGAACGGCTCACCCCGCAGTCGCGGCGCATCAGCCTCGATCTCGGGCCGCTGCTCGGCGAGACGATCGTCGCGGTCGACGCGTTCTATGCGGCGGCGACACCGCTCGTCGAGCGCACGCTCGAGGCGATGGCGCCCGTGCTCGCACGACTCGACGACGGCGCGGAGGAAGCACCCGACGGCCTGGCGGAGATCGCGGGCCTCTACCTCGTCGGCGGCGGCAGCGGCCTGCCGCTCGTGCCGCGGATCCTGCGCGAGCGCTTCGGCCGGCGCGTGCACCGCTCGCCCTATCCCGCCGCGTCGACGGCCATCGGGCTCGCGATCGCCGCCGATCCCGATTCCGGCATGACCCTCAGCGATCGCTACGGTCGCGGCTTCGGCGTCTTCCGCGAGCTCGACGACGGCCGCCGCGTGAGCTTCGATCCCATCGTGCTGCCCGACACGCCGCTGCCGGCGAGCGGCCAGCACACCGTCGCGCGCCGCTACCGGCCCGCCCACAACATCGGGCACTTCCGGTTCGCGGAATGCAGCAGCATCGATCCCGCGCTCGGCGAGCCGCGGGGTGACCTGCAGCCGCTCGGCGAGCTCGTCTTCCCGTTCGACCGTACGTTGCGCGGACGCGACTTGCGTACGACACCCGTCGCACGCGCGGGCGGCGCGGTGGAAATCGAGGAGTGCTACCTGCTCGGTGCGGACGGGCTCGTCGAAGTCAGGATCCGCGACGTGGAGGACGACTTCCAGATGAGGCTCCGCCTGGACCACGCTGCGCGCTGAGCGTCGCTGCGCGCGCCCGGCATCGCGCAACGTCCGTAAAACGTGCACATGCATCGACCTGCAGAGCGCGAACAGGCCATCAGCACTCGCGGCCCGCGGCTGCGAACGCAAACAACTGTGTAATTCTTCCCGGTGTTCGTGACGCGTGCACGCAGCGCGATGCGCGTGCACGTCGCGCGTCGCCATCCGCGCGAGTTCCGGTAATCCTTCACAGCAGTCGCTCGTGCCGCACACGGCGCTCGTCTGAGCGCTTCGATCTCGCGCGCTTTTAGGGCGCACGCGGAACAACCCGGTCGTTTTTGGGTGATCTCTCCGAGGTCCCGTGACCCCGGAGCATGCAGCGCACCATGCGCCATTGCTCGGGCACGGCAATTGCTACCGCGACAAAGGCAACTACTATTGAATTGAACGTTGTCGCGGGTTCGCATCGCAGGAACGTGTAAGTATTGCGAATTAAATGGCGCGCGGACAATCCAATACGTGGTGTGAGTTTCCGGGGCCTGACCGCCTACGCTTGAAGGAGAGATCGACCATGAGCATCTTCGCACGCTACCAGACCCGTTACGAGGTGACCCAGCAGGACGACATGTCCGTGCAGGAGTACCTCGATCTCTGCCGCAAGGATCCTTCCGCGTACGCGACCGTCGCCGAGCGCATGTTGAAAGCGATCGGCGAGCCCGAGCTCCTCGACACCCGGCTCGATCCGCGCGTCTCGCGCATCTTCGCGAACAAGATCATCAAGATCTATCCGGCATTCCGCGACTTCTACGGCATGGAGGAGGTGATCGAGAACATCGTCTCCTACGTGCGGCACGCGGCGCAGGGTCTCGAGGAGAAGAAGCAGATCCTCTATCTGCTCGGACCGGTCGGCGGCGGCAAGTCCTCGCTCGCGGAGAAATTGAAAGCCCTGATCGAGAAAGTGCCGTTCTACGCCATCAAGGGCTCGCCGGTACACGAATCGCCGCTCGGCCTCTTCAACCCGGAAGAGGACGGCCCGCTGCTCGAGGAGGACTACGGCATCCCGAGACGTTATCTGAACACCATCATGTCGCCCTGGGCCGTGAAGCGGCTGCACGAATTCAACGGCGACATCACGAAGTTCCGCGTCGTCAAGCTCTTCCCCTCCCAGCTCCACCAGATCGCCGTTTCGAAGACCGAACCCGGCGACGAGAACAACCAGGACATCTCCTCCCTCGTCGGCAAGATCGACATCCGCAAGCTCGAGGAGTATTCGCAGAGCGATCCGGACGCCTACAGCTACACGGGCGGGCTGTGCCTCGCGAACCGCGGGCTGCTGGAGTTCGTCGAGATGTTCAAGGCGCCGATCAAGGTGCTGCATCCGCTGCTGACCGCGACGCAGGAAGCGAACTACAAGGGCACCGAAGGCTTCGGCGCGATTCCCTTCGAGGGCATGATCCTCGCGCACTCGAACGAGGCCGAGTGGCAGTCGTTCCGCAACAACCGCAACAACGAGGCGTTCATCGACCGCATCTACATCGTGAAGGTGCCGTATTGTCTGCGCGTGTCCGACGAAGTGCGGATCTACGAGAAGCTGCTCACGAACTCCTCGCTCTCGCAGGCGCCGTGCGCGCCGGACACGCTGCGCATGATGGGCCAGTTCGCGATCCTCTCGCGCCTGAAGGAGCCGGAGAACTCGTCCATCTATTCCAAGATGCGCGTCTACGACGGCGAAAATCTCAAGGACACTGATCCGAAGGCGAAGTCCTATCAGGAGTACCGCGACTACGGCGGCGTCGACGAGGGCATGACGGGCCTCTCCACGCGCTTCGCGTTCAAGATCCTCTCGCGCGTGTTCAACTTCGATCACCGCGAGGTCGCGGCGAACCCGGTGCACCTCATGTACGTCCTCGAGCAGCAGATCGAGCAGGAGCAGTTCCCGCCCGAGGTCGAGGCGCGCTACATGGGCTACATCAAGGAGTATCTCGCGCCGCGCTACGCGGAGTTCATCGGCAAGGAGATCCAGACGGCCTATCTCGAGTCGTACTCGGAATACGGTCAGAACATCTTCGACCGCTACGTGACCTACGCCGACTTCTGGATTCAGGATCAGGAGTTCCGCGATCCGAATACCGGCGAGATCCTCGATCGCGGTGCGCTGAACGACGAGCTCGAGAAGATCGAGAAGCCCGCCGGCATCAGCAATCCGAAGGACTTCCGCAACGAGGTCGTGAACTTCGTGCTGCGCGCACGGGCGAAGAACGACGGCCGCAATCCGGCCTGGACGTCCTACGAAAAGCTGCGCGCGGTGATCGAGAAGAAGATGTTCTCGAACACCGAGGAGCTCCTGCCCGTCATCTCGTTCAACGCGAAGTCGAACGCCGACGAGCAGCGCAAGCACGAGGACTTCCTGAACCGCATGACGGCGAAGGGCTATACGGAGAAGCAGGTGCGCCTGCTCGCCGAGTGGTACCTGCGCGTGCGCAAGTCGTCCTGATCAGAGCGGCCCGGCGCGCGGCACGCGCCGCCGCCGGCCCGCGGAGCCGAGCATGCTGCGTATCATCGACCGAAGGAACGACTCGAAGAACAAGAGCGCGGTGAACCGCGGCCGCTTCCTCAAGCGGTTCAAGAACCAGATCCGCAAGGCCGTCGGTGAGGCGATCCAGCGCCGCGGCATCACCGACATCGACAACGGCGAGAAGGTCGGCATCCCGCCGAAGGACATCTCCGAGCCGCATTTCCAACACGGCCACGGCGGGCGCCGCTCGACGGTGCTGCCGGGCAACGACCGCTTCCACTCGGGCGACGAGATCGAGCGGCCGAAGGGCGGCGGTGGCGGCGGCGGTGCGGGCCAGGCGAGCGACGAGGGCGAAGGCATGGACGACTTCGCGTTCACGCTCTCGCGCGAGGAGTTCCTCGACATTTTCTTCGACGATCTCGCCCTGCCGAATCTCGTGAAGACCCAGCTCGCGCGTGTCGATGAATTCAAGCGCGTGCGGGCGGGCTATACCCAGACCGGCGTCCCGACGAACATCAACGTCATCCGCTCGCTGCGCGGCGCGATCAGCCGTCGCATCGCCGTCGGCTCGCCCTATTCGAAAGCGCTGCGCGCGCTCCGGACCGAGCTCGAGCAGATCGAGGACGAGGGCCGCGGCGACAGCGAGGAAGCGGCGGAGCTCCGGCGGCGCATCGAGGCCTTGCTCGCCCGCATCGACAAGCTGCCGTACATCGACACGTTCGACCTGCGCTACAACAACCGCATCAGGATCCCCGTGCCCTCGACGCAGGCCGTGATGTTCTGCCTGATGGACGTCTCGGGATCGATGGACGAGCCGAAGAAGCAGATCGCGAAGCGCTTCTTCATGCTGCTGTATCTCTTCCTCACCCGCACCTACGAGCGCATCGAGATCGTCTTCATCCGCCATCACACCCAGGCGGTGGAAGTGGACGAGGAGAATTTCTTCCACGCCCGCGAGACCGGCGGCACCGTCGTCTCGAGCGCGCTCGAACTGATGCACAAGATCATCCGGGAACGCTATGCGACGAGCGTCTGGAACATCTATGGCGCCCAGGCCTCCGACGGGGACAACTGGGAAAACGACTCGCCGGGCTGCCGGGCGCTGCTCGGCGAGAAAATCGTGCCCCTCGTGCAGTATTTTGCGTACATCGAAATCGCCAACGCGGAGCCACAAAACCTATGGCGGGAATATCAGAAAGTGCAGGACCAGCACCCGGATCGGTTCGCGATGCAGAGGATCAGGAGCCTGCCGGACATCTATCCGGTGTTCAGGGAGCTGTTCCGCAAGAAGATCGCGTGAACGGCCGGGCGGCGGAAGCGCTGCCCGCCGATGCCGAGTGGACGTTCGAGTTCATCGAGCGCTACGACGCCGAGATCGGCCGCGTCGCGGCGCACTATGGGCTCGACTGCTATCCGCGGCAGATCGAGATCATCACCGCCGAGCAGATGATGGACGCCTACGCCTCTATCGGCATGCCGGTGTTCTATCACCACTGGTCGTTCGGCAAGCACTTCCTGAGCAACGAACGGCGCTATCGGCGCGGGCAGATGGGCCTCGCCTACGAGATCGTGATCAACTCCAACCCCTGCATCTCGTATCTCATGGAGGAGAACACGACGACGATGCAGGCGCTCGTCATCGCGCACGCGGCCTACGGCCACAACTCGTTCTTCAAGGGCAATTATCTGTTCCGGACCTGGACCTCGGCGGAGGCGATCATCGATTACCTCGTCTTCGCCCGCGACTTCATCGCGATGTGCGAGGAGCGCCACGGCGAGCACGAGGTGGAACGCCTGCTCGACGCCTGCCACGCGCTGATGAGCGTCGGCGTCGATCGCTACAAGCGCCCGCCGAAGCTCTCGCTGCTGAAGGAGAAGGAAAGACAGCGCGAGCGCGAGGAATACTTGCAGACGCAGGTCAACGAGCTGTGGCGCACGCTGCCGCCGCGCCAGCAGCGGGAGGCGGCCCCGGCCGAGAAGCGCTTCCCGGCCGAACCTCAGGAGAACCTGCTGTACTTCATCGAGAAGAACGCGCCGCTGCTCGAACCCTGGCAGCGCGAAGTGGTGCGCATCGTGCGCAAGGTCGCGCAGTACTTCTACCCGCAGCGCCAGACCCAGCTCATGAACGAGGGCTGGGCCTGCTTCTGGCATTACACGCTCCTGAATCACCTCTACGACGAGCGCCTGCTCACGGACGGCTTCATGCTCGAGTTCCTGCAGTCGCATACGAACGTGATCGCGCAGCCGGGCTACGATCATCCGCATTACAACGGGATCAATCCCTATGCGCTGGGCTTCGCGATGTGGATGGACATCCGGCGCATCTGCGAGCAGCCCACGGCCGAGGACCGCGCCTGGTTCCCGGACATCGCGGGCAGCGACTGGCGCGAGACGATGGATTTCGCGATGCGCAACTTCAAGGACGAGAGCTTCGTCGCGCAGTATCTCTCTCCGAAGGTCATGCGCGACTTCCGGCTCTTCGCGCTCGTCGACGACGACAACCGCGAGCGCCTGAAGATAAGCTCCATCCACGACGATCAGGGCTACGCGGAGCTGCGCAGCACGCTCTCCGACCACTACAACCTGAGCAAGATGGAACCGAACCTCCAGGTCTGGAACGTCGACCAGCGCGGCGACCGCTCACTCGTCCTCCGGCACTTCCAGCACGACCGCCGCGCGCTCCATGAGACGCGCGAGGAGATGCTCCGCCACGTCGCTTCCTTGTGGGGCTTTCCGGTGCGGCTCGAGGAAATCGACGAACGCGGCCAGGTCCGGCAGATCGGCGAGGCGAAGGTGGACCGGCGGCGGTTTCCGCGGTGAGGAGACTTCCTCGCGGGTCGAATCAGCCGCCGGCGTAAGCGGACGAAGCCCGCTCCTTCGTTCCGGCCTCCCGGAAGCCGGGGTCGGACCTGAAGCCGGGGTCAGACCTGAAGCCGGGGTCAGACTTGAAGCCGGGGTCAGACTTGAAGCCGGGGTCAGACTTGAAGCCGGGGTCAGACCCGCGTGGATAACTCGCTGCGCGAGTTACCCACCCGCATCTGACCCCTTCGAGTCATCCACCCGCATCTGACCCCTTCGAGTCATCCACCCGCATCTGACCCCTTCGAGTTATCCACCCGCATCTGACCCCTTCGAGTTATCCACCCGCATCTGACCCCTTCGAGTCATCCACCTGCATCGGACCCTTTCCCGTTCCTTCCCTACACGTACAACACGAACGCATCCTTCGTCGCGCCGCACATCGGGCAGAGCCAGTCGTCCAGGAGATCCTCGAAACGCGTGCCGGGGGCGATGCCGGCCTCTGCGTCGCCGAGCGCTTCGTCGTAGATCTCGGCGCAGGTCGTGCACTGCCATTTGCGATAGCCGGGTTTGCTCATCGTTCGCTCCTTGCGTTGGCGCCTTCGCTCATTTGACCGTGAAACGGACCGGGATGGACTTCGGACCGCAGACGAACTCCGATTCCGCCCAGCGTCCGGGACCGGCGATCCCGAAGGTCTTCAAGTGCGGAATGAGCTCCTCCCAGAGGAGGCGCATCTCGAAGCGCGCGAGGTGCTGGCCGAGGCAGATGTGGCCGCCGTAGCCGAAGCCGACGTGGCGGTTCGGCCAGCGATCGGGCTTGAACGTGAACGGATCCTCGAACACCTCCTCGTCGCGGTTCGCGGAGATGTAGGAGAGATAGATGAGGTCGCCCTTCTTGATGCGGTGACCGCGCAGATCGTAGTCCTCGACCGCCGAGCGCACGAACTCCTGCACCGGCGAAGCCCAGCGGATCGACTCCTCGACGAAGCGCGGCATGAGCGCGGGATCGTCCTGCAGGCGCTTCAAGAGCGCGGGCTGCTCGGCGAGGACCCACGCGGTGCTGCCGGTGGTCGCCGCGGTCGTGTCGTGGCCCGCGGTCGAGGCGATGACGAAGTAGGAAATCATCGCGCGGTCTTCCATCGGGCAGCCGTTGACCTTGCCGTTCGCGATGAGCGAGGCGATGTCGCCGCGCGGGCAGCTGCGGCGATCCGCGATGACCGGGTCGTAGTATTCCTTGAATTCCTCGAACACCTCGCGCCAGGTGCGCGTGATCTCCTGCGGGTCGCCGAGATCCGAGCCCGGGCGCTTGAGATCGGGATCGGCATAGGTGAAGAGCCACTGCGTGAGGCGCAGCATCTTCGCGTGATCCTCCTTCGGCACGCCGATCAGATCGAGCACGACTTCCAGCGGATACAGGAAAGCGAGGTCCTTCGCGAAATCGGCCTCGGGCCCGAGCGCGAGGAAGCGCTCGACGTGGCGTTTCGCCGTCGCCCGGATCTGCGGCTCGAGCGATTCGATCGACTTGGGCATGAAGACGTCCTTCGTGACGTCGCGATACCAGCCGTGCTCGGGCGGGTCGAGCTGAACGAGCGAGCGGAAGATGTTCGACTGGCCGCCGGTGTATTCCTTCACGAGCGCTTCGCCGGCCTGGGAAATGAGGGTCTTCGAGCGGTCGCCGCCGTGGAACAGCTCGTCGAGACGGGTGATTTCGCGCAGGTCCGCATACTTCGAGACGATCCAGTGCGGGTCGTAGCCCGGCACCTCGGCGATGCCGAGCGGATACTCGCGGCGCAGCCGGGTGAAGAGATCGTGTACCGCGTCGCGGTTGCGGAAGCTCGCGGGGTTGAATGCCGGCGCGATCAATTCGGTCGGAATCCTGGGAACGTTCATCCTTGCCACCTCTCGTTGAAGCCGCCGGCTGAGCACGGCGACCCGTGTTATAGTGCGTATAGCTTATACGCATTTTTCGCGTATGGGGTATACGTGATTTCGCGAATGCCATGCCGCACCGCGGAATCGGTGTCCGACGACGGATGGAAGCGATTCCCTGACGACCCATGAAAATGCGAGAACTCGAAGCACGGACCGGTGTGAACCGGGAGACGATCCGCGTCTACCTGCGGGTGGGCCTGCTGCCGGAGCCGGCGCGTCCGAAACCGAACGTCGCGGACTACGGCGAGGCTCATGTGGCCGCCATCCAGGCGGTCCAGCGCCTGCAGCGCGATTACCGGCTGCCGCTCGCGCAGATCAAGCGGGTGCTCGAGGGCGACGCCGCCGCAATGCCGCAGGGCGCGGGCTCGCTCGCCCATCTCGACCGCCTCGTCGCGGCGAAGCTCGACGTCGACGACGCGCTCGTGCCGCTTTCCGCGATCGCCCGGCGCAATCCGCAGGCCGCCGCCGATGCCCGGGCCCTCGAGCGGGCCGGAGCGATCACGCTGCGGCGGCGCGGCGGCGAGCGCGTGCTGAGCCGTGCGGATGCACAGATCGTCGGGCTGTGGGGCGACATGCGCGCCGGCGGCTTCACCGAGGCGCTCGGCTTCGTGCCGGAGCTCGTCGGGATCTACGTCGCGGCCGCCCGCGGCCTCGCGCATTCCGAGATCCACAACTTCCTGGCGATCGTCTCCGGCCGGCTCGCGGAGGGGCCGGCCGCCGACATGGTTCAGCATGCGCTGGCGGTAATGCTGGAATTGTTCGGCGCGCTCCGCATGAAAGCGGTGCTGGAGGAATTGCGTACGCAGGTCGCGCCGGCCGGGCGGCCGGTCGCGAAGAAGACCCCGCGCGCCCCGGCGAAGGCGCGCGGTACGGTGCCCGCAGTCAGCCGGCGCGGCGGCGCAGGACAGCGAGCGCGCCGAGCATGAGCGGCGCGGCGGCCGGCAGCGGCACGGCGGAGACGCGCACGAAGTCCGCGCGTCCGGCGGAGGCCTCGCCCTTGCCGGTCACGGAGTCGTCGATGAAGAAGTCGGTGCGCGCGTTCGGCGAGGCCGTGCCCGGAAAGGCATCGAACACGCCCTCGTGCGCCGAGTCGACGAAGGAGAACTGCAGGACCCGTCGATCCAGGCCGTGAATCGATCCGTCGCCGCGTTGCGCGTGACGACGAGGTCGACGACACGGGCCCCTTCGAACGTGAGCGGCTGGCCCGGGATGGTGACGATGGTCGGGTTGATGAAATTCCAGCCCGCGTTCTCCACGAACTGCAGCGAACCCTGATAGGCATACAGACCTTTGTCGGCGGTCTGGTGTTTGAAGTCGATGATCTTCCGCCAGCCGGAGCTCGCGTTCGCGTCGTCGAAACTAAGGAAGCTCTGAACAAGTTCAGAGCTTTCTACGGCACATGGACGTGCCGCCGTGAACAGTGGCGTAAGCCATTGTTCACGTAAGGTCGGTTAGAACCACGCTTCTTGCCGACCGTGCTCGGAAAAGTCCAGGATGGACTTATTCAGAGCTTCCCTAAATTCGAGCTCGATCGTATATCCCGCCGGGTCGAAGCCCGACCAGTCGAGATTCAGGCCCTGGTTCTGCCCGAACGCATAGAGCCCGCCGCCGAGCGTGCCGCCGCCAGGAACGAGATCCGGACCGGCGCCGTTCGAGTCGGCATAGCTGTCGAGCACATAGAACGATTCGGCGTGGGCGGTGGGGCCGCTGGCGCAGAGGGCGGCGAGGGCGAGCGCGTGAGTGAGCTTCGGGGCCATGATTCCTCCTCGAGGGATATTCCCGAGCGTCGAGGGCCGGCCCTTTCCATCAGCCCGGCGGTGGCGGTGGGAGCGCCCGGAATCCGACTTGCGACCGGGACCGCACTCGCCCGCGCCGCGCGGCAGGCGGCACGGCCCCCGGAAATCCGCTAAGGTGGCGGCCCCGAGCCCGATGCACCGCCCGCCGCCGACGAGACCGACCGTGCCCCTCAGTCCAACCTCCCCGCAGCGCGCGCGGCGCACGCCATGAGCACGGCACTGCGCTCCCAGGCGGTCACCGGCACGCTGCTCGTCTTCTGGGCTGCGGTCGGCTTCTCGCTGAAGGCGGTGCTCGTGAAGCTCGCCTATGCCTACGGCGTCGATACCGTCACGCTGCTCGCGTTGCGCATGGGCTTCTCGCTGCCGTTCTTCCTCGCCGCGATGCTGTGGGTCAAAGGCCAGGAGACGCGCGTGCCGCTCACCGCGCGCGACGCCCTCACGGTCTGCGTGCTCGGCTTCATCGGCTACTACCTCTCGAGCTACCTCGATTTCATCGGCCTGCGCTACGTCTCGGCCGGACTCGAGCGGCTCATTCTCTTCGCGTATCCGACGATCGTGCTGCTGATCTCGGCCGCCTTTCTGCGCCGGCCGATCACGCTCGCCGACGTCTGCGCGCTTGTCCTGAGCTACGTCGGCATCGGGCTCGCCTGCGCGCACGACGTCTCGTTCAAGGGACCGGACGGCGTCGCCGGGGCGTTGTGGGTGCTGGCGAGCGCGTTGACTTATGCGCTCTATCTGATCGGCAGCGGGCAGATGATCACCCGCCTCGGCGTCGTGCAGTTCACGGCCTATGCGATGACCGTGTCCTGCGTCGTCGTGATGGCGCAGTTCCTCGTCGGGCATCCGCTGGCCGCGCTCGTCCTGCCGGTGCAGGTCTACGAATACGCGGCCGTGATGGCGCTCGTGTCGACGGTCCTGCCCGCGTTCATGCTCTCGGCCGGCATCCGCCGCATCGGCGCGAGCCAGGCCTCGCTCATCAGCGCGATAGGCCCCATCAGCACGATCGTCTTCGCCCATCTGCTGCTCGACGAGCCGGTAACCGGGATCCAGATCCTCGGCACCGTGCTCGTCTGCGCCGGCACGCTCGCGGTGAGCGGCGTGCTGAAGAAGCGTCCGAAGCCCTGATCAACGCCCGTGATAGACGGGCGCGCGCTTCTCCATGAACGCGCGCGGTCCCTCGCGCGCATCCTCGGTCTGGAAGACGGGGGTCGAGATCTCGTTCTCGAGCGCGAGCGCCTCGCGCTCGGGCTTGCCGAGGCATTCGCGCGCCGAGCGGCGGATCGCCTTGACGGCGATGGGTCCGTTCGCGGCGATCTTCGTCGCAATCTCCATGGCCTTGCCCATCACGTCCCCGGTGACGTAGTTCAGGAAGCCGAGATCGAGCGCCTGCTCGGCGGTGATCAGATCGCCGGTCAGCAGGAGCTCCATCGCGCGGGCGAACGGCAATTGCGTCGGCAGGCGCACCGTCGAGCCGCCGGCGGGAAAGATCGCCCATTTCACTTCCTGCACGCCGAATTTCGCGCCCGGTACGGAGACTCGGATATCGGTACCTTGCACGAGCTCCATGCCGCCCGCGATCGCATGCCCGTTGATGGCGGCGATGACGGGCTTCTCGGGGTCGAAATCGCGCAGCAGCGCGCGGCGCACGAGATGGCGATCGCCGGCGACGCGGCGATCCCATTCGTTCTCCGGCTTGCGCGCGCCGGAGTACAGCGGAATGAGCTGACCGAGATCGGCCCCCGCACAGAACGCGCTGCCGGTACCCGTGAGTATCGCGACCCGCACCAGCGGGTCGTCGCGCACCGCGAGCCAGGCCTCCTCGAGACGCACGCCGACCTCGGGGCTGATCGCGTTGCGGGCTTCGGGACGGTTCAGCGTGATGACGGCGATGCTGCCGCGCACTTCGTATTCGACTACGGCCATGACGACTCCCTCCGGTTGCGGTGACGTGGGCGACACGACCGGCGCGCGACGCGCCGGTCGTCAGGGGAGGGTGCGGCGAACGGCGCGCCGCGTCAATGCGCCGCGCGCGGACTCAGTCGCCGCCGGCGAGGACGCGATCCGCCTCACGGTTCTGCACCGCGACCTGCCGGAGCTCGGTCTTCAGCACCTTGCCGTAGTGGTTCTTCGGCAGGACGTCGATGAAACGGTAGACCTTCGGGCGCTTGAAGCGCGCGATGTAGGTGACGCAGAGCTCGTCGAGCTCTTCGGGGGTGACGCTCGCGCCGGGCGCAGTCGCGACGAACGCGACGAGCTCTTCGCCCCAGTCCGGATGCACGCGGCCGACGATCGCGACTTCGGCGACGGCGGGATGGCGCAGCAGCACCTCCTCCACTTCGCGCGGATAGATGTTCGTGCCGCCGCTGATGATCATGTCCTTCGAACGATCGCGGAGCGTCAGCAGCCCTTCCTCGTCGAAGCTGCCGACGTCGCCCGTCCACAGCCAGCCGTCGCGCAGGCTGTCGGCGGTCGCCTGCGGATTGTTCCAGTAGCCCGCCATCACGGTATCGCCGCGGACGACGATTTCGCCGATCTCGCCGATGGCGAGCGGCTCGCCGGTCGGGCTGACGGTCCGCACTTCGACCGGCGCCTGCGCATATCCGACGGAAGCGAGACGCGCCTCGTAGCGCGGATCGCCGTCGTCGAGATGCATGTGCTTCGGCAACACGGTGATCGTCATCGGCGATTCGCCCTGGCCGTAGATCTGCACGAGACGCTGGCCGAACGCGGCGAGCGCGGCCTTGCAGTCCGCGACGTACATCGGGCCGCCGCCGTAGATGATCGATTTCAGGTTCGCGAGCGCGGCGGGACCGAGCCGGCCCGAAGACACGAGGCGGCTCACCATGGTCGGCGCGGCGAAGAAGCTCGCGCCGGGATGCGCGGCGAGCAGCGTCGCGATCTCGTCGGGCTCGAAGCGCCCGCTCTCCGGCACGACCTGCGCGCCGAAGCCGAGGACGTGCGGCAGGAGATACATGCCGGAGCCGTGCGACATCGGCGCCGGATGCAGCGCGCAATCGCCGGGCGCTATGGTGTCGACGTCGACGAAGTAGTTCAGCGTCATCGCGGTCAGATTGCGGTGCGTGAGCTTCGCGCCTTTCGGCCGGCCCGTCGTGCCGCTCGTGTAGAACAGCCAGGCGACCGCGTCGGGGGCGGCATGGCGCATGGGAATGGGCGCATGGCCTGCGAGCTTGCGGTAGTCCGCGCTGCCGACCTCGATCACGACGGGCTCGGGGTCTTCGACGAAGCCGAGTGCTTCGCCGACCGTGTTTGCGAGGTCGGCCGTGACGAGCACGAGCCGCGCCCCGGAGTTCTGCAGGATGAAGGCGATCTCGCGGGCATGGAGCTTCGCGTTCACCGGCACGCAGGTCAGCCCCGCGTGCCAGCAGCCGAACATGCATTCGACATAGGCCGGGCAGTTCTTCATCACGAGTGCGACACGCTCGCCCGCCGCGAGCTTCAGGACCTCGCGCAGGCCGCCGGCGAACCCGGCGCAGGATTGCGCCAGCGTCGCGAACGTATGGGTCGGGCTCGTGCCGCAGTAGACGGCAGGACGCCCCGGCGCGACGCGCGAGGCCCGGACGAGAAAATTCGCGATGTTCATGCGCCGTGCCGCTCCCTTCCCCGCAGTGGATGGTACTGAATCAGGCAGAATTGTACCTTCCCGCGGCCGCGGCCGGGCGCCTTTTTCATGCCGCACTGCGGAATGAGGGCCGGCCGCGCGGCCATGTCCCCGGCGCGCTGCGCTCAGCGCGCCATCTTGTGATACTCGAGGTTCGGAATCATGTCCGTCGCGGAGACGATGCGGTTCGTCATGTTGAAGAAGCCGATCACGTTCGCCATGTCGAAGATGTCGCGATCGCTGAAGCCCGCGGCACGCAGGGCGGCGCGGTCCGGCTCCTCGACGCGGTGGGGCGCCTCGGTGACCTTCGTCGTGAAGTCGAGCATCGCGCGGTGGCGCGGCGAGAGCTCGGCGACGCGATAGTTGATGACGAGCAATTCGCCGAGCACGGGATCGCCCGACAGCTCGCGCACGCGCGCGCCGTGCGTGACGAGGCAGTAGTAGCAGCGGTTCACGGACGAGACCGCGACGGCGATCATCTCGCGCTCGAGCTCGCTCAGGTTCGACTCCTCGAGCATGAAGGCGTGATACATGTCGACGAACGGGCGCATCTTGCGATCGTCGCAGGCATAGGCCTTGAAGACGTTCGGCGTGAATCCGAACTTGTCCTGGTAGAACGCGAGATAATCGGCCATCTCCTGGCTGAGGTTGTCGGCCTCGGCGAGATCGAGTGCGAAGACGTAGTCGGGCTGGGACATCGTGGCGCTTCCTTTGCAATGGGGGAACCGCGGGCATTCTAGCGACGCGCGCAGGGCGCGCCCAGCACGCGCCGGTGCGACGCTCAGGGCGCGGGGTGCAGCGGCTCGCGACGCGCGAGCGAGATGCGGAAAGCGTGCAGACGGCCGAGCAGTTCTTCGTGCGCGCGCTCCAGCGCACCGAGCGCCGTGCCGTCGCCCGGCGCGTCGAGCAGACGCTCCGCGACTTCGTGCACCTCGCGATGGACGGTCAGGAACGTCTGGAACTCGGGGGCGTTGCGATAACGGCGCCAGCCGGCCTCGTCGCACCAGCGCGTGAACGGACAATCGCCGTGCGTCTGCGGCCGCGGTTCACCGGTCACCGCTTCGCCGCGGAGATGCCGGCGCAGGCGCGCGAACCAGTCGCGATGCGTGACCTGCTGCACCAGGAGGTCGAAATCCGCGCGCGTCGGATAACCGCTCGACGCGGCCGCCCAGCGCGGATCCGGCTGGAACGCGCGCAGCCAGGGCAGCACGTCGTCCGCGCGCATCGGCGGCGCGATGGCATGGCCCTGGATCGCGTCGCAGCCGAGCTCGAGCAGCATCATCACGTGTTCCGTCGACTCGACGCCGACCGCGACGACGCGGCGCTGGAATGCCTCGCCGAGCCCGATGATGCCGCGCACGATCGCGAGATTGCGCGGATCACCCGACAACTCGCCGACGTAGCGGCGCCCGATCTTCAACGTGCCCGCGCCGAGCGCGATGAGGTGCGGCAGCGAGGACTGCCCGCTGCCGAACTCGTCGAGCACGAAGCCCACACCCGTCTGGCTGCAGCGCTCGATCGCCGGGCCGAGCGTGTGCTGATGGCCCGTTGCCGAGGCGACGATCTCGAAGCGCAGCGCCTGCACCGCCTCCGGCGGATGTTCGGTGCCGAGACGCGCGAGCAGCTTCTCGAGATCGCCGCGCAGGACGTGGAGCGGCGAGATGTTCACGTCGAGCTGCAGCCCGAAGCCGGCGTCGCGCCAGCGGCGGTTCTGCGCGAGCGCGCGCTCGACCGCCCATTCGCCGAGCCGGATGATGAGCTCCTCGTGTTCGATGACGGGCAGGAACTCGTGCGGCAGTCGCGTCCCGAGCGTCGGATGCTCCCAACGCGCGAGCGCTTCCATGCCGACGACCACGCCGCGGTGGCAATCGACGATCGGCTGGTAGTACAGATCGAATTCGCCCGCGGCGAGCGCGGTCTCCATCTGCTGCACGGTGCGCTGATTGACGGCGATCCGCGATTCCAGCGCCATGTCGAACAAATGGAAGCGGTTCTTGCCGCCCTCCTTCGCGCGATACATGGCCTCGTCCGCGTGCGCGAGCAGTGCATCCGGATCGCTCGCGTCCATCGGGAAGACCGTCGCGCCGAGGCTGCCGGAGACCTGGGCGATTTGATTGCCGATCGAGACCGGCAGACTGACGAGCGCGAGCAGGCGGTTCAAGACGAGCTGCGCCTGCGCGAGCGACTTGATGCCGCCGATGAGCAACGCGAATTCGTCGCCGCCGAGGCGCGACACCGTGTCCTCGCCGCGCACGCAGTCGCGCAGCCGGCGTGCAATTTCCTGCAGCAGGCGATCGCCGGCGTCGTGTCCGAGCGTATCGTTGACCGGCTTGAAGCCGTCGAGATCGAGGACGCACACGGCGAGCATCTCGTTGTTGCGGCGTGCCCGCGCGAGCCCCTGCGACATGCGATCGCCGAGCAGCGCGCGATTCGGCAGCATGGTCAGCGGATCGTAATGGGCCTGGAGCTCGAGCCGGCGCGCCTCGTCGACGAAGCGCGTGACTTCCACCGTCGTCGTGAGCACCGCGCCGCGCGAACCGCCGGCGGCGAAGGGATGGGCGTTCATGCGCAGCCAGCGCATCGCACCGGCGTGCGCGACCTGCACGAGCGTTTCGGGACAGGGCCGGCCCGTGGCGAGCACGCGCTGGACCGGGAACTGGCCGTCCTCGAAGCCGCGACCGTTGGAGGCCAGCAGCAGACCGCGCAGGGCGCCGTGCAGCGCGGCCGGTTCGAGCGGCCTCACGCCGAGCTGCCGGAACGTCGCGCGGTTCGCATAGCTCATGCGGCCGCCGATGTCCCAGAGCTGCACGCCTTCGTCCAATGTCGAAGACACGGCGGCATGCAGCGCGTCCGGGGTCGGCCACGTGCCGCCCCCGGCGGCATCGTATGAGTCGTTCACACCATCTCGCTTCACGCAATGTCCGTCCGACTCGTGGCCGGTTTCCGCCTCCTTGCTGGGATCTCGTCGAGTACCTGCGCGTCCACCGCATGGCGGCGCGGCGATCGCGCGGGCCGGTCGTGTTTGTTCGCGATGATAAGGTATCCGCCGCTGTATTGCCGACCCGATCGTTCGACTTCAGGTGGTGCGCATGGCGTTCGAGCTCATGGTCAAGCAGCAGATCCGCCTCGTCGCGGCCCGCTTCGCCTTGACCGCGATGAACACCTGGACCGCGAGCGCCGCCGCGGAGCAGCGCTCGCGTGAACAGGCTTCGTAGGTCCATTGATTAGCCGCAGGCGTAATCGGACGCTCGATCCGTCCGGCTCGCGTGAACGATTCGACGAACGTCCGATTACGCTGGCGCCAATCGATTACGCTGGCGCTACGGACCTACGGCGCTGCGGTCACCCCCCGTGGCCGTAGTCGCGCGTGATCTCGGCGACCTGCACGCGATAGCTCGAGTACCAGCGTGCGCGGCCCTCGCGTTGCGCGGCGAGATGCTCGGTGTGGGCCTTCCAGCGCTTGATGCTCGCCTCGTCCGGCCAGTACGAGAGCGCGATCTCCTCGCCGTCCGGCGTGGTGGCGTGGACGAATTCCTCGCAGCCGAACTCGGCGAGCGCGATGTCACGGAGTTTCAGTGCCGTCGGCATGTATTCGGGATCGAAATCACCGGCACGGGCACGAAAGATCACGACGATACTCATGGCGGGGTCCTCAGGAGATGGGCTTCGAGGGAGGCCGCCATCATGCGCTGCGCGCGCCCGCCGGGCAACGCGTCACGTCACGGGCTTCGCCTGGCCGAGCGCGACCTTGCGGCCGACCCAGCCGGGCATGCCCCGCGTGCGCTGGGCATCGCGGAGCGCGGCGAATCGCGCACCGACCCCGGGCCCGAAAGGCGCGCTGCGCCGGGCTTTCAGGTCGAAGCTGATCGACAGGGTCTCCTGCGTCGAGAGCAGCACGGTATCCCGCCACATCTCCTGCCCCCAGTGGAGGCGCTTCGCGTCGCAGTCGAGCACGCGCGTCACGATGCGCAGACGCTCGCCGCGCGCCGCCTCGTTCTGGTAGGTGATGTGGGCCTCGAGCGCGACGGTCGAGAGCCCGTCGGCGGCACGCGAGGCTTCCGTGATCCCGCACCACTGCTTCACCGCTTCGACGCCGAGGTCGAAGGCCGCGACGTAGTATGCGACGTTCATGTGATCGTTGTAGTCGAGCCATTCCTCCCGGACCTCGGTGTCGATGACGACGAGGCCGTCGGGCGGCATCTGGAAACCGGGCATGGCGCCTCCGCAAGCGGGTGTATCGGTGCGCCGATTCTACCTGCGTGCGGCGCGCCGCCGCTTCATAGGATGCGCCGACGCAGGAGGCGCATCGATCGCGTCTTCACCGATACCGCCGCCCACGCGCCTCAGTCGTTCGCCCAACCCTTCTTATAGAGGTCGGACAACACGCTGCCGAGCCGCAGCGTCAGCAGATAGTTCTCGCCGTCCTCGATCAACGCCGAGCGCGCGTCGCGCACGAGCTTCTCGAGCGGATACTCCTTCGTGAGCCCGTTGCCCGCGAACATCTGCAGCCCTTCGTTCGCGATGTCAAACGCGGTCTGGGTGACGAAGGCCTTGCTCATGGAGGAGACGTTCGGATGCGGCGCGGGTGCGGCGCGCAGGTAATGCGCGGCGCGACGCGTCATCGCGCGCGCCGCCTCGATCCGCTTGTACATCTCGCCCAGCCGCCAGCGCACGAGCTGATGCTCGATGAGCGGTGCCCCGCCCTGCCGGCGCTCGTGGGCGTAGGCGAGCGCGTGCTCGAACGCGGCGCGCGCGAGGCCCGTGAACGTCTGGGACATGAACACGCCCGCCACCGAGAGCACGGACAGGAAGCCGGGCGCGCCGCTCTCTCCCTCGCAGATTGCGAAGCGCTTGGGCACGCGCACGTCGTCGAAGAAGATCTCGCCCTGCGGCAGCGTGATCTGGCCGAGCTTCTCGAGCGGCTTGCCGCGCGAGACGCCTTGGAGATCGAGCGGCACGATCACGACGGCGTAATTGCGGATACCGTCCGGGCGCACGACGCCCTGGCCGTAATCCGCCGGACAGCACAGCACGGCGATCTGCGCGATGCTGCCGTTCGAGACCCAGGCCGAGGTCTGGCCCCTGATGACGATCTCGCCGCCGCTGAAGCGCGCGACGACGTTGCCGGGCTTGGGCACCGTGCCGGGATGGCGCTCGACGCCGTAGGAATCGACCATGTCGCTGCCGTGATCCGGCTGGGTGACCGGCCAGCAGCCGATGCGCTCTTTCGCGAGATCGACGAGCTCCTGGTTGCCGGCCGCCTGTGCGACGAGCAACGGGAAACCCGCGACACCGAGCGAGAGCGTGAGGCCCGCATCGCCCCAGGCGAGCTCCTCGACGATCAGCGACTCGAGGCGCGCCGCGACCGCGGGTTCGAGCTCGTCGAGCGAGGCGAAATCGAGACCGAGCTTCTGGTACTCGGCGTAGACCGTCCACAGCGGCGAGTCCTTCGCGATCACCTCCGCCGCGCCGAGACGGTCGAGCGCCTTGCCGTGCGGACGGAGCACGTCGCGCGCGAAGCGGTGGCAGTTCTCGACGAGCGTGCGTTCCTCCCCGCTCAGATCGGGATCGAAGCCCGCACGCTCGACGTGCGGCGGCTGATAGCTCGTCAGGATTCTCATGGGACTCTCCTCGAAAATCGGTGGTGGTGCCCGCGGCTTCTATGACCGCGATGCGGGGATGCAGGAAATACGGATCAGGATGTCGGCCCGCCGCGCGGCGGGCCTTGACGTGGATCAGCGCGGGGGGGCGCGCCGTTCAACCGACCGCGCGGTCGCGGCCTGCCCAGTGCTTGTCGCGCAGCACGCGCTTCAGGATCTTGCCGACGGGACTGCGCGGCAGCGCAGGAATGAGGTCGATGGACTTCGGCGCCTTCGTGCCGCCGAGCCGCTCGCGCGCGAACGCCATCAGCTCCTCCAGGGTCGCGCTCGCGCCTTCCTTCAACTCGACGCTGGCATGCACGGCCTCGCCCCACTTCTCGTGCGGCACGCCGTAGACCGCACAGTCGCGCACCGCGGGATGGGCGTTGAGCGCGGCTTCGACCTCGGCGCTGAAGACGTTGAAGCCGCCGGTGACGATCATGTCCTTCTTGCGATCGACGATGTAGAAGTAGCCGTCCGCGTCGCGATAACCGATATCGCCCGTGTGCTGCCAGCCCGCGGGGTCGCGGATTTCCGCGGTCGCTGCCGGATTCTCGTAGTACTCGAGCATGCGCAGATTGCCCTGCATGCACAGCTCGCCGCGCTCGCCGATCGGCACCTCGCGGTTGTCGTCGTCGAGCACCGCGACGCGCGAGAGCATGAACTCGCGGCCGCAGCTCTTCAGGTGATGCGCGTACGCCGGGTCGCGCGCCGCGCGGGCGACGGTAGACGGCGGCAGCCAGGTCAGGAAGAACGGCGACTCGGCCTGCGCCCAGACCTGGCAGACGCACGGCCCGAATACTTCGACTGCCTCCTTGAACTTCTCCGGCGAGACGGGCGCGGCGGAGACGAGCAGGTAACGCAGCGAGGAATAGTCGAAGTTCCGCACTTCCGGATGCGCGAGCATGGAATAGAGCGCGGTCGGCGGCAGGAAGAGGTGCGTGACGCGAAACTCGTCGATCGCCTGCATGAGGAGCAGCGGATCGACTTTGTCGAGGATGACGTTCTTCGCGCCGCCCGGCGCGAGCACGAAGGCGAGGATACCCGCGGCGTGCGTCATCGGCGCGGCGAGGAGATGCACGGGCCGGCCCTCGACCGGCATCGCGTGCCAGCCGGAGGCGATCATCGTCTCCCAGCACAGATTCGTGTGCACGACGCCTTTCGAGCGCGCGGTCGTGCCGCCCGTCGAGACGATGCCGACGATGCGATCGCGATCCTCGGGCACGTCGGGCACGGCGCCCGTGCCGTGCTCGGCGCAGAAGCGCGCGAGCGAGGGGTGATCGCCGTCCTCGCGATCGAGGCAGACGAAGTGCTTCACCGTCGGCGCTTCGGCCTTCACACGCGGCACGACATCGGCGAACTGGCTGTGATAGAAGAGCCAGTCGACCTCCGCCGTGTTCATGAATTCGATGTTGACCTCGGGCAGGTTGCGCGAGTTGATCGGCACCCAGCAGCCGCCCGCGCGCAGCGCACCGACCCAGGGCGCGAACGCGAGCGGATCGTTCGGTGCCCAGATGCCGACGTGCGGCGCGGTCGCGCCGACCGCGGCCATCGCCGCGGCGATGCGCCGCGACCATTCCTGCATGCGGCCGTAACTCGTCTCGACGCCGTCGAGCGTCACGAACAGCGGCGCGTCCTCACCGAGCGCGCAGCCCTTGTCGAAGAAATCGATGACCCTCATGAAGTCCCCCCTCCCTCATCATCCGGAAGTGCCGGCCGTACGTTGCGGCCGGCTGTCGCGCCGCAGAGTAGTCGGGCGCTGGTACCCGGAACTTGATCGATGCCAAGTCCGGGCCCAGATCGGATGCCCGTTCAATCGAGGAACGTCGCCCATTCCGCGACCGGCGCGCGCTCGGAACGCAGCGTGTTCTCGATCGCGCCCGTATCCTCGTAGCCGAGCGACATGCCGCACAGCACCTTGAAGTCCGGCCCGAGCGCGAGCTCGTCGTTGATGATGGTGTGGAACTGCGCGAACGCGAACTGCGGGCAGGTGTGCAGACCGTGCCCGCGCGCGGCGGTCATGAGATTGCCGAGGAACATGCCGTAGTCGATCCACGCCGCGTAGCCGAGCACACGGTGGATGGTGAAGATCATACCGACCGGCGCGCCGAAGAAGTCGAAGTTCTTCGCGTGCTGCGCATGCGTGCGCTCGCGGTCGCCCTTGCCGATGCCGAGCAGCGAGTAGAGATCCCAGCCGACTTTGCGGCGGCGATCGATGTAGGGCGAAATCCAGGTCTCGGGATAGATCGAAAACTCGGCCTGGTGCTTCTCCGCTTCCACCGGATCGTTGAACGCGGCGAGGATGCGCTGCGAGAGCCGGCGCTTGCGCTCGCCCGTCAGCACGTGGACGTGCCAGGGCTGGATGTTCGTGCCGGAGGCGGAACGCGAGGCGATCGCGAGGAGCTCCTCGATCTGGGCGCGCGGAATTTCGGTCGGGAGAAAGGCCCGCACGGAACGGCGGGACTGAATGGCCTCGTCGACGGCCTGCTGCTGGCTCAGGTGATCCATGACTCTTCCTGGGTTGGGGAACGGCGGCGCCGTCCGTGGTGACGGTGATCGGGCCGGATTCTAGCAGACGGGATGAGCGGTGGCGGGCGTCCCCGGGCGCGGGGCGCCCGCCGCGGGGTTCACGGCTGGCCGGGATGCTCCCAGCAACTGAGACACAACCAGGTCACGGAGATCATCATCATCACGACGAGCGACCAGGCCGCGAGCAGGCCGGCGCCGCTCGCGAGCAGCACCCCGGCGGAATAGAGCTGACCATGCGTGTCGAACAGCGCGATCGCGCCGACGAAGCCGCAGAAGATCAGACACCACTTCACGAGATAGGGTGGCAGGAACATGCGGCGATCGCGGTTGTAGCGATAAGCGGCGATGCGTTCCATCGTCGAGCCGCGATTGACGTCCTTGAACATCCAGAACGGCCAGATGTACCAGTAGAGCACCTGCGAGAGCGTGGCTTCGGCGAGCCGCACCCGGGGGAAGTCGTTCATAGTCCTCGCTCCATTGCTATGGGCCGCTGGAGCCCGCTCCGGACCGGGGCCAGCCGGTCACGCATCGCGGTCGCCGATGTCGCGCGCCCGCTGATTCGATAGCGTGCGTCGGAGGGGTTTCTGGAGAGTATGACCGCGCGCCGCCGGCAAAGATGCAGGCGCTTCCCCCGCGGTGAGCGACGCACGCGGCCCGCGCCCCGGCCGGGTGCGCGACGGCTTGCTTCGCGGCCGCGGCACGGCGGATAGTAGGCGCATGAGTGGACTCACGAACGACAGTGCACGGCGCATCCAGGCCGCGCTCGCCGCGCGCGGCGCGCCCTTCGCCGTGATCGAGTTGCCGACGAGCGCGCGCACCGCGGCCGAGGCCGCGGCGGCGCTGGGCTGCACGATCGCGCAGATTGCGAAGTCCATCGTGTTCCGGTCGGCGGACGACGACAGCCCGGTGCTCGTCGTCGCGAGCGGCGTGAACCGCATCGACGAGCGACGGGTCGAATCGCTCATCGCGCGGCCGATCGCGAAGGCCGATGCCGCATACGTGCGGGCGCGGACGGGCTTCGCGATCGGCGGCATTCCGCCGCTCGGCCACGCGGTCGCGCTGCCGACGCTGATCGATCGCGATCTCCTCGCGCACGCGGAAATCTGGGCCGCGGCCGGCACGCCGCACGCGGTTTTCAGACTCGACCCGCACTCGCTCGTGGCGCTGACCGGCGGCACGCTCGCCGACATCGCCTGACCGCCGAGGAGGTTCCATGCTCGTCAAGTTCCGCAGTAGAGACACCGCCGAGATCGTCATGTTCGGCGACATCGCCCTCGAGCTCATCCGCCTCATGGGGCACGGCGGTACGGTGCCCGGCGCGATTGCCGCCGAGGACGTGCCGGCCGCGCTCGAGAAGCTCGAGGCGGGCCTCGCCCGTCACGCGCAGGCGCACCCCGCGGACACCGCTGGCGGCGAGGACGAGGAAGGCCAGCCGCGCGTCGGCATCGGTCAGCGCGCGTTCCCGCTCGTCGACATGCTGAAGCGCGCGGTGCGGAAGAAGTCCTACGTCATGTGGGACAAATGAACCCCGGCGTGCGGCGCGCGGTCTGACCGAAAGCACGCCGGACGCCCGCAGCGATCCGCGCGGCGCCCAGTCACGTATCCTGTATCAGCCTCCGGGAGCAGCCCATGTCGATCAAGCGTCCGTCCGACCTGCCGTCCTCGGCGATCACGCCCGAGTCGCTGTACTTCGATCGCCGCGGCTTCCTCGCCGCCGCCGGCGCGCTCGCGATCTCGGCCGCACTGCCGGGCTGCGCCTCGGCCGACGACGATCCCAAGGCAACGGGCACGCCGTTCGGTCTGCAGAAGGACGACAGGCCGACGCCCTGGGCGGACGTGACGAACTACAACAACTTCTACGAGTTCGGACTCGAGAAGACCGATCCCGCCGCGAATTCCGGCGCCTACAAACCGACGCCCTGGGCCGTGACCGTCGACGGGATGGTCGAGAAGCCGGCGCGATACCAGCTCGAGGATTTCCTGAAGCCCTCCAAGCTCGAGGACCGCATCTACCGCCATCGCTGCGTCGAAGCCTGGTCCATGGTCGTGCCGTGGCGCGGCATCCCGCTCGCCGACGTGCTGAAGCGCGCGGCACCGACCGGCCAGGCGAAATACGTGATGTTCACGACGGTGTTCGCGCCGGACACGATGCCCGGCCTGCGCGCGCCGGTGTTGACATGGCCGTATACCGAGGGCCTGCGCCTCGACGAGGCCATGCACCCCCTCGTCATGCTCGCGACCGGCGTCTACGGCCGCGATCTGCCGAACCAGAACGGCGCGCCGCTCCGTCTCGTCGTGCCCTGGAAGTACGGCTTCAAGGGCATCAAGGCGATCAATCGGATCACGCTCACCGACAAGATGCCGGACACGGCCTGGAATCTCGCCGCGCCGGACGAGTACGGCTTCTACGCGAACGTGAATCCGGAGGTCGACCACCCGCGCTGGAGCCAGCACAAGGAGCGACGCATCGGCGAATTCGCGAAGCGTCCGACGCTGCCGTTCAACGGCTATGCGGAGAGCGTCGCCTCGCTCTATGCCGGCATGGATCTGCGCAAGAACTTCTGAGATGAGCATCCGGGAACCCCGCTGGTTCGGCTGGGCGCTGCTCGCGCTGTGCTGCGTACCGGGCCTCGTCGCGGCTTACGGCGTAGGCTCCGATCTCCTGCTCGGCACGCGCCACTTCGGCTCGAACCCGATCAAGGCGGGCGAGCACTTCCTCGGCGACTGGACGCTGCGCTTCCTCGTCGCGACGCTCGCCGTCACGCCGCTCCGTCAGCTCACCGGGCTGCACTGGCTCGCCCGTCATCGCCGCAAGCTCGGCCTCGCGGCATTCGCCTACCTCATGCTGCACTGGCTCGTCTACGCGCTGCTCGACGTGCAGCTCGACTGGGGCGAGCTGCTGCGCGATCTCGCGAAGCGTCCCTACATCATGATCGGCATGACGGGCCTCGTGCTCATGATCCCGCTCGCCGTGACGTCGACTCAGAACATGATGCGCAAGCTCGGCCGCCGCTGGACGACGCTGCATCGGCTCGTCTACGTCATCGCCTTCCTCGGCACGATGCACTTCTGGATGTCGGTGAAGAAAGACGTCACGGAGCCTGCGATCTACGCCGCGATCTTCGCCGTCCTCGGCCTCTACCGGCTCGTGCAGTGGCGGCGACGCTGGTTGCGCGCGCGGCCGGCGATGGCAGCGGGGTGTGGATGCGGGGCGCCGCAGGCGTGCGGGAGGGTGGTGGAGCCCTAGCGGCGCGGGAGACCGGCAGGTTCCCATGAATGAGGCCCGGTATCGACGCAGCGCCCGCCTCGCTCCATCGTCATTCCCGCGCAGGCAGCATCCACTCGTCGAGCCCCGGCGCAGCGGATCAGCCCCGGGGTCAGGCGTCGGATCGCAGCGCCGAGGCCCGGACCCGGCTCTCTGGAATGCCGCGGGTCACGGCCTCACCCGTGGGTCACCGACTGGATTCCCGGGTGCGCGGGTCGTGGTGGCAGCAGCAGCCGGTGACGGTGCCGCGAGGCGCGCGCTCCGAAAAATCAACCGTCAGCATCATTCAGCATGGCGGGTGATGCTCACGCTTCACGACCGTTGCCGTGAAAGAGCGGCGGCGCCGACGGGAAATGGGGTCAGGTTCGAATTCGCGGGCGAGCGCCCGGGTACGCACCATAACGTTCGCCGCGAAATCGAACCTGACCCCAATTCCCTCTACGCGTCTTTCATGATTGCGGGCGCTGCACAAACTTCATGACTGTTGGGCTGACTCGGCAAGCCCGACATAGTCCCCGACGCGCCTCCTCACCCGGCCCGCCGGGTAAACTGTCTCCGCAGCCCATGAACCACCACACCCTCCTCAACGCCGCCTCGACGATCCTCGCGCTCGCGCTCTTCGTGCCCATGTTCCGCCGCATCCGCAGCGAAGGCGGCGCCGGGCAGAGCTGCGTGACCTGGCTCCTGTGGGCGGCGCTCGATCTCGTGCTGATCGGCAGCCTCGTCGAGCAGCGCGGCAACTACTGGGTGATCGCGGGCTTCATGGTCGGTGATCTCACGCTCGTCGCGCTGCTCGTGAAGCAGCGCCAGTTCCAGTGGGGCCGCTTCGAGGCCACGGTGCTCGGGATGGTCGGCCTCTGCCTCGTGGTCTGGTACGCGTCCGGCGCGCGCACTGCGACCATCGCCGCGACGGCCGCGGCCTGCATCGCCGGTCTGCCCGGACTCGTCGCGCTCGCCCGCGAGCCCGATCGACCGACCGCGAGGATCTGGCTCGGCTACACGGCCGCGAACGCGCTCGCCTTCCTCGGCGGCACGGCGATGACGCTCGAACAACGCCTGACGCCGGGAACGTTCACGGTGTATTCGCTGCTGATGGCGATCGTGGGATGGCGGCGTCGCGGGTAGCACGTAGGTCGGTGCTGACGAAGGAAGCCCGACGGGCCTGAAGTTCGTGCAACCCCGCCGCCACGAAGGACGTGCAGAGGGAAATGGGGTCAGGTTCGATTTCGCGGCTGACCGCCCGCGCCAGGGTCACCGGCCTCGGTCGCGAATTCGAACCTGACCCCATTTCCCGTCCGAATTCGCGGGTAAGCGCCCGGGCCAGGATCGCCCGGGTCGGCCGCGAAATCGAACCTGACCCCAATGCCCGTCGGCACCAGCGCGGGAATCGCACGTCCCCGAGCGTCGACATCCGGATGCTCACATCGCGAGCCGCAACGGATTCTCCAGTTCCGCCTTCACTGCACCCAGGAAGCCCGCCGCCTCCGCGCCGTTGATCACGCGGTGATCGAAGCCGAGGGTGAGCGAGAGACAGCGGCGGATCGCCACCTGTCCGTCGATCACGCGCGGCATCTCGACGATCGCGCCGACACCGAGAATCGCGACTTCGGGCCAGTTCACGATCGGCTGCAGACTGTCGACGCCGTGGCCGCCGAGGTTCGAGATCGTGAAGCCCGCGCCCTGGTAGGCGCGCAGCGGCAGCTTCTGGTCGCGCGCGCCGCGCACGAGCTCGTCGACGTCGGCAGCGAGCGCCTTCAAATCCTTTGCGAGCGGGTCGCGCACGACCGGGACGACGAGGCCGCGCGGCGTCGCGACGGCGAGCCCGACGTTCACGTAGTCGCGCAGGATCAGTGACTGGCTCTGCGCGTCGTAAGCTGCGTTGATACGCGGATGCGCGGCGAGCACTTTCGCGACCGCGCGCACGACGAGCACGCTCAAGGTCAATGGCGCCTCGCCGTCGGCCTGCGCCCGACGCAGATCGCGCCGCGCCGCGTCGAGCGCCGTCCCGTCCGCCGTGACCTGCACCCAGGCATGCGGGATGAGCGTCGCGGAGCGGACCATGTTCTTCGCCGTCGTCTGCGCGATGCGCGCGAGCGGCTCGCTGTGCACGGGTCCGAAAGCCGCGAGGTCGGGCAGGGGCTCGACCACCGGCTGCGCGGCCGGGCCGTTTGCGAGTGCGCGACGCACGTGACGACGTACGTCCTCGCGGCTGATGCGCTGGCGCGGGCCCGTGCCCTGCACGGATCCGAGATCGACGCCGAGCTCGCGCGCTTCGCGGCGCGCGGCGGGGCCCGCGGGCAGGATGCGCGGCGGCGCCGCCGCCGGGACGAAAACCGCGGTATTCGCGGCCTCCAGGCGCTCGTTCGGACGGCGGACCGCAGTCTCCGCCACCGATGCCGGGATCGCCGCGGCGCCGCTCGCGGCCGCCTCGGGCACGGCGCGCGCGATCTCCTCGGCCGTCGCATCGATGCTCGCGAAGCGCAGCCCGGGCGCGACGGTCTGGCCGACTTCGATCGTGAGCTCCAGGATCCGACCCGCGCACTCCGCCGGCACTTCCATCGTCACCTTGTCGGTCTCGACCTCGATCAGGCTCTGCCCCGCTTCCACCGTCGCACCGGGCGCGACGAGCACCGCGACGACCGTGCCTTCCACCGTGCCTTCGCCGAGCTCGGGGATCCTCAATTCTCGACCTTGCGTGCCCATCTCAGCGCTCCACCGCTGCCGGTGCGTCCGCATCGATCCCGAACTCGCGGATGACTTCCGCCATCTCCGCGCCCGTGGCCGCACCCCGACGTTTGAGACCGTCCAAGGCCGCGAGCACGATGTGCGCAGGATCGACCTCGTAATAGCGCCTGAGCGCGTCACGTGTCTCGCTGACGCCGTAGCCGTCCGTGCCGAGGGCGACGAACTCGCCCGGCACCCAGGGCGCAATCGCGCCGGCGTAGATCTTCATGTAATCGGTGACCGCGACGAACGCGCCCTCCTCGCCCACGAGCGCTTGTTGCAGATACGGCCGGCGCGGCGCCGCTTCGGGATGCAGGCGGTTCCAGCGCTCGCAGGCGAGCGCGTCGCGTTGAAGCTCGTTGAAGCTCGTCACGCTCCACACGTCGACCGCGCAACCGCGCGCCTCGAGCAGCGGCACCGCGGCGAGCGCCTGCTGCATGAGACTGCCGCTCGCAAGGAGGTGCACGCGCCGCGCGCTGCCCGCGTTCGTCGCACCGCGCCGGAAACGATAGATGCCGCGCAGGATGCCGTCCGTCGGATCCTCGTCCGGCATCGCGGGCATGACGTAGTTCTCGTTGTAGACGGTGAGGTAGTAGAAGACCGCTTCGCCGTCCTCGTACATGCGCTTGATGCCGTCGCGGATGATGATCGCGAGCTCGTAGGCGAAGGCGGGGTCGTAGCTCTTCAGGTTCGGCACGGTGTTCGCGACGATCTGCGAATGGCCGTCCTGGTGCTGCAGGCCCTCACCGTTGAGCGTCGTGCGGCCCGCGGTTCCGCCCAACAGGAAGCCGCGGGCGAGCATGTCGCCGCAGGCCCAGATCATGTCGCCGACGCGTTGGAAGCCGAAGATCGAATAGAAGATGTAGAAAGGGATCGTCGGGATGCCATGCATCGCGTAGGCCGTGCCCGCGGCGAGGAAGGACGCCATCGCGCCCGTCTCGCAGATCCCTTCCTGCAGGATCTGGCCGTCGACCGCTTCCTTGTACGGCAGCAGCGAGCCTGCATCGACGGGCGTGTAGTTCTGCCCTTCCGGCGCATAGATGCCGGCCGCCTTGAACAGCGCGTCCATGCCGAACGTGCGCGCCTCGTCCGGCACGATCGGCACGACGTAACGGCCGACGTCCGGATCCTTCAGCAATTTCGTGAGCAGGCGCACGGCGGCCGCCGTGGTCGACACCGCGCGCTCGTTCGAGCCCTGGAAGAATTCCGCGAAACGTTCGAGCGGCGGCGCCGTGAGCCGCGGACACGCGACTTCGCGCGCCGGGAGATAACCGCCGAGCGCCTGGCGATGCGCTTTCAGGTACCGGATCTCGGGACTGTCCTCCGGCGGCCGGTAGAACTCCGCGCGCATCACCGCATCCGTCGCGAGCGGAATGCCGTAGTCGCGCGCGCAGCGCTCGCGCTCCTCGGGCTTGAGATTCTTCTTCTGGTGCACGGTGTTCTTGCCCTGCACCGCGCCGAGCCCGTCGCCTTTCACGGTCTTCACGAGGATGACGGTCGGCTTGTCCTTCGAGGCGAGCGCGCGATGGTAGGCCGCGAAGATCTTCTTCGGATCCTGGCCGCCGCGCTTGATGAGGCGGACCTCTTCGTCGGTCAGCGAATTCATGAGCCGCTCGAGCTCGGGGTTGTTCACGACCCAGTGCTCGCGCTGGCGATCGCCCGGCAGGACGGAGTAGTACTGGTAATCGCCGTCGACGGCGTCCTCCATGCGCTTGCGGAGTATCCCCGCGTGGTCCTGCGCGAGGAGCCCGTCCCAGCCGCCGCCCCAGATCACTTTGATGACGTTCCAGTCGGCGCCGCGGAAGCGCCGTTCCAACTCCTGGATGATCTTGCCGTTGCCGCGCACGGGACCGTCGAGGCGCTGCAGATTGCAGTTCACGATGAGGATGAGATTGTCGAGCTTCTCGCGCGCGGCGATGGAGATCGTGCCGAGCACTTCGGGCTCGTCCGCTTCGCCGTCGCCGATGAAGCACCACACCTTGCCGCCGTTGCGCGGCTTCAAGCCGCGGTTCTCGAGATACTTCGCGAAGCGCGCCTGGTAGATCGCCGTCGGCGTCGAGAGGCCCATCGAGGCGCAGGGCACGGCCCAGAAATCCGGCATCGCGCGCGGATGCGGGTACGACGACAGCCCGCCGCCCGGCGCGAGCTGGCGGCGGAAGTTCTTCAAGTGATCTTCACTGAGGCGACCTTCGAGGAAGGCGCGCGCATAGACGCCGGGCGCCGCATGCGGCTGAGGGATCACGATGTCGCCACCGTAGTCCGCGGTCTTCTTGCGGAAGAAATGCTGGAAGCCGACTTCCATCTGCGTCGCCGCGGAAGAAAAAGTCGCGATGTGGCCGCCGACGCCGTGGCCGGCGTCCGCCGCCTGCAGCACCATCGCCATCGCGTTCCAGCGGTTCAGGTTCTCGATGCGCTTCTCGAGCTCGATGTCGCCGGGATAGGGCGGCTGCTCGAGCAGCGGGATCGTGTTCACGTAGGCGGTGTTGAGCGGGGCTTCGTTGAGCGGCACGCCGATGCTCGTCGCATGGCCGAGCAGCACGCGGAGCAGCTCGTGCGTGCCCTGCGCGCCGTAGGTTGCATTGAGATAGTCGAGCGATTCGACCCACTCGCGCTCCTCGAGCTCGAGTCCTTCGATGGCGTCGTTGCGTTCGTTCATGGCGTGCTCGTTCTCCCCGGATTCCGGCGGAGAAAGTGTAGCGGGCGGATGCGGCAATTAGGTGCCGATATCGCCCCGTGAGACACAATCTGCGCTATCTTTGGGAAGTTCAGAGAACGATTGAGGTCAATCATGCCAACCGCGCCGCTCGACCGCCTCGACTACCGCATCCTGCACTATCTGCAGAACGACGCCCGGCTCACGAACCTCGAGCTCGCGGGCAAGGTCGGCCTCTCGCCCTCGCCGTGTCTGCGCCGGGTGAAGGCGCTGGAGGACAGCGGCATTCTGAAGCGCTACGTCGCGATCCTCGACGCGGTCGCCGTGGGCCTGCCGATCAGCGCCTTCATCAATGTCTCGCTGAGGAGCCAGGAGCGCGAGGCGCTCGAACAGTTCCAGTCGCGCATCGCGAGCTGTCCGGAGGTCATGGAGTGCTATCTCATGACCGGGACCTCGGATTACCTGCTGCGCGTCGTGGTCCCGGACCTCGAGTCCTACGAGCGCTTCCTCGGCGACAAGCTCACGCGCATCCCGGGCATCGGCAACATCCAGACGAGCTTCGCGCTGAAGCCCGTCGTCTACCGCACCGAGCTGCCGCTCGCTGAAGCCGCGGGCGCGGGGTCGAAGCGTCCGGCGAAATCCAGGGCGCGGACGCGGCGCTGAGCGCGCCATGGCGCAGCGGCGCGGCCGCTTCTATACTGCGGGCGCTCCACGGTGCGGGAGCCCGACGGTCCTTGGGGAGTACCGTCCGGCCGCTCGCATCTCCGCTCGAGTCGTCACGCTCTGAGAGAGGGTCGGATCGATGAACAGAATCTTCACGCTGCTCTACGGCGTCTTCGCGTACTGCGTATTCTTCGGCGTCTTTCTCTACCTCGTCGGCTTCGTCGCGAATTTTCTCGTGCCGAAAGGCGTCGACGCAGGCCAGGCCCCGGGCCTCGTCACGGCGCTCGCGATCGACGTCGTGCTGATCGCGCTGTTCGGGCTGCAGCACAGCGCGATGGCGCGCCCCGGCTTCAAGCAATGGTGGACGCGCATCGTGCCGCATGCGATCGAGCGCAGCACCTACGTGATGGCGACGAACGTCGTGCTCATCGTGCTGTTCTGGCTCTGGCAGCCGATCCCGCAGGTCGTCTGGCACGTCGAGACGCCGGAGCTGCGCATCGCGCTGTGGGCGCTGTTCGCCGCCGGCCTCGCCATCTCGCTCGCCTCGACGTTCATGGTCGATCACTTCGATCTCTTCGGGCTGCGGCAGGTGTGGTTCGCCTTCCGTGCCCGCACTTACTCGCACCCCGAGTTCGTCGTGCGCTGGTTCTACCGCCTCGTGCGCCATCCGCTCTATACGGGCATGTTCATTCTCTTCTGGGCGACGCCCGATATGACGCTCGGCCACGCCCTGTTCTCGGCCGGCATGACGGTCTACGTGTTGATCGCGGTGCGTTTCGAGGAGCGCGATCTCGCGCAGGTGCTCGGCTCGGACTACGTCCGCTACAAGGGCGAAGTGCCGATGTTCCTGCCGAAACCGGGCCAGGTGCACCCGCCGATCGTCACGACGCACAAGGCGCCGAGCGGCATGCGCTGAGGCGTCACTTCCCGCTGAAGCGCGGCGGGCGTTTCTCGACGAATGCCCGTACGCCTTCGCGCGCGTCGAGGGTCTTGGCACAGGCACGCAGCAGCTCGCGCTCGAGCTCGAGATGCTCGACGAGCGCGCGATGGTCGGCGGCGGTGAGGCGTTTCACGGCCGCGAGCGAGGCCGGCGCGCGCGCGAGGAGCTGCGCGACGAGCGCGTCCGCCGCGGCGTCCAGCGCCTCCGGCTCATGCAATGCATCGACCGCGCCGGCGGCGAGACACGCCTGCGCGCCGATCGCCTCGCTCAGCATCAGCCACTGGCGCGCCCGCACCTCGCCGACGCGCCGTGCGAGATACCACGAGGCGCCGACATCGGGTGAGAGGCCGATCGCCGCATAGCCCGTGCGCAGCTTCAGGGTCGTGCTCGCGAGCACGAAATCGCCGAGCAGCGCGAGCCCGAGCCCGGCGCCGCCGACCGGCCCGTTCACGACACAGACGACCGGACACGGCGCCTCGGCGAGCTTTCGGTAGGCGGGCAGGAGGTTCGTCAGGGGATCGAGGATGACGTGCTCGAAATCCCCGCCGCCGCCGGCGAAGACGCGGATGTCGCCGCCGGCACAGAAGATCGGTCCGCGCGCGCCGAGGACGATCACGCGCGGTGCGGCGTCGAGAACCTCGAAGATGGCGCGCGCGAGCCCCGCGGCGCTGTCTCGATCGATCGCGTTCGCGCGTTCGGGACGGTCGAGCACGATGCGCCCGATCCCGGCGTCGGTCTGCCATTCGACACCGTGTTCGCGGAGGGGCGCACCGGCCATGGGGAACATCCTCGTGAGACTCGATTGCGCGCATGATCCGCCGCCCGTCGCGGCCTCGCAAGGAATTGCAAACTCTGCGCCCGGCGCCTGGAGCGGCGGTCAGCGCGCGTGCTACCGTATTCCTGACACTACACGATCCGTGTGGTGTCTCTTCATCTGAGCTCGGGATTGACGGCCCGCACGCGCCGGGGGGCGCGGACGGAATGCCGACCGAAGCGCCGCGTCGCGGCGCCACAAATCAAGCTGACTGCGCTTGCCGGGAGGACTCGAACGATGATCGACTGGACTTCGTTTGCGCCGGGCTCCGCCTTCGCGGGCGGACTGCTGATCGGCCTCGCCACCGCCGTGCTCGTGCTGTGCAACGGCCGCATCGCCGGCATCAGCGGCATCATCGGCGGGCTCATGGAACGCTCGCCCGGCGACGACGTGAACTGGCGGGGTGCCTTCCTCGTCGGCCTCGTCGCCGCCCCGTTCGCGTATTCGATCCTGCGCACGCTGCCCGCGGTACGCATCGATGCCGTGGGACCGGAGCTCGTCGTCGCAGGCCTCCTCGTCGGCTTCGGCACCCGCCTCGGCGGCGGCTGCACGAGCGGTCACGGTGTGTGCGGGATCTCGCGCCTCGCGACGCGCTCGATCTTCGCGACGCTGACGTTCATGACGACGGGTGCTCTGACCGTGTTCTTCATCCACCACGTGTTCGGAGGCTGAGCCATGCGCATGTTCACCGCCCTGCTGAGCGGGCTCCTGTTCGGGCTCGGCCTGATCATCTCCGGCATGGCGAATCCGGCGAAAGTGATCGGCTTCCTCGATGTCGCGGGGCACTGGGATCCCTCGCTCGCGTTCGTCATGAGCGGGGCGATCCTGGTTGCGCTGCCCGCCTTCGTCATGGCACGCCGCCGGGCGCGGAGCCTGCTCGGCGCCACGATGGATCTTCCGCCGCCCGGCCGTTACGAACATCGCGCGGCACTCGGCAGTGCGCTCTTCGGCGCAGGCTGGGGCATCGCAGGCTTCTGCCCGGGTCCGGCCTTCGTCTCCCTCGGCAGCGGCCAGGCCAGGGCCGTCCTCTTCGTGATCGCGATGATCGGCGGCATGGCGTTCTACGAAGCGTTCCAGCGGCTGCGCGTGCGGCGCACGGACATGGCCTCGACGCCCGCCTGAACTGTAAAAATCGCTGACGGATCCGGCACCGCAATGCGGGCCGGATTCTCGAATTTTTTACAATTCCTCGCCGGCCTGCGGAGGCCGTCGCCCAAGCCCCTCATTTCCAAGGACTAACGGCGCCCGTCCGGATTGGCCCGTGGATTGCTGCGCAAGTGCACATAGTCCCGGCCCCGGCAGGCCGCCGGCTGCGGGATACGGAACCGCCCAACTTTCAAAAGGACAGCGCATGAACGTAAAACATCTTTTCGTGGGCCTCGCCGGTCTCGTCGGCGTCGCCGCCAACGCCTCCGCCGCGACGGCCGACCTCGGCACTTTCACTCTGGACTACGATGATTCGACGATCCTCGGCGGTCTCTCGTTCTCCTTCTCTTCCGGCGGCAACGTCGTCGGTTTCGGTTGGAACCTCCCGTCGTCTCTCGGGGTCGCCGGCGGTGCCGGTTCGACCCAGACGTTCGTACTCCCGAGCTTCACCGTGACGGCGAAGGCCGGCAACACGCTGAGCGGCCCGGCGTCGAGCTTCCTCGGCAACCTCGTGTTCGGTGAATATTCCGGCGCGACGACATCGGCTTCGGGCAGCGCGATGGTCTCCTTCGATGGCGGCCCGGCGGTCGCCGCAGGCGGCGCGCTCGCGAAGACCGTCACGAGCTCGCTCCCGACCTTCAGCGGCGGCTACTTCAGCGGCACGGCGGAGTCCCCGATCGCGAGCTTCGTGACGTTCGCGGTGACGAACGCTTCGCTGACCCTGTCGATCGACGGTCCGGGCTTCGGTTCGATCCTGGCCCAGCCCCAGAACGAGCTGAAGTTCAGCTTCCTCTCGACGCCGGTGCCGCTGCCGGCCGCCGTGTGGCTGCTCGCCTCCGCGCTCGGCGCGATGGGGACGATCACCCGCCGCCGCGTCTGAGCCGACACCCGTCGTGACCTCCTGAAAGCCACCTCCGGGTGGCTTTCTTTTGGCTCTGCTCCAGACCGCGGGGTCAGCCGACGCATTCCGCCTCGGCTGATCTTTGTCGCCCTCGCGCAGGCGAGGGCCCAGGCGGTGACCCACGGCACGCGCAGTGAACCTCGGACTTTCGAGCGCTCCGTTCCGCACCGCGCTCGTCTTCTGCGCTGGGCCCGCGGTTCGACCTCGGCGCCGAGGCTGAACGACTGGGCCCTCGCCTGCGCGAGGGCGACAAGGGGGAAATACGCGCTGCGGTGTGCCGAGGATCCGCCCCACAGTTCGGAGAAGAAGCTTTCTTCTTGCCCTTGCGGCACGCTTCCCGTCTCCGAATCTCTCGAGACCCGGCCGGGGCGGCTGCGGTCCCCGCGGACGGACCCGCCAGCGGATTCGCGCGCCCGGGGTGGGGCGCGCTGCGCCGCTCGGACTGCGGTGCCGATGACTGATCATCCGCGCATACCAACGAGAACGACGACGATGAATACGCCCGCCGCCCGGCTCGGCCCGGCCCGCTCCGCCATCGGACGCTACGAGATCGATCGCAAGGTCGGTGAAGGCGCGTCCGGGACGGTCTATCGCTGCCACGACCCCGCCCTCGATCGCGACGTCGCCGTGAAGCTCGCGCACGTCGAGACGCTGGGCACGGAACAGCTCCGCCAGGTCGTCGAGGACTTCCGCCACGAGGCGAAGATCGCGGGCAAGTTCGCCCACGAGAACATCGTGACCATCCACGACGTGGTGACGGACGAGGCCCAGCCCTACATCGTCATGGAATACGTCCCGGGCTGCTCGCTCGACGATTACCTCAAAGCGACCGGCCCGCTCGAGCTCGACGAGGCGCTCGCCATCGCTCATGCCTGCTGCCGCGGGCTCGCCTATATTCACTATCACGGCATCGTCCATCGCGACATCAAGCCCGGGAACATCATGTACCACCCGGCGCACGGCATCGTGAAGTGGATGGACTTCAGCGTCGCGCACAAGATGGAGGAACCGCCGCTGCGCGATACCGGCACGGTGGCCTACATGGCGCCCGAGCACTTCGATCCCGCGCGCCGCATCTCGCACCTGACGGACATCTTCGCGCTCGGCGCGACGCTCTACCGCCTGCTCACCGGGCGCTATCCGTTCAGCCGCGAGCACACGGCCTTCCAGATCCTGCACCAGGATCCCGAGCCCATCGCGAGCCTCCGGCCGGACGTGCCGGCTCCCGCCGAAGCGATGATCGCGCGCGCCATGGCGAAGGCCGACGAGGATCGCTATCAGAGCGCCGCGGAGTTCGCGCGCGCCGTCGCCGCGGTCGCGCGCGAGGCCTTCCCGGACACCGGGCTCCTCGACGCCCCGCCGCGCTACCTGCTCGCCTGAGCGCCGCTCAGCATTCGCCCTTCCGCAAGGCGCCGACACGCCGCGCGAGACGCGCGAGCGCCGGCTCGTCGTCGGGCGCGACGGGTCCGTCCTCGGGCCATTGGCCGTCGATGACCAGGAAAGCGAGGCCGTGCACCACGGCCCAGCCGCGCACTCGTCGAGTACGTCGAAGTCGCGACGCCGCTCACGTTCGAAACGTTCCAGGGCGCACCGGGCGGCGCGTTCTACGGCGTGCCCGCGACGCCCGCGCGACTCGGCAAGCCGTGGACGATCGTCCGCACGCCGGTCGAGAACCTGCTGCTCACGGGCACGGACGTGATGGCGCTCGGCATCGTCGGCGCGATGATGGGCGGGGTGAAGGCCGCGGCAATCGTCGAGGGCGCGCTCGGCTTCCCGAGGATCGTGCGCGCGGCGGAGCGCTGTCAGCGTGGCGCGCCGCGTCTCGTGACGGCGCGAGGGCTCGGACCCGCGGCCGGCGCAGCCCGGCCGCGAGCCTCATCACCGAATGGATCACGCGCGCGTCCGGCGTGAGGCGCGGCTCGGGGGTCATCACCGTGCCGCCAAAGAACGCGAGCAGCTTCGTCGCGACGTAACCACCAGATGTTCGCCGTCGCTGCATCGGGCGCGCGATAGAGCGCGACGGGATACCGGAGGGCGGAGCTCATGGGATGTGCCGGCGAAGGAGCCGCATCGATCGCGTCTCCCCGGTGCTCGCGACCACTTCGGGCACCGCACGCGCCCCGGGCACGCGTGTAGAATCGCCCCACGATCCCGCACTCATCCAAGCCGGGAGGAGGTCCCCATGGAAGCCCTGCCCTATCTCGAACGCGTGAAGATCCAGACTGAAATCCTGCTGCCGTTCTACCGCCGCGTGCGCGAGGCCCTCGGCGAGGCGCGCGCCGCCGATCTCCTGCGCGACGCCGTGAAGGAATTCGGCACCCAGTTCGGCAACGCCGTCGCCGCGCAGGCGCCCGGCACTTCGCTCGACAAGCTGCGCAGCATGATGCCGCTCTTCGCCGCCAATGAGGCGCTCGACTTCGAACCGCTCGTCGACGATGCCCGCGAGCTCTCGCTGAACGTCCACGGCTGCCGCTACGCCGAGTACTTCCGTGGCCTCGGCGAGATGGAGTTCGGGTCGATGATCACCTGCGAAGTGGATCCGCCGCTCACGGACGCCATCGGCGCCGACCTCACGCTCGCGCGCACGCAGACGATCATGAAGCACGGGAGTCATTGCGATTTCCGGTGGAAGCTGAAGTAGAGGTGCCTCTGAACGAGTCCAGAGCTTCCTGAACACACCGGCACGGAGGCCCGATGCGAACGAACTACGTCCTCGTCGATTTCGAGAACGTGCAGCCCAAGGATTTCGGCCTGCTCAGGGAAGGCCACTTCAAGGTCATGCTGTTTCTCGGCCCGAACCAGAAGAAGGTCGCTGTCGACGTGGCCGCTGCGATGCAGCCCTTGGGTGACCGTGTCGAGCACGTCCTCCTCGACAGCGCCGGGAACAACGCGCTCGACTTCCACATCGCCTATCACATCGGCCGGCTGAGCAGCGAGGATTCGGCAGGCTACTTCCACGTCATTTCGAAGGACACGGGCTTCGATCCGCTCGTCAGACATCTCCGCGCCCGTCACGTACGGGCGCAGCGTTCGACGACGATCGCGGACATATTCATTCGGGGTCAGAGTCCGATTCATTCGGGGTCAGAGTCCGATTCATTCGGGGTCAGAGTCCGATTCATTCGGGGTCAGAGTCCGATTCATTCGGGGTCAGAGTCCGAGAGCACCCGGGGAGCTGGGACCGACCTCGAATTGGCATTACAATCACGGCTCGCAACACAAGGATGTGTCGCCATGGCAAGATTACCTCGCTTCCCGCTCGCCGGGATGCCGCAGCACGTCGTCCAACGCGGCAACGACAAGCAGGCCTGTTTTCATGAGCCGCGGGACTATCGTTGCTACCTTTCCTATCTGGCCGAGGCGTTGACGCACTGCGAATGTGCGCTGCACGCGTATGCCTTGATGGGTAATCACGTCCACCTGCTCGTCACACCTCAACGAGCAGGAGGAGTCTCTCATCTCATGCAATGCCTCGGACGCCGATACGTCCGGGCCTTCAATACGTGGCACGGCCGGACGGGCACCTTGTGGGAAGGCCGCTACAAATCGGGGCTCGTGGATTCCGATCATTATCTGCTCGCTTGCTACCGCTACATCGAAATGAATTCCGTACGAGCGGGCCTCGTGGACGTGCCCGGCGCGTATCGCTGGTCGAGCTTCCACGCCAACGCCGCAGGCAGGCATGACTCGCTAGTAACCGCGCACCCCACGTATCTCGCCCTCGGTCGAGACGCCGCCGCGACGCGCGTCGCTTACCGGAAATTGTTCGACACCCAGCTCGAAGACGGCACGCTCGAAGAGATCCGCCGCTGCGTCTCGCAGCAGGTCGTGCTGGGGAGTGAGGGTGCCCGCAACCGATGGCAAACCGCGCTCCAACGCCGGACCGCCCCTGCTTCGCCCGGGCGCCGGCGCCGCGATGCCCCGGCAGGCGTAGCAGGCGAATTGAGCCACTGGCTAACGGACTCTGACCCCGATTGAATTGGACTCTGACCCCGAATAACCCGGCCGGTCGTTCCCGAAGGCGCTCACGACGGCGACGACGGCCGGCAGGATCGCGAAAGGCACCGTCGCCGCGACGGAATGCTGCTACGGCGGCCAGCTCTACGATTCCGTGACGCTCGGCCTCGACATTCCGATCAGCCAGAGCTATCTGCGCCAGGGCTGCTACGGCTATCTCGGCAGCACGACGATCGCCTACGGGCCCGCCGACGACAACGGCGCGGCGGATCTGCTGTGCCAGTACTTCCTGCAGGCCGTGCTCGGCGGGGCCTCGCTCGGGCGCGCCGCGCTGACGGCACGCCAGCAGTTCGTCGCGCATACTGCGCAGATGGATCCGATCGATCTGAAGACGCTCGCGCAGTTCAACCTCCTCGGCGATCCGGCCGTCGTGCCGGTCGCCGCGGCCGCACCCGCCCGCCCGAAGCTCGCGGATCGCGCAGCGGCGGATCGCTTCCGGCGTCGCGAGCGGCGCGCGAAGCTCGCCGCGACGGGCCGCTTCCTGCAGGAGACGAAACCGACGGCCGCGACCCCCGAACGCGGCAGGCGCAGCTCGGCGAACGTCCGCGCGGCGCTCGCGAACATCGCGCGCAAGAGCGGGCTCGGCGCGGACGAGACTTTCGTCGCCTACAAGGTGAAGGGCGGAACCGCGGCGCGCGCCGGCGCGACGAAGCGCAAGCTCGCCGGCACCCCCTCGCGCTATCACCTGACGATCGGGCGGCCGAAAGACGGGCGCGAGCACGAGACGATCGCGATCGTCGCGAAGGAAGTCGCGGGCCGCATCATCGACTACCGTGTCTATCACCGCCGCTGAACCCATGAGCGACGCCGCGCCACGTCACGTCGAAGCCCTGCGCGGTCGCGTGACGCGTGGCGTCTTCGGCAAAGGGACGAAGAGCGAGCGCGAAGCCGTCTTCATCACGACCGCTGAAGGCCGCTTCGTGCTCCGGCGCAAAGGCGGCCCGGCCATGGGCGACGAGGCGCTGGAGGCTTACGTCGGGAAGGACGTCGCATGCGACGGCTTCGTGCTGGATTCGACGCTGCTCGCCGAGCGGATCGCGATCGTGGGGGGCACTTAGCAAGCCCCGTCGACTCGCACTCCCTGCGCAGGCGGGCGCCTCGTCACGCTCAAAGACGCGATCGATGCGCCTCCTTCGTCGGCACATCCTATGAAACCGAAGCCAGCGTCGCCGCTCACTCCGCGATCCGATGTGCCTTCACCACGAAGCGCATCGCGATCGCGTCTTCCACCCGCAGCCCGCCGCCGAGAATCGCGAACGGCGTGATGCCGAAATCCGTCTGCTTCACCTCGAAGCGGCCCTCGGCGGCGAGCTCCTCTGCCGCGACGTCGATGCGCGCCGCGACCGTGTACTCGTGTGCGACGCCGTTCAGGATCATCGTGAGCTGCAGCGTATCCGCGGCCCGTCGTTCGAAATGCACGATCGCATAGGGATGACGATCCGTCGCGAGCACTTTCTCCTGCAGATTCTTCGCCGTGCCCGCGATGTCGGCCGCGCTCGGCGTCGTGTCGAGGCCCGCGTCGCGCCGCAGCTCCGCTGCATCGACGTCGAGATCCGCGAGCGGCACGTAGAGATCGCCGACGCCGGCGGCGGGCCTGACGTAACCGTTCAAGGCATGGCTCGCGACGACGTGATCGTGGCCGAGCTTCGCGAGCGGGCCGCTGCGGCGCACGGTCGCGACGGCGAGCGAGTTGCCGGGTTCGAGCATATAGACGGCCTCGCCGCGCGCGGCGGCCTCGAGGTACTGCTGCGTCGGGAAGCCCTCGGGGCGCGCGGCCGGCGCAAGCGACGGCGCGCGCTGCGTCGGCGCGCAGGCCGTGAGCAGCAGCACGGCCGCGATCGTCCACCGCCGTACGCCACGCTCACTCATCGCGACGCAGCCGCACGTCGAAGCTGACGCGCACTTCGGCGGCGACTTCGTCCGTCGCCTCGAACGAGCCGGTACCGATGCCGAACCAGCCGCGCTCGACTGCGAATTCGCCGACGAGGTGCGCGCCGTCCGCCTGCTCCCGCCAGGTGATCGGAATCTCGAGCGCGCGCTGCACGCCTTTCAGCGCGAGCGTGCCGTGCGCGAGGAAGCGCCCGCCGCCGCGCGCTTCGAGCGCAGCCTCGTAGCGTGCTTCCGGAAACTGCGCGACGTCGAACCACGCTGCGTCGCGCACGGCGGCCGTGACTTCGGCGCTGTCGAAGACCGCGCCCGCGGTGCGCACGCTCACGACGAGCTGCGCGCCGGCGGCGGCCTCGCCGCTGAGCGCGACGTCGAAATCCGTGAAGCGCCCGGGCACGGCGTCGCCCATGAAGCGTGCGACGAAATCGAGGCGGCTCGCCGTGTGCTCGCCGTGCCAGCCGGCGGACGCGGCGCCCGCGGCGAGCAGCCCGGAGACGGCGAGGCAGGCACGGGTGGGCATGGCGCGACGCCATGACAGCGGCCTCGTTGCAGCGACGTGCCGCACTCAGCCGCGCGCGAGCTCGAGACCGCCGAACACCGCCTCGCCGAGCGCGGGGTCCGCGGCGGCCGCGGGCAGAACGTCCTCGAACAAGGCCTCGAAGTGCGCGCGGTAGGCGAGGCAGTGCGGATCGTCGGGGCCGGACAGCGCGCAGCCGCCGCCGCAGGCGCTCTGCCAGGCACAGGCGCTGCACGCCGCGGGCAGCGCGCGGCTCCAGACCGGCAGCGCGAGGGCCGGAATCGTTTCGGGCGTCGCCGTGCGCACGCCGTATTCGCCGAAGCGCGGACACGGCGTCCAGTGACCGCCCGCTTCGTACACGAGCCGCGTCTCCCCGCAGCCGCAACGGCGCGAGGTGCAGGATTTCACCCAGCCGTCCGGGCGCCCGAGGATCCGCGCGAGGAACTGCCGCGAGGTGAGATCGAGGCGCGGCGGATCGCGCGTCAGGCCGTGGCGGATCGCGCGGCGCAGGAAGGCCGCGTACGCGGCGGCGGAGATGCCGAGCGTCTCCCAATCCGCACCGGCCGCACCCGCGGGCAGGATGGGCTTCAGCGCATAGGGCGCCGCGGGAAACGCGGCGAGCGCCTCGATCACCTGCTCCGGCAACTCTACGTTGTGCCGGCCGACGGTCGCGATCGTCCAGTGCGGCACGCCGTGCGCGGCGAGCGAGCCGAGCACGCGCGTGACGCGGGCGTGCGAGCCGCGTCCGTCACGGAAGACGCGCGCCGCATCGTGCACGGCGGCCGGGCCGTCGAGACTCACACCCACGGAAATCCCGTGCGCCGCGCAGAACGCGCAGTCGTCCTCGTCGAGCGTCGTCGCATTCGTCTGGACGAGCACGCGCAGCTGACGGCTCGCTTCGAGCGGACGTTCGCGCAGCGCGAGCACGATCTCGCGCCACAGGTCACCGATCGGCGCGACCTCGCCGAGATCGACGACGGTCACCGCATGACCGCGCGCGCGCACGGCATCGATCGCCGCGAGCGCCTCGTCGCGCGTCGCGTGCCGCCAGCCGGCGGGGTTGTCGTGGCCGAGATAGCAATACGTGCAGGCGAGATTGCAACCCGTGGAGAGCAGCATCGCGAGCGAGAACACCTCCTGCCCTGCAGCCGGCGACGGTCCCGGCTCGCGCGCCCAGCGCCCGTCGGCCGCGACGAGGCCGCGCGTCCACAGCGCGGCGAGCTTCGCTGCGCGGTCGTCGCTCGCGGGCAGCGCGTCGCCGGCCGCGAGCGCGCGCAACAACGCGAGCTCGTCCGCGTCGACATAGGCCCAGCCGCCGCGCGGGGCGTGGACGGCGAGCGTGCCGAGCGGCGTGTCGAGGTACTGCAGATCCGCGGTCGTGTAGATCGCCGCGGTGTCGGCCTGCGACGTGGTTTCCGGGGTGGGCACGTACAACATCGGCTCAGCGCCGCGGATCGAGGCGCAGGATCTGACGCTGGACGAGCGCCGCGAGCGCGGTCGCGACGCCCGACGCCGCGCCGCCGAATGCGGCCACCCAGTCCGCGAGCGTCTGCCCGGCGAGCGTACGCATCGTCTCGTAGGCCGGGGCCTCGAGTGCGATCCCACCGTGGCGCGAGGCGAGCTGCACGCGACCGGCCTCGGTCCACGTCACCGTGCTATCGGCGACGCGCAGCGTGTAGCCGTCCCAGACCGCGGCCTCCGGCATGGCGACGGGCCAGGGAAAGCGCGTGCGATCGTAAGTGCCGGCGTAATACACGCTCCAGCTCTCCTTCATCGGCCACAGGAAGAAGAACGGCGCGGGCCAGGCCGGATCCGCGAGCGCCGTCTGGAAGTCGCCGAGCGCGGCCGTGACTGCGGCGCGATCCGCGCCCTGCGTGCTCGTCCACGCCGTGCCGAGGCCGTGCACGAACTCGCGCGCGAGCAGCGTGCGATCGAATTCCACGGGCAACGCGTCGAGCTCGCGCCCGTACGGCGAGCGCAGGTGGATCTGCATCGGCTGGACGTCGAAGCCGTTGCCGGGCGTCGCGAAGCGCGGCTCGCGGAAGAAGGCCATCGTGCGCTCGATCGCCGCACGCGACTGACCCGGCACGCCGGCGAGTCCGAAGACGTGGTAACGGATGCCGGCGGCGTCGCAGCGATCGAGCAGCGGCGCGACGTCCTCGAGCCGCGTGCCCTTCTCCATCGCATCGAGGCTCGGCTGGTCGTAGGACTCGAGCCCGAAGAAGAAGCGCTTCACGCCGGCCCGCGCGAGCTTCTCGAGCACGGGCGTCGTGAAGCCGCGCTCGAAGCGTGCATAGGTCTCGAACGCGAGATCCTCGCGCCCCACCGCGAGCAGGCGATCCGCGAACTCCGCGAGCAGCTTCGGCGGCGCGGCCTCGTCGGCGACCGTGAAGTGGCGCGCGCCGTGACGATCCGCGAGCGTGAGGACGTCCTCCACCACGCGCTCCACGGTCCGCAGGCGGTAACGCTTCTTCGCGACGCGGTTGATGTAGGCCGATTCGCAGAAGCGACAGGCGTCGTAGTAGCAGCCTTTGCCGAACAGGAAGGGCAGGACGGGATCGGGCGTGAGATAGCGGTCGAGCGGCAGGCCCGTGAAATCCGGCGTCGGCAGGGTCGCGACGTTCTCGACGTGAATGCGCGTCGCGCGCACCTGCGCGCCATCGCGGTAGAGCAGGTTCGGCACGCGCGCGAGATCGCGCCCGCCCTCGAGCTGGGTCACGAGCTCGACGAGCGCCGACTCCCCCTCGTAGGGCACGACGGCGTCGGCGAACAGACCGAAGAACACCGGCAGCCCCTGCAGCGTCTCGACGAAGCGCGCGATGAACGTGCCGCCGAGCACGACGTAATGGCCGCGCGCCCGCAGTCGCCGCGCGAGCATGAGCGCCGGGATCGTCTGCTGACGGCAAGCGAGCGAGATCCCGACGAGCGTCGGCGCTTCGCGATCGATCGCCGGCAGCACCTCGGTCTCCCAGTAGTCGTGGAAGAGATTCGCGGCCGGCTCGGCGCTCACGCGCACGAGGTCCGCGAACTTCGCGCCGTCGATGCCGGCGACGTCGTAGTGCATGGGATGGATCGACCAGCTCGCGCCGCCGGGCGAGGCCGCGGACTGCACGGCGCAGGCATCGAGCAGATGATGATAAGCGGCGAGGCGATCGTTCGCCGCGAGGAACCGCGCCCGCTCGTCGAAACAGGCGAGCGCGCCGCCGATCACTTCCGGCAGCCGTTCGGCCGCATGGCGCAAGCGGGGCTCGACCGCAGCGCCGCGACGCGCGAGCCGGGCGCCGGCCGCGACGAGGGCTTCCGGCCGCAGCAGCGCGCGCAGGCCGTCGCAATCGAGATCGAGCAGACGCGTCGCGATGCCCTGGCCGCGCAGATGGGCCGCGAGCGCGGGCAAGGGCAGGTGCGGCGCACGCGGCTCGGTTGCCGGCGGATAGATCAGCGTGACGGAAGCCATGGGCCGGATTATTCGGTGCCTGCGCCGCGCGGACAAGGGCACCGGCCACGCGCTTTGACGCGCCGCACGCCCCACCCTATGCTTGGCGCCCGCCCGCGGGCCACAGCACAGAGATCTCCGACTCATGTCCCGAATGCCGAAGTACTACGTCCTCGCCGGGCTGCCCCTCGCGGCGCTCTCCGCCATCCTCGCCGGCCGCTTGATCTGGGAGGAAACCGTGGTCACGCGCGAGCTCGGTCCGCAGCAGGTCGCCTTGTCGATCCTGCAGAGCGGGCTCGGCAGCGTGCTCTACGTCGCGCTCTACGGTGGGCTGCTGTGGCTCGCGGTCTATCTCGTCGCGGCGCTCGCCTATCGCACGCCGGGCGGCAGAACCGGTGTCGTCGTCGTGCTCGTCTATCTAGCCGCCTGGGGCGTGGTCCGCACGCCCTACGGCTACTGGCTGCGCCACGATGCGGCGATCCACGCGCGCGGCGCGCATGCCGCAGAGTTCGCCCTCTACGCCGCGGCTACGGGGGACGCGGCGACACTCGCCGCGCTGCTCGATCACGGGGTCGCGCTGGATGCGCGGACGAAAGACGGCGCGACGCCGCTGCACGCCGCGGCCGCCGCCGGGGAGATGAAAGCGGTAGAGCTCCTCGTGACGCGCGGCGCGGACGTCAACGCCGCGAACGTCAACGGCGATCCGCCGATCGCCCATGCCGCCGCGGCGAAGCACGATGCGGTCGTGCGCTATCTCGCGGCGCACGGCGCGAAGCCCGCCGAGCCGTCGGCGGAACTGCGCGCGAAAGCGGGCGGCGGGCCGCCGCATCGGGCGGCCTCGCCGCATTGAATCGAAGGAGCGCGGGGTCAGGCCCTGCGCTCCGGCCGCTCAGCGGCGCGCCTGCTCTTCGCGTTCCTTCGCCTTGCGGCTGTCGTCGCTGCACTGCTGCGGGTTGCCGCGCTCCTTCTCGTTGCGATCGTTACGCTGCTGCTGCTGCTGCTTGTCGCGCTGATCCGAGTGCTGTGTATTCATTGCTGACTCCTCATATGGCGAATGAAAAAGGCCGTCGTCGCGGCCTGCTTCCGAGGGTGCATCACGCGTGCCACGCAGCGCCCTGCGCCATTCCGTCGCCCGCCGCGCACGGCGATGAAAATTTGGGACCGGGCGTTGTAAACCTGGGACAGTGCGGCCCGGGCACCGAGGTGCCGGGAGTGCGTGCGATCGCGCCGCTCCCGGCTGCCTGACATCGCACGTAGGCGGCGTCGGCGAAACCCCCGTCGACCTGCGATCCGTTCGGACGCCACCGTTACGCGCTCGCGCCGCCCGGACGTTCATGCCCGACGAATCGCCCCGCCGCGGGCACCGCCCTTGCTACGTAACTCCCACCGGCCGCGTGCCGGCTGCATTTCATACTTCGCAGCACAGGAGAAACTCCATGTTCGAGAAGCTTTGTCTGATTGCGGTGCTCGCCGCCACGAGCGGCGTGGCCTGCGCGCAGAGCGCCGGCACGGGATCGGGTTCGGGCTCGGGCGCCGGAATGGGATCCGGCAGCGGCACGAGCTCGGATACCGGCGGCAGCTACGGCAGCGGCACCTCGACCGGCACGTCGACCGGCGGTTACGACAGCGGCAACCCGGGCTCGTCGACCGGTGAAGGCGCGACGAACTGCGGCCGCGGCACGTCGCGCGCGAGGAGCGGCGCGCCGGATTGCGGCGGCGCCGGCGCGCGCACGAGCGGCACGGCGGGCGAGACGGGCTCGGGCACGACGCGCTGAGCGCCGGACAGAGGCCCCGGGCGCGATCCCGGGGCGCTTCCCCATGGACCTGCCCGTCACGGCGCGCTAGCGTTCGGGCTTACACCACGCGAGGCCACGGATGATCGACAGCTATTGCGAAGTTCCCCGTTTCCGCTTCGCCGGGCTCGTCCGGCACTGGGCGCGTGAACGGCTCGTTCACGACGTGCTCGTCGCCCGCGAGCTCGCGCGCGGCGTGCTCGACGAAGGCCTGCGCTTCCAGAGCGTCGATCCGCAGTGGACGCCGGCCGCCACACCCTTGCGCGGCGAACCGCTCGTCGGCTACGCCGCGCATCGCACGCTGCCCCCGATCATGATCCGCGAGACGGCACTCGATCACCTGCGCGCCATCGCCGCCGCCAAGCGCGATCCCGATTACCGCCTGCTCCACGAAGAATGCGTGACGAAGGACGATTTCCGAAAATGGCTCGTCGCGACGGGCCGCGCGCTGCCGGCGTTCTGGTTCGAGGCGTCGGAGCGGCAGCTCGAAACACCTGAACTCATGGTCCCGTACGCCAATGGTCGATGATTACGGTTTCGCGAGCGCTTCCCGACCATACGGGTAAAAGTAATCGTATACCGCATTCTTGCCGGTCACGGCCGATTGAACTTTAGTGGCTGAGACCGTTACAGATGCGTAGTGGCGACACTCGGGGTCTTGCCCTCGGCTCCACGCGTACACGGAGTCCGCTGCACCGCGAAATGCCGCAATAGTTTCTTCCGAATCAGTTGACGTAAGCGCTTCAACACCAGGCACAGCCTTTGAATCCCCGTTACGTTCTGGTGGCCATCCAGCGCGAACGATTAAGCCACCATCGGTGACTTCGACATCCAGCAGTCGCTGAACTTTACCCGATTCGTCAACCCAGCACGGCGGCAAACCAAAGCCCTTCGAGTTTTTGGTGCCCTCCGCTTGTTTGATCATATTCGTGAGTTGTCCTCTCAAATTCTGCGCTTCTTTTGTAAGGTCGCTCAGCCGATTCTCGGACACTCCGCAGGATTTTCCTCGGTCGAATCCTTCACCACCCTGAATGGGGCCATTTCGCGCGTCTTCGTATCCCTTCTTAAAAGCTAACGCCGTCGCAACCTCTCGCCCGACAGTCGCCTTTGCTGTGTCCGCACCCGCTTTCTTCACCAAAGCCGCAACCGCAACGAGCGCAGTGAGCTTCTCCTCCAGATCCGCGACTGCTGCTTGAAGGCGGCGAATCTCGGTATCTTTAGCGCTGCACTTCCGCAAGTCGGAGATAATTGCATCTGGATTAACGGCGCTCTGAGGTAGCAGCGCCTTGAGTTCTGCCACCGCTTTCTCCGAATCGTCGCGCAGTCGACTTAGCTCCTGCGATGTTCGAACGGCCTCGCGCAGTTTCGCCTGCTCGGCTAACGCTACTTGCCTCTGCTGCTCAGCCCGCCTCCTCTCGCCATCTGCGCTTCGCTTTTCGTGATGAACCATTAGTCCGGCGAGTAGCAGCAACAGAAAAACGAGCGTAAACGCGAGCTCCGTTAACGATAGCTGAAATACCTGATCGTTCTTTTTAGATGGTACCAGCGACATTCTGAGCGCGTATCCTTAGCCGTCGGCAGAGCAGTTTCGGGGTACTCAGGGCGGATTCTCCGATCTTTCGCGTAATCTGGGTCGCCTCCATGCGTTAGTGAGCGAAGCGAGGGCACAATTCGGAAGCGGCCGCGCTGCCTATCCGCCGGTAGGTGCTGACGAAATGCAAGATGTAGAAAAGCGTGATCTACTAGTGGAAGAGACAGATAGCGGATCGCTTTAGGGATGGACGCGGGTGGCCGCAGCTTCGATTGGGCTAATTACGACTCCGGGTCGGTTCGCTGCGCAAACCTGCAGAGAGCGGTGGCGGGCAAATAGCCTGCGACGGATGGACCATCCGCTATATCCGAAAAGCGCCGGCAATGGGCGCCGATTCAGGCCAGACCGTCCTTTTGCGGGAAGTCGCGACTTTTCACTTATCGGCGACGATCGCGGTCGGACTTCCGGGCTCAGATCGACCCGCGTTGCTCACCCCGGCCTAGACTTCGATTTCTCCGTCCCAAATCTCCTCGAGCAGGACGCGGCTGATGCCCTGCATTCCGGTAAGTGCCGAAGCTTGAACCTTGATAATGCTGGAATCGTAGTCCGCACTGATTTCTGGGCTGATTCGGATTATCGGCCCATCGAGCGATTCAGCGAAATTGCGAACGGTCGGGATCGCGTCATCGGCACCTATCTCAATCACCGTCGGCCGCTCAATCTCGTTCACCCAGTCGTAGAGCCGCTCCTCTTGCATTTCGGGAAGGATGGAACGCCATTCCCAGTCATTGAGCATAAGAATGTTCGGCCGAGCAACCGCGCCGCATCTCGGACATAGAGGAACCTTGGAAATCAATCGGCATTGCTGGACGTCGACCACCGGAAAGAATTTGTCAGCACTCCAGATCCCATCTATGCAATTGCTCGTACATTGGAAACAGTGGATTGACCCGTGACATTCCACCACCCGATTCCCCGCGAATCCCGCCTTCTGGAAGGCTCCGTCCACATTGCTGGTGTAGACGAATGTGCCATGCTTGGCACGAGCGCCGACCATCCTCAGCAGCGCGAACTCCACGTGTGGCTGAGCCTCGCGATAGAGGTTCAAGCACTGCCCGTAAACGCCCCATGCCAAGTAAGGATCGCGGGCGAACGCAGCAGGCCCTGCGATATCACTAAACTGCAGACGCGAGCTTTGGCGTTCGGAATACGCCTTCCATATTTCTTGCGGGGTTAAGAATCCGGGGCGCTCCGAATCTGCAATCATTCCGGCGCCCGCAGCGATGACCAGCGCTTCGGAGTTTGCAATCAGCTCCGCAGCCTTTCGGAAACTTTCGGCGAGCACCGCACCGTCAAAGCTGTCATCCACGACAACGAACTCGCTCTTCTACCAGCTGCGGCAAAACGGCGACGTTGATTTTCTCTGCCTTCTCATAGAGGAAGTACCCGTCCCCCGCATCGACGGTATACCCTGGGATTTCACCTTGATCAGTGTTCGACAGGACGAAGTTACATTCCGCCCGTCCCATGGCAATGAGATCCCGCACGGATGCGCCGAGGCAGTGGTCTTCAATGAACAGTTCGCCAGGCCCAAGCCCCTCTTCGAAGTACCATAGTTCGGCACCCCAGGGTTGCGAGTTACTGTGTCCGCCGAGGGAACATAAGTACATCGCGAAACGCGGTCGCAAGTTGCCCTTGTCGGCGCGCAGTCGCTGCTCGAGGCACATCATCCGATGAATGTAATGGTCACCCCAGCCGCGATAACGAACCGAGTGAACAGCCCTGACAGCAAGTAGCTCTTGAAGCTTCGAGTAAAACGCCTCGGTGTGCGGGGGCCATCCAGGCGCGTGCTTGCGACATAGATCAAGCCATTTCTCTCTGGGCACATCGTCGTACAGGTGCGTAAAGGCACGCAGCCCTTCGACTTCGTAGGCAAATAGCGCATCGCGCGCTGGGACCTCACGTTGGAAAGCCGAAATCTTCTCGAATGTACTGTGGAGGAAATCCTTCATTGGCGGTGAATGGCGATATCGGTCCCATCTCCGATCGGCAGTATCGTCTTCGTCCGGATCGCCATAGAAGAAAAGCGAGTCGAATTGCAAATAGGGCAATCGATTCCTGTGCGGATACTTGCGCCGCCTACTGCGGAGCGACTTATCGATGCGGCTCAGCGCCTTTTCGAATCGAGCTTGTACATCCTTCGGCAGGCTCACCGCCGTAACGGTCAGATAATTCCATAGGTCACCTGGCCGCTTGATCGCGAAAAGCTCGTACACCCGACTTCCAGCCTCGACGTGGCGAGTCAATGCCGCCAGCGGCTCGGGACCGATGGTCACCGTGAACTGGCCTTGCTCCGTCCAACGACCACAGATACCGAGGTCAACACGGAGACTCCCGAACTCGATACTCACTCAAAGGCTCCCGCTACTTCTTTCACCGGATGAGGGCATAGAATTGGCCCACTAACCGTAACTCGTCTAGCTTATACTTGCGCCTAAACATTCTTCTCGCCATGGGACACCTCCGGATTCACGGACACCTCAACTCGGTGTCCGTGAATCCGGCAGCAGTCCACACTTCATATTCCGCCATGAGACCGGCTAGAGCCGGATGTCGATCTGATCGCCAACACACGTGGGAAGAGGAGCAGTGTTACTCATTCCAGCCCTGAAAAGTTCACATGCATCCCGTGGCCTCGCCATAGCGGGAGTGGCGCTTCGACTCTCGAACGAAAAGGCTGCGCAGCGCTGACGATTGCTACAGACGCGAAGTGCCCAACTGTACCAAGTCGCGCGCAAGCTTGAGCGATCTCGTTCCAGTTTCCTGGCCTCTCAGCGCGGTTCGCGGGATATTTCGCGGTTCGCACTATGACCCATTCAGGGTTCCTCGACTTTCCAAGAAACCAGATCGAAGGGTCGACCGCTGGATTTGCTTGCCATGACATTAATTGGAATCCCTGCCCACCGATATAGTCGCGCACTACCTGTACGGCCATATCCTGGACCTCCCACGTGCTCATCTCGATGTTCATAGCTGAAACGAGATCGATCGGGTTCAGCGGGTCTCCGGTCTCAGCATCCAGTAGCCCCCAGCCGGGCCGGTCTGCAGCCCAGTTCTGATTAATCAGATTCCTCTTCATCGGCAGAGTACAGGCACGTCCATTCGTCTCTTTAGCGACCAGTTTTATCCCCCTTAAGCTCCCAGGACCAATGACCTTCCCCTCGACGTCCTCGATGCGAACAAAGAACAACTGGTTTCCTAAGCGAAACGACAGATGCTCGAGAAATGGTGGGTATGGATGCGCCCGGAGCCAACTTTGGATGCCTCCTTCGACTTGCCGGCTTAAGTGGTTCCCTGCCGCAGTCCAGCAGGATAAGAATTCCTCCGACATTGAGCCCGACTCGATTTCGTACATAGCCGCCTCCCCAGCCTCTTCAGAATGACTTAGGCTGACTTTACTCGCAGCGGTCGGATTGACACTAATACGCGTCGTCGCACCACAATAGCTTCTCCTGCGGCCTCGCCGGCCTGCTCCGCAGGCGCCGCTGAGCGGGCAGCGAGGATTGCGGTCGTCCCCGGCCTGGCTCAAGCTTGGGCCCTGACCACCCGGGAACGATCACATGACCTCGATCTCCAGCGCCGACCTCGTCGGCAAGCGCACCGGCCCCGTCGAGCACCGCGTCGATGCGCGCTGGGTGATGGCTTACGCCGCAGGTATCGACGATCTCAGCGACGCCTACTTCGACAACCGCGACGGCAAGCCGCTCGGGATTCATCCGGTGTTCCCCGTCTGCCTCGAATGGCCGGTGCTCGTCGCGAGCATGGCCGAGCACGGCGTCGACATGCGGCGCAGCGTCCACGCCACGCACGATCTCCACCTCGTCGCGCCGCTCGTGGCCGACGAGACGTACATGACGACGGCGACGATCGTCGGCGCCGAGCAGCGCAAGCCGGGCGTCTATCTCGGTTGGCGCTTCGACACGAGCGACAGCGCGGGACGCGTCGTCTGCCAGACCTGGCAGGGCAACCTCTTCCTCGGCGCGACCCTCGTGGGCGAGGCGCTCTGGACGGAACCGCTCGCGCCGCTGCCCGGCTTCGCCACCAAGGCCGGCGTGCCGCGGAGCTGCGATCTGCTCGTGCCGCGGAACATGGCGCACGTCTACACGGAGTGCGCACGGATCTGGAATCCCATCCACACCGATCGCGCGGTGGCAACTGCGAACGGCATCGGCGATCCGCTGCTCCACGGCACGGCGACGCTCGCGCTCGCGGTTTCGGCGCTCGTCTCGCGCGTGCTCGAAGGCGATGCGACGCGCGTGCGGCGCATCACCGCGCGCTTCGCGGGCCGCGTCGAGCTGCCGAATGCGCTGACGCTCGAATACTCGCGCTGCGGCACGGCGGGCGTGTGCTTCAGCATGCGGACCGCGGACGGACAGACGGCGCTCCGCGACGGTCACTTCATCTACATCTGAGCGCCCGGCCCGCGCCGCTGTCGCGCCGCGTATCGTCGGAATCGAAGGCCGGGCGCGGGCGCGCCCGGGATCGTCGCTGCCAGTGAATCGAGGTGTCGCATGAATACTGCATTCCACGCTCGTCCCGCCCGCCGGATCGCAGTCGCGCTCTTCGTCCTGGCCGCGGCGTTCGCGAACGCCGCGCAGGCCCTCGATCTCACGAGCCTGCTCATGAACCGGACCGGCGTGACGAAGCCGCAGGCCGTCGGCGGCGCGGGCTCGATTTTCAAGTACGCGAAGTCGCAGATGACCGCCGAGAACTTCGGGCTCATCAAACAGGCCGTGCCCGGCATGAGCAAATACCTTGCGGCCGCGCCGGCCGTGAACACGAAACCCGCGCTGCCGAATGCCTCGAGCTCCGGCGCGGCTGCCGCGGGTCTCGACAGCGGCAGCCTCATGAACGGTGCATCGCAGGCGCTGAAGGCGAACGGACTCGGCGGCCTCGCCGACAAGCCCGGTGCCGCGCAGGCGCTCGCGCCGGCCTTCGAAGCTCGGCCTGAAGCCGGAAATGATCGGCCGCTTCGTGCCGCTCGTCGTCGACTACGTGAAGTCGTCCGGCGGCAGCCCGGTCGCGAATGTGCTCACCACCGCGCTCGGCATGTGAGCGCTGCGCGCACGGCGACGATGGTGCTACGCATCATCGCGCCGCCTGCGCACGCGGGGCTTGCGCACCCCGCATCGAATTGATCATCATCCCCGCGTACGGTCCGATCCCCGGCCGGCCGCGCACCGCAGTACGACCGTTGCCCGCGCCCGCCCGATGACGTCACAGCCTTCGACGGAGATCGCAGCGATGGTCAAACGCCCACTGGCTTATCCGATCGTCATGTTGTGCCTGAGCGTGCTCGGCACGCTCACCGGCGTGAGCGCACGTGCCGCCGGCACGGCGCCCGGCGCCGTCGACGTCTACCTCGTTCCGCTCGAGAATTTCCCGGAGGACACCGCGAAGGAAGTCGCGCAGGCGCTCTCCGCGGAGCTCGGGCTCACCGTCCGCAGTGCGCCGGCGCTCGGTCCGCTCGAAGTCGAGACGCTGCCCGGTACGCATCTCTGGAACGCGGACGACATGATCGAGAAAGCACAGGCGCAGCTCGGCGCACTGCCCGATCGCGGCGCTGCGACGCACTACGTCCTCATCACCGAACGCGACATCAAGAGCCCGGCGGGCGAAGGCCGCTTCGAGTTCTCGACCCACGATCCGCGTTACAACACGACGGTCGTCTCGGTCGCGCGCATGCGCGACTACGTCGAAGGCCGGCCGGTCGTCACCGCGCACACGATCCAGCGCCTCTACAAGATGGCGAAGCGCAACATCGGCGAGCTGCAGCTCGGCTGGCGGCGCAGTCCGCACGCCGACGACCTGATGTATACCCGTATCATCACGATCGACGATCTCGATCGCATCGGGCTCACGCACCGCGGCCCGCACGAGGGCGGCACGCCGCCGACGAGTCCGCGCGGACCGACCTACGCCATCTGAGCGCGGCGGCTTGCGGGATACGCGACGCAGCGGCGAGGATCGTCTCACCCGAAGCTTCTTCCCGACAGGGCAAAGGACTCTCACATGATCGAATCCGACGCGCCGGCCGCCGGCGCGCTCGACGGCGTGCGTGTCGTCGATCTCACCACCGTGCTCATGGGCCCGTTCGCGACTCAGCTCCTCGCCGACCTCGGCGCCGACGTCGTGAAGATCGAGCCGCCGGCCGGCGATTCCACGCGGCATCTCGGGGCGAGCCGGAATCCCGGCATGGGCCCGACGTTCCTGCACGTGAACCGCAACAAGCGCAGCGTCGTGATGGATCTCAAGCATCCCGACGCGCACGCCGCGCTGCTGAAGCTCGTCGAGCGTGCCGACGTGCTCGTCTACAACGTGCGGCCGCAGGCGCTCGCCCGTCTCGGGCTGACCTGGGACGTCCTCTCGACACTCAATCCGCGGCTCATCCACGTCGGCGTCTTCGGTTTCGCGCAGGACGGGCCGTATGCCGCGAAGCCGGCCTACGACGATTTGATCCAGGGCGCGATCGGCGTGCCCTCGCTCGTCGCCGCGGTAGGCGACGGCACGCCGCGCTACGTCCCGGTCGCGATGATCGATCGCACCGTCGGCATGGCCGCGGTGAACGCGATCTGCGCGGCGCTCTATCGCCGCGAGAAGACCGGCGTCGGTCAGGCCATCGAAGTGCCGATGTTCGAGACCATGGTGCCGTTCGTGCTCGGCGAGCATTTCGGCGGCGCGACGTTCGAGCCGCCTACGGGACCTTACGGCTACGCCCGGCTGCTCGCCCGCGATCGCACGCCGTTCCCGACGCGGGACGGTCATGTCTGCACGGTGATCTACTCCGACAAGCAGTGGCGCGCGTTCTTCGCCATGATCGGCGAGCCCGAACGCTGCACGACGGACCCGCGCTACGCGGACATCGCGACGCGCACGCGCTACATCGACGAGATCTACGCCGAGGTCGCAGCGCTCCTGAAGACGCGCACGACCGCCGAGTGGCTCGAGCTCCTGGCCGCGGCCGACATCCCGGCGATGCCGCTGCACACGCTGGAGTCGCTGAGCCGTGATCCGCACCTCGTCGCGACCGGGTACTTCGCGCACACGGCGCATCCGAGCGAAGGCGCGATCCTCGAGATGCGCCCGGCGACCCGGTACTCCGAATCGCCGGCGATGCTCCGCCGGCCGGCCCCGCGCTTCGGCGAGCACACGGCGGAAATCCTCGCCGAAGCGGGATATTCGGCGGACGGGATCGCCGCGCTCGCGGCGTGCGGGGCGGTCCGGCTCGCGGACTGAGGCGCGCGCCTTGATACGGACCGCGGCGTTTCCATTGTTCACGAACCCCCACGAAAGCGGCATTTCCCGACCGTAAAGCGCCGTTCCGTACGCCCGCGAACGTATTGCAGTTTGAGAACCGGCAGACCATGATTGCCTCACTCACACTTCCAGGAGAGCACACATGGGAATCCGCACCATCCGCTCGATCGTCACGGGCCAGGATCTGATCAGCGCCGTGCCGCACGTCTCGGTCGGCGACGCCGCGCGCTTGATGAAGCATCACCGTATCGGGGCGATCGTGATCCTCGAGGGCGAGCGCCTCGTCGGCATCTTCACGGAGCGCGATGCGCTGTTCCGCGTCGTCGCCGAGGGCCGCGATCCGAACACGACCGCGATCGCCGAGGTCATGACCCGCAATCCGACGAGCATATCGCCCGACCAGTCGTTCTCGCGCGCGCTCGAAATCATGCACGCCGGACGCTTCCGCCACGTGCCCGTCGTCGAGAACGGCCGCGCCGTCGGCATCGTGTCCTCGCGCGACGCGATGGGCTCCGAGCTCGAGACGTTCATGTATCAGCTCATCATCGAGGACCAGGCGCGCAACGTCCTCGCCTGATCGCGGCGCCGGCGGCGGTGATCGAGCAGTACGACATCAGCCTCGCGAAGCCGGCCGACGCCGGCACCATCGCGGTGATGTCGCGAGACTACGTCGAATACGGCCTCGAGTGGCAGTGGAAGCCGGCGCGGATCGCGAAGAAGATCCGCGCCAACGACACGAACGTCGCGGTCGCCCGCCTCGGCAAGGCGATAGTGGCGTGCGCCATCATGCGTTACGCCGAAATCGAGGCGCATCTCGAGCTTCTCGCCGTGCAGCCGAACTACCGCAAGCGCGGCATCGGCCGGCACCTCGTCGCATGGCTCACCGAGACGGCCGACGTCGCCGGCATCCAGGTCATCTACGTCGAAACCCGCATCGGCAACGCCGGCGCGCGCAGCTTCTACGCCCGCCTCGGCTACAAAGACATCGAGATCGTCCCCCGCTACTACTGCGGCCGTGAATCGGCGGTGCGGCTCGCCTACGACATGCACCGCAACCGCTGAGCGTGGCGCGCCGCGCCGCTGGCGGGGCAAGCCGTGAATTCCGACAATAGGCCATCACCACGCCGGGGCCTGCCATGTTTGCCATCCGCTTCCTCGATCACCTCGTGCTGCGCGTCGTCGATGCCGACGCGATGGTCCGCTTCTATTGCGACGTGCTCGGCTGCACGCTCGAAAAGCATCAGGCCGACATCGGACTCATCCAGCTCCGCGCGGGCCAGGCCCTGATCGATCTCGTCCCCGTCGACGGCGAGCTCGGGCGGGCCGGGGGTGCGCCGCCCGGCCGCGAGGGTCGCAACGTCGATCACTTCTGTCTGCGCGTCGAACCCTTCGACCCGGCAGCGATCCGCGCACACCTTGCGGACTTCGGCGTGACCGCGGGCGAGGTCGCACGGCGCTACGGCGCGGAGGGTTACGGGCCATCGATGTACGTCACGGATCCCGAGGGCAATACCGTGGAACTGAAGGGCCCGGCCTCGGAATCGTCTGATGGGTGCGGCCGGGCAAATCCTATATAGTCGGGCTCAATCACAAAGGCGCAGGCGCCGCCGCGGGAGCAGGCGGTGACCGAAGCGCTCTTCCAGCCAGGGCAGGGATGATTCGATACGGGCCGCACGCGGCGCGTGTCTGCCGGGAGCATTGGTGAACGAGGGGGATCCTGGGTTGAAGCACCGCCACGGCACAGATCCGGATACCGCCGGCCGCACCCGCGCGCCGTCGTGCAGCGCGTTCGTGCTCGGACTGGTCGCGACACTGCTCGCGGGCTCACCGCTCACCGTCCCGGACGCGCTCGCGGCCGCGGCCACGCCCGTGCCGCTCGTCATGCTCGCGATGTCGCGCGACGAGCAGTATTTCCTCCAGGCCTACACGAACTACGTCGACCACGACGGCGACGGCATCCCGGAGACCACGTACGCGGACAGCGTCTCCTACTACGGTTACTTCCACAGCGGGCGCTGCTACCGCTACGACACGGTGAACCTGCGCTTCGCCGTCGCGGGCCTCGCGACCGGCGCGAACTCGCACTACTGCACGGCCGCGCTTGACGACGCCTGGAGCGGCAACTTCCTGAACTGGGCGACGATGACGCGCATGGACGTCGTGCGCAAGGCGCTCTACGGCGGCCTGCGCGCGACGGACACGGCGACCGACACCGTCCTCGAACGCGCGCATCTCCCGACGGACGGCCACAGCTTCGCGAAGTATTACAACGGCGCGGATCTCGCCATGCTCGTGCCTTACGGCGTCGGGGCGACGCAGACCGCGACGACGCCACTCGTCGTCGATGCGACGAGCACGGCGGGCAACACCCCCGGGCGCGACGATGCGAACGAAGGCATCACGATCTGCAACGCGACGCCGGACGCGGGCACGACGGCGAGCTCGCAGTCCTCGCTCGCCCTGCCGCTCGTGCGTGCCGTCGCGGGCAATTACCAGCTCTGGGGCACGAACGAACGCTGGCAGTGCACGTGGAGCGACGAGCCTGCGAGCCCGCACGCCGCGGCGCTCGGCAACGTGAACTCGAACGTCGCGCTCTACTCCGGGATCTACGCCGCGGTCAGCGATCCCTCGACCGTGCAGGCGCTGAAAACGCCGGCCGGCGGCCGCGATCACGTCGCACGCGTGAAGGTCTGCGAGGCGCAGTTCTACGATCCGAACCGCAACCTCGAGAACTGTGCGGCCTATGGCGCGAATCTCAAACCCGCCGGCGCGCTGCAGCGCTACGGGCTCTCGAACGAACTGCGCTTCGGCCTCGTCACGGGCAGCTATCAGAAGAATCTCTCGGGTGGCGTGCTGCGCAAGGGCATGACGGCGCTCGGCGACGAGGTCGACCCCGCGACCGGCATCTTCATCGGCGGGACGCAGCCCGGCATCGTCGCGACGCTGAACCGGCTGCGCGTGTGGGGCTACGGTTATCGCGACGGCACGTATCTGTCGGGAGACTCCACCGGCGGCGAAAACTGCCCCTATCAGCTCACGGACATCGCCGCACCTTACGGCCCGGGCGAAGGCAAGTGCGCGAGCTGGGGAAATCCGTTCTCGGAGATCTACCTCGAAGCGCTGCGCTACTTCGCGGCGGGCGGCGCGCGCGCGCCGACGCCCGCCTTCGCGGCGAACGACGCGGGTTATCTCGCAGGTCTCGCGAGCGATGCCTGGACGGCGGATCCGCTCGCCGGCACGAATGCCTGCGCGTCGCTCAACGTCGTGGCGATCAATGCCGGCATCGCGTCCTACGACAACGATCAGACGACGCTCTTCGCGCCCGTCGATCCGATCGCCACCACGAACGCGGTCGGCGACGGCGAGGGCATCACGGGCCAGACGAAGCTCGTCGGCCGCACGGCGCTCGCGGCGGACGAGACGTGCACGCCGAAGACGATCGCAGCGCTCGGCGCCGTCGCCGGCCTCTGCCCGGGGGCGCCCACGATCCGCGGCTCGTATCACGTCGCCGGACTCGCGGCCTGGGCGCATACGCACGACCTCCGCGGCGATCTCCCCGGCACGCAGCGCGTGACGACATACGGCGTCCCGATGGCGCCGAACCGCCCGGTGATCGGCGTGACGGACGGCGCGGGCGGCGCGACGGTCGCGAACATCGTCCCCGCCTACCGCTACGTGAAGATCAATGGCGATCCGGCGCACGACGGCGGCGGCACGCTGCTCGACTTCCGCATCGTGCAGACCCCGATCGAAGTGCCGGACCTGTCGGCGACGACGGCCGGCGGCTCGAACGGCCGGTACTGGTACGCGAAGTATTACCTCGCCTGGGACGACAGCGAGCAGGGCGCGGATTTCGATCAGGACATGTGGGGTACGCTCGAGTACCACCTCGACCGCGGCGCGCGCGTGTTGAACGTCGCCACGACGAGCGTGCAGCAGGGCACGGCGGGCGGTCAGCTCTTCGGCTTCGTGCTCGACGGCACGACGCAGGACGGCTTCCACGCCTACTCGGGCATCCTCGGCGCGAATTACAGCGATCCCTCCGGCGTCACGGGCTGCACGAACTGTCGCGCGTTCAACGAAACCGGCGGTCAGCGCGGCCTGCAGGGCTATTCGTTCACGTTGCGCGCCGGCGGCGCGTCCGCGCTGCTTGCGAACCCGCTGTACTACGCCGCGAAGTGGGGCGGCTTCAAGGACACGAACGGCAACGGCGTGCCCGATCTGCAAGCGGAGTGGGATACGAAGGATCGCGCCGGCAACGAGGTACCGGGCGGCGATGGCATCCCCGACGATTTCTTCGACGTCGCGAATCCGCTGCTGCTCGAAGCGGCGCTGACGACGGCGTTCAATCGCATCCGCGACGATGCCGCCGCGGACACCAAGGCCTGCCTCGGTCCCGACGCGGACGGCGACGGGGTGCCGGACATTCAGGACAACTGCACGCTCGTGCCGAACGCGACCCAGCTCGACACGAACGGCGACGGCTACGGCAACGCCTGCGACGCGGACCTCGACGACAACGGCCTCGTCAACGCTGTCGATCTCGCGAAGTTCAAGCTGCGCTTCGGCACGCACGACGCGGACGCCGACTTCGATGGCAACGGTTTCGTCAACGCGATCGATCTCGCGTACTTCAAGCGCATGTTCGGGAAGGCGCCGGGGCCTTCGGGGCTGCATCCGTAGCGCGAGCAAGGGCGGAACACCAACGTCCCGGCAAGCGCCGGGACATGACTGAGGAGAACACGGAGGTGGACGTGAGTCATGATTCGACCCCCGCCGCGCGGATCGCGGCCTGCGCAGCACTGGCGGCCTTCGCGCTCGCCGCCGGCCCCGTCGCCGCGTATCAGAAGATCGTGCTCGACGTCGATGTCGAAATGCGCGATCTGGCCACCGGCCGCGACACGTCGTTCGTGCCGTTCAAGACGCAAATGGCCGTCACGTTCGACCCGGGCTGGGATCACACGGAAGTCTATTCCCACCAGACGACGGTGTTCTTCGCCGGCAACAACCACTTCGAATCGCCGGTGGCGAGCTCGCTGCCCTGGCTCCCACCGCTCGATCTCGCGCCGGAACGCAATCTCGCGGTCTACGTGAGCTACTACGACCCGCAGTTCGGCTACATGTACTGGGACGACCGCTATTACCTGCAGGATCCCGCAACCCAACGCGAGTACCGCTACGCGATTTCGCTCGACACGAACGTGGATGCGAACGGCGGCTATCAACCGGACATCCAGAATTTCAAGACCGCGGAGCTGATGGCTTTTCTCGACGGCATGAAAGCCGCGAACAAGCCCATCGGGTATTCCGAGGTGTCCATGGTCTACAACTACGGCGTGCACGCCTACGAGTACTACGTCGCTTACCATGGCACGGCCCGCATCCAGTCGATCACCGAGGTCGACACGCCACCGCCGCCGCCGCCGCCACCACCTCCTCCGCCGCCGGTCGAACCGCCGCCGCCACCACCTCCGCCGCCACCCCCTCCTCCGCCGCCGCCACCCCCGGTGACGCCGCCGCCCCTGCCCTCGGCCGACGCGGCGCCCGCGGTCATGCTCGCGATGTCGCGCGATCAGCAGTACTTCTTCAAGGCGTACAACGACTACTCGGATCTCGACGGCGACGGCGTGCCGGAGACGACGTACCGCGACAGCTTCCAGTACTACGGCTACTTCCACGGCGAGCGCTGCTATCGGTACGACGCCACGAACAAGCGCTTCGCCGTTGCCGGCGTCGCGAGCGGTGCGCACGGGCACTACTGCGAAGGCTCGCTCGACGACGCCTGGAGCGGCAATTTCCTGAACTGGGCGACCATGACCCGTATGGACGTCGTACGCAAAGCGCTCTACGGCGGCCTGCGCGCGACGGACACGGCCGGCGAGACCGTGCTCGAACGCGCGCACCTGCCGACGGACGGCCACAGCTTCGCGAAGTATTACAACGGCGCGGATCTCGCGCAGCTCGTGCCCTATGGCGTCGGCGCGACGCAATCGGCGACGACTCCGCTCGTCGTCGATGCGACGAACATCGCGGGCACGAACGTTCCCGGCCGCGACGATCCGATCGAAGGGATCACGATCTGCAACACGACGCCCGAGCCGAGCACGACCGCGAGCTCGCAGTCGACGACGAGCCCGCCGCTCGTCCGCGCCGTCGCCGGCAATTTCCAGCTCTGGGGTGCGAACGAGCGCTGGCAATGCACCTGGAACGACGAGCCGGGAACCGGCCACTCCGCTTCCGGCGCGAACACGAACAGCAACAACGCGATCTACTCGGGGATCTATGCCGCGGGCAGCGATCCGAGCGGCACGTCCGCGCTGAAGACGCCGGCCGGCAGCCGCGATCACGTCGCGCGTGTGAAGGTCTGCGAAACCCAGTTCTTCGACGCGAACCGCAACCTCGAGAACTGCACGGTCTATGGCACGAACCTGAAACCCGAGGGCGCGCTGCAGCGTAACGGGCTCAGCAATCAGCTCGCGTTCGGCCTCGTCACCGGCAGCTTCCAGAAGAACATCTCGGGCGGCGTGCTGCGCAAGAACGCGGGCTCGCTCACGAACGAAATCGATCCCTCGAACGGCACGTTCCTGAACCTGCCCGCGCCGGGCATCCTCAATACGCTCAACGCGCTCCGCGTGTGGGGCTACGGCTACAAGAACGGCACGTATCGCAGCGACGATTCGACGGGCGGCGAGAACTGCTCCTGGCAGATCACGGACATCCTCGCCTCCGGCGGCGGCCCGGGCGAAGGCAAGTGCGCAAGCTGGGGCAATCCGTTCTCGGAGCTCTATCTCGAGACGCTGCGCTGGTACGCGACCTCGACGCGCGGCGCGACGAGCGCGTTCAACGGCGACGATCGCACCTACTTCGCGAAGCTGACGAGCGACACCTGGGCCGTCGATCCGCTGAGCGCCGACACCGCCTGCCGCTCGCTGAATGTCATCGCGCTGAATGCCGGCGTGAACTCCTACGACGACGATCAGACCAAGCTCTATGCGCCGGTCGACCCGGTGGCGACGACGAACGCCGTCGGCACCGGCGAGAACGTCACGGGTCACAGCTTCCTCGTCGGCCGCACGGCGGCGAACACGAACGAGACCTGCACCGCGAAGACGATTTCCGCGCTCGGCAGTTCGTTCGGGATCTGTCCGGAGGCACCCACGGTCCGCGGCTCCTATCACCTCGCCGGTCTCGCCTACTGGGCACACACGACGGACCTGCGCGCGGACCTCGTCGGCAAACAGACCGTCACGACCTACGGCCTGCCGATGGCGACGAACCGCGCGGAGATCCGCGTGCCGATTTCGGGAGTGGCGGGGCCGGAGGCGCCGTTCGTGCGCATTCTTCCGGCGTTCCGATTCCTGAAAGGCAGCCTGGCGATCCCTGCGGACCCGACGAAGGACGGTGGCGGCTCGCTGTTCGACTTCCGAATCGCGCAACCGCACGTCGAAGTCGCGGACATGACCAGCACGGTGCCGGGCATCTCGGCCGGGCGCTATTACTACGCGAAGTTCGTCGTCATGTGGGACGACAGCGAGCAGGGCGGCGACTTCGACCAGGATCTCTGGGGCACGCTCGAGTATCACTACGACGCCGCGACGCGTCAATTGAAGATCACGACGACGGCGGTCGCCGAGTCGACAATCACGGGTCAGCTCTTCGGCTTCGTCGTGGAGGGCACGACGAAGGACGGCTTCCACGCCTACTCCGGCATCGAAAATGCGAACTACACGGATCCGACCGGCGTCACCGGCTGCACGAACTGCCAGGCCGCCACGGCGACGACCGGGCAGCGCGGCGCGCAGTCCTATACGTTCACGGTCACCGGCGCGAGCGCGACGCCGCTGCTGAAGGATCCGCTGTACTACGCGGCGAAATGGGGCGGCTTCGAGGATCTGAACGGCAATGGCATGCCGGATCTGCGGGAGGAATGGGACACGCTGGATGGCACGGGCAATGCGCTGCCGGGTGGCGATGGCATACCCGATACGTTCTTCGACTTGTCGAACCCCGGCCTGCTCGAGCCCGCGCTGAACGCGGCGTTCACGCGCATCCGCGCCACCGCGGCGCAGACCCGCGCGGCCTGCCTCGGTCCCGACAGCGACGGCGACGGCGTGATCGACATCGTCGACAACTGCAAAGTCGTCCCGAACGCGAACCAGCGCGATTCGAATCAGGACGGCTACGGCAACGTCTGCGACGCGGATCTCGACAACAGCGGCTTCGTCAACACCGTCGACCTCGCGCTCTTCAAGCAGCGCTTCGGAACGCACGATGCGGATGCGGACCTCAACGGCGACGGCTTCGTGAACGTCGTCGATCTCGCGCGTTTCAAACAGATGTTTGGCAAACCGCCGGGGCCGTCGGGGCTGCATCCGTAGCGGAGCGGCAAAGGATTCATTCGTCGGGCCGCCATGCGGCCGAAGGGAAGCGATCGTGAAGAACCTGGGAAGGACGGCTCTGCGCCTGGCGTGCGCCGGCGGCCTGCTGCTGCTGGAAGCACTCAACTCCGCGCGTGCGGATTCGCTCGCGCATCTCGTGTTCGAGCTGCAGGTCGAGCGTCGCGAGACGCTGAACGGCCTCGACCCGACGTTCGTGCCGTACACCACGGAGCTGAAGCTGGATTTCGATCCCACGTGGACGGGAGCCGATGCCTACGATCATCTCACCCAGGTGTCCTTCGCGGGGAACAATCACTTCACTTCCCCGCTCTCCGCCGACATGCCGTGGCTTCCGCCCGCGGACCTGGCTCCGGAACGGCGTCTCGCGATCTACGTCAACTACACGACACCGGCCATGGGCGGCATGTACTGGGACGATCGCTACCGTTACGACGACACGGCGACGCAGCGCGATCACCGCTACGGGATCGCGCTCGACACGAACTACTCGGCGTCTGGCGGCTTCCAGACCGACATCACGAGCTTCAAGACCGACGAACTGCTGGCGTTCCTCGAGAAGACGCGGACCGACGGGGCGCTCATCTACTATGCGGAAGACGGCTGGGTCTACGATTACGCGAACCATCAGTACTTGCAGCACGTCACGTATGCCGGAACTGCGCGTATCAAGACGATCACGCTGCCGGACCCGGTGCCCCCTCCGCCGCCGCCTCCTCCTCCACCGCCGCCGGTCGAACCGCCTCCGCAACTCGTGCCGAAGCCGATCGCTATGCTGGTCATGTCCCGCGATCAGCAGTACTTCTTCAAGGCCTATAACGACTTCTCGGACCTCGACGGCGACGGCGAATCCGAGACGACGTACAAGGATGCCTTCGAGTACTACGGGTACTTCCACAGCCAGCGCTGCTACCGCTACAGCAGTGTCGACAATACGTTCCACGCGGTCGGGACAGCGACCGGAGCTCACATGCACTACTGCGAGGGCTCGCTCGACGACGCCTGGAGCGGCAACTTCCTGAATTGGGCGACCATGACGCGCATGGACGTGGTGCGCAAAGCGCTCTACGGCGGCCTGCGCTCGACCGACACCGCGACGGCCACGGTGCTCGAGCGTGCTCATCTGCCGACGGACGCGCATGCGTTCGCGAAGTATTACAACGGCGCCGACCTCGCGAAGCTCGTGCCCTACGCCGTAGGCAGCACGCAAAGCACCGCGACGCCGCTCGTCGTCGATGCGACGAGCACGAGCGGGACGAACGTCTTCGGCCGCGACGACGCGAACGAAGGCATCACGATTTGCAACGCCTCCCCGGATCCCGCCACCACGACGAGCTCGCAATCCACGACGCAGCCGCCGCTGCTGCGCGCGGTCGCCGGCAACTATCAGCTCTGGGCGCTGAACGAGCGCTGGCAGTGCACCTGGAGCGACGAGCCGACGAACATTCATACCTTGCCCAGCGCGAACACGAACGCGAACGTCCCGTCCTACTCCGGGATCTTCGCGGCCAGCAGCGATCCGGGCACGGCCCAGGCGCTCAAGACGCCGGGCTTGGCGCGCGATCACCTCGTGCGCGTGGCGGTCTGCGAGGCGGCGTTCTTCGATGCAGCGCACAACCTCGAGAACTGCACCGCGTACGGCACGAACCTGAAGCCGGAAGGCGTGCTCCAGCGCTACGGCCTGAACAACGAAATCGCGTTCGGTCTGATCACGGGCAGCTTCCACAAGAACGTCTCGGGCGGCGTGCTGCGCAAGAACCAGGGCCCGCTCACTAACGAATTCGATGCGACGACCGGTGTGTTCCTCAACCTGCCCGCGCCCGGGATCATAGGCACGCTCAACGCCCTGCGCGTCTGGGGCTACGGCTACAAGTACGGCACGTATCGCAGCGGCGATTCGACGGGCGGCGAGAGCTGCGACTGGCAGCTCACCGACATCCTCGCGACGGGCGGCGGACCCGGCGAAGGCTATTGCGCGAGCTGGGGCAATCCGTTCTCCGAGATCTATCTCGAGGCTCTGCACTACTACACGGCGACCGGCACGCGCATGGCGACCCCGACGTTCAATACGACCGACACGACTTATTTTCCCGGCCTGCGCACCGACACCTGGTCCCTGGCGCCGCTCACCGACGCGAACGCCTGCGCCTCGCTGAACGTCGTGGCCGTCAACGCGGGCATCAACTCCTACGACGACGACCAGACGGCGCTCTACACGGCTTTCAATCCCGTCACGACCACGAATGCCGTCGGCGACGGCGAAGGCATCAGCGGGCACGACTACCTCGTGGGCCGCACTGCGGCGAACGCGAACGAGATCTGCACGGCGAAGACCGTGAGCGCGCTCGGCAGCACGTTCGGCATCTGTCCGGAGACGCCGACGCTGCGCGGCGCGTATCACGTCGCCGGCCTCGCGCACTACGCGCACACGCACGATCTGCGCACGGACCTCGCCGGAATCCAGGCGGTGACGACCTACGGCCTGCCGATCGCGACGAACCGGCCCGAGATCGACGTGCCGATCGGCCCGCCCGCCACGGCCTTGCGCCACATCCACATTCTGCCGGCTTATCGGCTCCTGCGGGGCAGTTTCGCGTCCCCGCCGGATCCCACGAAAGACGGCGGCGGCAGCCTCGTCGACTACCGCATCGTGCAGCCGCACCTGGAAGTCGCGAGCATGACCTCGACCGTCCCCGCCAGTTCCGGGGGCCGCTATTTCTACGGCAAGTCCCTCGTCGCCTGGGACGACAGTGATCAGGGCGGCGACTTCGATCAGGACATGTGGGGCACGCTCGAGTACCACGTCGACGCCGCGACGAACCAGGTGCTCGTCACGACGACCGCGGTCGCCGAATCCACCACGACGGGCCAGCTGTTCGGTTTCGTCGTCACGGGCACGACGAAGGACGGCTTTCATGCCTATTCGGGGAGCCTGGGCGCGAATTTCGTCGATGCCACAGATGTGACCGGCTGCACGAACTGCCGCGCACTCAGCGAATCCGGCGGCCAGCGCGGCGCGCAGTCATACACTTTCGACGTGTCGGCGGGTGGAGCTTCCCCACTGCTGCGCGATCCGCTCTACTACGCCGCGAAGTGGGGCGGCTTCATCGATCAGAACGGCAACCGAACACCCGATGACCCCACCGAATGGGACAGCGCGGACGTCCAGGGGAATACGGGCACGTCGGACGGCATTCCGGATACGTTCTTCCCGCTCTCGAACCCCGGGCTGCTCGAGGCGGCGCTCGTCACCGCATTCGATCGCATCCACAGCAGGGCCGTTCCGGACTGGCGGACGTGCGCCGGCGCGGACACTGACGGCGACGGCATCCCGAACCTCTACGACAACTGCAAGCTCGTCCCGAACGCGAACCAGCGCGATTCGAACCAGGACGGCTTCGGCAACGTCTGCGACGCGGATCTCGACAACAGCGGCTTCGTCAATACCGTCGACCTCGCGCTCTTCAAGCAGCGCTTCGGAACGCACGATGCGGATGCGGACCTCAACGGCGACGGCTTCGTGAACACCGTCGATCTCGCGAAGTTCAAGCTGCTGTTCGGCAAGGCCGTCGGACCGTCCGGCTACCGCTAGACGCGGGCAGTGGCAGAACCTGGGGCGCGGCATCCTGCGCCCCGGGTCGTCGGGTCTCGAGGCGGGGCGGATCCTGGGGTGCGTTCGGCCCCGTCCCCGCGTGCAGCGTGGTTCACCCGGAGCGGCCGGTGCAAGCCGCTGCGGCGATCCTCCAGGAGCGGGTTCGGCACCGAAGCGCGGGGCCTGTTCGCCGGGGCCGCGCCGCCACCACGCGGCACCCGCGCGCATTCCACCCCGCAGCCTGCGAACGCGCAGCGGAAGCCCGGCTTCGCGGCGGGCGACGTTACGCGGACGTTCAGGGCCGGCGCGTCACCGCGGGGCAGCTCAAGGCTTCAATCCCGAGGGCCCGGCCTTCGTGCCCCAGCGGCTTTTGAAGATGACGAGATCCGGAATGTTCACCCAGCCGTCCTGGTTGAGGTCGTAGAGCTGGAACGGTGAGCCGTCGTACGCCGGTATGCCCATCGCGAGGCGCAGGTAGGCGAGGTCCGGCGCGTTCACCACGCCGTCGTTGTTGAAGTCGGCGTCGCAGACGTTGCCGTAGCCGTCACCGTTCGTGTCGAGCTGATTCGGGTTCGCGACTTTCGTGCAGTCGTCGCAACGATTGCCGACGCCGTCGTGATCGTCGTCCTCCTGACCGGGATTCGCGTGCGCCGGGCAGTTGTCGACGCTGTCGGGCACGCCGTCGCCGTCGAAGTCGGGTTCGACGTATTGGTCGAACTTCACGTTGTCGATGAACGCCTCGCCCGCGTTCGTGCCCTCGTTGTAGAAGATGACCGCAATGTCGTGAACGCCGGCGGTGACGTCGAAGCTGACGGTCTGCCAGGCGGTGCCCGCGTAGATCGCCCGCACGCCCACGCCGTCGACGGAGATCCCGACGGTGTCCGAATTCTCGCCCCGCTGCAACACGTCGAGCGTGACCGTGCCGTTCTTGAACACGTCGCGCCACGTGAGCCGGGACGTGCGGCCGGCCGAGGCGGCCTGGGAGCGCAGGCTGAAGGCGTCGCCGTTGCCGGCGCTCGTCGTCGCCGCCCAGCCGGTCTGCGCGCCGAACACGAAGAAGTTGCGCGGCAGGCCGGTATCGAAGCCGATCGCGATATGCTGCAGCGGTGCCGGCACCGAGGTCTTCACGTTCGGATCGGTGCTCCGGCCGTACTCCACGAGCGCATCGTAACCGTCGCCGTCGCGATCCTGGCGGGCGTCGGCGGTGAGATCGGGATCGTTGCCGATGGCGGACTCGTAGTCGTTCGGCAGTCCGTCGCCGTCGCGGTCCGGATCGCACGCATCGCCCGTGCCGTCGAGGTCCGCGTCGGCCTGGTTCGCGTTCGGCGTCGCCGGGCAGTTGTCGACGTAGTCGTTGACGCCGTCGGCATCGCCATCCGGGAGATTCCCGGTGTCGATCAAATCGAAGCGCGGCCGCGCGCCGATCATGCGCGCGACGAGCGACTTGCCCTCGTAGGAGAACAGCCGCAAGGCCTGCCCCGGCAGCTGCAGGAGCTGCAGCGGCTGGAGATTCGCGCCCCAGCGCTGCAACTGCACGACGTCGAGGCCGGCGCGCAGCGTGCGCAGCTCGCCGTTCGTCCACGCGGCGTCGATCACGTTGATGGGCAGCGCGCCGGTTTGGGCGAGCGTCACCGTGTCGAAAATCCGGCCCGTACCGAGAACGACGTTCGAGCCGTCGGGATTGACGCGGATCGGGTGCATGAACGGCGTGCCGTCGTGATAGGGGCTGTCCATTTCCGCGCCGAGCGCGCCGCCGACCGGGTCGATCGCCTCGGAGAGCAGATCGTTCGGCGACATGCCGTCCCGGAAGAAATACATCTTGTGGCTCGCCGCATTCCAGACGTACTCCGTCGAGTAGTAATTCCAGTCCTTCCAGGAGGCGATCGTGCCGTCGAGGCGGAACACGTAGTGCGTGTCCCAGGCGCCGGAGCCGTCGGACGCGAACACGAAATCGCCCGCCATCGCGAGGCCGTTCGGGCGCATTGGCAGCGTCGCGAAGTGGGTCTCGACGCCGCTCGCGACGTCGAGCTTCTTGATCTTGCCGTCGGCGATGCCGAGGTAGATCGCGTGGTGTGCCGCGTCGAGTGCCATGTAATCCGGCACCGCGACCAGCGGCAGCGTCGGCAGGTAGACCCCGCTCGCCACCGACCAGCGGAAGACGCTGACGTGCAGCTTGCTGAGCAGGTACAGCACACCGTCGGTCTCGTCGAACGCGTACGCGTCGGGCGTGTAGTCGAGGCCGGTGGGATCGATCGCGGCCCCCGGCTGAGCGCCCGAGAACGAGCTCAGCGGGACGACCTGCACGGTGTAGCTGCCGCTCGTCTCCGCGAACGCATAGACCTTGTCCCCGGCGCCGAAGATCGCCTTCGTGCCCGCGCCGAGCGCATAGCCGCCCGCTTCCAGGAGGGCGTTCGTGTACGCGACGAGCTGGCCGGCGCGCAGGACGACCGGCACGTCGCCGACGAACGCGAGGTCCTCGATCTGCCCGCCGAAGCTGCCGAGCCATTGCAGCGAGGTGGTCGCGTAGACGAGACCGGCGCTGTCCGCGACGCGCGCGCCGTCCGGGAACACCCAGGTGCGATTCGCGTCGGGATAAGCGCCGTGGTACGGGCTGTCGGTCGTCGTGCCGATCGCGCCCGTCGCGGCGATGTTCACATAGATGATGTCGGCCGGCGAAATGCCGCTCGTGCGGCAGAAGATGCGGTTCATCGCTGGCGCCGCGCTCGCGCCGTTGCAGGAATGGGGATAGGCGGACTGGCCCGAGGCGAGCAGGACGAGCGAGTTCGCGTCGAAGGTCGCGAGCGCGGTCTGCAGATAGCCGGTGCTGACGATCACGAGCACGTCGCCGAGGATCTGCAGACTCTGGTTCGAGGTCGCGCTGTTCGCGACGAAGGTATTAGTCGTGCCGTCGAACGAGTAGCGATACGTGCTGCGATCGAAGGCGATGAAGATCCCCGAGGCATGGACCGCGAGCCCGCGCGGCGTCTCGGCGGCCGGCAGCACGATCGTGCCGAGCCACTGACCCGCATTCGAATCGTAACGCAGCAACCGGTTCGGGTTCGCCGCGCCGGGCGTGGCGTCGAGGAGATAGAAGACGCCGTTGCGCTCGGTGTCCGCGACGAGCGCGGCGCCGGCCGGCGTCCAGAGCAGCAGCAAGGCGATCAGAATGAGCAGACGGCGTAGCATGGCGTTCCCTCCCCGTGGTTCACTTCCTGTGCGCGCCCTGCGTTCCCGCCGGCGGAATCCGCATCTCGCAGGCGCAGCGCGGGGGCCTGGCCGGCAGCGTGCCGCCGGCCAGGCCGGGCGTCAGGCGGCTCGCGCGCGCCGCTGCCGCACGAGGCCGGCGAGCACCGGGGCGACGAGCCAGGCGGCGGCCGGCAGCGGTACGGCGTTGACCTTGACCGAGGCCGCCGAGTAGACGGTCGTCACGTCGTTGAACGAATAGCTGGCCCACACCCACGCCAGATCGGACGCGTCGTGCACCGTCACTGCGCTCGTTCCGCCGGCCAGCGCCGTGAAGCCGATCGTGGCGATCGTGAAATCGCCGCTCACCCCCACCCAGCTCGCGAAGCCCGCGTTCTTCACCGTGCCCGCGACGTTGTCGATCGTGCCGTTGCTCGACGTGAAGTCGCCGATCGCCGGGTTGATCGTCAGGCTGTTCACCTTCAGCACCGCCGGGTCGAACGACACGTCGATGCCGCCGCCGGCGAGCAGCGAGCCGGGTGCATGGCCCAGGATGCTGACCGCGAACACGTCGCCGATTTCGACCGTGGGTCCGGCCGGGGAAACTTCGATGTTGACGGTGTCCGCGTGGGCCCCGGCGATGCCGAGCGCAAGGAGGATGGAGCCTGCGATGAAAGAACGTTTCATGGATAGTGTCCCTCTTGTCCTTATGAATTCTGCCTGATCCCGGAATGCATTCCGGTGCCGTCGGCGCGTCGCGCGCCGCATGACCGAGCAGGCAACATAACGAATTTCGGCAGCGCGCAAAAGGCGGCGGTGGGCCCGGAATGGTGAAAAACCTCATGGGCGGCACGACTCGTTGAGGCAGGTCAGGCCCGGACCGGGACGATCGGCACGAACGCTTAGGAATCCTCCTAGGCGCGGGCCTCCCGGCCCCCGGATGCCCACCTCTCGACAAGCCCTGGCCACCATGGTTTAGTTCCGACCCGTGCAGGGAGTAGCGGGGTGCGGACCTCCCGTTCCCGAAACGGGCCGCCAGCCGACGAAAAGGGGAATCGAATGGGAGTGTGGACGCGCAAGAACGTTGCCGACCTGCAGATCGAAGCCGGTGATACCGACGAGGGCCAGCACACGCTGAAGCGCAGTCTCGGTCCGCTGAACCTCATCTTCATCGGCGTCGGCGGCATCATCGGCGCCGGCATCTTCGTGCTCACGGGGCAGGCCGCGGCCGAGCATGCCGGGCCGGCGATCGCGCTGTCTTTCGTGCTCGCGGGTTTCGCGTGCCTGTGCGCCGGACTCTGCTACGCCGAGTTCGCAGCCATGATCCCGATCGCCGGCAGCGCCTACACGTATGCCTACGCGACCATGGGCGAGCTCGTCGCCTGGATCATCGGCTGGGCACTCGTGCTCGAATACCTCGTCGCGGCGAGCGCGGTCGCCGTGGGCTGGTCGGGGTATTTCACGGCCTTCCTCGGCGAGCTCGGCATACACCTCCCGCAGAGCCTGACCAGCGCGCCGCTCGCGTTCGACGCGGCCGGCCATCTCGTGACCACGGGCGCGCTGCTGAACGTGCCGGCGATGTCGCTCGTCGGCGTGCTGACGATCTTCCTCATCGTCGGCATCAAGGAATCCGCGAACTTCAACAACGTCATGGTCGCGGTCAAGCTCACGATCGTGCTGCTCGTGATCGTCTTCGGCTCGATGTACGTGAACCCGGACAACTGGCACCCCTTCGTGCCGCCCGCCGAGGGCCCGGGCAAATTCGGGTACTCGGGCGTGGTCGCGGGGGCGGCGACGATCTTCTTCGCCTACATCGGCTTCGACGGCGTCTCGACGGTCGCGCAGGAAGCGCGCAATCCGCAGCGCGACATGCCGATCGGCATCCTCGGCTCGCTCGTCTTGTGCACGATCCTCTACATCCTCATGGCGCTCGTGATGACCGGGCTCGCGCCCTACAAGGAGCTCGCCGTGCCGCACCCGGTGTTCGTCGCGATCGATCACGCGGGACCGAAGCTCCGCTGGCTCGGCTATGCGGTGAACGTCGGCGCGATCGCGGGCCTCGCCTCGGTGGTGATGGTGCTGCTGCTGAGCCAGTCGCGCGTCTTCTACACCATGGCGCGCGACGGACTCTTCTTCCCGATGTTCGCGAAGATCCACCCGCATTTCCGCACGCCCCACCTCGGCACGCTCGTCATCGGACTGTGCTCCGGACTCGTCGCCGCGACCTTGCCGATCGGGGTCATCGGCCACCTCGTCTCGCTCGGCACGCTCTCGGCGTTCGTGATGGTGTGCGCGGGGATCTGGGTCCTGCGGCGGCTCCATCCCGAGCTCGCGCGTCCGTTCCGCGCGCCCTGGGTGCCGGTCATTCCGATCTTCGGCGTGCTGTCCTGCGGCTACATGATGATCAGCCTGCCGCGCGAGACCTGGGAGCTCTTCATCGGCTGGATGGCGATCGGCGTGGTGATCTACTTCCTCTACGGACGCCGCCACTCGCGCATCTCGAAACGGCATCCCTGAGCGGCCGCACCGCAGCCGGCGCGGATCCTGGTTCCTCCGCCCGCGTGCCGCGCACGCGGGCATGCTCGACGACGTTCTCACACACCCGAAGAATGCCGGAGGTGAAGACCGATGCAAGAGATAGGCCGGCTGCTCGCGATCGACGAACAGCTCAATCACCAGATCGCCGACACGTTCGGCACCGTGGCGGAATCCGATCTCGCCTGGACCGAGAAACTGTGGACACCGAGCTCGCGCAAGGACGGCGGGCTGCAGATCGACGTCGGCCTCGGCCGCTATCAGAACCGCGACGTGATGGATGCCTTCGCCGGCATCTCGCGCGGCCGCGAACAATGGACCGTGCGCGCGAGCCGCGAGCTCTCCCCCGATCCGCTGACGACTGCCGTCGGCCCGATCCGCTACGAAGTGATCGAGCCGCTGAAGAAAATCCGCTGGACGCTCGATCACAACGACGTGATACCGCTGCGTTTCGACGTGACGTTCGAGGCCGTGCATCCGTGCTTCTTCGAGGACCGCCACATCCAGCGCGACGAGCGCGGCTTCCGCGTCGTCTCGAACGTCGTGCGCTATCACCAGGCCGGCGTGCCGAGCGGCTGGGTCGAGATCGAGGGCCGGCGCGAGGAGATCGACCCCGCCGACTGGTTCTCCTATCGCGATCACTCCTGGGGCGTGCGCCTCGACGTCGGCGCGCCGCCGACGGATCTGCGTCCGGCGCGCGATTTCGGCGAGCGCAGGTTCGAGGGCTCGAAGTTCCTGCTGAACTGGTCACCGCTGCTGCTCGAGCGGCCCGATGGCACGCGCTACGAATATCATTTCTACCTGCAGATTCGCGGTGAGGACGTCTTCTACTTCTCCGGTTATCGCAATCACGCCGACGGCCGCCAGGAGCGCATCGCACGCGTGCGGTCCGAGCTCCGCTACGACGACGCGACGCGGCGTCTGCTCGGCGGGCGGCTCTGGGTCGACATGCTGAACGGCGAGACGAACGCGCTCGACATCGAGGTCATGGGCGAGTCGGGCTTCTATCTCGCGACCGCGCTCTATCTCGGCTTCGAAGGCAGGAAGCACGGCAACTGGCGCGGCCTGCTCCACGTCGACGGCGAACGCATCGCGGACATCACCGTGCCCGGCAAGCGCAAGCGGCTCGCGACTGCCGTGCGCGACACGATCGTGCGGGTCCGCGACGGGAATGCGAGCGGCTACGGCCTCTTCGAGCCGATCGTGCTCGGCGCATGGCCGGAGCTCGGCCTCACCGCCGACGGCCACAAGGTCTGAGGCCGTGGCCCGCGATCTCGTGCGCCTTTGCGCCGGGCTGCGCGATTATCTCGGTTGCGGAACGACCCTGACCGCGATCGTGCCACTGTCGACGGGACATTCGAACGAGACGTATCTGCTCGAAGGGCTCGAGCGCATCCTGCGCCTGCCGCCTTCCGAGGAAGGTCTGCTGCCACCTTACGACATGGCCGCGCAGCACGCCGTGCTCGCCGCCGTCGGCGCGGCAGCCGAAGGACCGCCCGTGCCGGCGGTGCACGAGCTGTGCACGGATCCGGACGTGATCGGCGATCCCTTCTTCCTCATGGCGCGCGTCGCGGGCGAAGCGTTCGAGTACACGACCCCGGCCTGGCTCGCGGCCGCACCGGCGACAATGCCGGAGCGCATGTGCGCGCAGTGGATAGGCGCGGTCGCCGCGCTGCATCGCCTGCCCGCCGCGACGTTCCCGGCGCGGCCGCGCAGCGCGGCGGACGAAGCCCGGCACTGGCTCGACGTCGCGCGTGCCTCGCACGCCGAGGCCGCGCTGCTCGACGTGCTCGAGGATCTCGTGCGCCGTCCGCCCGCGCCTTCCGGCCCGCCGACGCCGATCCACGGCGATCCGAAGCACGGCAATTGTCTCTGGAGCCGCGACGGCGAATTGCGCGCGCTCGTCGACTGGGAGATGGCGGGCATCGGCGAGCCACTGCTCGACCTCGCCTACATCATGCAGTTCTTCGATCTGCGCGATCTCGCGAGCGCGGGCTTCGAGCTGCCCGGCTGGTGGACGCGCGAGCGGACGATCGAGGAATGGCAGCGCGCGACGGGCCGCGAAGCGCGCGATCTGCTGCGCTACGAGGCGATCGAAGCCGCGAAGATCGGCGCCATCCTCGCGCTCGGCGTCGAGCTCCACCGCAGCGGCCGCGCGAGCGATCCGCGCTTCGCGAGCTGGGCGGCGGTGCTGCCGGCGTATACGGCGCTCGCCGTGCGGTGTGCGGCGGGGTGAACGGGATCGCGTACCTATCGAATGAGCAGCTTGCCGTGGCGGACGTGCCGTGATGAAGCCGGCGGAGGCCTCGTCCTCACCGTCATTTCCGCGCACGCGGGGATCCGGCCGGTGACCCGCGTCGCGGACAGCGAGCCCGGGATTCCCGCGTGCCGAGCCCGGGACCCGGCGGCTAATCCGAGCGTATGGACCCGCGGCTGATCGGCTGCGCCGGGGCTCGATGACTGGATTCCCGCGTTCGCGGGAATGACGGGGTGCGGGGAAGCCGGTGACGGTACCGCGCCGCAGGCCTTTCCGAGGATTCACCCGTAGGCTGCTTTCATCACTGCAGGCGCTTCGCGCTTCTTGCCGTGACAGAGTTCGCGCGCTCGCGCCGAGCCCACCTCCGCCACTCGCGCAAATGCGGGATTCGCGGGTGCGGGGCCGCGGGCGACGGTGCCGCGCCGCCCTTCCACCCGATCTTCCCCTGTGTCCAAGCTGAGAACATGGCGTTCTCAATATTGACTTTATAGTCATTTTGATCGAACCATATCGTCACGCCCTGCGCCGTCACCGCACCAGCGCATACGGCATGACCGTGCTCGATGAATCGGGGAGAACTGCAATGAGCGACGAACCCGTACTGCTCGAGGAAATGCGCGGCCCCGCGCTCTGGCTCACCATGAACCGCCCGTCCGCGCTGAACAGCGTCGTCCCGGAAACGTTCGCCGCGTTCGACGCGGCGCTCGAACGCGCCGAGCGCGATCCGGAGATCCGCGCCGTGGTGGTGACCGGCGCGGGACGGGCGTTCTGCGCGGGCGCCGATCTGAAAGCCATCCTCGAGAACCGCGCGGGCGAGGACGAGGGAACGATGATGGCGCGCTTCTTCGCCACGGCGAATCGCGTGTTCAACCGCCTCGAACGCCTGCCGAAGCCGACGATCGCCGCCGTCAACGGCCTCGCGCTCGCTGCCGGCATCGAGCTCCTGCTGTGCTGCGATCTCGTCTTCGCCGACGAGCGCGCGCGCATCGGCGACGGTCATGCGAACTTCGGCCTCCTGCCGGGCGCCGGCGGCTCGGTGCGCCTGCCGCGCCGCGTCGGCCCCGGCCGCGCGAAGCGTCTGCTGTTCACCGGGGATCTGCTGCCGGCCCCGGAGCTCGTGAGCTGGGGCCTCGTCGACGAGATCGCGCCCGCGGACGGCCTCGCCGCCGCGGTCGAGGCCTTCGTCGCGAAGCTCGTGCCGAAGAGCCCGCTCGGTCTCGCGCGCATGAAAGCGCTCGTCGCCGACGCCTGCGACCAGCCGCTCGACACCGCGCTGCGCGCCGAGATCGCCATCAGCGAGCTGCACGTCCATTCCCACGATCGCAACGAAGGACTCGCCGCCTTCAACGAGAAGCGCGCGCCGCGCTTCCTCGGGCGCTGAGCCGAGGAGCCCCGCATGAACAACCCCATCCACGTCGAGGGTCGCGTCGCGCTCGTCACCGGTGCCGGCCAGGGCGTCGGCCGCGCGACCTGTCTCGCGCTCGCCGCCGCCGGCGCGCGCGCGATCGTCGTCAACGATTTCCATGCCGCGCGTGCCGAGGCGGTGTGCGCGGAGATCCGCGCCGCCGGCGGCGAAGCGCTCGCCGCGCCCGCGGACGTCACCGATCTCGAGGCGCTCGCGCTGCTCGTCGCGGACGTCAGACAGCGCTACGGCGGCCTCGACGTGCTCGTGAACAATGCCGGCAACGCGGGCCCCGGCGCGATCGGCGAGCTGCCGCCGTTCTGGCAGACCGGCCCCGCGGACTGGGCGCGCTGGATCGGCACGAATTTCTACGGCGTGCTGAATGCCTGCCGTGTCGCCATTCCGCTCCTGATCGAGAGCGACTTCGGCCGCATCATCACCGTGATCTCGGATGCCGGACGCGTGGGCGAGCCGCATCTCGCCGTGTACTCCGGCGCGAAGGCCGGCGCTGCGGGCTTCATGCGCGCGATCGCGAAAGGCCTCGGGCGCTACAACGTGACCGCGAACTGCGTCGCGCTCGGTACGATCCGCACGCCCGGCATCGCGGACATGCTCGGCGACGCGGAAAAGGTGAAGCAGATCGAGCGGCTCTATACGATCCGCCGCCTCGGCGAGCCGGAAGACGCCGCGGCCGCGATCATCTATCTCGCGTCCTCTGCCGCGGGCTGGGTCACCGGCCAGACGCTGCCCGTGAACGGCGGCTACTCCTTCAATCAGTGAGCGCCGCCGTGAACGCCTCACCCGTCGCGCTCCACGGCATGACCTGCGGGCGGCTGCGCATGCCTCATCCCTTTCTCATCAGCGGCGAGGAAGGCTTCATCGAAGTGCCGGTGCCCGCGTTCTTCATCGTGCACCCGCGCGGCACCGTACTGTTCGACACCGGCCTGCCGGTCGGAATACGGACGGACAAGGAGCGCGAGCTGCTCGTCGCAGCGCCCTTTTTCGAAGTCGATTTCGCGCCCGGGGCGGATCTCGCGGCACGTCTCGCGGCGGCCGGTCACGACATCGCGCGTGTCGACTACGTCGTGAACTCGCATCTGCACTTCGATCACGCCGGCGGCAACGCGCTCGTCCCGAACGCCCGGCTCGTCGTGCAGAAGCGCGAATGGGAGGCCGGGAGGATCCCGGAGACGATCGCTTCGAACTATTTCAATCCCATCCACTACGACCTCGGCCACGACCGGCTCGAGATCGACGGCGCGCACGACCTGTTCGGCGACGGCAGCGTCGTCTGCGTGCCGACCTACGGCCACACGCCGGGCCATCAGTCGCTCCAGGTGCGTACCGCCGACGGCGACGTCGTGCTGTGCGGTGACGCGTGCTATCTGCGCCGGACGCTCGAGGAGCTGCGCCTGCCGGACATCGTCGCGGATCGCGAGGCGATGCTGCGCTCGCTCGAGCTGCTGCGCGGGCTCGTGCAGCGCGGCGCGCGGCTCGTCTTCGGGCACGACGACGCGCAGTGGTCACGGCTCAACCACGGGCCGCTCGCAGCGCTCGGAGCGGCCGAAGTCGCACGCGCGGACGTCCGTCCATGACGGCCCCCGACGCGGCCGCGCGCGGCGTGCGCATCGAACGCCGCGCCGCGGGCGTGAGCGCCATCGTCCTCGCGCGTCCGGAGCGCCTGAATGCACTGCACGGCCCGAGCATCGCCGCGCTCGCCTCCGCCCTCGCCGCACTCGCCGAAGACCGCGACACGCGGGCCGTGATCCTCAGCGCCGAAGGCCCGCATTTCTCGGCGGGCGGCGATCTCGACTGGATGAGCGCCGAGGATGGACGCGCGCTGCACGACTACCACGGCGCGGTCGTCGCCAGCGTGCGCGCGCTCGTCACGTTCCCGAAGCCCGTCGTCGCCGTCGTGCGCGGCGCCTGCGCCGGCGGCGCCGTCGGCTTCGCGCTCGGTGCGGATTACGTGATCGCCGCCCGCGATGCCTTCTTCGGCGTGCAGTTCCTGCGCATCGGCCTCGTGCCCGACTGTGCCCTGACGACGCTGCTCGCGCGCCGCGTCGGTCTGCAGCGCGCGAAACGCCTCGTGCTCGACGACCGGCGCATCGATGCCGCCGAAGCCGCGACACTCGGGCTCGTCGACCTGCTGAGCGCGCCTGATGCGCTCGACGCCGAGGCGCTGCAGCTCGCGACGCGCCTCGCGCATCTGCCGCGCCAGGCCTTCGCGCGTACGAAAGGGTTGTTCGAGCGCACGGCGGGCGCTCTCGATACGCTGCTCGAGGACGAACGAACGGCCCAGGCGGTCTGCCTCGGCAGCGACGAGTTCGCGGAAGGCGTCGCGGCGTTCCGGGCGCGGCGCGCGCCGGAGTTCCGCTGAACGCGGCCTGCCGGCCGTGCGAGCCCATGGCTTCATCGTTGCGCAATCCTGCCTGAACCGCTGACTACGAGATCCTGCGCATGGGACGCTGGAAGAACGCCCACAAGACGAATGACGAGATCCAGCGTCTGAAGCGCATGACCGTGCTCAAGGAAGCCGGCCGCGCGTTCTCGAAGTACGGCTATCACAACACCTCGCTCGACGAGGTCGCGCGCGCGCTCGGAATCGTGAAGGGCACGCTCTACAACTACGTGCGCGACAAGCAGGAAATCCTGTTCGAATGCCACAGTCTCGCCCAGGACATCGGCGATCAGGCGATCGCGAAGGGCCTGCGCGACGGCAGGACCGGTGCGGAGAAGCTCACCATCACGCTGCAGAGCTACATCGCGGCGATGTTCGAGGATCTCGGTGCCTGCGCCATCATCATGGAAATCGACGCGCTGCGGCCGGCGGATCGCCGCAAGGTCGTGGCGCGACGGGACGCCTTCGAACAGAGCTTCGTGACGATGATCGAGGAAGGCATGCGCGACGGCACACTGCTGCGCATGGATCCGAAAATCGCGGTGTTCACGTTCATGGGCGCCATCAACTGGATGCCGCGCTGGTATCGCGAGGACGGCCGGCTGAGCGGACCGCAGCTCGCGGCGGAAGTGACGCGGTTGCTCGTCGACGGGCTGCGCGCACGGAAGTGAGCGCGGAGCCGGCAGTTCGGATCGGCGCCCCGGAGCCGTGACAATTTCAGAGGGTGCCGACGAAGGAGGCGCATCGAGCCGCGACGTCGCGCGGAGTCTGCCGCCGGCCCCGCCCCGATCTGCGCCGGGACGAGACCCCCGCTCACTTCCACCCCAGGAACTCCACGATCATCGCCTTCACGACTTCCGGCTTCTCGACGAGCATGAAGTGTCCGACGTCCTGCACGAAGTGCATTTCGGAGCCCGGCCCGAAGCAGCCCGGGATGCACTTCGCGACCTCGGCGCCCGCAGTCCCCTCAGCCGTCGTCCCCGCGGAAGCGGGGACCCGGTCGTCGAGCCTCGGCGACGACGATCAGCCCCGGGGGCGAATACCCGGATTCGGCGACGCGGATCGTGCTTCGGCGCCTCGAATACCGAGGTTCAATCGGTAGGCCGCAGGTCACCGACGGGATCCCCGCCGGCGCGGGGATGACGTCGGATTTGAACTCGACCGCGGTGCCGCGGATCTTTCGCGGGATCCTGCGAGAGAATCCCCGCGACGTCGCCGCCGCGGGGCAAGCGGGGACACTCAGCGATAGTGGAGACAGAGAAAGCGATCGATCTCGATCCGTTTGCCGGGCGGCACGACGACCGTCGTCATCGGATCGCGGATGATGGCCGGGCCGTTCACGACGTTGCCGGCGGTGAGCTCGCCCATCTGCCAGACCTTGAACGGCACCCAGCGCCCTGCGTGGTAGACGTCGCGCTCGCCGACGAAGGCGGCGGCCGCCGGCTCGTGATTGCTGAGCGGATACTCGCGCATGTCCGGCTGGGGCTTCGGTGCGACCGCCTGCAGATAGACCTCCGTGATCGAGTAGCCGGCCTGCGGGAAGCGCGCGCCGACCGGATAGACTTTCGTGTACATGTCCTCGAACGCGTCGACGAGGCGATCGACGTCCTCCGCGCGCTTCAGATGTCCGAAGTCGAGCACCGTGTCGAAGCTCTCGAGCTGGCCGATGTAGCGCGCGTAGACGCCGTAGCGGAACGTGAGGTGCCGGACGTCGACGCCCTCCGCGCTCATCTCGTTGCGGGCATCCTCCTCGAGGCCGCGGAACACGGCGTCGAGGCGGTCCGCGAGCGCCTGCTTGTCGTCGTGCGCCATGCCGTTCGGCACGAGCTCGACGAAGCCGCGATGATAGCGGTGCATGTATTCCGCGCCCGCCGCGCCGAACGCCGAGAAGCCCGCGGCCCAGGGCATGGTGATCACGTCCTCGAACGGTATCCCATCGGTGAAGCCCCACATGTGCACCGGGCCCGCGCCGCCGTAGCAGATCATGGTGAACTCGCGCGGGTCGTAACCCTTGGACGTCATCATGGCGAGCGCGAGGTCGCGCATCTGCGTGTTCACGACGTCGAGGATGCCGCGGCCGGCCTCGTAGACGTCGATACCGAGCGGCTTCGCGACGGTCTCCTCGAGTGCTTTGAGCGCCTTGTCGCGATCGAGCGCGATCTTGCCGCCGAGGAAGTAGCTCGGGTCGACGTAGCCGAGCGCGACGTTGACGTCGGTGACGGTGAGCTTGTCGTACTTGAAGCAGCTTCCGACTTTCGCGCCCGCGGAATCGGGCCCGACGTGCAGGCGCCTGTACTCGTCGATCCACACCGCCGAGCCCGCGCCGGAGCCGACGGAGTCGAGCGCGACCATCGGCAGCGCGAGACGATGCCCCGCGAAGTCCGCGTCCTTGCGCAAGCCCAGCCGCCCGTCGACGAGAAGGCCGACGTCGAAGCTCGTGCCGCCCATGTCGGCGGTGACGACGTTCCTGAGCGCGAGCTTGTTCGCGACGATCTGCGCGCCCATGAGCCCGCCGATCGGGCCCGAGACCATCGTCTCGTAGAGGCGCTGATATTCGACGTTCACCGCGCCGCCGTAGGACAGCAGCGTGAGCAGGCGTCCGTTGTAACCGTCCTCGCGCGCCGCGCCTTCGACGGCGAGCAGCGCCTCGCGCGTCAGCTCCGCCGCGAAGCACTGGAAGAGCAGGCTCTTCACGCGATTGTTCTCGCGCGAGACGGGCGCGACGTCGGAGGAGCAGACGATCGGCAGCCTGCGGTCGCTCTTCGCGACGACCTCCTCCGCGACGGCCTTCGCGCGATGCTCGTGCTTCGGTGCGATGAAGGAATTGATGAAGAGGATGCCGATCACCTCGCAGCCGCGGTCGATGAGCGTCTGCGTGTGCCTGCGCACGTCGTCCTCGTTCAGCGGCACGAGCTCCTCGCCCGGGGCGCGATGCGAACCCGAGAAATAGCTGCCGCCGCAGATGCGCTCCGCGACGCCGAGCACGTTGCGCGGATCGACGAGCGGACGCGTGTGCTCGTGGAGCTGCTGGTGCAGGATTTCGGCCTGCGTCTGGCCGAGATACGTGAGCCCGCCCTCGACTATCGTGATGTGCTCGAAGCCGCGCGTGACGAGCAGCCCGACCTTGCGGCCGGTGCCGGTCAGGATCGTGTTCAGCATGCCGGTGCCGGCGTAGATCGACACCGAGGTGTTCGTGTGCACGGTGCGCGAATCGAGGCCGATCTGCAGCGCGGCGTCCGCGACGGATTCGGAATAGCTCGAGGCTTCGTCCTCGCGGTTCGTGAGCGACTTGCCGATCGTGAAGCTGCCGTCGCCCTTCACGAGGATGGTGTCGGTCATGGTGCCGCCGGCGTCGAGCGCGAGGATGAACTCGCGCGGGGCGGCGTGGGTCGGGGCTTGCGTTGCCATGGGTGCCTCCTCAGCGTGCGGCGGCGTGCCAGGCACGCGTCGTGTCTTGGGTCCGATCCACGTACCAGTCGGGCGATTCGTCCGGCAGCGGCCGGCCCATGAACTCGCGATAGAAGCGATCGAGATCCGGCAGCATCTCGTGCACGAGCGGATAACCCGGCGGCACGACCTCGACGGCGAGCTGCGCCTGGCAGTCCGGGCAGTAGAACTCGCGGATCTCCTGCCACTCCGGCTCGGGACAGGCCGGCGCCGGGGAATACACCTGCGCGAACTCGTCGTGCGTGCGGCGCACGTTGATGAGCGCCGCGGTCTTCCAGTTCGTGCGGTAATCGCCGAACTCGTGCCCGCAATCGCATTTCACGACGCGGCCGCCGCCGGTCTTCGCGACGATGTAGAGGTGATCGTTCAGACGCAGCAGGATGCGGTCGCGCCACGCGACGCGCGCCTGCAGCACTTCGAGATAGTTCCAGAAACGCTCGTGATCCTTGCGGGCCATGCGGATCAGTTGCCGGGCGTTGTCGCGGCTGATCGTGCCGTCGACGAGCTGGCGGATGAGGTCTTTGTCCACTGCGGCCATGTCTGCTCTCCTCGCGCGTCGCGGCGTCAGATTTGGAAGTCGGCGGGAAGCTGCCAGAAGCCCCGGAATTCGCGATCGAATTTCGGGAAGCTGGCCGAGCCCCGGTACATGTCCGCGATGGGCGTGATGAACTCCCGCCTCACCACCCGCTCGCGCTCCTCCTGCCACCATTGCGCAGCCGGCTTCGCGTCTTTGCGCGCGAGCCGGATCGCGGCACGGCGCGCGGCGGTCGCGGGGGCGTCGAGCTCCCATTCGCCCGCGGCGTTCTGCGTCGCGATCACGCCGTAGAGCGCGGCCACGAACGCGGGCTTCATCGAGCCCTCGTTCAGATCCTGCAGGGCGAGCGAGGCCGGACGCTCGATCGGATCGCCCCAGCCGCCGGCCGCACCCGTCGCGTTCGACCACAGATCGTTGTGTTTCATCTGGAGCTCCGGCGGGTCGTACTTCCAGACTTCGAGCTTGTCGACTTTCAGCCGGCCGTCGGCCGCGTATTCGATCACTTCCATCGCATCGCGCGGCGTGTGGCCGCCGTTGTCGATCAACTCCTGCAGATTCGTGCCGCGCGCCGTGACATGGAAGCAGTTCGGCGCGGGATAGCCGCCGCTCATGCCGGTCGCGGTGAACGTCGTCATCGCCGTGCCCGCGCCGCCGCGGCTCATGCCGAGGTGCCTGCCCGGATCGACGATCCAGTGCACGGAGGTCTGGCCGAGGCCGCCGCGGAACTTGCCGTGACCGCAGAATCCCGGGAGCGTCTTGCGGCCGAGATAGAACATCGTCGGGATGAGATACTCGAACTCCTCCGCATTGCCGATGTTGCAGAGCTGCGTCCATTCCGCCCAGGTCACGGGCTCGCCGTCGCGGTAGCAGAACGCGCCGGACGCGACACCGCCCACGTATTCGAAGTTCGTGAAGCCGTAGGGCGTGCCGTCCGCGAGCTCGCCCGCGCCTTGCACGCCGTCCCAGTCGCCGTCCGTCGCGAACGCCTCTTCGAGATAGCCGCGCGAAAAAAGGGCGCGGTTGATGGAGTAGAAGCCCACGCTGTTCATCGCCATCGACTGCGCCCAGATGTTGGCAAACGAGGCGAAATCGTTGTCCGGATTGTAGATGCAGCCCTTCGGATAATGGCTCGTGACGGTGAGGTTGATGCCGGCCGTCACTTTCGTGTTGTGCGAGAACGTGTTCGTCATCGCGAGGTAGAGCGAGCAGTCCGCGCCGCCGGGATAGCCGTTGAACGCGTGTTGGCCCCAGCGCGACGAGCCCTCGAGATCCGCGGCCATGCGGCCCTTCCCGTCCACGCTCAATTCCTGGCGGATGTGGATGAGGTTGTCGCGATCGGCCTGCGCCCAGATCTTCTGCATGTCACCGTATTTCGCGACGCGGAACGCGACACCGGTGTAGGTGCCGGGGATCATCAGCGCCTTGATGTTGTCCATCACCATGCGCCGGCTCTCCTCGATCACCTCGCGCACGGCGCGCTTGAAATACGGCAGGCCGAACTCGTGGACGATCTCGTGCACGCCCTTGTGCACCATCGCGCAGCCCGCGAGGCGCATCTTGTCGTCGAGGATGTTCATCGTGCCGGCGCGCGTGCGGCGCTTCCACAAGTTGTCCCACCACGTCGCCTGCTTGAGCTTCGTGCCGGTCTTCATGGGCGGGAACACGAAGCCGTCCATGAACGTGTCGACGCAGAAGCCCGGCCAGCTCCCGGCGACCGGCGCGCCCGCCTCCATGATGTGATTGAGACCGACCGCCCAGGCGATGATCTCGCCCTGCACGACGATCGGCACGTAGCAGTACGTGTCGCCCGGATGCGGCGCGCCGCCGGTGAGACCGTCGTCCGTGCAGAAGACGTCCGCGTCGTCGATGCCGGGGTTGTCGTCGTATTTCTCGGTCGCCATGTAGCGCACGGCGACGGGGAAGGCCGCGGTGTGCGAGAAGAAGCCGAGCGAGAGCGCGAGCGAATCACCCTCCGCCGTCGTCAGCGCCCACAGCGATTCGCCCATCTCGCGACCGCCCGGACTCGCCGCGACGTAGCGCGCGACCTCGCGTGCGGCGAGCACGCAGGTGTGGAGCCTCGAGTAGAAGCGTTCGAACTTCAGCGGATCGGCATCGCGGAGCGAGAGCTCCGTGATGCCGTAGTAATGTCCGCTCTCGCGCGTGAGCCGATCGCGCTCCTCGAACATCTGCTCGAGCGAGCGGCGGCCGGCCCCCTGCTCGAGCACCTTCTCTTCGATCGTTGCCATGCGTTGTCCTCCGGATGATGCGGGCTCGGGCCCGTGGCCGCTCGGGCGGCTTCGTGGCGAAGCTCCGGGACAGCGCGATGCACCGGCCTCGTCCCCAGGTCCGCCTACGACCGAGAGGCCGATGCGCCGCACCTGTCGCGGAGCTCGCCCGGGTAATGGCAATGAGCGTGCCAGCGGCGCAGGCGGCGGGAAGGCCGGAAATACGGGGAAAACCGGTGCCCCGTCCGGACGCCGCTGTCGGCCCGCCGGACAACTGTCCGGGCGCTGTCCGGACTCCGGACACCCGCCGCGGACAGCCGCCACAAAGTATTGCGTTCGCGCCATCGGAACGGGGTGGGTGCTGTCCTATACTGCCTGGGTCGATGGGGCGACATCGGCGGAAGCTCCGTACCTGCGGACGCCGCACCGAGCGTGCCCATCGCGCCAGCGGTGAGCGCAGGCGTCGTGGTCGGGGGGCCACGATCGCCGTGCGACGGCGGGAGCCTCACAGCACCCGTCCAGGATGGAGGGAACCGTAACCGCCGGCCGGCCAGCGCGGAATGCGCGCGTGCCGCCCGCCCCATGGGCCGAGTCCCGTGCATTCGATTCCGATCATGCATCGCGCGCACTGCGCCGCGGCGCCGCGATGATACTCGCGCGCCGGCTCACGCTGTGGGCCACGCTGCTCGTCGCCCTGACGGCGCTGCCGGGCAGCGCCCTCGTCTACCTCCTCGCCCGCGAGCGCATCCTGCAGCAGACCGGGGCGGAGATCGCCGCGAGCACGGCGAGCGTGCTCGAGATCCAGATCGACAAGCTCCGCGGCGCCGACGCGAGCCTCGCCGCGCTCGCACGCCTCGTCGAGGAACGTTACCGCAACAGCGCCCCGGCCGAAGAAGACGCGCTCGACGCCTTCGTCGCGCGCGACGACGACGGCGGCTGGCGCAGCCTCCGCGGGCGCTTCGACGGCAGCCGCGAGGCCGGGATCTTCCTGCCGCCGGACGGCGTGCGCTCTCCCGAGGCGCGCCGCCTGCACGTCGCGGTGAAACGCGTGCTCGACGTGTTCGGCGCGGCCGCGACGAAGCAGTTCACGAACACCTGGTGGCTCGGGCCGGAGCGCAGCGAAGTGATCTTCGATCCGAGCTACCCGGACTTCGTCTACATGATGCGCGCGGACAACGACTACTCGGACATGCCGTGGATGTCGCTCACGCGCCAGGCCGGGAATCCCAAGGGCGAGACGCGCTGGACACCCGCACTCTACGATCCCGTATCGCGGACCTGGATGGTGAGTGCGGTGCGCCCGCTCGTCATCGACGGTGCATGGCAGGGCGCGCTCGGTCACGACGTGCCGATCTCGCGCGTCCTGCAGACCCTGACCGAGGCCGGCGAGACCTACGCGGGGGAGCATCACTTCCTGCTCGACGCCACCGGCCGCTTCGTGCTCGCGGGGCCCTGGCAGCGCGAGCTCGAGGCCTCGAAGGAACCGTTCCACCTCGATGCCGCGCGCGAGCCCGGGCTCGCGCGGTTGTTCGAAGCGGTCAGGGCGCAACGCCACGCCCCGCGCTACGTGAACCTCGGCCGGGAGCGCTATCTCGCCGTCTCCGTTCCGCTCGAACCGCTCGCCTGGCGCTACTGCCGGCTCGTTCCGTTGTCGGCGGCGCTCGGGACGCTCAATCAGCTCTACCTGACGGCCGCCGCCGTGCTCGCCATCGTCGCGCTGACGCTCGCCATCGGCATCAGCACGGCCGTACGGCGGACCATGCTCACCCCGCTTGCCGCGCTCGCCGCGGCGGCGCGGCAGTGGGGCTCGGGACGCCTCGATGCGCGCATCGGCGGCGCGACGGCCGACGAGTTCGGCGCGATCGCGCAGACGTTCAACCAGATGGCCGAAGATCTCGAGCGCGACCGCCTGCAATTGCGCAACAGCGAAGGCAACTACCGCGCCGTGGTCTCGGCGGTGCGCGAGATCATTCTCCGGCTCGATACCGCGGGCGCACTCGTCTTCGTCAACCCCGCCTGGGCCGAGCTCACCCGCTATCCGCTCGAGAGCTCGCTCGGCCGGCGGCTCGTCGAGTTCGTGAGCGAGGAGGACCGCGACGCCATGGCGGCGACGATCGAGGCGATCTGCACGGGCTTCTACGAGGACGCGGAGCTCGACGCCCGCATCGTCGCGAGCGACGGGCGCCGCCTGCACGTGCATGCGAGTCTTTCCGCGCTGCGCGGCGAGGGGGAGGAAGTGATCGGCGTCGCGGGCTCGCTCGACGACGAGACGGCGCGCGTCTACGCCGAGGGCGCCGAGAAGCTCCTGCGCGACATGAATCGCCAGATGCTCGCCGGCGCCTCGATGGAGGAGATCGTCGACTACTGCGCCGGTACGCTCGCACGGCTCTTCGACTATCCGCTGGTCTGCCTCGCACTCCGCGACCGGCACGGCCAGGCCGCGGTCCACTCCGTCGCCGGCCGCCTCGCCGGGGCGGTGAGCGCACAGTTCGGCCCGACGCGCGAGGCGAGCGTCCCGGCGCTGAGCTGCACGATCGGCTTCGGCAGCGGCGCGAGCGGCTGGAGCGCCGCGGCGCCGACGGATCATCCCGTGTTCTCGCGTCTCGCCGCGCTCGGGCTCGCGAGCGGCCTCGCGCTGCCGCTCGACGATTATCACGACGTCGGGGGCGTGCTGTTGTTCAGCTCCGATCAGGACGCGGCGTTCGAGGGCGCAGCCGCCGCACGTCTCGCCGCGCTGTCGCGCCGTGTCGCCCACGCATTGCAGGCCGCGCTCGATCAGCACTGGCTCAGGCTGCAGAAGACCGCGCTCGAATCGGCGAGCAATGCGATCTTCATCACCGACTGCTTCGGCACGATCGAATGGGTGAACTCGGCGTTCTGCCGCCTCTCCGGGTATGCGCCGACGGAAGTGCTCGGCCGCAATCCACGCGTGCTGAAATCCGGCCGCCACGACGCGGACTACTACGGCGAGATGTGGCGCACGATCCTCGCCGGTCAGACCTGGCGCATGGAGCTCACGAACCGCCGCAAGGACGGCAGCCTCTACACCGTGCTGCAGACCGTCACGCCGTTCGCGAGCAACGGCGCCGGAGTGACGCACTTCGTCGCGGTTCACGAGGACATCACGGCGCTCAAGGAGAGCGAGGCCCGCGTCGAGCACCTCGCGACGCACGACTGGCTGACGCAGTTGCCGAACCGCATGCTGCTCGAGGACCAGCTCGAGCTCGCGCTCGAACAGACGCGCCACGCCGGCCGGCGCATCGCCGTGATCTTCCTCGATCTCGATCGCTTCAAGCACATCAACGATTCGCTCGGCCACACCATGGGCGATCAGCTCCTGCAGGTGATTTCCATGCGCCTCGCGTCCTGCGTGCGGCGCGAGGACACGGTGTGCCGGCTCGGCGGTGACGAGTTCGTGATCGTGCTGAACGGCGTGAACCGCGAGGAGAACGTGACGCCGGTCGCCGAGAAGCTGCTCGAGACGGTGGCGAAGCCGCTCTTCCTCGAAGGCCAGGAGTTCAGCATCACGGCGAGCGTCGGCATCGCGGTCTTCCCCGGCGACGGCGACACCGTCGAGACCCTGCTCCGCAACGCCGACACGGCGATGTATCGCGCGAAGGACGAGGGCCGCAACACGTTCCGCTACTACACCGCGGAGATGAACGAGCGCGTGCGCCAGCGCCTGCACATCGAGCACCGCCTGCGCAGCGCGGTGAAGGAAGGCAGTTTCGAGCTGCACTTCCAACCGCAGATCGAGCTCGCGACCGGCCGCGTGGCGGGCGCCGAGGCACTCGTGCGCTGGCGCGACGCGGAGTCGGGCGAGCTCGTGGCGCCGGCGCGCTTCATTCCCATCGCCGAGGAGACCGGGCTCATCTCGGGGATCGGCGCGTGGGTGATCGACGAGACGCTCGCCCAGGCGCGACGCTGGCGCGAATCCGGCCACCCGGCCGGGCTGTTGTCGATCAACGTCTCGACGCGTCAGTTCTTCGAGCCCGATTTCGTGCCGCGCCTCGAGCGCAGCCTCGAGGCGGCGAGCGTCATGCCGCGCGAGATCGGCATCGAGATCACGGAGAGCATCATGATCCACGACGTCGAGGAGGCGATCCGCATCCTCGAGCAGTTGAAGGGCCTCGGCGTGAAGCTCGCGATCGACGATTTCGGCACCGGCTACTCCTCGCTCGGCTACCTGCGGCGCCTGCCCATCGACACCGTGAAGCTCGACATGGCCTTCGTCCGCCACCTCACCGAGAACGCGCGCGATCGCGCCATCGCCGGCGGCCTCATCGCGCTCTCGCACGAGCTCGGCCTCGTGACGGTCGCGGAAGGCGTCGAGACCGAAGCACAACGCGATCTCCTGCGCGAGCTCGGCTGCGATCAGATCCAGGGGTACATCTACAGCCGCCCGCTCGCGGCGCAGGGGATCGAGGGCTGGTTCGCGAAGCGGCAGGCCGGCGCCGGCGCTCCGTCCGATTACGCCTGCGGCTAATCGGACGCTCGCCTAAGCCCAAGACTCGCCACACAAGGAAGTTTTCCGTGTTGTCGTAGGTCCGATTAGCCGCAGGCGTAATCGGACGTTCCGGTTATCATTGCGTGGAATCTCACTGGCATACGGACATGCCCGACTACCGACGCGCTTACGCCCCAGGTGGAACGTGGTTCTTCACCGTCAATCTCCTGCACCGCGACGGCAACGATCTGCTCGTGCGTGAAATCGAGCTCCTGCGCTCGTCCGTTCGTGCGGTGCGTTCCAAGTATCCTTTTCGTATCGATGCATGGGTCGTACTTCCGGAGCACATGCACTGCATCTTGACGTTGCCCCGAGGCGATTCCGACTTCAGCATGCGCTGGCGCCTCATCAAGTCGGCATTTTCCCGGACGATTCCGGCGACGGAAATTCGATCTCGCGTACGACGCGAAGCGGGCGAGCGGGGGATTTGGCAGCGGCATTTCTGGGAGCATTTGATCCGCGGCGACGAAGATCTCCGGCGACACGTCGATTACCTACACGCCAATCCCCTGAAGCACGGGCTCGTCCCAAGAGTATCGGATTGGCCGCATTCGACGTTTCACCGTTACGTCGCGGCAGGCATCTATCCCGTCGATTGGTGCGGTGATGCGCGGGCTGCCGTCCGGGGCGAGGCGTGAGTCATCATGGCAATCGGGTCGAACGTCCGATTACGCCTTCGGCTAATCGGACCTACGTGGGGTCACGGCCGCGCGATTTGCCGCGGATGCCATACGCCTTCAGCTTCTCGTAGAGCGTGCTGCGGGCGATGCCGAGATCGCGGGCGGCGCGCAGCATGTTGCCGCCGTGGCGCTCGATGGCGTCTTCG
>JACQWY010000059.1 GCA_016209015.1 Gammaproteobacteria bacterium | reverse complement strand
CTGGGCCCTCGCCTGCGCGAGGGCGACGAAGATCAGCCGAGGCGGAATGCGTCGACTGACCCCGCAGTCTGGAGAAGTACCAAAAATCAGGTGTCGTGTCCCCTTAATTTTCCCGGCGGGGAAAACTTTGGTTCTTCTCCGAACTGCGGGACTGTTCCTCGGTACACCGCGGCGCGGATTTCCCACGTGTCGCCCTCGCGCAGGCGAGGGCCCAGTCGTTCAGCCTCGGCGCCGAGATCGAACCGCGGGGGCAGCGCTGAAGACGAGCGCGGTGCGGAACGGCGCTTTGGAAAGTCCGAGGTTCACTGCGCGTGCCGTGGGTCGCCGACTGGGCCCTCGCCTGCGCGAGGGCGACGAAGATCAGCAGAGGCGGAGTGCGTCGACGGCAAGATGGTGCCGTACTCCGCGCTCGCGCGCGTCGAGACGAGCGGCGCGTTCAGCGGGCAGTTCCGCGATTCGAACAAGAGCTCGAAGCAGTTCACGTGTCTGTTCGCCGGTACCGACATGCTCGCGAGCGCGTCCAGCGGCTTCACGCCGTTCGGCGACAACCTCGACACGGACAAGGACGGCGTGGAGGACTATCGCGACAACTGCACGCTCGTGCCGAATCCCGGCCAGCTCGACAGCGACGGTGACGGCTACGGCAATGCCTGCGACGGTGATTTCAACAACGACGGCAAGACGAACTCGCTCAATCTGGGGCTCTTCAAGAAGGTCTTCGGAACCGCGGGTGCCGACTCGCCCGACCTCGAGCAGGCTGGCGATCTGAACGGCGACGGCCGCGTCAATTCGCTCGACCTCGGCCGCTTCAAGCAGCTCTTCGGCAAGGCGCCGGGACCGTCGGCCTTCAAGTGAGGCCGGACCCGCGCTGCTGATCCGGGCCCGGACCGTCGCCGCTGACGGTCCGGGCTCCTCCTCGCTCTGCGGGGACTGCCTTACATGCCGCCCGTGATGCCGCCGTCGAGCGGGATCAACGTGCCCGTCATATAGGCACTGGCGCGTGCCGCGAGGAAGATCGCGAGCCCGGCGATGTCGTCCGGCGTGCCGAAGCGCTTCAAGGGCACGTTCGCGAGCAACGCCTCCCCCATCCTGTCGATCATGGGCGCCATCATCTGCGAGGGGAACGGGCCGGGGGCGATGGTATTGACCGTGATCTTTCGCGGCGCGAGGCGGTGCGCGAGCATGCGCGAGAGCTGGTGCAGCGCGGCCTTCGAGGCGGTGTACGAGAAGTTCTCGAAAATCGGCACGTGCATGCCGTCGACCGATCCGATGTTGATGACGCGCGCCGGATCCTCGGCCGTCGCGCTGCGTTCGAGCAGCGGCAGGAGCTTCTGCGTGAGGAAGAAGATCGACTTCACGTTCAGATCCATCACCTTGTCCCAGCCCGCTTCCGGGAAGTCGTCGATCGAAGCACCCCAGGTCGCGCCCGCGTTGTTGACGAGGATGTCGAGCCGCGTCTCGCGCGCGGCGAGCTCCGCGGCGAGGCGTTCGACTTCGCTCATCTGCGCGAGATCCGCCGGCAGCGCGATGCACTCCCCGAACGGCGCGATCGCCGCGACCGCCTCCTCGCAGGCCTGCGCCTTGCGCGAGCTGATGTAGACCTTCGCGCCGTGCTCGGCATAGGCCTTCGCGATCATGAAGCCGACGCCGCGCGAGCCGCCCGTGACGAGCGCGGTCTTGCCGGCGATGGCGAAGAGTTTCGAATCAGCCATGGTCGTTGCTCCCTCGTCCGGTCGCGGGATCGGGCGGTGCTTCCTTCGGTTCACCGGGCGGCGTGAGGCCGTGCCGGCGCAGTCGCTCGTGCTCGGCCGCGAGCAGCGTCCGGCAGGCCTCGGCACCGAGGTATTCGAGACAGTTCGATTTGACGCGGTATTTCAGCATGAGCAGCTCGCGCAACTGCGCGTGCCAGCTCGTGCGCTCGGGCTGCTCTTGATGATGGAACAGCACGTAGTGACTCTGGATCAACGCGACGATCACGCGGTCGTCCGAGATGTCGATGCCGCAGGCGATCGCGAGCCGCCCGATGCGCTGGTCCAGCGCGTAGAGCTCATCGTCGTAGTGGCCGAGCTGACTCACGTCCGCGCGCGTCCCGCCGCCGCACGGTGGGGCATGCACGCACCCTCCACGGCAGCGTCGGCACGCCCGGCGTGCGTGGTGCGTGGCGCTGCGATGACGGCGGTGAGGGGACGCATGGCGGCCGAGTATAGGCGATTGCCCCGCTTCGGAATATTGCGCTATCGTCCGGGGCGTATCACCGCCCGACGGAGCACGCGACGATGGCCGAGAACCCGAAACGCATGTCGATGATCGTGACGAAGGGTACGCTCGACTGGGCCTATCCGCCGTTCATCCTCGCGACGACCGCGGCCGCGATGGGACTCGACGTGACGATGTTCTTCACGTTCTACGGCCTGCCGCTGCTCCTGAAGAAGCTCGATCTCGAGCTCTCCACGCTCGGCAATCCCGCGATGAAGATGCCGATGGCCGGAATGCACATGGCGCTGCCGAACCTGATGGCGGCGCTGCCCGGCGTCGACGCCGCGGCCTCGGCGATGATGAAGAACCTGATGAAGAAGAAGAACGTGCCGACGATCGAGGCGCTGCGTGAGATCGCGGTCGAGTCGGGGGTGCGCCTGATCGCCTGCCAGATGACGATGGATCTCTTCGAGTACACGCTCGAGGACATGATCAGCGGCCCCGAGCCCGGCGGTGCGGCGACTTACATCGAAGTCGCCTCGAACGCCGACATCAATCTGTTCATCTGAGGATCCGCCATGGCCGACGTGCTGCTCGACGCGAAAGGGCTGAACTGCCCGCTGCCCATCCTGAAAGCGAAGAAGGCGCTGCTCGGCGTTCCCGACGGCGGCACGCTCGAAGTCCTCGCCACCGACAAGGGCGCGGTGAAGGACTTCGAGGCGTTCTGCCGCACCACGGGCCACGAGCTCGTCGCGCAGGGCGAGGAGACCGGCGTGTTCCGCTTCCTCATCCGCAAGAAGTAGGGGAGCTCGCCGCGGGACGCCGGACGAGCCCCGCGCCGTGGCGCCGCGCGCGGCCTTGCGGGTATAGTCCGCGAGCCGCGAGCGCGGTAATCCTATGAGGGGCGGATGCGACGATGCCGCAGCGTGAATTCGATCTCGAGTCGAGATACCGCCTGACGGAAGGCGAAATACTGCTGAACGGCACGCAGGCCCTGGTTCGCGTGCTGTTCGATCGCCTGCGCGCGGATCGCGCGCGCGGACTGCACACCGCGGCGTTCGCGAGCGGCTATCCGGGCTCGCCGCTCGGCGGCCTCGACTTCGTCTTCGAACGGACCGCGACGCTCCGGGCCGAGCTCGGCGTCGAGTGGGTGCCGGGCGTGAACGAGGACCTCGCCGCGGCCTCCGTGTGGGGCAGTCAGCAGGACAATCTCGCGCCGCTCGCGCGCCACGACGGCGTGATCGGCCTCTGGTACGGCAAGGCGCCGGGTGTGGATCGCAGCGGCGACGTGTTCCGTCATGCGAACCTGCACGGGCCCGGCCGCAACGGCGGCGTGGTGTGCGCGGTCGGCGACGATCCGCAGTCGAAATCCTCCACGCTGCCGAGCGCGAGCGAGCTCGCACTCGCCGACGCCGGCATGGCGATTCTCGCGCCGGGCACGCCCCAGGAAGTGCTCGATCTCGGCTTCCACGCCTACGCGCTGTCGCGTTACGCCGGCTGCTGGACGGCGCTGAAGATCGTCTCCTCCGTCGCCGACGGTTTCGGTATCGCGGAGGTTCATCCCGGGCGCATCGCGCCGCGCGAGCCCGGGCTCGAATTCGATGGTGTGCCCTGGCGTTTCACGCAGGTGCCGCGCCTCTTCCTGCCCGACACGATCGCGCTCGAGGCGGAGCTCTACCAGAAGCGTTTCGAGGCCGTGCGCGCCTACACGCGCGAGAACGGTCTCGACGTCGTCGCCGTCGATCCGCCCGCGGCCTGGCTCGCGATCGTCTCCTACGGTCATCCCTATCGCGAGCTCCGCGAGGCGCTCGCGATGCTCGGCCTCGCGAGCGACGCGGCGATCCGCGACGCCGGCATCCGGCTCGTCCGCCTCGGCGTGATCCATCCGCTCGACCCCACGATCCTCGAACGCGCCGCGCGCGGCGTGGAAGAGGTGCTCGTCGTCGAGGACAAGCGGCCGTTCATCGAGCCGCTGCTGCGCGATCTGTTGTACGCCGCGGACGTCCGCCCGCGCGTCACCGGCAAGCGCGACGAAGCGGGCAGGCCGCTGCTGCCGCGCGACGGCGAGCTCGTCGCGGAACGTCTGCGGCCGGTCCTCGCGGCGCGCCTGAAGCCCCGGCTCACCGCGCTCGTCGAAGCGCCGCCGCGTGCGAACGCATTGCCGGCGACGCTCAGCGGCCCGCCGCGCTCGGCCTCGTTCTGCAGCGGCTGTCCGCACAACCGTTCGACGCTCGAGGTCTCGGGCTCGCCGGTCGGCGGAGGCGTGGGCTGTCACGCGATGATGCTGTGGCTCGATCGCGGCGCCGTCGGTTACACGCACATGGGCGGCGAGGGTGCACAGTGGCTCGGCCGCGCGCCGTTCACCGACGTGCAGCACTATGTGCAGGACGTCGGCGACGGTACGTTCTTCCATTCCGCGAGTCTCGCCGTGCGCGCCGCCGTCGCGGCCGGCGCGACGATGACGTTCAAGCTGCTCTACAACGGCGTCGTCGCGATGACCGGCGGCCAGGATCCCGCCGGCCAGCTTTCCGTCGCCCGGACCGCCTCGCTGCTGCTCGCCGAGGGTGTCGCCCGCGTGATCGTGGTGAGCGACGATCCCGAGCGCCATCGCGCCCTGCTGCCGTCGAACGTGGAAGCCTGGGACCGCGAGCGTCTGCACGAGGCCGAGCGCGTGCTCGCCGCGACGCGCGGCGTGAGCGTGCTCATCTACGATCAGGGTTGCGCGGCGGAGCTCAGGCGGCTGCGCAAGCGCGGCCGCGCGCCGGAACGGCCGCGCCGCCTCTTCATCAACGAGGCGGTCTGCGAGGGCTGCGGGGATTGCGGCACGAAGAGCAACTGTCTCTCGGTGCAGCCGGTCGCGACGGAATACGGCCGCAAGACGCGCATCCACCAGGCCTCGTGCAACACCGACTACAGTTGCCTCGAAGGCGAGTGCCCGTCGTTCGTGAGCGTCGAAGGCGGCATCGCGCCGCTGCCTGCGGTGCCGATCCCGGCCGACATCCCCGAGGCGGCGCGCGCCCCGGTGCCGGAGGAAGGCTGGCGGCTCGTCATCACCGGCATCGGCGGCACCGGCATCGTCACCCTCAACCAATTGCTCGCCACGGCCTGCTTCATGGAAGGCTATGCGCTCACGGGTCTCGACCAGACGGGCTTGAGCCAGAAGGGCGGGCCGGTCGTCTCGCATCTCGTCGTCGCGCGCGAGACGCCGCAGGGCTCGAACCTCGTCGCCGAGCGCGCGGCGGACGTGCTGCTCGCGCTCGATCTCCTCGTCGCGACCGATCCGCGTCACCTGCAGCGCGCGAGCGCGGAACGCACGACGGCAATCGTCTCGACCTCGCTGGTGCCGACGGCGGACATGGTGCGCGGCAAGACGCCGCTCGCGACAGCGGAGCCCCTGCTCGCGGTGCTGCGCGCGCAGACGCGGCCCGCCGGCTTCGTCGCGCTCGACATGCTCGCGCGTACCGAGGCCGTGCTCGGCGACGCGGTGTGCGCGAACGTCTTCGCGCTCGGCGCGGCCTGCCAGGCGGGCGTGCTGCCCGTGAGCGCGGACGCGCTCGAACGCGCGATAGCGATCAACGGCGTCGCCGTCGAACGCAATCTCGCGGCGTTCCGCGCCGGCCGCTGGGCCGTCGCCGATCCGCTGCGTCTGCCGGCCGAGCGGCGCGAGCTGAATTTCCACCGCCATCTGCACATCACGAAGCTCGAGGCCGCAAAGGCGCTCGCGAACGAATTCGGGTTCGAGCATCGCACCGGGGTGGGGGCGCTCGCGATCCGCCGCGCCGCCGAGCTCACCGACTACCAGGACGCGGCGCTCGCGCGGCGTTATCTCGAGGTCGTCGCCCTCGCGCACACGGCGGAAAGAAAGCTCGGCGCGGGCGAAGCGCTCGGCTTCGCGGTCGCGGAAGGCTTCTTCCATCTGCTCGCGGTCAAGGACGAATACGAGATCGCACGCCTGCATCTGCTCGCGGATTTCGAGGCGCTGCTCGCGGCGAACGGCCGCGGCGAGGTCCGCTACTGGCTGCAGCCGCCGTGGCTGAGACGCTTCGGACTGAAGCGGAAAGTCGGCGTGCCCGGCTGGCTCGCGCGGCCGCTGTTCCGGCTGTTGCACACGCTGCGCGGCGTGCGCGGCACCCGCTTCGACGTCTTCGGCCGGCAGAAGCTGCGCATCATCGAACGCGATCTCCCCTACGAATACGAAATGGGGGTCCACGAGATCGTCGCCCGGCTGAACGCGGAACGTCTCGACGCCGCCATCGCGCTCGCCCGTCTGTCGCTCGAAGTCCGCGGCTTCGAGGACATCAAGCTCGCCGCGATCGAGCGTTACCGCGCCGAGCGCTGGCGGCTGCGCGCGCTGGCGCTCGGCATGGCCTGAGCCCGGGACGCGTTCCCGCCCGCCGCGCTGGCGTCGCGCCGCCGGCGGGTCTATGCTCACGCCCGGTCCGGTCGACCGCATCCGAATCCCATGATCGCCCTCATCGCCTGGCGTACTCTCACGCACGATCGCACGCGTTTCGCCGTGACGCTGATCGGCATCGTCTTCTCCGTCGTCCTCGTCGGCATGCAGGTCGGGCTCCTGCTGAATTTCATCAACACGACCTCGATCATTCCGACCTCCTCGCAGGCCGACATCTTCGTCACCGCGCCCGGCGTGAGCTCGGCCGAGATCAGCACGCCGCAGAACGAGCGGCGCCGCTATCAGGTGCTCGGTGTGCCGGGGGTCGCGGTCGCCGAGAGCTACATCGTGGACTTCACGTTCTGGAAGCGGCCGAACGGCGTGCGCGAAAGCGTCATCCTCATCGGCGTCGCGCCCGGTGCGAGCATGGGCCTGCCGTGGCTGCTCGAGGGCGACGTCGACGGCCGCAGGCTGCTCGAATTTCCGGACGGCGTCATCGTCGATCGCCTCTACTTCGAGAAGCTCGGCGTGACGGGCACCGGCGAGATGTTCGAAATCAACGGCGTGCGCGCGCGCGTGGTCGGCTTCACGAAAGGGGTGCGCACGTTCGTGCAGTCGCCCTACATCTTCACGAGCCTCGCGAACGCGCGGCGCATGATGGGCATGGGTGACAAGCACATCTCCTATGTGCTCGTGAAGGCCGAGCCCGGTGTCGCGATCGCGAAGCTCGTCGCCGACATCCAGGCCCACATCCCGGACAGCACGGTGCGCACGACGCGGGACTTCGCCCACGGATCTTCCTATTACTGGCTGTTCACGACGGGCGCCGGCGCCTCGCTGATCATCTCGGCCGTGCTCGGCATTCTCGTCGGCTGCGTCGTCGTGACGCAGACGCTCTACGCGAACACGATCGATCGCCTGCCGGAATACGCGACGCTGCGGGCGATCGGCGGCGGTCCGGGTTATCTCTACAGCATCGTCATCGGCCAGGCCGCGCTCGCGGCGCTCATCGGCTATCTCATCGGGATCGCGATCGTGCTCGTGCTCGTCTATCTCGGTCGCGACGCGAGCGCCTCGCCCGTCATGCCGCCGTGGCTCATGGGCGCGCTCGCGGTGAATACGTTCGCCGTGTGCCTGATCGCGGCGACCGTCTCCCTCGGCAGGCTGAACCGCATCGATCCCGCGCAGGTGTTCAAATGAGCCTGCTCGTCGCCGAAGCGCTCTCGCACACCTACGGCAGCGGTGATCTCGCGATCCCGGCACTGCACGAAATCGATCTCGGCATCCAGCCCGGCGAGGTCACGCTGCTCACCGGTCCTTCCGGCAGCGGCAAGACGACGCTCATCCAGATCATGGGCTGCCTGCTGCGTCCGAGCGCGGGCCGGGTGATGCTAGACGGGCACGACATCAGCCGCGAGAGCGAGAAGAAGCGCAACCGTACGCGGCGCGAGAACTTCGGCTTCATCTTCCAGGCGAACAATCTCTTCCCGATGCTCACCGCGATCGAGAACGTGATGGTCGCGCTCGACGTCGTCGGCCGGGAGACGAAAGCGCGGGCGAAAGAACGCGCGGCGGAACTGCTCGCGGCGGTCGGCCTCGGCGAACGTCTGACGGCTTTCCCCGCGAACATGAGCGGCGGCCAGCGCCAGCGCGTCGGCATCGCGCGCGCGCTCGCCGGCGATCCGCGCATCATCCTCGCCGACGAGCCCACCGCCGCGCTCGACGCGCTGAACGGCCATCGCGTCGTGACGCTGCTCCGCGATCTCGCGCACGAGAAGGGCCGGGCCGTCGTCATCGTCACCCATGATCCGCGCATCGAGGATCTCGCGGATCGCATCGTCCACATCGAGGACGGCCAGATCGCCGTCGACGGCCGGAAGAACGGAACATGAAAAGAACACGCGCGTTGCTCCTGCTCACCGTGCTCGGCGCGACGGCGCACGCCGCGGAGCACGATTTCGCCGCGCCCGGCCTCGTCGAGCCGGCGAGCGAGGAACGCCTCATCGGCAGCGAGGTCATCGGCACGTTGAGGCACGTGAAGGTCGAGGAGAACGACGTCGTGAAGACGGGCGACGTCGTCGCCATCATCGACAACGACGATCAGACCGCGCTGCTCGCGCAGTCGAAAGCCGCCGCCGACAGCGCCGCGGCGGCGCTGCGTCTCGCCGAGATCAATCTCGCGCGGAAGAAAGAGCTCGTCGACCGCAAACAGATCGCCGTCTCCGAATACGACCAGGCGCTCGCCGAACGCGACATGGCGCGCGCCGAGCGCGATCGCGCCCGCGCCAGCGTCGCACTCGCCCAGGCGAACCTCGACAAGACGATCGTCACCTCGCCGATCGACGGCACGATTCTGCGCCGCTACGCGGTCGCGGGCGAAGCCGTGACGAACCAGCCGCCGACGCCGATCTGCTCCATCGGCGACATCGCGCACCTGCGCGTGCGCGCCGAGATCGACGAGATCGACATCGGCCGCGTGAAGCGGGGCCAGCACGTGATCGTCAAAGCGGACGGCATTCCCGGCAAGACGTTCGCAGGCACAGTCATCCGCGTGAACGAGAGGCTCGGCGTGCGCAAGGCGCTGACGGATCGATCATCCGAACGCGAGGACAGCAAGGTCCTGCCGGTGATCGTCGAGCTCGACCCGGGCAGCCACCTGCCGGTGGGGCTCCGGGTCGACGTGTTCTTCGGGAAGGAGTAGGGGAGTCGGCCTGCGCTTTGCCGTGAGAGGAGTCCGCGGGTGGTGCAGAACCCGCCTCCCGCCACCGCCGCCCCTGGAGTTTTCGAGGGTGCCGCGCCGAGCCGGCCCCGACCGCCTCGCGAGCCCTCCGGACCCGCTTCCCGAGGGCCGCTTTTCCGGCCAGGCTGCGGCCCGCTCACGCTGAATGACGGTCGCGCTTGCGCTGCAACAAGTCGTCGCGACGCGGTTCCCGTAACGTGGGCGCCGTCAGTTCCCTGGAGACCGCTGCATGCCGGACGCTTTCGCCACACCCGTTGACCAGACGCGGGTGGCGTCTCTCGACCGCCGCGCCGGTCTCGCCACGGCCGCGCTCTTCCTCGGCCTGCTCTCACTCGGACTCGCCTACACCGTCTTCAGCCTCGTCAGCGACATCTCGCACGCCGGCGCCGCGCCCGTCACCTGGCTGCCTTACATACTGCTCGGCGTCGCGCTCGTCATTGCGCTCGGCTTCGAATTCGTGAATGGCTTCCACGACACCGCGAACGCCGTCGCGACCGTCATCTACACGCATTCGATGCCGGCGAACTTCGCCGTGCTGTGGTCGGGCGCGTTCAATTTCCTCGGCGTGCTCGTCTCGAGCGGCGCGGTCGCGTTCGGCATCATCTCGCTGCTGCCGGTCGAGCTCATCCTCCAGGTTGGATCGAGCGCCGGCTTCGCGATGGTGTTCGCGCTGCTGATCGCGGCGATCGTCTGGAATCTCGGCACGTGGTGGCTCGGTCTTCCGGCGTCCTCCTCGCACACGCTCATCGGCTCGATCATCGGCGTCGGTGTCGCGAACGCACTCATGCACGGCCGCGACGGCACGAGCGGGGTCGACTGGGCGCAGGCGACGAAGGTGGGCTGGTCGCTGCTGCTCTCGCCGATGATCGGCTTCGGCTGCGCGGCGCTGCTGATCGTCGTGCTGCGCGCGCTCGTGAAGCGCGAGGATCTCTACCGCGAGCCCGTCGGACGACAGCCGCCGCCGTGGTGGATCCGGAGCCTGCTGATACTCTCCTGCACGGGCGTGTCGTTCGCGCACGGCTCGAACGACGGCCAGAAGGGCATGGGGCTCATCATGCTGATCCTCGTCGGCGCGGTGCCGACGGCGTATGCGCTGAACCGTGCGATGCCCGCAGATCACGTCGCGGCCTTCGTCCAGGTCGCGGAGGCGGCGAAGAAATCGCTGTCCGCCGACGTGCGCCGGGCGGAACCCGCCGAACCGCGCGCCGTGCTCTCCGAGTACGTGCGCATGCATCACATGAAAGACGTGGTCCTGACCTCGCTCGCGACCATCATCGGCGAGACCGGCGAGCAGGTGCGGCAGTACGGCTCGCTCGCGCGCTTTCCGACCGAGGCGGTGGCGAACGTCCGCAACGACATGTATCTCGCCGCCGAGACGATCCGCTACGTGGCGAAGGAGAAGAGCGTGCTGCTGAGCGCGAAGACGCACGCCGATCTCGCGGCCTATCGCCAGGAGACGGACGTCGCGACGAAGTTCATTCCGCTGTGGGTGAAGGTCGTCGTCGCGATCGCGCTCGGACTCGGCACGATGGTCGGCTGGAAGCGCATCGTCGTCACGGTCGGCGAGAAGATCGGCAAGACGCACATGAACTATGCGCAGGGCGCGTCGGCGGCGTTCGTCGCGATGGCGACGATCGGCGCGGCCGACACGTTCGGACTGCCGGTCTCGACGACGCACGTGCTGTCCTCCGGCATCGCGGGCACGATGGCCGGCAACGGCTCCGGCGTGCGCTGGCTCACCATCCGCAATCTCGCCACGACCTGGGTGCTCACCCTGCCGGCGGCGATCATCCTTTCCGGCTCGCTGTACTGGTTGTTCTCGCAGTTGATCTGAACCGCGCCGGCCCCTTTCGAGCCCGCGCCCGCCCGCTCGCCGATCGTAGGTCGGGCCGACGAAGGAAGCCCGACGTCCCCAGTTCAGAGTGCTCCTCGCAGGTCGGGCTGACGAAGAAAGCCCGACGTCCCCAGTTCAGATCGCCCCTCGTAGGTCGGGCTGACGAAGGAAGCCCGACGTCCCCGCTCCGCGACAGGCCGATGCACCCGCCCCCGCAATCCCGCCCCGACCGCGCCCTCTCACGGATGCAGCGCGGAGGGCCCCGGCACCGTGGGCGCGTAATAGCGTTCCCACTGCGCGGCGAACTTGCTCTGGAACGTGAGCCGGCCGGTGGCGGAATCGAAGGCGCGCACCAAGGGTGCCGCTGCACCTGTCGACGCACCGGTCTGCAGATACACCTTGCCTTTCGCATAGGCGGGCGGGTTGACCGAGAATGTGTTGCCGACGCCGACCTGCCACACCTCCGCACCACTCGCTGCGTCGAGCGCCTTGATCAAGCCGTTGCTGAAATAGCCGATCGCGGTGACGAACACCTTGCCGTCGCCCGACGCGACGGGATTGAGCGGTTGCCCGCCGCCCGCGTCGACCTGCCAGCGCAGCGCGAACTGACTCGTGTCCAGGGTGACCGGGACATAGCCGCTGTGTGCCGCGTCGAACTGATAGCCGGGCCAGTCGAACGCGACAGCGCCGGCGGAGAATGCGGCGGCGAGCACGCCGAGCATGCGGAAGCAGATTTTCATGATCGATCCCTCTGGCCCCGAAGCGCCGCAGGCCGGCCGCCCTGTGACTCCCTTCACGTGTGTGTCGTTCGCTCCGCCATTTTGCACGCCGCCGGCAGCGTCGAACATCGGCGGATTCCTAGAGACGGTCGGCGGACGGCCGCCGCTCTCCCTCGAGAGGAACTCCCCAATGGGTGCCGTTCCGTCGCGTCGTCAACGGCCCTGGCGCGACGGCGCATCGATCGCTACGTCCGATACGGAGACCGGCGGCGTCGGAGATCCAACCGAGCCCCTTCGTTCGTGAGCTTGGCGTCAGTCCGGGAATGGCCCGAAGCGCCTGCGTATTCCGCACGGTCCGAGGGCGGCTATACGGCGATCAGCGGACCGAATAGACTTTGGGCGGCGGGACGGTTCGACCCGCAGGCGACATCGATCTATATCGCGTGCGTCTCTCTTAGGGCGATCGAATCGCGGCTAGCAAAGAAAAAAAGCGCCAAATTCGCAAGGAAGGCAATTGGGGTATGGAAGTTCGTCGATTTCTTCAAAGGATATTCAAGTGGGCTGTATCGGCGGCCCTCGCGATCCTCCTCTGTATTTATCTCCTCTACGGGTATCTACAGCGTCAGGAGGATGTTTATCGGCAAACCTACGTGCCGTTTCTCAACTCCACGATCCCGTCGATAAGCACTTGGGACCCCAAACGGGTGGCGTCGCTGTTCGTTGAAAAAGCCCGCCCCAACGTGCTTTCGCCGGAGAGCGTCGCAGCGCTCGCCTTATATTCGCACCTTGGCAAATTGAAGGACTTCGAGGCACCGGTCTTCGAACGCGTCGAAACGGGAATGGACCCGGTACTTGGGACCTACAAAGTGGTCGTGTACTCGACCAAAGCGATATTCGAGAATGGAAGCGCCGTCCTGACCATGAACGTTACTGAGAAGGGCGGCAATATGTATCTTACGTTCTTGAATATTGCGCCGACCTATTTCGCAGCGCCTGCCGCCAACGGGAGCTAGCCCTGGAAGCGGTACGTACGTTGCGGATCGGGGTCGCGTCGCTTCTGACGGAGAGCCGTATGCGGTGTGCCGATGAAGGAGGCGCATCCTATACGGTGGGCGCGGGGCCGCTCCTGGCCAGACACGGCGCCAGCATCAGAAATTCCTAGGGTCGCAAACGGCCGCTAATGGGACTTATCATCGGTGCATGGAAAAGGTCGAGACCCAACAGCGACACTCAAAGCCAACTGAGACCTCTTCGTAAGCCCATGGGAACGTCGAATGAAACTTCACGGATGGCCCATGTCGCCGCAAGTTTGTGCCTCGCGTGGTTCGTGTTCCTGGGGCTGATCGCGTTCATCTACTACGTGACAAGCGTCGGTGTTGGTACGCCCATCTCCCCGAGAAGTGAAGTTGTTATGCCCAGTATGCTGGACGGCGTCGAGAACGCCACGGACCTGCCAAGCCTAAAGAAGGTGTGCCGATTCCTAGCAAGCGAGCGGGATACAAATGCGGCCGCGACAAGCGGAATAGTGAACGGCATGCAGAATGCCCTGAAGGCGGCCATCGGCCTCATGGCGCTGATCGGTCTTGCGACCATGCTTGCCTCGCTTTATCTGTGGAACTCACTTAGAAACGCAGCGCCGAAGCCGAATAGATCGCCAGATACAACGTCGTCTGGACGCTGGTAACTAGCCCAGCGCATCGCCCCGCGAATCGGGCCAGGGTCCGAGGGTAAAAAGTCTGTTCCCGGCGAAGCAGACAATCGACTACAGCTCGCGAGCGTCCGCATCGGGCCTGATAACAGACATTGCAGCGTACGCGCTTACCGCCCCCGAACGCTGCGTCTCCTCCGTCGGCATATCCTCCGAGGGCCTGCGCCCTAAAATTCCGCGCGTCGCAACCCGGCCGATTGACACCCGGCGCACAGCCATCCGATAGTCGGGCCTCGCCAACGAGAGGAGTTCGTCGATGGGCACTTTCCGCCGCGTCGTCACCGGCCATCGCGCCGACGGCAAATCGATCGTCGCTTCCGATTCGAGCGTGAGCAGCGTCGCGGTGCCGGGCCTCGACGGCATCGAGCTCGGGACGATCTGGGGCACGGATGCGACGTTCGTCTATCCGGATGCCGGCGCCGAGCCGCCGCATGCCGAATTCTTCCCACCCGTCGGCGGCGCGCGCTTCGTCGAGTTCGTGCTGCCGCCGGGCAGCGATCCCGAGCGTGCGAGCGGCGCAGGCGTCGAGAACATCGAAGCGCACGCGCCCGGCCTGCTCTCGCACTTCGACGAGCACGCGCCCGGCATGCACCGCTCCGCGACCTGCGACATGCTCTACGTGTTGAGCGGCCGCTGCGTGCTCGAGCTCGACGACGGTTCCGCCACGCCGCTCGCGGCCGGCGACGTCGTCGTCCAGAGCGGCACGATGCATCGCTGGAAGAATCCGCACGCCGTGCCGTGCCGCGTGATCGGGGTGCTCGTCGGAGCAAGCCTGAAACCCTGACCGGCGTCGTTTGCGCGCGCTTCACGAATCGGGCATGGTTGCACGCAGGCGCCGTGAGAGCGCCGTGTCATCAATGCGAGGGGAGGTCCTCATGAAGCTCGGTGTCTTCAGTTTCAATACCGAATATACGATGCGCGCCGACGAGCTCGCGGTCGCGGCCGAGGAGCGCGGCTTCGAATCGATCTGGTTTCCGGAGCACACGCACATCCCGGCCTCGCGGCTCTCGCCGTGGCCGGGCAACGGGCCGCTGCCGAAGGAATACATCCACATGTCCGATCCGTTCGCGAGCGCCGCGGCGGCCGCGGTCGTGACGAAGACGATCAAGCTCGGCACCGGGATCTGTCTCGTCGTCGAGCACGATCCGCTCGCGCTCGCGAAGACGGTCGCGACGGTCGATCGCCTCTCCAACGGCAGATTCCTGTTCGGCGTCGGCGCGGGCTGGAATCGCGAGGAGATGGAGAATCACGGCACGCCTTTCGACAAGCGCTGGAAAGTGCTCGAGGAGCGCGTGAAGGCGATGAAGGCGCTGTGGACGGAGGAAGAGGCGAGCTTCCATGGCGAGTACGTGAACTTCGAACGCGTGTGGTCTTATCCGAAACCGATCCAGCGGCCGCATCCGCCCGTCATCCTCGGCACGTTCGGCTCGGTGTGGGGCAGGAAGCGCGTCGCGGATTTCGGCGACGGCTGGATCCCGATCGATCTCTTCCACGGCGATCTGAAGGCAGACGTCGAAGATCTCCACCGGCGCCTGAAGGAGAACGGCCGCGACCCGGAAGCGGTTTCGATCTCGATGTTCGACATCTTCGAGACGCCCGAGGACGATCTCCGGCGCTTCGCCGATCTCGGCTTCGTCACGCGCGCCATCCCGCGCTGCCCGACGGAGGACCGCGACACGGTGCTGCGCTGGCTCGACCGCTACGCCGACATCGGCCGGCGCATCGGCGCGATCTGAGTTATCCACCGGGGTCGGAGGGACTTTTTCTTGACCGGAGGTAAACGCCGAGGCGCGCGGGCCGCTTTCCCTGTGGTCAACGAAAAGTCCCTCCGACCCCGGTGCACAAGTCGGTACGTCGTCGTGACTTTCGAGGAGTGACCATGACGACAGGCATGCTCGCGGGCAAACGGATACTCGTCACCCAGGCGCACGACTTCATGGGGCCGATGCTCTGCGAGGTGCTCGCGACGCATGGCGCCACGGTGATCGCGGACGAGGGTGCGCTCGTCGAAGTCGATGCCGCGGAACGTGCGGTCGAGAACGCCGGCCGCGTCGACGTGCTGCTCGCGAATCTCGCCATCCCGGCGCCTGCGACGCCGGCCGTCGAAGTCCAGGAAGCAGAATGGCGCGAAGTCTTCGCGGCGCTCGTCGATCCGCTGCCGCGGCTGTGCCGCGCGGTGCTGCCGCAGATGAGCGAGCGCGGCAGCGGCCGCATTCTCGTCATGGGCAGCGCCTCGGCGCTGCGCGGCATGAAGCGCACGACGACCTACAGCGCCGCGCGCGGCGCGCAGCTCGCCTACGTACAGGCGCTCGGTGTCGAGGTCGCGCCGCTCGGCATCCAGGTCAACGCGATCGCCCAGAACTTCGTCGAGAACCCGACGTACTTCCCGCCCGAGGTGCAGGCGAATCCGCGCTTCCAGGAGCGCCTCAAACGCGAAGTGCCGCTCGGCCGCCTCGTCGGCGCGCGCGAGGACGCGGAGTTCGCGGCGTATCTGTGCAGCGATGCCGCCGCGTGCTTCGTCGGCCAGGTGTTCCCCGTGTGCGGAGGGTGGGCGATCAGGTGAGCATGTCCGTGGCATGCAGCAGGTCGGATTGGCCGAAGGCGTAGTCGGACGAATTCCTCGCGAAGTGTCTGAGGCAGCACGGGGGATCGGCTCTCACGGTGTCGTCCCGGCGCAGGCCGGGACCCAGTCATGTCTCCCCGTCACTATCGATGAACCACGCGTCCCTACCTCGATCTACGGCGCCACGGCCGAGGTTCCGGAATCCCGGGGTTCACTGCGTCTGCCGCGGGTCGCCGACTGGGTCCCGGCCTTCGCCGGGACGACGTCGAAGTTCATAGAAGGATGTGCCGACGCAGGAGGCGCATCGATCGCGTGTTCATGGCGAGAGCCGCGACGCGTCACGCCGCCCGCTTGTCCGTCTTGAACAACTCCGCGACCTCGATCCCGATGCCGTGCCGCACGGCGTCCTCGACGCGATCGAGCCACACGAATTCGAGCTTCTCGCGCGCTTCGGCGGGCACGTCCTCGAGGTCCTTCTGATTGCGACGCGGCAGCATCACGGTCGTCACCCCGCTGCGCAGTGCCGCGAGCACTTTCTCCTTCACGCCGCCGATCGGCATGACGAGCCCGCGCAGCGAGATCTCGCCCGTCATCGCGACGTCCGGCCGCACCGGGTGCCCGGAGAGCAGGGAGATGAGCGCGAGGAACATCGCGACACCCGCGCTCGGCCCGTCCTTCGGCGTGGCCCCCGCCGGCACGTGGACGTGCAGGTCGATCTTATCGAGCGCTTCCGCCGTGTAGAGCTTCGCGAGCGTGACCGCGGCCTGTGCGGACTCGCGCATCACTTCCCCGAGCTGGCCGGTCAACGTCAACTTGCCCGAGCCCGGCACTTGCGTCGCCTCGATGAACAGGATGTCGCCGCCGACCGGCGTCCAGGCGAGACCCGTCGCCACGCCCGGCACCGCCGTGCGCAGCGCCACCTCGTTGTCGAAGTGCACGGGGCCGAGGATCGCCTGCAGGTCCGGCGCGTCGACGTCGACGTGCGCGACTTCGCCTTCCGCGATCCGCATCGCGAGGGCGCGCAGCACGCTGCCGATCTCGCGTTCGAGATTGCGCACGCCCGCTTCGCGCGTGTAACCCCCGACCACGGCGCGGAGCGCCGCGTCGCTGATCGACACCTGCTCCGCGGTGAGCCCGCACGACTCGAGCTGACGCCGCACGAGATAACGCCGTGCGATCTCGAGCTTCTCCTCTTCCGTGTAACCTGGAAGCTGGATCACCTCCATGCGGTCGCGCAGCGGCCCCGGGATCGCGTCGAGCACGTTCGCGGTCGCGACGAACAACACCTTCGACAGGTCGTAGTCGACGCCGAGGTAGTTGTCGCGGAACTTCGAGTTCTGCTCCGGATCGAGCACCTCGAGCAGCGCGCTCGACGGATCGCCGTGAAAGCCGCCCGCGCCGAGCTTGTCGATCTCGTCGAGCATCACGACCGGCGTGCGCGATTCCGCGCGGCGTATGGCCTGGATGATGTTGCCGGGCAACGCGCCGACGTAGGTGCGGCGATGGCCGCGGATCTCCGCCTCGTCGTGCGTGCCGCCGAGCGCCACGCGCTGGAACTTGCGATTCGTTGCGCGCGCGATCGACTGGCCGAGCGAGGTCTTGCCGACGCCGGGCGGACCGACGAAGCACAGGATCGGGCTCTTGCCCTCGGGATTGAGCTTCCGCACCGCGAGGTACTCGAGGATGCGCCGCTTGATTTTCGCGAGCCCGTAGTGGTCCTCGTCGAGCACGCGCCGCGCCACCGCGAGATCGATCGGCTCCTGAGCCGCGAGCTTCCAAGGCAGCTCCGTCAGCCACTCGAGATACGTGCGCAGCATCGGGTACTCGCCGCTGCTCTCGTTCATGCGTTCGAGGCGCTTGAACTCCTTCTTCGCGTGGCGCAGCGTCTCCTCCGGCATGCCGGAATCATCTATCGCGCGATTGAGCTCGTCGAGCTCCGCCGCCGCTTCCTCGTCTTCGCCGAGCTCCTTCTGGATCTGGCGCAACTGTTCGCGCAGCACGTGCTCGCGCTGGCGTTCGTCGAATTCCTTCTTCGTCTTGTCGCCGATCTCCTTCGAGAGGCGCAGCACTTCCACGCGCCGCCCGAGCAGCTCGAGCACGCGATCGAGCCGGCGCTTGACGTCGAACGTCTCGAGCACGCCCTGCTTGTCCTCGTTCTTCACGTCGAGGAGGTTCGCGACCATGTCGGCGAGCTGGGCCGGGGATTCCATGGTCTGCACCACGCCCGCGAGCTCGTCCGGCATGGTCGGCAGGAGCGAGATCGCCTCGACGGCGAGCTGCTTCAATTGCAGGAAGCGGGCTTCGATTTCCGCACCGCTCTCCTCGGCGCTCTCGACCATCGCGACGCGCGCGACGAGATACGGCCAGCCTTCGAGGAATTCGAGCACGCGAAAACGCGCCTGGCCCTGCACGACGAGATGGTGCGCGCCCTCGGCGCCCGTGACGTAGCGGACGATCTGACCGGCCGTGCCGACCCAGTACACGTCGTCGGCACCGACCTCGCTCTGCACCGGATCGCGCTGCAGCAGGAAACCGATCGGGCGATCGTTGCGCGCGGCTTCCTGCGCGGCCGCGACCGAGCTCGCGCGACCGACGGACAAGGGCGAGATCGCGCCCGGGAACAGCACGGCATTGCGCAGCGGGATGAGGATCAGCGCGTCCTCGGGCAGCGGCTTCGTCGCGCCAGGCTCACGGGCGGGCGCAGCGGCGGGCGGGCGCGCCGCGTGATCGTCGGCGGACAACATGTCTTCCTGGCTCGGCGTAGGGTTCATAGTCTGTCCTTCCTGCTGAAGAGCAGTGTGAGGCAACCGTTCTCGAAGCGGCGCTCGACGAGCGTCGCTGCCTGCGGCGGCAGCGGCACGCTGCGCTCGAAGCGGCCGTAGGGAATTTCAATCGCGTGAATCCGCACGCCGCCCGCGCACGTTTCACGGCCGAGCGGGAAGCGCCGTTCGGCGCTCACGGCGATCGCCGTGGCATCGAGTGTCAGGGATATCGATGCTGGCTCCACGCCCGGCAGGGCGATCTGGACCAGCACGACGTCCGCAGTCTCCACCACGTCGACAGGCGGCTCCCAGGCCGCGACGCGGCTCGCCGCGGGACGCGCGAACATGCGATGCAGGCGATCGGCGCGGTCGAGCAGCGACAGCGCTTCGCCCCACATCAACTGTGATAGATGGCGCATGGTTTCATCTCCGTCATGAGCCCTTAGATGGAGGCGGCGTGCGTGGATTCAAGGGCACGCGGTGTGGGACGGCGCGGCGCGATCGCGTCGGCGCCGCGGCGTCGTCGTCGTACTGATACCGCATTGGCCTGTGCTTAAGGCGCACCGTGACGCGGCCGATACGCCCACGTCGGAGGGAACGAATGACTACACCGGAACATCGCTCGGGAAGGACGCCCGTAATCGCCGCGCACGACAGTGCCGTCAGGGACGACGCGACGACGAAGCGCGGCGCGTGGCGGGCGACGATCGACAGCCTGAGCCGGCCGGCGATCCTCGCGACGCAGGACGGCCGCATCCTGCGCGCGAATCCGCTCTTCGCCGAGCTCGCGGGCAGGCAGGCCGCGACACTCGAAGGATTGTTCTACTGGGAAGTCTTTCCCAGGCGCGCCGGCCCGCTCGATCTGAGCCTGCGCCTCTCGCCCGATTATCCCGCAGGCTCCGAGACGGTCGCGCTCGGCGGCGGTGTCACCTACGAAGTGCTCGGCTCGGTGCTGCACGCGCCGAAACGGCGCACGACGGAATACCTCTATCGCTTCATCGACGTCTCGGCGGATCTCGAGGTGTGCACGATTGCCGGTCGCATGGCGCTCGCGAAAGGCGCGCTCGCGGTGGCGAACAGCCGTCTCGAGCAGACGCTCGTGAACGCCGTGAAGGCGCTCGCCGGCACGATGCAGGTGCGCGATCCCTACACCGCCGCGCATCAGACGCGCGTCGTCTCCGTCGCGCTCGCGATCGCCGACGAGCTCGGCACGACCCAGGCCGTGCGCCGCTGCCTCGAGCTCGCGGGCCTCGTGCACGATCTCGGCAAGCACTACGTGCCGGTCGAGTTCCTGTTGCGACCCGGACCGCTCAATCCCGCCGAGCTCAGCATCGTGCGTCAGCATTCGCAGATCGGCTACGAGCTCCTGCGCAACATCGAATTCGACTGGCCCGTGCCGACCGCAGTGCATCAGCATCACGAGCGTCTCGACGGCAGCGGCTATCCGCTCGCCGTGGCGGGCGAGGAGATCGGCATCGAGGCCCGCGTGCTCGCCGTCGCCGACACCATCGACGCGATGGTGAGCCACCGTCCCTATCGGATCGCGATGACGCCGGACATGGCGTTCCGCCAGATCGAGCGGGTCGGCGGGGCCTACGATCGCGACATCGTCGATGCCGCGGCCGAGGTCGCGCGCAAGGGCCGGCTCGATCTGAGCGCCGCGGAGGACGCGACGCGCACCCGCGATCGGCAGGGCTGAGCGCGTCCTTCATTACCTCAAAGCTTTTCGGGTAATCGCCCCCTCGCGCCGCGTTAAGCTTTTCGCCTGCGACTACCCCGGAGGCGGCGATGAAACGAGTGCTCGGCGTATACGACGCGGCGGATCCGCACTGGATCGGCGACGGCTTCCCGGTCGTCTCGCTGTTCTCCTACCAGCGCCACGGCGCGCGCGTGAGCCCGTTCCTCCAACTCGATTACGCGGGCCCGCACGAGTTCGCGCCGGCCGCGACGCCGCGCGGCATCGCGGCCCATCCGCATCGCGGCATCGAGACCGTGACGTTCTGCGTTCAGGGCGGGATCGCGCACCGTGATTCCGCGGGGCAGGGCGGCCTGCTCCTGCCCGGCGACGTGCAGTGGATGACGGCGGGCGCGGGGCTCCTGCACGAGGAGCTGCATTCCCCGGCATTCACGCAGCGCGGCGGCACGCTCGAAGCGCTGCAGCTCTGGATCAATCTGCCAGCCGCCCTGAAGTGGACGGCGCCCGCGTATCAACCGATCGCCGGGGCAAACATTCCCTGCATCGAGATACCCGGTGGCCGTCTGCGCCTCGTGGCCGGCGACTGCGATGCGGTGCGTGCGCCGGCGCGGCCGCGCACGCCGATGGCGGTGTGGGAGCTCGTGCTCGAGGGTGGCGAGCCGTTCGAGTGGCGGATGCCGGAAGGATGGAGCGCGCTGCTCGTCGCGCTGCACGGCGCGGCCGCGCTCGCGGACGGCACGCGCCTCGGTGCGCGGCAGACGGCGATCTTCGAACGCGAGGGTAACGTGGTGCGCATCGCTGCCGCGCCGCGACTGCACGCGCTGCTGCTCAGCGGAGAGCCGATCGACGAAGCGCTCGCCGGGCGTGGGCCGTTCGTGATGAATACGCCGGCGGAGCTCGAGCAGGCGTTCGCCGATGCCGCGGCGGGACGTTTCGGCAGGATGCCGGATTGACCCGGCGTGTCGAGTGCGCTGGGGGATGGCGCCGTCGACCCGGTGCCTTGGCAGCGTCCCGGACCCGCCGCACAATTGAACGACCCACACGAGGATCGCACCCATGCCGAGCGAGTTCACCCCCGAGCAGGACGAGCGACTGCCGCTGATCCTGGGCTTCCAGCCCGTCACCGCGAACACCGTCGGCGCGACGCGCTTCATGGACTACGGCAAGGGCGTCTACGTCTACGATACGGACGGCCGCGAATATCTCGAAGCGACTGCGACGTTCTATGTCGCGGCACTCGGTTACCAGCATGAAGAGCTGATCGAGGCGATCACCGCGCAGTACCGCCAGCTTCCGTTCTTCGTCTCGGCCATGAACCGCACCGGACGCACGTCGCTCGAGCTCGCGGATCGCCTGCGCGAGCTCGTGCCGATCGCGGATGCCCATCTGCTGTTCGGGACGACGGGCTCGGAGGCGCTCGATTTCCTGACGAAGCTGCTGCGCGCCCAGGCCGTCGCGCGCGGGAGGCCCGAACGCACGACGATCTTCAGCCGCCACGGCAGTTATCACGGCGCGACGCTCGCCGCGGCGAGCCTGACCGGCGGCCACCACGCGGAGTTCGCGCTGCCGCTGCCGGGCTTCCGTCACGTCGCGCAGCCCGATTACCACGGCGCGCGCCTGCCCGGCGAAGCGCCGCGCGACTACGCCGCGCGCCTCGCCCGCGAGCTCGAGAGCCGGATCGCCCAGGAACCGCCGGACACGATCGCGGCCTTCGTCGCCGAGCCCGTGAGCTTCTCGGCGGGCTTCATGCTGCCGCCCGCGGAATACTTCCCCGCGCTCACCGCGGTGCTCGATGCGCACGGCATCGCACTCGTCGCGGACGAGGTCGTGACCGGCATCGGCCGGCTCGGCGACTGGTTCGGCACGCAGGCGCTCGGTCTCGCGCCCGCCCACCTCACGCTGGGCAAGGCGCTCACCGGCGGCTACTTCCCGCTCTCGGCGATCGCGATCGGCCCGGAGCTCTATGCGGATCTCGAGAGCGGCTCGACCGCTGTCGGCACGTTCGCGCACGCCTCGACGTATGCCGCGCATCCGGTCGGCGCGGCGGCGGCGCTCAAGGTGCTCGAAATCATCGAGCGCGACGGCCTCGTCGCGCACGGGGCGCGGATGGGCGAACGGCTCGCGGCGGTCCTCGAGCGGCTGCGCGGCCATCCGCTCGTCGGCGACGTCCGCACGCTCGGGCTCGCCGGCTGCCTCGACTTCCTGCGCCGCGATGCGGACGACCGGCCGCGCGACACCGCAGCCGCTGCCGAGGAGACGTGCCGCGCGGTGAACGCGGCGCTGTTCGACCGCGGCGTCGTCGGCCGCGCCGCCGGCCGTGGTCTCGTGATCGCGCCGCCGCTCATCGTCTCGCCCGGGGAGATCGACGACATCGGCGCCCGGCTCGCCGCGGCGCTCGACGCCGTCGGCGGCTGAACGCGTCTGCTGCAGGATTGCAGCAGGACGCGCGTTTTCGAAACGCCGGAGGCGCGTTCCGCCCCGTTTTTCCGACAGCGGCCCCTGGCATACTCCGTGCTCCTCGAGACGCGGCGACGGCCGTCCGGCCGCCGTCTTCCCGATCCCGATACGCGAACGCAGAGGAGCAGGCGATGACTACGACGACACTGGCGGTGGTGGGTGGAACGCTGATCGACGGCCAGGGTGGCACGCCGCTCGCGGACGCGGTCGTCCTCGCGGAGCGCGGGCGCATCACGGCCGCCGGCCGCCGCGCGGAAGTGCCGGTGCCGGCGGGCGCAACGGTGATCGACGCGCAGGGCCAGTATCTGCTGCCCGGCTTCATGAGCGGCAACGTGCACCTCCTCGACGGCATCATGATGATGGGCAAGGGCGGCGCGGAATATCTCGCGCGCTTCGAGGGCCGGCTGCACGAAGTGATCGAGGAGGCCGCGCAGATCGCCTTGCGCGGCGGCTGCACGACGGTCTTCGACACCTGGAACGCGCTCGTGCCCGTACTGAACGCCCGCGATCGCATCAATGCCGGTAGAGCGCAGGGCGCGCGCATCTTCGCCGCCGGCAACATCATCGGCATGGGCGGGCCGTTCAGCGCGGATTTCTCCATGCAGTCGCGCGCGGTGATCAGCAGCACGTTCGCGGATCGCATGGACGCGCTGTTCGACGCGGGCGTCGGCCGCTGGCTGAGCACGCTGCCGCCGGAGGAAGTGCGGCCGATCATCCGCGACTATCTCGCCCGGGGTGTCGACATGCTGAAGGTCGCGGTGAGCGATCACCTGCTCGGGCTGCTCGGCTGGAAGTCGCCGTATCTCACGTTCTCCGAGCGCGTGCTGCGGGTGATCGTCGAAGAGACGCGCCGCGCCGGCGTGCCGCTCCTCACGCACACGCTCTCCGTCGAGAGTCTCAATCTCGCCGTCGAGCATGCGGCCGACGTCATGATCCACGCGACGATCACGAGCCAGCATCCGATCCCCGAGGAGCTCATGAAGCGCATCGCCGCCGGTCCCGGCTGGTGCGAGATCCAGCCGACGACGCACGACTACCAGTGCCATCTCGACGACACGAATCATCCCTGGTCCGGCTACGCGGGCGGCGCGCACGAGCAGAACACCGTGCGCATGATCGCCTCCGGCGTGAAGATCATCCTCGGCACGGACGCCGGCTGCACCGATCCCGACATCCTGCACGAGCTGCCGGAAGCCGAGCTCGTCGATCGGCCGTGGACGCTCGGCGACGATCACGTGGTGTGGATGAAGGCCATGGTCGAGAAGGGCATGACGCCGATGAACGCGATCCTCGCCTGCACCGCGAACGTCGCGAAGGCGTATCACCAGGACGCGGACTACGGCACGCTCGTGCCGGGCAAGGTCGCCGACCTCGTCGTCGTGCGCGCGGACCCGCTCGCCGACGTGACGAACGTGCGCAAGCTCTCGGCGGTCGTGAAGGACGGCGTGCCCGTCGACTTCGGGAAGCTCCCGCTCAACCCGATGGTGACGAAGTATCCGCGCGTGGAGGATGCGCAGCGGCGGTGAGGCTCCCGTTGTCTCGAAGGGCGCCGGCGCCATCGGGTTCGGCCAAGCGCCGCTGCGAGCCGCCCGCGCCCTGCGAAAAATCAGCTCACTTCTCGAACGTCGTCAGCGTGGCGCCGTCCTCCGCGACGAACACGGCGAGCAGCTTCGCCGGCTCGCGGTCGCTCGCGTTCTCGCTGACGAGATGCGCGCTGCCCACGGGCTCGAAGAACGCTTCGCCCGTCTCGTACACGCGCGCCGGGCCGGTCGCGGCGCTCTGCGATCGGATCGCGCCCGAGAGCACGTAGGCGAAGACGCTGCCGGCGTGATGGTGGACGGGCGACTTGCCGCCCGGCGCATACGTGACGACGAGCGCCGAGAGCGAGCTGCCCGGCACGTTCGCGAGCTTCTCGGCGAGCACGGGTTCGATCGCGGCGCCCGCGTCCGGGTGGCCGAGCGCGACGCGTGCGCCCGCGACGCCGATTCCCATCCCGATCCCGAGCACGGCGAGCGTGCGAAATCCGCGGCGAGGGTTCATGGTCGGTTCTCCCTTGGCTGTTCCGGGTGATCTTCGAATCCGACACTCGCGCCGGGCGGACGTTCGACGTCGCGCTGCTCGTCGCGATCCCCGCGAGCGCAGTCACCGTCATGATCGACCGCGGGGAGCCGGTATCCGCCTGCCGCGCCGGTCTCGACGCTGCGACCGGCTGAGCACGGCCGGCGCTTGAGTACGGCCGGTGGCCCGGCTATAAAGACCCGCACATGACAGCACGGTGCGAGTGCGTGTCGCCCGTTGCGGGGCGCGTCGCTGCGCCGCGATCGGAGGAGGCGGGCGTGACACGATTCATCCACGGCGTTCTGCTCGCCGCTTCGCTGACCGCCGCAGGCGTGTCCGCTGCAGCAGCGCCCAAGCTCGACGATCCCGCGCTGCAGGCCTGCCTCGATCGCATGCTGCCCGCGCACGGCCTCGAGCAGCGGCTGTCCATCCACGTCTTCGATCAGACGGGCTCGATCGAGGAATCGCGCGCTTCGATGCTGTGGAAGCGCGGCACGGACGGCCGCTCGCGCCTCGTCGTGCGCCTGACCGCGCCGCCGATGCGCGACGGCATCGCGCTGCTCGCGATCGAACGCGCGGACGAGGATCCCGACCTCTTCCTCTACATGCCCGAGCTGAAGCAGACGCGGCGCGTTTCCGGTCAGACCTTCGCCGGCTCCATGCTCGGCACGGACTTCAGCTACGAGGACTTCACGGAAATCCACGGCCTCGTCGCGGCGAGCGACATCAAACGCCGCGCCGACGGCATGCTCGAGGGGCGCAAGGTCTACGTCGTCGAGATCGTGCCGCAGCTCGAGGGCTCGGCGTATTCGCGGATCGTGAACTACATCGATCAGGCCGACTGCCTGCCGCTGCGCACGGAGTTCGAGGCGCGTGCCGGCGGCATCCAGAAGGAATTGCACGTCGACCTCGCGAGCATCCGCACGCTCGCCGGCCGCAAACTGCCGTATCGCGTGGTGATGGAGGACAAGCGGCACGGCACGCACACCGAGCTCGAGCTCGACGAGGTGCGGATCGATCCCGAGATTGCGGACAGCGAGTTCTCGCCGGCTTCGCTCGCGCGATGAGCGTGCCCGGCCATCGCATCTGCGAGGAGCTCGCGGACGCGGAGCCGGGCTTCGCGCGCGTCACGCGCGTGTTCCTGTTCGTCGCCGCACATCCCGGCTGGTGCCTGCTGCTCTCCGCCCTGCTGTTCGCGGGCAGCGTCCTCGCGCTCGCCCGCCACGCCGGCCCGCGCGTGCTCGCAATCGACGCCTCGATCGCGGCGCTGCTGCCGCGCGACGGCGCGGATCGCGAAGTCTACGAACGCGTGAAGCAGCGCTTCGGCGACGATGACGTGCTGCTCGTGGTGTGGTCCTCGCCGCGGCTCTTCACCGCCGACGGCCTCGCGCGGCTCAAGCGCTACACGGCCGGGCTCGAGCACCTGCCGGGCGTGACGCGCGTCGACAGCCTCGCGAGTGCGCCGAACGTGCGCACGGCCGACGGCGTGATCGACGTCGATCCCTTCCTGCGGCGCGTGCCGAAGAGCGACGCGGCCGCCGCCGCGCTCGCCGACGCGGCGCTCGCGAATCCGCTCTACCGCGGCACGCTCGTCGCCGCGGACAAATCGAGCACGCTCGTCGCCATCGCGACCGAGCCCGGGCTCCTGCCTGCCGCGCAGCAGGCGCTCGTCACGGCGGTCGAACGGCTCACCGCCGAACACGCCGGCGACATCGCGCATTACGTCACGGGCCCGGCTTATGCGCGCGTCGCGATCGCGAGCCTGCTGTCGCGCGATCTCATGGTCGTGATGCCGGTCGCGGTCGCCGTCACGCTGCTCGTCGCCTTCCTCGGCATGCGCACGCTGCGCGCGCTCGTGCTGCCGCTCGTCGCGACCGGCGGCGCGGTGCTCGTCGCGGTGACGCTCTTCCTCGCGCTCGGCTACTCGTTCAATTTCGTCACGGTGATCGTGCCGCCCGTCATCTTCATCGTCGGTTTCGCGTATGCCATCCATCTCGTCACGAGCTTCGACGAGGCGATCGCCCGCGGCCTCGACAAGGCGGCCGCGGCGGAAGCCGCGCTGCTCGAGGCGCTCGGCCCGGTGACGCTGAACGCGCTGCTCGAAGCGATCGGCTTCGCCTCGCTCGGCCTCTCCGCGGTGCCGGCGATCCGCGCGTTCGGTTATTTCTCGGCGCTCGGCGTCGTCGCCTCGTGGGCGAGCGCGATGGTGCTCGTGCCGGCCGGCCTGCAGCTCCTGCCGGTGCGCCGCCTGTCCGGGCCGCCGCGGCTCTCGCTCGTCGCGCTCGCGCCGAAGCTCGCGCGCTTCGACCTCGGTCACCGCCGGGCGATCCTCGCCGCCGTCGCGGTGCTCACGCTGGCCGCCGCGCTCGCCGCGACGCGCATCGACGTCGGCACGGACTATCTGCGCGTGCTGCCGGCCTCGAGCCCGATCCCGGGGGATTTCGAGCGCCTCTCGGCGACCTTCCAGGGCGCGGTGCCGGTCGAGATCGTGCTCGAGACGGACGTGCCCGCGAACTTCCGCGATCCGGCGCAGCTCGAGCTCGTCGCGGGACTCGCGGACTGGCTGCGCGCGCAGCCCGGCGTCGGCGGTGTCGTCACGCTCGCCGACTACCTCGGCGTGCTGCACCACGCGCTCGTGCCCGACGCGCCCGCCGCCCGGCTCGTGCCGAAATCGAAACAGCTCGTCGATCAACTGCTGCTGCTCGGCGCCGGCAACGACGTCGATCGCTTCGCCGATCCGCGCTTCCGCACGACGGTGCTGCGCGTGCGTTCGACGGCGGTCGCGACGCGCGAGCTCGCCGCGCTCGTCGAGCGCATCGAGGCCCATCTCGCGACGCTGCCCGGCCACCTGCGCGGCCACGTCACGGGCAGCGCGGTGATGCTCGCGCGCTCGATCGACGCGATCTCCGCCGGCCAGATCGCGAGCTTCGCGACGACGGCGCTGACGATCTATGTCGTGCTCGCACTGCTGTTCGGGTCGCTGCGGGCCGGCGCGCTCGCGCTCCTGCCGAACGTGCTGCCGATCGTCATGTTCTTCGGCATCCTGGGCCTGACCGGCATCCCGCTCGATTTCACGACGAGCCTCGTCGCGCCGATCGTGCTCGGCATCGTCATGGACGACACCGTGCACTTCCTGTCGCGCTTCAATCTCGAGGCGCGGCGCGCCGCCGACGAGCAGCGCGGGGCGGAGCGCGCGATGGCCTCCACCATCCGGCCCGTCGCGTTCGCGACCGTGGGGCTCACCGTCGGCTTCCTCGCGCTCGGCGTCTCGGAGCTCAGGAACCAGGTGCAGTTCGGCATGCTCGCGGCGGCGACGATGTTGATCGCCTGGGGGCTCGATCTCGTGTTCACGCCGGCGCTGACGAGCCACATGCGCTTCGTGACGCTGTGGGAGGCGCTGACGATCGATCTCGGCTGCCGCGCGCCGCATCGCACGATTCCGCTGTTCGAGGGGCTGACGGAGCGCCAGGCGCGGACGGCCGCGCTGCACGGTGCGATCGAAGCGTATCCGGCCGGCGCGCGCATCGCCGCCGAGGGCGATCCGGCGCACGAGATCATCGTCGTGCTGGAAGGCGAGATCCTCGCGACGATCCCGCGTGCGGAGGGCGATGCGACGATCCGCCGCTTCGGCCGCGGCGAGCTGATCGGCGCGGCGACGCTGTTCCACGGCCGGCATTTCGCGAACCTCGACGCGGTCTCCGCCGTGCGCGCGCTGCGTCTCGGCGAGGCGGCGCTCGATCGTCTGCGCAGGTTCTATCCCTGGATTGCCGCGCCGCTGTACCGCAATCTCAGCGCGATCATGGCCCGGCGCATCGCCGAGCTCGCGGTGCGGGTGTGAACGTTCAGGACCGCGGCGCGGCCGCGGCGTCGACGAACGCCCGGGCCCGGGCGCGGGCGACGCGCCCGGCCGGGATGGCGCGATCGCCCTTCACGAGCGCGGCGATCGGCGTGGCCTTCGCCGCGCCGGGCGCGAACCAGACGAGGGCGCGGGCGCGCTCGAGCGCGGGATAGGTGAGCGTCATGCGCCGGTAGCCGGCCAGCGTGCCGGTGAACGCGACGTCGCGCCCGCCGACCGCGAGCGCCTCGTCGCCGGGAAACAGCGAGGCGGTGTGACCGTCGGTGCCGAGGCCGAGCTGGATGACGTCGAGCCGCGGCGGATCTCCGGCGAGACGCGCGAGCTCGCCGGCATAGGCCGCGCAGCCGTCGCTCGACTCCACCGGCATCGCGTGCAGGTTCGCCGCGGGCAGCGGACCGCCGGCCACGAAGGCGCGCGCGATCGCCTCGAGATTGCGCGCCGGATCGCCGCGCGGCACGACGCGCTCGTCGACCTGGAAGACGTGGACGTGCCGCCAGTCGAGCGTCGCTTCGGCGAGCGCCGCGTACAGCGGCAGGGGCGAGCTGCCGCCGCTCAGCGCGAGCGTCGCGAGGCCGCGCGACGCGAGGCCGTCGCGCAGCCGCTCGGCGATGTGCGAGGCGGCGCGCGCCGCGGCGACCGCGGCATCGGGTGCGACGTCGAGCGGGAGCTCAAGAACCCGCCGGCCCATTCCCGTGCGCCGCCGGGTTGTACCAGCCGCCGTAGGGCGCGACCATGCGATCCGCTTCGCGCGGCCCCCAGGACCCGGGCTCGTAACGATAAGCGGCACCGCCGTGATCGATGATGGGATCGACGATGCGCCACGCGGCTTCGACGCTGTCGCGGCGCGCGAAGAGCGTCGCGTCGCCTTCCATCGCATCGCCGATCAGCCGCTCGTAGGCCTCGCGCACCTCGGTGCCGAGATCGCAGACGTAGAGCTCCACTTCCTCGCCCGCCATGCGCTCGCCCGGCGACTTCGTGCGTGCGCCGATCGCGATCGCGACCTTGTCCGGGCCGAGGCGGAAGCGCACGTAGTTCGACTGCGGCGGCACGGGCTCGTCGAACACCTGCTGCGGCGGCGCTTTCAGGATTGCCATCACTTCCGTCGCCGTGACCGGCAGGCATTTGCCGGTGCGGATGAAGAACGGCACGCCCTGCCAGCGCCACGAGTTCAGATGGAGCTGCATCGCGGCGTAGGTCTCGGTCTCCGAGTCCGTCGCGACGCCCGGCTCCCGGCGGTAGCCCTTGTACTGACCGCGCACGAGGCTCGTGCCGGTGAACGGGCTCACCGCGCGCAGCACCTTGATGCGCTCGTCGCGCTGCGCCTCGCCCCAGTAGCCGACGGGCGGATCCATGGCGAGGCTCGCCACGACTTCGAGCAGATGGTTCTGCACGACGTCGCGGATCGCGCCGACCTCCTCGTAGAACCTGCCGCGGCCCTCGACGCCGAACGTCTCCGCCATCGTGATCTGCACGCTGTCGACGAAGTTGCGGTTCCAGATCGGCTCGAGGAAGGAATTCGCGAAGCGGAAGTACAGCAGGTTCTGCACGGGCTCCTTGCCGAGGAAGTGATCGATGCGGAACACGGCGTCCTCGGGGAAGTGCCGGCTCACGGTCACGTTCAGGGCCCGGGCCGAGGCGAGATCGCGCCCGAAAGGCTTTTCGAGCACGACGCGTCCGCCTGCCGCCGCACCCGAAGCAGCGAGCGATTCCACGACCTGCGCGAACAGGCTCGGCGGAATCGCGAGATAGAAGAGCGGCCGCGGCGCCTCGCCGATCGTCGCGCGCAGCCGCGCGAACGTCGCAGGATCGCGGTAGTCGCCGTCGACGTAGCGCAGCAACGCGAGCAGCTTCTCCGCGGCGGGCGTTGCCGCGTAAGGGCCTGCGCGCGTCGCGAGGCTGTCGCGCACGCGGTCGCGGAATGCCGCGAGATCGAAGCCCGAGCGGCCGACGCCGATCACGGGCACGTCGAGGTGGCCGCGCGCGACCATGGAGACGAGCGCGGGATAGATCTTGCGATGCGCGAGATCGCCGGTCGCGCCGAACAGGACGAGCGCGCCCGAGCGCTCGCTCACGTGCCGCTTCCCGGTTCGCGATGGCCGCCGAATTCGAAACGCAGCGCCGAGAGCAGGCGATCCGCGAACGCGCCTTCGCCGCGCGAGCCGAAGCGCGCGTAGAGCGCGGCGGAGAGCACGGGCGCGGGCACGGCGGTATCGATCGCGGCCTTCAGCGTCCAGCGGCCTTCACCGGAATCGGCGACGTGGCCGGTGAAGTGCTCGAGCGCGGGATCCTTCGCGAGCGCGGCGGCCGTCAGATCGAGCAGCCAGGACGAGACCACGCTGCCGCGCCGCCACAGCTCGGCGATCGCACCGAGATCGAAATCGTAGGCGTAGCGCTCGGCGTGCTCCGTGCCGCTCGCCGCATCGCGGCCGCGGCCGGCGTGCGCGAGCACGTTGAAACCTTCGGCATACGCGGCCATGAGACCGTATTCGATGCCGTTGTGGATCATTTTCGCGAAATGGCCGGCGCCGGGCGGGCCGCAATGCAGATAGCCTTCCGTCGCCGTGCCCGTGCCGATCGGCGCGACTTCGCCGCGACCCGGGGCGAGGCTCGCGAAGATCGGTTCGAGACGATCGAAGGCCGCACGCGCGCCGCCGATCATCAGGCAGTAGCCGCGCTCGCGACCCCACACCCCGCCGCTCGTCCCGGCATCGAGGAAGTCGATGCCGCGCGGCGCGAGCAGCGCGGCGCGGCGGATCGCCGCTTCGAACGGCGAATTGCCGCCGTCGATGGCGCAGTCACCCGGCGCGAGCAGCGCGGCGAGCGCCTCGACGATCGATTCCACCGCCGGCACCGGCAGCATGATCCACACGGCGCGCGGCGGCGCGAGCTTCCCGACGAGGTCCGCGAGCGAGGCCGCGCCCGTCGCGCCCTCCGCGACGAGCGCCTCGACCGCCGCGGGGTTCGCATCCCACACCGTACAGGCATGGCCGCGCGCGAGGAGCCGTCGCGCCATGTTCGCGCCCATGCGCCCGAGCCCCACCATGCCGATCTGCATCGTGCGTCCTCCGTCGACGTTCAACCTGCTTTGGCGCGCCGCGCGGGGCGCGGCTCGCGGTTCATCTCCAGATACGCCCGCGCGGGCTTGAGTCCGACGGCCTGCGCCATGCGGTTCGCGCCGGCGTAGAACGAGGCCGTCGCCGCGATGTTCCAGATCGTCTCGTCCGTGAAGCCGGCCTCGCGCAGCGCGTCGCGATCCTCGTCCGTGATGTGCTCGGCGTCGGCGTTGACCTTCACCGCGAAGTCGAGCATCGCGCGATGCCGCGGCGAGAGCTCGGCGTGGCGGTAGTTCCGCGAGATGATTTCCGTGAACAGCGCGTCGCCCGTCTCGCCCCGCAGCAGCGCGCCGTGGTGCGCCGTGCAGTAGAGACAGCCGTTCGTCGCGGCGCTGACGAGCGCAATCAGCTCGTGCTCGTAGTGCGTGAGCCCGGAGTCGGGACGCTGCAGCTCGAGATACGCGCCGAGGAAGGCACGCAGACGCTGATTGTCCGTCGCATAGGCCTTCACGAAGTTCGGCACGAAGCCGTACTTCTTCGTCACGCCTTTCACGAAGGCCTGCATTTCGGGGTCGAGGTTGTCGCGGTCGGGGATATCGAGGCCGCAGATACGGGCGTCATCGGTCATGTTCGCCTCCTAGCCGGTGTGCCATGGGCTCCCGACGGGCGGCGGCGCCACGCGGCGGGGGCAACGCTGTGAGGGACGGTTCGGCGCCCCGGTGAGACCGGTGGCGCGGGGACACTATAACAGGCGTGAGCGGACGCCGGCTGCAGGTCTCGGTGAACCGGCCGCCGGGCACCATGCCGACGAGGAGGCGGCCTCGCCACCCGGAGCCGGGTAGACCGTTCCGGATGCCGGGTGACGCCCGACGGCGCTTCAGTTATGGTGCATGCATCCCCCTTCAGCCGCGCATCGGCGCCGTCACGATGCATTCCACCGATCTCCACATCCGCACGCTCCTGTACGTGATCAGCCTCGGCAGCCTGCTGCTCGCGATCGGTCTGGTGCTCGTGCGGCGCGTGGTGAAGCGGGAGCCGGTGCTCGACGAGTGGATCGCCGGGTCGGTGCTGCTCGCGATAGGCTACGGGCTCATGCCGCTGCGCGATCCCGAGAGCTCGGGATGGTGGATGGCGGCCGCGAACTTCGTCGTGCTCTCGGGCTACGGGCGGTACTTTCAGGGTGTGCGACGCTTCGTCGGCTTGCCGACCGTGCCCGGTGCCGAAGCCGCGTTACTGGCGGTGACCGCGCTCGCGCTCGTGCAGACGGCCGTCCTCGCGCCGAACCTGCCGGCGCAGATCATCGTCGTGTCCGTCGCGAGCGCGGCCATGGCCTGGGCGAACGCCTGGACGCTGTGGCGCGGTCCGTGGCGGATCCGCGACGAGCTGCGCCGGGTGGCGGCCGGCCTCGCGGCGGCCTGGGGTGCGATCTATGCCGTGCGTGCGCTCGCCGCCCTGAAATGGCATCCGGACGGGCGCTTCCTCGACGTCGGCGGACCGCTGCACGGCGCGACGGAAGTCCTCATCTTCGGCATGCAGTGCTGGCTGAACGTGCTGCTGCCGCTGCTCATCGTCGCGCGCATGCACGAGCACCGCCTCGACGGCGAGCGGCGCCTGCGCGTGCGCGAGGAACAGCTCCGGATCTTCATCCAGCACGCGCCGGCCGCGATCGCGATGTTCGACCGGCACATGAACTACCTCGCGGCGAGCAGCCGCTGGCTCGCGAACTACCGCCTGAGCGGGGTCGACGTCGTCGGCCGCAACCACTATGAGATCTTCCCCGAAATGCCGGCGCACTGGCGCGAGGCGCATCGCCGCGCGCTCGACGGTGCGGTGGAGCGCGGCGAGCGCGATCACTTCCAGCGCGCTGACGGCAGCTCGGACTGGGTGCGCTGGGAGCTCCGGCCGTGGCACGAGGCGGACGGGCGCATCGGCGGCGTGCTGCTGTTCTCGGAAATCATCTCCGAACAGGTCGAGCTCATGGCCGCATTGCAGCGTTATCGCGAGCACCTCGAGGAGCTCGCCGCGGAGCGTACCGCGCAGATCGAGCGCCAGAACGCGGAGATCGCCGATCTCTATCACCGCGCGCCCTGCGGTTACCACTCGCTCGACCCCGCCGGCACGATCGTCTCGATCAATGACACCGAGCTCGCGATGCTCGGCTATACGCGCGAGGAGATCGTCGGCCGCAGGAACATCCGCGACATCCTCGCGCCGGATTCGCTCGCGGCGTTCGAGGAGCGCTTCGCGCGCCTGCAGCGCCTGGGCGAGATGCGCGACGAGGAGCTCGATTTCCTGCGCAAGGACGGCAGCGTGCTGCCGGTCATCGTCGGCACGAATGCCGTGTGCGCGCCGGACGGCACGTTCCTCTATTCGCGCACGGTCGTCGTCGACAACACCGAGCGGCGGCGTGCCGACGAGGCGGTGCGCGCGACCACGGCGCAGCTCGCGCTCGCGCTCAAGGTCACGCGTCTCGTGGTGTTCCACCAGGGGGTCGATCTGCGCTATAGCTGGATCGCGAATCCCGCGTTCGACCTCACCGCGGAGACCGTGCTCGGCCGCCGGGACGAGGATCTCTTCGCGCCGGAATCCGCCGCGGAGCTGACCGCGTTCAAGCGCGGCGTGCTCGCGAGCGGTCAGCCGGGGCGGCACGAGTTCCGGGTGTGGCGCTGCGGCCGGATGGAGTGTTTCGATCTGCTCGCCGAGCCGACGCGCGACGCCGCCGGCAATCTCACGGGCCTCATGTGCGCCTCGGCCGACGTGACCGAGCGCAAGCACATGGAGGAGGCGCTGCTGAGCTCGAACGTCGAGCTCGAGGCGCGCGTGCTCGAACGCACGCGCGAGCTGCGCGAGCTGACGGTCGACACGGCGCTCGCCGAGGAGCGCGAGCGCCAGGCGATCGCCCGCGATCTGCACGACGATCTCGGCCAGCTCCTGCACGTCGCGAAGATCAAGCTCGACACGCTCGCACGCATGGTCGTCGACAACCGCACGCGGCTGCTCGCCCGCGAGGTCGACGATCTCGTCGGCGACGCGAGCGCCCGCGTCCGTTCGCTGACCGCGCAGCTCTGTCCGCCGGTACTCGAAAATCTCGGGCTCATCCCGGCGCTCGGCTGGCTCGCCGAGGAGATGGAGCGCGCCTACGGTCTCGTCGTCGAGGTGGAGGACGACGGTCTGCCGAAGCCGGTGACGCCGGCGCAGGCGATCATCGTGTTCCGCGCCGCGCGCGAGCTGCTCATCAACGTCTTCAAGCACGCGAAATCGCCGTATGCCGTCGTCGAGACGCGCTACGACGACGGCGAGCTCGAACTGCGCGTGACCGACGAAGGGGCCGGCATCGACGATCCCGAGGCAGCGGCCGGCGGCGAACGCGGCTTCGGCCTTGCCAGCGTCCGCGAGCGCATCGGTTATCTCAACGGCAGCATGCGCGTCGAGTCCGCGCCGGGCGAGGGCACGCGCGTCGTGCTGCGCCTGCCGCTCGCCATGGTTCACGACTTTCCCAGGGAGGACGTCGCATGACGATCCGCATCCTTCTCGCCGACGATCACCGCATGTTCCGCGAAGCGCTGTGCAGCCAGCTCGCCGCCGAGCCGGACGTCGCGATCATCGGCGAGGCGAACACGGGCGCGGAAGCGCTCGAGGCGCTGCAAGGCGAGGCGCCCGACGTCTTCGTGCTCGACATCGGGCTGCCGGACATGAACGGCATCGAGCTCGCGAAGCGCGTGACGCGCGAGTATCCGCAGATCGGCATCGTCGCGCTCTCGGGCTATGCCGAGCGCATGTTCGTCGAGGAGATGCTGAAGGCGGGCGCGAAAGCGTATGTCGTGAAGTCCGCGGGCATGAGCGATCTGCTGAACGGCATCCGCGCGGTCGCGAAGGGCAAGAGTTTCCTGAGCGCCGAGGTCACGGGTCTCATGCTGCGCCGGGTCGGTGCGAACGAGAACAAGATCGCGCCGCCGGTGACCGTCCTCTCGCGACGCGAGCAGGACGTGCTCCGCCTGCTCGCCGACGGTCGGCGCGCGGCGGCGATCGCGGGCGAGCTCGGGATCTCGGTCGCGACCGTCGAGGTCCATCGCCGCAACATCAAGGACAAGCTCGGCCTGCGCACCACGGCCGACCTCACGCGCTACGCGATCCGCGAGGGACTGGTCGCCCCCTGAGGCGCCTCCGCGGCTTCCGAGCCGCTCCCACTGCGGGCTCGAAAGTCCGGGACGGCGTCTGTCGGCGTCCGAACCTGGTACCGTCAAGTAAATCCCGTTACCGATTTAAGGGTATGCCCTCCGGCGCGCGATGAAGTACCTTGCGGCACCATCTCTGACGAAATGTCCACCGTTCCAAGGGCAGGTGCACACGACGATGACGGAGCAGGAAACACGGGTCCACGCGAGCCCCGAAGCGCTGATGGCCTACTATGCCGAGGCCTGCGGCCTTTACGGCAAGGTCACGGGTCTCAAGCTCTTCTGCCACGCGGAGTACCCCGGGGACGCGTTCTGCATGATCTCCCTGAGCGGCAACATGGGCGCCGCCGCCAGCGCGCTGAGCGCGCATCAGGCCGGCACGACACTGTGCCGGATCGTGCCCCTGACCTCGCAATTCACCTGCACGAACCGTAATAACGGCACGCTCGGCGCGATGTCCTGCAGCGCCTGCCAGATGCATTTCGGGGCAGACTGAAAGCCATTCTCCGCTTCCACGCCCGGCGGCTCAGACCTGGCGCGTCGCGTAGGGCGTGAGCCAGCCCATGGCCGCCCCGGGCTCGGCATCCACACTCGGCAGATAGGGCTTGATGTCGACGAGCGGCGTCCCGTCCAGGCAGTCGAGGTTGCGGACCAGCAGCGCGCCGGTCTCGTCGAAGCCCTCGAAGCGCACCACGGACAGCGCGATTGGATTCGGCCGCCAGGGCGCGCGCGTCGCGAAGATGCCGCGCGGCGTGGCGTCGAACGGTGGCGTGAACACGAGCGCGGGTTCGGCGATGTCGTGCATCCAATAGAGCAGGATGAGGTGCGTGAAGCCCTCGAGCGAGGTGAGGCCCGCGCGATACTCCGCGAACACTTCGGCGCGGCAGAGCGGGGCGGGATCGAGCTGGCGTCCGTTGCGCGGACACGCCTCGCGGGTGCGGAACGGCGTGTGCAGCACCCCGATCGGGTGCACGGTGAGGGCGTTCGTCTCGGTCATCGCGGACTCCTTCGCCTGCTCGCGGAACTTCGCGAGTCGGCAGCACGGATCATGCCCCAGCCGGCCGCTGCGCCACAGCCGCTGCCCTCGTTGTCCGGCACCGGGCTCTCCGAGGCGCAGATCCTCGACAGCCGCCGCAGCACGCTCCCCATCACGATCTCGGTCCTGTCCGCGGACATCGTGAGCCGGATTCCGAACATCGGCAGACCGGCGCCCAGCGACATCCGGATCCTCGGCTTCATCCTCGACGCTCGCCGCGCGCCGCGGCTTCGGCGCCCACTGAGGCCTGCCGGAGACCCCGGCTTCCTCGGGGAAATGGCCGTATTCTCGCCCGACGCGCCGGCCGGCGCGTCTTGATGAGAGTCAAGGCGCGCGCGATCCCGCGACCCGTACATTCGCCCTCGCTGCACTCCTGCAGCCCATTACCAGGGGGGGCTATGGCCGGAACCTTCACCACTGCGACGGCGCGGAACATGTTCTTCGGCGGAACGGTGTTCTTCCTGCTGTTGTTTCTCGCGCTCACGTTCCAGAGCGAACGGGCGATCCCGAAGCGCGACAACCGCGCGGCGCTCGCCAATCCGGCGGTGACGGCCGGCAAGCGCGTGTGGGAGACGCACCAGTGCATCGGCTGCCACACGCTGCTCGGCGAAGGCGCCTATTTCGCGCCCGAGCTCGGCAATGTCTACAAGCGCCGCGGCGGCGATTTCATCAAGGCCTGGATCAAGGCCCAGCCGACCCACGTTCCCGGCCGCCGGCAGATGCCGCAGTTCAACCTGAGCGAGGAGCAGCTCGACGAACTCGTCGCGTTCTTCAAATACGTGTCGGAAATCAACACCTCGAACTGGCCGCCGAACGACCAGGGCTGAAGGCACACGCGCAATCCAAGGAGAACTTCGATGCAATACCAATCGCAAGCGGTGGCCAAGCTCTACTTCGTCGGTGCGCTCGGTCTGTTCGTCGCGCAGATCCTGTTCGGCCTCGTGATGGGCCTGCAGTACGTCGTCGGCGACTTCCTGTTCCCGGCCATTCCCTTCAACGTCGCGCGCATGGTGCACACGAACGCGCTGATCGTCTGGCTGCTGATGGGCTTCATGGGCTCGACGTACTACCTGCTGCCCGAAGAGGCGGAGACCGAGCTCTACAGCCCGGCTCTCGCCAAGGCGCTGTTCTGGATCTTCCTCGTCGCGGCGGGGCTCACCGTGCTCGGCTATCTGTTCGTGCCCTACGCGACGCTCGCGCGGATGACCGGCAACAACCTCATCCCGACGATGGGCCGCGAGTTCCTGGAACAGCCGCTCATCACGAAAGTCGGCATCGTGATCGTCGCGCTCGGCTTCCTGTTCAACGTCACGATGACGATGCTGAAGGGCCGCAAGACGGCGATCAGCCTCGTGCTCGCGATGGGGCTCTGGGGCCTCGCGCTCATGTTCCTGTTCTCGTTCTACAACCCCGACAACGTCGTGCGCGACAAGTTTTTCTGGTGGTGGGTCGTGCACCTCTGGGTCGAGGGCGTGTGGGAGCTGATCCTCGGCGCCATCCTCGCCTTCGTGCTCGTCAAGGTCACGGGTGTGGACCGCGAGGTCATCGAGAAGTGGCTTTACGTCATCATCACGCTGACGCTCATCACGGGCATCATCGGCACGGGCCATCACTACTACTGGATCGGCACGCCCGAGTACTGGCAGTGGTGGGGCTCGGTGTTCTCGGCGCTGGAGCCGATCCCGTTCTTCGCGATGACGGTGTTCGCCTTCAACGTGGTGAACCGCCGCCGCCGCGAGCACCCGAACCGCGCGGCGACGCTGTGGGCACTCGGCACGGGCGTGATGGCCTTCCTCGGCGCCGGCGTCTGGGGCTTCCTGCACACGCTCGCGCCGGTGAACTACTACACGCACGGCACGCAGATCACCGCGGCCCACGGCCACATGGCGTTCTACGGCGCCTACGTGATGGTCGTGATCACGATGATCTCGTATGCGATGCCGATCCTGCGCGGCCGCGCGGCGAACTCGAACCGCGCCCAGGTGATCGAGATGTGGAGCTTCTGGCTGATGACGATCTCCATGGTCTTCATCACGCTGTTCCTGACCGCGGCCGGCATCCTGCAGGTCTGGCTGCAGCGCGTCTCGACGACCCCGATGTCGTTCATGGAGGCGCAGGGTCAGCTCACGCTCTTCTACTGGCTGCGCGAAGGCACGGGCCTCGTGTTCTTCATCGGTCTCGTGACGTATCTCACGAGCTTCTTCACCCGCGGCGAGGAAGCCGCGGCCTGAGCCCCGCGGGAATCGACGTCCTGCCCTCCCTGCGGCGCCTCCGGGCGCCGTTTTTCTGGTGGCGCCGGGTGCCGGGCGGGAATTGGGGTCAGGTTCGGGGGCGGGAAATGGGGTCAGGTTCGAATTCGCGGGCACGCGCGCGGGCATGGGTCGCTCTCGCCGGCCGCGAAATCGAACCTGACCCCTTTTCCCCCTCGTGTTCGTAGATCCGATTAGCCGCAGGCGTAATCGGACGTTCGAGAAGTCCTCGCCTGCATCCTGAGTCATCCCAGGGGCCGTAGCTTGGGCAGACGAAGGAAGCCCAACGTTCTGCCACCGTTCCGATGCGGAAGATTCGAGATGCGAAAGCGAGGTGCGAAAAGAATGACCATCATCGACATGCTCGATGTCGGGCTTCCTTCGTCAGCCCATCGGTCATGAAGACATGCCGTCGCCCGGAGTGATGAAAGCGGCGAGCGCACCACAGCCTCGTCATCCCGGCGAAGGCCGGGACCCAGTCCTCTCACCGCGGCGCCGTGGTGGAACCTCGGGGT
>JACQWY010000061.1 GCA_016209015.1 Gammaproteobacteria bacterium | reverse complement strand
GCTTCTTGCCGACCGTGCTCTGAAAAGTCCAGGATGGACTTATTCAGAGCTTCCTTAACGGGCCGGGAAATGCCGATCTGCACGGTGCACACCGCACTCGCGTCGTGATCATACGATACAGTCGGCGACGTCACGAAAGAGCAGCTCATCGGCGACTTCAGAAACGTCGCGACCGATTTCGAGGCGCTGTTGAAGGCGACGGCCCGTCAAGGCGGCGAGGAGGCCCTTTTGGGCTCCCTGAGTCAGTTGCCTCTCGACCATCTATTTTGCGCACACGGCCACAGTCACGGCATGCAAGGCGGTTCGCGGAATACTGGGAACGGAGCCGCGCGCTCTGGCAGCGTCGAACGCGCTAGCCACCGTGCAGGGCCGAGCCCCTGAAGGAACCGGCGCTGCGAAACTGCTGGCCCATGTTTCGTCACTGACCCATTCGGGGACAGTGCAAGCTCTCGCGCGGCTGACGGTCGACGCCGAGACGCTAGGCGAGTGCGTAATTCCTGATTCGCCCACCCTTGAATGCCGTGGCGAATGCGTCTACGACCTCCGGGTCGTACAGCCGTCCACGATTCGCCAGGAGTTCCGTGAGTGCGGCTTCCGGACCGAGCGCCGGGCGATACGGCCGCGCGGAGCACATCGCGTCCACGACATCGGCGACCGCGAGAATCTTGCCCTCGAAGCACAAGTCGGGTCCAAGGCGGCCGTACGGATAACCTGTGCCGTCCAATCGTTCGTGATGCTCGAGCACCATTCGTGCAATCGGCCAGCGAAACGCAATATTCCGAATCAAGGAGTATCCGGTTTGAACATGCGCCTTGACGCGACTGAACTCGGTTGCATCCAGTTTGCCGGGCTTCGACAGAATGTCGGCTGGTACGGCAATCGTTCCGACGTCGTGGATCTCGGCACCCAGCACGAGCCCACGCACGTCGTCTTCGCGCAATCCCAGCTCTAACGCGATCGCGGCACAGAGACGTGCAACCTGCTTTTGGTGCGCGCCGCGGAAGGGGTCTCTGACTTCGGCGAGCTCCCCCATCGCGATGACCGTCTGTTCGATACTTCGCGACATTCGTTCGGCTTCGTCGATGTGCAATGAATGCTGTCGGTGCGAGGCGCAGCACAGGCCGATGGTGCCGGACAAATCGGAAAGCACCTCGACATCCGTCGGATCGAAGCCATCAGGTCTGGACGTATAGAGACAGAGCACTCCGATGGCGTTGCCTCCGTACAGCAGTGGAAATGCCGCAATGGACCGAACTTGAAACTGAATCGAGCGCGAGCGCCACGGGACCAATTCCGACTCCAGCAAGACATCTTCGACAATGCTCGCTTGCAGATCGCGAATGGCGGCGCCGGCAGGGCCGGCAGGGCCCGCGTCAACCGACCCGACCCGCCAGCTGAATTCGACGCCATCGAGATACGCTTGCGCGTCGACGCTATAGGCGACCGGGCGGATGGTCTGTGCGACATCGTATTCCCGCACTCCAATCCAGGCCATCCGATAGCCTGCTTCGTCCACCGCGAGACGGCAGACGTTGCTCATCAACTCCGATTCGCTTGCGCAGTGCGGGAGCGCCTTGTTGATGCTGATCAGTGCACGGAGAGCGCGATGGATTGTCGAAGCCCCGTCGATCATGGCAACGCTCCACGCAATTTCGGATTCTCGAATCAGTTACTGCAGACACCATTCAGGCATCGCACAAAGGCGGATATCGGCTGCACCTGATTGGCCTGGAGCAGAGGACTACCGCGTGCTAGAAGAGCCCGATCACGCCTGTCCAGGGCAGCCGTGCAATGCAACGGATCCGAGTGCCCCCGCGGAGGGTATTTCCTACGCTGGGAGCGTAACGTCGCGAAGATCCTCGTCGCTGCCGACATGCCCTGTGTCGCGAGCGCCGGCGAAGCGGGCGTCGTGTCAGAGCGCAGCGGACAGCGGCGTCCGTTGCTCCCGGGAACGTCCGTCCGACGACATTACCCGCAGGCGTGCAGGGTTGGCCCCGTTCGGGAACCGTCGGATACTCCGCCGGCATCACTGTGAAAGACGAAGTCATGGGTAGCGCGGAAGTCCGTCATGCCGCCGGGATCGCGCTGCGTAGCGAGCCCGCGCCGATCACCGTGTCACGCCCGATTCACACGAGGAACGCCACATGGACCACTTCAAGATCGGCGCTGCGGAAGTCGTGCGCATCGAAGAGACCATGGTCCATTTCGATGGGCGGGAGTTCTTTCCGGATCTGACGGAGAGCGTGCTGCAGGAACACGCGGCATGGCTCGCCCCGTTCTTCGATATTCCCGGCTTTCGCATGCCCTGCGTGTTCCAGTCGTTCGTGATCCGCTACGGCACGCTCGACGTCCTCGTCGACACCTGCATCGGCAACCACAAGGAGCGACCCGACTTCCTGCTCGCGCACCGCCTCGATACGCCGTATCTCGCGCGCCTCCACGCCGCGGGGCTGCGTCCCGAAGACATCGACATCGTGCTGTGCACGCACCTGCACGTCGACCACGTCGGCTGGAATACGCGGCTCGACAACGGGCGGTGGGTGCCGACGTTCCCGAACGCGAGGTACGTCTTCTCCCGCGAGGAATACGCGCGCTATGCACCCGAGAATCTCGTGCCGGGTGCGCCGCCGCCGTTCTTCGACGTCTACCAGGACAGCGTCCTGCCCATCGTCGAGAGCGGGCAGGCCTCCATGGTCTCCGGCGAGCACGCGCTGAATGAAATCATGACCGTGGTCCCGACGCCCGGCCATACGCCCGGCCACATCGGTCTGCGCGTCCAACACGACGGCCGCTCGGCGTTCTTCCTCGGCGATGCCATCCACAGCCCGATTCAGATCGCCGTACCCGATCTCAACAGTTCCTTCTGCGAGGATCAGGCGTTGGCCCGCGCGAGCCGGCATCGCCTGCTGTCCGAAGCGGCCGATCGCGGCTCACTGATCGTGCCGGGTCACTTCGTCGCGCCGCACGTCGGCCACGTGGCGCGTGACGGCGCGGTGTATCGGTTCCTGCCGGCGGGATCGAATCGGGGAAGCGCTGAATGAGTCCCTCCGGGACATTTCAGCGCACGGTCGGCAATAAGCGTGGTGCTTGCAGACCTTACGTGAGTTATGTGTCCCCGAAACTCCCGCCGGTTCGGTATTCCGTTACACTCGGCATCGTCCGGGCCTGCCGACGACCGACGGCAGCACCGCGCCATGCCACTGTCCCGATGAGGCCTCGACGCCCCGTGCTGAATCCGCTCGCCCGATATCCCGAATTCCAGCAGGCCCGCAGCCGCGAGATGCTGCCCGTGACGCTCATCGGCGGTTTCCTGGGTGCGGGCAAGACCACGCTGCTCAACAGCCTGCTGCTGCAGGGTGACGGCCGTCGTCTCGCGGTGCTCGTGAACGATTTCGGCGAGTTGAACATCGATGCGAAGCTCATCGTGAAAGTCGAGGGCCAGCAGATCGAGCTCGCGAACGGCTGCATCTGTTGTTCGATCCGGGACGATCTCGTCGCGGGCGTCGAGCGGCTGCTCGCCTCCGATCCCGCACCGGAGCAGCTCCTCGTCGAGACGAGCGGAGTGTCCGATCCGGGGAACATCCTCTGTACGCTGAACGAATCGCGCGTCCGCCGGCGCGTCTTCCTCGAGAACGTCGTGACCGTCGTCGACGCGGTGCACGCGCTCGAGGCGCGCGAGACGGAGTACGCGGCGCTCTTCGAGCGTCAGGTGCGGGGGGCCTACATGATCGTGTTGAACCGCAGCGCGGTCGCCGGTGTGGAGAGAACGCGGCAGGTTCGCGAGCTGATCGACGGGCTGCTGCCGGGCGCGTCGATCTTCGAGACCGCGGACGGCACGGCGCCGCTCACGCTGGCGCTCGGGGAGGGCCGCCTCGGACAGTCGACGTCGTTCCGCATCCAGCTCGCCGATTCGAACGCGCATCCCTTCACGAGCCTCGTCTGGCGCTGCGAGCGGCCGCTGAAGCGCGCGGAATTCTCGCGCGCGATGCAGCAGCTCGCGGGTATCGTCTACCGCGCCAAAGGCTTCGTGAACTTCCGTCACTATCCCCTCGCGACGCTCTACCAGAAAGTCGGCAGCCTCGAGTCCTGCGTCGACGGCGGCGCCTGGGGCCGGCTCACGCCGCGCACCGAGCTCGTGCTGATCGGCGTGGCTTCGAACTTCGATTGCGAGCACATCACCCGTACGCTCGACGCCTGCGCCGGCGACTAGCCGCGCCGCTGCGCGGCCTTCAGCGCTGCCACTTCCGCTTCGAGCTCGGCGATCCGCACGTCCTTCGGATTCGGCATGAACATGCTCTGGATATCGTCGGACGGCATCTTGATGCGCTTGCCGTTGCTCGTGCCGTAGATGACTTTCGGATCGTCCCAGCTCCCGTAGTACGGCAGATGCTCGGGCGGCTCGGGCGTGACGAATTCGGCCACGAACTCGTCGAACGGCTTGCCGCGCTGCAGGCGCGACCGGCGCTCCGCCTCGCGCGCGGCACGCGTCGCGGCCTCGTCCACGATCAGCGTCTTCGAATCGAATACGATCTTGAAGATGTCGCGCGCCGTCTCGTGCGAGATCAGATCCTCCTGGATGTCCTTGATCACGCCCGCCGGATCGCGCAGCAGCACGTCGCCGTAACCCGAGCCCGTGCCCTGGCACATCATGTAGACCTCGCCCTGCTGACAGAGCTCGAACGTCATCGCCATCGGGTGCGTGGAATACCTGCCGCCCTCGACCGTCTGCCCGTTCATGAGATCGAGAATGTCGAACTTGATGCGGCCGGGGTTCGTGGCGAGCTGCTCGAAGATGTTCACGCCGCGGATCTTGCAGAGCGGATAGACCGGCGGTCCGTAGCCGCCGAACAGCGGCTGCGAAGGCGTGAACAGCGAACCCGTGCAGCCCGTCATGAAGCCCCACATGCCGGTGTCGCGCACGGAGGCGATCATCTCGTAGCCGAGACCGCCGCGGTACTTGCCGAAGCCGACGCGATCCTTCGCGAGCGTGAACGCGCCGAGGCGCACGATCGGCAGCTCCTCCTCGATCACTTCCATCTCGCCGATGTCGCAGTTCGCGGCGAACGGCGGGGAGATCGAGTGCTCGCCGTCGCGGTGGCTGCGGCCGCCCTGGCCGTTGCCGTTGATGTCGGCGCAGAAGTTGCCGACGTTCTCGCCGTTCTGCGTGAGCCCGCCGTAGATGAACGTCCCCGGCTGGTCGTATTGGGGCGCGACGACCGCGGTGTAGCGGTGCGGCAGCGAGTAGCTCAGCTTCGTCATCGGGATGACGGGGATCGTCATCGCCTTGAAGAGCGGGATGAGGCTCATCGGCTGCGGCGTTTCGAACGAGCCGTTCACGAGCGACTTCTCGTCGAACAGCATCTTCACCGGGCCGAACACCGCCATCGTCTGCGGCAGATCGGGCCAGACGTTCTGCAGATAGCTCGTCAGCAGCATGGTCTTGAGCGACGCCTGGTTTGTGTTGATCGCGCGGTTCATGAACTCGGGCGACGAGCCGCGGAAATCGAGCGTCATCGTGTCGCCCTTCACCGTGACCGCCAGGCTGAACTTGAGCAGCGCATTCTCGCGGAGCGTCGAGTCGGGGAAGGTCAGCACGCGCGTCGTGCCGTCCGGCAGCTCCTCGATGCGGCGACGGACTTCCTCCTGCACGTCCTCGATGTGCTGGCGGAGCGAGACCGTCAAGGCGTCCTCGCCGAACTCCTCGAGCACGGCGAGCACGCGTTCGCGCAGACGCAGGCAGGTATGCAGCTTGACCTTCATGTCCTCGAGCTGGAGCTTCGGATCGCGCACCATGTTCTGCAGGAAGGTCACGAGATCGCGCCTGAGCTCGAAGTTCTCGACGACCCGGAACGGCGACATCTTGAGCCCTTCGTCGTAGCGGCTCTCCGCGGACGGCGGCATGCCGCCGGGCTCGCAGCCGCCGGTCTCACCCTCGTGGATCGTGCACGACACCCAGCACACGAGCCTGCCCTGCCAGAACACGGGCATGATGCAGGACTGGTCCGTGCTATGGATGCCGCCGTAGCGCGAGTCGTTGTGGATGAAGCCGTCGCCGTCGCGCACGCCGACCGTGGGCTCGTCCGTCCAGTACTTGATGATGAACTTGATCGGATAGTGCACGCAGGCCGCGAAGCCGACGACACCGTGGGGCGCGATCATCGAGAGGTCGCCGCTCGCGGTGAAGATCGAGGCGACGATGTCGCCCCACTTCGCCCCGGGCGCGGCGCCCATCTGCTCGATCATCGTATTGCCTTCGTCGAGCGCGGCGAGGATGCGCCCGCGCACGAGGTTGATGAGGTGCGGATCGACCGGGCCGCTCAGCAGGCGCTCCTCGTCCGCGCTGCGCGGACCGATGTCGTGGTCGCCCATGATCTCGGGATCCGGGCCGTAGAAGAGCTGATTGTCCTTCAGGAATTTGTCGAGGAGCGCCTGATCGTCGGCGGTCGCGTGCATGTCGTTCATCGTCCCGTCTCCTTCCGCGAATGCTGCTGCCCGTCGCCGTCGAGGCGTGTGAACCACACGGCGTTCTGCGTGGTCGCCCGATAGCGCCAGCCCGGCTCGACGAGATACGTCGTGGCATTCGTCACGACGATCGCGGGGCCGTCGATCTCCGTCTGCTCGGCGAGCGCGTCCTCGCCGTAGATCGGCGTGTCGACCGGGCCGTCGCTGCCGACGAAGTGACACGCACGGTACGCGACCGGCGCGGGCGGCGCCCTGCCGGCGCCTTCGGGCTTCAGGCCCTGGAACGCGACGGCCGGCGTCTCGACGAACGAACAGACACGGACGGTGTTGATGCGCACGCCCGCTTCCGTCACCTGGCTGCCCTTGCCGAAGCGCTCGCCGTAGCGCTGGTGGAACTGCTCCATGAGCTTCAGCACGTCGTGCTGGGAATTCAGGCGATGGAGATCCGTCACGACCGCCGTCGTCACGCGCTGGTTGCCGTAGCGCATGTCGACTTCGAGGCGGTAGTTGATCTCCTCCGCAGCGAAGCCCTGGCGCAGGAGATCCTCGCGGCCGCGACGCTCGAGCTCCTCGACCGCGCCGTTGAATTTCGCGTAGTCCGTGAAGAGCTTCTTGCCGGTCGCGTCGAAGAGCACGGTCCAGGTCGAGAGCTCGTGGATGTGCATCTGGTTCATGTTGCCGGCACCGACCGCGGAGAACACCGAGGAGAACGGCGGCGCCAGGATCGTCTTCACGCCGAGCGCGCGCCCGATCCCGCAGGCATGGAGCGGACCGTTGCCGCCGTAGGCGAGCGTGGTGAAGTCCACGGGCTCGTAGCCGCGGGTGCGCAACTCGCGCGCGATGCCGTTCGCCATGTTCGCGTCGACGGTCTGTTTGACGAGCTTGCAGGTCTCGATGAGATCATGGCCGAGCTCGTCGGCGAGCCCTTCGAGCACCTGGCGCGAGCGCCGCGGATTGAGCTTGATGCGCCCGCCCGCGTAGTTCGCCGGGTCGAGATAGCCGAGCACGAGATCCGCGTCCGTCACGGTCGGCCGCGTGCCGCCGCGGTTGTAGGCCGCCGGGCCCGGGTCCGAGCCCGCGGAATCGGGACCGACCTGCACGGTCTTGTAGATGCGATCGTACTGGCAGATCGAACCGCCGCCGGCACCGAGCGTGACGAGGTGGATCATCGGCACCGCGACCATCCAGCGCTCGATCTCGGGGTTGAAATCGTAGTACTTCACGCCACCCTCGACGACGATGCCGATGTCGAAGCTCGTGCCGCCCATGTCCGTCGCGACGATGTTGCCGAGCTCGGTCTGCAGCGCGAGATGCTCGCTCGCGGCGATGCCGGAGACCGGGCCGCTGTGCACGGTCTGGAGCGCGTCCGTGGAGTTCAACTGCGCCATGCCGCCCGAATTGTGATTGCAGAGCATCGGCCGCTCGTAACCGCCGTTGCGGAGGTTCAATTCGAGCGAGCCCAGGCCGTGGTACATCGTCGAGTGCAGGAAGCCGTCCATGATCGTCGACATCGCGCGCGCATACTCGCCCTTGCGCCCGCCGACCTGGTGGGAGAGCAGCATCGGGATCGCGCCGAGCATGTGGCCGGGGTATTCCTTCATGAAGATTTCGCGGATGCGCAGCTCGTGCTCGGGATTGACGACGGAGTTCGCGAGCGTGACGACGATCGCCTCCGCGCCCTTGTCGACGAGCTGGCGCAGCTTCTCGCGAAGGTCCGCCTCGTCGAGCGCGAGCAGGATCCGCCCGCTGTAGTCGACGCGCTCGCGGACCTCGAGGATCATCGGGATCGGCACGATGGGGTCCGGACGCTCGGCGTTCGGCACGTCCATCTGCTCCTTGTGCGAGAGACCCGTCGCGTAACCCTTCGCGCGCGCGAGCGGCACGGAGGCGCGGAAGCCCATCGTCGTCAGCATGCCGAGCCGCGGGCCCTTGCGCTGGATGAGCGCGTTCGTGCCGAGCGTCGTCGCGTAGCGCACGGAGTCGACCTGCGAGAGCAGCGTCGATTCGTCGATGTCGAGCTCCGTGCAGGCGTTCTTCAGCGCCTCGTTGAAGCCGAGCGCGAGATTCTGGTGGGTGGTGAGCGCCTTCGACTGGATGTAGCGATCGTCCCAGGCCACGAAACAATCCGTGAAAGTGCCCCCGATGTCGACGGAAACGCGCTTCATGCCTCGTTCTCCCCGGTGTGCATGCGGGCCATGCGCTGGCCGGTGTGCGCGCGCTCGCGGCGCGGGTAGTCCTTGCCGCCCGGCTCCTTCGTGACTTCCTGGCGGTGCTTCCACTGTTCCTTCATGGCGTCGATGTCGAACTCCATGTCGCGGAGCGGCGGATGACCGGGCGGCAGGTACTCCGTCTCCATCATCGTCCCGCACTGCGGACAGTAGTATTCGATGAGCCGGCACCACGTCGGATCCGGCGCGTAGGTCAGCGTGTACTTCTCCGGATCGAGCAGCGGCTTGTGGATCTCGCGCGGATCGCGATCGTAGACGAGCAGGCCGCGCTTGTAGTTGTCGCGGGCCGAGATCAGCACCTTGTTGCAATGCCTGCACTCCCACATCTCGGCGTCGAGATCGATGCGCAGGTTTTCGGACATCAGGACTCTCATAAGCGTCGCTCCGGATTCGGTCGTCGTCTCGTCGGGGGTATCCGCTCAGGCGCGGCTCAGCAGCACGTCGCCGCTGTCGTTGATCTCGAACGTCCAGCCGGCGTCGATGCGGCCCGTGAAATAGGCTTCCTCGAGCACGGCGGGGCCGGCGGCGCAGGCGCCCGGCGGCTGGTCTTCCACGCGATAGAGCGGCAGCGCCACACCGTTCACGCGCCGTGTCGCGGCCGAGGACGCGGCCACGTAGCGCAGGCCGAAGTGCCCCTGCAGCGTCGGATGCGGCAGCCTCTTCGTGATCGAGACCGCCACCGAGAGCTGCGCATCCGCGGGCAGATCGGCCGGCAGCGCGCCGTTCGCGAGCGGCCGCCGCTCGTCCGTCGTCGCGCTCGAGACGAGGAGCTCCGTCTGCAGCTCGCATTCCTCACTGGCGAAGCCTTCCGCATACATGCCGCGGATCGCCTGCTCCGTGAGCTCCCCGGTGACCGCCCGCAGGGTCGCGGCATCGCGGCGCTGCAGCGGGCCTTCGTAGGTGTGCCCGATGTCGGAGAAGCCGAGTCCGTAGGCGGAGAACACCGCGGCGAGGCCCGGGATCAGCACGCGCGGGATCTCGGCGGCTTCCGCGATCCGGCACACGGCGAACGGACCCGCGCCGCCGAACGCCGCGAGCACCGTGTCCGCGCTCACCGTCGTGTAGCGCTTGAGACTGCTCGCGACCTTCTCGACCCAGGCCCGCTCCATGGCGAGCGCGGCGTCTTCGACCGACAGCCCGAGCGGCCTGCCGACTTGCTCGAGCACGACGTTGCGCGCGCGTTCCTCGTCGAGCTTCAGATCGCCGCCGAAGAACGAGGCCGGATCGAGCAGGCCGAGCACGAGGAAGGCGTCCGTGATCGTCGCTTCGCTGCCGCCGAGGCCGAAGCAGGCCGGACCGGGCGCGCTGCCGACGGATTGCGGTCCGACCTCGAGATGGCCGTCGACGACCCGGATGATCGAGCTGCCGCCGACGCCGACGCTGTGGATGTCGCTCAGCGGGAAGGACACGTTCACGTCCTCGACCTGCCCGCGCAGATGGCTGCGCACGATGCCGTTGCGGACCTCGCCGATGTCCGTCGTCGTGCCGCCGACGTCCATCGTGATCAGATGCGGGAATCCGTAGTGCGCGGCGACCGCCCGCGAGCCCTCCATCCCGCCGCGCGGTCCCGAGCTGTAAGTCTTCAGCGCGATCGTCTTCGCGACGCGCGCCGAGTTGCCGTCGTTGCGGAAGATGAGCAGCGGGCTCTGCGCCTTGCTGTCACGCAGCTTGTGCTCGGCGTTGTAGAGGAAGCGCTCCATCGCCGGATGCAGGAAGGCGTTGAAGAGCGCCGTCCAGGTCCGGCGCACGTCGTCCTCGTCCTCCACGACTTCGTGGGTGTAGAGGATCGGCACGGCGCCGAGCAGGTGCTGCGGGAACTTGCGCAGCAGCAGGCTCTGGATGCGCGACTCCGTCGCCACGCGGTCCGCACCGCCGTGCGCGACGACGATGCGGTTCGCGCCCGCGGACGACAGCGCGTTGACGGCGCGCACGACCGCGATTTCGAGCGCCGCGCCGTCGAGCGACAGGTCGATCGCCGAGACCCGGTTGCCGACGAGCGCCTGGAAGACGGCATCCGCCGCGGGATCCCGGCGCAGGTCCGCTTCGCTGAGTGTCCCGGTGCGGATGAGCCCGAGCCGCGGCCCCTTGCGTTCGACGAGCGCGTTCGTGCCCTGGGTCGTGGAATAGCGGATGTGATCGGTGCTCGTGACGAGGCCGAGCACGTCCTCCTCGCCGAAGATCTCCTTCGAGACCTTGGCGAGGCCCTCGAAGAAGCACCGCGACAGATCGTGCGGCGTCGTCAGCGTCTTGGTGCGATAGACCTGGTTGCCGTCGATGACGCAGACGTCGGTCAGGGTGCCGCCGTTGTCGATGTTGATCAGCCTTCCCACTACGTTCTCCTCAGTGCACGATGAGCGTGTGCAAGGCTACGAGGCGGGACCGATCAACCGCACCTACCCCCGGGTGTAGACTTGCATGCCGCGGGCGCTACGCTGCAGCGCGGCAATCATCCCAAGCGGTCTGTCCGGGGCCCCCGCGACGGTCCGCCCAGCAGAGGCGTACGTGAAAGCAAGACCGCTCCCCGGGCCGTCCGTGGTCCGTCCGGCGACGAGCCACAAGACTTCGGCGCCGACCGCGCACCGTCACGCGGTCGAGCGCGAGCAGCTCCTGGCGCGGATGTTCGGCGAAGCTGCGCCGCAGGTCGTCGTGATCCACGGCCCGGCGGGCCACGGCAAGACCTCGCTCCTGCTCCAGGCGCGGACGATCTGCCGGCGCAAGCGCATGCTCACGGGTTGGCTGTCGCTCGACGAAGCCGACAACGACGCGAACCGCTTCTTCGGCGACGTGCAGGAAATGGTGGCGGCGCTCGGCGTCGACATCCACGCCGACGTGTCGGCCACGAACGCCGCCGCGGAACCGGCCGGCGGCGCGTCGCGCGCGGACTGGCTGCTCGGCCGGCTCGTCGAGCTCGAGCGGCCGGTCGCGCTGTTCATCGACGATCTGCATTTCATCAACGATCGCGTCGTGCTGAGCTATCTGCGCGAGCTGCTCGCGAGCAGCCCGGAGTCGATCCGCTGGTTCATCGCGAGCCGCGTCGTCCCGGACATCGGTCTGCCGCGCCTGCTCGTCGGCGAGCGCGCGACGCTGATCCGGCCGGAAGAGCTGCGCTTCTCCGCGGCCGAGGTCCACCGCTTCTTCGAGGAGGCGCGCGAAGTCGAAGTCAGCGCGGACGAGCGGCGGGCGATCCACGAGGCCACCGAGGGCTGGCCGGCCGCGGTCCAGCTCTACCGCCTCGCGCTCGACAGCCCGCAGGTCCGCGCATCGCTGCGCTCCGGGCGCGATCACCACGTCCGCGAAATGACGGACTACCTCGCGGACAACGTGCTCATGCGCCAGGAGCGGCGCATCCAGGATTTTCTGCTCAGGACCTCGATCCTCGATCGCATGACCGCGCCGCTCTGCGATTCGCTGCTGCAGACGGACGAGTCGCAGGAAATCCTCACCCTCCTCGAACGCACCGGCCTGTTCGTGCGCCGCATCGATTCCGATCAGCAGTGGTTCACGTATCACGCGGTGTTCTCGCGCTTCCTGCGCGCTCACCTGCAGGCGGCGGCGCCGGATCACGTCGAGCACCTGCACCGCCGCGCCGCGCGCTGGCACCGCGAGGAAGGCCACTTCGAGGAGGCGCTGCACCACTTCTCTCTCGCGGGCGATCATGCGCCGGCGGCGGACGTGTTCGAGATGTGGGCCGAGCGCCTCGTGCCGGACGGGCACATGGCGACGGTCGATCGCTGGTCGGACGCCATTCCGATGGAGGAGCTCGAACGGCGGCCGGGACTCGTCGTGAAAATCGTCTGGGCGCTCGCGTTCCTGAGCCGGCACCGCAAGATCGGACCGTTCCTCGAGCTCCTGCGCGAGGCGCGCTACGACGCCGACGCGGTCGGCGATCCGCGCGTCGCGATGAGCATGGTCGCGATCCTCGGCGACGATCTCGCGAAGTGCCACGCGCTCGTCGAGGGCATCGACACGGACGTCGTCAGCAGCTCGCGCTTCCGCAATTTCGAGCTGAGCGCGGTGGCGAACGCGCGCGGCTATCACCTCATGGTGACCGGACGTCACGACGAGGCCTTGAAGCATCTCGAGCGCGGCCGCGTGTTGAGCGAATTCGCGGGTGCGACGTTCACCTGGGCCTACTCGATCGGCAAGAGCGCGCTGACGCTCATGTCGCAGGGCCAGCTCCAGGAAGCGCTCGTGCTCTACCGCAAGGCGCTCTCGGGCCCGCGCATGTACGGCGAGGAATCGCAGTCGACGGCCTGCCTCGCCTGCGGCTTCGTCGCGACACTCTACGAGATGCAGGAGTTCGATCAGGCGCTCGAACAGTTCCGGCAGTATCGCGAGCTCATCACGAGCGCCGGCATCCACGATTATCTCGTGATCGCGTATCGCGCCGTGGCGCGCATCCACGACTGTCGCGGGCAGCCGCGCGAAGCACTCGAGATCCTGGAGGAAGCGGAACAACTCGCGCTCTCCGGGCAGTGGCCGCGCGTGCTGCGTCTCGTCGCCTGGGAACGCGTGCGCCGCGAGCTGCTCGCCGGCCAGCTCGATCGCGCGCGCATCGTCGCGGGCCGCATCCGGGACAGCCGCGAGCCCGCCGACGGCACGCATGTCCGTTTGTCCGAAGACGCCGAAGACGGCATCCTCGGCCGCATCCGCCTGCACATCCACGCCGGCGAAATCCGCGAAGCGCAGCGCCTCCTGCAGGCCGCGCTCCGCCAGGCCGTCGCGAGCGGACGCGTGCACCGGCAGATCAAGCTCCACGCGCTCGGCGCCATCGCGCGCCGCAAAGCCGGCAACGATTTCCAGGCACAGCAGAGTCTCGAGCAGGCCCTCGCGCTCGCCGCGCCCGGCCAGTACGCGCGTGCGCTGCTCGACGAAGGCGAGGAGATGACGCAGCTCATGCTCGAGTATTTCGGCACGCGCTCCTGCCTCGGCGCCCGCGCCGGCGAACGCGGCGTCGACCGCTTCCTCGCGCGACTGCTGGAGTCGATAGGCCCCGAGCCGTCCGAGCAATCCGGTGCGAGTCTCGCGTCAGGCACGACGCCGGTCCGGCTCGAGGAATTCACGGAGCGCGAACAGCAGATCCTCTCCCAGATCGTGAACTACATGTCGAACGACCAGATCGCCGCGAACCTCGTCGTGACGCGCGACACGGTCAAGTTCCACATCAAGAACATCTACGCGAAGCTCGGCGTGAAGAACCGTCTGGAAGCCATCCGGGCCGTGCGTCAGGGACGGGGGTGAGGCCGCGACATGGATCCGCTGCACAGGCCGTTGCCGTAGGTCGGGCTGACGAAGGAAGCCCGACGTCGGGATGCGGGGCGAGTGCAGATGACCAGCGCGGTGCTCTCGAAAGTCCGAGGCTCACAGCGCGTGCCATGGGTCACCGACTGGGCCCTCGCCTGCGCGAGGGCGACAAAGATTAGCCGAGGCGGAATGCTTCGGGAAAATCTCGGGGGAAAATCTCGGGGACACGAGACTTAATTTCGGCATCGACCCTTGCTTTCAGAGACGGCGCATCGGCCGAATTAAGTCTCGTGTCCCTGAAATTTTTCCCAGCCCCGGCGCCGAGGTCGAACCGCGGGGCGAGTGCAGATGACCAGCGCGGTGCTCTCGAAAGTCCGAGGCTCACAGCGCGTGCCATGGGTTACCGACTGGGCCCTCGCCTGCGCGAGGGCGACAGGAAACAGCCACGGCGGTCGGTCGACCAGGACTTACCCACAGGGGTCGGAGGGACTTTTTGACTTACCCACAGGGGTCGGAGGGACTTTTTGGTTCTTCCCGGAACTGTCGGGGCGGTCGATCAGCACACTCGGCGCCTACCTACCACGCGTCGCCTGCACGAGGGCGTAAACATTTCGGGGACACGAGACTTGATTCGGCCGACATGCTTCCTCGACGACCCATGGTCGAAGCCGAAATTGAGTCTCGTGTCCCTGAAACTTTTCCACTTGTCGCCCTCGCGCAGGCGAGGGCCCAGTCGTTCAGCCCCGGCGCCGAGGTCGAACCGCGGGGCGAGTGCAGATCATTTCGGGGACACGAGACTTGATTCGGCCGACATGCTTCCTCGACGACCCATGGTCGAAGCCGAAATTGAGTCTCGTGTCCCTGAAATTTTTCCACTTGTCGCCCTCGCGCAGGCGAGGGCCCAGTCGTTCAGCCCCGGCGCCGAGGTCGAACCGCGGGGCGAGTGCAGATGACCAGCGCGGCGCTCTCGAAAGCCCGAGATTCACTGCGCGTGCCGTGGGTCACCGACTGGGCCCTCGCCTGCGCGAGGGCGACAAAGATCAGCCACGGCGGGATGCATCGACGGACCCGCAGTCTGGAGAAGACACTCAATCTCGTTCCCGAAATTCGCCCTCTGAACTCACCTGCGCTCGAAATCCTCCCCCCGCGGATACTTCGTCACGAGCCGCTGCGTCGGCAGCTTCTCGAAATCGACGGGGATGCCGTCCTTGATGACGACCGCAAGCTCGCTCATGCGTGCGATGTCGGCGAGCGGGTCGCGCTTCACGACGATGAGATCCGCGACCTTGCCGGCCTCGACCGTGCCGTAGTCCTTCACCATGCCGTAGGCACGGGCGACTTCGCGCGTCGAGGAGAGGATTGCGTTCATCGGCGTCATGCCCTTCTCCACCATCGCGCGCATCCACACGAGATGATCCGTGCCGATCGTCCACGGCCGGTCCTCGATTTCTTCCGGCGGCAGGTCGTGGAGGATGTCGGGATCGGTGCAGCCGGCGTCCGTGCCGAGGATGATCGGCGCGCCGGCCGCGATGAGGCGCACCGTGTTCTCCTCGTGCGCGCCGCCCGCGTAACCCGCCCAGGGATGATTCGTCGCATCGAGATGGCACTGGTAGCCGTGCGTCGTCGGCTGGATCTCGGACCAGCCCCGGCCCTTCGCCATGCGCAGGAGCAGGTCCTCGGGAATCGGCTGCAGGCTCGTGATCGTGGCGTGGATCATCACGTCGCACTCGAGGTCGACGGCGATGTTGAGGCTCTCCACCGACAGCGTGTGCGAGACGAGCGGGATGCCGGCGCGCCGCACTTCCTCGGCGATGACGCGCAGCACGCGTTCCGAGAAGCAGAGGTACGGCGACTGCCAGCCGAGCGTGACGACGAGGTGATCGCTGATCGCGACCTTGAGCATGTCGAGGCCCTGCGCGATGTAGTCACGGATGATGGGCCGCACTTCCTCCGGCGGCAGCGTGCTCAGGATGCGGCCGACGCCGGCGTCGAACAGCGTGTCCATGCGGTCCGCGAACGTCTTGCTGATCACCTGGCGCGACTGCATGGAGTAGTCGGCGCTGAACGGGCCGCCCATGCCGACGATGTTGCCGGCGGCGAAGATGCGCGCGCCCTGCGCCTGGCCGGCGTTGATGCGATCGCGCGCGTTCAGGACCGGCACGAGCGCGTTCCAGGTGTCGAACACCGTCGTGCAGCCGCCGCGGAGCGAGAGCTGCGAGGCCTCTTCGATCACCTCGTGCAGCCGGCCCTCGAAGCGCGCGAGATATTCCGCACCGCCCTTGCCCATCATCATGATCGCATCGAGCAGGTGCACGTTGCCGTTCATGAGCCCGGGCAGCACGAACTGTCCGCTCGCGTCGATGACGGTCGCGCCCGGCGGGATGGCCACTTCGCCGCGCCGGCCCACCGCCGAGAAGCGGCCGTTCTCCATGAGGACCACCGTCTCCGGCCGCGGCGTGCCGCCGTTGCCGTCGATCAGCGTGCCGCCCACCACGGCGAACACTCCCGTTCCCTCTGCACCGCCTGCCAGTGTGTTCATCCTCGCTCCTCCCCTCGGATCCGGTTTGGCGACGATGCTCGCAGCGGCAGAACGGGGACGCCATTACCCGATTGGGCAGGTTTGGGCGGGGTGAGTGCGCGAGACCTCAGCGCGAGTCGCCGCTCCCGGCCTCGAGGAGACCGCAGGCCACCGCGATCGCGACCGCCTGCGCCACGGTCCGGGCGCCGAGTCGCGCCATCGCGCTCTTCAAGTGGCGCCGCACGGTCTCGACGGAGCGGTTCAGGCGCCGCGCCGTGAGCGGGGCCGCGCAGCCCCAGGCCGCGAACTGCAGACATTCGAGCTCGCGCCGCGTGAGTCGCACGGCCGCGGCGTCGTGACGCTCCGCGAGCAGGTGGTGGAACGTGTGCGCGAGCACCAGCAACGGCGCCTTCGTGCGCCGGCACAGGGAGGCCCACTCCTCGCCCGTGCGGCGCGAGACGCCGCTCACGAACGCGAAACGGTTCGCCGGCAGATGGATCGGCACGGTGAGCCCGGCGGGGAAGCCCATGTCGTCGAGCAGCGCGAGCGCGCGGCGCTGCGCGGACGTCAACGACGTCTCGCCGCGTATCGCCTGCCAGTCGACGGGCAGGCCCTGGCGGTAGGACGCGGGGAGGATGGGATCGAAGCGGCCGTGCACCCGCCAGCCGTGCTGCCAGCCGCGCGGGAAGTTGCGCTCGAAGATCGGCCCGCCGGCCCAGCCGCCGTCCAGCACGCGCGCCGCGGACGAGCTCGCGTAATCGACGCCGTCGAAACCGAGCGCACGCACCTCGTCCGCGAGCAGATCGAACGCGGTGTCGAAGCGGCGCACCGCGGCGAGCCGCGCGCCGAAGGCCTCCAAATCCGGTGTCAGCACCGTCCCGCTCCTCCGCATGCCGAGGGGTCTTCGCGAGGATAGGAGACGTGCCGCAGCGGTGCAATGCGCGCGCGAGGGGCGCCCAGAGGGCCCCCGCCTGCGAGGACCTCGCAGCCCAGCCCAGGGCTCATCCCCGCCGTGTAAAGAATGGTCCGTGGCCGACGCTACGTAGAGCGCGGCATCGAACGCCGCAGGGACTCAGGACAACTCGAACGGGGACCGCAAGATGCTCCGCACCATGATTCTCGGCAGCACGACCTGGCTGCTGATCCTCCTCGCCATCTTCCAATGGCCGCACTTCGACGACTGGACGTTCGCCACGCTGCGGCTCGTCTTCCTGTTCTGGTTCACGCCGACCGTTCTCGCCAGCGTCATGGCGTGGGCCTTGCACCGCGCGTAGCGCCGTCCTCATCTGTCGCCGGCACATCCGGCGATACGGCGCGCACGCGTGGCGCTGCCGGTGACATAAGTACAGAAGATATCGGTCCTTCCGCGCACCGGGTGTGCTGCCTATAGTCGCCGTGCCGTGAGCCCGACGGATGCGGACTTCCCTGGCGTGCGCACTCGCGGGGAGCGCACGCCGCCTGCAATTCCGGCTGTGAGCAAGGAGACCACGATGCACGAACCACTCGTCCATGCCCGGACCGCGCCCTGCGCGCGCCCCGCGCCGTCGACCTCGTATCGCAGCTCGCCGGTCGTCGAGCTCGTCGATTACTTCAATCATCGCCTCGCGAACCAGTGGCCGACCGGCAAGCGCGACGCCGATCCATTCTTCCTGCGCGGCGATCGCGTCTGCGCGCGCATCGCCGGCAAGACGCTGCATTCGCAATTCCGCACGCTCGCCGATCCGGAGGGCGGCGCACGGCCACCGGCGCTGCTCGCCCGCCTCGTCGGCGGCGACACCGACGGCAGCGTCCTGCCGGCCGCCCACTTCCTCGCGCGCTTCGGCGCGACGCCGACGATTGTCGCCGTCGATCGCGCCTGCCGCGTGCTCCACATGCTGAATCATCTCGCGCTCGGTCACGACGCCGTCGATCTCTGGCTGCACGTGAGCCCGCGCCACGTGCTCGGCGTCGCCGCGGGCCACGGCCAGTTCTTCGAGGACGTGCTGCAGCGCTGCGGCCTCGGCCCCGACCGCATCGCGCTCGTCGTGCCCTTCCTGAGCCGCGCGCGTCCCGAGTTCCCGCGCTATGCCCGCGGCCTCGCGAACTATCGCCGGCGCGGCTACCGGCTCGCGATCGATTTGCGCGAGGCCTGGCCCGTCGAAGCCGCAGCGAGCCTGCGCGCGCTGGCGCCGGACTGGCTGCGCCTGCCTTACGAACGCTTTCTCGAACTCGGCGCCGAGTTGCCCGATGTTCCGGTGTTGTTGCGCGGTCTGCCGGGTGCCGTGCCGGTGTGGCAGCGCCAGCGCCAGGGCGTGATCTGGCAGGAGCTCGCCATGCCCGCCTGAGCGATCGCCGGGAATCCCCGGCGCATCCCTTCGTCGGTTCGACAGAGCCGCGGGGTCGGGCGTCGTGAACACGCCTGGCCGCCGCGGGGAGTGCGGGGAATTACGGGGACACGACACTTAATTTCGTCAGGCACGCGGATGGTGCACCCGAGAAAGGTGTCGTGTCCCCGAAATTTAAGGCTGTTCTCCGAACTATGGGGCTGTTCCTCGGCACACCGCGGCGCGTATTTCACACGGGCCCAGTCGTTCAGCCTCGGCGCCGAGGTCGAACCGCGGGGCCAGCGCAGAAGACGAGCGCGGGACGGAACGGAGCGCTCGAAAGGCCGGAGTTCACGGCGCGTGCCGTCGGTCACCGACTGGGCCCCCGCCTGCGCGAGGGCGACAGGCATCAGCCGAGGCTGAATGCATCGACTGACTCCGCAGTCTGGAGAAGAACCGAAATTAAGTGTCGTGTCCCCATAATTTTTCCCATAATTTTTTCCGGAGTCGCGCCACCTCTCCGGGCCTCCGCATGCGGTGCAGTGCGTAAGCCATTGGGGTGCACTCGATGCGCCATGGTCCGGCACCAAAGTCTCGGGCGGAGCGCCTAGAATGATGTCGGCGATCGCGGGCGATGGGATGGATGCGAACGACGGGCCCGCCCGTGAACGCATTGCCGATGAAGCGGACCTGAGCTGGTGATACGAATGGTCGGGAGGAGAGTCCAGTTGAAAATCAACACGAAGAAAATCGCCGCACACGTGCGCGACATCCTGATCGAGCTCGGCGAGGACCCTTCGCGCGAAGGTTTGATCAATTCACCAAAGCGGGTCGCCGAAGCATTGGAATTCCTGACCTCCGGATATCGCGTGGACGCCACGGAGCTCATCAATGGCGCATGTTTCACGCAGGAAACGAGCAGCATGGTCATCGTCAAGGACATCGAGGTGTACAGCCTCTGCGAACATCACATGCTGCCGTTCTTCGGTCGCTGCCACATTGGATACATCCCGAGCGGGGTCGTATTCGGCGTGAGCAAGCTCGCTCGCCTCGTCGACATGTATGCACGGCGGCTGCAACTCCAGGAGCGCCTGACGGAGCAGATCTCCAAGATCGTGATGGACTCGGTCGATGCCCGCGGCGTAGGCGTCATCATCGAGGCGCGACATCTGTGCATGATGATGCGGGGTGTCGAGAAGCAGAATTCCACCATGATCACGTCTTCCGTCCTCGGCACGTTTCACGATTCCCTGGCGACGCGCGAAGAATTTTTCTCCCTGATCGGCCGCAGGGCCTGATCCGTCGTCCGGCGATTCGTGAAGGGCGTCCTTCCTGCGGACCGCGGTGCCGGACGCAGCCGCGCGCGATAATGGCGGCGATACTGAGCGGACACTGCGTGCCGAATGCCGGAATCGTCCCGGCGCCGTCACCGCAGTGCCGGCCGCGAGCGGATCGAAATGGAACCGACGCTATTCGCCGCCCGCGGCATCCGCAGCGAATACCGCGAATTGGGCCGCGAAAGCACGCTGGTAAGCCGGCCGAGCTTCGCCGCGAGCGACATAGGCTGAAAGCGTCGGATGTCTCTCGAGCTGCCCGGATCCGGTCAACCGGCGCAGCACCGTCACCATCAGCAGATCGCCCGCGCTGAATGCGCCATCGAGCCACGCGGCATCGCCGATCCGGCTGGCAAGCTCGCTCAGGCGTACGTGGACACGTTCCTCGAGAACTGGCAGGCGCTCCGCATACCACGGCCTGTCGCGTTCCAGGAGCATGGCCATTCCAAGCTCGACGATCGGCGGTTCCAGCGTGTTGAGCGCGGCGAACATCCATGCGATCGCGCGCGCCCGCGCATGTGCCTCATTCGGGAGCAGCCCCGCATGGCGCTCCGCGACGTGGAACACGATCGCCCCCGACTCGAATAGAGCCAGCTCACCTTCCTCGTAAGTCGGGATCTGACCGAACGGATCGCGCCTGCGATGCTCCGATTCCTTCATCCCGCTGAACGAAACCAGGCGAACGCCATAAGGCTGGCCCACCTCTTCCAGCGCCCAGCGAACGCGCATGTCGCGCGCCAGCCCGCGGCCGCCATCGGGCGACCGTTCGAATGCGGTGATGGTTGGAATCATCGGTTCCTGCATCGTCGTTCTCCTGCATTCGATTTCACCGTAGGACGCTATTACGCGGAAACCAAGACGATATTACGGGGACACGACACTCAATTTCGCCAGGCACGAAGGCGGTGCGTCCGAATTGAGTGTCGTGTCCCTGAAATTTTGTCGAAATTTAAGTGTCGTGTCCCCGAAATCTTTGGTTCTTCCCCAGGCTGCGGCGTGCATCGACGCATTCCGCCTTGGCTGATGCCTGTCGCCCTCGGGCAGGCGAGGGCCCAGTCGGTGACCCATGGCACGCGCAGTGAACCTCGGACTTTCGAGCATCCGTTCCGCACCGCGCTCGCTGCGCTGGCCCCGCGGTTCGACCTCGGCGCCGAGGCTGAACGACTGGGCCCTCGCCTGCGCGAGGGCGACACGTGGGAAATACGCGCCGCGGTGTGCCGAGGAACAGCCTCACGAGAAATTACGGGGACACGACACCTGATTTTGGTTCTTCTCCAGACT
>JACQWY010000002.1 GCA_016209015.1 Gammaproteobacteria bacterium | reverse complement strand
CGCATTGTCGATCTGGTCGTATGCACGCGCCTCACCACCGAATTTCGCCGCCGTCACCACCGTCAGCGCCGCCGTCAACGTCGTCTTACCATGGTCCACGTGACCAATCGTGCCCACGTTCACATGCGGTTTGTTTCTTTCAAATTTTTCCTTGGACATGTGGTTTCCCCTTGGTACTCCAAATCAAATACTTACTGCGGGCGGTCGCCAATACTCAAACGAAGGTGGAGCCCATAACCGGATTTGAACCGGTGACCTCTTCCTTACCAAGGAAGTGCTCTACCGACTGAGCTATATGGGCCGGGCCGATGACCGAACCTAACATGAAAATCAACTGCTTAGCCAACTCGGCGACCGCGCGGCGTCGATCGCATCCCGGCTAACGCATGTGCCGCACAACTTTGGAGCGGGTGATGGGAATCGAACCCACACCATCAGCTTGGAAGGCTGAGGTTCTACCATTGAACTACACCCGCCGAGCATCATCACCCCGTCCATTACCAACGTTCATGGTGGAGGGGGAAGGATTCGAACCTTCGAAGGCAGAGCCGGCAGATTTACAGTCTGCTCCCGTTGACCGCTTGGGTACCCCTCCAAAACGGTAGCCGAAAATTTTCGTAATTTTCCGTCCGCCTGTCAACCAGGACGTCGGATTGAATTACTTCACTGGGCGCCGCGCTGCTGTCGCAATTCGGAGTCCTTGGCAAGCACTACAGCTCGATTGTCATCCCGCTCGCGCCTGACCCGGTCCGCGAGGGCGGAATCTGAGAGCGACAGGATCTGAGCCGCAAGATAGCCGGCATTCTTTGCGCCGGCCTTGCCGATAGCGACGCAGGCGACCGGGATCCCGGCCGGCATCTGTACGGTGGAGAGGAGGGCATCGAATCCATTCAGCGGGCCACCGTCCATGGGCACTCCGATCACGGGCTTCAGGGTATGCGCTGCGATGGCCCCGGCGAGGTGGGCAGCGAGTCCCGCCCCTGCGATGAATACCGCGCACCCGCGATGATCGGCGTCCTGAACGTATTGGCGCGTTTCCTCCGGGGTTCGGTGCGCGGATTTGATATTGACTTCGACTCGCACGCCGAAGCCTTCCAACACGTCCACTGCGCTCTGCATGGTCTTGAGGTCGGAATCGGACCCCATCAGGACGGCGACGAATTGGGCTTGTTGCGTCATGGTTGATCCACTCGAATTCTCTCAACGAATCTGAACATCAGGACTTCGTGGCTCCGGTCTTCGCCTTTGCCTTGGCTTTCGCCTTGGCCTTGGCTTTCGTCTTGGGCTTGGCTTTCGCTTTAGCCTCGACCTTCGGTTTGGGCGCGGCTGGGGCTTTCACCGAAGCCTTCGCAACGACCTTCTTGCGCCCGCGCCCACCGAAAGCGGGCTTCGCATTGGCGAGGAGTTCCACGCACTCCTCCTGGCTCAAAGCGGCGGGATCGCGATCCTTGGGCACGCGGGCATTTTTCCCGCCATCGGTGACGTAAGGTCCGAAGCGGCCGTTCAGTATGCGTATGCCAGCGTCCTGGAACACACGAATTTCGCGGGCCGCATCGAGCAGCCTCTTCTCCTCGATTAATTCGAGGGCACGCTCCATGGTGATGGTGTAAGGGTCGTCCTCGCCCTTCAGGGACACGAACTTCTCACCATGGCGTATGTACGGGCCGAAACGTCCGATGTTCGCCGAGACGGCAAGGCCATCAGGAGCCGCACCGAGATGACGTGGCAGCTTCGTCAACTCGAGCGCCTCTTCCAGAGTGATGGTGTCCAGGCGCTGGCCACGTTTGAGTCCGAAGAACTGCGGCTTCTCCTCGTCTTCGGGATTCCCGATGATGACGTAGGGACCGAAACGCCCCATCCGCGCCGAGACCGGCTTGCCCGTCTTCGGATCTTCGCCGAGCAAACGGGCCTGGGTAGCCTCTTTCCGGGAGACATTTGCCTCCTTGTCCTGGATCGTCGCGTGGAACTCATCCCAGAACTCGCGCAACACGGGAATCCAGTCCTTCTCGCCGCGAGACACCGCATCGAGTTCGTCTTCCAGCCGGGCGGTGAAGTCGTAGTCGACATAGCTCGTGAAGTGGCTGGTCAGGAAGTTGATCACGATGCGCCCGATATCCGTAGGGCGGAACCGCTTCTTGTCGAGTTCCACATACTCGCGCTGCAGCAGCGTGGAGATGATGGACGCGTAAGTCGAAGGACGTCCGATGCCGAACTCTTCGAGCGACTTGACGAGGCTCGCTTCCGAATAGCGCGGCGGCGGCTCCGTGAAATGTTGTTCAGCGCGGATTTCGCGAAGGGAAACGACCTGCCCTTCTTCGAGCGGCGGTAGCATCCTCTCTTCTGCAGTCTGGTCGTCCGTACTTTCCGTATAGACGGCGATGAAGCCCGGATTCGCGATGCTCGTGCCCGTCGCGCGGAAACTTCCCGCATCACCGCAGTCGAGATCCGCGGTAACCGTGTCGATCGTCGCATGGATCATCTGACACGCGACCGTGCGCTTCCAGATGAGGTCATAGAGCTTGTACTGATCGCTGGACAGGCGGGCCTTGATCAGCGCCGGCTCACGGCGAATGGACGTCGGTCGGATCGCTTCGTGAGCCTCCTGCGCGTTCTTGGAGCTCGTCTTGTAGAAATGAGGCTTCGCAGGGATTTCGTCCGGTCCGAAACGCTCCCGGATGAAACCCCGGAGGTCATCGATCGCTTCCTGCGCAAGGTTCAGCGAGTCGGTGCGCATATATGTAATCAGACCTTCGGAACCGAAACCGACGTCGATGCCCTCGTAAAGTTGCTGGGCAATGCGCATCGCGCGCTGAGCCGTGAAACCCAGCTTGCGTACCGCCTCCTGCTGGAGCGTCGAGGTGATGAACGGCGGCGCGGGATTGCGACGGCGCTGCTTGCGCTCGACCTTGGAGACCGTCAGCTTGCCACCGGCACTTCCAATCAGATCTTCGCGCACCCGCGTCGCATGCGCGCTGTTCTCGATCGAGAACTGCCTCATCTTCTCTCTGCGGTATACGTTCAGCCGGGCATTGAATGGTGCGCCGGCGGAATCGGCATCAGCTTCCACGGTCCAGTATTCGCGCGGCTTGAAGCTCTCGATTTCCGCCTCGCGCTCGCAGATCAGGCGCAATGCGGGGCTTTGGACCCGCCCCGCGGACAAGCCGCGTTTGATCTTCTTCCACAGCAAGGGCGAGAGATTGAAACCGACGAGATAGTCGAGCGCGCGACGCGCCTGCTGTGCATTGACGAGATCCATCGAGATCTCACGCGGGTGTTCCATTGCTTCACGGATCGCGCGCGGCGTGATCTCGTGGAACACCACCCTGCGCACGGCCTTGCCATCGATGACATCGCGATCCCTCATCAATTCCACGAGATGCCACGAAATCGCCTCTCCCTCGCGGTCCAAGTCGGTCGCGAGGTAGAGGGCCTTGGCCTTCTTGAGCGCGCGCGTAATCGCGTCGACGTACTTGCTGTTCTTGTCGATGACCTCGTAGCGCATGCCGAAATCGTGCTCGGTATCGACAGCGCCTTCTTTCGGCAGCAGATCACGGACGTGACCATAGGAAGCGAGGACTTCGAAGTCATCGCCCAGGTACTTCTTGATCGTGCTCGCCTTGGCAGGCGACTCAACAATTACGAGGTTACTCGCCATGGGGAATCAATTCAGGCCAATTGGAGGAGGACGGCAGCACCAGATGCGATGCCGCGGCTCTCGTTTAATTCAATGAATGAAGCTGCAGGAGTCGTCCAGGACGAGGTCTTCCATCCAGACGCACGTGTCTTCCTGGCCGGGTTGATTGAACAACACCATCAACACGATCCACTTGAGCTGGCCGATGTCGATGTCGTCGGCTTCCAGGGCCATGACGCGATCAATAACCAACTCGCGGTTCTGCGCGTCCAACGCCCCGACCTGCTCGAGAAAATAGAGGAAGCCACGGCACTCGGTGTCCAGTTTCGTCTGCTCTTCCCGTGCGTAGATGCGCATGGAAGTCGGCAGGGCCGTCACGGCGTGATGCTCGCTGTCCCGATTGTGCGCAAGCCCCTCGAGCCAGTCGAAAGCGCGCGACACCACCGCAGGATCGAAGCCCGCCTCCTTCAATTCAGCCCGCAGCCGGTCTTGATCCGCATTCAGTTCCATTTCGTCGTCGACATAGCGCTCGAAAATGTAGATCAGGATGTCAATTACGGTGTTTTTCATCAGCCTCTCAATGAAATTTCGGGATTCCAGGCGGCGGGCTGGAGAACCTAGCGCGGCATCCGGCGGCGCAGCATACCGCGAGGGACAGATGTCCGGCGAGCGAATCGTGCCCCTTGGGGAGCGTCCGGGCGATCCCGCCGCTCACGGGGGAACCGCCGCCCTGCGGCGCGAGTCAGGCACATGGACCGTGGGACTTTGCGGCGGGTGTGGAAACTGGCACGGGTCGGGACGACGGTTAGCGCTGCCCGCTCACGATCGGCCTCACCCGTTGATAAGAGCCGCCTGCAAGCGATTGGACATACCCCTCGACCTCGAGCGTCGACAGGATGGATGAAACCCGTCCGACCGTCAATCCAGAAACGTCGACCACCGCCTCGACACTGATGGGCTCCCATCCGCAGAGTTCGAGGACTGCCGCTTCGTCCCGACCCAGGGCCGCCGGACTGCGCTCGACGCCGACCTTCCGCGGCCCGGTTCGAGAATTAACGCTCTGAAAACCCTGAAGTTCCTGGAGAACGTCGTCAGGACCTCTTACGAGGCATGCGCCTTGCTTCAGCAGTTCCAGACAGCCTTCAGATTGGGCCGAGTGGATGGAGCCCGGCACGGCGAACACCTCGCGGCCCTGCTCCAGCGCGTGGTTCGCAGTGGATATCGAACCGCTCGTCATGGCCGCTTCGATGACGACTACGCCTCGTGCCAAACCGCTGATGAGCCGGTTGCGGCGGGGAAAATGTCCGGCCCGCGGGGGCGACCCGCAAGGCAGTTCGGAGACGATTGCCCCGCCCCGCTGGACAATCTCCCCGGCGAGCGCGCGGTTGCTCCACGGATACATCACGTCGATTCCGCAACCGAGCACCGCCACCGTACCGGCATCGGCCGCGAGAGCCCCTCGATGCGCCGCGGCATCGACCCCGATGGCAAGACCGCTCGTCACGGTCAGGCCGGCAGTCCCGAGAGCCCTCGCGAAATCGGACGCGTTGCGCAGACCGTAGGGACTTGCCTTGCGGCTGCCGACGATGGCGATCTGCGGGTTCAGGAGCGTGGATAGGTTGCCATCCACGAAGAGGAGCGGTGGCGGATCAGCAATTTCAGCGAGTAAGTTCGGGTATTCCTCTGAACCAAACCAGACGAATTCCCGCCCGGGCTCCTGGCGCCAGCTCAGTGCCGCTTCAGCGAGATCCCAGGTCGGGGAGAGCCCATAGGGCACGAGCATCTCGGCGGCAAGCGCCGCGAGGTCCCGCCCGTCGAGCCCGCGACTGCGGGCGCGGGCCAGCTCTACCAGAAGTCGCTGCAGGCGCCGCGGCCTGTGAAACAGAGCCGCATGCAGCGCCAGCGCGCAACGCGTTCGCACGATGTCCAGTCCGTTGTCCATCGCGAACCATGATATGCCAGGCGCGGTCCTGGCTGCATCCCTGCCCGGACTCCCCCACGCGCTCAGGCGGGGGGCCCGTACGCGTTTCAGGGCTTGCGGACCTTGTCGAGTACGTGGACCGGGCGTTGCGTATTCATCACGAGCGCATAGCTCAGATTGTCGAACGTCCGGAAGATCATCAATTCGCCCGCGCGTTCCGCGGGAAGCTGAACGGCCTCGGGCTGGCCACCGATCCGTTCCCCGAACGCCGTGTCGACATTGAGCTTGCCGGCCCGGACGTCGTTCGCAACGTGTTTCGCGAGCTTGTCGAAGCCCTTCGCCTGATCCTCAGCTGCCTTGGCGGCGTCCATGTCCTTGTGCAGCTTGAGCTGGGCGGCGATGTCGTCCTTCACGATCGCACCCGCCTGGTAGATCGCCAGAACCGTTCCGAGCTCGAGGCCGTCCTGCGTTCCCTTGTTCAGCACGACGACGTTGTACTGCCCGATCTGCAGCACGCCATCGACGACCGCAATGATGTGGCCATCGACGTCCGCGGCAGGCGGGTGAGGAACGAACTCGGGATATTCCTCGGCGTACTGCACCATGATCCGGTCGCCCTTGAGAATCTCCCGGTTCGACGAAGTCACGATCGCGCTTGCCGTATCGCCGAAGCGCTCGATGACGACATCACCCACGTGCAAGGCTTCGTAACCGAGGATCGTCCCGGTCGCCGGATCTTTGTAGGCGCCGCCCGGCCGGTACACGGAATACTTGTTCACGCTCTGGTCGGTCAGTCCCCTCACGTAGACCCGGGTGCCCTTCCCCGTCGTGAGATGCCCGTCCTGAGCACCGACGATGTAGGGAGCCTCCGCGATCTGCTTCTCGGTGACCACGAGCGGACGGGACAGGAACTGCTGGATGGCATCCAGCGGAATCGGCGGAATCGCGTTCTCATGCTTGACCTCGCGGATTCCGGGCGTGAGCTTGACGTTCCTGCCGCCCAAGGCGCCGCGTCGTGACAGGCTCAGAATGGGCTTGCCGTCCTGGTAGGTCAGCGCGAGGACATCGCCCGGATATATCAGATTCGGGTTCGTGATTTGAGGATTCACGTGCCAGATGTCCGGCCATTGCCACGGATGCACGAGGAAGCGCCCCGAGATGTCCCACAAGGTGTCGCCCTTGACCACGGTGTAGGTCGTCGGATGGGACGGGTTGAGCCGGACCTCGTCGCAACGGCCGGTTGCCATGACCGCCACGAGCATCAATAAAGCGAGAATTTTTCCCTGCATATCAACAACCTTAGGCATGGTGCTTAATGTAGTTTAGCAGAACTGGGGAAAAAAACGAGAACCACGCTCGACGTACCCGGAAGGAAGTGAATCCTATTGCCGGATCAGGGTCTTATAAGTATTCTGCGGACATATTCCGAGACGCATCGCGAGCATGGCCATTCTCGATATTCTCCATTACCCGGATCCCCGCCTGCGTACCCTCGCGAAGCCGGTGGCGACCGTCGACGACGGCATCCGCCAGCTCGTGAAGGACATGTTCGAGACCATGTACGCGGCACCGGGCATCGGCCTCGCGGCGACCCAGGTCGACGTCCATCAGCGCGTGCTGGTCCTGGACGTATCAGAGGGCCGCTCGCAACCGCTGTGCCTGATCAATCCCGTTATCGTGGCGGCGGAAGGCTCGGAACAGATGGAGGAAGGTTGTCTGTCCGTGCCGGACGTCTTCGAAGCGGTCGAACGTGCCGAGCGCGTCGTTGTGCACGCGCTCGACGAGAAGGGCAACGCCATCAAGGTGACGGCCGAGGGCCTGCTCGCCGTCTGCATCCAGCACGAAATCGATCACCTCGACGGCAGACTCTTCGTCGATCGCCTGTCCGCGCTCAAGCGTTCGCGGATCCGCAAGAAATTCGACAAGCAGCAGCGGCAGGTCGTCTGAGCCCCAAGCCCCCGGGTGCAGCCGCCCACCGCGACGCGCACGTCGCGGCAGCCGAGAGTTCCCTATCGTGAAGTTTCAGCCCGAGTCCCATTCGCTACGCGTCGTTTTCGCGGGCACGCCACCATTCGCCGTGCCCTCGCTCGAGGCGCTCGTCGCACATCCGCGCTGCGATGTCGTCGCCGTCTATACGCAGCCGGATCGCGCGTCCGGCCGCGGCCAGCAGACGCAGGCGAGCGCGGTGAAGGCATGCGCGCTCGCGAATGGATTGATGGTGGTACAGCCGCCGACGCTGCGCGAGCCGGAAGCGATCGAAGCACTCGCGGCGCTGCGTCCCGATCTGCTCGTGGTGGCGGCTTACGGTCTCATCCTGCCCCAGCGCGTCATCGACATTCCGACCTGCGGCACGATCAACGTCCACGCCTCGCTGCTGCCGCGCTGGCGCGGCGCCGCGCCGATTCAGAGGGCGATCATGGCGGGAGACGTGCTCACCGGAATCACGATCATGCGTGTCGTCGTCGCGCTCGATGCCGGCCCGGTGATATTGAAACGCGGCACCGCGATCGCAGCCGACGAAGTCGGCGGCACGCTCAGCGAACGCCTCGCGGTGCTCGGTGCCGAAGCCCTGCGGTCAACGCTCGATGCCGGCTTCGGCGAAGGCCTCGACGAAGCCGCGCAGGACGAGACCGCCGTCACGTATGCCCGGAAAATCGAGCGCGCGGATCGGGATCTCGTGTGGACCGAGAGCGCTGCCGCACTGGCGCGGCGCGTGCGTGCGCTGAACCCCGCGCCGCTCGCGATCGCCGAACTCGCGGGCCTGAGCTTGAACGTGTGGTCCGCAACCGCCCTCGCCGTGCCGACGAACGCCGCGCCGGGAACGGTCGTGCAGGCCGACGGGGACGGCATCGCGGTCGCGACGGGCGATGGCGTGCTGCGTATCACCGAGTTGCAGCCGCCGGGCAAGCGCCGCATGTCGGCCCGCGAATTTCTGAACGGCTATCGCCGCTACTTCGGCGGCTGATGCGTCGCTCCACCGTCCAGGCTTCCCGCCCCGTCCGCACGTGACGTTCATGGCGGTCGTAATGAGCGGGAACCTGAGAGCCGTGGCCGCCGGCACGTTGTCGAAGATCGTCGACGCCGGTCGCGCACTCGATCCCGTGCTCGCCGGCGCGCGCAAACAGCTCTCGGATCCGCGTGAGGAGGCGCTGCTCCAGGAGACCGTGTACGGCGTGCTGCGCTGGTACGAGCGGCTCGATTACCAGCTCGGACGACTGCTCGCGAAACCCCTGCGGCCGCGCGACGACGACGTCCGTCTGCTGCTCATGGTCGGGCTCTACCAGTTGCTCCATCTCCAGCTTGCCGCGCACGCCGTGGTGAACGAGACGGTCGGGGCCTGCGCCGTGCTGCGCAAGGAATGGGCGCGCGGGCTGGTGAACGGCGTGCTGCGCAACGCGCAGCGCCGGCGCGCGGATCTCGAGGGCACGAAGTCCATGCCGCCCGCCGCGCGCTGGCTGCACCCGGCGTGGTTCGTCGACGCTCTCCGTGAGGCGCGGCCCGAGGACTGGCGCAGCGTGCTCGACGCGGGCGGCAGGCGCCCGCCGCTCACCTTGCGCGTGAACCGTGCGCGCACCGATCGCGCGGCCTGCCTCGCGACGCTCGCTGCAGGCGGCCACGCTGCGGTTCCCTGTCGCCATGCAGCGGATGGTGTGCAGCTCGAACAACCCGCGCCGGTCGATACCCTGCCCGGCTTCGCGGTCGGCGATCTCTCCGTGCAGGACGAAGCGGCGCAGCTCGCCGCACCGCTCCTCGACGTCGCGCCCGGCTTGCGCGTGCTGGACGCCTGTGCTGCGCCCGGCGGCAAGACGACTCATCTCCTCGAGATCGCGCCCGGTGCCGCCGTCACTGCGCTCGACGTCGATGCCGAGCGCCTCGCGCGCGTCCGGGAGAATCTCGCGCGCACGGGCCTCGACTGCGAGTTGATCTGCGCCGATGCAGCCGAGCCGGAGAGTTGGTCCGCGGACCGGACCTTCGATCGCATTCTCCTCGATGCACCGTGCTCCGCGACCGGTGTCATCAGGCGCCATCCGGACATCAAGCTGCACCGTCGTCCCGAAGACATCGCGACGCTCGCTGCAACCCAATCCCGCCTCCTGCGCGCGCTCTGGCCCTTGCTCGCGCCCGGCGGCAGGCTGCTCTACGCTACGTGCTCCGTATTGCCCGGAGAGAATGACGAGGTGATTGCCGCGTTCGTTGCCGAGGAGCCCGCGGCGCGCGTCGAGCCGATCACGGCGGCATGGGGACACGCGGGCCGTCATGGCCGTCAGATCCTGACCGGCGAGGACGGCATGGACGGCTTCTACTACGCGCTCCTGAGCCGCGCCGCCCCCCGATGATCGCCCGCGCCCGGCTCTGCCTCCTCGGATTCTGCCTGCTCCTCGCGCCCGCCGCGGGCGCCGCCGGCATCTTCATCGACTCACTGTCTCAGCGCATGGTCAACGAGCTCGACGTCGTCGACGTCGACGTGCGCTTCGAATTCGGCAGCGATGCGCTGGAAGCCCTGCGCAGCGGCGTGCCGCTCGTGTTCAACTTCGAATTCAAGGTGACGAAGGCCCGGCACTTCCTCTGGGATCAGACCATCGTCGCCCAGACCCGCCGCTACGAGCTCGCACGTCATGCGCTCGCGGATCGCTACGTGCTGACCGATCTCATCACCCGCGAGCGGCGCGTGTACGGATCGATCGACGAGGCGGCTATGGAGCTCGGCCGCCTGCGCAACATCCCGCTCGGCGAACGGCAGGACTTTGCCGCGGAGACCAGCTATCACGGTCATCTGCAGGTAAGATTGGACATCGAATCGCTGCCGGCGCCGCTCCGGCCGATCGCCTACATTTCGCCGAGCTGGCGCATGAGCAGTGACTGGTATCGATGGAACCTAAACAGCACAAGAAGCGATTGACCCTGCTCGCAGCGGTCGCCTCGATCAGCGCGTCGCTGCTCGGCTCGCTCATCCTCATGAGCGCGGCGATCCAGAATTCCGGCCGCTTCGGCGCACTCTATTCGGTGCTGCTGATCCTCAACTGCGTGGGCGTCCTTGCCTTCGTAGTGCTGATCGTCATCAACGTGCGCGAGCTCGTCCAGCAATTGCGCCGGCAGGAGCCGGGCGCGAAGCTGACGCTGCGCATGCTGGTCATCTTCGTCGTGCTCGCGATCGCGCCCGTGCTCATCCTCTACGGTTTCTCGCTCGATTTCCTCCGGCGCGGCGTCGACAACTGGTTCGACGTGCGCATCGATCGCGCATTGAGCGATGCGCTGGAGCTCAGCCAGGCATCGCTGGACATCCGCATGCGGGAGCTGCTCGGTGAGACGAACAAGGTCGCCGAGCAGCTCGCACAAGGCTCGGATCAGTCCACGCCGCTCGATCTCAACGCCCTGCGCAATCCCGACAGCACCGTCGTCGCGAACGCCTGGGCGCCGGCGAGCGACGATCTCCACTCGCTGCGCCAGCGCAGCGGTGCGGACGAGATCGCGCTGCTGACGCAGCAGGGCCGGCTGCTCGAGACGAGCACGGTGTCGGCCGATCTCGTCCCCCATCTGCCGCCCGAGGCGATCCTCCTGCAACTCCGTCAGGGGCGCAGCTACATCGGCCTCTATCCCATCCGCGACGACGAGCTCTACGTCCGGGTCGCCGTCAACGTCCCGGACGGCGCCGTGAGCGGCGAGCGGCGCATCCTGCACGCGCTCTATCCGATTCCGGGCCGGCTCAACAAGCTCGCCGACAGCGTCGAGGATGCCTACGCGAAGTATCACGAGCTCACCTATCTCCGCGAGAAGCTGAAGCTGAGCTTCGCAATGACGCTGACGCTCGTGCTGTTGTTCAGCATCGTGACGGCGGTGTGGGCCGCTTTCTACTCCGCGCGCCGCCTCGCCGCGCCGATCCGCGATCTCGCGGCCGGCACGGCGGCCGTCGCCGCCGGCAACTACGAGACGGACCTGCCGGTGAAGAGCAACGACGAGATCGGCTTCCTGGTCAGCTCGTTCAACGACATGACCCGGCGCATCGCGCGCGCCCGCGCCGAGGTCGAGACCCAGCACAAGTACGTCAACACGCTGCTGAGCCAGCTCTCCTCGGGCGTGATCGCGCTCGACCCCGCGCATCGCATCAGGACATTCAACGACAGCGCCCGGCGCATCCTCGATCTCGGCGACCTCGAGGTGCAGGGTCTCGGCATCGGCGATCTCGCGGAGCGCCGCGAGCCCCTGCGGCCGTTCGCCGACGGCGTGCTCGCGCAGCTCGAGGCGCCCGCGGGCCGCTGGGAAGTCGAAATCCAGATCTTCAGCCGCAGCGGCCGCCAGGTGCTCATGTGCCGCGGCACCTCGCTGGCCGTCGATCCGCAGCAGGACGGCGGGCACGTCGTCGTGTTCGACGACATCACTGCGCTCATCAAGGGCCAGCGCGACGCCGCCTGGTCCGAGGTCGCGCGCCGGCTCGCCCACGAGATCAAGAATCCGCTGACGCCCATCCAGCTCTCCGCCGAGCGGCTGAGGCAGAAGTACCTGCCGAAGATGGCCGCCGGCGAAGGCGACATGCTCGACCGCCTGACGAGCACGATCGTCCAGCAGGTGGACACCATGAAGTCGATGGTGAACACGTTCTCGGATTACGCCCGCCCGCCGAAGATGACCCAGGAGCCGACGGACGTGAACGAGCTCATCGCCGGGGTCGTCGCTCTGTTCCACGGTGCGAATCCGCACGTCCAGTTCACGACCGAGTTCGCTCCCGGCCTGCCGCGCGTCCGCGCCGACGCCGGCCGGCTGCGCCAGGTGTTCAACAATCTCATCAAGAACGCCGTCGAAGCATCCGCGACGGGCGCCGACGCGCAGATCGTCGTCCGGACGAGTAAACTGGAATCGGAGTCCGGGACGCACCTGGAGATCCGGATCGAAGATCGCGGTGCGGGCATCAAGGCGGAAATCCTCGACGCCGTCTTCGAGCCGTACGTCACGAACAAGACGAAGGGGACGGGTCTCGGACTTGCGATCGTGAAGAAGATCGTCGAAGAACACGGTGGCGTGGTGACGATCGAGAACAACCCGGAGTGCGGCGCGACGGCGATCATCCGGCTGCCCCTGGAGACGGAGCAACTCGCGAGCGACAACATACTCAGTAGGACTGCAATATGACTGCGCGGCACATCCTGGTCGTCGACGACGAACCCGACATTCGCATCCTGCTGAAGGAAATCCTCGAGGACGAGGGCTTCGACGTCGCCGTCGCGGAGAATGCCGCACGGGCCCGCGAAGCGCGCCGGCAACGCCGTCCCGACCTCGTGCTGCTCGACATCTGGATGCCGGACACCGACGGCATCACGCTGCTCAAGGAATGGTCCGACGGCAGCCACGTCGACGTCCCCGTGGTGATGATGTCCGGCCATGGCACCGTGGAGACCGCGGTCGAGGCGACGCGGCTCGGCGCATACGATTTCATCGAAAAACCGCTCTCGATCGCGAAGCTCCTCATCACCATCCAGCGCGGTCTCGAGAGCGCGACGCTGCAGCGCGAAAACATCGGGCTGCGCCGTGGTGTCGCGCCGATCAGCGATCCCATCGGACGCAGCCGGAGCATGGAGACCCTGCGCGCGAACGCGAGACGCATCGCCCAGCACAAGACGACGGTATTCATCGTCGGAGAATCGGGCACCGGCAAGGAAGTGATTGCGCGCTACCTGCACAAGCACAGCCCGCGCGCGAACGGCCCGTTCATCGCCGTCAACGTCGCCGGCATCGCGCGCGAAAATCCGGACGCCGAAATCTTCGGCACCGAGGACGAGGGGCGCGTCACGTTCGGCTCGCTCGAGCAGGCGAACGGCGGCACGCTGTTCCTGAAGGACATCGGCGACATGGATCTGAACACGCAGGCCCGGCTGCTCAGTGCGCTCGAGCAGCAGGCGCTGCTCCGCGTCGGGGGCCGCGAGCCGGTGTCGATCGACGTGCGCATCGTCGCCGCGACGCGCCGCGATCTCGCGCTCGAGGTCGCGGCCGGCAAGTTCCGCGACGATCTCTTCTATCACCTGAACGTCGTGCCGCTGCAGGTTCCACCGCTCCGTGACCGGCTCGAGGACATCGACGATCTGATCACCCACTACCTGAACTATTTCGTGACGCAGGAAGGCCTGCCGCGCCGCGAATTCACGACCGGCGCGAAGAACCGTCTGCGGGATTACCGCTGGCCCGGCAACGTGCGCGAGCTGAAGAACCTCGTGCAACGGCTGCTCATCCTCGGCACGAGCGAGACGATCGAGCCCTACGAGATCAGCTCCGCGCTCGACATCCGCGGCGCATCGAACGGCGAGGCGCTGCAGCCGGGCTTCGACCTGCCGCTGCGGGAAGCGCGCGAGAAGTTCGAGAAGGCCTACCTCGAATACCAGTTGCATGCCTGCGAGGGCAGCGTCAGCAAGGTCGCGGACCGTGTCGGCATCGAGCGCACGCACCTCTATCGCAAGCTGCGCAATCTCGGCATCGATCCGAAACACATCAAGGAATCGATCAAGGACTGAGGCGCCTCGCGCCTTCCGCCATGACTGCCATCGTCGCGAATCTCGAGAAGATGCTTGCCGCCGGCCAGGACACGGCAGTGCTGCGCTTCAGTCTCGGCAATGCCTATCTCGCGACGGATCCCGCGCGGGCCGCGGGCCACCTCGCGCGGGCCGTCGAGCTCGATCCGAAGTATTCCGCGGCATGGAAGCTGCTCGGCAAGGCGCTCGCCGCGGCGAATCGCGGCGCCGAAGCGCGCGACGCCTACATGCAGGGCATCGCGGTCGCGGAATCGAAAGGCGACATCCAGGCCGCGAAAGAGATGAAGGTCTTCCTGAAGCGCCTCGCGCCCGAGGGTTGATACCGGCTTCTATAGGATGTGCCGACGCAGGAGGCGCATCGATCGCGGGATTCGCGACCTGCCCCTCTACTGCGGCTGAGCCGCGCCGTTCGCTTCGAGCAGTCCGACGATTTCGCCCACCGTCCCGAAGCCGTGCCGCTCGAGGTAATCGACTATCCCGGCGTTGATCGTCCGGCAGCACAGCGGGTCGTAGAAGAGCCCCGTGCCCACACCGACCGCGCTCGCGCCGGCGAGCAGGAACTCGACGGCGTCCGTCGCGCTCACCACCCCGCCCTGCCCGATGATCGGAATGCCGTGCGGCCGCGCGACCTGCGCGACCTGCCAGACTTTGAGGAGCGCGACGGGCTTGATCGCCGGCCCCGACAGCCCGCCCTGGTTGTTGCCGATCACGGGCCGCCGGCTCTCGACGTCGATCGCCATGCCCATCAGCGTGTTGATCACCGCGAAGCCGTTCGTGCCGGCTTCGATGCAGCGCCGGGCGTTCTCGCCGATGTCGGTCTGGTTCGGCGAGAGCTTCGTGATGATCGGCTTCGTCGTCGCGCGCCGGCAGGCGGCGACGACGCGTGCCGACATGTCGGGATCGTTGCCGAACGCAACGCCGCCTTCCTTGACGTTCGGGCAGGAGATGTTGATTTCGATGGCGTCGATCGGCGAATCGTCGAAGAGCCGCGTGACTTCCTCGTATTCCTCGACGGTCGAGCCCGAGACGTTCGCGATGAAGCGCGTCTCGCCGAAATCGAGCTTCGGCAGGATGTCGCGCACGACGGTGTGCGCACCCGGATTCTGCAGGCCGATGGCGTTCAGCATGCCGGACGGCGTCTCGTAGACGCGGTGCGGCGCATTGCCGAGGCGCGGCGCGAGCGTCGTGCCCTTCAGGCACACCGCGCCCACGTCGCGATTGGAAAAGCCCTCGACGCGCGTATATTCTTCGCCGAAACCGACGCAGCCCGAGAGCAGCACGAGCGGCGAGGCGAAGCGCATGCCGCAGAACTCGCTCGCGAGCCGCGGATCCACGTTCACCGTCGCGTCCATCGCGGCCCCTTCACATCGACGATCATGTTCGACATCGCACTCCTCGAACCGGAAATCCCCCCGAATACGGGCAACATTATACGCCTCTGTGCGAACACCGGGACGCGGCTCAACCTCATCGAACCGCTCGGCTACGAGCTCAGCGACAAGGCGCTGAAACGCGCCGGTCTCGACTACCACGATCTCACGAACGTCACGGTGCATGCGTCCTGGGAGGCCTTCGCGGCGGCGTTCGCGGGACGGCACCTGTTCGGCTTCTCGACGCACGGCACGACGAGCGTTTTCGCGGCGCGGTTCGCGCCGGGTGACGTGCTCCTGTTCGGGTCGGAATCGCGCGGCCTGCCGCCGTCGGTGCGCGAGACGATAGCCCCCGGGCATCTGCTGCGTCTGCCGATGGTGCCGGGCAACCGGAGTCTGAATCTCTCGAACGCGGCCGCCGTCGCGGTCTACGAAGCGTGGCGGCAGTGCGGCTGCACCGGCGCGCGATGAGCGTCAGGGCGCGTTCGCGACCGTCGCGGAGAGCGTGCGGCTGAAGTAATCCTCGGCGCCCTCGGTGCCGAGCGTAGCAGTCGAGCCGAGCGTGAACACCTTGTAGGTCACGGCGCCCTCGGTGACGCTCGTCTCGGCGCAGCTCAGGGTGACCGTGAAGCCTCCGAGCGCACCGCCGGCGAGCGCGAACGAGGTGCCGTTCGTGAAACAGGCGTCGGTCGTGACGACCTGCCGGGTCGCCCATTCCATGCCGGATTCCGCAGCGAACGACGCGCGCGCGCCGAGCAGCGCGAAATTCGTCGCGGCCTGCTGCGAACTGCCGAGGTTCACCATGTAGCCCGCGATGAGCGAAACCACGACCACGATGAAGATCGCGGTGACGAGCGAGAAGCCGCGTTGCGTCCGGCGCGTCATGGCACGTTCGGCACGTGGGTCTGACCGAACAGCGTGACCGTCTCGGTCTCGCCCTCGGGCGTCTGGTCGCTGAGCCGCAGACGGATCGTGACGAGCGCGGCGCGCGTCGCCGTACCGGCAACGTAGGTGAACTCGCAGCTCTCGAGATGGCCGGCCAGGCGCGCGGATGTCCCGCCGGCAGGAGGTACCGACATGGCGGCCGGTATCGGGTAATTCGCGTGGCGCGTGAGAACCCCGCCGTCGCACACATAACTCACGGGCGTGTCGACGACGTGGAAGCGCTGCTCGGCGGAAGGAAAGGGCAAGGGCGTGCCGGCGTCGGCGCGATCGAAGCCGAGCGTACCAGTCGCGAGATCGATACTGCTCAATCCCGCGACGTTGTCGCCGCACCAGGCGTTCGTTCGGCTGCCGACCGCACCGCCGGTGCAATCGGCGGGCTGGCCGGTATTGAACACCACGACACAGTCGACCGAGCCCGCGAGGCACGCCGCGCGGCCCCCGCCCCCGCTGCGCACCGTCTCACCGTTCGGCAGACCGCCGAGCACCTGGAAGCTGCCCGAGCTCGTCGTGAAATCGAGTATGGGCCCGCTGCCCGAAGGCGCGGCCTGCGCGCGATAACGTCCGCCGGTGACGGTGCGCAAGAATTCGATCGCCGTGCCGTCCGCCGCGACGCGCACGCTGTTCGGCAAGGCGAGCTTCAACTCCCGGTTCATGCGCGAGAGTGCCGTGTCACCGGCATCGACGAGCTCGGCACGGCGCTGCAGATCGACGAAGCTGCGGATCGGGGCGCTGATGTTGCGCCACACGACGAGCGCGAGGATCGCGCTCAGCACCATCACCGCGATGAGCTCGACGAGGGTGAAGCCTGCGGCGCGTCGCGTGCTCATTGCACGTTCGCCTTGAACGCCGACAGGCGTACCGGCGCCGCGAGTCCCGCATGCTCGACCGTCACGTCGATGCGCACGACCTGACCCGCGCTCGCATCCAGCGCCGGTGCGCCGAGGCTGGTGCCTGAATCGACGACCTCGACGGTCACCGTGTAGTCCGAGAGCCCGGCGATCGCATTGCCGTCGCGGTCGCGCGCGCCCGCGTCGTCGATGCCTGCGTAGTCGCAGACGTCGTCGAAGCTCGCCCGTCCGCTCTCCGCACCGAAGCTTGCGCCGCCGCAGCCCCCGGCGCAGGCGCTCGTCGTGCACTCGCTGCGGCAGGTCGTCGCGGAATTGTGGTCCGGGTCGTAGCTCGGATCGCAGAAGCCGGCGAGCTGGGCCTCCTCGAGATAGGAATCAGCAATCGCGGTCGCCTGCTCGGCGACCATGGGATCGGCGCTGTGGCCGGTGACCCCCGCAATCGCGGTCATGAGCGCGATCGTCGCGACCGAGACGATGACGATCGAGGCGACGAGCTCGATGAGCGTCACGCCGCGCTGCCCTGCGTTCATTCCACGAGCCCCGTGTCGGGTTGAATCGTGACCGTGGCGCTGCCGACGGCGATGCTCTGCACGGTGCCGAGCAGCGCGCCGCTCGTCGCATCGTGGGGCCGGCCGACACCGTCGAAGTAGAGCGCAGCCGCGGCGACCGTCACGCCTTGCGGCGCCGTGCCGGTGAAATCACCGCCGCCCGGACGTTGCACGGTGGCGAGCGTGCCGCCCGTGTCGTTGCAGTCCGCGCCGCCCTGCCAGCGCTGTAGCGTGTAGCCCGTCGTGCTGAATTCGATGCGGATGGCGCAGCCCGACGCCACCGCGAGCTTCTGCGCATAACGCGCAGCCGATCGCGCCTCGGCACGGAAGCCGGCATCGGCGAAGGGATTCGTCTCGAAGAAACGCGGCGCGGCGACGCTGGCGAGGATGCCCATGATCAGCATCACCGTCACGAGCTCGACGAGGGTGTAGCCGCGCTGGGCGTTCATGAAGTGGCGCGAAGAGGCGGACGGCGAGGACGCTTGCAACGTGTTGTTTTCCTCATCGTCCGCGCCGCCCGCGAGAAACAGGAGGAGCTCGTGTGCAACCGGCGGCAGGCGTCCTCCCGACGCCGGTTCACGTGCGCAGCCCGACAGCCGCGCCGGGCGAGATCTATTGGCAATCGCCGCTGTTGTTGTGATTGTTCGTAACGGTGATCGTCGGCGGTTCTCCTGCGGAAACGCCAATCACGTATGAGACCATGCAACTCGTCGCGGTGGCGGCGCCGACAGCGGTGAACTGCCAGCCGGCCGCACCAGCGGCCGAATTGAAACCGTCCACGCTGCTGAGTGATCTGGCAATACCCGTAGCTGCATTGTCCACCGGATAACCCGTCGTGGCATCCATCGAAATCGCTTGACCCTCCATTGTGACCGTCGAAGGCTTATTGCCCGCCGCGAGCCACATGGAATGAGAGAGCGCCGCGGCGCTGCGTACGCTGCCTGAGAGACCGTCGATGGCGGCCGAGCGTGCGTCGCTCTCGAGACCCGCGAAACGCGGCAGCGCGAAAGCCGAGAGAATGCCGAGGATCACGATGACGGTGATCAACTCGATGAGAGTGAAACCTGACTGACGGTTCATTGCGGGCGCTCCATGTTGAATTCCATTCGTCTCCGGCCGGCGCGTCCTGCGCCGTGCGCGGAGCTCTGGATCCGGCGCGTCTCGCGCCGCGTGGGTCTCCTCACAGCCACGTTCCTCGCGGCGGAGCACCCAGGTGCTCGTCTTATCGACCGGCGCGCGAAATTTCTGAAGGGATTGCGGGGCTTGGAAGGCCGAGTTAAACGCTGTCGGGTGGCACTCAGTGCGCGCCGCCGAGCTTCACGCTCGCGAGGTCCCAGATGGGCAGGAAGACGCCGAGCGCGAAGACGAGCACGAGGCCCGCGAGCAGTACGATCAACACCGGTTCGATCGTCTGGCTCAGGTTCTTCACGTCGAAGTCGACTTCGCGCTCGTAGAAGCCGGCGACCTCGGCGAGCAGATCGTCGACCGCGCCGGTCTCCTCGCCGACCGTCAGCATCTGCAGGACGAGCGGCGTGAACATGCCGGTCGCCGCGGCGCTGCGCGTCAGCGAATCGCCGCGCTCGACACCGGTGCGGATATTGCGGATGCGCTCGCCGATGTACTCGTTGTCGACGGCGCGCGACATCACCGTCAACGCCTGGATGAGCGGCACGCCGGCGGCGATCGACATCGAGAAGCCGCGCGCGAAGCGGCCGAGCGTCGCGCGATAGACGATGTCGCCGACGATGGGGATCTTCAGCTTGTAGCGATCCCAGGTGAAACGGCCGCTCTCGGTCTTCACCCAGCGATTGAACCAGAACCCGGCGGCGACGAGCGCCGCGAGCAGGTGCGGCCACCACGCCACGAAGAAGTTCGAGGTCGCGATGATGATTTTCGTGAAAATCGGCAGATCGACGTGCGCGCGCTCGAACATCTTCGCGAACTGCGGCACCACCTTGATGTTGATGATGGCGATCGCGGCGGTGATCGCGATAACGACGAACATCGGGTAGCGCAGCGCGCTCTTGATGCGGGCGCGCGTGTCGCGCTCCCGATCGAGATACTCGGCGAGCTTGATGAAGGCCTCGTCGAGCCGGCCGGTGTTCTCGCCGATGCGCACCGTGTTCACGAACAGCGAGGAGAACACTTCGCCGTGCTGGGCGAGCGCCGCCGAGAGCTCGCGCCCCGCTTCGAGATGGCTCTTCACGTCCATCAGGGCCTCGCCGAGCACGGGATTGCGCGAGGAGCGGATGAGGCCGGTCATGGCCTGGTTGATCGGCACGCCGGCGCGCATGAGCGTGTACATCTGCCGGCAGAACAGGATGATTTCGCTCAGGTCGGGCCGGCGGCGGCGCAGGACTTTGCGGAGCGTCGCCCCGAAGTCCTGGGTCTGCACGCGTTCGGCGATTTCGACCGGCGTGATGCCGCTGTTCAGCAACTGTCCGGCGACGGCCTCGCGGCTCATCGCCTCGAGCACGCCCTGGACGAGATCGCCGCGCGCGCCGCGTCCCTTGTAGCTGAAGTGCGGCACGGAACGATCCGCTCAGGCCGTGGCGCCGACGCTGCCTTCGATGGCGTCGTCGATGACTTCGGCCGCGAGCTCGGATTCGACGACGGCCTCGACGTCGGCCGCGACGCGTATGACCTCCTCGACGCTCGTGATGCCGTCCTGCGCATAACGCAGCGCGAGCTCGGCGAGCGGCATGTAGCCGGGCTGGGCACGCGCCTGTGCCGAGAACGCACGGGCATCGCCCGAGGCGAGCGTCTCGGCGAGCGGGCGATCGATTTCGAGCAGCTCGTAGACGCCGATGCGGCCCTTGTAGCCGGTGTTGTTGCACGCGTGGCAGCCGCGGCCATGGCGGTATTCGCGGGCGAGCGCGGCGGCACCCCCCTTCGTCGCGATCCACGCACGTGCATCAGGAGGCAGCCCGGCGGGCTCGGCACACGAGGTGCAGAGCCGGCGGATCAGCCGCTGCCCGAGCACGCCGTGCAGCGACGCGGCGAGCAGGTAGCCGGGCGCGCCCATGTCCATGAGCCGGCTGATGGTGCCGATTGCGTCGTTCGTGTGCAGCGTCGAGAGTACGAGGTGGCCGGTCATCGCGGCACGGAGCCCGATTTCGACCGTCTCCGAATCGCGCATTTCGCCGACGAGCACGATGTCGGGGTCATGACGCAGCGTCGTGCGCAGCACGCGCGCGAACGTGAGGCCGATGCCGGAATTCACCTGCACCTGGTTCACGCGCGGCAGCCGGTATTCGACGGGATCCTCGACCGTGACGATCTTGACCTGCGCGCGGTTCAGCAACTTCAAGGCCGAATAGAGCGTCGAGGTCTTGCCGCTGCCGGTTGGACCGGTCACGACGACGAGACCGTGCGGCCGCGAAATCACCGCCTTGAAGCGCGCATAGATTCCGGGCGGCATGCCGAGCTCCTCGAGATCGCGCACGCCTTCGGATTGATCGAGCAGACGCATCACGACGGATTCGCCGTGCATGAGCGGCATGGTCGAGATGCGGACGTCGATCGTCTTGTCGTGGGCGCGCATGCTGAAGCGGCCGTCCTGCGGCAGGCGCTTCTCGGCGATGTCGAGGCCGGACATGAGCTTCAGCCGCTGCACGAGCGCGGGCGCGATGCGCTTCTCGTTCAATAACTGCTCGTGGAGCATCCCGTCGATGCGCTGACGGATGCGGAGCACCGCTTCGTCCGGCTCGATATGGATGTCGGAGGCCTTGCTCTGCACCGCGGTCTGGAACAGCGTCTGCAGCAGCCGCACGACGGGCGCGTCGGTGACGTCCGCGCCGGCGGCGAGCTGATCGACGTCGAAGTCCCCGGCCTGCAGCTCGTCGGAGAGCTGCTCGGCGAAACCCGAGAGCTGATCGCTCGCGCGGTAAATCTTCTCGATCGTCTCGAGCAGCTCCTGTTCGCGCACGACCGCGAGTTCGATCGGCCGGTGCAGCAGGCGCGCGAGCTCGTCGTAGGCGAAGATGTTCGTCGGATCGGACATGCCGACGAGGATCGCGTCGCCCTTGTCCTTGAGCGCGACGGCGCGGAAGCGGCGCGCGTGGATTTCGGGAATGAGCTTCACGACCTCGGGCTCGAACTTGAAATGCGCGAGCTCGACGAACGGTACGTTGAGCTGCTTCGAGAGGAACGTCAGCAGGGCGTCTTCGCGGAGGTAGCCGTTCTCGACGAGGATCTTGCCGAGCTTGCGGCCGGATTTCTTCTGATCGGCGAGCGCGGCATCGAGCTGCTGCTGGGAGATCATCTTGTTCTCGACGAGCAGGTCGCCGAGACGGATTTTCTTGCGTGCGGCCATCAGTAATTGCGGTCCTTGAGGCGCACCATCTCGCGGGTCGCGTAGGTGCGCATGGGTTCGGACAGGCCGTGGTCGCCGAGCGCAGTGCCGAAAGCGCGCGCCGCGTCGGCGTGATCACCCGTCGCCTCGAGCGAGATGCCGAGGCCTATCCACCACGCGCCGTTGTCGGGTCGCGCTTTCAGTACGTCGCGATAGATCATCACTGCCGCCGTGTGCGCGCCGGTCTGCTGTTGCAGCGCGGCCATGAAGGCGTGGTATTCGACATCGCTCGCGAGCGGCGGCACCGCGCCCTGCAGGGTCACCAGCGCGCCCGCGGCATCGCCGCGTTCGAACGCGAGATGCGCGAGCGGGCCCGCGAAGCGCGCTTCGCCGGGCAGGAGCGCGAGGCCCTCGCGCAACCGCGTCTCGGCGTCCGCGATGCGTTCCAGCCGGATCAGCTCGGCGGCGAGGCGGACGCGCGCCGGCACGTCTTTCGGCGCGTCGCGCAGATGAGCGGTCAAGGCGTCGAGACCCTCGTCGGTGCGACCGAGATCGAGCAGCGAATAAGCGCGGTCGAGCGCCGAGGGCAGTTTCGTCTCGCGAGGCGCGGCGGGGTTGCGATGGAAATCGCCACGCCGTTCGACGACGGGGGCCTCCGCGACGTCAACCGGGTGCCCGGCCGGCGGCGGCGCGGGCTTCACAGGCTTCGGCGGCACGGTCGGATCGGCGAGCGTCGCGGGCCGAGGCGCGGGTTCGACCGCAGGCGCAGGCGGCGCCGGGGTCGCGGCGACCTGCGCCTGCGGCTGTAGAGCCGCAGGCAGCGTCGCGGCGCTCGCGGTCGCTTCGATCGCTGCCGGCGGCGGGGCGGCGGGAAGCACAGCGGCCACGGGAGCCGGCGCGGAAAGGGCTGGCTGCGGCGCGGCGACGGGGGCCGCGCCCGCCGCCGCGAAAGTCATCGTCACGCCGCCCCTGGTCTGGACCGCGAGCGAACGCCGCTCGCTCTTCGTCAGCAGCGACAGCCCGCTGCGCGCGGCCCATACCGCGGCAATCGCGAGCAGCACGACGCCGGCGATCACGAGCGGCCACGCGACGCGGCGCTCGCGTGCGAGCGTGCGCGGCGCGACGGCGACGAGCCCCTCGAGCGCGGCGTCCTGATGTTTCGGCGCGCGCGAGCGGCGCTCCTCGAGGTCCGTGAGCATCTGGTTGATGAGGCTCATCCGACGAATCCCGCGTGCACGAGCTGCGCGATGAGCGCGAGACCGGCGAGACCGCCGAGACCGAGGCCGGAAAGCACCCAGCGCTTGAACCGCGCGCCCGCCGCGCGCCGCTCCTCGAGGCCGCGCCGCGCATCGTCGGTGTCGCGGATCGCCTCGCGGATCTGGACCTTGTCGACGAGCAACGCGCCACTGCCGAACGCACACATGAGCGCCTTGTGGGCGAGGATGTTCACGAGCCGCGGGATGCCGCCGCTCGCCTCGAACATCGCCTTCATCGCGCGCCGTGTGAAGAGCGGAACGTCCGGATAGCCCGCGACGGACAGCCGGTGCGCGAGGTATTCCTCGACGCCCGCCGCGTCGAGCGGCTTCAATTCGTAGGAGAACGTGATGCGCTGACGGAGCTGACGGATCGACGGCTGGGCGAGCACGCGGTCGAGCTCGGGCTGGCCGAACAGCACGACCTGCAGCAGCTTCGCCTTCTCGGTCTCGAGATTCGTGAGCAGGCGCAGTGTCTCGAGCGTCTCGCACGGAATGGCCTGCGCCTCGTCCATGCACACGAGCACGCGCCGGCCCGCGGCATTCAGCTCGAGCAGCGCCGCGTTCAGGACGCGCATCATCTGGTGCTGCGTGCAGCGCTTCGGATAGGCGATGCCGAGCTCGTCGGCGATCGTCAGCAGGAGGCTCGCGGGCTTGAGATAGGGGTTCGGGATGTAGGCCGTCGCGAACTCGTCGTGCAGCGTCTTCAGCAGCGTCCGGCACAACAGCGTCTTGCCGGTGCCCACTTCACCCGTGAGCTTCACGAAGCCCTCGCCGCTGCGCAGCGCGACGAGCAGCACGTTCAAGGCTTCCTGGTAACCCGCCCGCCCCATGAAGAACGAGGTGTCGGGCGTGAGCGAGAACGGCATCTCGTTCAGCCCGAAGTGTTCGAGATACATCGCTTGGCGCTGACGCGCTTGTGGCGGAACAGCGCGCCGACGAGCGGCAGATCGCCGAGCGCGGGCGTCTTCGCGTCGTTGTCGATTTCCTGGTTCTGCATGAGCCCGCCGATGACGACGAGCTGGCCGTTCTTCGCCTGCACCACGGAATCGGATTCTCGCACCGAGCTCCGCGCGAGCGGCAGGGTCTGCGCGACGCCGGCGATGGTGATGTTCTTCTGCTGGTCGGTGACGTCGCTGACCGAGGGGTGGATGTGCAGCATCACGTCGCCGGCATTGCTGATCTGCGGCGTGACGTCGAGCGCGATGCCGGAGAAGAACGGCGTGAGCTCGATGTTCGGCGTCGAGGTCGTCGAGGTGCCGGTGATCGTCGTCGTCGAGACGTCGGTCACGAAGAACTCGTCCGTACCGACCTTGATGATGGCCTTCTGGTTGTTCATGGTCGAGATGCGCGGGCTCGACAGCACCTGCACGTTGCCCTGCGTCTGCAGAAGCTCGAGGAAGGCCTTGAAGTCCTTGCCGTTGACCGCCGCGGAGAACACCCCGCCGAAGGCCGAGCCCGGCAGGGTCGTGATCGCGCCGACGCCCGGGAAGAGATCGAACTGCGTGCCCTGCAGCTCGCTGTAACCCGTCGTGTTCGTCGCGCTCTGCCCGCCGCCGGTCTGACCGATTTCGAATTCGCCGGCCATCGCCGACCAGTTGATGCCGGACTGGAACCCGTCGGAGAGCTCGACCTCGAGGATCTTCGCTTCGAGTATCACCTGGCGCTGCGCGATGAGCTGCGCGGCCTGGAGATAGGCTTCGACTTCGCGCAGCTCGGTGGGAATCGCGCGCACGACGACGACGCCCGACTGCGGATTGACGACGACACTGCGCCCCTCGGCGCCGCCGACGATCGCCTGCAGCGAGGTCGCGAGCTCCTGCCAGAACGTCGTCTCGGGGAAGACCGTGTTCACCTGCGTGCCGACGGTGGTGCGCTGACCGCGGCCGCGATGGCCGCTCTGGTTGTCCGCACCGCCGCCTTCGCGTCCGCCTTCCGCGCTCGGCACGCGCGGCGCGTTCGGTCCTTCCTGCAGCGTGCCGGCGCTCACGAACGTCGATGACGTGCCGCTGCGGTTCACGTTGAGATAGTTGATCTGGTAGACGCGCGACTCGAGGCGCGAGGGCAGCACCTGGAAGCCGTAGGACGTGCGTTCGAATTCGTAGCCGTACACGTCGCGTGCGGCGGCGATGACGTCGGGCACCGTCACGTTCTTCAGGTTCAGCGAAATCGTGCCCTTCACTTCCGGATGCACGACCATGTTGTACTTCGTGCCGTCGACGAGGCTCATGAAGAACTGGCCGGCGGGCACGTCGTTGACCGAGATGTCGAAGCGCTGCTCGTCCTGCATCTTCGGCAGCTCGCGCGCATCGAGGCGGAGCGTGGGCACGAGACCTTTGGACACTTCCGCGGGCACCGCCGGCTGCGCCGCGGCGGCCGCTTCGCCCTTCGCGAGCTCCTCTTTCATGTGATCGAGATTGCCCGCGCGGGGCGGCGTGTTCTGACAGCCGGCGAGGACGGTGAGACCGGCGATCAGCAGTGCGTGCAGCACGCGCCGGCTGCGGCCGACGGTCACTGCGTCACGGCCCGCGTCAGCGCGGCGCCTGGTGCCTGCGTTTGATTTCATTCTTCAGCAACTTCAATTCGATGGTGTGATCGCCTTCGACGATAACGACTTGCTCGCGCGTGATCTTGAGCACTTTGGCCCCGTTGATTTCGCTGCCCTCGGTGACCACCTGGCCATCGATGATCGCCGAGGCGCGGCCCCGTTCGATCTTGATGGCGCGCAAGTCGAAAACGCTCGGCGGCGGCGGGGGCGCCGAGGGTTCGGTGTGAGGTGCGGCAGCCGGCGGCCGCATGGGATCGACGAGCAGCTCCGGGGCCGCCTGCAGCGGTGCGGCGAGCACCGCGAAAATGCCGAGGAAGGCGAGCGGCACGCAGCTCATATGCCGATCCAGCCGCGATCGAGGCTCAGCGTGTAGACCACGACCGAGCCCTCGGCGCGCGGATAGTCGCCGATCCGCAGATCGACACTCTCCCAGAAGAAACCCCACGGCAGCCTCTCGAGCGCGCGCAGATATTCCAGCGTGTCGAGATAGGAACCCGCGAAGCGCAGCCGGAGCCCGTGGCGGAACGCGCCTTTCTGCAGATCCGCAGCCGGGGCGTTCTTGCCCTGCGCGGCCTCGGTGACGAGCGGCTCGGCCCCGAGTCCCTCGAGGCCCACGAATTCCAGCCCCTCGAATTTCGTGAGCACGGCTTCGAGGACCTTCGGCATCTGGTCCGGCGGCACGAGCTTGCCCGCCTTGTCCTTGATGGTCTTCTCCAGCTCGGCGATCGCGGCGCGGGTGTGCTCGATCTCGGCGCGCAGCGGGGCATCCGGATCGCGCTTCGCGGCGGCGAGCACGGCCTCGCCTTCCGCTTCCATCGCGGTGAGCTCCTGCTTGATCTGCCCGACGCCCGCCTTCGCGGCGAGCTGATGACGCCACAGCGGCTCGAACAGCATCCGATCCCACAGCATGCCGAGCACGAGCAGCAGCGCGCCGAGCACGAGCATGCGCTCCTTCAGCGACAGCGCGTCGAGTCTTTCGAGGAGCGTCTCGAGCCGGTCAGCCATTCCCGTCGCGCCCCACCGGTTTTCCGCTCGTCGCGGTTTTCTTCGCCGCCTCCTTCATCTCGAAGCCTTCCGTACGCAGCTCGAACTCGAGCACCCGGCCTTCGGGCGCGCTCTTCCCGAGCTCGAGATGGCTGAAAGACTTGCCCGCGAACACTGGTTCGGCGGCGAGGCGGCGGACGTAATTCGGGAGCAGCTCGGGCGCGAGCGCATAGCCCCGAACGCCGATCGCGCCGCCGCCGTTCGCGATCGCGACGCGCGAGAACCACGTGCCCTCGACGTGCTGGCGCGCGAGGCCGGCGAGATAGGGCGAGAGTCCGCTCGTGTTGCCGAAGGCGCCGGTCGAGAGCGCGGTCGCGATTTTCTGCGTGTAGCCGAGCTCCTGCTGGAGGCGTTTGAGCTCGCCCGCGATGAGCGGATCGGCCTTCTTCTCCGGGAACTGCGCTTTGAGCGTCGCGAGACGCTTCGCCGCCGCGGCGCGCTGGCCCTGCAGCGCGGTGACCTGGGCATCGAGCGTGCGCACTTTCGCCCGGCCGTAACCGTAGACGAGCAGCAGACCGAGCGCGAAGAGCCCGGCGACCTGCAACAGCGCGACCGCGGAGAACACCTTGCGCGGCTGTCTGAAAATCGGCTGGTAGAGGTTGATCTGCTGCCTCACAGGATCACCTCGTCCTGGCGCAGCGCCGCACCGATCGCCGTGATGCAGCGCGTCTGGAGCTCGGCCGTCAGCGGCTTCTCGTGATCGAGGATCTCGTCGAGATCGAGCACGCGGGTCGGCAGGCCGAGCTGGCTCTGCAGGTATTCGGGCAGACCGGCGACGGGCTCGGCGAGCGGACTCAGCACGACGCCTTTCACCGTCGGTTGGGAGAAGTGGCTCTCGTAGTAGTCGAGCGAGCGCTGGACCTCGATCACGAGCGCGTCGAGCCGCCCCTCCATGTCGGGCGTGACCGCGGTCGCACCGCCGAACAACCGCGTCGCGCCGTAATCCAGCCGGCGCGAGAGGTACAGCGTACCGCGCCGCGTGAGCGTGATGAGGCCGCGATCCCCTTCGAGATAGATCGACGCGATACCGCCGTCGTCCTCCGGCAGCAGCGCGGCGAGATTGCGGATCGCGAATTCCGGAATGTCGACGAATTCGAGCGCGAGGCCCGCGGCGACGAGGCTGTCGATCAGCGGCTTGACGAGCGACATGCGCGCCGCGACGGCATACATGCGGTTGCCGCGCTCGCCGCTCGCGGTCGGCACGTCGAAGACGTCGATGACGGCATCGTCGACGTGGAAATCGATGAGCTCGTTGACACGCCAGCGCACCGCGGCGCGAAGCTCCTCCGGCGGGACGTCGGGCGTATCGACGAGCACGAGGCTGTAGTCGCCGATGTTCACGGCGCTCGTCGCGGCGACGTGCGGCAGGCCGCGGCGCTTCGCGATCTGCTCGAACGCGGCGCTCCGGGCGTGGGCATCGGCGGCCTCGAGAAATTCGGCGAAGCGGAGTACCGGGCGCTGGCCCGGGCGCTTCCGGACGAGCGCGGTGGCGACGCCGGCGGCTTGCGGACAGACGGCCAGCAGGCTGCCGCGCTCGGGCCTGCGGCGCAGCAGGCTCAGCACGCAGGTCTTCCGGCGGCGTGCAGGCGCAGGCTGATCGACAAGGCGGACTTCACGCGGCTTCCTCGCGGCTCGATGACTGAATCCTTCTTGGTCCGAGCCGGAGACCCCCCGGAGTCAGGTATGCCGCAAGCACGGCGCCGGCGCTGGACCGGAGTGTATTATCGGCCGCGCGGCCGTGACTTGCAGCACATTTTTACGTAGTCAGTGAGGATGTCGGGCTTCGACGCCGGGTTCACGCGACATGAGCGCGGCGACCGCTTCCGCGGGTGTGACGTCACCGCGCAGCGTCGCGGCGACCTGGGTGGCGATCGGCATCTCGATGCCGAGGCGTGCCGCGAGGGCGACGACTTCGCCCGCCGTGACGAGGCCCTCGACGAGCCCGATCTCCTCGCGCGCCGCGGCGAGCGACTGGCCGCCGCCGATGGCGAGGCCGAAGCGCCGGTTACGCGACAGGTCGTCGGTACAGGTCAATACGACGTCGCCGAGCCCGGAGAGGCCCATGAACGTCTCCGGCCTGCCGCCGAGCGCCGTGCCGAGCCGTGTGATCTCGGCGAGCCCGCGCGTGATGAGCGCGGCGCGGCAGTTCGCGCCGAGGCCGAGCCCGTCGCTGATCCCGGCGGCGATCGCGAGCACGTTCTTCACGCCGCCGCCGATCGCGACACCCGTCAGATCCGCGGAGAGATAGGGTCGGAAACGCGGCGAATACAGCCGTTCGAGCAGTTCCGCGCCGAAGTCGGCCGTGTCCGCGGCGACGGTGATCGCGGCCGGCAGGCCCTGCGCGACCTCGAGCGCGAAATTCGGCCCGGACAGCACCGCGACCGGGAAACCGGCGCCGCAGACCTCGGCGACGATCTGGGGCGCGGTGAGATGCGTGCCGGCTTCCAACCCTTTCGCGGCACAGGCGATGCGCGCGACCTGCGGCGCGGCCGCGCGGAGCCGCGACAGGACTTCGCGCGTGCTCTGGAACGGGGTGACGAGGACGGCGGTGCGGACCTCGGCCGGCAGGAGGGCGAGGTCTTCGAGGATCTCGATGTGCGACGGCAGGCGTACGTCGGGCAGGTAGCGGGCGTTGACCCGGTCCGCCGCGATCCTACGCTGTGCCTCGGCGTCGCGTCCCCACAGGTAGACGCGCTCGGCCCGGTAGGCGAGGACGAGCGCGAGCGCCGTCCCCCAGGCGCCGGCGCCGAGCACGACGGCCGGCGGCAGGGCGGTGGCGCTCATCGCGGCCTCACGTCAGTGGGCGGGCGTTTCGCCCTGGCCGGCGGCCTCGGCCTGGCGGCGCTGCAGTTCCTGCGCGTAGAGCATCTCGAAATTCACCGGCGCGAGCAGGAGCTGCGGGAAGCCGCCCTTCGTGACGACGTCGCAGATGGCCTCGCGCGCGAACGGGAACAGGATGTTCGGGCAGGCGGTCGCGAGGATCGCCGGCAGATGCTCGGCGGGGAAACCCGAAATCGAGAACACGCCCGCCTGCTGGACCTCGATGAGATAGATGCTCTTGTCGCCCTGCTTCACGTTCGCCGTCACCGTCAGCACGACCTCGTGCACGTCCGGCCCGAGCGCCTGGGTGTTGTTCGCGAAGTGGATGTCGACGGTCGGGTTGACCTGCTCGGTGAAGATCTTCGGCGAGTTCGGCGCCTCGAAGGACAGGTCCTTCACGTAGATCTTCTGGATGCCGAGCTGACCGTACTGGGGCTGGTTTTCGTTCTGGACGGGTTCGTTGGCCATGATGGTTTCCGGAATGTGGATTGAGTAGGAGCTCGCGGCGTCACTTGCCGCTCTGCACGGGCAGATTCTCGTTGCGCCATGCGGCGAGGCCGCCCTGCAGGCGGAATACCTTCTCGAAGCCGGCACGCTTCAGATCCTTGGCCGCGATGCTCGCGCGCGGCCCGCTCTCGCAATAGACGATGAGCGGTCTCGCCAGATTCTTGCCGAGCTTGCCGTGGCCGCTGCGCACGTCGCCGACCGGCAGGTGCACGGCGTCGAGGATGTGGCCGTTGCGATATTCGGCCTCGCTGCGGACATCGACCGCCAGCGCATCCTCCTTGTTGAACAGTTGCACCGCCTGCTGGGGCGAGAGGCCGCCCCCGGTATCCTGCAGGAGGTTGATGATCAGCAGCGTCAGCACGAAGAAAAACGCGCCGACGAGGAGCCAGTTGTGGGTTGCGAACTCGATCAGTTGGGCAGTCATGAAACGGGATTCCGGGGCCGAAAATGGGGGCACGCCGGCGGGCCGGCGGCGCGGGCCCGTATGATACACTCAGAAGCGCCCCGCGGGCGGGTGGAATGCGTGAAGCATCATGGGCTCCACTCCGGTGCATCCCTCAATTCTTGCGGACTCCGACAGACCATGACCCAGATCGAACACCCGGTAATGCTCATCGTCCTCGACGGCTGGGGACACAGCGACGACGCCCATTTCAACGCCATCCACGGCGCCCGCAAACCGACCTGGGACGGGCTGTGGTCGCACTGCCCGCACACGCTCATCCGCTGCTCCGGCGAGGACGTCGGCCTGCCCGACGACCAGATGGGCAATTCCGAGGTCGGCCACATGCACCTCGGCGCCGGCCGCCTCGTCTATCAGGATTACACCCGCATCTCGAAAGCGATCCGCGACGGTGATTTCTTCGCGAACCCGGTGCTGAAACCGGCGTGCGAACGCGCCGCGGCGCTGGGCCGCGCCGTACACGTCATGGGCCTGCTCTCGCCGGGCGGCGTGCACAGCCACGAGGAGCACATCGTGGCGCTGATGAAGCTCGCCGCGAGCTGCGGCGTGAAAGAGGTGAACGTGCACGGCTTCCTCGACGGCCGCGACATGCCGCCGAAGAGCGCCGGGCCCTCGATCGAGCTCATCGAGCGCACGGCCCGCGAGCTCGGCGTCGGCCGGCTCGCCACGCTCTGCGGGCGCTACTACGCGATGGATCGCAACAAGAGCTGGGAGCGCACGCAGATCGCCTACGACATGCTCGTCGATGGCGTCGCGGAATACTCAGCAGCCGATGGCGCGACGGGCCTCGAAGCCGCTTATGCGCGCGGCGAGACCGACGAGTTCGTGAAACCGACCGTGCTCGTGCCGGCCGGCGGTACGCCCGCACGGATCCGCGACGGCGACGTCGTCGTGTTCGCGAACTTCCGCGCCGACCGCGCCCGGCAGCTCACGAGCGCGCTGACCGACGCACATTTCGATGCCTTCCCGCGCACCCGCGTGCCGCAGCTCGACGCCTATGTCTGCATGACGGACTACGGCGCGCAGTTCCAGCTCCCCATCGCCTATCCGGCGGTGGATCTCACGAACACGTTCGGCGCCGTCGTCGGCGCGCACGGGCTGAAGCAACTGCGCATCGCCGAGACCGAGAAGTACGCGCACGTCACGTTCTTCTTCAACGCCGGCGAGGAGACGCCCTTCCCCGGCGAAGACCGCATCCTCGTCGCCTCGCCGAAGGTCGCGACTTACGACCTCAAGCCCGAGATGAGCGCGGTGGAAGTGACGGACGCGCTCGAGAAGGCGATCCTCGATCGCAAGTACGACACCATCATCTGCAATTACGCGAACGCGGACATGGTCGGCCACACCGGCGACTACGACGCGGCGGTGAAGTGCATCGAGACGCTCGACGCCTGCCTCGGCCGTCTCGTCGCCGCCTGCCGCCAGACGGGCATGGAAATCCTGATCACGGCCGACCACGGCAACGCGGAGCAGATGCGCGCGACGCCCCCGGGCGAATCCGAGCAGCCGCACACCGCGCACACCACGAATCTCGTGCCGCTCGTCTACGTCGGGCGCAAGGCCGCGATGGCGGACAGCGGCGCGCTCTCGGACATCGCGCCGACGATGCTCGCGCTGATGGGCCTGCCGCAGCCGGGCGAAATGACCGGCCGGCCGCTCGTGAAGCTCGAGGCCGGCGCGCAGCAGGCCGCCTGAGCGCGGCGGACGGACACGCTGCGGAGCCGGGTCCGGAGCACACCACGGGCCGGGATCGCCAGGCGGGGGCGCACATACCCAGGACCATCGGATCGTCGATCGTCGCAGCAGCCCGGAGCGCGCCCGGAGCGTTTCTCCTGCTCGTGACATTCGTCCTCGGCGCGCAGGCGGCGGACGATGCCGATCCCGCCGCCGCACTCCCTGCAATCCGCGAGCGCATCGCAACCCTGGAACGCGATCTCGCCGCGCACCGCGTCGCGCTCGGCACGGCGCGCACCGCGCTCGCGACGCTCGCCGCCGAGCTCGAGACCGTGCAGAGCGCCCAGCAGCGTCACCACCAGGAGATCATCGCGAAGACCGCCGAGCTCGCGCGCCTCGAGGCCGAGGCCGCACGCCTGCGCGAAGACCTCGCCGGCGAGACCCGCATCGTCGCCGGTGCGTTGCGCACCCGTTACGCGCTCGAGCGCGAACCGAAGCTGAAATTCGTGCTGAGCCCCGATCGCCTGAACGCCGCCCAGCGCCAGCTCCGCTACGTCGATTACGTCCTCACTGCCGCGAACGCGCAGATCGCCGGCGCCGAACGCAAGCTCGCCGGGTACTCGGCGCTCCGCCAGGCGCAGAAGACCGAGACCGATCGCCTGAAGCTCCTGCAGGCAGCCGAAGCCGATCGTCTCGCCGCGATCGACGCGGCGCTCGCCGCGCGGCGCGAGGCGGCGGCGGCACTCGACGCGGCGACACGCGAGGAAGCACAGCGCCTCGCCGCGCTGAAGCGCGGCATGAAGAAGCTCGAGTCCCTGCTCGGCAGGATGCGCGTGAAGAGCGAGGCGCGGGCGAAACGCGCCGCTGACGAGGCGCTCGCGGGTGATTTCGGCGCTCACAAGGGCCGCCTGCCCTGGCCCACGGCCGGCGCGGTGACGAAAATCGACAAGGAGTCCGCCGAGCCCGGCGGCGCGAGCTGGAGCGGTGTGTTCATCGCCGCCCCGGCGGGCACCGAAGTGCACGCCGTCGCGCCCGGCCGGGTCGTGTTCGCCGACGAGTTCGTCAACCTCGGCCGGCTCATCATCGTCGATCACGGTGCGGGCTACATGAGTCTGTACGGCCGCAACACGGCGCTCGCGAAGCAGCCCGGTGACGACGTCGCGGCGGGCGAGATGATTGCAACCGCGGGCGCCGGCAGCGGTCAAAGCGATTCGAGCCTTTACTTCGAGATCCGGCATAATGGCAAGCCGGAGAACCCGATCCTCTGGTGCAAATAGCCGGCGATCCCCGTTCCCTCCTCCGGGATCCCCACGATTTTTACGGTGACCATGAAAACATCGAGCCTACTGTTCAGCTTCACGCTCGTCTGCGGCCTCGCCGCCGGCGCAGCCCGCGCCGAGGATCCCGTCGTCGCTCCCGAGGCGACTGCGGCCGTCGTCGAGCCCACGGCCAAGCCCGCGACGCCGGCACCGCAGGAGGAGCTGCCGATCGACGACATCCGCGTGCTCGTCGAAGTCCTGCACAAGGTGAAGAGCGACTACGTCGAGCCCGTCTCCGACAAGGTCCTGCTCGAGAACGCGATCAAGGGCATGCTCGCGGGCCTCGACCCGCATTCGGCCTATCTCGATCCGGAGTCCTACCAGGAGCTGCAGGAAGGCACGACCGGTGAATTCGGCGGCCTCGGTATCGAGGTCGGCAGCGAGGACGGCTTCATCAAGGTCGTTTCGCCGATCGACGACACGCCCGCGAGCCGCGCCGGCGTGCAGGCGGGCGACGTGATCATCCGTCTCGACGACGTGCCGGTGAAGGGCATGGGACTGAACGACGCGATCAAGAAGATGCGCGGCAAGCCGGGCACGAAGATCAATCTCTCGATCATGCGCGAGGGCGTCGAGAAACCGCTCAACCTCACGCTCGAACGCGACGTCATCAAGATCAAGAGCGTGCGCAGCCGCACGCTCGATCCCGGCTTCGGCTACATCCGCGTCTCGGCGTTCCAGGGCCACACGGGCGAGGACCTCGTCGCGCAGCTCGGCAAGCTGAAGGCCGACGCGAAGGGCGGGCTGCGCGGCGTCATCCTCGATCTGCGCAACAACCCGGGCGGCGTGCTCGGCGCCGCGGTCGCGGTCTCGGATGCGTTCATGACCGGCGGCAAGATCGTCTACACCGAGGGCCGCGTGAAGGACGCCCAGCTCGAGTTCAATGCCCAGCCGCCGGACCTGCTCGACGGCGCGCCGCTCATCGTGCTCGTGAACGAGGGCTCGGCCTCGGCCTCGGAAATCGTCGCGGGCGCGCTCCAGGACAGCAAGCGCGCGGTGATCATGGGCCGCCAGACGTTCGGCAAGGGCTCGGTGCAGACCATCCTGCCGATGAACAACAACGCGGCGTTGAAGATGACGACGGCGCGCTATTTCACGCCGTCCGGCCGTTCGATACAGGCCGAGGGGATCAAGCCCGACATCGCCATCGAGAAGATCAAGCTCGCCTCGATCGCGGACAAGGACGGCGGCAATTTCATCAAGGAATCACAGCTCGATCGCCACCTCGCGAATCCGGGCAACGGTGCGGCGAAGAGCAGGAAGCCCGGCAGCGCCGAGCCGCAGGAGACGAAGTCGGACGATGCGAAGCGCCAGGAGCTCGCGGCGAGCGATTACGAGCTCTTCGAGGCCTTGAACATGCTGAAGGGCATGGCGCTCCTGCAGGCCCACAACGACGCGAAGCAGGCGGCGGCGCTCAGTCCGGCCGCCGGCGCAGGGCAGCCGTGATCGCGGCGACGCCGAGACTGCCGAACACCCACAGACTCCACGGCAGACCCGCGATGCGGCGGCTCGATTCCGCGTCGACGACCTGCAGCACCGCGGCCGTGATCACGAAACCGACGCCGAGCACCGCGTAGACGAGCCGGCGGTAGGCGCGCCGGATCTCGTTCCTGATTTCCGTCAGATTCGGATCGCGGTTCGCGATCTCGAGCCGGCCGGCCTTCAGTTGATCGAGCACGTCGAGCGCGAGCGTCGGCAGCTCCGGCAACCGGTCCGCCCAGCGCGGATAACCCTGGCGCGCCGCGCGCAGCAGACTGCCGAGCCCCATGCGATCCTTCATGAATCTCTCGAGCGAGGGCCGTGCCGTGCGCCAGAGATCGAGCTCGGGGTCGAGCTGGCGGCCGATGCCTTCCACGTTCACCAGCGTCTTCTGCAGGAGCAGGAGCTGCGGCAGGATTTCCATCTGGAAGCGCTGCGCGGTCTGGAAGAGCCTGAGCAGCAGCGAGCCCACCGAGATGTCCTTCACCGGCCGGTCGAAGATCGGCTCGCACACCGCCCGGATAGCGAACTCGAAATCGTCGACGCGCGTATCGGCGGGCACCCAGCCCGATTCGACGTGCAGCTCGGCGACGCGCCGGTAGTTGCGATCGAGGAACGCCGCGAAGTTTTCCGCGAGATAGCGCTGATCGAATTCCGAGAGCGATCCCATGATGCCGAAGTCGACGGGAGCGAACACGGGCCGCCCGGTCTCGGGATCCGCCATGACGAAGAGATTGCCGGGATGGACGTCGGCATGGAAGAAGTGATCGCGGAAGACCTGGGTGAAGAAGATGTCGACGCCATGGGTCGCGAGCTCGTGCAGATCGAAGCCCGCCGCGCGCAGCTCCTCGATGTTGTCGATGTTGATGCCGGAGATGCGCTCCATCACGAGCACGTTCTGCCGCGTGTAGGTCCAGTGGATCTCCGGCACCCGCATATACGGCGAGCCCGCGAAATTGCGGCGGAGCTGCGAGGCGTTCGCCGCTTCGCGCATCATGTCGAGCTCGTCCAGGATCGTCTTCTCGAATTCGGCGACGACGCGCAGCGGCTTCAGGCGCCGGCCGTGCGACCAGTAGCGTTCGGCGAGCCCGGCGAGCATGCGGATGAGGCCGAAGTCGTGCTCGATCGTCTTGCGGATGCCGGGCCGCACGACTTTCACGATCACGTCCTGACCGTCCTTGAGCTTCGCGGCGTGGACCTGCGCGATCGAGGCCGAGGCGAGCGGCGTCTCGTCGAACGCGCTGAAGATTTCGGTGATCGGCACGCCGAACGCGCGCTCGACGATGCGCCGGGCCTGCTCGCCCGGGAACGGCGGCACGTGGTCCTGGAGCTTCGAGAACTCCTCGGCGATGTCGTCCGGCAGCAGATCGCGGCGCGTCGACAGCACCTGGCCGAACTTCACGTAGATCGGGCCGAGCTCCTCCAGCACCGCGCGCAGTCGATCCGCGCGCCGGCCATACGTCCGTCGCACCCAGTTCCAGGGCATGAGCCAGCGCAGGAACGCGAGCGAACGCAGTACCGGGGTCGCGAACAGCATCTCGTCGAAGCCATGACGGATGAGCGTGCGCTGGATGGCGAGGACGCGGAAGACGCGGCTGACGGCGACGCTCACGAGCGATCCTTGCGGGCGAGGCGTGCGACGCGTGCGGAGAGGCGCTCGACGTCCTCGCTCAAGGCCATCGCCCCCGTCCCGAACTCGGCGACGTCCTCGCGCGTCGGCAGGAGGCCTATCTCGTAGCGCAGGTATTCGGAGGCGTTGCGCTCGGCGGTGCTGCCGGTCGCCGAGAGCCAGGACAGCGTGCGGCTCGCGACGCGACCGATGCGCCGCGCCGCGACGTCGCCGACGTACTGCGCGAGCAGCTCTTCCCAGTCGAGCTCGAGGCCGCTCATCACGCCCTGCAACTCCTGCACGGTCGCGAGGTCGCCCTGGATGGCGATGCGTCCCGCGGGCGCGGTGCGGCCGGCCCGGCGCGCGCGGGCGACCGCGATGAAATCCGAGAGGCTGCCTTCGACGCGCACGTCGGCTTGGCTCTCCTCGCCGCGTTCGAGCGCGAGGCCGTCCGCCGTCATCATGATGCGGATCGCCGCACGCGGGCTCAGCAACTGCACGAGCACGGTCCGTCCACGCAGCGCCTCGAGCCTGGCGGCCGCGACGGAGTCCGTCGCGAGCAGCCGGTTCAGCGCTTTCGACACGACGCCGAGTGCGGAATCGAGGCGCGCCGGATCGAGCGCACGCCCCATGATCACAGACGATACCCCACGTGCACGGCACACACGCCGCCGGCGATGTTGTGGTAGCGGCAGCGTTCGAAGCCGGCGAGCTCCATCATGCTCTTCAGCGTGTTCTGATCGGGATGCATGCGGATGGATTCGGCGAGATAGCGGTAGCTCTCCGCATCGCCCGCGACGAGGCTGCCGAGGCGCGGCAGGATCGCGAAGGAGTACGCGTCGTAGAGCTTGGACAGCAGCGCCGGGCGCACTTGCGAGAATTCGAGGATGATCGCGCGCCCGCCGGGCTTCAGCACGCGATGCATTTCGGCGAGCGCGAGCTCCTTGTGCGTGACGTTGCGCAGACCGAAGGCGATCGTCACGAGGTCGAAGTAGCGCTCCGCGAACGGCAGGTGTTCCGCGTTCGCCTGTACGAAGCGCACGTTCGAGCAGACGCCGGCGTCGAGCAGCTTGTCGCGGCCGACTTCGAGCATCGCGCGGTTGATGTCGGCGCAGACGACCTCGCCCTCGGGGCCGACGTCGGCGGCGAGGAGCTTCGTCAGATCGCCCGACCCGCCCGCGATGTCGAGCGCGCGCTGGCCGGGACGGACGTGCGCGATGCTGACGGCGAAGCGCTTCCAGATGCGGTGCAGGCCCATCGACATCAGATCGTTCATGATGTCGTAGCGCGAGGCGACGGAATCGAACACGTCCCGGACGCGTGCCGTCTTCTCGCGCGGGCTGACCCGCTCGTAGCCGAAATCGACTTCAGGTTTGTTCTCGTCTTCGCGATCTTCGCCGCTCATGATGCGCCCTCGTCGCTCGCGCGGCGCGTGTAACCGGCCGCCGCGAGCTCTTCCAGATAACGGGCCCAGTTCCCGGCCTGGTGGCGGCCGAGCTGGTAGAGGTAGTCCCAGGTGTAGATGCCGCTCTCGTGGCCGTCGTCGAACACGAGCTTGACCGCGTAGTTGCCGACCGGCTCGACGTCCCTGATATTCACGTTCTCCTTGCCGGTCTGCAGCACGCCCTGGCCCGGGCCATGGCCGCGCACTTCCGCCGACGGCGAATGAACGCGGAGATATTCGCAGGGGAGCTCGAAGGTGAGCCCGTCGTCGAAGCTCACTTCGAGCCGGCGCGAGCGCTGATGCAGGACGATGTTCGTCGGATGTCGTGCGGCCATGTCGTGTCCGTAGTGCTCAGTCGATTGGCGCCCGGCCCGCCCCCGCGCCGGATGCCTGGTTTCAGAGGATGTAGCGGGCCCAGTCCTCGTCCTTGATGAATTCGCTCAGATGCGTGTCGACGTACGCCCCGTCGATCACCACCGTGTGGCCGTCGCGATCGGGCGCCGTGAACGAGAGCGCCTCGAGCAGCCGCTCCATCACGGTGTGCAGACGGCGCGCGCCGATGTTCTCCGCGCGCTCGTTGACGTGATGCGCGATCTCGGCGATGCGGCGGATGCCGTCCTCCGCGAATTCGAGCGTGAGCCCCTCGGTGCCGAACAGCGCGCGGTACTGCTCGGTGAGCGAGGCATCGGGCTCGGTCAGGATGCGCATGAAGTCCTCGACGCCGAGCGGATCGAGCTCGACGCGGTTCGGCAACCGGCCCTGCAGCTCGGGGATGAGATCGGCGGGCTTCGCGAGATGGAACGCGCCGGAGGCGATGAACAGCACGTGGTCGGTCTTCACGGTGCCGTACTTCGTCGTCACCGCGCAGCCCTCGACGAGCGGCAGCAGATCGCGCTGCACGCCTTCGCGCGAGACGTCGGGCCCGCTCACTTCCGAGCGCCGCGCGATCTTGTCGATCTCGTCCAGGAAGACGATGCCGTTCTGCTCGACGCTCTCGAGCGCGCGCGCCTTCGTGTCGTCCTCGTTGATGAGCTTCGCGGCCTCCTCCTCGACGAGCATGGCCATCGCGTTCTGCACTTTCAGGCGCCGCGTCTTGCGCCGGCCGCTGCCCATGTTCTGGAACATGCTCTGCAGTTGGCCGGTCAGCTCCTCCATGCCGGGCGGGGCCATGATTTCGACGCCGAGATTCGTCTGCGCGACCTCGATCTCGATTTCCTTGTCGTCGAGCTTGCCCTCGCGCAGCATCTTGCGGAAGCGCTGGCGCGTGGAGCTCTCCTCCTCCTCGGTCTTCTCGCCGAACGTGCGCGGCGGCGGCAGCAGCACGTCGAGGATGCGCTCCTCGGCGGCGTCCTCGGCCTGGGCGCGCACGCGCTCCATCGCCTCGTTGCGGGTCATGCGGATCGCAACCTCGACGAGATCGCGGACGATCGATTCGACGTCGCGCCCGACGTAACCGACCTCGGTGAACTTCGTCGCCTCGACCTTGATGAACGGCGCGCCCGCGAGCTTCGCGAGCCGGCGCGCGATCTCCGTCTTGCCGACGCCGGTCGGGCCGATCATGAGGATGTTCTTCGGCGTGATCTCGTTGCGGAGCTCCGACTCGACCTGCGCGCGCCGCCAGCGGTTGCGCAAGGCGATCGCCACCGCGCGCTTCGCCGCGTCCTGCCCGATGATGTGCTTGTCGAGCTGGACGACGATCTCCTGCGGCGTCAGCGTCATCATGTTGCGCTCCGCCGTCATGGCCGCCCCCCGAGCTCCTCGACGACGACGTTCGAGTTCGTGTAGACGCAGATGTCGGCGGCGATCGCGAGCCCTTTGCGCACGATCGTCGCGGCGTCGAGCTCGGTGTTCTCGACGAGGGCGCGGGCCGCGGCGCGCGCGAACGATCCGCCGGAGCCGATCGCCATCACGGCGTCCTCGGGCTCGATGACGTCGCCGTTGCCGGAAATGATGAGCGAGTAGTCCTTGTCGGCGACCGCGAGCAGGGCTTCGAGCCGGCGCAACATGCGGTCCGTGCGCCAGTCCTTGGCGAGCTCGACCGCGGCACGCAGCAGATTGCCCTGGTGCTTCTCGAGCTTGCCCTCGAAGCGCTCGAAGAGCGTGAAGGCATCCGCCGTGCCCCCCGCAAACCCGGCGATCACCCGGTCCTGGAACAGGCGGCGCACTTTGCGCGCATTGCCCTTGAGGATGGTGTCGCCCATCGAAACCTGGCCGTCACCGCCGATCGCGACCTGTCCCGGCCGGCGGACCGACAGGATGGTCGTGGCGTGGAATTGCTGCATAAGACTCGGGAATTGCTGGGGGACTGGAATTGTACACCAGCGGCTCCGGGGACGGCCGCGCCGCGTCGTACGGTCGTAGGTCCATTGATTAGCGCCAGCGTAATCGGACGTTTGCCACATCGGCCGCTCACGCCAGACGGAGCGAACGTCCGATTACGACTGCGGCTAATCGGACCTGCGATTCCGCCGCGCGCGCGGATGCGCCGCGTCGTAGACCTTCGCGAGGTGCTGGAAATCGAGGTGGGTGTAGACCTGGGTGGTGCTGATATTGCTGTGGCCGAGCAGCTCCTGCACGGCGCGCAGATCGCCCGAGGACTCCAGCAGATGGCTCGCGAAGGAATGGCGCAGCATGTGGGGATGGACGCTTTGCGCGATGCCCTGCTTCACGCCCCAGGTCTTGAGCCGGCTCTGCACCATGCGCACGCCGAGGCGCTCGCCGCGGCGGTTCACGAAGACCGCTGTCTCCTCCGGACGGGCTATCCCGCCGCGCACCTTCAACCAGGCGCGGACGGCCTCGAGCGCCATGCGCCCGACCGGCACGATGCGCTCCTTGCGGCCCTTGCCGAGGACGCGCACTTCGCCGGACGCGAAATCGAGCGCGCCGAGGTCGAGGCCCGTCAGCTCGGAGACGCGCAGACCGCAGGAATAGGTCAGCTCCCACATCGCGAGATCGCGCACCTCGAGCTCGGATTCCGGCGCCCGGCCGAGCAGGCTCGCGGTCTGATCGACGTCGAGCACGTGCGGCAGGCGGCGCCCGGCCTTCGGCGCCTTCACGTCGCGCGCCGGGTTGTCGAGGGCGCGGCCGCGGGCGATCAGGAAATCGAAGAACGCGCGCAGCGCCGACAGCGCGCGGGCGATCGACCGGCTCCCGCTGCCGGCGCGGTGCAGGCCCGCGGCATAGGTGCGCAGGAGAGGGGTGTCGAAAGCGCTGTCGGGTATCGCCGCGACCCAGGCGACGAAGCGCGCGCAGTCGCGGCGATAGGCGGCGAGCGTGTGCGGGGACGCCGTGCCGAGGCTCGCCAGGAATTCGGCGAGGTGCGCCTCGGTCGCGACGCCGCCCGCGTTCACCGCGGCTTCGCGACCCAGGGATCGAGGATGAGCGTGACGACGTCGCCGAGGTAGGCGAGGAACTCCGTGCCGAGCGACGGCCCGAAGCGCTCCGGATCGCGCGCGGTCACGGCGAGCACGCCGTCCCAGGCTTTCGCGACGAGCGGGATGACGACGGCCGAGCCGCGGAACGCGTTGCCGCCGAGCAGCGCCTGGCCCTGGGCATCGTTCAGCCGGCCGCACAGCGTGCCGCGCGCGGCGATCGCATCGGCGAACGCATGACGCGCCGACGCCTCGCGGCCGACGAACTGCGGCACGTCGTGGCTGTCGACGAACGCCGGATCGCCGAACACGATCGTCACGATGCGCTCGGCCTTGAAGTCCTGGGCGAGCCGCGCTTCGAGCGTCTGGAAGATCGCCTGCGGTCCCACGCTCTCCATCAGCGCGAGCACGAGCTGGTGGATGCGGTGGATCAGCGTCTCGTTGTCCTTCGCGCAGCCGATCATCTCGTCGATACGCGCTTTCAGCCGCTCGTTCTCCTCGCGCAGCACGCCGACCTGGCGATCGGCGAGCGAGACGACCTGGCCGGTCGACTGCGGGATCTGCAGCGCGGCGAGCACCGCGGGATTGTCGTTGAAGAAGCCGGGATGTGCCTCGAGATAGGCCGCGACCGCTTCCTCCGTCGGCAGCTTCCTGCCGGTGTCCCGTTCCGTCGTGCTCATAGTTCGATACTGCCTTCGAAAACTTTGACCGCCGGGCCGCTCATCCACAGGGTCTCGCCCTCGCGCCCGGACCATTCGATGTCGAGCTCGCCGCCGCGGAGCTCCACCGTCACGCGCTCGTCCAGGAGATCCCAGCGCCGCCCGACGGCCACCGCCCCGCAGGCGCCGGTGCCGCAGGCCGGCGTCTCGCCCGCGCCGCGCTCGAAGACGCGCAGCCGGATGCGATCGCGACTGATGATCTGCATGAAGCCGACGTTCACGCGTTGCGGGAAGAAGGGGTGGCTCTGCAGCGGCGCACCGACCGCCCCGACCGGCGCGACGTCGACGTCCTCGGTGAGGAACACGGCATGCGGATTGCCCATCGAGACCGCGCCGAATTCGCGCCAGGCCCCGGCGACTTCGAGGACGTAACGCGCGGCGCGCGTCTGCGCGGCAATCGGGATCGCGGCCGGCTCGAAACGCGGCGCACCCATGTCGACGCGCACGATGCCGTTCGCGCCCGCGATGAGGCGATAGAGCCCGCCGTTGATCTCGGCCTGGAATTCCCCGCCCGCGAGCTCGTTTCGTGCGAGCAGATAACGCGCCACGCAGCGCACGCCGTTGCCGCAGTGCTCGGCACCGCTGCCGTCGGCGTTGAAGACGCGATAGCGCACCGCCGCGCGCGCATCCGACGGGGTCTCGATCACGAGCACTTGATCGCACCCGACGCCGAGGCGGCGGTCGGCGAGTCGGCGGATCGCGTCCGTACCGAGCGTGAACGGACGCGAACGCGCGTCGACGAGGACGAAATCGTTGCCGAGCCCCTGCATTTTCGTGAATTCGAGCTGCATGACGGCGGCATTATAGGGGCATCACCGCCCGGCCAGTACCGATCGAGGAAGCTCTGAAAGAATTCGGATTCATCTCCGAACTGCGGTGAAGCCGGCCCGGCCCGCCGCGGCGCGCTTCTATGGCTCGTCGCCCCCGCGCAGGCGAGGGCCCAGTCGTTCAGCTCCGGCGTTGGGGTCGAACCGCGGGGGCCGGCGCAGAATTCCAGCGCGGTGCGTAAATGAACTCTTCAGAGCCCGGGGTTCACTGCGCGCGCCGTGGGTCACCGACGGGGCCCTCGCCTGCGCGAGGGCGTCGGGAGGTAGCCGAGGCACGAGGGACCGAGCAGATCCTGCAGTCCGGAGAGGAACGGGAATTCAGAGCCATCTCAATACAGGACGCGCACGGTGTAGCCCGCCTTCTCCAGGCGCGCGAGCAGCCCGTCGGGCCCCGGCAGGTGCAGTGCGCCGACCGCGACGAACGCCGCGCCGGCCTCGAGATCGGGGCGCAGGCGCCCGACCATGCGCGCGTTGCGGGCCTCGAGCGTGTTCGCGAGCAGGCGGCGCTGCGCCGGCGAATCCGCGTCTGCGGCGAGCGTCACGAGCGCGGCGAGGTCACGGGCGACATAGGCCGCGATCATGCGCTCCGCTTCGGCGTGCAGCGCTTCGTGGTGACAGACGACTTCCGTGAGGAGCTGGACCTGATCCGGCATGCCGAGCGTCTCGAACACCGCGGTCTGCTCGTCCAGCGTCTCCAGGCCGTGCACGGGCTTGCCGCCCTTCTCGGCGATCGACATCAGCACCATGTCGAGCGGCGTGGCGTGCTCGCCGGGCGGCAGGCTCAAGGTCGTGTACGCGGCCCAGGGTTTCAGCTTGCGCGCGGCCTCCGCCGGCACGCCATAGGGCGCGAGCAGCTCGGCGGTGCGCGCGAAGAGCTCGGCGCCGATCCGATCCGCGAGCAGCGTGCCGTCGGCGTAGCGCATGCGCTCGGAGATCGCGAGCACGGTGTCGAGGTCGAGCACCATTTCCATCGTGAACGTCTTCGCCTCGCGAAGCGCCGCGCGCACCGGCTTCGCGAGCTTCGTCACGCGCGGATCGGCGAGATGCATCGTGCCGTAGAGCCAGCTCTTGCGGCCGGCCGCGTTCGTGATTTCCCACAGCAGACCGTGGGCGTGACGCGGGTCGATCCGCGCCGGCACGTTCGCGCGCGGACGTTCGGGCGGACAGTCGAGCGCGAGCGCCGGGCCCGCGAGGAATAGCCCGACGCAGAGCCGGGCGAGCAGACGCAACGCGCGTGCGCTCAAGCCGGCGCGTCGTCGCCGAGATCGAGCGCGGGCTCGACGTCGAGGCGTGCGGCGAGCGCGACGGCATTGCGCCAGCGCGCGTCGTGCTCCAGACCGCCCGCGGCGACCGGCACGGCGCGGCCGTGCATGCGCATGAGGCGGACCTGCGTCAGCGGCGAGGGCCCGAGCTTCAGTCCGCCGAGCACGGCCTCGACCGCCGGGCGATCGTTGCAGACGAGGCACATGTCGCAGCCGGCGGCGAGCGCGAGCCGCGCGCGCTCGAGCGCCGTCGGCGCGATCATCGCCCCCGACATCGAGAGATCGTCGCTGAAGATCGCGCCCTGGAATTCGAGATTCCTGCGCAGGATCTGCTCGAGCCAGATCTTCGAATAGCCGACGGGAACGGCGTCGATCTCCGGAAAGAGGATGTGCGCGGGCATGAAGGCATCGATGCCGGCCGCGGCGAGCATGCGGAACGGCAGCAGATCGCGCATCGTGAGATCGTAGAAGCTGCGGCGATCGACCGGCAGCTCGTGATGCGAATCCGCGACCACGGTGCCGTGACCGGGGAAGTGCTTGCCGACCGCCGCCATGCCCGCGGCGTGCATGCCGCGCAGATAGGCCTGGGCGAGCCGCGCGACGGCTTCGGGCTCGGCGTGGAACGCGCGGTCGTTGATGACGCGGCTGTGGCCGTTGTAGAGATCGAGCACCGGCGCGAAGCTGAAATCGACGCCCACCGTGCGCAGCTCGACGGCCATCAGCCAGGCGAGCTCGGTCGCGAGGCCGCAGGCGGCGTCGGGGTCGCGCGCGTATTCCTCGCCCAGACGATGCAGCGCCGGCAGCTCGGTGAATTCCGCGCGGAAACGCTGCACGCGGCCACCCTCGTGATCGACGGCGATGAGGAGACCGGGGCTGCGCACCGCGTGGATCGCCGCGGTCAGCGCCGCGAGCTGTTCGCGCGACTCGTAGTTCCGCGAGAACAGGATCACGCCCCCGACGAGCGGGTGCATCAGGATCTCCCGTTCTTCGGGCGCGAGCACGGGACCGTGCAGATCGATCATCAGCGGGCCGAGCACCATGGGCGAGTCCAGGGGAGTCGAACGAGCGCGCATTATGCCTCAACGCGCCGCGGGCGCGGATTTCAACGCTGCACCTGCCAGCGGTCCCGGAGGCCGTCGCCGAGCGCGTTCACCGCGACGACGAACGAGAGCAGCGCGAGGCCCGGTCCGACGACCATGTGCGGCGCGACGAGCAGGAACTGCGAGGCATCGCGGATCATCATCCCCCAGGACGGCGCCGGCGGCTGCGCGCCGAGGCCGAGATAGGAGAGGCCCGCCTCGGCGAGCACGACGCCCGCGAGCGCGAACGTCGCCTCGACGAGCAGCGGTGCGGCGATGAGCGGCAGCACGTGGCGGCGCAGGATCGCGGCATCCGTGGTGCCTAGCGCGCGCGCCACCATCACGTGATCGCGCGTTTTCATGGCGAGCGTCTGCACGCGCGCGAGCCGCGCGAAGCCGACCCAGCTCATCGCCGAGAGCGCGATCACGACATTGCCGAGGCCGGGCCCGAGCATTCCGGACAGGCCGATCGCGAGCAGGATGCCGGGGAAGGCGAGGAAAGTGTCCATCACGCGCATGCCGATCAGATCCACGAGCCCGCCGCGCCACGCGATGAGCATGCCGAACGTCGTGCCGAAGAGCGCGGAGAAGGCGACGACGAGCAGCGCGACGAGCACGGAATCGTGCGCGCCGGCGAGGAGGCGGGCGAGGATCGAGCGGCCGAGATCGTCGCGGCCGAGCGGCTCGGCGAGCGTCGGGCCGGCGAACAGCGCGTAGAGATCGACCGCGGTCGGCGCGAGCGGCAGCCACGGACCGAGCAATGCGATGGCGAGCCAGCCGCCGGCGATCGCCGCGCAGAGCACGGTGCCGGCGCGCGGCCTAGCCCGCATCGTTCTCGAGGCGCGGATCGAGCCGCGCGTACAGCAGATCGACGAGCGTGTTGAGCACCACGTAGCTCACGCTGATGACGAGCACCGTGCCCTGCACGAGCGGATAGTCGCGGCGCTGGATGGCTTCGACCGCGAGCTGGCCGAGCCCGGGCCAGCCGAACACCGTCTCGGTGATCACCGCGCCGCCGAGCAGCGCACCGAGCTGCGCGCCGACGACGGTCAGGATCGGCAGTGCCGCGGGCGGGAAGACGTGATGCCGGAGGATCGCGAGCGGGCCGAGGCCGCGCGCCCGCGCGGCGCGCACGTGCTCCTCGGCGAGCACCTCGAGCAGCGCGGCGCGGATCATGCGCGCGAGCAGCGCCGCGAGTCCGCTGCCGAGCGTGAGCGCCGGCAGCACGATCGCACGCGGACCCTCGGCGCCGCCGATCGGGAACCAGCCGAGCCAGAGCGCGAAGACGATGATGAAGATCGGGCCGAGCAGGAAATTCGGCAGCGCGGCGCCGAGCATCGACGCCGTGCCGGCGAGCGCATCGAGCACGCCGCCCGCGCGCAGCGCCGCGAGCGTGCCGAGCGGGAAAGCGATCGCGAGCGCCACGGCGAGCGCGGCGAGCGCGAGCGCGGCCGTGTAGGGCAGGCGCTCGGCGAGGAGCGCGGCGACGAGCCGGCCGGTGCCGAGCGAGGTGCCGAGATCGCCCGTCGCGGCAGCGCTCACGAAGCGCCACCATTGCACGGCGAGCGGCGCATCGAGACCGAGCGCCTGGCGCAGCGCGCCGCGATCGGCGTTCGCGGCGGCCTCGCCGAGCAGCGCGTCGATCGGATCACCGGGCACGAGATGGACGAGCAGGAACACGGCCGCCGAGACGCCGAGCACGACCACGGCCGCGGACAGGAGGCGTGCGATCGCGAGCCGCATCTACGTGCTCCGCGCCGTATTCATGTCCGCTCGCCGCGCATACGCGGCCGAGAATAGCAGGAAGTCCCGGGCCGTTGCCCCTGTGCTACATTGCCCTTCCGCAGGAAGGAGAGCAGTGGCGTGGTTCAATACAGCTTCGACGAGGATCGCGATCGCGACATGGGCTGGCTCGAGCGCGGCGCGCAGGCGACGCGGGGCGTGGTCAGGCTCGCGGGCTTCGTACTGATGGCGGTGGGTCTGTTCATCGCGCTGTCGGTGATTGCCGAGGCCTGGTCGCTCTATCACGAGCCGCAGCGCATCGAGCCCTTCGCCGCGGCCGTCGAAACCGGCTCGCATCTCGATCGTGTCGTCGGCTCCGTCCACAACGAGGAGAAGAAGGACACCGAGACCGCGGACGGCGCAGCCGTCGTGCCGAAGCCCGCGGCGCCCGAGACGCCGAGCTTCAGGCTCTCGTACTTCGCAGCGTGGCTGCTCGCGATCCTGCTGCTGATGCTGATCGGGCGGCTCGCGATCGCGGCGATCCGCACCGGCGGCGAGCTCGTCCTCTACGATCTGCGCATGAAGCAGTTCGCGAAAGCCATCGTCCACGAGCTCGGACGCGGCACGCCGCGCTGAGCGCGCTCACGGCCGCGGCCGCGGAGCGAGCACACCCTCGAGATACGCCCGCCGCTCCGCGGGCGTCATGCCCCGCAGCTTCTGGCGCAGCGCGCGGCGTTCGTCCGCCGGCAGCGCTTTCAAACGTTCCCGCAGCCGTTCGCGCGCCTCCGGCGCGAGGCGTCCCGGCGTCTCGCGTTGCGCCCGCCAGCGTTCGCGCAACGCGCGGCGCTGCTCCGGCGGCAGGGCACGGAAGCGCTGGTAGGTCTCCTCGAGCTTCGATTGTTCGGCGGGCGGCAGGGACTTGAAGCGCCGCAGCCGATCCTGCAGCGCGGCGCGCCGGTCCGGCGGCAGCGACTGCCACTCCCGGAAGCGCGTGCGGGCCGCTTCGCGCTCGCCGGGCGACATCGCTTCCCAGCGCGCGGCACCGTCGCGGAGCCGCGCCCGGCGCTCGGCCGGAAGGCGGTCCCATTCGTGCTGCAGCGGCGCGAGCAGTTGCTGCTCGCGGGCGCCGAGCGCGCGCCACGGCACGGCGCGCGCGGGCTCCGCGGCGCTCGCGCCGCCCCATACGAGCGCCGCGACGAGCAGCGCGACGACGCGGCCCGGGCACTCATTCCTCATCGCGTCGGTCCTCCGTGGCGGCTTCTGCATCCGGCGGCGTCCCGTCCGGCGGCAAGGCCTCGAGCAGCGCCGGATCGAGCTCGCCGCCCGCCGCGCCCTGCCAGTCGCCGAGATACTCGAGCAGCGCGAGATCGGGCGCTTCGGCGGCGGCCGCCGCGACCGGCCAGGTCCAGCACGCCGCGAGCAGCCAGGGCAGCATGCGGCGCCGGCACGCCGTCCTCGCGCCGCGCGCGTTCATCCGCCGTGGAAACCATCGGCTTCCAGCCATTCGTAGAATTCCAGATCCGCGATGAGCTCCGGCGCCGCAGCGGCCGCGCTCAGCAGCTCGTCCTCGAAGAGCGCGGGCGGCTGCGCCGGCCCCTGCGGCAGCTCGGCGAACAGCACGAAACCCGCGATCGCCGTCGCACACACCGCGGCCGGCACGAAGCGCAGGCCGGACCAGGCCGCGCGCGGCGGCGGCCCGGCGAGCGCGGCGCGGCGCGCGCGGCGCAGGCGCTCGGCGACGGCGTCCGGCCGGGCCGTGGCCTCGTCGTCGAGCACGCGGCTGAGCCGGGCCGTGAGCTCGCGTTCGTCGATCGTCATGGCGGGAGATCCTCCAGTACGGCCTTCAGGCTCTGCAGCGCCCGGAAGTAATGCGTCTTCACGCTGCCCTCCGAGCAGTTCATGGCGGCCGCGGTCGCGGCCACATCGAGACCTTCCCAGGCTCTGAGCAGCACCGCCTGCTGCTGGCGGCGCGGCAGTTTCGCGAGCGCGTCCTGCACGCGATCGACCGCTTCGCGCGCGAGGAGCTGCGCTTCGGGCTGCAGCGCCTCGCGGTCCGGGAAACGGGCGAGCGGATCCTCGTCGTCGTCCTCGCCGTCGCGCGCGCCGCCGGGCCAGGCGAAGAAGCGGCCGCGCACGTTCCGCCGCCGCAGGCCGTCCGTGATCCGGTTCTCGAGGATCCGGTAGAACAGCGGCGCCCACTCTTGCGGCGGGCGCGCGGCATAGCGGCTCACGAGCTTCATCATCGCCTCCTGGACGGCGTCCAGCGCATCGTCCGTGTTGCCGAGACCGAGCTCCGCGATCTTCAACGCGCGCCGCTCGACCTCCGCGAGGAAGGCCTCGATTGCCTTGGTGCGCTCCAGATCCCGCCTCCTTCTGGGGTATCGCCGGTGCAGCCATGCTAGGTCGAGCACGCGAGTCTGGCACGCCCTCCAATCCCCACAACGCACGAGCCGCGCGCCGGTTGACACGCCTGGGGCATAATCGCGCCTTTGCCGAGCCCGGACCCCGAGTCGATGCGCCGCCCATGAACGCCGCTCCCGAGACCCTGTTCACCCGCCTCGCGCCCGCGCTCTTCGTCGTGTTGTGGTCGACGGGCTTCATCGGCGCGAAATTCGGACTGCCCTACTGCGAGCCGCTGACGTTCCTGTGGCTGCGCTATGCGAGCGTGACGGTGCTGCTCGGGCTCGTGATCTTCGTGCAGCGCATCCCGCTGCCGCGCTCGCCGCGAATGTGGCTGCACCTCGGCGTGAGCGGCGTGCTGCTGCACGGGGTGTACATCGGCGGCGTGTTCTTCGCGATTTCGCGCGGCATGCCGGCCGGGATCTCCTCGCTCATCGTCGGCGTGCAGCCGCTGCTGACGGCCGCACTCGCCGGCCCGCTGCTCGGCGAGCGGCTCTCGCGCCGCCAGCTCGCGGGCTTCGTGCTCGGCTTCCTCGGGCTCGCGCTCGTCGTCAGCAAGAGCTTCACGCGCGGCGAGCTGCCGGCCGCCGGCCTCGTCACCTGCACGGCGGCGCTGTTCGCGATCACGCTCGGGACGCTCTACCAGAAGCGCCACGTCGCGGGCGTGGACATCCGTGCGGGATCGTTCGTGCAATTTCTCGCCACCGCCGTGCCCTGCTTCCTGCTCGCGCAGGTGCTCGAGACGGGGGTGGTAGACTGGCATCCGCGCTTCGTCTTCGCGCTCGCCTGGCTCTGCCTCGTGCTCTCGCTCGGCGCGATCAGCATCCTGTGGACGCTCATCAAGCGCGGCGCGGCCTCGAAAGTGGCGAGCCTCTTCTATCTCGTGCCGCCGGTGACGGCGCTCGAAGGCTTCCTGCTCTTCGGCGAGTCGCTGCTGCCGCTGCAGCTCGTCGGCATGGCGGTCACCGCGTTCGGCGTCGCGCTCATCAACCGGGCGGCAGCCGACGGAGCATCACGATGAGCAGTCCAGAGAACACCCTCGAGATCCTGAGCGCCGAGCTGCTCGCGTTCGCGCGCGAGCGCGACTGGGAGCAGTTCCACAGCCCGAAGAACCTCGCGATGTCGCTCGCCATCGAAGCGGCGGAAGTGATGGAGCACTTCCAATGGCTGGACGGCGAACAGAGCAGAGCGCTGCCGCCCGCGAAACACGACGCGGCGGCGCTCGAGATGGCGGACGTCCTCATCTACCTCATACGCCTCGCCGAAGTGCTCGGCGTCGATCTCGAAGCCGCGGTCCGGCGCAAGATGGCGATAAACGCCGGGCGCTATCCGGTCGCTGCGAGCCGCGGCAAGTCGCTCAAGTACGACGAGCTCGGCGACTGAGGCTCGCGCTCAGGGCGCGTCCGGCGGCGTCCACTTCGCGAGCATCGCCAGCAGGCGTTTCCGCGGGTCGAAGGGATCCGGGTGCTGCGCGAGCGGCGTGAGCTCCGCCCGCAGGATCGCCAGCGGGTGATACAGCGTCCGCGCGCTCGGCGAAACGAGCAGCGAGATCACGAAATACCGGCAGCCGCCGGCGAGCGCCGCGGCGCGGAACGCGACGGCGTCCGAATCCGGCGGCGTCTGCAGCGAACGGCGCCGCCCGTAGAGACTCGCCACCGACGGCTTGATCGAATACACGCACTCCCCGGCCGGCACGAGCCGGTCCACGTCCGCGAGCGTCGCGTAGATCGCCTGACGGAGCGCCGTTTCCATGATCGCGACTTGCGGCTCGTGCTGCTGCCACGCCGCGGTACGCCGGTAGGGTTCGAGCAGGGCCGGCACCGGCGAATGCATGCGGACCGCGAACCCGACCGTATCCGGCAGCGCGAACACGAGTATCGGCACGCCGACCAGCATCGCGGCGATCAGCGGTCGGTGCTCGGCCGGCAGGGCGCGGCGGGCGGCGACGAACAGATAGGCCTGGCCGAGCAGCACCGGCAGAATCATCGACGTCAGGCGCTGCATCTCGGCCGGAAACGGCCACACCACGAGCACCGCGAGATAGGCTAGCGCGTAATAGCCGTCGACGTGGCGCCGCCAGGCGCGGCCCGCAGCGGCGCAGGCGAAAGCGAAACCGAGCGTCGAGAGCAGGATGACCGGTGGCCAGGTCTCGAGCAGACCGCCGAGCGCGAGCGACCATTGGAGCGGCAGGTTCTCGAGCTGCGTCAGCAGTCGCGGCCCGATGCCCTGACGCAGATAGCCGTCCACGAGTTCGTGAGAATAGGCATTCGTGCTGTGCTGGGTATGCGAGTTCCACGCCCAGGCGAGCGCCGCGATCGCGATCGGCAACAGCCACGCCGGGCGCCGGGCGAAGAGCGCGTGCGCCGCGCAGGCCGCGACGAGCGTGATGCCGGCCGTGCGCGTGAGCAGGCTCGCGGCGACGAGGAGCCCGACGAGCGCGAGCCGTGACGGCGCGCTGCTATTCTCGTATCGGACCATGAGCGCGAGTGCGGCGAGCGACAGCGGCAGATAGAGATCCTCGCTCTGCAACTCGATCGCGCCGTTGCGCATGATCGGCACGAGCGCGAGCAGGACGACCAAGGCGAGCGCGACCGCGCGCGGAATGCCGAGCACGAGGTAGTAGGCACGCGCGGCGAGCAAGCCCACGCAGAGCAGGGCCGCAGAGACGAGGTGCGCGGCGAACACGCTCGTCCCACCACCGAACGCGGCGAGCGCGAGCGGATAGAGCGGCGGATATCTCGACGCCGCGGCGTATTCCGCGGCCAGCGGATGTGTCGCGCCGTAAGGCGAATAGTGGTTCGCCGTGAGCCAGTACACGGCGTTGTCGCCGCCGAACTCGCTGAGCAGATCGCTGGCGGAGAAGTAGAGCAATGCGGAGAGGATGGCGATGCCGCACGCCGCTTCGAGCCAGACGAGCCGACGCGAGGCCGGAAGCGTCACGCCGTATCGCCGTCGCGGATCGTCACCGGCGTGCCGACGGTAACGCGTTCGAACAGCGCCATCACATCGGCATTGCGCATGCGCACGCAACCGCGCGAGCCGGGCCGGGACATGTCGGTCTCGTCGGGCGTGCCGTGGATGTAGATGTAGCGGGCTTTGGAATCGACTTCGCCGCCGCGGTTCACGCCTTCCTCGAGCCCTTCGAGCCACAGGATCCGCGTGAGGATCCAGTCGCGCCCCGGATGTGCCGCGGCGAGCGCGGGCGTGTAGATCTCGCCCGTCGGCGCGCGCCCGACGAACACCGTGCCCGCTTCCGCGCCCGCGCCGATCTTCTCCGCGATCGCATGCCGGCCGCGCGGCGTGCACTCGCTGTGCAGGCGCTCGCCCGGGCCGTTGCGCGCCGTCGAGACCGGATATTCGGCGAGCGTACGCGCGCCCGCGACGAGCTTGAGACGCTGGCGGTCGAGATCGATGTCGATGGCGAGGGCTTCAGTCATGCGCGCTCCCTGCGAGATCCGCGAGGCCATCATAGCTGCCGTCCGCGTCCGTCCGATAGCGCACGATCCGCTCGCCCGTCGCGACGACCGTGTCCTCGTACCACAGCGGCACGATGGGCAGGTCTTCGGCGAGCACGCGTTGCAGCTCCGCGTACAGCGGCCCGCGCCGCGCCAGCACCGGCTCGCGTTCGGCGGCTTCGATCAAGGCGTCCGCGCGCGGCGAAGCATACGCGCCGCGGTTCGCGCCGGCCGGCGGGCGCGCGCTGCTGTGGAAGACGTGGCGATACGCGTCCGGGAGCTTGAGACCGACCCAGGACAGGCTGTAGAGCTCGAAGCGCCCCGCTTTCACGTCGCCGTAGAACGTGCCCCAGTCGTAACTCTCGATCGCGATCGCGATTCCGGCCTCGGCGAGCTGGGCCTGGATGAGCTGCGCGAGACGGAGCCTGAAGCCGTCGCTCGAAGTCTTGTAGCCGAGCGCGAGCGGATGTGCGCGATCGTAGCCGAGCCCGGCGAGCGTGCGGCGCGCGGCCTCGGGGTCGTAGACGATCGCCGTCGCGTTCGCGCCGCTCGCCCAGTGCTCCGGCACGAGCAGCGTCCCGGCGAGCCGCGCCTCGCCGCGCCAGACGAGATCCACGAGCGCGCGCCGATCGATGGCCTCGGCGATCGCGCGCCTGATGCGTGGATCCGCCGTCGGACCCCTCGCGAGATTGAGGCCGAGATACGTGAACGTCGTGCCGGGCACCGTGCTCACGTGCACGCCGGGCTGACGCGCGAGCCAGGCCGCCGTCTCCGGCGTGAGCCCGCCCTGCACGAGATCGAGCTCGCCATGCGCGAGCTTCAGCGCCCGCACGGTCTCGTTCGGCACGACCTCGAAGCGGAAGCGCTCGCCGTCGCGGACGCGCTCGAGCGCGACGCCGCGGCTGTCGGGAGCGCCGACGACGGCGAACGCGCCGCTGCCGAGCGGCGCCGGCGGTTCGCGCGTGAGCGTCGCTTCGCGCTTCATGATCCCGACCGTGAGCTGGCCGGGAAAGAGCGGATCGGGCCGCGCGAGCTCGAATTCGATCGTCGCCGCGTCGACTGCGCGGACGGCCGCGATGATCGCGAGCGGTCCGCGGCGCGGCGAGGCGAGCGTGGGATCGAGGATCGCGCGATACGTCGCGACGACGTCCCCGGCGGTGAGCGGCGTGCCGTCGTGGAAGCGGTGACCGGGCGCGAGATGGAAGCGCCAGCGCCGATCGTCGCTGCTCTCCCAGCTCGCGAGCGCGGGCACGGGCCGGAAGCGCGCGTCGAACGCAATGAGCGCTTCGTAGACGAGGCGGCAGAGACGTTCCGACGCGGCATCCGTCGCATAACGCGGATCGAGCGTCGCGGGTGCGGTCGCGAGGCCGATGGCGATGGGCGCCGCCGCGAGCGGCGCGGCGAATAGAAGCGCCGCGAGGAGACAGACGGCGCGTTGCGCCCCGCGCCGCATCAGCGTTTGCGGAACACCGCGATCGATTCGACGTGAGCGGTGTGCGGGAACATATCGCACACCCCCGCCGCTTCGAGCACATAGCCCTGCCGGCTCGTGAGCGCCTGCGCGTCCCGGGCGAGCGTGACGGGATTGCAGGAGACGTAGACGAGGCGTTCGACGTTCGCGAAATCGAAGTGCTCGACGATCTGCTCGGCGCCGGTGCGCGGCGGATCGAGCAGCATCTTCGAGTACGTCCGCGACGGGATCGCGGCGAGGCCTTCGGGCGTGAACAGATCCGCGACGACGAAGCTCGCGTTCGTGATGCCGTTCGCCGCGGCATTGACCTGCGCGCGCGAGACGAGCCCGGCCTCGCCCTCGACGCCGCATACCGCGCCGGCGCGCCGCCCGATCGGCAGCGTGAAATTGCCGAGGCCGCAGAAGAGATCGAGCACCTCGTCGCCGGGGCCCGGCGCGAGATGCTCGAGCACCATCTCGATGAGGCCGCGGTTGATCTCCCCGTTGACCTGCGTGAAGTCGTTCGGCAGGAAGTGCAGCGTGAGATCGTCGACGCGGTAGGCGAGCTCGCGGCCGCTGCCGGCGAGCGGCTGGATGCTCTCGGGTCCCGCCGGCTGGAGGTAGACGGCGAGTCCGGTCTGTTCGCCGAACTCGGCGAGCAGCCCGCGATCGTGGACGTTCAGCGGCCGCATGTGGCGGAACACGAGCACGCCGCCGTCGTCGCCGAAGGAGACTTCGATTTGCGGGATCTGATCCGGGACCGTGAGACGGTTCACGAGCTCGCGCAGCGCCATGATGCGCTGGCCGACCGCCGGCTGCAGGACCTCGCAGCGCCTGATTTCCGTGAGCAGGCTCGTGCCCTTCTCGCGGAAGCCGACGAGCACGCCGCCCTTCTTCGGCACGTATTTCACGCCGAGCCGCGCCTTGCGGCGATAACCCCAGTGCGGGCCGGTCAGCGGCGGCAGCACTTCTTCGGGCGTGACGCCGCCCTGATGCTTCAGGAGCTCGAGCAGCACGGACTCCTTGTGCGCGATCTGCTTCGCGGGCGCGAGGTGCTGCAGACTGCAGCCGCCGCACAGATCGGCATGCTCGCAGCGCGGCAGCACGCGATCCGCGCTCGGGACGATGACGCTCTCGGCGCGCGCCTCGTCGTAGCGGCGGTGCTGCTTCACGTAGACCGCGCGCACGGTCTCACCGGCGAGCGCGCCGCTGACGAAGACCGTCTTGCCGTCGACGCGAGCCACGCCGCGCCCTTCGTGCGAGAGACGATCGATCGTGAGCTCGACGGGTTCGCGGGGGTGGCGCGCCCGGTGCTGCGCGGCGCTCACGCGGCCCCGGACGTCTCGGGCCAGGCCGCGAGAAACTCGAACAGATGCGGCTTGCCGGACTCGGCGAGGTAGCCGCGCAAGCGCGCCGTTTCCGCCGCATGCTGATTCCCCAGCAGATGTCCGCGCATGCGTTCGAATCCGAGATAGACGAGATAGGTATTGAGCACGTCCGTCTCGCAGTAGTTCCGGATCGCCGCGATATCACCCGCACGAAAACGGTCCCAGACGTCCTTGCCGGACATGCCGAGCTTGCCGGGGAAGCCCATCAGCGTCGCCATCTGATCGAGCGAGGCGACGGCGCGCGGCTGGTAGCCGGACAGGACGTCCATCAGATCGAGATGCCGCCAGTGATAACGGCTGAGATAGTTGTTGTAGCGGAACGAGGGATCGTCGCCGCCGGTCTCCCAGTAGCGCGGCGCCGTCACGCCGTTGACGAGCGCGCGGTAATGCAGCACCGGCAGATCGAAGCCGCCGCCGTTCCACGACACGAGCATCGGCGTATAGCGCTCGATGCCCTCGAAGAAGCGCCGTACGAGCTCCGCCTCGCCGGCCTGCTCGTCGCCGAGCGACCAGACTTTCAGGCGGTCGTCCGCGCGCAGCACGGCCGAGATCGCGACCACGCGATGCAGGTGATGACGCAGGAAATCGCTCGTGCCGCCGGTCTCCTGCTGGCGCTTCGCGAACATGACCTTGCCGACGGCCTCGTCGTCGAGGCCGTCGAGATCCCACAAGCGCCGCGCACCCGCGACGTCCGGGATGGTTTCGATGTCGAAGACGAGGACGTTCAGCATGGCGGGCGATGGTAGCAGACGGCGCGGTGAGGCGCGCTCATGCCGGGAAGACCTTCGAGGACAGATAGCGCGAGCCGCTGTCGCAGATGATGGTGACGATGACCGCGCGCTCGACCTCGTGGGCGATCTTCAAGGCCGCGGCGACCGCGCCGCCGGCCGAGATGCCGCCGAAGATGCCTTCTTCCGCGGCGAGCGCGACCGCGGTCTGCTCGGCCTCCTCCTGCGTCACGTCGAGGATGCGGTCGATGCGCTCACGCTCGTAGAACTTCGGCAGATAAGGCTCGCACCAGCGCCGGATCCCCGGGATGGACGCGCCGTCGCCGGGCTGGACGCCGACGATCTGCACTTTCGCGTTGCGCTCCTTGAGATACCGCGAGCAGCCCATGATCGTGCCGGTCGTGCCCATCGCGCTCACGAAGTGCGTGAGCTTGCCGCGCGTGTCGCGCCAGATCTCGGGCCCGGTGTGCTCGTAGTGGGCGCGTGGATTGTCGGCGTTCGCGAATTGATCGAGCACCCGGCCCTCGCCGTCCGCTGCCATGCAGCGCGCGAGATCGATCGCCGCTTCCATGCCGCCCGCGCCCGGCGTGAGGATGATCTCCGCGCCGTAGGCCTTCATCAGACCGCGCCGCTCGGGGCTCATGTTGTCCGGCATGATGAGCAGCATGCGATAGCCGCGCATCGCCGCGACCATCGCGAGCGCGATGCCGGTGTTGCCGCTCGTGGGCTCGATGAGCACGTCGCCGGGCTCGATCTCGCCGCGCGCCTCGGCGCCGCGGATCATGCCGAGCGCCGCGCGATCCTTCACCGAGCCGCCGGGGTTCTGGCTCTCGAGCTTCGCGAGCACGACGCTCTTCGCGCCGGCCGCGAGGCGGTTCAGACGCACGAGCGGCGTGCTGCCGATGGTGGTGTCGAGCGTGCGGAAATCCATCGGCCGATTCTAGCCGGAGGCGGCGGGCGCTGGAACGGAAGCGGCGCGGGCGGAACCCGCGCCGCGCGGGATCAGAAGTGATAGCCGAGCTGGACGAGGTGGAAGTTGATGCCCGGATTGTCCTTGCCGATGCCGGCGTTGGACTGGTGCTGGTAACGATACAACAGCTCGTATTCCTGCTTCTCGCCGAAGCGGATGCCGGTGCCGACGTGGCTGCCGAACGCGAATTCGAGATCGAGCTGGCGATTGCCGATCGTGTGGTCGGTGTAGAAGTTCGCGCCGACGCCGGCTTCGACGAAGGGCGCCACGAAGGACTTGCCCGTATAGCTGTAGCGGAACACCGGCATGACGTAGAAATCGCCGAGCGAATCGTTGCCGTAGCGGCCCTTGTCGCCGTTCCAGTAGTTCGCGCCGACTTCCCAGTAGCCGCCGAACGCCCAGTCGCCGATCTGCCACCACTTCATGCCCCAGTCCCACTTCAGCGCGATGCCGAAGCGATCGACGGAGCCTTCCTGGTCGTTCTTGCCGCCTTCGACGGCGATGGCATCGAGCGCGGCGGCCGGCAGGCTCGCGGCACCCAGGCACAGTCCGAGCGCGAGCGGCGCCAGGGTGCGGATCGGGAGTTTCTTCATGTGCGGTTCCAGTTGTTCTTGCGTGGACGCGGCCGAGGCCTGATTCGACATGGCATGGGCCGGCCCTGTCGGGCCAGAATTTAGCGTGTTAGCGCGCTTGATTCAACGCTTGCCCGGCTCGGCATGGCGCAGCGTCTTGCCGAGCACGAGCGCGTCCTCGCGCCCCACCGCGGCCGGGTAGTAGCCCCGCCGCACGGCGATCTGCGTGAAGCCGGTCTGGCGATAGAGCTCGAGCGCGCCGGCATTCGAGGGCCGGACCTCGAGGAAGACGATCTGCGCCTGATGCTCGCCCGCGACCCCGAGCAGATGGTGGAGAAGCTCGCGGGCGAGGCCGCGACGGCGGTAGTCGGGATCGATGCAGACGTTCAACACGTGCGCCTCGTCGGCGGCGACGGCCATGACGCCGTGGCCGCACAGGCGCTCGCCGTCGGCGAGCACCCAGCAGCAGTACCCGACGCGCAGACAGTCCGCGAAGATGCCGACGGACCAGGGGAATTCGTAGGAGCGCTGCTCGACCGCGACGACGCGCGGCAGATCGTGGTCGCGCATCGGGCGGAGCTGCGGCTCGGTGTCCTTCAGGATCGCGCTCACGACCTACCCTCCAGCACGCGCCGCGCCAACAGCAGGTCCTGCCAGGCCTTGCGCTTCTCGGACGGCGTACGCAGCAGATAAGCGGGGTGATACGTCACGACGAGCGGAATGCGCTGCGGGCCGAGCGTGTGCACCTGACCGCGCAGCTTGCCGATCGGCGTCGTCACCTCGAGCAGGTTCTGGGCCGCGATGCGTCCGACCGCGAGCACGATTTTCGGCCCGATGAGCTCGATCTGCCGCGCGAGATACGAAGAACATGCCACGACCTCCTCCGGCCGCGGATCACGATTGCCCGGCGGCCGGCATTTGAGGATGTTAGCGATGTAGACGGTCTCGCGCTTGAGGCCGAGCGCCCCGAGCATCGAGTTCAGCAACTGACCGGCGCGCCCGACGAACGGTTCGCCGCGCTTGTCCTCTTCGGCGCCGGGCGCCTCACCGATGACGAGCCAGTCGGCTTCGCGATTGCCGACGCCGAACACGGTGTTGAGCCGGCCTTCGTGCAGCGGGCAACGCTCGCAGGCCGCGACCTCGGCGGCGAGCGCATCCCAGGCTTCCGGACGCGGCGCCGGACGCGGCACGGGCGGCATCGCGACCTGGGGCCCGACCACCGGCACGGCTGCGAGCGGCGGCACGGCCTGCGGCTCCGGCAGGTCGCGCCGCACCCAGACCTCGACGCCGAGGGCCTCGAGATACTGGCGGCGGCGCTCCCCTTCCAAGACGCTCACGGGCGGCTCACACCTGCCCGGTCTGCGGATGCTCGCGAGGCGTCGGGTAGAGCACCTTGTTCAAGGCGTTCAGATAGGCCTTCACGGAAGCGACGATGATGTCCGTATCCGCGCCCTGGCCGTTCACGATCCGCCCGGCGCGCTCGAGACGCACGGTCACTTCGCCCTGCGAATCCGTGCCGGTCGTGATCGCGTTCACCGAGTAGAGCTGGAGCCTGACCCCGCTCTTCATCAGCGCCTCGACCGCGCGATAGGCCGCGTCGACGGGACCGTCGCCCTCGGACGCCGTGCGGTGCTCGACGCCGTCGATCGCGAGCGTGAGCTCGGCCTGCGGCGTCTTGCCGGTCTCGCTCGCCACGCGCATCGCGACGAGCTGGACGCGCTCGTTCGCGGCCGAGATCTCGGTGTCGGAGACGAGCGCCTGCAAATCCTCGTCGTAGATCTCGGTCTTGCGGTCCGCGAGATCCTTGAAGCGCTTGAAGGTGTCGATGAAGTCCGCTTCCTGCGCGAACTCGATGCCGAGCTCCTTCAGGCGCGTGCGGAGCGCATTGCGGCCCGAGAGCTTGCCGAGCACGATGCGGTTCGAATTCCAGCCGACGTCCTGCGCGCGCATGATCTCGTAGGTCTCACGGTGCTTCAGAACGCCGTCCTGGTGGATGCCCGACTCGTGGGCGAAGGCGTTCGCGCCGACGATCGCCTTGTTCGGCTGCACCGGGAAGCCGGTGATCGTCGAGACGAGACGCGAGCAGTTCATGATTTCCGTCGTCTCGATGCGCGTCTCGCAGGGGAAGTAGTCCTTGCGCGTACGCACCGCCATGACGAGCTCCTCGAGCGAGGCGTTGCCGGCACGCTCGCCGAGCCCGTTGATCGTGCACTCGACCTGGCGCGCGCCGTTCATGACGGCGGCGAGCGAGTTGCCGACCGCGAGCCCGAGGTCGTTGTGGCAGTGCACGGAGAAGACGGCCTTGTCGCTGTTCGGCACCGTCTCGCGGAGGCGGCGGATGAACGCGCCGTACTGCTCGGGCACTGCGTAGCCGACGGTGTCCGGGAGGTTGATCGTCGTCGCGCCGGCGGCGATGACGGCTTCCACGACCTTGGCGAGGAACTCGAACTCCGAGCGGCTCGAATCCTCGCACGAGAACTCGACGTCGTTCGTGTAGTTCCGCGCCCGCTTCACGGCCCGGATCGCGGCCTCGAGCACTTCGTCCGGCGCCATCTTGAGCTTGTTCACCATGTGGATGGGCGAGGTCGCGATGAAGGTGTGGATGCGGTAGGACGGCGCATCCTTCAAGGCCTCGTAGGCGCGATCGATGTCGGCGTCGCCGGTGCGCGAGAGCCCGCACACGGTGCAGTCCTTGATGGTGCGGGCGACGGCCTGCACCGCTTCGAAGTCGCCGGGACTCGCGATCGGGAAGCCGGCCTCGATGACGTCGACCTTGAGCCGCTCGAGCGCTTTCGCGATGCGGATCTTCTCGGCCTTCGTCATGGATGCGCCCGGGCTCTGCTCGCCGTCGCGCATGGTCGTGTCGAATATGATCAAACGGTCAGTCATGGAAGTTCTCCGGGCCGGCACGGATCAATGCTGCCGCCAGCCGCTAGCGTCGATTCGGGTAGAGTAATGAAATTTAAAAGGTGTGCGTAGTCTGCCCTACACGGGCAGCAGCGCACCGGCGAGCAGCAGCGGGAGGCAGGCGTAGCCGTTCGCACCGGGAGCGGCGCGGAAATCGACGGCTGTGTGAAGTGAATGCGTCATGGATGCTATGCCTGTGGGGCGGCACTATACCGGCTCGCCCCGGAGCGGGCAACGGAAAAAAGCCGGGGTTTTCCCGCTCAGGCGGCGCCTTTGTGGTTACCGCCGTCCTTGTTCGCCTCGGCGTTCATGCGGCGACCGGCATGGCGCCGCAACTGATAGAGGGTCAACAGCGGCCCCGAGCTCGCATAGCAGAGGAAGGTCGTGAACAGCATCGCCTCGGGATGCAGGGAGATGAGGCCGAAGGCGATGACGACCGCGAAGATCGCCAGGAACGGCACACGGCCGTGAAAATCGAGATCCTTGAAGCTGTAATAGCGGATGTTGCTGACCATGAGGAGCGCGCAGGCCACCGTGATGAGCACCGTGAGCGCGACGATCAGCGCGTGGTTGCGCAGCTCGTAGCTCGCGCAGAACCAGATGAAGCCCGCGACCACCGCCGCCGACGCCGGGCTCGGCAGGCCCTTGAAGTACTTCTTGTCCGTCGTCGCGGCCTGGGCGTTGAAACGCGCGAGGCGGAGCGCCGCCGCCGAGACGTAGATGAACGCGGCGAGCCAGCCGATCTTGCCGATCTCGTAGAACACCCATTCATAAGCGACGATCGCCGGCGCGACGCCGAAGGACACCATGTCGGCGAGGCTGTCGTACTCCTTGCCGAAATCGCTCTGGGTGTTCGTCAGGCGCGCGATGCGCCCGTCCATGCCGTCGAGCACCATCGCGACGAAGACGGCCACCGCGGCCGGCTCGAAGCGGCCGTTGATGCTCGCCACGATCGCATAGAAGCCCGCGAACAGCGCGCTCGTCGTGAACAGGTTCGGCAGCAGGTAGATGCCGCGCCGACGCAGCGAGCGTTCGTCGCGGGGCGGCAGGACGTGGAGATTGTCGGGATTCGGATCGGACATGGCGGTCACCCGCGCTGGAAGGGTATTGACGACTACTCTAGCGCAAGTCGCGGGCCGGGAGCGAGGAGACGCCGGCCGAAGCGCTCACAGGAGGCCGCCGCAGGAGGCGTATCGGTCGTGTCTTCGGGAGCATGGGCTCAGGTTCACTCGGCCCCGCACGGCTCAGCCATCTTGCGGCTGCCCGGACGGCCAATCGAACCCGAGCCCATTGTCCGGCGGCCGCCGTGACGGCCGCCGGCTGACGGGCTTGCCTCAGTTCTTCGACTGATCGACGAGGCGGTTCGCCTTGATCCACGGCATCATGCCGCGCAGGCGCTCGCCGACTTCCTCGATCTTGTGCTCGCGGGCGATGCGACGCTTCGCCTTCAGCACGGCCACGCCGGTCTTGTTCTCGCCCATCCACTCGCGCGCGAATTCGCCGTTCTGAATCTCGGAGAGGATCTTCTTCATCTCCTTGCGGGTCTCCTCGGTGATGATGCGCGGGCCGCGCGTGAAATCACCGTACTCGGCCGTGTTCGAGATCGAATAGCGCATGTTCGCGATGCCGCCCTCGTAGATGAGGTCGACGATGAGCTTCAGCTCGTGCAGGCATTCGAAGTACGCCATCTCCGGCGCGTAGCCCGCCTCGACGAGCGTGTCGAAGCCGGCCTGGATGAGCGCGGTCGCGCCGCCGCACAGCACGGTCTGCTCGCCGAAGAGATCGGTCTCGGTCTCTTCGCGGAACGAGGTCTCGATGACGCCCGCGCGGCCGCCGCCGTTCGCCGAAGCGTAAGCGAGCGCGATCGCTTTCGCCTGGCCGGACTTGTCCTGGTGGACGGCGATCAGGCTCGGCACGCCGCCGCCCTGCTGGTAGGTCGAGCGCACGAGATGGCCCGGGCCCTTCGGCGCGATCATGATCACGTCGAGATCCGCGCGCGGCGAGATCTGGCCGAAGTGGATGTTGAAACCGTGCGCGAACGCGAGCGCCGCGCCCTGCTTCAGGTTCGGCGCGATGTCGTCGCGATACAGATCGCCCTGCTGTTCGTCGGGGGCGAGGATCATCACTACGTCGGCGCCCTTCACCGCTTCGGCCACCGTGTCGACCGCGAGGCCGGCGCGCTCCGCCTTCACCCAGCTCGACGAGCCTTCGCGCAGACCGACGACGACGATGACGCCGGAGTCCTTGAGGTTGTTCGCGTGGGCATGGCCCTGCGAACCGTAGCCGATGATGGCGACGCGGCGGCGCTGGATGAGCGAGAGGTCCGCGTCCTTGTCGTAGTAGATGTTCATGGTCATGAGGATTGACTCCGTTTGTATGCTTGGAAGTTACGGTGTCGGCTCAAGCGCGCAGCGCTTTCGTGCCGCGCAGGATGCCGAGGACGCCCGAGCGCACCACTTCGAGGATGCGCTTCGGGCTCACCGCCTCGATGAAAGCGTCGAGCTTCTCGCTGTCGCCGACGAGCTCGACGATGTAGCTCGATTCCGTCACGTCGACGACGCGCCCGCCGAAGATCTGCACGAGGCGCATCATCTCGTCGCGCTGCTCGCCGCCGATGGCGCGCAGTTTGATCATGAGCAGCTCGCGTTCGATGTGGCTGCCCTCGTTGAGATCGATGAGCCGGATCACGTCGACGAGCTTGTTGAGCTGCTTCGTGATCTGCTCGATGATCTCCGGCGAACCGCGCGTGACGAGCGTCAGGCGCGAGACCGTCGGATCCTCGGTCGGCGCGACCGACAGGGACTCGATGTTGTAGGCGCGCGCCGAGAACAGGCCCGCGACGCGCGACAGCGCGCCGGCGGCGTTTTCCATCAGGATGGAGATCGTGTGACGTTTCATGTCAGGCGAGCTCCCGGTCCGAGGTCGAGGACGGCGCGAGGTGCATCTCGTGCTGGCCCTTGCCGGCCGCGATCATCGGATAGACGTTCTCCGTCTGGTCCGTGATGAAATCGAGGAACACGAGGCGGTCCTTCGCGGCGAAAGCTTCGCGCAGCGCGCCTTCCACGTCGCCCGGATACTCGATGCGGTAGCCGACATGGCCGAAGGCCTCCGCGAGCTTCACGAAATCCGGCAGCGCGTCCATGTAGGAATGCGAGTAGCGGCGATCGTAGAAGAACTCCTGCCACTGCCGGACCATGCCCATGTAGCGATTGTTCAGGCAGACCACTTTGATCGGCAGCGAATACTGCCGGCAGGTCGAGAGCTCCTGCATGCACATCACGAAGCTCGCCTCGCCCGTGATGCAGGCGACGGGCGACTCCGGATACGCGAGCTGGACGCCCATCGCCGACGGCAGACCGAAGCCCATCGTGCCGAGACCGCCGGAGTTGATCCAACGGCGCGGCTTGTCGAACTTGTAGAACTGCGCGGCCCACATCTGGTGCTGACCGACGTCGGAGGTGATGTAGGCGTCGCCGTTCGTCACCTTGTACAGCGTCTCGACCACGAACTGCGGCTTGATGAGCTTCGAGGCGCGGTCGTAGTGCAGGCAATCGAGCTTCTGCCACTCGCGGATCTGCTGCCACCAGGGATCGCTCGCGCGGTCGACGGGCTTGAAGTCCTCCGCGTCGATGTGACGCGAGAGCTCGGCGAGCACGTTGCTCACGCTGCCGACGATCGGCAGATCCACGCGCACGTTCTTCGAAATCGACGCGGGGTCGATGTCGATATGGATGATCTTCGCTTCGGGACAGAACTTCGCGAGATCGCCGGTCACCCGGTCGTCGAAGCGCGCACCGATCGCGACCAGCACGTCGCAGTGGTGCATGGCCATGTTCGCTTCGTAGGTGCCGTGCATGCCGAGCATGCCGACGAACTGCGGATCGGTCGCCGGATAGGCGCCGAGGCCCATCAGCGTGTTCGTGATCGGATAGCCGAGCTGGCGCGTGAAGCGGGTGAGCTCGGCCGCCGCGTTGTCGAGAACGACGCCGCCGCCGGTGTAGATCATCGGGCGCTGCGCGGCCATGAGCATGCTCGCCGCTTTCTTGATCTGCCCGGGATGACCCTTGCTCGTCGGCTTGTAGGAGCGCATCTCGACCGTCTCGGGATAGTCGTAGACGCAGGAATTCGCGGTCACGTCCTTCGGGATGTCGACCACGACCGGTCCCGGCCGGCCGGACGCCGCGACGAAGAACGCCTTCTTGATCGTGATCGCGAGGTCTTCGACGCGCTCGACGAGGAAATTGTGCTTCACGCAGGGCCGCGTGATGCCGATGCAGTCGACTTCCTGGAACGCGTCGTTGCCGATGAGGCTCGTCGGCACCTGTCCGGTGAAGACGACGAGCGGGATGGAATCGAGATACGCCGTCGCGATGCCGGTCACGCAGTTCGTGGCACCCGGCCCCGAAGTCACGAGCACGACGCCCGGCTTGCCGGTCGCGCGCGCATAACCGTCCGCGGCGTGGGTCGCACCCTGCTCGTGGCGGACGAGAATGTGCTTCAGGCGATCTTGTTTGTAGAGCTCGTCGTAGATGTGGAGCACGGAGCCGCCCGGATAACCGAACACGAACTCCACGCCTTCGTCGATCAACGCACGCACGAAAATCTCGGCGCCGCGCAGCTTCTGGCTCATTGCTGCCTTCCTGTTTCTATAGAGGTTGATAAAAGCCTTTCGCTGCCGGCTTGTGGCCGGCGCGCGAAGGTTGGTGCGGCGTTCGTGCCCGGAGAATCGTCACGAAGCCTGTATTCCGCACGACAGTTTGAGGCCGAGCAAGGTAAGCCGATTCCTATTGACGGTCAAGGCTCGGTGTGAGTGGATTTTCGGCTCCCGCGCGGGGTTTTCCGGGCCGGCGGCGCCGAGTTCAGGCTAGAATGCCGCCTCCCGGTATCAACCCCAGTCTGAAAGTAAGGTGTCATGCGCATCTCGAACCTGCTGCTTCCCACGCTCCGTGAGTCCCCGGCCGATGCCGAGGTGATCAGCCACCAATTGATGCTCCGGGCCGGCATGGTCCGCCAGCTCGCGGCGGGCATCTACACCTGGCTGCCGCTGGGCTTGCGCGTGCTGCGGCGGGTCGAGGCCATCGTCCGCGAGGAGATGGACCGCTCCGGTGCGCAGGAGCTGCTGATGTCCGGCGTGCTGCCGGCCGAGCTGTGGCAGGAATCGGGGCGCTGGGAGTATTACGGACCCGAGCTGCTGCGCCTGCAGGACCGTCACGACCGCCAGTTCTGCCTCGGACCGACGCACGAGGAAATCATCACCGACCTCATCCGGCGCGAGATCAAGAGCTACAAGCAGCTCCCCGCGAACTTCTACCAGATCCAGACGAAGTTCCGCGACGAGGTCCGGCCGCGCTTCGGCATCATGCGCGCCCGCGAATTCCTGATGAAGGACGCCTACTCCTTCCACCTCACGCGCGAGTCGCTCGAGGAGACGTATCAGGAGATGTACCGCGCCTACAGCCGGATCTTCGACCGCGTCGGCCTCTCCTGGCGCGCGGTGCTCGCCGACACCGGCAACATTGGCGGCTCGAAGTCGCACGAATTCCACGTGCTCGCGGATTCCGGCGAGGACCTCATCGCGTTCAACGCCTCGGGCAGCTTCGCCGCGAACGTCGAGCTCGTGCCGGCGCCGATGCCCGCGACGGCGCGTCGGGCGCCGGGCACGGCGCTCGAGGTCGTGGAGACGCCGAGCCAGCACTCGATCGAAGAAGTGAGCGCGTTCATGAAGGTCGCGGCCTCCCAGATCGTCAAGACGCTCGTCGTCGAGGGCGAGCACGGCGGGCTCGTCGCGCTCTGTCTGCGCGGCGATCACGATCTGAATGCGATCAAGGCCCAGGCCCTGCCGGGCGTGCATTCGCCGCTGCGCATGGCGAAGGCCGGCGAAATCGAGAGGGCGATCGGTTGCGGCCCGGGCTCCCTCGGCCCGATAGGCCTCGCGATCCCCGTCATCGTCGATCACGGTGCGGCCGTGCTCGCGGATTTCGTCTGCGGCGCGAACAAGGAAGGCTTCCACTTGCGCGGCGTGAACTGGGGCCGCGACCTGCCGGAGCCGCAGCTCGCGGATCTGCGCAACGTCGTCGCGGGCGAACCCTCGCCGGACGGCGACGGCGCGCTCGACATCAAGCGCGGCATCGAAGTCGGCCACATCTTCCAGCTCGGCACGAAGTACAGCGAGGCGATGAAGGCGACGGTGCTCGACGAGAAGGGCTCTGCGAGCACGATGATCATGGGCTGCTACGGCATCGGCGTCTCGCGCATCGTGGCCGCCGCGGTCGAGCAGAACCACGACGAGAAGGGCATCATCTGGCCGGCCTCGATCGCACCGTTCCAGGTCGCGGTCGCGCCCATCCACATGCACAAGTCCGAGCGCCTGCGCCAGGCGGCGGAGGAGATGTACGCGGAGCTGAAGGCCGCGGGTCTCGACGTCCTGTTCTACGACAAGGCCGATCGCCCGGGCGTGATGTTCGCGGACCTCGAGCTCATCGGTATCCCCTGCCGCATCGTGATGAGCGACCGCGGTCTCGATGCCGGCACGGTCGAGTTCAAGGGCCGCACGGACGACGCCGCGCAGGACATTCCGCGCGCCGAGGCGCTCGCGGTGCTGAAGGCGAAGCTCGGGGCGTAGAGAGGTGCGTTCATAGGACGTACCGAGGAAGGAGGCGCATCGATCGCGGTATTCGGCCGCTGGAATTCCCCTTCGCTCGACGCTCTGGAAGCCGGGATATAACCGTGTGGACGGCCCGCTCGCGCGTTACCCGCACGCGTCAGACCCCGGCCCTCGTCAATACCGGATCACGAAATCCGAGTGCACCTGCGCCGGCTCTTCGAACACCGCGACGTCCGTCACCTCCGCGAAGCGCGGCCCGCGCCGGAGCCATGCGTAGAACTCCGCGAGCTCTTCCGCGCTGCCGACGGCGAGCGCTTCCACGCGTCCATCGTCGAGATTGCGCACCCAGCCGCGCACGCCGATCCGCTGCGCGGCGCGCGCGGCGTTCGCACGGTAGGACACGCCCTGGACGCGTCCGCTGACGAGATAACGGCGTGAGAGAAGCATGGCACGCAGCGTCCGATTCGTGGGTCCGATCCGTAGGTCCGTAGCGTAGCGTAATCGGACGTTGAGAGCAGACCCCGAGAGCGTCCGATTACGCCTGCGGCCATATACGGACCTACGGGTCCCTGAAGGAAAGCACGAGCGCCAGCGGCGCCAGCACCAGGATCCCCGTCAGACAGGCGAACGCGAGCGGCGTCTCGTGCGGTGTCGCGAACGCGTCGAATACGAAGCGGCCGTGCACGATCGCGAACGACTGCGCCCAGGCCGGCGCCTCGGGATGCGCGAGGGGATACTCGGCGAGACGCGCGACGGGCTCGGCGTCGAGCAGCGGGAGCCAGGACCAGGCCGCGAGCAGCGCGACGCCCGCGAGCGCCACGCGCAGCGCGATCAAGCCGGGATGCGGGCCGCGGCGCCGCTCGCTCACGCGTCCTCGTCCCCGACGATCAGGCCGGCAATCGGCGCCCCGAGCTCCGCTTCCACCCAGCGCTCCTGGCGCTCGAGCAAGGCGATGAGCCGCAGGTCCGCGGCATCGCCTTCGTGTCCCCCGACGCCGTGCGCGAACGGCGGCGCCGGCACGACGCGCATGAGGTCGATCAGGGAGACCTGGTTCAGATCGCGCAACAGCACCCAGCGGTACTTGTCGTCGTGGCCGATCCAGTGCGCACGTTCGAGGCGCGCGAGCACGCCGCTGATCGCCTGGTAGCCGAGCCGGTGCTCGAGCTGCCAGAGCGCGAGCTCGGGCAGCGGCGCCCCGCGCTGCTGCGCGCCGTAGAGCCGGGCGAGGATGCGGAACGCGCAATAGAGCGGATGATCGTAGAGCCCGGTGGCATGGCGCGCGAGCGTCGCGGGAAACGCCATCAGGCAACCGGTGATCTCCGCGCCGAGCAGGACGATGCACCACGAGAGATAGATCCAGAGCAGGAAGATCGGGATTGTCGCGAACGCGCCGTAGATCGCCTCGTCCGAAGGGAAACGCGTGACGTAGAACGCGAAACCGTGCTTCGCGAGCTCGAAGAGCACGGCCGCCGTCGCCCCGCCCGCGACCGCGTGCCGCAGCGGCACGGGGCGATACGGCACGAGCTTGTAGAACAGCGTGAACGCGATCGCGCTCAACGCGAACGGCAGATAGCGCAACAACTCGAGATCGGCGCCGATCGCGTCGCCCGCCTTCGTCAGCCAGGGCAGCGAGGCGAGATAGGACGTCGCCGCGATGCTCGCGCCGATGAGCACGGGGCCGACCGTCACGAGCGCCCAGTAGACGAGGAGCCGCTGGCCGATCGGGCGCCTGCGTTCGACCTGCCAGATGACGTTGAACGTGGCCTCGATCGTCGCGAGCAGGCCGAGCACGCTCACGACGAGGAATGCGATCCCCATGGCGCGCAGTCCCGAGGCCTTCGCCGCGAATTCGCTCAGGTAGTGCTGGACCTGGCTGCCGAGCGCCGGCACGAAATTCTGGAACACGAAGTCCTCGATGCGGCCGCGCCATTCCGCGAACGCCGGAAACGCGGCGAGCGCGATCAGCACGACCGTCAACAAGGGCACGAGCGACAGCAGCGTCGTATACGTGAGCGCCGCGGCGGCCGACAGACAGCGATCGCGATCGAACTCGGCCGCGACGAAGCGCACGAACGTCCGGGCGCGGCGCAGCCCCGCGTCCGGACGTGCGCCCGGCCCGGCGCTCACGGCAGCGGCCCGAGTCGCGCGGCAGCCGCCGCGGCCGCGCGGCCGTCGCGCCGTGCGATCGCGGCTTCGAGCGCGGCGGGTGGCGTCACGCCGAGCTCGCGGGCGCGGCGAAGGCGATAGCGGGCGGATTCGAGTGCGTGTTGTTCGAGCGCGAGCCGGGCTTCGGCATCCGCCGCCGCGGCGAGCCGGGCGGCGAGCGCGGTGTCGCCCGCGGCGAACGCACGCCGTGCGGCCGCGAGGCGTTCGCGGGTGTGCAACCAGAGCGCGCCGGCGTGCGCCGCGGCGTCGACGTCGCGCACCGCGACGGCGAGACGCACCGCCGCCGAATCCGCGGCGGGCACGGCGGCCGTGAGCGTACCCAAGGCCGCGAGCCCCGCGCAGAGCGTGGCGATGGTCCCGATGTGCGGCAGGCTCGAACGCATGGCTTCCTCGCGTGCGACGAAATGGCTCCGGGCTCGCCTGAACGGCGAATCGACAATATGCTTTACGCGCTCGCCGGCGCGTCGCCGTCGAATGCTGAGGAGGATGCCCGGTGCGAACCATTATCTACCACAATCCGCGCTGCTCGAAGTCGCGCGAGACGCTCGCGCTGCTGAACGCTCGCGGCATCGAGCCCGAGATCGTCGACTATCTGAAAACGCCGCCGGACGCAGCGACCATCGCCGATCTCGTGAAGCGGCTCGGCATCGCGCCGCGCGCCCTGCTGCGCAAGGGCGAGGCGCCGTACCAGGCGCTCGGGCTCGACGATCCGGAGACATCGGACGCCGATATCATCGCGGCGATGGCTGCGCATCCGGTGCTGATCGAGCGGCCGATCGTCGTGCACGGCAGGCGCGCCGCGCTCGGCCGCCCGCCGCAGAACGTGCTCGCGATCCTCGGCTGAGTCATGGCGGAAATCCTCGTGCTCTATTACAGCCGTCACGGCCACGTGCGCCGGATGGCGAACGAGATCGCGCGCGGCATCCTGCTCATGCCCGGGGCCGCCGCGCGCCTGCGCACCGTGCCGCCGCTCGGCGCGCCGGCCGACGCCGTGCCGGAGAGCGGCCCGCCCTATGCGACGAAGGACGATCTCCGCGAGTGCGACGGGCTCGCGCTCGGCTCGCCGACGCGCTTCGGCAACATGGCCGCGCCCCTGAAAGCCTTTCTCGACACGACGTCGGATCTCTGGGCCTCGGGCTCGCTCATCGGCAAGCCGGCCGCGGTGTTCACCTCGACGGCGAGCCTGCACGGCGGCCAGGAGACGACGCTGCTCTCGATGATGCTGCCGCTCTTCCACCACGGCATGGTGATCGTCGGCCTGCCGTACAGCGAATCCGCGCTCGCCGACACCACGGCCGGCGGCACGCCCTACGGCGCGAGCCATCACGCCGGGCTCCGCGACGAGAGGGAGCTGACGGAGCACGAGCGCGAGCTCTGCGTCGCGCTCGGCAAACGCCTCGCGGGGATCGCGGGCAAGTTGAAGTAGGTCGGGCTGACGAAGGAAGCCCGACGTGCAGGCGATCGAAGAAGGCCCTGTCGCAGACGTTCTGCTCGATACGCGATCGATGCGCCTCCTGCGTCGGCACATCCTATGAGCGCTCGGCAAACGCCGAGCGGGGATCGCGGGCAAGTTGAAGTAGGTCGGGCTGACGAAGGAAGCCCGACGTGCGGGCGGTCGAAGAAGGCCCTGTCGCAGACGTTCTGCTTCGATCTCATTGCCGGGGATAACCGCTGGGTCCCGGCCTTCGCCGGGACGACCTCTGCGTGGAGCTCCCGCGCGATTGGCAGAACCTCGATTACGGCAACCTACGGCGCCTCGTCATCCAGCTTCAGCGTCTCGCGCACGAAAGGCACGCTCACGGGCCGGCCCGCGCTCAGCGAGGCACGGTCGAGCGTCTCGAGCGCGCCGAGCAGCGCCGTCATGTCGCGCGGCAGGCGGCGCAGCAGGTAAGTCGTCACCACGTCCGGCAGCGCCATGCCGCGGCGTTGCGCCGCGGCCTGCAGCGCGGCGGCCTTCGCCGCGTCGTCGAGCTCCTTCAACTGATAGACGAGACCCGAGCTCAGGCGCGAGGCGAGATCGGGCAGGACGAACGGCAGGGCGGCGGGCGCGGCCTTCGCGCTCACCGCGAGCGCACGGCCGGCGGCGTGCAGAAGATTGAAGAGCACGAACAGCCCGAGCTCCCAGTCGCGGCGGCCGGCGATGACGTCGAGATCGTCGATGCACACGACGTCGATCGTCTCCAGACCTTCGAGCACGCCCGGCCCGTGCGTCACGACCTCCGCGAGCGGCACGTACATGGTCGTACGCTCGGCGTTGCCGGCGAGCCGCAGCGCCGCCTGCAGCAGATGCGACTTGCCGGTCGCGGGCCCGCCCCAGAGATAGACGTACCACGGCACGGTCTCGTCCGCCCAGCGCACCATCGCCGCGAGCGCTTCGGCATTCGGCCCGGCGTGGTAGCTCGCGAACTCGGCGCGCGGATTATGGTAGAGCGCCAGGGTCAACTGGCGGAGCGAGCTCGTCATGAGTGGCGTCACTATGGGCGTAGAGCATGCTGCTCTTGTACTGATCGCGCGAATGCCGGAGCAGCACGACGATCACCGCCGCGACCGGCAGCGCGAGCAGGATGCCGAAGAAACCGAAGAGCTGACCGCCCGCCATCACCGCGAACATGACGGCGACGGGATGGAGCCCGATGCGATCGCCGACGAGGAGCGGCGAGAGCACCATGCCCTCCGCGGTCTGGCCGACGGCGAAGACGGCGGCGACACCGAGCAGGTGCGGCAGATCGTGGAACTGCAGCACCGCGGCGACGCCGGCGAGGATCACGCCGACGATGACGCCGAGATAGGGCACGAAGCTCACGAGCCCGGCAATCGCCCCGACCACGAACGCGAGATCGAGTCCGACGAGCCAGAGCCCCGAGGCATAGATGACCGCGAGCGCGAGCATTACCGTGAGCTGCCCGCGCAGGAACTCGGCGAGCACGGCGTCGATCTCGCGGGCGATCTGCGCGACTTTCGGCGCGATGCGCCGCGGCAGCAGTTCGTTCACGGCCGCGACGAGCTCGTCCCAGTCGCGCATGAGATAGAACGTCACGACCGGCACGAGCAGCACGTAGGCCACCCAGGCGAAGATGAGCTGGCCGGAGCGGCCGAGGTTCAGCAGCAGATTCTTCGCGACGTTGCCGATCTCGCGCCAGTGCGCGGTCGCGGCCTCCTTGAGCGCCGCGATGTCGATCATCTGCGGGTCGAGGCCGAAGCGCGTCGTGACCCACGGCAGCGCGGATTGCTCCACCCAGTCGATGAAATCCGGCAGCCGGCCGATCAGCGCGACGATCTGCTTCTGCAATGCGGGCAGCAGGAACAAGAGGCCGACGATGGCCGCGATCAGCATCACCGCGAAAACGATCACGACGCCGCCCGCGCGCGGCAGGCCGAGTCTCTGCAGGCGATCGACGATCGGATCGCCGAGATAGGCGAGCAGCGCGCTGACGAGGAAAGGCGTGAGGATCGGCGCGAGCACGTAGAGCAGGAAGCCCGTGGCCCCGAACGTCGCGAGCACGAGCCATTTCTGGGAATCGGTCAGACCCATCTACTGCCCCTCGCGCGGCGCGAGCTGATAGGCGTCCGCGATGCCCGGCAGCGGCAGCAGCACGCGGCCGAACTGTACCGCGCCCGCGACCGCCGCGAGCCCGCCGTGCGCATCGAGCTTGAACACCACTTTCCCGGGCAGCACGCGGCGCACCGAGACCTTCGAGACGGCATCGACGCTGCGCAGATAATCGAGCGCGCGCGCATAGTCCTCGACGGTGTTCACGCCCTCGACCGTGAGCTCGCCCGCGGCGACCTCGCCGCTCGCCTGCGCGACGTTCGCATAGCGGCGGCCGAGCGCATCGCCGAGCACGTCGACACCGTCGGCGAGCACCGCTTCGATCGTCTCGCCGTGACGCTTCCAGTCCATGGACTCCTCTTCGATCTTCAGCGTCCAGCGCGCGTCCCACTGCTGATCGGTCGTCTGGGTGATCTGGCCGATGAGCACGGCCGGCGCGCCGTAGCGCTCGGACTGCGTGAGCAGCGCCTGATCGAGATCGGGACCGGTCTTCTCGGAGGCGATGAGCTGCGTCTCGTTGATGTCCTGCAGCGGCAGTACGAGCGGCAGGCCGCGTTGTTGCGCGCGATCCTGGATGGCCTCCAGCGCGGGCTGGTATTCGTCGCTGCCCGCGATGTGGCGGCCGTTCGCGTCCGTCACGACGAGCCAGAGCAGGGATTCGGGCCGCTGGTGGCCCCACACCGGAAGGCCCTGCTGACGCAGCGCCTGCGCGAGCGCGCGCTGATCGAAATCGACACGCAGCGCGAGCGGACCGCCGGGTCCTTCCGGCCGCTCGAAACCGAACTGACTCTCGTAGCGCGCGGCCTTCGCGAGGAGCGCACGCGCACGGCCGTCGCGCGGCGCGCCGCTGGAGCCCGTGAGCTTCACGATCACGTTCTCGAGCGCCTGAGCGGTCGCGCGCTGCACTTCGGCGTCGGATTTGTCCGCGATGGGAACGATCGCCCGGTAGAGGTTCGCGACGCTTGCGGCTTCGGCGGCCGCGCCGAGGCCGAGGCCGAGACCGAGCGCGACGGTGAGGATGCGGCGGCGGATCATGCGGGGCACGCTATGCGAAAGGCTTTCCCGGAGTCAAGGCGCGTGGGCGGCGGTGCGCTCCTTTACCGTCCCGGGACCGCCCCTTACCATGACGCCCATGCACGACGAACCGAAAAAGACACTGACCTATCGCGACGCCGGCGTCGACATCGATCAAGGCGCGGCGCTCGTGGATCGCATCAAACCCGCGGCGAAAGCGACGGCCCGGCCGGGCGTCATGGGCGGACTCGGCGGCTTCGGCGGCCTGTTCCGCCTCGCCGCGAAGGATTATGTCGATCCGATCCTCGTCTCGGGCACGGACGGCGTGGGCACGAAGCTCAAAATCGCGATCGATCTCGACCGTCACGACACGATCGGCATCGATCTCGTCGCGATGTGCGTGAACGACGTCGTGGTGCAGGGCGCGGAGCCGCTGTTCTTTCTCGACTACTTCGCGACCGGCGCGCTCGACGTCGACACCGCGGCGACCGTCATCAACGGCATCGCCGAAGGCTGCCGGCTCGCGGGCTGCGCGCTGCTCGGCGGCGAGACGGCCGAGATGCCGGACATGTATGCCGCGAAGCACTATGACCTCGCCGGCTTCACCGTCGGCGTCGTCGAAGCATCGAAAGTGATCGACGGCAGCCGCATCGCGCCCGGCGACGTGATCCTCGGTCTCGCCTCCAGCGGCGTGCACTCGAACGGCTATTCGCTGGTCCGCCGCATCGTCGCGAATGACGGCGGCGATTACTCCGTCGACGTCGGCGGCAGGACGCTCGGCGATGCGCTCATCGTGCCGACCCGCATCTACGTCAAGCCGCTGCTCGAAGCCTTCGCACACCACGACGTGCGCGGGCTCGCGCACATCACCGGCGGCGGCATCACGGACAATCTGCCGCGCGTGCTGCCGGACGGCGTCGTCGCGCACATCGATCTCGCGGGCTGGTCGCTGCCGCCGCTCTTCCGCTGGCTGCGCGATCACGGTCCGGTCGCGGAAGCGGAGATGCTGCGCACGTTCAACTGCGGCCTCGGCATGCTCGTGGTGACGCCGGCCGCCGGGGCCGCGGCGCTCGCGAAGACGCTCGAAGCGCAGGGTGAAACGGTGTTCACCGTCGGGCGCATCGCGGCGGGAACGGGCGCGGAGCGGGTAATCTATTCGGGGCGACTCGCCTAGGGAAGCTCTGAATAAGTCCATCCTGGACTTTTCAGGGCGCGGCCGGCAAGAAGCGTGGTTCTTGCCGGCCTCCCGTGAACAATGGCTTACGCCACTGTTCACGGCGGCACATCCCTGTGCCGCAGGAAGCTCTGAACTTATTCAGAGCTTCCTTAGGCACGATGCGGCGCTTTCCTTTCCACTTGTCGCCCTCGCGCAGGCGAGGGCCCAGTCGTTCAGCTTCGGCGTTCCGGCCGAACCACGGGACCGGCATGAATCCCCGGTGCAGCGTGCAATCGATCACTCGAAAGCATCGCGGTTCACTGCAAGCAGCGAGGGTCACCGACTGGGCCCTCGCCTGCGCGAGGGCGACGGGCTTCTGCCGGGGCTCGACGAATGGCGCACTCGAAGATCAATAACCTGACTGGCAGACTGCCCCTTCAGCGCCCCTGCCACACCGGCTTGCGCTTCGCCGCGAACGCGCGCGGTCCCTCGATCGCGTCTTCGCTCGCGTAGACTTCCGCGTAGATCCCGAGCGCCGCCTCGAAGCCCTTCCGGCAGCCGAGATCCATCGCCGCGAGCACGCTCGCCTTCGCCGCCTTCACCGACAGCGGCGCGCCCTCGACGATCGCGCGGGCGAGCTGCAATGCCCGCGCCCGCACCGCGTCCGGGCTGTCCTCGAGGTAGTTCACGTAGCCGAATTCGTGCAAGCGCTCGATCGGCAGCGTCTCGCCGGTGAGCACCATCTCCATCAGCACCGGCTGCGGCAGCATCCACAGGAGCGGCACGGCCCAGGGCGAGCCGCGGCCGACTTTCACTTCCGTGATGCCGGCGCGCGTGCCTTTGAGACCCACGCGCAGATCGCAGTTCAGGGACAGCATCATGCCGCCCGCCATGAGCGAGCCCGTCATCGCGGCGATGATCGGCTTCTGCACCGCGCGCATCCGCGTCTGCATGGGATCGCGCACGCGCGTCAGCAGATCGATGCCGTCGCGGGCCTTCATCTCCGCGACCTGTTTCAAGTCCATGCCCGCGCAGAACACGCCGCAGTCCGCGGACGTGAGGATCACGGCGCGGACGTCGGGCGCGGCATCGGCGCGCGCCCAGGCGTCGGTCAGACCTTCCATGGCTTCGAGCGACAGCGCGTTCCTGCGCTCGGGGCGATCGATCGTGACGGTCGCTATGCCGGCCTCGATTTCGAAGCGGATCGGATGCTCGTCGGACACCGGGGCTCTCCTCGTGGAATGATTGACGCGACCGGCGTGCGCGGCCGGCGGGTGGCCGCATTGTGCACCGATCGCGGACCGGGCGGAGTCGCGGGCGGCGAAGCGCGGCTCCCGGGGCTCTGGCGGATGCAGTCTTCGCGCGCCACGGCGTCGGGTGTGTAGTGCGCGCTGTCGTGCGGCCGCGGCGCGATTTCAGGACGCAGACAGCGACTGGACACGCTGCCGGACGAGATCGCCCCCGCTCCGATCCGACGCGCGAAAAAAAGGGTTCTTCTCCCGACTGCGGGGTCAGTCGACGCATTCCGCCGCGGCTGATCCCTGTCGCCCTCGCGCAGGCGAGGGCCCCAGTCGGTGACTCACGGCAGATGCAGTAAACCCCGGACTTTCGAGCGCTCCGTTCCGCACCGCGCTCGCCTTCTGCGCGGGTCCGGCGGTTCGACCTCGGCGCCGAGGCTGAACGACTGGGCCCTCGCCTGCGCGAGGGCGACGAGTGGGAAATATCGGAAAAGGTGACGGATTTATTTCCTGGCGCGACGGACTCGCGTTCGCGGAAAAGGTGACGGATTTATTTCCTGGCGCGACGCACTCGCGTTCGAGGAATCGGAAAAAATGGAGGTTCTTCTCCCGACTGCGAGGTCAGTCGAGGCATTCCGCCGCGGCTGATCCCTGTCGCCCTCGCGCAGGCGAGGGCCCAGTCGGTGACCCACGGCACGCGCCGTGAACCTCGGACGTTCGAGAGTTCCGCACTGCACTCGTCTTCTGCGCTGGTCCCGCGGTTCGACCTCGGCGCCGAGGCCTGAACGACCGGGCCCTCGCCTGCGCGAGGGCGAGAAGTGCGAAATGCGCGCCGCGGTGTGCCGAGGCACAGTCCCGCAGTTCGGAGAAGCGCCAGGAAGAAGCCGCCACCGGCGCCGTGACGGCGCCGGCGAGGCGATCGGGCGGAAGCAGACGGTCGCCGCGCGGGCCTGCGCGGCGACCGTGAATTCTCTACGCAGCGCCCGCCGGTTCAGGCGCCGAGCGTATGCCCGAGCAGGCAGGCCGCGATGCCGCCCGCCACCGCCACCCAGGGCAGGACGCCGGCCCGCGTCTGCACGCCGGCCTCGTCCGGCCCGAGATGCATGTCCTCGAGCATGGCGGCCGGAAACTGTCCCTGGTCCTGCACGTAGTGGCGATACCAGAACACGGGCAGGATCAGCGCGGAGAACACGAGGCCCGCCATGAGCGTGCCCTGACCCCAGATCCCCGCGCCCATGCCCATGATGAACATGTTCACGAAGCCGAGGACGGCACCGAGCCCGAGCAGCAGGTTCGAGGCCTTCCACGGACGCGGCCAGTGGGGACGATCGAGACGATGGATCCAACCGGCGTTGAGGTTCAGGAAATTGAAGATGATGTAGCCGACGTTCGAAATCGCGAGCAGGAAGACGTAGTCGGACAACAGCAGCAGGAACAGGTTGAACACGAGGTCGGTGCCCATCGCGCGCGTCGGCGCGCCGTGGTCGTTGCAATGGGACAGATAGCGCGGCAGCCAGCCGTCGACGGAGGCCTGGTAGAGCGTGCGCGAGGATCCCGCCATCGCCGTCATGATCGAGAGCATGAGCGCGAGGATCATCATGACGACGAAGATCTTCTCGATCAGCACGCCGCCGCCGAGGAACTTCGACATCGCGGCGGCGACGCCCATGCCGCTGTAGATGTCGGGCGCGAGCATGCCGTCGAGGCCGAGATTCGCCTGGAAGCCGAGCGGGATGAGCACGAACGCGGCGATGCAGAGCAGGCCCGAATACAGGATCGCCTTAAACGTGTCGCGCTGCGGATCCATGAACTCGCGCGTGTAGCACACCGAGGTCTCGAACGCGTAGGTCGACCAGGCCGCGATGAACAGACCGCCCGCCATCAGCGTCCAGCCCGCCGTGTTCCACGCGCCGTCGAGCGGCTTGCCGTCCTCGCCCGTGCCGCCGAGCGGCACGAGCGGCGAGAAGTGCGCGGCTGGCACGTCACCCGTGAGCAGCGGCACGATCGAGACGAGCATGAGCGGGACGAGTGCCGCGACCGCGAGGATCATCGTCGCCCGTGCCGATTTGAGTATGCCGCCGTGCTGGATCAGGAACGTGACCAGCATCGCGAATGCGCCGAGGAAGAACGTCGCGTTGATGCGCAGCGTCAGCCCGTCCTTCAGAAAGCCCAGATTGAGCAGCGTGATCTGCCAGGTCTTGATCGCGGCGTTCGGATCCGGGAACAGCAGGTCGAGGACATAGCCCGCGGTGAGGCCCGAGCCTATCGCGAGCACCGGTGACCACGCGAACCAGTTGCACCACACGGAGACGGGTGCGAAGAACTTGTTGTAGCGGGCCCAGGCGACGGCACCGTAGATCGAGGCCCCGCCCGACTTGCTCGGGAAGAGTCCGGCGATCTCCGCGTACGTGAAGGCCTGGATGAACCCGAAGAGGATGGAGACCGTCCACACCACCCAGGCCGGCCGTCCGACGGTCGCGGCGATCGCGCCGATCGAGAACAGCACGAGGGCCGGTACGCCGCTCGCCACCCAGAACGCGCCCGTCCAACTGATCTTGCGATGCAAGCTGGGCGCCGCGGCTGTCAGCATCGCGGCATCTGTAGAAGTAACGCTCATGGTAAAGCCCTCCCGCTTCGATGGCGTTGACGATCACGGATCGTGACGTCCGGGCGCCGGAGCGCACCGGACTTCTGCAGAGAGAATGCTTCCCCGGCCGTCTGCGGCCTCGCTGTGCGCGGATGACGACGCCCGCCGGGCGGGGTGTGGCACGGCGGACGGAAGGCTGTACCGGGGCCCGCGTCCTGCAGGCCACCGTGCCCCGGTGGAAAAATCAGAACTTCCGGTAGGTCCGGTTCAGCTCCACGAGCGGATGTCGTTGCGACATCTGGAACTTGATCAGGAGCTCGCGCGCGATCATGTCGCGGTCCTGCTGGTTCTCGGGCAGGACCATTCCGTCGGGCACCGTGACCCAGCCGTTGACGTTGCGATCGAAGACGGCCGCGCTGCCCTCCTCGTAGCCGAGGTGGACGTCTTCGAGCCAGTTGAGATCCTGCCAGCCCATGAGCTCCATGTACTTGCGCAGGAACGGCGTCAGCCGCGCGTAGTCCGGCACGAGATTCACATCGTAGCGGTAGCCGATGTGCTGACCGATTTCCTTTTCGCGGATGACCTGCTGGCGGGTGGTTTCCGCCGCGCTCTTCGAGACGATCTTGTGCGACATGGCTGCCTCCTAGTAACGCGTCATGTCCGGACGACCCACCGTGTGCTGCGTGCCCGCGAGCGGCACCATCGCGAGCGCGGACGCTTCCATGGTGAGCGCCGCGAGATCCTCCGGCTCGAGGGAGTGCACGTTCGTCTTGCCGCAGGCCCGCGCCATCATCTGCGCCTCGAGCGTCAGCGTATGCAGGAAGTTGTAGACGCGCTCCGCCGCGGCATCGGGGTCGAGGCGCGCGCGCAGCAGGGGATCCTGGGTCGCGACGCCGACCGGACAGCGGCCGGTGTGGCAGTGATAGCAGTAGCCGGCCTCGACGCCGATCTCGGCGGGGAAATCCGCTTCCGGAATGTCCTTGTTGCAGTTCAGCGCGATCATCGCGGCGTGCCCGATCGCGACCGCGTCGGCGCCGAGCGCGAGCGCTTTCGCGACGTCGCCGCCGTTGCGGATGCCGCCCGCGTAGACGAGCGAGATCTCGCCCGACTTGCCGAGATCGTCGAGCGCCTTGCGCGCCTGGCGGATGGCGGCGATCCCGGGAATGCCGGTCTCCTCCGTCGCGACGTGCGGACCGGCGCCCGTGCCGCCTTCCATGCCGTCGATGTAGATGCTGTCGGGTCCGGTCTTGATGGCCATCCGTACGTCGTCGTACACGCGCGCCGCGCCGAGCTTGAGCTGGATGGGGATCTCGCCGTTCGTCGCCTCGCGGATCTCGTCGATCTTCAGCGCGAGATCGTCGGGGCCGAGCCAGTCCGGATGACGCGCCGGCGAGCGCTGATCGATGCCCGCGGGCAGGGAGCGCATCTCCGCGACCTGGTCCGTGACCTTCTGACCCATCAGATGTCCGCCGAGACCGACCTTGCAGCCCTGGCCGATGAAGAACTCGCAGGCGTCGGCGAGCTGCAGATGATGAGGATTGAAGCCGTAGCGCGACTGGATGCACTGGTAGAGCCACTTCGCGGAGTAACGGCGTTCGTCCGGGATCATGCCGCCCTCGCCGGAGCACGTCGCCGTGCCGGCCATCGTCGCGCCGCGCGCGAGCGCGATCTTCGCCTCATAGGACAGCGCGCCGAAGCTCATGCCCGTGATGTAGATCGGAATGTCGAGCACGAGCGGCCGCTTCGCCTTCGGACCGATGACGGTCTCGGTCACGCACTTCTCGCGATACCCCTCGATCACGAAACGCGTGAGCGTGCCCGGGAGGAACGTCAGGTCGTCCCAGGACGGAATCTTCTTGAACAGCGAGAAGCCGCGCATGCGATAGCGCCCGAGCTCCGCCTTGATGTGGATGTCGTCGATCACCTCGGGGGTGAAGATCGGGCTGCTGCCGAGGATCGAGCGGTTGCGGGCCGCGCCCGCGCCTTCCTGCGCCCGGCGTGAAATTTCATTCTTCGCTGTCATGCCAGTCTCCCTTCCTGCTCAGAGCACCAGCTTCTTTTCCGCCGGCTCGAGGTTGTCGTAATTCCAGAGTTGCTTGCCGGCGGCGATCTTCTTCAGGTTCGCCACGCCGCCCGGCGCCTCCATGCCGTAGAGCGCGAGCTTGCGCTCGAGCCAGCCGATCTCGAGCGCGGTGAGCTCCGCCGGCACGGCGTCGACGCCGAGGCTCGCGATCGCGCCGCCGACGTAGATCACGCCGTCGTACATCGAGTCGCCGAGGTTCTTGCCGGCGTCGCCGAGGATGATCATCCGGCCGCGTTGCATCATGAAGCCCGAGAACGCGCCGGTGCGGCCGCCGACGATGATCGTGCCGCCCTTCATGTCGATGCCGGTGCGCCCGCCGACGTCACCCTTGCACACGAGATCGCCGCCGCGCAGCGCGGCGCCGAACGTCGAGCCCGCGTTCTTCTCCACGACGATCGTGCCGCTCATCATGTTCTCGCCGCAGGACCAGCCGACGCGGCCCGTGACGCGCACGTTCGGCCCGTCGAGCAGTCCGCATGCGAAGTAGCCGAGGCTGCCTTCGACCGTCAGGTTCACGCGGTTCAGGATGCCGACGATGCAACTGTGCTTCGCGCCCGAATTGCGGATCGTGATGTCGCCGTAGCCCTCCTTCATGAGCGCACGGATGCGCAGGTTGATCTCGCGCGGGGTGAGGGGCGCGGCGTCGATGTCCGCGCGTCTCGAGATGTCCACCTGCGCGGCGCCGGGATAGAGGAAGGCCTCGGCCTCCTCGGCGCTGAAGAAGCGTTGCTGGCTGCGTCCGGTGAGCTGTTCACCGTGCATGTCCGATGCGGCAGCGGTCTTCGCCATGCTCAGTTCCTCCATACCCGCACCTCGTCCTCGTAGGGATCGGAGGTCGGGATCTCGTACGGGAAAATGCTGCGGATCGCGACTTCCTCGGAGGCGAGCGCGATGAACTTCTCGCTCTCGTAGAGGACCATCGGCTTCGCCGCCATCGTGTCCTTCGCCATGCCGAGGCTGTCCGCCGTCGCCACGAGATAGGTGAACACGCCGTCGAGCTCGGAGACCGACTGGCGCATCGCATCCTCGAGCGGCATACCGTCGCTCATCTTGTCGGCGAGATAGACCGCGATCAGCTCGGAGTCGCAGTTCGAGACGAAGCGATGGCCCTTGTGCTCGAGCGCGCGGCGCCCTTTCCAATAATTCGTGAGCTGGCCGTTGTGGACGACGGAGATGTCCGCGAACGGATAGGCCCAGTACGGATGCGCCGAGCGGATGTCGACGTCGGACTCCGTGGCCATGCGCGTGTGGCCGATGGCGTGCGTGCCGCGGAAGCCGCCGAGGTGGTACTGCTCCGCGACCTCCGTCGCGACGCCGAGATCCTTGATGAGCTCGAGCGCGGTGCCGAGCGAGAGGATTTCCACACCCTCCACGTCTTCGAGGTAATCCGCGAAGCGGCGGCGATCACCGTCGAAGCTGAGCGTGTAGCGATAGGCGTACTCGGTGACGGCTTCCGCCGACAGCACCTTGCCGCCGAGCTCGGCGATGCGCTGATCGACAGTGGCCTTGCGCTCCGGCAGCCTGCGGCGCAGATCGAAGCTGCGGCGCGCCTCCTCCTGCTCGGCGAGCTTCAACCGCATCACGAGCGTCGAACCCACCGGGCCGCCGTACAGCGCGAAGCCCGTCGAGTCCGGGCCGCGGTGCGCGAGCGAGCGCAGCATGGCCGTCATCTCGCCGCCGATGTCGGCGGCACCATCGCGATGGATGAGTCCTGCGATTCCGCACATGGTTCTGATCCTCTAGGGCAGATAGTCGAGGTAGGTACCGGTATCCCAGTCCGTGACGGTGGACATGAACTTCTCCCACTCGTCGCGCTTGTAATGCATGAACACGCGATACATCTCGTCCGGCAGCGCGCTGCGGATCACCTCGTCCTGCTCGAGCGCGCCGAGCGCCTCGCCGAGCGACATGGGCAGCTTCTTCACGAGCTTGCCGGCTTCCATGGCCTGGTAGATGTTGCGTTCCTCCGGCTCGCCCGGATCGATGTTGGACGTGATGCCGTCGTCGAACGCGCGGAGCAGCGCGCTCGCCATCAGGTAGGGATTCACCATGGAATCCACCGAGCGGTACTCGAAGCGTCCCGGCGCCGAGATGCGCAGCGCGCAGGTGCGGTTCTGATAGCCCCAGTCCGCGAACACCGGCGCCCAGAAGCCCGTGTCCCACAGCCGTCGATAGGAGTTGACGGTGCTGGAGCCGATCGCCGTCAGCGCCGGCAAATGCTTGATCACGCCGCCGATGCAGTTCAGGCCGACGGGCCCCGGCTTGCGCTCGCCGGGCAGCGGCAGGAACAGGTTCTCCCCGCCCTTGCGATACGTGAAGTTGTGGGCCTGGCCGGGCAGCTCGGACTGTCCGAGCCGGTTCACGTGCTCCGCACCGCCGCGCCACAACGAGAGATTGTGGTGACAGCCCGAAGCGGAGACGCCCATGAACGGCTTCGTCATGAAGCAGGCGATGAGATCGTGCTCGCGGGCGACCTGCGCGCAGATCTGGCGATACGTCGTGAGCCGATCCGCGGTGCGCAGCGCATCGTCGAACATGAAGTTCAGCTCGAGCTGACCCGGCGCGTCCTCGTGGTCGCCCTGGATCATGTCGAGGCCCATGGCGCGCGAATACTCGATGACCTTTAGGAACACCGGGCGCAGCGCCTCGAACTGATCGATGTGGTAGCAGTTCGGCTTCGTGTAGCCGCCCGCCGTCCCGCCGTCCGGGCCGCGCTTCAACCACATCATCTCGGGCTCGCAGCCGTGGCGCAGGTGCAGACCCTGGTGCGCGGCTTCGAACTCGCGCTGGTGGAGGCGCAGATTGCCGCGGCAGTCGGACGTGAGGTGTCCGCCGGGATTCTCGCGTTCCTCGCGGTTGCGGAAGCAGGTGCAGAAGACGCGCGCGACGCGCTTGTCCCACGGCAGTTGCACGAAGGTTTCCGGATCGGGTATGCCGACGAGCTCGGACGCCTCGGGTCCGTAACCGATGTAATTGCGGTGACGGTCGACGAAGAGATTCGCCGTCGCGCCGTAGACGAGCTGGAAGCCGCGCTCGGCAACCGACTCCCAGTGATCCGCGGGCACGCCCTTGCCGACGATGCGGCCGGTCACCGAGACGAACTGGTAGTAGATGTACTGGATGCCGAGTGCATCGATCGTCGAACGGACTTCCTTGACAAGCTCCGCCCTGCCTGGCGCCTTGACGTGCATTTCGAGATCAGTCATGTGGGCTATCCTCCGCAGCGTGTTGTGGTCCCCTGTTCGTCATCTTCTGTCGGCAGCGCGGCGGGCGTCCCGTGCCGGACACCGCGCCACGATCAACTCCACGGAAACGGGCTGTTCGACAGCGGGTGCAGCTCACCGGCCGCGAAGCGCGAGAATCGGAACGGGCGCAGCAGCTCGTCGCCGCGGCCGAGGATGTCGTCGGCGACGAGCTTGCCGATCCCGATCATCTTGTAGCCGTGATTCGAGTCGGCGATGACGTAGACGTTGTCGCGGAAGCGATCGATCACCGGGAAGCTGTCGGCGGTGAAGCAGCCGATGCCGCCCGAGGGTTCCTTCTTGAAGAGATCCATCCGGCCCTCGAAGCGCTTCTGGCAGAACGCGAGGGCCGAGCACCACATGTGGGCGAACTCGGCGCCGACCACGAAATCGGGTGACTCCGGTCCGTAGGGATCGACCGCGACCTCGTCGACCGGCGTATCGATCTTGTACGGCATGGCGCCGCCCTGGATGCCCCCGAAATTGAAATCGGGCTTGTAGTAGAGCCCCCAGAGCCGGTCCGTGATGAGCGAGCCGTCGACGTCCGAATACAGCGGCGCGTCGGTATCGACGTGGATCACCGGCGGCATCCCGCCCGCGTTCGTGCGCTGGAGCATGGGGTCGACGCCGAGCGTGCCTTCCTGCAGGCTCCAGTACACCCACATCGGCACGTTCTCGTGGACGCGCCCGTCACGGCCCTTGATGGCGATCGTGCGCGGCAGCTCGAGCATGTCCCAGATCTGCTTGACCCAGGGCCCGGCGCCGACGATCACCATCTCGCAGCCGATGTCCCCGCGCTCGGTGACGACGGCGGCGACGCTGCCCGAGGCGTCGCGCCGGAACCCGGTGACCTTGAGCCCGGTGACGATGCGCACGCCCTCCGCCTCGGCGCGCGCGGCGAGCGCGTATATCGATTTCGTGTTGTTCGCATAGCCGCCGCGCTTCTCGTGCAGCACGGAGGTGATGTTCTTCGCCTGCCAGTCGTCCAGCAGGCCGCGCATGTAGCGCGTGCAGTCCGCCTCACCCTCGATGAACACGGACTCGTAGCCGATCGCCTTCTGCTGCTCGTAGATCGAGGCGACGTCCCGGTGCATCACCTCGGGACTGATCTGCATGTAGCCGACGGGGTGATAGCTGAACGCAGCGGGGTCGGTCTCCCAGATCGCGACGCTGTGCGCCATGAGCAGCCGCATGGCCGGCTGGAAGTAGTTGTTCCTGATCACGCCGCAGGCGATACCCGAGGCCCCCGACGCGATACCACCTTTGTCCACCACCAGGATGTCCGCGCCGGAACCCCGCCCCGAAGCCCGCAGCGCGGCACCGAGCTGCCACGCCGTGCTGAGGCCGTGGATGCCGGCGCCTATCACCAGATACTTCACTCGTGTCGGAAGGGCCATGTCGAACTCTCCGCCAAGCGCGTGTAATGGGATGAAACACGGTTTCCCGATGGTAAGCGTGTTCCGGAAAATTTGTCAACGCCGCTGCGCGCGCTCCGCCTACTCCGGAACGGCGAGGCCGTGATCGCGTCCGCGCACCGTCCGCGCACCGTCACCGGGCGTGTAGTAGTGACCGCATTCCTCCACGAAGATGTGCACCACGAGCCGCAGCCCCGCGTCGTCGTCGAGACTGCCCGCCGCGATCGCGAGATGCGGATAGGCGGGCGCATCCCAGAACAGCGTCGAGCCGCACGCGGCACAGAAGCCGCGACGCGCGATCGCGGAGGACTGATACCAGCGCAGTCCGTCGTCTCGTAGGAGCGCGAAGTACCGGCGCTTCACGGCAGTCGCCGCGAGATAGTGCCCGGTCTGTCGCCGGCATTCCCGGCAATGACAGGCGATGACGTCGCGCAAGGGACCACTCAGCGCATAGCGCACCGCGCCGCACAGACAGCCTCCCGTTCGCGTCGCGTCCACAGCCTGTCCCGTCATGTCAGGTGACGCCTGCGCGCCCGGCAAGAGTGCATCGCGTGCTAGAGTACGCGGCGATCGACGACCAGAGGATCCGTGCGTGACACCCAGGAAGAAGACGACGGCGAAGACGCGTCGCAAGGAAGCGCCGCCAGAGCACGATCGGGCGCTCGACCAGTACATCGGTACCGCCATTCACAATCTCCGCCTGCGCCACCATCTCACCAGCGCCGAGGTCGCGCGCCGCGCCGGCGTGAGTCGCGGCATGATGTCGAAAATCGAGAACGGACAGACCGCGACGAGCATCGAGACCTTGCGCCGGATCGCGAAAGCGCTCGGTGAGACGCTCTCGAATCTCTTCCTCGAGCTCGACACGCCGCGCGGCGGCGCGCAGCTCGTCAAGAGCGGCCAGGGCATGGAGATCGTCCGGCGCGGCACGAAGAAGGGGCATATCTACAAGCTCCTGCACTACGATCGCGGACCGCGCAAGTTCTTCGATCCCTTCGAAGTCACGCTCTCCGACGAGAGCGAAGTCTTTCCCGCCTTCAAACACCCGGGCACCGAGATGCTCTACATCCTCGAGGGCAGGATGAAGTATCGCCACGGCCAGGAAACCTATCTGCTGACCCCGGGCGACACGCTGACGTTCAACGCTCAGGTGCCGCACGGCCCCGAGCAGTTCATCAAGCTGCCGATCCGCCTGCTGGTGTTCATCGTCTACCCTCCAGAGAACGCGACGCTCGAGTGATCCGGACGGTGCGCGCCGCACCGTCCCGAGGATCGGGAACGGTGTGCAAGCGCCGTGTAGACAGAGGCGTCCGGCGAGTGTAATGATATTCAGCACTGTTGCGCTACAGGAAACCACCCAACGACTGCCACGGGAGGTTTCAGGCCACTCCGTCGTCTCTACCGGCGCTCGTCGCAAGCCGCCTCTGCGCCGGTCATTCGCTCCTGATCCAAGGCATGGTCCATGGGGGGACTTATGGGAAAGAAGCTCACAGGGGTACAGCTCAACCAGAGCCACACCGATACCGACGAGTTCATCACGCGCACGCACGTGCTGCCGCTCCTCACCGACAAGGCGATGCGCGAGCGCCTCATCGCGGAACATCGCGACAATCCGATCGGCAAGCCGGGCCTCGCCGGCGCCGCGGCCGTGCAGCACAGCCCGGAGCTGCAGCGCGTCCTCGACAAGCTGCGTCGCGCGCCGCAGGCCGGCAAGTACGTCACGATCGTCATCACGCCGCACGCGGACTACCGCATTGGTATCGTCTCCGGCGTCCGCGGCAAGCCCGTTCGGGTGCTGGCGGGCTCCTACCCGTCGACGGATGCCTGCGAGCACGCGATCTTCCTCAAACGCATCAGCGAGCTCCTCGCACGCTACGGACACGAGATGGCCTGACGCGTCGGGCCGGGTCTGCGTAAATCTCCAACTCATGCACAGCGGCCCGGCAGGCACGGGACGCTCAAGGAGGGTTCGACGATGTTGCGGATAACGGGTTACAGCGACAAGTACTCGGCGCATCCGGGTGATTCCGTCCGGTTCTACGTGAATTCCGAGAAGAACGAAGAATTCGAGGCGACGATCGTGCGCCTCATCCATGGCGACACGAATCCGGAAGGCCCGGGCTTCAAGGAAGAGGTCCTGAAGACGAAGTGCAACGGCCGCTATCCCGGCCGTAACCAGCGCATCCACGGCGGCTCGTACATCGTGATCCCGGACGACGCGCGCATGCACTGCGCAAGCTTCACGCTGCAGGCGTTCATCTTCCCGACGACGCCCGACAAAGGTCGCCAGGGCCTCGTGACGAAATGGCTCGAGGGCAGGAACAAGGGCTACGGCCTGTTCATCGACGAGAACGGCTGCCTCGCCGTCGATATCGGCGACGCGAAGGGCAAGGTCACGACGCTCTCGAGCGGCAAGAAGCTGCTGCGCAAGGTGTGGTATCTCGCCGCCGCCTCCTACGACGCCGCGAGCGGCGCGCTCACGCTCTACCAGGAGCCCGTCGTCACGTCCGCGAACGGCGGCCTCGGCATGGCGCTGCTGCATCCTGCGTCGGACACGACCGCGATCGTCAAGGGCAAGTGCGCGAACGGACCGGCCGCGACGGCGGCGCCGCTCCTGATGGCGGCCGCGACCGCGCAGGCGGCCTCGGGCCGGCACATCTGCGGCGCGCACTATCGCGAAGCGACGACACCCGTCGAACTGCCCCGGCAGACGCTCACCTACAACGGCAAGATCGATCGGCCCCGCCTCTCCGCCCGTGCCCTGAGCAAGCACGAGATCGAGGCGCTGGCGCGCGGCTTCAAGTCCTGCCCGGCCGATTTGCGGGCCGCGGTCGTCGGCGCCTGGGATTTCCAGGCGAACATCACGAAGCACATCGCGTCCTGCCAGATCATCGATACCTCGCCGAACCTGCTCCACGGCTTCGCGATCAACCTGCCGGCGCGCGGCATGACGGGCTTCAACTGGAGCGGCGACGAAATCGTCTATCACCACGCGCCGGACGAATACGGCGCGATCCACTTCCACGACGACGACGTGGACGACGCACGCTGGGACTGCGACTTCACGCTCGAAATCCCGATGAACCTGAAGAGCGGCGTCTATGCCGCGCGGCTGCGCATCGGCGGCGAGTCGACGCCGGCCACCGAGGACTACGTGCCGTTCTTCGTCAGGCCGCCGCGCGGCACGACGACCGCGAAGATCGCGCTCATCATCCCGACGAACAGCTACATGGCGTACTCGAACGACAACCTCGCGACGAACTCCGTCGTCGCGGAGCTGCTCGCCGGCCGCGTGCCGATCATGAACGCCTCGGACCTGTACCTGAACGAGCACCGCGAATACGGCCTGTCGACCTACTCGCTGCACTCCGACGGCAGCGGCGTGTGCTATTCCTCGCGCCTGCGGCCCATCCTCAACATGCGGCCGAAGTATCGCCACTGGCTCTCGCCCTCGCTCTGGCAGTTCAACGCCGATCTCCATCTCACGGACTGGCTGGAGCAGAAGGGCTTCGCGTTCGACGTGCACACCGACGAGGATCTCGACCGCGAGGGTGTCGAGCTCCTGAAGCGCTACCGCGTCGTGCTCACCGGCAGTCATCCGGAGTATTCCTCGGAACGCATGATCGACGCCTACGAAGCCTATCAGGCGGCCGGCGGCCGCTGGCTCTATCTCGGCGCCGACGGCTTCTACTGGGTGAGCCAGTATCATCCCGACAACGGCAACGTCATCGAAGTCCGCAAGGGCGAGGCCGGCACGCGCGCCTGGACGGCGAATCCCGGCGAGTACAGCAATGCGTTCGACGGCAAGTTCGGCGGCATGTGGCGGCAGCGCGGGCGCATCCCGAGCAAGGTCTGCGGCCTGACGTTCACGGGCTACGGCTTCGACGTCTCGACGTATTACCGCCGTGAGTCGGACAGCCACCGCCCCGAGTGCAAATGGATTTTCGCCGGCATCGGCGCGGACGAGATCATCGGCGACTTCGGTCTCGTCGGCGGCGGCGCGGCGGGGCTCGAGATCGACCGCTACGATCTCGAGTTCGGCACGCCCCACGAGGCCTTCCTGCTCGCGCGCTCGGAAGGCCATACCGATCTCATGCTGCAGGTCAACGAGGAAATCCACTTCGCGGTGCGCGGCTACTACGGCGGCGGCGACGAGAACCCGATGATCCGGGCCGACATGATCTACTACAAGACGCCGAACGACGGCGCCGTGTTCGCGCCCGGCTCGCTCGCCTGGTGCGGCAGCCTCTCGCACGACGACTACGACAACAACGTCTCGCGCATCATGGAGAACGTGATCAAGGGATTCCTCAAGAAGGGCGCGTTGCCCTGAGCGCAGGAGGCGGACATGACGAAACGTACCGCGGCGCGCGCCGCCCCGCTGCAGCACGACAAAGTGCCTTTCGGCAAACCCACGCTCGGCGCGGCGGCGGCGCCGCGCAGCCGGCTCGAGGACGACGTGCTGAAGCCCCTCGATCCCGACCGGCTGAACGACCTCGGCGAATGCCTGTTCACGCTCAACAACCGGCGTTACGGCCCGATCCCGGGTGCCTACGTCGTGGTGTGCATCGAGGAAGGCCGGCGCTGGTGCGTCGGCCAGCTCTGCGCGGATCGCACGAAGCCGCTCGTGCTGTTCGAGGCCGAGGTCTACACCTCGCCGACCGTGGCACAGGCGCGGGCGGAGGAGATCCGGGCGAGCCGCAACGAGGCCCTGCCCGGCCGCAATACCTGAGGCGGGATCAGCGCGCGAGTGCGGCGGCGACGTAATCCGCGTCGCCGAACGGCGCGCCGCCGGCCTCGCGCACGAGGGCGAGCAGCGTGCCGAACGCGAACGTCGCGTCGGCCGGCGCGCAGCACACGCGCCAGTGCGCGTGCGGCGCCGGCAGCGCACGCAGCCAGCATTCGGGGCCGGCGACCACGGGCACGAATGCACCCGCGCCGAACTGCTCGGGATCCGTCTCCGTCAGCTCCGCGAACAGGGCCCGCACGCCGGCGCCGCCGAGGGCGATCTCGACGCACTCGTGATCGACGGCGTGCACGTCGTCGCGGCCTCGGCGCGCGTGCCGTCGCCTTGCCGATCCACGATCCGGACAACGCGCGTCAGAAGGCGGGAGGTGGCGCATGAACGATCTCGCTCGCACGAGTCCGCTCGCCGGTCTGATCAACGTCTGGCGGCGCGCGGCTGACGAAAAAATGGGTTCTTCTCCGAACTGTGGGACCGTTCCTCGGCACACCGCGGCGCGTATTCCCACGTGTCGCCCTCGCGCAGCGAGGGCCCAGTCGTTCAGCTTCGGCGCCGAGGTCCAACCGTGGGCCCAGCGCAGAAGACGAGCGCGGCGCGGAACGGAGCGCTCGAAAGTCCGAGGTTTACTGCGCGTGCCGTGGGTCACCGACTGGGCCCTCGCCTGCGCGAGGGCGACGAAGATCAGCCGAGGCGGAATGCGTCGAACGACCCCGCAGTCCGGAGAAAAACCATTTCTTTTTGGTTCTTCTCCGAACTGCGGGACTGTTCCTCGGTACACCGCGGCGCGTATTTCCCACGTGTCGCCCTCGCGCAGGCGAGGGCCCAGTCGTTCAGCCTCGGCGCCGAGGTCCAACCGTGGGCCCAGCGCAGAAGACGAGCGCGGTGCGGAACGGAGCGCTCGAAAGTCCGAGGTTCACTGCGCGTGCCGCAGGTCACCGACTGGGCCCTCGCCTGCGCGAGGGCGACAGGGATGAGGCAGGGCGGGAAGCGTCGAGAAATCCCGCAATCTGGAGAAGTACCATTTTCTGGGTTCTTCTCCGAACTGCGGGACTGTTCCTCGGCACACCGCGGCGCGTATTTCCCCCTTGTCGCCCTCGCGCAGGCGAGGGCCCAGTCGTTCAGCCTCGGCGCCGAGGTCGAACCGCGGGACCAGCGCTGAAGACGAGTGCGGTGCGGAACGGAGCGCTCGAAAGTCCGAGGTTCACGGCGCGTGCCGTCGGTCACCGACTGGGCCCTCGCCGGCGCGAGGGCGACGGGGCCGGGGGTGGGCATTCGATCCGTATTCGCGACTCGTCGAACGGGGAGACCTGCCTGCGCGGGAGTCGACGCCTCCCCGCGAGCTCACTCCAGCACGACGCGCGGGAAATAGAACGACACGAGCCAGTTCGGCATGTCGACGATTTCGCTGATGCGCAGATCGGCGCACACCGAGCAGAGCATGTAGGCGTCGATCGCGTGCATGCCGTGGCGCGCGGCGAGCAGGTCGACCATGGTGGAGACCGCATCGCGGGCCGCGACCATCAGATCCGGTGAGATGCCGGTCGTCACTTCGTAGCCCTTCGCGTCGAGATGTCGCGACACCGGGCCCGGCGTCGAGAAGCGCGGGAGTTTCAGGCGCGCGTCTTTCACGAGCTCGATACGCGCGGCGATACTGCAGGCCGTCTCGATCGCGGTGCCGCAGATCTCGCCGTCGCCCTGCGCGGCATGCGCGTCGCCGAGACTCAGCAGCCCGCCCGCCACTTCGACCGGCAGGTAGAGCTGCGTGCCGGCGGCGAGGTCGCGGATGTCCATGTTGCCGCCGACGCGGCGCGGCGGCACGATGGAATGGAGGCCCGGCTCGGACGGTGCGAGACCGATCGTCCCGCACATCGGCTTCAAGGGCACGCGTCCGCCCGGGCCGTACAGCGCGGGCACGACGCCGGCCCTGTCGTAGTGCCAGTGGTGCAGATGCGGAGCGGTGAACTGATCGGCGAGCAGTCCAAAGCCCGGGATGTTGCCGGTCCATCCCCACCCGCCCGGCGCGAACGACAGCAGCGTCACCTTGATCGCATCACCGGGCTCGGCGCCGTCGACGTAGACCGGCCCGACCACCGGGTTGACGCGCGCGAAGTCGAGACGTGCGAGTGCTTCCGCCGTGGACGCCGGCGTGAGTTGCCCGTCCGCCGCGTCGAGCGTCTGGAACTCGACCGTCTCGCCCGGCGCGACGCGGATCAACGGGGGATTCGCGTTGTTCCAGCCGAGATGGCCGGCGCCGTGGTGAATGGTGTGTCGGCACTGCATGGCGCGACGATGCCCCGCGGTCGCCGCAGTGTCAATGCACGGCGGCCCATCGGGGATCGTGTACGCGGCAGCGCAACGATGGAGTGGGCCCGATGGCAGGGAATCCCGCCGACGAACCGCCGCCCGACCGATCCCCGCGATCGCGTTCTGGAGGAACGCGCCGTCGTCCGCGCGCTCGTGCTCGCCGGAGGCGGGATGGCCGGCGAGCGCCTGGCGGACCTCGCCGTCCGCAGCATCGCGCTGAGGGAAGCCCGCGCGACTTTCGATCGCGAAGCGACCGCCCGCCGCCACGTCCGCGGCGAGATCTGCTCCGCGGCGCGCGTCGCCGCCTCGAACGCCATGGGACCGGACGTCGCAGAGCTCGAACGCAATGCCGGGACGCGCTCCGGCGGGCATGCGAGTGCCCGCGACGTAATGAAACCCTCCGCGCGCGTGCGCTACGTCGATGTGCTCGTGGCCAGGCGCTTGAACCTCGTCCACTTGCCGGCGGACATCAGTGCCGCGACGCGCGCCAGCGAACCGCTGAAGAACGTCATCGCCGTGCCGGGCGACGACGAGGAGGGCGGTGTCGCGCCGGCGCGGATTCTCGCGAGCAGCGACGCACTCTGCGTCAGCCCGCGCCAATGCCGCCGGGCAAGAAGGCGACGCTCACCGGCTTGGAAGAGGCGGCCAGGACGCTGCGAACGCGGGTTGCGGCGGAGGGGCGTGCATGGTGCGATATCGACTTGTGAGCTTCCCTCGTCACGAGCACCGATGGCCCTAGCGACCCCCGCCACGAACGCGCTGCGCAAGCTCGGTGTCTCCTTCGAGCTGCGCAGCTACGACTACGATCCCGATGCCGCGAGCGTCGGCCTGCATGCCGCCCAAGCGCTCGGTGAGCCGCCCTCACGCGTATTGAAGACGCTCATCGTGCAGGTCGACGGCAAGCCGGCGTGCATCGTGCTGCCCTCGGATCGCGAGGCGAGCATGAAGAAGGTCGCGGCCGCGTTCGGCGGCAAGAGCGCGGCGCTGATGCCGGTCGCTGACGCGGAGCGATCGAGCGGTTACAAGGTCGGTGGGGTGAGCCCTTTCGGGCAGCGCCGGAAGTTGCGCACGGTGATCGAGACCGCGGCGCTGGACGAGGCCTGCGTCTACGTCAACGGCGGGCAGCGCGGCTTGCAGATCCGGCTCGCGCCGGCGGATCTGCTGCGCGCGGCAGAGGCGCAGGCCGCATCGATCGTGGGAAATTGAGGGGACACGACACTTGCTGCCCCGAACGAGGCGGAGGCGATGCTCATCTCGCGCGACGGAATTCGAGTGTCGTGCCTCTGCGAGTTCGATTCTTCGGCGAACTGCGGGGACGGTTGATCAGCGCACCGCGGCGCGCCTTTGCGGCTCGTCGCCCTCGCGCAGGCGAGGGCGACACGTAGCAGCGCGCCTTGCCCTGTCCTTCCCGTTCGGTCAGTATCTGAGCTCGCTCACCGCGCAGCCCGCTCCGTATTCGAGAGACCCAACCGGCCCCGACCCGGTACGAGGGGAGCGGTCGCGTCGCGTGGTGAGAGAGCAGTACCCGTGGCCATCCACGGCCGCGCCCGTAGATCGGATTTGATCGAACGAGGGGGAAACATGGCCACACGACGACACAGCCGCCCGCAGACCGCGCTGGCCGCGGACTACGCGTTCACCGCGGTCGACGACTACGACGTTCGCACCTACATGCTGCCGCAGCTCCGCGATGCCGAATCCCGCGCCCGCATCATCGCCGAGCATCGCGCGAATCCGCGCGGCGCCGGCTCGCAGCCCGGCGCGAAGCCGCCGAACCACAGCGACATCCTGAAACGCCTGATCGACAAGCTGCGCATGACGCCGCAGGCCGGCAAGCACACGATCGTCGAGACGAAGCCCTGGGAGGAATATGCCATCGGCATCCTGCCCGGCCAGCGCGGCGGTGTCGTGAAGATCACGCGCGAGCGCTATCCGACCCGCGAAGACGCGGAGCACGCGATCTTCCTGAAGCGCCTGAACGCGCTGCTCGATCACTACGGCATCGAACACTGAGAGGAGCGTGAGCATGGCGACGACCCAACAAATGCTGCTGCGGATCACGGGCTATACCGATCGCTGTTCCGTGCGTCCCGGCGAGCTCGTCCGCAGTGCCGTGAACAAGCGCTATCGCGGCCGGCACCAGCCTGTCCATGCGGGCAGTTACGTCATGGTGCCGCACGATCCGCGGCTCGACGTGCAGAGCTTCACGCTCTGCGCCTACGTCTACCCGACGACGCCCGAGGTCGACACCGAGGGCGTCGCGGTCGGCACGCAGGCGATCCTCTCGAAATGGAACGCGAAGACGAACACGGGCTACGGCCTGTTCATCAACGAGCGCGGTGAGCTCGCGCTCAAGATCGGCCGCGGCCGCGGCGACGTCGTCGAGTACTCGACGAGGAAGCCGCTGTTCCGCAAGGTCTGGTACAAGGTCGCCGCGACGTTCGATGCGGTCACCGGCGAAGTCCGCATCTGGCAGACGCCGTTCGTGACGATGACGAACGGTGGCCACGGCATGAGTCTGCTGCATCCCATCGACGACACCGCGGGCAGCGCCCGCTATCGGACGGCGACGCGCGGTCCGCGCGCGACGGATTGTCCGCTGCTCTTCGCCGCGAGCACGGAGCAGACGGATTCCGGCCGCTCGGTCGGCGGCGCGCATTACGGCCATCTCGCGAAGCCCTGGCCGATCCCCGTCCACACCCAGAAGTACAACGGCAAGATCGAGCGGGCGAAGCTTGCGAACCGCGCGCTTTCGGCCGCCGACGTCGAGCTGCTGCTCGCTTCGGCCGGCATGGAGAACGTGCCGGGCGAGCTGCGCGGCGCGATCGTCGGGGCCTGGGATTTCGCCGCGAACATCGCCGCCGACGCCGCTTCCACGCACATCGTCGACGCCGGCCCGAACCGCCTGCACGGCATCGGCGTGAACCTGCCGGTACGCGGCGTGACGGGCTTCAACTGGTCGTCGGACTTCATGAGCTTCCGCCATGGGCCGCACGAGTACGGCGCGATTCACTTCCACGACGAATCCGTCGACGACGCGCGCTGGGCGCCGTCGTTCACGTTCAAGGTGCCGGCGAATCTCCCGAGCGGCGTGTATGCGGCGCGGCTGCGTGTCGACGACAGCGACAGTCCAGAGTGCGAGGACTACGTGCCGTTCTTCGTGCGCCCGCCGGCGGACGGCCCGCGCGCGCGCATCGCGCTCGTCATCGCCATGCACAGCTATCTCGCGTACGCGAACGACAACCTGAGCGTGAACTCCGTCATCGCGCAACTGCTGACGGGGCAGGTGCCGCTGCTGCAACCCGGAGATCTGCTGCTCAACAAGGAGCGCGGCTACGGTCTCGGCACCTATACGTCCTACCGCGACGGCTGGGGCGTGAACATCTCCTCGCGCCTGCGGCCGATTCTGAACATGCGGCCGAAGTACGTGCACGTGCTCTCGCCTTCGCTGTGGCAGTTCAACGCGGATCTCCATCTCGTCGACTGGCTGTACGAATCGGGCTACGACGTCGACATCCTCGTCGACGAGGACGTGCAGCGCGAAGGTGTCTCGCTGCTCAATCGATATCGCATCGTGCTGACGGGCCACCACCCCGAATACATCTCCGAGCAGCAGATGCAGGCGTATCAGGACTATCAGCAGCAGGGCGGCCGCTTCATGTATCTCGCCGCGAACGGCTTCTACTGGATCTGCCAGCCGCATCCGGAGAATCCGAACATCGTCGAGGTCCGCAAGGGCGACAACGGCACGCGGGCCTGGACGATAAGCCCCGGTGAATACTGCAACGCGTTCGACGGCAAGCACGGCGGCCTGTGGCGCGTGCGCGGGCGGGTGATGAGCAAGCTGCTCGGCGTGACCTTCACGTCGTTCGGGCTGACCTACTCCTCTTACTACCGCCGCGCGCCGGACAGCGAGCTGCCGGAGTGCAAGTGGATGTTCAAGGGCATCGGCCGCGACGAGCCGATAGGCAACTTCGGTCTCGTCGGTGACGGCGCCGCGGGTCTCGAGCTCGATCGCTACGATCTCGAGCTCGGCACGCCGCATCGCGCCTACCTGCTCGCGCACTCGGAAGGCCACTCGGACATGTTCGTCTCGGTGACCGAGGAATCGACGTTCAATGCGCGCGGCTACATTCCGGGCGGCACCGGCGACAACAATCCGCGCACGCGCGCCGACATCGTCTACTACAAGACCCCGAACGACGGCGCGGTGTTCTCGGTCGGCTCGATGTCGTGGTGCGGCTCGCTCTCGCACAACGCCTACGACAACAACGTCTCGCGCCTCATGAAGAACGTGATCGACGGCTTCCTGAAGAACGGGCCGCTGCCATGACCGCGCGCCGGAAGAAGCGCGCCGAAGTGCCGCTCGCGCGCGACGAGACGTGGTGGCTGCATCCCGTGTATCGCGGCAAGCAGGCGCTGAATCTCGGCACGGATGCCGCACGGTTTCCGCACCGCTGGGTGCGGTCGGACGCGCCGCCCGTCGTCGTCGAGGCGGTCGTCGACGAGGATCAGCCTCATGCCGATCTCGCGAAAGTGCTGTACCGCCTGAACCGCTGCCGGCCGGGCCCGGTAGAGGGCTTCTACGTCGTCGTGGGTGTCGAGCCCGGACGCTATGTCGTGGGCCAGCTCTGCGCGGATCCGGGGGCGCCCGTACAACTCTTCGAGGATCTCGTGTACCCGACGGAAGCCGCGGCACGCGAGAAGGCGGCGCAATTGAAGGGACGCGACATCCGGTCCCCACGCACCGGCATCGCCTGAAGCTCCGTCGCCAGCCGGGCCGCAGCACGCAGGAATCAGATTCTTCTCTGAACTGCGGGGGCGGTCGATCAGCGCACCGCGGCGCGCATCTGCCGCTCGTCGCCCTCGCGCAGGCGAGGGCGACGAGTATCAGAGAAGACGAAATCTCGGGGGGGAGAATTTCGGGGACACGACACTTGAATTTCGGGGACACGACACTTGATTCATGTCCCCGAAATATCAATTGCGTGTCGTGTCCCCGGAATATTTCCGCAGTGGCGCTAGTCGATCGTCGTCGTGGTGCGCTTCTGCGTCATCGTACCGTCCGGCGCGGCGTACGTCCGCTCTTGGACGGTCGACTTCGAACCGTCCAGATGTTCGACCGTGGTCGTCGAATCGGAGCGCGTCGGTGCGTCGTTCAGGTACGAGCGCTCCTCCGTCGTGCGGCGGGTGATCACCTGTCCTTCGGCATCGGCCCGCCGTTCGGCGGCGTTCGCGCTGTAGCCCGTCGTTTCTCGGGTGACCGTCGTCTGTCGCGTCACCGAGGTGTCGGAACAGCCGGCGACGAGCGCGGCCGCCAGCGTCGTGGCGGCGGTCAGGATTGCAGTTTTCATGTCGGGTCCTCCTGCTGCGCAAGCCGCGACAACGGCGTCGCGGTTTCGAGGGCGCACATGAGGCCATCGTGCGCTGCGCGTGCAGGCGGATGTGTGGAGCGCATCACGCGAAAATCGCGCGCTGCCTGCCCGGGCGGCGCGTTTCCGCGTCGGCGCCGGTCTTGCAGGCGTCAGTGCGGTATCGCCACGCGGCGCCACCGCATAATTTCGGGGACACGACACATGATCATGAACCGGTCGGGCGCGGCTGATGTTTCCACGGGCCCTTCGGTCCTGACTTCTGCTTGGTGAGTCGTCGATCGGACGCACCTTCGAGTGCCTCGACGAAGCGTTGCGATCCCAGCGGCCGCCCGGTTCGCGAGTGGCGTCGCAGCGCTTTCGACATGACGTCATCTACCGGTTCCGAAAGGTAGCTCTGCCAGTCCGGCACGAGGGCCAGGAGCGCGGTTGCATCCACCAGCGGATCGTCCCGGGCCGCCAGGTGCGCGTGAACACTGGACCAGGGCCATTCCTCCGCCGAGCGGCACAGCCCCGCCCGTACGGGATTCAATTCGATGTAACGGGCTGCGGCGAGCAGATGGCGTTCGTCCATCGGGTATGACGCGAAGCGGCCCTGCCAGAGATAGCCCCGCCAATCCTCCCGGTGATTGACGTGTCGCGTGTACGCCCTGTGCGTGTCTCCCATCGCCCGTGCGAGACCCGGGATCTGGGTCGGCACGGCGATGACGTGAACGTGATTGGGCATGAGACAGTACGCCCAGATTCGTGTTGCCCATTGGTCGCAATGTTTACGCAACAGTGCGACGTACAGGCCATAGTCTCCGGCGTGAAAGAATACGTTCTGACGGCGGTTGCCACGTTGCGTCACGTGATACGGGACGCCGGCGACCACCACGCGAGCCATCCTGGCCATATAACCCTCCGGGCGCCGATTCCTTTCAGCGCCGATGTTTACCCTTACACGATACTACGGTCGGGCCCCTCGTTGTCGGGGAATTTTGGGGACACGAGATTTGATTCCGCCGGACGAGCCCCGCATCAGGTGTTGCAAAATTTCGGGGACACGACACTTAATTCGTGGTGTTGCAAAATCTCGGGGACACGACACTTAATTCGTGTCCCCGAAGTATTAACTAGGTGTCGTGTCCCCGAAATTTCCGCAAATTAAGTGTCGTGTCCCCGAAATTTTCCATGGAGCTTCATGCCCGAAATTAAGTGTCGTGTCCCCGAAATTTTCCCCGAAATTTTCGCGCGTCGCTAGCTCGTCGGCTCGACGTCGAGCCGTACGATCCAGTCCTCGAGGCCGGTGCCGGCCGCCGGATAGCGCTGCATCACGAGCGGATCGTGGCCGGGGACGATGTGCTGCGGGGAACTCGCGAGCCGGCGCAGCGTCTTGTAGCCCGCGAGCATGTCGCCGAGGTTGTAGAGCACGGGGAAGGCGCGATCCTGTTCCAGGTGGGCGTAGAAGTGACTCGCGTCGGAGGCGAGCACGACCCAGCCGCGTTCAGTGCGCACGCGCACGGCCTGCAGGCCTTTCGTGTGGCCGCCGAGGTGATGCACCTCGACGCCCGGTGCGATCTCCGCGGCACCGTCGTGATATTCGACGCGGCGATCGAACACGCAGCGCACGAGGTTGACGACGTCGTCGGCCTCGTAGCCGTGGCTCAGCAGGTCGTGGCACATGCAGCGCCCGGTCGCGAATTCCATCTCCTTGTCCTGCAGATGGAAGCGCGCGCGGGGAAAGAGCGGGATGTTGCCGGCGTGGTCGTAGTGCATGTGCGTGATGATCACCTCGTCGATCCGCTCCGCCGCGAGGCCGAGCGCCATGAGTCCCTTCGCCACGGGTTCGACGATCCGCCGGCCGCGCTTCGCCGCCATGGCGTCACCGAAGCCGGTGTCGACGACCAGGCTGCGGCTCGCGTTGGAAATCACCCAGACGTAATAGTCGAGCGGCATCTCGACGTCGTGCGGGTCGCCGCCGATGAAGTTCTCGGGCGAGCGCCGCGCATGGCGGGCATAGCGGATGGCGCGGATTTCGTAGCAGTCGGTCGTCATGCTCTGCACTCCTGCGGCGGCACGTCAGGTCTTTTCGTGGCGCTCGATTTCCGCGATGGCCTCTTTCGCGAGCCGGAACGCTTCGACGCCGGCCGGGATGCCGCAGTAGATCGCGACCTGCAGCAGCACTTCGCGGATTTCTTCGCGCGTCACGCCGTTGCGGAGCGCGCCGCCGACGTGGGTCTTGAATTCGTGCGGGCGATTGAGCGCGGAGAGCATGGCGAGATTGAGCATGCTGCGCACTTTCCTCGGCAGTCCTTCGCGACCCCACACCGCGCCCCAGCAATACTCCGTCGTCAGGCGCTGCATCGGCATGTTGAAGTCGTCGGCCGTTGCCATCGCCTTGTCGACGAACTCCGCGCCGATCACGGCCTTGCGGATTTCGAGTCCGCGCTCGAACAGATCATCGTTCATGGTGCTCTCCCGGTGGGTGTGGAAATCGGCCGCGCCGCGCGCTTCAGGATGCGCCTGCGAGAAGCGCGCCCAGTTGCGCGACGTCGTCGCTGTCCTCGAGATGCGCAATGGTGTTTTCGACGACCTCCGCGCGCGGTGCGCCGATCGCCGCGGCGACCGCGCCGCGGAAGCGTGCCCGAACTTCGTCGGGCGTGGCGTTGACGACATCGTCGAGGCGCAGCCGCCGGCTGCTGCCGTCGCGCAGACCGAGCGCGACCTCGCCGCCCTGCAGGCCCGGATAGACGCGGCTCATGGCATCGTCGACTTCGAGCGTCATCGCGGCGATGAGACGATGCAGGCGCGGATCCTCGAGCAGCGCGAAATTGTGCTCCGTGACACCGCGTTCGAGGAGCGCGGCGGCAACGTTGTACTGGATGCTCATCTTCGCCTGCAGCACGTGCGCGAACGGGCCGCGATGATTGCAGCCGGGATAGAGCATGCCGGCCCGCGGCACGCGGACTGCGATCGTCTCGATGTCGTCGACGGCGAAGCCCGCCTCGTGCGACAGGCGCAGCGCCGCCTGGCTCGCGGTCTGGGCGAAATTGCAGGCCGGCACGGGCTTGTGATAGACGGCGAGGATTTCGGGCGCCCCGGCGAACAGCGCGATCCGCGCCGTCGCGCGCTTGCCGAATGCTGCGAAGAGACCGGCCTTGCCGTCGAGCGCGCTCGGCGAAGCGAACGCACCGCTCTCCGCGAGGCGCACCGCGAGCACGGCGTTGCGCGCGGCGATGCCGGCCTGGAAGAACATCTCGCTGCCGCCGGTGTGGGCCCATTGATTGAGACCGAGCGTGGTATTCGCGGCGAGTGCGAGCGCGGTCGTGGTCTCTCCTTCGTCGAGCCCGAGCAGCCGCGCGCCGGCCGCGGCGCCGGCCGTCGGTCCCGTCACGCCGGTCGGACGATGGATCTTCGCGACTTCCGCGTCCATGACCGCGCGGCCGAGCTTCGCGCCTGCTTCGTAGCCCGCGACCGCGGCGAGGATGAACTCCCGCCCGCTCACCCGGCGGCGCGGCGCGAGCGCGAGCAGCGTCGGCAGCACGACGATGCCGAGGTGGCTGATGCTGCCGGAATGCATGTCCTCGCGCACGAGGCCATGGCCCATCACGGCATTCGCGAATGCCGCGTCGGCCGCGCTCACGCGTCCCGGCGTGCCGATGATGCTCGCGCCGAGCGCCTCGTCGGCGAGGCGCTCGGTGAGCGCGCGCGCCTGCCGGCTCCACGGCAGCGCGTGCGACTCGAAAGCGCAGCCGACGAAATCGAAGAGACAGATTTTGACTTTGTCGATCACCGCCACCGGCAGGTCTTCGAGCGTGACGGCCCGCAGCGCGCGGGCCATCGCGACGGCGAGCGGCGGGGCATCGAGCGCTGAAATCCGATCGGAGAGCGGCATGACGGCCTCCTGTGGAAACGATCGCGGCTCAGCCGCGCACCTCGACGCCGGCCCAGGATTCGACGACCCGGCAAATGGACGTGAAGTCCGAATCGGCGCCGTACATCGCATTCGTGACGGCGAGCATCTGGCGCACGGCCGCGCCGCACACCATGGGCACGCCCATCGCTTCCGCCTCGTCGATGCAGAGCCTGACGTCCTTGTAGCTCAGGCCCGTGGCGAAGCCGAAGTCGAACGTGCCGGGCAGGATTGCGCGCGGAAACTTGTCCTGCGCGGCGCTGTTGCGGCCGGAGCCCGCGTTCAGCACGTCGAGCATCACCTGCGGCGCGAGGCCCGCTTTCACGCCCATCACCATCGCTTCGGAAGTGACCGCGAGCGCGGCGGCGGCGAGCAGATTGTTCGCGAGCTTCATGGTCTGCGCCTGGCCGGCGCGCTCGCCGAGATGGAAGGGCTTGCCGAATAACGCGAGCAGGGATTCGAGCTCCTCGTAGACTGCCCGCGCGCAGGACACCATCACCGCGAGCGTGCCTTCACGCGCCCCCTTCAGTCCGCCGCTGACGGGCGCGTCGACGTAGACGATGTCGCGCGCCGCGAGCCCGGTGGCGACGCTCGCCGCCATGCGCGGCCCGATCGTCGAGAAGTCCACGACGCGGCGCACGCGACTGCCGGCGATCAGCCCCTCGCTCTGCAGGCAGGCCTCGCGGACGATGTCGGGATTCGGCAGGCTGAGGAAGACGACGTCCGCGCGATCGCCGACGCTGCAGGCGGAAGGCGCCGCCTGCGCACCCTCGGCCTGCAGGGCGGCGACGGCGGCGGGACTCACGTCATGAACATGGACCTCGTGTCCGCGCTGCAGGAGGCGCGCGCTCATGAGACTGCCCATCCGACCGACACCGACGAATCCGAAACTATGCTGCGTCATAGCGGAGCTCCTCAGGCTGGGGCGGCCCATGGTAGCCGGAGTCACCGCAGCCCGATACTCGTCGCGTCGCTGCAGCGCGTCGGAATCTCTCCCGTCGACTCAGACCTTCACGACCTGCACGAGGTTGTCGGAGAACGACGGCGCATGGCCCATGTTCGCGAACTCCGCGGAGCTCACGATGTTGACCGTACCGCGATTCAGTTGTCGCCAGTAACCGAGCGTCGCGACGACCACGCCGGGATTGACGTCGTCCGTCACCTGCACGACGCCCTCGAAGCCGCCGCGATCGTTGTAGACGCGCACGGTGTCGCCCGTCGCGACCGCGCGCGGCGCGGCGTCGGCGGCGTTGATCATCACGAACTGTTCGCCCTGGCCCTTGATCTTGTTCTCGATGTTCGCGTAGCAGGAATTCAGGAAGCCATGGCTCTTCGGCGAGACGATGTTGAGCGGATAGGCTTGCGCCCGCTCCGGCGCGGTGAGCGCCGATTCGCGGCACGGCACGTAGTCCGGCAGCTCGTCGAGCGGTTCACCGCCCTGCATGTGCTCGTACATCTGCCGGAACGGGCCCGCGACGAAATTGCCGTGCTTCGCAATGCTGGATTTGAACTCGCACCTGCCGGAAGGCGTCGGGAAATTCCCGGCGCGATGCGGCACACGATCGTCCGCGCCGCCGATGCTCAGATGCGCGAAGCCGTGCTCGCGCAGAGAGTCGAGCGTGATTCCCTCACAGGCCGGGCTCGTCCAGTCGACGTAATGCGCGAGGCACTCGCCGTCGCTCCACCGGAACTGCGGATCCGTGTAGCCCATGCGCGCGGCGAGCCGGCGGAAGATTTCGTAGTTCGACAGCGCCTCGCCCGGCGGCTCGACGCACTTCGCGTTGTAGGTGAGATAGTTGTGGCCCCAGGAGAGGATGATGTCCTCCATTTCCGCGCCCATCGCCGCCGGCAGCACGATGTCGGCATAGCTCGCGGTATCGGACATGAAGTGCTCGGCGACGACGAGGAACAGGTCCTCGCGCAGCAGGCCCTGAACGATCTTGTCGCACTCGGGCGCCTGGGTGACGGGGTTCGAGTTCCAGCACATCATCGCGAGGATCGGCGGATCCATCGGGATCTCGTTCGTGAGATGCCGGCCGATCTGCAGATTGTTGATGGCGCGCGTGCCGGCGGGGATCCAGTCCGGCCGGCAGATCACGTCGAAGCGATAGGGATGTTCCCATACCGGCATCTGCAGCGCGCCGCCGCCGACCTCGCGCCACGCGCCGACGAGCGCCGGCAGGCAGCACACCGCGCGTATCGTCTGGCCGCCGCCGTGGTGGCGTTCGAGCGCGACGCCGATGCGGATCGCCGCCGGCTGCGTGGTCGCGTATTCGCGCGCGAGCATGCGGATGTCCGCGGCGGCAATGCCCGTGATGCCCTCCGCCCACTCCGGCGTGCGCGAGGCGGCCCGCGCCGCGAGCTCGTCGAAGCCGAGCGTGTAACGTTCGACGTAATCGCGGTCGATCAGGTTCTCGGTGACGAGGACGTTGATCATCGCCATCGCGAGCGCCCCGTCCGTGCCGGGCTTCGGCGCGAGATGCCAGTCCGCTTCCTTCGCGGTCCGCGAACGGTAGGCGTCGATGACGACGACTTTCGCACCGGCCTTCTGCGCGTCTTTCACGATATGCCAGTGATGCAGATTCGTGCTGACGCTGTTGCAGGCCCAGATGACGATGTACTTCGAGTGCTCGAACGATTCGGGATCCATGCCGCCGCTCGGGCCGAACGTCATGAGCCATGCCGTCGCCGAGCCCTCGCCGCAGAACGTCCGCTCCGTGACCGTCGCGCCCATGCGGTTGAAGAACGAGTCGCCGCCGTTCAGGCCGTGCACGAGTCCCTGATGGCCGAGATAGCTGTAGGGCGCGATCGCCTGCGGGCCGTGCGCGGCGATGATCGCTTTCCAGCGCGTGGTGATTTCGTCCAGCGCTTCGTCCCACGTGATGCGTTCGAACTGTTTCGCGCCTTTCGCGCCGGTGCGCTTCAGCGGATACAACAGGCGATCGGGATGATAGTGACGCTTCTCGTAGTCCTTGAGCTTCACGCACAGGCCGCCGCGCGTCATCGGGTGATCGGGATTGCCGCGCACGCCGGTCAGCCTGCCGTTCTCGACTTCGAACACCATCGCGCAGGTATCCGGGCAGTCGTGGGGGCAGGCGCCCGGATGTGTCGTCTTCATGACCGTGGCCATGGCAATCCTCCCGAATGAGGTGGGGACGCAGAACGGAGACCGGTCAGGCAAGCTACCAAAACGGAGGGTGAGCAAAAACCACAGCAATTGCGGGGCTGGATTGATGCGCCGGGAGCCGCCGCTCTCGAAGTCACCTCGAGCTGAAGCATCCGCTGCACATGAAAGCCGTGCCCATGCAGCGCACGTGGAACGCAGCGCGCAGTGGACGGCGATCACGACGCCGAGCCTCCGCCGTTGCGCGCAGGAAGGCTGCCGGACCGCGGAACGGGTGATCGCGATGCTCCCGACGCGTCGTGCTTCCGTCTGTACGGGGCCGCACACTGGTCGTGCACGGCGTCGCGTATGCTGGCGTGAGTCAATTCTCGTCCCCCCGCACGGCGTGCTCGCGATCCCCGGACGGCCGTGCCGGTCCGGGGCGCCCGCAAGAGGTTCGATGTCAGCACCGACCGGCGTTCATTCCGCACGTCCCGCAATCCGCTTTCCCGCTGCACGAGCCCGCCGCGCCGGCGTGCAGCCGTTCACGACCTGCCGGGCACGAACCCGATGAGCGCCGTGCTGCGCGGCTTCGCTGGCGCCCGAACCCCGGATTCCCCGTGGGACGACGGCACGATCATTCGCGAGGAGCTGTTCGGCATCGAGCGCCTCGAGGAGCACGCGGCGAGTCTGGCGGCGGCGCAGCGCGTGACGCCGCGGCCGGGTCGGCGGCGCGCTCTGTCGGTCCGCCTGGCCGAGAACGAGCGCGTGCTGCTCGCGGCCTATCGCACTTCCGCGAAAGCCGCCGCCGAGGGCTCGGCGATCACGCCCGCCGCGGAATGGCTCATCGACAATTATCATCTCGTCGAAGCGCAGATCCGCCAGATCAAGGACGATCTGCCGCCGCGCTACTATCGCCAGCTCCCGAAGCTCGTCGCCGGTCCGTTCGCGGGCTATCCCCGCGTGTTCGGGCTCGCCTGGGCGTGCGTCGCGCACAGTGACAGCCGTTTCGATCCGGAAACCCTGCAGCGCTTCGTGCGCGCCTACCAGACCGTGCAGCCGCTGACCATCGGCGAGTTGTGGGCCGTCGCCATCACACTGCGCATCGTGCTCGTCGAGAACCTGCGCCGCGCCGCGGCGCAGATCGTGACCAGCCGCGTCGAGCGGGCAGCCGCCGATGCCGTCGCGGATCGGCTGCTCGGCGTCGACGGTGTCGACGCCGATCCGATCGCCCTCATGCGCCAGCGGGAGCAGGGCGGGGCATTCTCGGCGGCCTTCGTCGTGCAGATGATCAAGCGCCTGCGCGATCAGGATCCGCGCGTGACGCCGGCGGTAGAATGGCTCGAAGCGCATCTCGCCGCGCGCGGCACGACGGCCGACGAGATGGTGCACGAAGAGCACCAGCAGCAGGGCGCGTCGAACGTGACCGTGCGCAATATCGTGACCAGCATGCGTCTCGTCTCCGACGTGAACTGGACCGAGATCTTCGAGGCCATGAGTCTCGTCGACGACGTCCTGCGCGAGGGCAGCGACTTCGCGGCGATGGATTTCGCGACCCGCAATCTCTATCGCAGCGCGATCGAGGATCTCGCGCGCGGCTCCCCGCATACCGAGCTCGACGTCGCGCATGCCGTCGTCGCCCTTGCCGCGTCCGGGGTGGACGTGGCGGCGCGCGAGCACGATCCCGGTTTCCACCTGCTCGCCGCGGGCCGGCCGGCCTTCGAACGAGCGCTCGGATATCGGGCCCCGCCCGGTGCGTGGATCGGACGCGGCATGCGCAGGCTCGGACCCGCCGGCTACATCGGGGTCGTCGCCATCACGACATTCGTGCTCCTCGGTGCAGCGCTGTGGGCGGTGGGTGCGCGCGGCATCGACGGTTGGCGCGTTGCGGCGCTTGCCGCGCTCGGCGCGATCCCGGTCATCGATCTCGCCGTCGCGCTCGTCAATCGCGCCCTGACCCGAAGCTTCGGGGCGACGCTACTGCCCGGTCTCGCGTTGCGCGATGGCGTGCCCCCGGAGCTGCGCACGATGATCGTCGTGCCGATGTTGCTGACCACGCCCGAAGCCGTGGAGGCGCAGATCGAACGGCTGGAAGTGCACTACCTCGCGTCCGCGGAAGGCGAGCTCCACTTCGCGCTGCTGTCGGACTGGACGGACGCCGCGTCCGAATCGCTGCCGGAAGACGCACTACTGCTCGCCACGGCGATCGCCGGCATCGCGAGGCTGAATCGCACGCACGGCGCCGGCACCACGGGCCGGCGCTTCTATCTGTTCCATCGCCGGCGGCTCTGGAGTCCCGGCCAGCGGCGCTGGATGGGCTGGGAGCGCAAGCGCGGCAAGCTGCACGAGCTCGACGCGCTGCTGCGCGGCGCCGCGGACACCACGTTCGTGAACGTCGCCGACGAGGCGTCGCGACCGCCGCCGGGCGTGCGTTACGTCATCACGCTCGATGCCGATACGCGCCTGCCCCGCGAAGCCGCGCGGCGCCTCATCGGCAAGCTCGCGCATCCGCTGAACCGCGCGCAATTCGACGCCTCGCGCGGCCGCGTCACGGCGGGCTACGCGGTGCTCCAGCCGCGCGTCACGCCCTCACTGCCGGTCGGGCGCGAAGGCTCGCTGTTCCAGCGCGTGTACTCGAGCCTCGGCGGCATCGATCCCTACGATGCGGCGGTGTCCGACGTCTATCAGGATTTGTTCGGCGAGGGCTCCTACGCCGGTAAAGGCATCTACGACGTCGACGCCTTCGAAGCAGCGCTCGCCGGCCGCGTGCCCGCAGAGTCGATGCTGAGTCACGATCTCTTCGAGGGGCTGTTCGCGCGCGCGGGCGTGGCGACCGACGTGGAGGTCGTGGAGGAATTCCCCGCCCGCTACGACGTCGCGGCCGCGCGCGATCATCGCTGGACGCGCGGCGACTGGCAGTTGCTGCCGTGGCTGCTTGGACGGCGCCGCGGCGCGGCAGCGGTGTCGCTGATGGGGCAGTGGAAGATGCTCGACAATCTGCGACGCAGCCTCTCCGCGCCGGCCGGCGTGCTCGCGCTGCTGGTCGGCTGGACCTTGTCCCCGCACACGGCGCTGATCTGGACGGCGTTCGTCGTGACGACGAGCGCGCTGCCGCCGGTGCTGCCGGTGCTCGCGGCCGTACTGCCGAGACGGCGCGGCATCGTGCCGCGCAGTCACTGGCGCGCGTTCGGTGACGAGCTCGGGCTCGCGGCGCTGCAGGTCGTCCTCACCGTGACGTTTCTCGCGCATCGCGCCTGGCTGATGAGCGATGCGATTCTGCGCACGCTCTATCGTCTGAGCGTGAGCCGCGCGAACCTGCTCGAATGGGTGACCGCCGCGCAGGCCCAGGTGAGCGCGCGCCCCGGTGTCGCGGGAACCTATCGCCGCATGGCGGGCAGCGTGGCGCTCGCCTTCGCCGCCGCGTGCGTCGTCGCCCTGCGCGGCCCGATGGTGCAATTGCTCGCGGCGCCGTTCATCCTGTCGTGGCTCGCGGCGCCGGCCGTCGCGCGACGCATCAGCGTCTCGCCGCGCGTCGCGGGACGTCTGCCGGTCACGCCCGATCAGAACCGTGCATTGCGGGAGATCGCGCGCCGCACATGGCGGTTCTTCGAAACTTTCGTCACCGCCGAGGATCACAGTCTGCCGCCGGACAACTTCCAGGAAGATCCGCAGCCCGTGGTCGCGCATCGCACCTCGCCGACGAACATCGGCCTGTATCTGCTCAGCGCGGTCAGTGCGCGGGATTTCGGCTGGGCCGGGACACTCGAGATCGTCGGGCGGCTCGAAGCCACGCTCGCCACGCTGGCGGACATGCCGCGCCATCGCGGGCATTTCTTCAACTGGTACGACACCCGCGATTTGCGCCCGCTCGAGCCGCGCTACGTCTCCTCGGTCGACAGCGGCAATCTCGCGGCGCATCTCGTCGTCGTCGCGAACGCGTGCCGGGAATGGGCGCACGGCGAGCGCGACGCCGGCGCGGCCGCCGCGGGCGCCGCGGACGCGATCCGCATCGCCCGTCGCGTGCTGGATGCTCTGCCGGAGCTGTCGCGGGCGCAGACTCTGACGCAGCGGCAGACCGCAGAGAGCCTGAGCGCGCTCGCCGCGGCGATCGACGACGACGGCGCGCCCGCGCTCGCTGCACTGCTGGAGCTGTCGGGCACACTCGTCGAGGACGTGCAGGCCTTCGTCGCGGAGCGGGATGATGCGGCGCATGCCGGGCTGCAGTACTGGACGGAGGCCATTCATCGCAGCCTGCTCGATTGGCGGCGCGAAACGGAGATGACGGAGGCGGTGAAGCCGCGCCTCGACGCACTGGCGCGCAGTGCACACGAGCTCGCGATGGCGATGGACTTCGGATTCCTGCTCGACCCCGAGCGCAAGCTGCTGTCGATCGGCTTCCGCGTCGGGGACGGGACGCTCGATCCGAGCTGCTACGATTTGCTGGCGTCCGAAGCGCGGCTCGCGAGCTTCTTCGCGATCGCGAAGAACGACGTGCCGACGCGTCACTGGTTCCGCCTCGGCCGCGAAGTGATCGCCGTCGGCGCGGGCGCCGCGCTCGTCTCCTGGTCGGGATCGATGTTCGAGTACCTGATGCCCTCGCTGGTGATGCGCGCGCCGGCCGGCAGCCTGATCGAGCATACGAACCAGCTCATCGTGCGCCGCCAGCGGCAGTACGCTGCGACACGCGACGTGCCGTGGGGCATCTCGGAATCGGCGTACGGCGCGCGCGATCTCGAGCTCACCTATCAGTACTCGAACTTCGGCGTGCCCGGTCTCGGGCTGAAACGCGGCCTGGGCGAGAATCTCGTCATCGCGCCCTATGCGACCGCGCTCGCGGCGATGGTCGACCCGCAGGCGGCATGCGAGAACTTCGCCCGCCTCGCGGATCTCGGTGCCGCCGGGCGCTATGGCTTCTACGAGGCGCTCGACTACACCGCTTCACGCCTTCCCGAAGGCGCGGACGTCGCTTTCGTCCGGGCCTTCATGGCGCATCACCAGGGCATGAGCATCGTCGCGATCGCGAACGTCGTGTTCGACGGCCGCATGCGCCGCCGCTTCCATGCCGAGCCGAGCGTGCAGGCGACCGAGCTCCTGCTGCAGGAGCGGACGCCGCGCGACGTCGCCGTCGCACGCCCGCGCGCCGAGGAGATCAAGGCCTCGCTGCGCAGCGGCACGGCCGGCGGCGTGCCCGAGATCCGGCGCTTGCACACGGCGCACGACGCCGTGCCGCAGACCCACCTGCTCTCGAACGGCCGCTATTCGATCATGCTGACGAGCGCGGGGTCCGGTTACAGCGTCTGGCAGGATCAGGCGATCACGCGCTGGCGCGACGACGCCACGCGCGACGATGCCGGCAGTTATTTCTATCTGCGCGACGTGGCCGACGGCAACGTCTGGTCCGTGGGTTACCAGCCCTGCGGTGTGGAACCGGATCGCTACGAGGTCTCGTTCAGCGAGGACCGCGCGGAATTCCTGCGCACCGACGGCGATCTGAGCGCCTGTCTGCAGGTGTTCGTCTCGCCCGAGGACGACGTCGAAGTGCGCCGGCTGTCGATCACGAACAAAGGCGACGACGATCGCGAGCTCGACGTGACCTCGTACTGCGAGCTCGTTCTCGCCGCGCCCGCCGACGATCGCGCGCATCCGGCCTTCTCCAAGCTCTTCGTCGAGACCGAACACCTCGCGAAGTCGCAGACGCTGCTCGCGACACGACGGCGGCGCAGTCCCGACGACGCCGCGATCTGGGTCGCGCAGCACGTCGTGATCGAGGGTGACGCGATCGCGGAGCCGCAGTTCGAGACCGATCGCGCGAAGTTCGTCGGTCGCGGCCGCGAGCTGGACTCGCCGACGGCGGTCGTCGACGGCGGACCCCTCTCGGGCACGAGCGGTACGGTGCTCGATGCGGTGTTCGCGTGGCGTCATCGCCTGCGGATCCCGGCGGGCGTCACGGCGCGGCTCGCGTTCTGGACCGGCATCGCCGCTTCCCGCGCCGGCGTGCTGGATCTGCTCGATCGCCATCGCGATGCGAACGCGTTCGGCCGCACGGCGATGCTGGCGTGGACTCAGGCGCAGGTTCAATTGCCGCATTTCGGCGTGACCGCGGAGGAAGCGGGGCTCTTCCAGCGCGTCGCCGGGCACATCCTCTACGCGGATGGCGCGATGCGTCCGTCCTCCGAGGCCATCCGGCGCGGCGAGGGCTCGCGTGCGACGCTCTGGGCGCACGGCATTTCCGGGGATCTGCCCATCGTGCTGCTGCGGATCGATCATCTCGAGGACATCGCGATCGTGCGGCAGTTGCTGCAGGCCCACGAATACTGGCGCTTGAAGGGGCTGATGGCCGACCTCGTGATCCTGAACGAGCGATCGTCATCGTATGTGCAGGATCTGCAGATCGCCTTGGAGACCTGCGTGCGCACGAGCCGGCCGCACGCGGATTCCGCGGCCGAAGGCCGAAGAGGCAAAATCTTCACGCTGCGCACGGATCTCGTTTCGCCGGAGACGCGCGGCGTGCTCACGGCGGTGGCGCGCGCGGTCTTCGTCGCCGAGCGCGGCGGCATCGCCGATCAGCTCGAGCGCCGCGTCCGGAGTGCGCCGCACCCGAAACAGCGGCGTGCGCGCCCGCCGCGCCCGGAGCTGCCGCCGCGCGCCGCGATCCCCGCGGGCCTGCGGCATTTCAACGGGCTCGGCGGCTTCGCTGCCGACGGCCGCGAATACGTGATCACGCTCGAGGCGGGGCAGGCCACGCCCGCGCCGTGGCTGAACGTCGTTTCGAATCCGTTCTTCGGCTTCCAGGTGAGCGCGGAGGGCGGCGGCTACACCTGGTCGCTGAACAGCCGTGAGAATCAGCTCACACCCTGGTCGAACGATCCGGTCGTCGATCGTCCGGGCGAAGTGCTCTACGTTCGCGACGAGGAGACCGGCGAGCTGTTCGGTCCGACCCCCGCACCGTTGCGCGCGCACGGCGGATCGTTCCGCGTGCGTCACGGCCAGGGCTACAGCCGCTTCGAGCACACCGCGCACGGGATCGCACTCGAGCTCGCACTGTACGTGCCGCTCGACGCGGCCGTGAAGATCGCACGGCTCACGCTGCACAACGTGTCGGGACGGCGGCGCCGGCTCGGCGTCACCGCCTACGCGGAATGGGTGCTCGGAACTTCGCGCAGCAGCACGGCGCCGTTCATCGTGACCGAGCTCGACGCGTCGACCGGGGCGCTGCTCGCGCGCAATCCCTGGCATCCGGAATTCCCCGGCCGCGTGGCGTTCGCGGATCTCGCCGGCAGACAGCAACGCTGGACCGGCGATCGCCGCGAATTCCTGGGACGCCACGGCCGGCTCGACCAGCCGGCGGGGCTCGCGCTGCACGCCCGCCTGTCGAACCGCACCGGCTCGGGCCTCGATCCCTGTGCTGCCCTGCAGACGGGCTTCGAGCTCGCCGCCGATGAGCGCACGGAAGTCGTGTTCCTGCTGGGCGAGGCTGAATCCGTCGCCGCGGCGCGCCTCGCGATCGCCGACTGCAGGGCGCGCGACCTCGACGCGACACTGCGCGACGTCGAGACGTATTGGGACGACGTCCTCGGCACGATCTCGGTCCGCACGCCCGATCCCGCCATGGACCTCATGCTGAACCGGTGGCTGCTCTACCAGACGCTGGTGTGCCGCATGTGGGCGCGCTCCGCGTTCTACCAGGCGAGCGGCGCCTACGGCTTTCGCGATCAGTTGCAGGACGGCATGGCGCTCGCGACCGTCCGGCCCGCTTACACCCGCGCCCACCTGTTGCGCGCGGCAGGCCGGCAATTCGTCGAAGGCGACGTGCAGCACTGGTGGTTGCCGCACGGCGGCCAGGGTGTGCGCACGCAGATCGCCGACGATCGCGTCTGGCTCGCGTACGCCGCCTGCCATTATCTGGAGACGACCGGCGATGTCGCGATTCTCGACGAGGAGATCCCCTTCCTCGACGGCCCGCGGCTGCGCGCGGGCGAGCACGACGCGTATTTCCAACCCGGGCTCGCGGAGGCCGGCGCGAGCTTCTACGAACATTGCGCGCGCGGGCTCGATGCGAGCCTCGCGCTCGGCGTCCACGGCCTGCCGCTGATCGGCACGGGTGACTGGAACGACGGCATGAACCGCGTCGGCGCACTCGGACGCGGCGAGAGCGTGTGGCTCGGCTGGTTCCTGTACGCGACGCTCACGGCCTTCGCGCCCGTCGCGGAGACGCGCGGCGAAACCGGCCGGGCCGGGCACTGGCGGCACCATGCCGCACAGCTCCAGATCGCGCTCGAGCGCGAGGCCTGGGACGGTAGCTGGTATCGCCGCGGTTTCTTCGACGACGGCACACCGCTCGGGTCGGCGGCGAGCGAGGAGTGTCGCATCGATTCCATCGCGCAGTCCTGGGCCGTGCTCTCGGGCGCTGCCGCGCCGGTGCGCGCGAAGCAGGCGATGGCGGCCCTCGAAGTGGGGCTGATCCGGCGCGACGCGGGGCTCGCGTTGCTCTTCGCACCGCCCTTCGATCGCACGGCGCTCGATCCCGGCTACATCAAGGGCTATCCGCCCGGCGTGCGCGAGAACGGCGGTCAATACACGCACGCGGCCGCATGGTCCGTGTTCGCTTTCGCGGCGCTCGGCCAAGGCGAGGAGGCCGCGGCGCTGTTCGCGCTGTTGAACCCCATCAGCCATTCCGGCTCGCGCGTCACGATGCGTCGCTACAAGGTCGAACCGTACGTCGTTGCGGCGGACGTCTATTCGGCGGGTGCGCACGTCGGGCGCGGCGGCTGGACGTGGTACACGGGGTCGGCGGGCTGGCTCTATCGCGCGGGTATCGAGGCGATCCTCGGCTTGCGCAGGCGCGGCGACGTGCTCGCGGTGACGCCCTGCATTCCGCGCGCGTGGCCCGGATTCGAAGCATCGTATCGCCACGGTGCGACGCGCTACGACATCGTGGTCGAGAATCCCGCCGGCGTGCACTCGGGCGTGGCCATCGCGGAGCTCGACGGCGTGACGCTCGCGGCGGGTGCCGGGCGCATTCCACTCCTCGACGACGGCGCGGTGCATCGTGTGCGCCTCGTCCTCGGTGGCAGCGGATCGGCGGCGGGCACTGTCCCGCGGTCCGATTGAGCCTATAGTGTTCGCCATCGCACATACGGCGGCGAGGCGCCCGCAGCCGGCGCGGAGCACACGAGGCGCGAGACCGCGAGGACGATCCGCAAAATGCCCGACACACCGACTCCGCTGCAGAACTGTCTGCTCGCCGCGTTGCCGGGGAGCGTTCACGAGCGCCTCTTTCCCAGACTCAAGGCCGTTTCCCTGCCGCTCGGCAAGGTGTTGTACGAGGCGGGCAGCACGCTGCGCTACGTCTACTTTCCGACGGATGCGATCGTCTCCCTGCTGTACGTGACGGAGAGCGGCGCTTCGGCCGAGATTTCCGTCGTGGGCAATGAGGGACTGATCGGCGTCGCCGCATTCATGGGGGGCGAGAGCACACCGAGCCGGGCCGTCGTGCAGAGCGCGGGATTCGCGTTCCGTCTCTCAGCGCGCAGGCTTCGCGACGAATTCAACCGCCATGGCGAGATGCTGCATCTGATGTTGCTGTACACGCAGTCGCTCATCGCGCAGATGGCGCAGACCGCGGTCTGCAACCGTCACCATGCCATCGAGCAGCAGTTGTGCCGCTGGCTGCTCCTGTCTCTCGATCGTCATGCCGGCAATGAGCTCGTGATGACGCAAGGACTCATCGCGGACATGCTCGGCGTGCGGCGTGAGGGCGTGACTGCGGCGGCCGGCAAGATCCAGAAGCTCGGCGCGATCGCGTACAGCCGCGGCCGCATCACGGTCCTCGATCGCCCGTTACTCGAAGCCTTGAGCTGCGAATGTTACGGCGTCGTCAAGAAGGAGACGGACCGTCTGCTCACCTATCTGCCAACGCGCCGGGCCACGGCATGAGCGACACCGGCGCGCTGACGTCTCCGCGCGCTACTCCAGCATCAGCAGTGAAGGCAGCTCGCGCGCCGGCTTCGCGATCCTGAGCCACTCGTAGCCGATGCCGGCGGCGCCGCGCATGAGCGTCGGTGAGAAGGCCTGGGGATCGAGTCCGGCGAAGTGAACGTAAGAACCGGTCAGCCGGGCGCGCGCCAGCAGGCGTGCCAGTCGCGCGTTCGCCGCGCTCTCCCAGGCGGCGTTGCCGAGACGGCGGGCGGCGTCGAAGAGGAAGGAGAGTTGCCCCGCGTTGCCGCAACACAGGTGATCGACGTCCACCAGCGCGTCGTCCAGCGTGCGTTCGACCGCCGTGGCGATTTCCGCGCGCTCGCGTGCCGGGCATTCCGGGAGGGCCAGTCGGGCGAGGCCGATGCCGGTCGCACCGTGGCACCAGCGGTTCGCGAATCCCGGCGGCTCGACCGTGAAATCCGGCCAGTTGCGTGCGACGGGGTCGAACACCGCGCGTTCATAGCTCAGGCCTTCTCGCGCGGCGTCCCGGAACCGCGGCTCGCCGGAGCAGGACCAGAGCCGCATCAACGCACAGGCGATGCCGGCGGCGCCGTGCGAGAAGCCGGTGAGCAGGCGGCCCTTGCGGTCCGGCCACGCGCGGGGCCCGGCGGGCGACGCGACGCGGCGCGCGAGCAGATGCCGGCCGCAGCGCAGTGCGCGTTCGAGATACTGCGGCGCCTTCGTCTGCGCGTGCAGCAACAGCAGCACGATCAGCGCGCCGGCGCTGCCGCTGATCACGTCGAGGTCATCGTCGGCATCGATGCGCGGCCGGGTGATCTGGCGGGCGAGGATTTCGGCGTCGGCGATCAGGCTCTCGTCCTGCAGGAACGATCCTGCGCGCAGCAGGGCGTAGCTCAGGGAGCCGAGACCTTCCATGGCGCCGATGTTCATGGCGGAGGCGATCGCTGCAGGCCGGAAATGGAGCCACCGCCGGAGCTCGGCGACGGCGCCGCGCGCGACTTCGCCGAAGCCCCGATTCGGCGCGCAGGCCTCGAGCGCGGACAGAAAGAAGGCGAGCCCCGCCTGACCCGCGTAGAGGTTCGGATGCAGACGCGCGACGGCATGAATCGGGGACTCGGGATTCTGCGTGATGGCATACCAGGCGAGATGTCCATCCGGCCGGGTCGTCGCCGCGTCGACGATACGGTCTCCGAGGGCGATCGCCTGTGAGCACAACACATCGGCCAAGCCGTCCGGTCCCGATGTCGGCGCACTCAGGCTCGGGTCCGCGACCCGGGGCTGTCGCGGCTCGAGCGGGTAGCCGCGAGCGAGGAAGGCGTCCCGGATCAGCGCCGATTGCCAGCGCAGATCGGCAGCGGAGAGATTTTCCACGCGCTGCCGGGCCAGCGCGTAGCCCGCGAGGAAGAAGTACCGCGGCACGATCGGTCCTTCCGGCGCGGCGAGCGTCAGCGCCTCCGCGCGTGAGCAGAACAGGGGAATATCGCCGCCGCAGAGCGCGCGCTGTTCGGCTGCGAGTATCGGCCACGAGCGCGGACGCCGGCGCTCCCGGGTGAAGACCTGGCTCAGCCCTTCGATCGCGAGGCTGGCGTCCACGCCTTCGCGCACGTTGCGCGGCAGCTTCAGTCTGTTCAGCAGCACGCCATACGTCTGGGACTGACGCACGAGGTGTCGCACGGTGGTCTTGCGGAACGGCGGCAGGAGGTCCATGCGCCCGAGCAGCTCACCGCGATGCTCGCGCAGGAAGGCATGGAAGCGGCCGAAGCCGCGCTGCAGTTCGGCGACGAAGCGCTCCGGCGCGCTGTTCTCGCCGGCGAGCGTCGGGCGGTTGTGCGTGTCCTCGAACACGACCGGCACCAGCCGCGCCTCCATCGCATCGGCGTTGACGGCGTCCCACACGAGCCGCCGGTAGGGCGTCGCCTGTCCTTCCGAGGAGCCCAGTCCGCTGATGTCGTAGGCCTGTCCGTCCGGGCCCGTGCGCCATTCCGGCAGGAAGCAGGTATCGAGCACCGAGTGGCCGGCGCTGCGCACGCGTTCCCGGCCCTCGGGATCCGCGAGCACGCGCTCGATTTGGGGCGCGCACAGCACCTCCATGTCGACCGGCACCGGGTAGGCGCCGCAGGCGACGACGTTCTCGCTGTGGTAGTCGGAACCGTTCAGCGCTTCGATGAGACAGAGCAGCATGCCCGCGCGTTCGTAGTAGTCCTCGAGCTCCCGTCGCGACGTGCAGGGCCGGCTGTCCGCGAATTCGGCCCAGCCGTGCCCGGCCCGGAGCAGCGTCGCGAGCGGTTTCAAATCGGGCCAGGCTGCGGGCCGCCTCGCGTTGTACCACGCCATCAAGCGGAACAGCCCCTGCTCCTGCGCGAGCGAGCGCGGCTTGTAGACGAGCGACAGGCCGCTCTCGAAGCGGAGCAGAACGACGGACCGCCCGCCGTGATGCCGATCCGAAGCGCCGGCACGCGCCTCGACGAGGCGTCCGGGATTGCGGCCGCCGTCGAAGCGTTCGCCGATCGCCTCACGGTCGGCGATCAGGTGCCGCACGAATTCGTTCGTGCTCTCGAGCCACAGTCCGAGGGCATTCGCGATCTGTCGGCCGAGGAAGCTGAACTCCGCGAAGAACGGCACGCAGCCGCGCCTGTGCATGCGCTCGCAGAACGCCGCGTAGAGTTTCCGCGACGCGGGCGGCGCCCGATCCTGCCCGGACAGTGCGGCACTGAAGCGCGCGTCGGCGCCGCTGCGATGCGCAGCGCGGAACACCGAGAACTCCGTGAACAGCGCTTGGCAGCTCAGCGCACTCAGGTAGTCGAGGAGATAAGCCTGCAATCCCGCGACGGCCGCCGGTGCGAGATGGCCGGCGGACACGGCGGCGGGCAGTTCCGATTCGCCGGTGGCATACACCACGAAAGGCGCGAGCACCTCCACGAACGGCACGTGCCCGTGGTCCGCCGCGAACGCGGCGCCGGGATCCGCCGCCGCGGCGCGAACCGCGGCGTCGAGCAGACCCGCCCAAGCCGGCAGCGCCGCACCCGCGGCGGGCACGGCGGGTCGCAACAGCGGACGAACGGTCTGCAGATCGAAGCCGTCCCAGCGCAGCCGTCTTTCGAAGCGTTGCCAGTCGCCCCCCGCCGCGGCGTCGCACCAGCGCGCGAGACGCCGATCGACGATTGCGGCGTCGGTCTCCGCGGAGTCCGGCGGTAGCGTCGAATGCATGCGCTCCTGCAAGGTGGCGGCTCGCGCCACGAGCTGCGCCAGCGCCTCGCGCGTGAATCCCGGCGGTGACGACGCGAGGGTCACGGCGCCGCGGCGAGCTCGACGTGCAGGCGTTCCAGAATCCGGAAGTTCGTATCGGGATACCAGCGGGGGCGCGGCGGCGCGATGCGCGACGCGGCGTAATCCCGCGCCACCAACTCGAATGTCGTGCGGCACAGCCGGCGCGCCAGCGTCGCGCCCAGGCAGAGATGCGTCGCCGCACCGAACGCGAGCTGCAGGCCGTCTCGGCGCGCGGGCTGCAATGTTTCGGGATCGGGAAACTGCTCGGGGTCGTGATTTGCCGCCGCGAGGACCAGGTAGACCCGCTCGCCGCGCTGCAGTTGCCGGCCGTCGATCTCGAAATCCGCGAGCACCCAGCGATCGACCATGCGCAGCGGACTTTCGTAGCGCAGCGTTTCCTCGACCGTGCCGTCCAGGAGCTCGGGCTGCGCGGCGAGGCTCGCGAGCAGGTCGGGCTCCTGGAGCAGCGTCACGATGCCGTTCGCGATTGCGCTCACGCTCACCTCGTAGCCCGAACGCAGCATCGAGAGGAGCAGGCGTACCGGGTCGTGGGTGAGCGGATGCGGATGCCGATCCGCGGCGGACAGCAGTGCGGATGCGAGATCGTCGCGCGGCATGCCGCGGCGCGCATCGAGCAGCCGCTCGAGCTTGCGCGACAGCAACGTGCGCGCGCGATCCTCCGCGAGCGTACGCGCCAGTCCGCCGCGGTGTCTGGACCGCGACGGCGCGAGCAGCTCTTCGATTGCGCCCGCCACCTGTGCGGCGTCCTCGCCTTCGAAGCCGGTGATCTCGGCGAAGACCGCGGCCGGCAGCTTCTCGGCGAAACCGGTATGAAAACCGCAACGCCCGGCGCTCCGCAGGGGCGCGAGGAGCGCGCGTGCGATGGCTTCGATCCGCGGCTTGAAAGGCGCGGTCAGACGGGCGCTGAAAACATCCTGCAGCCACGCGCGCACCGCGGTGTGGAACGGCGGATCGCGGTCGAGCAGCCACGGCGAAGCCGCTGCGGCATTTTCGCCGGTATTTGCCGGACGTTCGCGTCCGAGCCGCGGATCACCGAGCGCGGCCAGCACGTCGCGATAGCGGAAGAGATACCAGCAAGTCCGTTGTGCGGGATTCTGGGCGATGCCGCGATGGACCGGGTCCTGCGCGCGATACGCGGCATAGCAGGAATAGGGATCTGCCTCCGTCGCGAGCTGCATGGGATCGAAGGGCGGAAGAGCGGCACGCATCGATGCGTTCCTCGCGCCGGGCCCGGCGCGTTGCCACGGGCTGGCCCGGCCGGCCCGTGAGGGAAGGAGATCGCAGCGCCTGCGGGCGTGACGCTGCGTGACGCGCTGCGGCTAGCCGCGCACCCCGCTGGCATAGGAGCAGCACTGCGATGCGTCACTGGAGGACGGCACGGAGAGCTTCCACCGGACCCAGGTGATGATGCTGCAGTAGCCGCCGGAAATCGTCCCGAGCTCCTCGTCGCTCAGCTCGCCTTCGAGCCGATCCTCGACCGCGGTCTGCGACAACACCGACCGGGGAATGACGATGTGCATGGAATCCGGCGTTTCCGCGAAGGCCTGGACCGTCAGACCGCCCTGGAGGTCCATGTCGAATTCACTGCGGATCTTGGCGACGGGGTCGGCCAGGAGCTCTTTCTTGTACTGCGGATCGAGCCAGGACTTGCGCACCAGGAAGGCCTCGACGCCTTCGTCCTTGTCGAGCTTCATGGCCGCGAGATCGCGCGGCGACTTCGGGTTGTAGTTGACCACCATGTAGAGATGATCGAATTGCTCCTGGTGCGCGGTCAGCGTGAGGCCGCCGGCGACGTCCGGCCCGAGCTCTTCGACGAGGATCTCGTGGGGACGGCTCAGCAGGCGATCGCGATAATCGGCGTCCTTGATGGCGCGCTGCAGTAATTCCACTTTGAAGTCTTCACGGGAATCGAGAGAGGTCAGATCCAGCATGTCGTTTCTCCTGGAGGTGGGGCCTCGCGGCACTGAACGTCCTTGGCGTGGGCGTACCGGAGCTTAACAACCCGCGTCCGAGACCCGCAATACGATGGACACTGCCGTCGGGCCGCGCCGTGCCCGAACCGGTAATAGCTGACACTCTCCATCGTGCGAGGCGGCAAGCCGAACTGCACCGACCGGCTCTGCCGCGTGTGGGGAGGGACCTCGCAGGCACGATGCAGTATCGTTGTCCCGGAGAGCCCAGGAACGGAGGAACGATCCATGAACCACGAGACGGCAGACGGCATCTACGCCGAATTCGCGCAGCGCTTCAATGCGGGTGACGTCGAAGGACTGCTCGATCTATACGAAGCCGACGCGGTGTTCGTACGCGGCCCCGGAGACCACGTTGCGGGTCGTGACGCGATCCGCGCAGCGCTGCAGAGCTATCTCGATACCGGCGGCAAGATTTCGTTCGAGACCCGGCACGCCGTCCGGCACGGCGACATCGCGCTGTTGAGCAACGAGTACACGCTGCAGGGCATCGATCGCGAGGGCCGGCCCTTCACGCTGACCGGGAAGACCGCGGAAGTGCTCAGGCTTCAGCCGGATGGGCGCTGGCTTTACCTCATCGATCACCCGGCCGGGGCGCAGGACTGAACGAGGCGGGGCTCGCGCTCACCAGCGCTCGGTGAGCATCAGCAGCCCCGGGATCCAGCACGTCAGCACGCCGACCGCGATGGTCGTGTAAGGCAGCAGCTTGCCGAAATTCGTGCCGTGCGCGTTCGACAGGTAGAACATGAACCACAGCGCGCCCCAGATCAGCCAGAAGCTGCCGAAGCGGACGTCGCCGCCCCGGAACGTCATCAGGGCGCAGGGAATGGTGGTCAGTGCGACGAAGAAGCAGAACCAGCCGAAGCCGCGCATGTCGAGCTCGAGCCAGAGGCTCGTCGCGACGTAGACATACGTGAACGTGAAGAGGAAGAATTGTGCCACGCCGAAGAATTCGGCGGGAGTCTCGGCGCGGCTGAACTGCAGCAGGGTTGCCGCGAGCGCGAGTCCCGCGACCATGAAGTTCATGATCGCCATCGAGCGGACGTCGACGCGGCCCAGACCGCCCATGCCGTTCACCAGCAGCACCGCGCCGACGAACAGCAAAACCACTCCCACCATGGCCAGTCCTCCCTCTTACGGTAAGTGTTGGCCCTGCGGCCGAGCGAGGTCTCCCTGAACACGCCAGCGGACAGAGTCGGCGCACGCTAGCATGGATGGTGCGTGGCACGCCATGTGGGGCATTCCCGGGACGTGGGCCGCGAACGGATTCGGCGGAAAAGGTGACGGATTTATTTTCTGGCGCGACGGACTCGCGTTCGGGGAATCGGAAAAGAAGGACGGTTCTTCTCCAGACTGCGGGGTCAGTCGAGGCATTCCGCCTCGGTTGATCCCTGTCGCCCTCGCGCAGGCGAGGGTCCAGTCGGTGACCGACGGCACGCGCCGTGAACCTCGGCCTTTCGAGCGCGCCGTTCCGCAGCGCGCTCGTCTTCTGCGCCGGCCCCGCGGTTCGACCTCGGCGCCGAGGCTGAACGACCGGGCCCTCGCCTGCGCGAGGGCGACCAGGGGGAAATACGCGCTGCGGTGTGCCGAGGAACAGCCCCGCGTTCGGAGCAGAGCCAAAAAGACCTCTCACCGTGTCCGTCGAACGCCGTGAGCAATGCGGGACGGATCATCGGGAGCGGTGCGGGATACGGCAATACGCAGGCTTGCCTCGCAACGAGGCGAAAGCCGCCCGCGACACCACCGCAGGTCGCGGGCCCGACCGTCGGCACGGACACGCTGACGCTGCCGAAGCGCTCGAGCGCCGAGGGCATCCGCCCGAACCTCGCGCATCGAAAGTTCGGCCCGCGCCGCGCTGATGCGGTGTCGCGCGGACCGCCGGCAAGGTTCGTGCGGAAAGCGACGGCCAGTCCGGAAGCACCGGGACGCGATCTCGGATCGCGGTCACCGGCAGCGGCAGGCGGAGTGAACCGCCCGGCCGGACTCCGGGCCGCATTCGGCCGGCGCATGCCGCGAACCTTTCCGCCCCCACCCCCCTCGCATAAAATGCCGCCTCCGCGCCCGTCCACGCCGCGCCCCTGGCGCCTGCCCCCGGGATTGCACCGATTCATCGACTTCACGAGGCCAATATGTCCACGACTCCCACCCCCATCATCGGCATCATCGGCGGCTCCGGTGTGTACGACATCGACGGGCTCACGAACAAGCGCTGGCAGCGCGTCGCCTCGCCGTTCGGCGAGCCTTCCGACGAGCTGCTCTGCGGCGAGCTGAATGGGCAGCAGATGGTGTTCCTGCCGCGCCACGGCCGCGGCCACAAGATCCCGCCGTCCGAAATCAACTTCCGCGCGAACATCGATGCGCTGAAGCGCGCGGGTTGCACGGACGTCGTCTCGGTCAGCGCCGTCGGCTCGCTGCGCGAGCACCTGCGCCCCGGCATGTTCGTGATCGTCGATCAGTTCATCGACCGCACGTTCGCACGGAACAAGAGCTTCTTCGGCACCGGCATGGTCGCGCACGTCTCGATGGCGCATCCTGTGTGCAAGCGGCTCGGCGATCACCTCGAGATCGCGGCCCGTGTATCGGGGATCGAAGCCGCGCGCGGCGGCACGTATCTCGTGATGGAAGGTCCGCAGTTCTCCTCGCTCGCGGAATCCGAGCTCTATCGCGGCTGGAACTGCGACGTCATCGGCATGACGAACATGCCCGAGGCGAAGCTCGCGCGCGAGGCCGAGCTCTGCTATGCGACGGTCGCGATGGTGACGGACTACGACTGCTGGCATCCGCATCACGACGACGTGACGGTGGAAGCGATCGTGCGCGTGCTGCTCTCGAACGCCGACAATGCGCGCGCGCTCGTAAAGACGGTCGCGCCGCGCCTGCACGACGATGCGTCCGCGCCGGCCTGCGGCTGCCGCACCGTGCTCGAACATGCGATCATCACCGCGCCGGAGGCGCGCGATCCGGCGCTGCTCGCGAAGCTCGATGCCGTCGCCGGCCGGCTGCTCGGCAAGTAATGACACCAGAGGTTTGGACATGCCTATCAAATCCCGCATCCGCACCGTCCCGCACTATCCCAAGCAGGGGATCATGTTCCGGGACATCACGACGCTGCTGAAGGATCCCGTCGGCTTCCGCGTCACGATCAACGAGCTCGTGAACCGCTACACCGGGAAGCCCGTCGACAAGATCGCGGGCATCGAATCGCGCGGCTTCATCATCGGCGCGGCGCTCGCCTACCAGCTCGGCGTCGGCTTCGTGCCGATCAGAAAGAAAGGCAAGCTGCCGGCGGAGACGATCGGTCACGACTACGAGCTCGAATACGGCACCGATCGCATCGAGATCCACGTCGATGCGATCGCGAAGGGCGACAACGTGCTGCTGGTCGATGACTTGATCGCGACCGGCGGCACGGCCGAAGCGGCCGTGAAGCTCATAGAGACCATGGGCGGGAAAATCGTCGAGTGCTGTTTCGTGATCGACCTGCCGGACATCGGCGGGCGGGCGCGTCTCGAGAAGCTCGGCCAGAAAGTGTTCGCGCTTTGCGAATTCGAGGGCGATTGAAGATGACTACGCGGGATACGGCGGTGAAGACGCTGCGCTGGCGGAACGGCAGGCTCGAGATGATCGACCAGCGCTTCCTGCCGGCGATGTTCGAGTACGTGAGCTATGAGTCCGCGGCGTCGGTCGCGAAGGGCATCCACAGCATGGTCGTGCGCGGCGCGCCGGCGATCGGCTGCGCGGCGGCCTACGGAGTCGCGCTCGAGGCGCTGCGCCAGCGCGGCGAATCGAAAGAAACCTTCGACCGCGCGTTGAACGAGGCCTTCGAGGTCCTCGCCGCGAGCCGGCCGACGGCGGTGAATCTGTTCTGGGCGCTGAAGCGCATGCGCGCGGCATGGGAGAAGATCGCGGCGCAGCCGGTCGGTGAGATCGCGGACGCGCTGCTCGCCGAGGCGCACGAGATCACGGCCGAGGATCTGCGCATCAACATGGCGATGGGCGGCTACGGCGCGGCGCTCCTGAACGACGGCGCGCGCGTGCTGACCCATTGCAACGCCGGCGCGCTCGCGACCGCGGGCCACGGCACGGCGCTCGGCGTGATCCGCTCTGCCGTCGCCGCCGGCAAGCACATCTCGGTCATCGCGGACGAGACGCGGCCGTTCCTGCAGGGGGCGCGGCTCACGGCCTGGGAGATGGTGCAGGAGAACATCCCGGTCACGCTCATCACCGACAACATGGCGGGTTTCATGATGAGCCGCGGCGAAATCGACGCCGTCGTCGTCGGCACGGACCGCGTGGCGGCGAACGGCGATGTCGCGAACAAGATCGGCACCTACATGGTCGCCGTGCTCGCGCATCGGCATGGGATCCCGTTCTACGTCGCCTGTCCGCTGTCGACGATCGATCTCAACATCGCGGACGGTTCCGCGATCCCGATCGAGGAGCGCGCGGCCGAGGAAGTCCTGGGCTTCCGCGACTATCAGTGGGCGGCCAAGGGCGTGAAGGTGCGCAATCCGTCCTTCGACGTGACGCCCGCCGAGCTCGTCACCGGCCTCATCACCGAGAAGGGCGTGGTGCTGCATCCGAACCGGGAGAATATCGCGGCGCTGTTCCGGTGAGGACGGCGCCGCTCTCTCACGACGCATGAGCGAGCGCATCGACGCGGTCGTCGTCGGCGCGGGCGTGGTCGGCCTCGCCTGTGCCCGCGCGCTCGCCCGCGCCGGCCACGAGGTGATCGTGCTCGAGCGGAACCCGGCGTTCGGCACCGAGACGAGCGCGCGCAACAGCGAAGTCATCCACGCCGGCATCTACTATCCGAAGGACTCCTTGAAAGCGCGCCTCTGCGTCGCCGGCCGCGCGCTGCTCTATGCGTTCTGCGAGGAGTACGGCGTCGCGCACCGACGCTCGGGCAAGCTCATCGTCGCGACGAACGCCGAGCAGGACGCGAAGCTCGAAGGCATCCGTGCGCGCGCCGCGGCGAACGGCGTGGACAATCTGTGCGTGTTGAGCGCGGCGGAAGCTCGCGCGCTCGAGCCCGAACTGAACTGCACGGCCGCGCTGCTCTCGCCGTCGACCGGCATCGTCGACAGTCATGGCCTCATGCTCGCGCTGCTCGGTGACGCCGAACGTCATGGCGCGGTGCTCGCATTGCGCACGCCGTTCGTCGCGGCGGAAGTGAAGGGCGGCGGCTTCGAGCTCGTCACGGGCGGTGAGGCGCCGATGCAGCTCCGCACGCGGTTGCTCGTGAACAGCGCGGGGCTCGCGGCGGTCGCGGTCGCGCGCGGCATCGCGGGGCTCGGTGCGGCGCACGTGCCGGACGCGTACCTCGCGAAGGGCAACTACTACGCGCTCACCGGCCGCACGCCGTTCTCGCGCCTCGTCTATCCCGTGCCGGAGCCGGGCGGCCTCGGCGTGCATCTCACGCTCGATCTCGGCGGCCGGGCGCGCTTCGGTCCGGACGTCGAATGGGTGAGCGAGATCGACTACGCCGTCGATCCGCAGCGCGCTGAGCGCTTCTACGGCGCGATCAGGAGCTACTGGCCGGGACTGCCGGACGGCGCGCTGCAGCCCGCGTACGCCGGCATGCGGCCGAAGATCGCCGGCCCCGGCGCGCCGGAGGCGGATTTCGTCATCCAGGGACCGGCCGGGCACGGCGTGCCCGGCCTCGTGAATCTCTTCGGCATCGAATCGCCGGGGCTGACCTCGAGCCTCGCGATCGCGGAGCAGGTCGTCGCGGCGCTCGGCGCGCGCTGACGGTCAGCGCGCGCCGGTCGCGGTCACTCTTCGAGCAGGCTGCGCAGCATCCACGCCGTCTTCTCGTGGACGTCGAGGCGCTGCGTCAACAGATCCATCGTCGGCTGATCGTTCGCCTTTCCGACGGCGGGGAACACCGCACGCGCCGTGCGTGCCGTCGCTTCCTGCGCGGCGACGAGATGCCGCACCATGTCCATCGCTTTCGGATTGCCGTCGACTTCCTTGATCGAGGCGAGCTTCGCGAACTCGCGATACGTACCGGGCGCCGGGAAGCCGAGCGCGCGGATGCGCTCGGCGATCAGGTCGAGCGCGGTCCACTGCTCGGTGTACTGGCCCATGAACATCACGTGCAGCGTGTTGAACATCGGGCCCGTGACGTTCCAGTGGAAATTGTGCGTCATGAGATAGAGCGTGTAGCTGTCGGCGAGCAGCTTCGCGAGGCCGTCGGCGATCTTCGCGCGATCGCCGGTCGAGATGCCGATGTCGATGGCCGGGGTGGCTTTGGCGTTCTTCTTCGCTTTCATGGGGACTCCTTGGCTGTGCGGATCCAGGCCGCGGGTTGCGAAGCCAAGCGTAGCGCGTTGCACGGAAGCTTACAGCCTCGCGCCGCAGCGAGACCGGCCGGCGGCGCTGTGCGAAAATGACACCGGATTTCTCCTATACGCCCGAAGCGCCTGCCGGGATGACCGTGGGCCCGAGACTACACCGTGGATCCGAACGCTGCCGACCCGCCGTATTCCGCCGCCGACGCCCGCCACATGGCGCGCGCGCTCGTGCTCGCCGATCGCGCTGCGGCCGCGGGCGAGGTGCCGGTAGGCGCGGTGCTCGTGCGCGACGGCGAAATCGTCGGCGAAGGCTGGAACCGGCCGATCGGCGCCCACGATCCGACGGCGCACGCGGAGATCGTCGCGCTGCGTGCCGCCGCCGAACGTATCGGCAACTATCGTCTCACCGGCACGACGCTATACGTCACGCTCGAGCCCTGCGCGATGTGCAGCGGCGCCATCATCCACGCGCGCGTCGGCCGCGTCGTCTATGGCGCACGCGATCCGAGGACCGGGGCCGCCGGCAGTGTGATGGACGTGCTCACGACGGACCTCCTCAATCATCGCGTCGTCGTCGAGGGCGGCGTGCTCGCTCGGGACAGCGCGGCGCGGCTGCAGCGTTTCTTCGCGGAGCGCCGTGCGGCGGCGCAGGCGGTCGCGCCGCCATGACGGTCGGGACGGCGACGCTCGAGGATCTCGCGGCGCGACTCGGCGAGGAGCTGCTGCTCCGCGGCTGGAAGCTCGCGACGGCGGAATCCTGCACGGGCGGCTGGATCGCCGAGACCGTCACCGCGATCGCCGGCAGCTCGGACTGGTTCGATCGCGGCTACGTGACGTATTCCAACGCGGCGAAGCACGACCTGCTCGGCGTCGCCGCCATGACGCTCGAACGGTACGGCGCGGTCAGCGCCGAGGCGGTGACGGAAATGGCGGCCGGTGCGCTCGCGCGTTCCGGCGCCGATTGCGCGCTCGCCGTCACCGGCATTGCCGGGCCGGGCGGCGCCACGCCGGGCAAGCCGGTCGGGCTCGTGTGGTTCGGCTGGGCGACGCGGGCGGGCGGCGTGACTTCGGGCTCGCAGGTATTCGCGGGTGATCGCCGCGCAGTGCGGGCGCAGGCCGTCTGCTATGCGCTGACGGGCCTGCTCGATCTCCTGTCCTGAGCGGCGCGGTGCGGCTGTTCTTCGCGCTGTGGCCGAATCCCGCGGTGCGGACGGGGCTCGTTCAGCGGATCGCGGACGTCGCGCTGCCGAAAGGGCGGCTGATGCGCCGGGAGAATCTCCATGCCACGTTGGTGTTTCTCGGGACCGTCGAGCCCGCGCGGCTGCCCGGGCTGCGCGCGGCGGCGGCCCGCGTGCAGGCGCCGGCCTTCGAGCTCAGGATCGACCGCGGCGGGCAGTTCGGGCGGGCCGGCGTGGTCTGGCTCGGCGCCACGGCGCTGCCGGCGGCAGCGCAGCGGCTGGTCGCGGAACTGCGCCAACACCTTACCGCGGCAGGCTTTCCCTTCGATCCCAAGCCCTTCGAACTGCACGTGACGATCGCGCGCGACGTGAAGCAGCGCTGGGATCCGCCGGACGTCGCGCCGCTCGCCTGGCCGGTCGATTCCTTCGCCCTCGTGGAGTCGGTGTCCGGGCCGGGCGGCGTGGTCTACGAAGTGCGCGAAAGCTGGCCGCTCGAGAGCGCCGCATGCCGTTAACTGGGCCTCCCGTTGTGCGATAATCCGGCACGCCGGTCGGGAGGTTGCTCGGGAGTCCAGCGCTGCGTTCCGAGCCCGCAATTCCCCACGTCGAATCCACGAAATCACTCACCTACGCGAGGCTGCCGCAATGGAAGAAAACCGTAAGAAAGCGCTAGGAGCGGCGCTTGCTCAGATCGAAAAGCAATTCGGAACCGGATCGATCATGCGCATGGGGGACGGCAAGTCGATTCCCGATCTGGAAGTCGTGTCGACGGGTTCGCTCAGCCTCGATATCGCGCTCGGCGTCGGCGGTCTGCCGAAGGGCCGCATCGTCGAAATCTTCGGACCGGAGTCGTCCGGCAAGACCACGCTCTCGCTGCACGTCGTGGCGGAGATCCAGAAGAAGGGTGGCACGGCGGCGTTCGTCGATGCCGAGCACGCGCTCGATCCGCAGTACGCCGAGAAGCTCGGTGTGAACATCGACGACCTGCTCGTTTCGCAGCCGGACACCGGCGAGCAGGCGCTCGAAATCACCGACATGCTCGTGCGTTCGGGCGCCGTCGACGTGATCGTGATCGACTCGGTCGCGGCACTGACGCCGAAGGCCGAAATCGAGGGCGAGATGGGCGACACCCACGTCGGCCTGCAGGCCCGCCTCATGTCGCAGGCGCTGCGCAAGCTGACCGGCAACATCAAACGTGCGAACACGCTCGTCATCTTCATCAACCAGATCCGCATGAAGATCGGCGTCATGTTCGGCAACCCGGAGACCACGACGGGCGGCAACGCGCTGAAGTTCTACGCCTCCGTCCGTCTCGACATCCGCCGCATCGGCTCGCTGAAGCGCGGCGATGAAATCATCGGCAACGAGACGCGCGTGAAAGTCGTCAAGAACAAGGTCGCGCCGCCGTTCAAACAGGCGACGTTCGACATCCTCTACGACCAGGGCATCTCGCGCGAGAGCGAGGTCATCGAGCTCGGCGTGGCCCAGAGCCTCATCGAGAAGACCGGCGCCTGGTATGCCTACAAGGGCGACCGCCTCGGCCAGGGCAAGGACAATGTCCGCGTGTACCTGAAGGAGCATCCGGCCGTGATGAACGAGATCGAATCCTCGATCCGCGCGAGCGCGCTGCCGCAGGACGCGGCTGAGGAAGCCGACAGTCTGGAGGAAGCCTGAGCGACGACGCGAGCAAGGAGGTGCGCGGCGCGGCGATTGCCGCGCTCGCGCGCCGCGAGCACTCCCGGACCGAACTGAAGCGCAAGCTCACCGCGCGCGGCTTCGACGCCGGCCAGGTCGATTCGACGCTCGAGGCGCTCGCCGCGGAGCGCCTGCAGGACGACGGGCGCTATCTCGAGAGTTATGTGAATTCGCGCGCCTCGCGCGGCTACGGTCCGGTGCGGATCCGCGCCGAGCTCGCGCAGCGCGGCATCGACGGCAAGACCGCCGCCACCGTGCTCGACGATCCCGACCGCGACTGGAGCGCGCTCGCCAACGCGGCGCGCGCCAAGAAGTTCGGGCGCGGCGCGCCCGGGACGATGCAGGATCGGTCGAAGCAGACGCGCTACCTCGAATACCGCGGTTTCACGTCCGAGCAGATCCGCGCGGCGCTGGGGCGGGGCGGCGAGGAGGAGTGAGATCGCGCAGTTGCCGTAGGTCGGGCTGACGCAGGAAGCCCGACCTGCGAAGAGGGGCCCGTCGATCCGGGAAGGCCGCCGGGGCGACGCGGCGAGGGAGCGATCGCCGCCTTTGCCCGCCCTCGGACCGAAGCGCGAGTCCTGCGACCGGTCGCCACGGCAAATGCCGCATAATCCGCCGAATCCCGCTGCTGAGCGTCCCGGCGTGCGCAGATCCTTGCCCGCATCCGCACCGTGCGTGCCGGAAAGCCGCACCCATCCAAAGCCGGTTTATACTGCCGCTACCCAGCCAAGCCCGGCGCGGCCGGGGTCACTGGCTGGCGGCCGCGCGTCACGCCCGCCGCACGAATTCAACACTGCAGAACATATGGGACAGGGCATGAAAAGCGCCGACATCCGCGAGAATTTCCTCGCCTACTTCGCCGGGAAGGGCCACAGCCGCATCGACAGCAGTCCGCTCGTTCCGGGCAACGATCCCTCGCTCCTGTTCACGAACGCGGGCATGGTGCAGTTCAAGGACGTCTTCCTCGGTCTCGAGGAACGCGACTACAAGCGCGCGGCGACGAGCCAGCGCTGTGTCCGCGCCGGCGGTAAGCACAACGACCTCGACAACGTCGGCTACACCGCGCGCCACCACACGTTCTTCGAAATGCTCGGCAACTTCAGCTTCGGCGACTACTTCAAGCGCGAGGCGATCGAGTTCGCCTGGGAACTGCTGACGGTGCGCTTCGGCCTCCCGCCCGAGAAGCTGTGGGTGACGGTCTTCGAAAGCGACGACGAGGCGGCGGCGATCTGGCAGAAGCACATCGGCGTCGATCCGAAGCGCTTCACGCGCTGCGGCGAGAAGGACAACTTCTGGATGATGGGCGACACCGGTCCGTGCGGCCCGTGCTCGGAAATCTTCTACGACCACGGCCCGTCGATTGCCGGCGGCCCGCCCGGCAGCCCGGACGCGGACGGGGATCGCTACGTCGAGATCTGGAATCTCGTGTTCATGCAGTTCGAGCGCGACGCTTCCGGGCAGTTGAAGACGATCCCGAGGCCCTCGGTCGACACCGGCATGGGCCTCGAGCGCGTCTCGGCGGTGCTGCAGGGCGTGCACAACAACTACGACATCGATCTCTTCCAGCGGCTCATCGGCGCCATCCGCGACATCGCGCCGCGCGGCGAGCTCGAGACCGCCTCGCTGCGCGTGATCGCCGATCACATCCGCGCCTGCAGCTTCCTCGTCATGGACGGGGTGATTCCGTCGAACGAAGGCCGCGGCTACGTGCTCCGCCGCATCATGCGGCGCGCGCTGCGCCACGGGAACAAGCTCGGCTTCAAGGATCCGTTCTTCCACCGCCTCGTGAAGCCGCTGAACGCGGAGATGGGCGTCGCCTTCCCGCAGCTCGGCGAGAAGCTCGAGCGCATCGAGCAGGTGCTGAAGCAGGAAGAAGAGCGCTTCGCCGAGACGCTCGATCAGGGGCTCAAGATTTTCGAGCAGGCGGTGAGCGATCTCTCGGGCAAGGTGATTCCGGGCGAGGTCGCGTTCAAATTGAACGACACCTACGGCTTCCCGGTGGATCTCACGCAGGACATCGCGCGCGAGCGCGGCCTCGGCGTCGATCTCGAAGGCTACGAGAAAGCGCTCGACGCCCAGCGCGAACGCGCGCGCGCCGCGAGCCAGTTCACGAGCGTCGACACCTCGCAGGCCGTCGTGGCCGAGGATCTCGCCGCGCTCGGCGGCCAGCAGGTGTTCGCGGGCTACGAGCACACGCGCATCAGCGCCATCGTCACGGGGCTCTTCGTCGGCGGCGCGAAGCGCGACGAATTGAAGGCGGGCGAGGCCGGCATCGTCGCGCTCGATCGGACCTCGTTCTATGCCGAATCCGGCGGCCAGGTCGGCGACAAGGGCCGGCTCGTGAGCGGTGACGGCGTCTTCGAGGTCCAGGACACGCGCAAGCAGGGCGGCGTGCATCTGCATTACGGGCAGATCAAGCTCGGCGTGCTGCGCGTCGGGGACGTCGTGCAGGCCGAGGTCGACGATCCGCGCCGCCAGGCGACGCGGCTGAATCACTCGGCGACGCATCTGCTGCACGCGGCGCTCCGGCAGGTGCTCGGCACGCACGTCGAGCAGAAGGGCTCGCTCGTCGATCCGGAGCGCCTGCGTTTCGACTTCGCGCATCCGCAGGCGATGACGGCCGGGGAGCTCGCCGAAGTCGAGCGGCTCGTGAACGCGGAGATCCGCGGCAATCACGAAGTCGAGACGAAGCTCATGAACTACCAGCAGGCGCTCGAGGCCGGCGCGATGGCGCTCTTCGGCGAGAAATACGGCGAGGAGGTGCGCGTGCTGCGCATGGGCGGGTTCTCGGTCGAGCTCTGCGGCGGCACGCACGCGGCGCGCACGGGCGACATCGGTTTCTTCAAAATCGTCGCGGAGAGCGGTGTCGCGGCCGGCGTGCGCCGCATCGAGGGCACGACGGGCGCGACGGCGGTCGAAGCCGCCCAGGCCGCCGAGCAGAACCTGCGCCGGGTCGCGGGGCTCGTGAAGGGCACGCCCGCGGATCTCGAATCGAAGGTCCAGCAGCTCGTCGAACGCTCGCGTCAGCAGGACAAGGAGATCCAGGCGCTGAAGCAGAAGCTCGCGACGCAGTCCGGGCGCGATCTCGCCGACAGCGCGGTCCAGGTCGGGGAGGTCAAGGTCCTCGCCGAAATCATCGAGGGCGCGGATGCCGCCGCGCTCCGCGATGCCATGGACAAGCTCAAGGATCGCCTGCCGCGGGCGGCGATCGTGCTCGCGACGGTCGAGGACGGCAAGGTCCGCCTCGTCGCGGGCGTCACCAAAGACTTAACGGGCAAGCTCCATGCAGGTAATCTAGCCGGCTTCGTGGCGGGGCAGGTCGGCGGCAAGGGCGGCGGCCGGCCCGATATGGCCCAGGCCGGCGGCACCGATGCCGCGGCGCTCCCGGCGGCGCTCGCGAGCGTTCCGGGCTGGGTCGCCGGGCAGCTCGGCTGAGATTTCCCCGCGCATTCATTACGCCCGGTGCAGACGCCCCGGGCGCGCAAGCGAGGCAATGACGAGTACATGAGTCTGATTGTTCAAAAGTACGGCGGCACGTCGGTGGGAACCGTCGAACGCATCGAAGCCGTCGCGGAAAAAGTCAAAACGGCGCACGCCGAGGGTGACCGCATGGTCGTCGTGGTGTCCGCGATGTCCGGTGAGACGGACCGGCTGCTCGGGCTCGCGCGGAAGATAAGGAAGCAGGTGGACGGGCGCGAGCTCGACGTGCTGCTGTCGACCGGCGAGCAGGTGACGATCGCGCTGCTCGCGATGGCGCTCGAGGCGCGCGGCGTGCCGGCGCGCTCCTACACCGGCGGCCAGGTGCGCATCCTCACCGACGAAGCCTACAACAAGGCGCGCATCCTCGAGATCGACGGCACGAACGTGCGCGCGGATCTCGATGCGGGCCGCGTCGTCGTGGTCGCCGGTTTCCAGGGCGTCGACGGCGCGGGCAACATCACGACGCTCGGCCGCGGGGGCTCGGACACGACGGCCGTCGCCATGGCCGCCGCGCTCGATGCCGACGAGTGTCAGATCTACACGGACGTCGACGGCGTCTACACGACCGACCCGCGCATCGTCCACGACGCGCGCCGGCTCGATCGCATCACGTATGAAGAAATGCTCGAAATGGCGAGTCTCGGCGCGAAAGTGCTGCAGATCCGCTCTGTCGAGTTCGCGAGCAAGTACAAGGTGTCGCTGCGCGTGCTGTCCTCCTTCGAGGACGGCCCCGGGACGCTGATCACGTCTGAGGAGAACATTATGGAGGCGGCGTTAATTTCCGGAGTAACGCTCAATCGCGACGAGGCCAAGCTCACCATACTCGGCGTGCCCGATCGCCCCGGCATCGCGAGCACGATCCTCGGCCCCGTGGCCGCGGCGAACATCGAGGTCGACATGATCGTGCAGAACGTCGGCGCCGACGGCTCCGCGGATTTCACGTTCACGGTGAACCGGAACGACTTCGAGAAGGCCGAGGGGATCCTGAAGCGAATCGCCGGCGAGCTGAAGGCGCGCGCCGTCGAGGGCGACAAGAAGATCGCGAAGATTTCCGTAGTCGGCGTGGGGATGCGTTCGCACGCCGGCATCGCGAGCCGCATGTTCAAGGCGCTCGCGGACGAGAACATCAACATCCAGATGATCTCGACTTCCGAAATCAAAATTTCGGTCGTGGTGGACGAAAAATATTCGGAACTCGGTGTGAGAACGTTGCATACTGAGTTCGGACTGGCCGGCTGAGCCCAGACAGCCGGGCCCCGGACGCTGAACCGTGGCATGCGAGGCGATGTCCCGGACGACCGGTGCGGTACAGGTGATGGGATTCGTCCGCGAACCGCGCGCTCAGGCGGCTCGCCGAGATCCGTTAACGAATTGTTTGAGATTTTTGGCGTTTCGCTCGGATAGAATCGAAACCATCAAGGATACACAACGGTCTTAGCTACGATGACACGGAAGTTCAGACGCGGAAGTGGCATCAAACAATACGGCAAACCTGAGACCTACAGCACGTTTGGAGGTGCGATATGCTCATATTGACCAGACGGGTCGGCGAGTCACTGATGATCGGTGACGAAGTCAACGTTACCGTTCTCGGCATCAAGGGAAACCAAGTGCGAATCGGCGTGAACGCTCCCAAGGAGGTCGCCGTCCATCGCGAGGAAATCTATCAACGCATTCAGCAGGAACATGCCGACGGCCCCGATCGCGCCGTAGGTAACGAATAAGCCCGCGGTTCCAGGCTTTACGGGCCCTTGCGCCACCGGTATCCTAGCCTCCCCTTGGAGAGATGGCCGAGTGGCTGAAGGCGCTCCCCTGCTAAGGGAGTATGGGCCCTAAAAGCCCATCGAGGGTTCGAATCCCTCTCTCTCCGCCACCCCAATCCGGCCGGCTTCCGCCTCGATGCGGGGGCCATGTGGTCCCAGGTTCATGCCTCATCCCGTCAGCGCCCCTGGATGCGTGCTGCCGGGCTGAGGCTCGAATGAGCACGCCCTCGCTCGCTTCCGAAGCAGTTCCCGGGCACACCGTCCGGCGCTTCAACGCGCCTGCGCGGCTGCGAGGCGGTCGCTCGACAGCGCGCGCAGGAATGCCACGAGATCGCCGACCTCGGCGTCCGTGAGCGGCTGACGTTCGACGCTCGCCGCGGCATGCGCGGCGGGTGACCAGTAGGCCTCGCGTCCGCCGTCCACGACGGCGCGTGCCGGACGTCCGAGCTGCGCGTTCGCCATGATCCGCACGGCCTCCTCGAGGGTCGCGACCGCGCCGTTGTGGAAGTACGGCGCGGTCAGCGCGACATTGCGCAGCGAAGGCACGCGCCATACCCCGCGCGCCGCGTCCGGCGGGGCCGTGCCCTTGTCGGTGGTGAGGCCGGCCTCAGCGGCGAGCTCGGAGTCGTGGGCGGGGAAGAGGCGCCAGGGCGCACTCGGATCGAAGACGCTCGCCGCGCTGAAGTTCGGCCCCGCGTGACAGCGCACGCAGCCGACGGACTCGAACAGCGCGAGACCGCGCAGCGCGCGGGCATCGAGCGCACGCGCATCGCCGCGCACGAAACGATCGTAGGGCGTATCGCTCGCGATGAGCGTGCGCTCGTATGCGGCGATCGCGGCGGCGATGCGCTCGGCGGTGATCGGCCTCCCGGCGTCGCCGAGCGCGGCGAACTCGCGCCGGTAGTCCGCGTCGTTCGCGACGATCGCGACCGCCGCTGCGAGCGTCGGCATCGCCATCTCCACCGGATTCACGATCGGCCCGAGCGCCTGTGCTTCGAGCGAACCGGCGCGCCCGTCCCAGAAGAAACGCGACTGGAATGCGGCGTTCCACACCGTCGGCACGTTGCGCGTGCCGGTCCTGCCGTCGACGCCCGTCGCGACGCGCCGGCCGTCGATGCCGGCGCCGCGCTCGACGTCGTGACACGAGGCGCAGGCGAGCGTGCCGTCGCGCGAGAGCCGGCGATCCTCGAACAGCCTGCGGCCGAGCGCGACGGCGCGCGGCGCGAGCGGTTCCCCATTCGGCGTCGGTGCCGTGGCGGGCAGGCTCGTCCAGACATAGCGCCCCGCCAGCGGACGTTCCGCGGTCGCCCCGGTCGCGGTCGCCGCGGGCATCGCCGCCAGCGGCGGCGCGAAACGGCGGGGCCGCTGCGCGTCGAACGCGAGCATGAGCGCGATCGCGGCGAGCTTGAACGTGAACGCGAGTATGCCGCCGCCGAGACCGCAGGCGAGCCACAACCTGCCGCGCGCGGCGAGCGCCCCCTGCGGCGTGAGGTCGCGGCGTACGAGCGTGACGAGCACGGTGAACGCGGCGAGCACGAGCACCGCGCCGGCCGCGAGTTGCACAACGAGATCCTGATACATGGGATTGCCCTCGGAATGCGCGCCACGGCGCGCGGGCCGCTCAGCGATCGCCGGTCGCGATGCGCCGCAGGCCGAACAGATCGCGGATCGCGACGACGCCGCGCCGCGTCTCCACGCAGCCCTCGGACACGAACTCGCGCATGAGGCGCGCGATCACTTCGCGTGTCGTGCCGAGATGGTGGGCGAGGCGTTGCTGCGTGGTGGCGAGCGTGCCGTCGGAGGCCGCATGGACGAGCAGGAAATTCGCGAGCCGCTGGCGATGATGACTCGAATGCACGAGCTCGAGCTCGGACATCAACCGGAAGACGAGCGTGGAAAGCGTGCGCACCGTGAGGTCCTGCACGCCCGCCTCGCGCTCGAAGAGCCGCCGGTACACCGGCCCCGGGATCACCGCGACGACGGTATCGGTCTCGGATTGCACCCAGGCCGGATACAGCAGATCGTTGAACAGGCAGTTCAACGCGAGCACGCAGGTCTCGCCGGAATCGATGAAGTAGAGCGTCGCCTCGATGCCGCCCGGCGTCAGCGCGAAGACGCGCAATCGTCCGGACAGCACGAGATAGGCACCCGACACCGGCTGACCCTTGTGCAGCACGAGCGCCGAGCGCGCGCAGTCCGCGCGCTCGAGGCCGCGGCCGAGCAGCACGCGTCCTTCCGGGCTCAGGGTCTGGAACGCCGGGACGCGCAACAACTCGTCGAGCAGGCTCACGATCCCTGCCATCACGCCGCGAGGAACGTGTCCGCGGGCGTCAGCGTGCTCACTTCCGCGATGTCGTCGAACGGCAGGCCGATGCGCGCATGCGCGCGGCGTACGGCCTCCGCGTCCGGTGCCATGGTGTAGCAGTAAGCGCGGCCCGCCTGCCCGGCGAGAAGCAGGCGCAGCGGCACCACGCCTTCCTCCGCGCAGGCCGCGCGATAGGCGGCATAGAATTCCGCGAGCTGGGATGGCGTCAGGCCCGCGGGCAGCGTGCCGTTCGCGGTGTCATGAGTGTCGATGAAAAAGCGCAGCGCTGGCATGTCTCGATCCTCGTCTTCGCCACGACATCGTGGCGGGACTCAAGGTAGCGCCGAGGACGAAACCGGTCTGTATCAAAAGATCCGCAAGCGCGGAGGCCACACTGCGCCCGGCGCGTGGTGCGGGCGTTGACCGCGATCAACGGGAGGCGGAGTGGCAACGGCACGGCGGCCTCGCGGCCGCCGTGCGCGTGCGGGGCTCAGCCGATGAGCTTCGCGTAGCCGTCGAGGATCGGCAGCACTTCGGCGGCGGGCTTGGGCGGCAGGGGCAGCACGACGCGCTTCACGCCGAGATCGGCGAGCGCGGGGACCTGCGTCGCGTCGAAGCCCATCGGGAAGAAGACGCCGAGGTCGAGCGTGGAGAGGTCGCGGCCCGCGGACCGGAATGCCTCGCGCATGCCCTTCAGGCCGCCTTCGACGTCGTGCAGGCCGCCGATCGGCATCCAGCCGTCGCAGAACTCGATGAGATCGGGATAGGTCTTCGGACCCGCTGCGCCGCCGAGGATGATCGGCGGATGCGGCTTCGTCACGGGCTTCGGCCACGCCCAGCTCTTCTCGACCTTGACGTGCGTGCCTTCGAAGCCCGCCTCGTCCTTCGTCCACAGCTCCTTCATGAGCAGAATGTTCTCACGCAGCACCGCGCGGCGATCCTTGAAGGCGAGCTTGTGATTGCGCATCTCCTCACGGTTCCAGCCGTAGCCGATGCCGAAGAGAAAGCGGCCGCCGGAGATCATGTCGAGACTCGCGACTTCTTTCGCGGTCCAGAGCGGATCGCGCTGCGCGACGAGCGTGATGCCGGTGCCGAGCATGAGCTTCGTTGTGACGGCCGCACAGGCCGCGAGCGCGACGAACTGATCGTGCGTGCGCTTGTACTCCTCGGGCAGCGGCGGCATGCCCTTGAAGCCGCCCCAGGGCGTCTCGCGGCTCACCGGAATGTGGCTGTGCTCGGGAAACCAGAGCGATTCGAAGCCGCGGTCTTCCACGGCCTTCGCGAGCTCGATGGGCTGGATCGCCTGATCCGTCGGGAACATCAGTACGCCGAAATCCACGATACGTTCTCCTTGTTGCTGGGGGGGCGGTCGTCGGGTGTTGCGCCGGCAGTGCGCGGCGCGGCGCGGCGGCCGCGAGGGAGCGGACGGGGAGCGCACCGTCCGGTATTGTGACGACTGGTGCGGGGCCTCACAACCTTGCAATACCCTGGGGCGCGCATTCAAATAGGACGCCTCGGAGCCGATTCACGCAGAGGAGAGGCCATGACCCCCCATTCGTCGTTCGCCGGGCGCTGCGCGTCGTTCCTGCTCACCGTGCTGCCGCTCGCAGCGTTCGTCCACGTCGGCCAGGGCGATCTGCACGGCGGCTTCCACGCCGGCCTGCTGCATCCGGTTTCGGGGCTCGATCACGTCGTCGCGATGGTCGCCGTGGGCCTGTGGGGCGCGCAGCTCGGTGCACCGGCGATGTGGGCGCTGCCCGTGTGCTTCCCGCTCGTGATGGCGCTCGGTGGCGCGCTCGGCGCGGCCGGCGTGCCGCTGCCCGGCATCGAGATCGGCATCGCGCTCTCCGGCGTCACGCTCGGCGCGATGGTCGCGTTCGCCGCGCGGCCGCCGTTGTGGGCGGCGCTGACGCTCGTGGGCGTGTTCGCGATCTTCCACGGCCGCGCGCACGGCGCGGAGCTGCCGCCCGGCTCGGATGCCGTCGCGTATTCGGCGGGCTTCGTCGTCGCGACCGGAACGCTGCACGTGTGCGGCATCCTGTGCGGACTCGCCCACCGCTCGCGGCTCGGCGCGCGCGCGTTGCGCGTCGCCGGCACGATGACCGCTTCCGGCGGTTGTTATTTCCGGGTTGCCCATTTCGCCGGAGCCTGAGCACCGCTCGGACCGTGCGCGGGGCGCGGTGCTCGCGCTCTGCGTGCCGGTCTCGCGGCGGTCTGCGCCCATGCAGCGGCGATCGGTCGCGGTGACTTCTCCATCCGCTCACTTCCCTCGACGACGTGTTCGCATTCCCCGCCTGTGGCGTACCCTGCGCGCAGCGCGGCGGACGTCTGCAACGCGCGCTGCCGGTATTCTGGTCCGCCTATGCGGTTGCAGCGATCGCGAGCGCATCCTGGCCGGTACCGGAGCGCGTCGTCGCGCTCGCGAATCTCGCGTCGCTCTGCGTGCTCGGCCTCGCCATCGCGCTCGCGGCACCCGGACCGCGTGCCGTCGTGTTCATAATCGCGGCGCTGTTCGGCGCGAGTCACGGGCTCGCGAACGCGGGCGCAATTCCGCCGGGCGCGAATGTGCTCGTAGCGCTCACCGGCGTGGTCGTCGCGGCCGTCGCGAGCTCGGCCTGGGCCTATGCGGCGGCCGTGGATAGACATCGCGGTGCGGACCGCCGGCAGTTGGATCGCCGCGATCGGCCTGCTCGTGCTCGCCACGACCTGGAAGCTCCGCTTCGCCTGATCGCATGAAGACCCTGCTCATCCTCTTCGTCGGCGTCTACGCACTGAACATCGTGCCCGCGTTCGCGCCGCCGACCTGGATGGCGATGTCGTGGCTCGGCTTCAACCGTCCGCACCTCGAGCCGCTGCTCATCGCCGTCGTCGCCGCGGTCGCCGCGACGCTCGGCCGGCTCACGCTCGCCGTGTTCGCGAAGACGCTCGTACGCAACCGGCTCATCGGCGCGCGGACGCGCGAGAACCTCGACGTCGTGCGCGAGGCGATCGAGGCGCGCCCGAAGTTCACGGTGGGCGCGGTGCTGCTCTATGCGTTCACGCCGTTTCCCTCGAACTATCTCTTCATCGCCTACGGGCTGACGGCGCTGCCGCTGCCGGTCATCGCGGTGCCGTTCTTTCTCGGCCGGCTCGTCAGCTACACCGCGTGGGCGACGGCCGCGCGCACCGCCGCGCGCTATCTCGGGCCCGAGAGCGATGGCGCGGGCACCTGGTTCAGCGGCTACTTCGTCGTCACGCAGCTCGTCTTCCTGTTCCTGCTCTATGCGTTCGTGAAAATCGACTGGCGGGAGCTGCTCGGCAAGCGTCACGAGCTGCACTGGCTCGCGAAACGGCGCGACGACGCGCCGCGCGACTGAGCGGCGACTCAGCCTTCGGCGTCGTCGAGGCGCAGCGCCGTGCGGAACACTTTCGCCGCAGCGAGGATCGTCTCCGGAGATTCGAAGGGCAGCATGCGGCTCGCGATGTCGTAGTAGCGGCGACACGCGGGGCAGATGCGCACGCGTGCGTCGTGGCGCGTGAAGTCTGCGGTGATCACCTCGCACTCGTAACCACAACACGTACACCGCGACGCGGACATGACGGACTCCCGGTGCTGTCGCCGCGAGCATAACAGAGCGCGATGCGCCGACCCGCACTCGCGCAGCACTCCGACATGAATCGGCGTCGCACGATCGCGGTCGCGATGTTGCAAAGCAGCGCCCTGCATTCGCATTGACAGTTCCGCGAAACGCGGGCAAGAATGTAACTGACCTTCGCCGATCCGTGAGAGCGCCCAACTCGCATGGAGCCCAGCGGCGAAGCGCCAGCCCAGGAGAAGTCGTACCCGATCTAGGACGGGCCCTCAGGACCGAGGGCAACAGTAGCAGGGAATGCACGGTGCGTATTGCGTCGCTCGGAGGGGTGCTATGGTTTCGACCGTCGGTGATCCGGGCAGCCGTCACGGCTGTCTCGTGCTCCAGCCCAACGCGACCCTGTCTTGGCAGGGTACCGTCGTCGTCTTCATCGTCTTCAATGCGCCTTCGCTCGCGGTAGCGATCACCTGCGGCCTGCTCGGCTGCTGGTACGTCCTGCCCGTATCGCTCTGCGTCATCGCCGGTGTCGGTCTCGGACTCCGGGTCGGCTATCGCCGCAGCCAGCAGCGCGAGGTCGTCTCGATCGAAGACGAATCGGTCGCCGTCGAGAAGGGCCACCACCACCCCGAGAGCCGTTTCGAGTTCCAGCGCGGCTGGACCCAGATCATTCTGGAGCCGCCCGCGCGCAGCCGCCGACTGAGTCGGCTGCTGCTCCGATCTGAAGGTCGCGAAATCGAGCTCGGCGAGTTCCTCGACGAGAGCGAACGCCGCGACCTGGCCCACCGCCTCTCGCTGCTGCTCGGCACCGCCCGCGGCGTCAGAGAGGCGGGTGCCTGACGGTGTCGTTCATTAACGTGGGGGGTTGGTATGACAAGCTCCGGAATGAGGGGCGCGGCACTGCTCGCGCTCGGCGCAGGTTGGATGCGCATGGCGGCCGCGGATTACGCCCTGAATCTGACGCAGGGCGTGACGAGCATCAGCCGCGAGGCCTATTCGCTGCACATGATCGCGCTGTGGATCTGCGTCGGCATCGGCATCGTGGTCTTCGGCGCAATCTTCTGGACGATCTTCAGACATCGTAAGTCGCAGGGCGCCGTCGCGGCGCACTTCCACGAGAACACGCGACTCGAAGTCGTGTGGACGATCATCCCTTTCATCATCCTCGTCGTCATGGCGGTCCCGGCCACGAAGGCCCTGATCAACATGGAAGACACGAAGAACGCCGATCTCACCATCAAGATCACGGGCCAGCAATGGAAGTGGCAGTACGACTACGCCGATGACGGCGTGCGCTACACGAGCTCGCTCAAGGGCTCGAGCCAGGACGCGGCGAAGCGCAATGCCGGCATCGATCCCGCGAGCGTCGAGAACTACCTCCTCGACGTCGACAAACCGCTCGTCGTGCCGGTCGGCAAGAAGGTGCGCTTCCTCCTGACCGCGACCGACGTCATTCACTCCTGGTGGGTGCCGGCGCTCGGCTTCAAGAAGGACGCCATTCCCGGCTTCATCAACGAGATCTGGGCGCGCGTCGAACAGCCCGGCACGTATCGCGGCCAGTGCACCGAGCTCTGCGGCATCGGCCACGGCTACATGCCGATCGTGCTCGTCGCGATGAACGACACCGACTACCACTCCTGGCTCACCGGCATGCGCGAAGCGCAGGCCGCGGAGACCGCGGGCGCGGATCGCGAGTGGACCAAGGACGAGCTCATGAGCAAGGGCAAGGAGGTCTACACGTCGATCTGCGCTGCCTGTCACCAGGCGAACGGCGAAGGCGTGCCCGGCGCGTTCAAGCCGCTCAAGGGCAGCGCGCTCGTGAAGGGTCCGGTCGCCGGTCATCTCGACCGCGTCATGAACGGCAAGGAAGCCACCGCCATGCAGGCGTTCGCGAAGCAGCTCGGCGACACGGAGATTGCCGCCGTCGTCACGTACGAACGCAACTCCTGGGGTAACGACACCGGCGACGTCGTGCAGCCGGCCCAGGTCAAGGCCGCGCGCAAGTAGGCCTCGAGCAGCATTTCAATCCGGAGGTATCGCACCGTGAGCAGCAACATCAGCATCCCCGTGGACGGCCACGCACACCATGACGACCATCACGAGCACCACCCGCGCGGCATAGCACGCTGGCTGTTCACCACGAACCACAAGGACATCGGCACGCTCTACCTGTGCTTTTCGCTGCTGATGTTCTTCGTGGGCGGCGCGATGGCGATGGTGATCCGCGCCGAGCTCTACGAGCCGGGGCTCCAGTTCGTCGATCCGAACGTCTACAACCAGATGACGACGATGCACGCGCTCGTCATGATCTTCGGCGCGGTGATGCCGGCATTCGTCGGTTTCGCGAACTGGATGATCCCGCTCATGATCGGCGCGCCCGACATGGCCTTGCCGCGTCTCAACAACTGGAGCTTCTGGATCCTGCCGTTCGCGTTCTCGATGCTGCTCTCGACCTTCTTCGCGGTCGGCGGCGCGCCGGCCGGCGGCTGGACGATGTATCCGCCGCTGATCCTCCAGACCGGCGCGGCATTTCCCTTTCTCATCTTCGCCATTCACCTGATGGGCATCTCGTCCGTGATGGGCGCGATCAACATCATCGCGACCGTGTTCAACATGCGCGCGCCCGGCATGACGTTCATGAAGCTGCCGATGTTCGTGTGGACCTGGATCATCACCGCTTTCCTGCTCATCGCGGCGATGCCGGTGCTCGCCGGCGTGGTGACGATGCTCCTCACCGACAAGTTCTTCGGCACGAGCTTCTTCGACGCGGCCGGCGGCGGTGATCCCGTGATGTTCCAGCACGTTTTCTGGTTCTTCGGGCATCCCGAGGTCTACATCATGATCCTGCCGGCGTTCGGCATCGTCTCGCAGATCATCCCGACGTTCGCGCGCAAGCCGCTCTTCGGCTATCACTCGATGATCTACGCGACGCTCGCGATCGCCTGCCTGTCGTTCGTCGTGTGGGCGCACCACATGTTCACCGTCGGCATGCCGCTCGCCGGAGAGCTGTTCTTCATGTATGCGACCGTTCTCATCGCGGTGCCGACGGGGGTGAAGGTCTTCAACTGGGTGGCGACGATGTGGCGGGGTTCGCTGAGCTTCGAGACGCCGATGCTTTTCGCCGTCGCATTCATCATCCTGTTCTCGATCGGCGGCTTCTCGGGCGTGATGCTCGGGCTCGCGCCCGTCGACTTCCAATACCAGGACACCTACTTCGTGGTGGCGCACTTCCACTACGTGCTGGTGACGGGTGCGGTCTTCGCGATCGTCGCCGGCGTCTATTTCTGGCTGCCGAAATGGACGGGCCACATGTATGACGAGAAGCTCGGCAAGCTGCACTTCTGGCTCTCGATGATTTCCGTGAACCTCCTGTTCTTCCCGCAGCATTTCCTCGGGCTCGCGGGGATGCCGCGGCGTATCCCCGACTACAACGTGCAGTTCGCGGGCTGGAATCAGGTCTCGAGCATCGGCGGGTTCGTCTTCGGGGTGAGCCAGCTGATCTTCCTGTACCTCGTCATCAAGTGCATACGCAGCGGCGTGAAGGCGACCGACCAGGTCTGGGAGGGCGCGCATGGTCTGGAGTGGCAGCTCGCTTCGCCGCCGCCCTATCACACCTGGACCGAACAGCCGGTGGTGAATTGATGTTCGGCGCGGAGGACCTGGCGGCACGGCGGCGCGCGAGCGTGAAGCTCGCGCTCGGCATCGGCATGGTCGTCGTGTTGATCTTCGCCGGCACGCTCCTCTATCGGTGGTGAAGGTGCGATGCAGGACACGAACCGGAAGTTGAGCCTCAAGCTCGCGCTCGGCGCCGTCGCGATGTTCGGCTTCGGCTATGCGCTCGTGCCGCTCTACGACGTCTATTGCAAGGTGACGGGCCTGAACGGCAAGACCGACCGCATCGGTCTCGAGCAGGCGCTGACGAAGAAGATCGATCGCGAGCGCTGGGTGAATGTCGAGTTCGTCGCGAACACGGCCGGCACGCTGCCCTGGGACTTCAGACCCGACGTGACGCGGGTGCGCGTCCATCCAGGCGAGATTACGCAAGCACTCTTCGCCGCGCGCAACACCTCGAACGCGGCGATCGTGGGGCAGGCCGTGCCGAGCGTGACGCCGAGCGAGGCCTCGCTCTATTTCCACAAGACCGAGTGTTTCTGCTTCACGCGTCAGCCGCTCGCGCCGGGCGAGGCGAAGGAGATGCCCGTGCGCTTCGTCATCGATCCGGAGCTGCCCGCCCGCATCGGCACGGTGACGCTCTCGTACATGTTCTTCAGCGTGCCCGATGGCGGCACGCCGCGCACGGTCGCGGCCGCGCGATGAGACCGCACAGCGGGGACGCCGGCGCGGTGCGCCGGTGAACGGGGATCACGCACTTCGACGTTTGAAAGAGGGAGAGACCGATGGCGACGACCAGCAATTCGCAATACTACCTGCCTGAACCGAGCCACTGGCCGCTGACCGGCTCGGTGGGACTGTTCACGCTGCTCTTCGGCGGCGCGAGTCTCCTGAACGGCGCGACGGGCACGGGCAAGCTGATGATGGCGGCGGGCATCGTCATCTTCCTCGTCATGCTCTTCGGCTGGTTCGGGACGGTCGTGCGCGAGAGCAATCGCGGGCTCTACAACGATCGCGTCGACATCAGCTTCCGCTGGGGCATGGGCTGGTTCATCTTCTCGGAAGTGATGTTCTTCTCGGCGTTCTTCGGCGCGCTGTTCTACGCGCGGATGTACGCCGTGCCCTGGCTCGGCGGCATCGGCGACAAGGGCGAAACGCATTTGTTGTGGCCGGATTTCACCGCAGCGTGGCCGCTGCTCCACGTGCCGAATCCGACGAAGTTCACCGAGCCCCACGAGGCGATGGGCGCGTGGGGCATCCCCGCGATGAACACACTCATCCTCCTGACCTCGGGCGCGACCGTCACCTGGGCGCACTGGGGCCTGAAGAAGAACAACCGCCGGCAGCTCGTGATCGGTCTCCTGTCGACGATCGCACTCGGTGCGCTGTTCCTCGGCTTCCAGGCGCACGAATACATCCATGCCTACACCGAGATGAACCTCCGTCTGACCTCGGGCGTGTACGGTTCGACGTTCTTCATGCTGACCGGTTTCCACGGCCTGCACGTGACGATCGGCGTGATCATGCTCTCGGTCATCTTCGCGCGCTCGGCGGCGGGTGATTTCACGCCGACGCACCACTTCGCGTTCGAAGCGGTGTCGTGGTACTGGCACTTCGTCGACGTGGTGTGGCTCGGGCTCTTCGTGTGCGTCTATCTGCTGTGACGCGGCTCAGGGCACGACGCCGTGGGGCACGATGACGCCGGTCGCGATGCCGAGGATCAGCAGCAGGAACAGGGCTATCGAGAGTCCGATGCGCCAGGTCAGCGCGCGCACCGTGCGCGTCGATTCGCCGCGATCGGTGATGAGCCGCTTCAGCGCCAGACCGAGGCTCACGAGGATGCCGAGCAACGCGGCGACGATGAATATCTTCACGAGAAGGGGAGTCTGCATTGCGCGCACCACGTAATGAGGACGTCGACGCATTATAGGTCAGGGAGCCGCACGGCGTCGTGGCCGGCGGCACGGTGAGGCCCGGAATGTGGACGATCCGTTTCGCGCTCGTGCCGGCGGCGGCGACGCTCGGCGCCGCGGTAGTGTTCTCTGCACTCGGCTATTGGCAGCTCGATCGCGCCGCGCAGAAACGATCGCTCGAAGCCGTCTATCGCGAGCGCGCCGTCGCGGCACCGCTCGATCTCAACGCCGCGCTCGCGCCGTGCGCGGACGGCAAGGCGGACTGGCGGCGCGTCATCGCGGAGGGTCGCTGGGCGCGGGGGCCTCAGGTGCTGCTCGACAACGCGGTGCTGCGCGGTCGTGTCGGTTACGAAGTCTTCACGCTGCTCGAGCTCGCGGGCGCGAAGCGTGGCGTGCTCGTCGATCGCGGCTGGGTGCCGGCGCCGGCTTATCGCAGCGAGGCGCCGGACGTCGCGCTCGAGGCCGGTGAGACGATAGTCCACGGTATCGCGGCGCCGGTGCCGTTCAGCGGGCTCGGCGCCGTGCCCGATCCCGATGCGAGCCTCGGTCCGCGCCTGCTCCGCGTGGAGCGCATCGACCTCGGTGTGCTCGGCGCGGCACTCCGCACGGCACTGCTCGACTGCACGATACGGCTGGATCCCGCCGCACCGGCGGGGTATGTGCGCGAATGGCGCGCGCCGGGCCTCGATCCCGCCCGACACGTCGCCTATGCGGCGCAGTGGTTCGCGTTCGCCGCGATCGCGGTCGGGATCTACCTGCTGTTGCACGTCGAGCGCGGGCCGCGCACCGGGACGGCCTGATCCCCGACCCACCCGCACGGGGCGGTTTGCAAAGCCCTGCGCAGTGCCCGAAAATTCCGGCTCGCTCCCCGCGAGCGGATTCCCCGACCAACCGAACAGCGAGATCCATCATGTCGCACGCCAAGGCCGCGCCCGCGTCTCCGTTTTTCACTCCCGAGCACGAACAACTGCGCGACTCCCTGCGCCGGTTCATCGAGGGCGAAGTCAAGCCCCACGGTGATCAATGGGAGAAGGACGGCATGGTGCCGCGCGCGACGCTGCGCGAGATGGGCGAGCTCGGCTTCCTCGGCATCCGCTTCCCCGAGCGCTTCGGCGGCAGCGCGATGGACACGCTCGCGACCGTCGTGCTCGCCGAGGAGCTCGGCCGTTCGACGTACGGCGGCTATGCGGTCACCGTCCTCGTCCACACCGACATGGCGGCACCGCACTTGAACAACGCCGGCAGCGAGGCGCAGCTCGCGAAGTACATGCCGTCGATCTGCAGCGGCGAGCGCATCGCCGCCGTCGCGATGACGGAGCCCGACGCGGGCTCCGACCTCCAGGGCATGCGCACGACGGCCGTGCGCGACGGCGATCACTACGTGCTGAACGGCTCGAAGATCTACATCACGAACGGCGTGCACGCGGATCTCTGCTTCGTCGCCGCGAAGACCGGCGGCGCCGGCCGCAGCGCGAAGACGATTTCCATGTTCATCGTCGAGAAGGGCACGCCCGGCTTCCGTGTCGCGCGTGCGCTCTCGAAGCACGGCTGGCTGTCGTCCGATACCGCCGAGCTCGTGTTCGAGGATTGCCGCATTCCCGCGGAGAACCTGCTCGGCGAGGAGAACCGCGGCTTCTACGCGCTCGCGCGCAATCTGCAGAACGAACGCATCGTGCTCGGCGGCCAGGCGCTCGGCGAGGCTTCGAAGGCGCTCGAGGTCACGGTCGAATACGTCAAGCAGCGCAAGGCTTTCGGCGGCGTGCTATGGGACAAGCAGGCGATCCGTCATCGCATCGCCGAGCTCGCATCCAAGGTGGAAGCGGCGCGCCAGCTCCTCTACTACACGGCATGGCGCGACGCGCGCGGCGATCAGGTCGTGAAAGAGGTCTCCATGGTGAAGGCGCTGTGCGGCGAGCTCGTGAACGAAGTCATGTACGAGTGCCTGCAGTTCCACGGCGGCTTCGGCTACATGCGCGACACCATCATCGAACGCATGACCCGCGACGCGCGCGTGCAGTCGATCGGCGGCGGCGCGAGCGAGGTGATGCTGGAGGAGATCGCGAAGCGGCTGTGAAGGCGTTTTTCGGATGTGCCGACGCAAGAGGCGCATCGATCGCGGTCGTCGGATCCTTCTATACGCGCCCTGGATTCCGGGGTACGACCCGCGTGGACGACTTGCCGAAGCAAGTCACCCACGCGGGTCGGGCTCCGCCGTTCAACGGAACGCGCGGAAATACGCCCTGAGATCCGCGACGAAACGCTCCGGTTCCTCGAACGGCGCGAAATGTCCGCCGGACGGCATGACCTGCCAGTGCTTCAAGTTGAAGTAACGTTCGGCCCAGCGCTTCGGCATCATGAACACCTCGCCCGGGAACGACGCGATGCCGGTCGGTGCCTCGACGACCGGCGTGCGATCGTGCGCGGGCTGCCAGAGATTGTGTGCGGCTTCGTAGTAGTAGCGGGCCGAGGTGTGGAACGTCTCGGTCGCCCAGTAGAGCGTGAGCGTCGTGCACAGATCGTCCTTCGTGAAACGGCGTTCGACGTCGCCGCCGCAGTCGCTCCACGCGCGGCGCTTCTCGAGGAGCCACGAAGCGAGGCCCGCGGGCGAATCGTGCAGCGCCTGGGCGAGGGTCTGCGGACGCGTCGCCTGTTCCTGGAGATAGCCGTTGCCGTCGGTGAGGAAAGCGGCGTTCCGCGCGAGCCAGTGCTGTTCGTCCGGTGCGAAATCCTCCGGCGCGGGCCAGCCCGTGCCGCCGAAGAACGACATCGGCGCCATGAAGTGCAGATAGATGCCGAAGAGACGATCGGCGTACTTGTGGCCGAGCTGCTCGGTGACGAGCGCGCCCCAGTCGCCGCCTTCCGCCGCGAAGCGCGGATAGCCGAGGACGCCCTGCATGAGCTCGGCCCAGAGATCCGCCGTCCGCCAGAAGTTGATGCCCGTCGTGCGCAGCGGTGAGGAGAACGTGTAGCCCGGCAGGGAGGGTATGACGACGTCGAAGGCATCCGCAGGATCGCCGCCGTGCGCGGCAGGATCGCTGAGCGGTCCGATGACCTTGCTGAAATCCCAGAACGTCCACGGCCAGCCGTGGCTCAACACGAGCGGCATCGGCTTCGGTCCCTTGCCGCGCTCGTGGATGAAGTGGAGCGGGACCCCCTCGACGGCCGTGCGGTAGTGCGCATACCGGTTGATCGCCGCTTCGACGCGCCGCCAGTCGAAGTCCTGCCGCCAGTAGTCGACGAGCTCGCGCAAGTAACCGGCCTCGGTGCCGTAGGCCCAGCCTTCGTTCGCGTAGTCGGGGGCGTAGCGCGTGCGGGCGAGGCGGTCCTTCAAGTCCGCGAGGACTGCGTCGGGGATGGCGATGGTGAAGCGTTCGGCGCGGGAGCTCATGGCGTCACTTCCTCGTTGTGGGGAGCCGCATGATGACACAGCGCGGCGGGTGTCCCGAACTCGCCGAACCCGGGGTGTCCTTGGAAACGTACCGACCAGTTGGTATGCTCGCCGCCATGGCCACGCTCGATACGCATCCCGCCAAACCCGGCGCCCGGGCCGGCCTCTTGGACGCCGCTCTCGCGTTGTTCCGCGAGAAAGGCTACGCGGCGACCTCCGTCGATGAACTGTGCGCGCGGGCGGGGGTGACGAAGGGCGCCTTTTTCCATCACTTCAAGAGCAAGGAGGCGCTTGCGGTGGCGGCGGCCGGGCACTGGACGGAGCTCACCGGAGCGATTTTCGCCGCCGCGCCGTATCGGACGATCGAGGATCCCTACGCACGGCTCCTCGGCTACCTCGAATTCCGCAAGGCCATCCTGCAGGGGCCGCTCGCCGGCTTCACGTGCCTCGCCGGGACGCTCGCCCAGGAGATCTACGAGTCGCACCCGGCGATCCGCGCCGCGGTCGAGGACTCGATTTGCGGACACGCCGCGAGCCTCGAACCGGATATCGAAGCCGCGATCGCGAGTCGCGGCCTGGAGGTCGACTGGACCCCCGCGAGCCTCGCGCTCCATACCCAGGCCGTGCTGCAGGGCGCGTTCGTGCTCGCGAAGGCTACCGGCGACCCCGCCGTGGCGGCCGCGAGCGTCGAGCATTTGCGGCGCTACATCGCACTGCTGTTCCACCCGCCAGCCCCCTAGAGGAGGTCGACATGCCCCAAGCAGTCCCGTATCTGTCCTTCGACGGCACGTGTGCCGAAGCCATGCGCTTCTACGAGCACGCGCTCGGACTCGGCGCGAAGCTGGAACTCATGATCAGCGGCGCCGACACGCCGATCGCCGAACACATTCCGCCCGCCGACGCGCATCGCATCATGCATGCGCGGATCGCGTTCGCCGACGGTTCGTGGCTGTTCGCCGGTGACGCGCGCACCGACGTGCCGTACGAGGGCATGAAAGGCATCACGGTCACCCTGAACTACCCGACGGTCGCGGAGGCGGCCCGGGCGTTCGAGGCGCTCGCGCCGGGTGGGAACGTCACCATGGCGCCGCAACCGACGTTCCGGGCGAAGTCCTTCGCCATGCTCGTCGATCGATACGGCACGCCCTGGATACTCAACGGGGAACTGCTCGAGCAGGAAGCGGACGCGGGGCGCCAGCCGACGGCGTAGCTCCGCGGCGCCGGGCGCCGACAAAAAGATGGAACTTTTCCAGACTGCGGGGTCAGTCGACGCATTCCGCCTCGGCTGATCTTCGTCGCCCTCGCGCAGGCGAGGGCCCAGTCGGTGACCCAGGGCGCGCGCAGTGAACCTCGGGCATTCGAGTGCGCCGCGCTGGTCAACTGCACTCGACCCGCGGTTCGACCTCAACGCCGGGGCTGAACGACCGGGCCCTCGCCTGCGCGAGGGCGACACGTGGGAAATACGCGCTGCGGTGTGCCGAGAACAGTCCCAAAGTTCGGAGGAGAACCAAAAAAAGGTCTTCTCCGAACTGCCGGATCAGTCGACGCATTCCGCCTCGGCTAATGCTTGTCGCCCTCGCGCAGGCGAGGGCCCAGCCGGTGACCCATGGCACGCACAGTGAACCTCGGACTTTCGAGCGCGCCGCGCTGGTCATCTGCACTCGACCCGCGGTTCGACTTCGACGCCGGGGCTGAACGACCGGGCCCTCGCCTGCGCGAGGGCGACACGTGGGAAATGCGCGCCGCGGCGTGCCGAGGAACAGTCCCGCAGTTCGGAGGAGAGCCAAAAAAAATGCGGCGGGAATTTGCATTCCCGCCGCCCGGAAAGAGAACGGTTCGACATGAGATAGGGGTGTGGGGCGCCGGACCGTCCGAGTGCGCATAGTAAAGCAATCAGATGCGAAACGCTCTCATTACCACCCGGGAATTTGCAATTTGTTACATCTTGTGTGGATTTCCGGCGCCGGCACTCTCCACCCGACCGTAACCGTCCGTTTCGAAGCCCCGCGATTCGCTCGATCTCAGCGTCCGGCGAACGTCCCGTCATAGGCTTCGACCGAAAAACCCTCGATCCGGGTCTTGCCGAGAACGAGCACCGGCACACCCTTCCCGCCGCCGTCGCGGGCGAACGCAGCGAGTCCGTCCGGCGTCTCGATATCCACTTCGCGGAACGCGATGCCCTTCGCGGCGAGGTAGGCCTTCGCCTTGCGGCAATAGCCGCACCACGCCGCGGTGTACAGGACGGCGCTTCGGGCCTCGCGGGGCGCCGGGCGCAGGGACTCGAGCTTGCGTAGCTGCTCCGCTGCCGAGGGCGGCAGGGCGGTTGTCGGGGCGTTCGCGATCTTCATCCGCCGGACGCTCGTCGCGCCCGTCGCGGGCCGGTCGCTGTAGACGACCTTGCCCTCGGGGGTGATGGACTTGTAGAGCGTGGGGCCGGCGCTGGCCTGGACGGCGCAGCCGGCCGCAAACAGCAGGGCGAACAATCGCGCGGCACGGGTCTCGATCATCGGCATGGCTTCCTCGATGCGGAATCGTTCAGCGGTGTGGCGAATCGTCCGGCGTTCCGTTCCCGGGATGCAGGTGCACGGCGAGCCACAGCGCGCCCGGGGAGGAGTGGACGACGGTGTGCGGCACGCGCGCCGGCAGGAAGACGTAATCACCGGGCGCGAGCGCGACCGTCTCGCCATCGACGAGGAGTGTCGCCGCGCCGCGCAGGAGCACGACGCACTCGTCTTGCGGGCTGCACGTATTCCACGGGCGTGACATCCGCGCCGCTCACGATGCGTTCGACGACGAGATTGCGGTGATCGAGCAGTGTCTCGACGCGTTCGCCCGCGGCGGGTGCCGCGCTGTCGCTGAACAGATTGCCGCGCTGCATGGCCCCTCACGTCCCGCGCTTGCGGCGGACGCCGCTCTTCGCCGCCGGCGTTTTCGGCGCCACGGTGAGGCCGTAGGCGAGCGCCTGGACGAGCCACTTCGCGAGCTTGTCCGTATCGTTCGCATCCGCGCCGGGGACGAGCACGTATTCGCGCATCGTGCGCCCCGGCGCCGGCATGAACGGCTCGGCGCGGCCCGCGGCGACGAGCTCGCCCGCGGCGTGCCGTCCGAGCCGCACGAGCACGCGATCCTGGAACAGCCCGCAGAACATGTTGCCGCCGACGAAGCCGCACGAGTATCCGAACATCGGCTTCTTCACGATGCCGGGATGCTCGGGCAGCGCGGCGTCGAAGCGTGCGACGAGCTCCGAGGGTGATTTCTCCCAGTCGATGGGGGGCATGGCGAGTCCTTTCTTCCTTGAAACGGGTCCTGGCGCAGCGCGCTCGAGTTTACAAGACGTGCCGACGCAGGACGCGCCGGTCGCGCGTTCTTGCCGATCCTGCGAGGCGATTCGACAATAGATCAACGGCCGGCGATCCACCATCGGCCGGCGGCGGAACGGCCCGCGTTACGGAGGACCCATGCAGGACGTCGTCGAGTCCATCCGCGCTCACAACGCGGGCCGCGATCCCGAACGCCTCGCCCTCAAGCTCGCGAAGATGCGCACGGGCCCGTTCGTGTTCCTGCGCGGCACCTGCCCTCTGTTCTACGCTCGCCTCGGCCCGCTCGCACTGCCGGTCGAGCCGCCGCGCGCCTGGTGCTGCGGCGATCTGCACTTCGAGAACTTCGGCAGCTACAAGGGTGACAACGGGCTCGTCTATTTCGACATCACGGATTTCGACGAAGCCATGCTCGCACCGGCGGTGTTCGATCCGCTGCGCCTCGTGACGAGCGTGCTGACGGCGGCACCGGCGATGAAGCTCGAAGCGTCGACGGCGCGCGATCTCGTCCGCAGCTTCATCGACGTCTATGCCGCGACGCTCGCCGCCGGCAAGGCGCGCTGGATTGAGCGCGACACGGCCGAAGGTCTCGTGAAGACGCTGCTCGCGAGCCTGCGCGAACGCCGCCGCATCGATTGGCTCGCCGCGCGCACCGCGCTCGACGGCCGGCGCCGGCGCCTCCGCACGGACGGCAGACATGCGCTGCCCGCGACGAAAAAGGCGCGTCGCAAGGTCGAAGAGATCGTCGCGGCCTGCACGGCGCATGAACCCGAGCCGCGCTTCTTCGAAGTGCTCGACGTCGCGCGCCGCGTCGCGGGCACGGGCAGCCTCGGCCTCGACCGCCATGTCGTGCTCGTGCGCGGCAAGGGCTCGCCGGACGGCAATTACCTGCTCGATCTGAAAGAGGCGCTGCCGCCCGCGCCGGCCGTGCACGTGCGGATCCGGCAGCCGGCCTGGGCGTCCGAGGCCCACCGCGTCGTCGCGGTCCAGACCCGCATGCAGGCGATTTCCGTCGCCTTCCTCCATGCCGTCGCGCGCAGGCGCCGCGCTTACGTGCTCCGCGCGCTGCAGCCGAGCGAAGATCGCGTGCGGCTCGAGGCCGGTCTCGGCGCGAAACCGCTGCGCCGCGTCCTCGAAGACATGGCGAGGCTCGTCGCCTGGGCCGAGCTCCGGAGCGCGGGACGCGAGGGCGCGGCGGGACCGGAGGCCTTGATCGCGTTCGGCGCGGCGGTGGGGGAGTGGCGTGAGGAGCTGCTGCAGGCCGCGATACGCGCGGCGAAGCAGACGGTGCGGGACTGGGAGGCTTACGTGCGCGCTTACGACGAGGGGGCGTTCGAGGCGCGCTGAGCGCGGCGGCCGAACAGCAGCACGCCGCTCGCCAGGAGCCAGGCTGCGGCCGGCAGGGGCACAGAGACGCTCATCGCGAGCTTACTCGGGTAGGTGTAGGGATCGACCCGAATCGAGGCGAATTTGTTCTGTGCCGTGTAGGCGGCCTCGTCCCAGATTTCGAAGCCATGCCACATCGCCCTGATCGTCATCACCGAGGGAATCGCGTCCGAGAACAGCATCGGCCGGCCAGTTCCGCCGAGCACAAGGTCGTACATGAGACCGTCCGCGCGCACGAAGATGAATACCCAGTCTTCGTTGGGAGCACAGGCATCACCCTCGCAATCGTGGACCTGCACCGTAACCGGCGCGCTGCGATCCAGATTGAAGGCCGGCAGCTCCGACGTGAAACTCAGATGCGCGTCGGGCGCGCTGAATTGATAACCGCGTACTTCCCAATCCGCAGGAGCGGCGTCGACGCCTGCGTCGGGAATGACGATTTCCCCGCTGAACGCCGTGCCGAGCAGCGGCGCGACGCGTGAGCCCGGGCAGTCGAATTCACAGGTATCGAATACTCCGGAGAACTGGAATGTCAGGGAGGCCGCGCGCACCGGGCCCGCGAACCAGAGCAGCAATGGGGCGATGACGATGGCGAGTATCGAACGCAGGTTCATGGTAGTTCCTTTACCGGACTGCGCGGGGTCCGGATTCATCCGTGGATTGTGCGCGACGTGTCGCCGCGGCAGTTTTATGGTACTCCGGCCTTGATGCATCATTCCATCGGACGATTCCTAGGGAACGGGACCTCGCACCCATGACCGCGAACCGACTCGAAGCCCAGCAGCGCGCCGACGACATCCGCGTCTTCGAGCGCGAGCTCGCGCGTCTCGAGGCGGCGGGTGTGATCGCGTTGGACGACACCGCCCGTGCCGCGATCGCGACGCATCATCGCGAGCTGCTCGCGGGGCTGAGCGCGAGCTTCGACGTCGATCGCGACCTGCGCGCGAAACAGCTCTCGCTCGGCATGCGCATCGCGTCCTTCCTCGGCGCGCTCGCGCTCGCGGCGAGCGTGTTCTATCTCTTCCGGCAGTTCTGGGGACGCTTCGAGCCGCCGGCGCAGGTCGCGCTGCTCGTGACGGCGCCGATCGCGGGCCTCGTGCTCACGCTGTGGATCAAGGGGCTGGACGAGTCGGGTTATTTCGCGAAGCTCGCGGCGCTCGTCGCGTTCGCCTGTTTCGTGCTCGACCTCTACATGCTCGGGCAGATGTTCGACATCACGCCGAGTGACGAGGCCTTCCTGCCGTGGGCGGCGTTCGCGTTCCTGCTCGCCTATGCCTGCGAGCTCCGGCTCCTCGTCGCGGCGGGCATCCTCTGCCTCGCGGCGTTCATCGCCGCGCGCACCGGCACCTGGGGCGGGATGTACTGGCTCGACTTCGGCGAGCGGCCCGAGAATTTCTTCCCGGCGGCGCTCGTGCTCGGCCTAGTGCCGCTCCTGCCGCATCGCTTCCATGCGGATTTCGCGCCGGTGTATCGGGTCTTCGCCTTGCTGCTGTTCCTGTTGCCGGTGCTCGTGCTCGCGAACTGGGGCCACGCGAGCTGGCTCGATTTACCGAACGGTGCGATCGAGCACGGCTATCAGGTGCTCGGCTTCGTCGCGAGCGGGCTCGCGATCTGGCTCGGCGCGAAGCGCGGTCACGGCGACGTCGTGAACACCGGCCTCACGTTCTTCGTGATCTTCCTCTACACGAAATTCTTCGACTGGTGGTGGCAGCTCCTACCGAAATATCTCTTCTTCCTCGTCATCGCGCTGTTCTCGATCCTGATCCTGTTCGTGCTGCGTCGCCTGCGCGGGAGCGCACGATGAGCGGGCTCACGCGCCGCACGGCACTCCTCGCCGGCCTCGCGCTGCTCGTCGTGACGAACGGGATCGTGCTCGGCGGCGTCGCCTGGAACCGCAGCGCGGAGGAGGCACGACTCGAGCTCGGCGCGCGCGAGCTGGGGCTGCCCTACGCCGGCTGGTCGCTGCTCGAAGAGGACAGCAGCGCCGCGCTGCATCTCGCGTGGCGCGCGCCGGAGCGCTTTCCGCTGGTCGATCAGGCGACCTGGCTCGATGCCGCGAAGCTCGCAACGCTCGGTTTCACGCGCGAGGACGCGGCGAAGGCCGGCTACGGCACCCGGCAGCAGACCCGCGAGGTCTTCGTCGCGCTCGAGCTCGCGGGCCCGGTCCGGCAACGCGGGATGGAGGCGCTCCGCGCAAAGCGCGACCACGCGGCCGGGCTCGCGGCCGCCCGTCCCGGTGACAAGGATCTCGCCCGCCGTGCCGAATTTGCGCGGAGCGAGCTCGACCACGAGGAGCAGCGCGCGAGCCGGCTCGTCGCCGTCGACGCCGATCGCGACGCCGCGGCGCTGCGCGCGCGCTGGCCGGACCGCACGCGCTACGCGATCCTGCGCGGGCGGGTGCGGGCCATGATGGGGGCGCAGGAGCCGACCGGTTATCTCGCGTCGCTCACGCCGGCCGCGATCCACGTGCCGGCCGCGATTCTGCGCGGGCTGACGACCGGCGGCACGCTGAAGGCGGACACGAAGCTGCGCGCCGTGATCGCGTTCGGCCGCCGTTACGAGCCGTGGATCGTCTCCGCCGCGAAGGCGGAGTGAGCGATCAGAAGCGGGCGGCGAGCGCCTCGGCCTCGGCTTTCGCGGCCGCCCGCGAGGCGCCGTCGACGTCCGGTCCGTACAGCGTCTTCTCGACGAAGATGTTCGCCACGTCGGTCACGCCGACCATCTTGAACCAGAGATCCATGTAGCCGCGCTGGTGATCCCAGTCCGGTGCGGGCTCGACACCGCGCGCCAGGATCGCGAGCGCCTTCTTGCCGCCGAGCAGGCCGTTCAGCCCGCGCTCGTCGAACGTGAACAACAGATCCTTCTGCGAGACCACGTCGATGAGGTGCTTCAGCTTGTACGGAATGGCGAAGTTCCACATCGGGATCGAGAAGAGGAGCTTGTCGGCGGCCCGGAAACGGCCGGCGAGCGCGCCGAGCCGGGCCCAGGCCGCGGCCTGTTCCGGCGTACGCTCGACGCCGGTGAGCCCCGCATATTTCGCGTCCAGCGTGCTGCCGTCGAATTCCGGCATGGGCGTCGTCCACACGTCGAGCGTGTCGATCGTGTCCCCGGGATGGAGGCGGCGATAGGCCGCGAGAAAAGCCTGTGCGACCTCGATCGAAGCGGAGCGCCGTTTGCGGGGCGAGGATTCGACATAGAGCAGCGTGGCCATGGGCTCTCCCTTGCTTGGTGTGCGGATTTACTTCGGCGCCGGAGGGCCGGGGCCCGCGAGGGCGCAAGCTAGCATCCTGGATCGGTCGCGCCAACGGGGGCCAAAGCGGGCGGCTGACGGCCGCGCCGCACGCGCCGTGTGCGACGTCGTCGCGGCCGTGCGTAAGACGTTCGGCGGCGCGCCGCCTGGCATCTCTCCGGCGGCGCGTCGGCGACCCTCGCGCGCCGGGCGAATCCCGTCACAGAACGGAGACGCGCCCTGAACCCGGCGCCCCGGCTGTTGCCTCAGGGCGGGCCGCCGCGGCCTGTCGCGCAGCCGATACATGCGCTTACACGACAGCTACACATGATCGTGAACTGGGCCGGGACCCCGCGGTCAGATTCAATGCGGCACGAAGCGCTCCTGGCAGGCCACTCCCGGCATCTCCCAACTGTCGAGCCCGTATGCGCCGTGCCTGTCGCGCCCCCCCATTGCGACAGGACATGGGACTCTCGCACCCTCCCCCCCCACGTCGAGAGTCCCATTTTTTTTGCCTGTTTTCCGGGTTTCGGACTAAAGTGTCTGCGGGCCAGGGCCGAGATCGGTTAGCCTCGACACGGTACCCGACAAGAACGCGCACCTCCGTTTGAATTCTCCATCCGACTTTCCTTCCCGCGCACTCTTGATCCGCGCGACGCTGCTCACGGTGGTACTCGTGCCGCTCGCGTGGCGCTATCTCGATCACGCGCTCGCGAGCGCCATCAACGATCTGCTCGCGGAAGTCCTCGGGCCGCCGATCGAAGCGCACTACGTGCTCGGCATCGTCGTCCTCATCCTGACGGTGTCGGGCATCGTCGCGCGCCTGTTGCCGGCCGGGCCCGCGTGGTTCGCCGAGCTGCGTGCCGCGGCGATCCTGGCGGGCGTGGTCGCGCCGGTGAGCTTCATCGTGAAGACGCTGCTGAAGCTCGTCTTCGGACGGGTGGAAACGCGCGTCTGGTTGATGGGCAACGTGCCCGACGGCTTGCACTGGTTCGGAGGCGGGCAGGGCCTGAACGGCTTTCCGTCCGGCCACATGACGATCTGCCTCGCGCTCGCCGCGGTCGGCTGGCGCTGCTATCCGGGGCTCCGCTGGCTGTGGGTGAGCTGCAGCGTGATGCTGCCGTTCCTGCTCGTCGGCACGGACTACCATTTCATCTCGGACGTGATCGCGGGCGCGTGGCTCGCGCTCGTGCTCTATGCCGTCCTCACCTCGCCGCGCGCACTCGCGTTCTTTCGAATCCCGTCCGCCGCGGGCGGCGGACGGGCGGAAGGCTGATCAGCCGCGCCGTGCGGCGAGGAGCTGCTCGAGCTTGACGATGTCGGCCGCGAAGAGGCGGATGCCTTCGGCCGTCTTCTCCGTCGCCATCGCATCCTCGTTCAACGCATAGCGGAAACCGGCCTCGTCGTAACTCACCTGCGCGAGCCGCGCATCCGCCGCGCGCGCCGGATCGAGCCTGCGCGGCACCGTCTGGGGCGACGCCTGCAGTTCGGCGAGGAGCGGCGGCGCGATCGTCAGCAGATCGCAGCCGGCGAGCTCGAGGATCTCGCCCGTGTTGCGGAACGAGGCGCCCATCACTTCCGTGCGGTAACCGAACTGCTTGTAGTAGTTGTAGATCCGCGTGACGGATTGCACGCCCGGATCCTCGGCGCCGGCGTACTCCTTGCCGGTCTGCTTGCGGTGCCAGTCGAGAATGCGCCCGACGAAGGGCGAGATGAGCTGCACGCCGGCCTCGGCGCACGCGACGGCCTGGGCAAAGGAGAACAGCAGCGTCAGATTGCAGCGGATGTCGTCGCGCTTCAATTGCTCGGCGGCGCGGATGCCTTCCCAGGTCGAGGCGATCTTGATCAGCACGCGCTCGCGCGGAATCCCGGCCTTCGCATAGAGCGCGATGATGGCGTGCGCGCGCTCCACCGTCGCGGCGACGTCGAAGGACAGCCGCGCATCCACTTCGCTCGACACGCGCCCCGGCACGATCTGCAGGATCTCGAGGCCGAATGCGACGAGCAGGCGATCGATGACCTGGGCGATCGAGGCGCCGCTGCCCGCGTCGGCGATCGCCTTGTCGATGAGATGCGAATACTCGGGCATCACCGCGGCTTTCAGGATGAGCGACGGATTCGTCGTCGCGTCGCGCGGCGTGTAGGCCTTCATGGCGGCGAAGTCGCCGGTGTCGGCGACGACGATCGAATGCTGTTTCAACTGGTCGAGTTGGTTGCTCACGGCGTCAGTCCTGTAGTCGGGGTGGTGCGTCGGGTTCGCGGCGTGCTCCGGCGCCGCGGGGTCGGCATTGTAAGCGATGCGCGGCCCGAGTTCAGGCCGCGCGGCAAGGCCTCCAGGGTTCCGCGCCGCGCCGCTCAACGAGCCGGGCAGGTGAGGGCCGCCGCGGCGTCGAGGCTCGTCACCAGGTGCCGGTCGCCGTGCACCCCGTCGGCGCGTCCCACCGGCGGCCAGTACTTCGCCCCGCGCAGCGCGGCGACGGGATAGGCGGCCTGCTCGCGGGTGTAGCCGTGCGGCCACTCCGCGGCCAGCAGCGCGGCGGCGGTGTGCGGCGCGTTCTTCAACGGATTGTCGAGCCGGTCGAGCCGGCCTTCCTCGACGGCCCGGATCTCCTCGCGGATCGCGAGCATCGCCGCGACGAAGCGCTCGAGCTCGGCGAGCGATTCGCTCTCCGTCGGCTCGACCATCAGCGTGCCTGGCACCGGGAAGCTCACGGTCGGCGCGTGGAAGCCGTAGTCGATGAGCCGCTTCGCGACGTCCTCGTTCGTGATGCCGGTGCGCTCTTTGATGGCCCGCAGATCGAGGATGCATTCGTGCGCGACGAGGCCGCTCGGTCCGGTGTAGAGCACGGGGTAATGGGGGCGGAGCTGCTGCGCGAGGTAGTTCGCGGCGAGCACGGCGTACTCCGTCGCGAGGCACAGTCCCTCCCGTCCCATCATCGTCACGTACATCCAGGAGATCGGCAGCAGCATCGCCGAGCCGTAAGGCGCGCCCGCGACGGCGCCGATGCCGTCGGGCGACCATTCGTGGCCGCTCGCGCGATGATTCGGCAGGAACGGCACGAGATGCGCGGCGACGCCGATCGCGCCAATGCCGGGCCCGCCGCCGCCGTGCGGGATGCAGAACGTCTTGTGGAGATTGAGATGCGAGACGTCGCCGCCGATCTCGCCGGGCGCCGCCCAACCGACGAGCGCGTTCATGTTCGCGCCGTCGATGTACACCTGCCCGCCGTGCTCGTGGACGATGGCGCAGAGCGTCTGCACCTCGGCCTCGAACACGCCGTGCGTCGAGGGGTAGGTCATCATGCACGCGGCGAGCTGCGGCGCGTGCTCGGCGGCCTTGTGCGCGAGATCCGCCGGATCGACGCTGCCGTGCGCATCGCACGCCACCTCGACGACGCGCATGCCGGCGAGGTGCGCGGAGGCGGGGTTCGTGCCGTGCGCCGAAACCGGGATGAGGCAGACGTCGCGATGCGCTTCGGCGCGCGACGCGTGATACGCCTTGATCGCGAGCAGGCCAGCGAGCTCGCCCTGCGAGCCCGCGTTCGGCTGGAACGAGACGGCGGCGTAGCCCGTGATCTCGCAGAGATGACGACCGAGCTCTCGATAGAGCTGCTGGTAGCCGACCTGGTGACTCGCGGGCGCGAACGGATGGACGTCCGCGAAGCCGCGCCAGGTGATCGGCAGCATCTCCGAGGTCGCGTTCAGTTTCATCGTGCACGAGCCGAGCGGAATCATCGTGCGATCGAGTGCGAGATCCTGATCCGCGAGCCGGCGCAGATAGCGCAACAGCTCGTGCTCGGCCCGGTAACGGTGGAACACCTCGTCGCGGAGGAACGCCGATTCGCGCAGCAGCGCCGGCGGGAAGCCGATCCCTGCCGCGGCCTCGAAGACGTCGAACTCGAGCGCGGCGCCGCGGCCCGGCACGAACACCTCCCACAGGGCCTCGACCTCCGCGCGCGTCGAGAGCTCGTCGAACGAGAGGCCCAGGCGATTGCCGTCGATGCGCCGGAGCAGGAAGCCCGCGGCCTCGGCACGGGCGTGGAAGTCCGCCGTCGCCGCACCCGTCGCGAACGTCAGCGTGTCGAAGTAGGTGCGCGACTCGGGCGCGACGCCGAGCCGCGCGAGGCCCGCGACGAACGTCGCGGTCAGCCGGTGCACGCGCGCGGCGATCGTCGCGATCCCGTCCGGGCCGTGATGAACGGCATAGAAGCTCGCGAGGATCGCGGGCAGCACCTGCGCCGTGCAGATGTTCGACGTCGCCTTCTCGCGGCGGATGTGCTGCTCGCGCGTCTGCAGCGCGAGGCGCAACGCGGGATTGCCCTGCGCGTCGATCGTCAGGCCCACGAGCCGGCCCGGCATGTTGCGCTTGTACTTGTCGCGCGTCGCGAGATAGCCCGCGTGCGGGCCACCGGCGCCGGGCGGCAGGCCGAAGCGCTGCGTCGAGCCGACGACGACGTCCGCGCCCCATTCACCGGGCGGGGCGAGCAGCGCGAGCGCGAGCAGATCGGCCGCGACGACGACGAGCCCGCCCGCGGCGTGCACGGCCTCGACGATCGCGCGGTAATCGACGACCGCGCCGTCCGCGCCGGGATACTGCAGCAGCACGCAGCCCGCGCCGGACGCCGCGGCGTCCGGCGCCGGGCCGATCGTCAGCGGCACGCCCATCGCGGCCGCGCGCGTCGCGACGACTTCGAGCGTCTGCGGCAGCACGTCGTCGGCACAGAAATACGCGAGCTCGCCGCCGCGGGCGCGCGCCGCGAGCGCGAGCCCTTCGGCGGCGGCGGTCGCCTCGTCGAGCAGGGAGGCGTTCGCGATCTCCATGCCCGTCATGTCGATGATCGTCTGCTGGAAGTTCAGGAGCGCCCTCAGACGGCCCTGCGAGATCTCGGGCTGGTAGGGCGTATAGGCCGTGTACCACGCCGGATTCTCGAGCACGTTGCGCTTGACGACCGCGGGCATCTCCGTGCCGTAGTAGCCCTGACCGATCAGCGCGCGCGCCGTGCGGTTCTTCGCGGCGATCGACGCCAGCGCCGCGAGCGCGTCGCGCTCGGAGCATGGCCCGGGGAGATCCATCTCGTGGCCCCGATGCAGCCGCGGCGGCAAGGCCGCGGACATCATCTCGGCCGTCGAGGCGAAGCCGAGCGCGGCCAGCATCCGATCGCGATCGGCCGTGCCGGGGCCGAGGTGACGGCTCAGGAAATCGTCGCGCCGTTCGAGCTCGGCGAGCGTGCGTCGCTTCATGCAAGGCTCCTGCGTTCAGCCGGCGAGGTAGGTCTGGTAGGTCGCTTCGTCCATCAGGGCGTCGAGCTCCGCCGGCGCGCTCGGCTTGATCTTCAGGAACCAGCCGGCGCCGCAGGGATCGCTGTTGACGAGCTCGGGATGCTCGGCGAGTGCGTCGTTCGTGGCGAGCACTTCGCCGCTCAGGGGTTGCTTCAACTCGGCGGCGGCCTTCACGGATTCGATGACGCACGCGTCCTCGCCCTGGCCGAAGCGCCTGCCGATCGCCGGCAGCTCGACGTACACGATGTCGCCGAGCTGTTCCTGTGCGAAGTGCGTGATGCCGACGGTCCAGATGCCGTCGGCTTCCTCGCGCACCCATTCGTGATCCTTCGTGTATCTCATCACGGTCATGACGGGATCTCCTGTGGTGATCGATGGCGCGGCTCAGGCGCCGCGGTAGTAACGTGTCGGCACGAACGGCAGCTTCGTGACCGTCATCGGCACGTCGCGGCCGCGCACTTTCGCGACGAGCGCCGTGCCCGGTGCCGCGCAGGCCGCCGTGACGTAGGCGAGTGCGACGGGCTGGCCGAGGCTCGGGGCGAGCGTGCCGGACGTCGCTTCGCCGCAGACTTCGCCGGCGCCGTTCGCGATCGTCGTGCCGTGACGCACGGGCGTGCGTTCGCTGCCCACGAGCCCGACCATGCGTCGCGCGGCGCCCGTGTCGAGCTGCGGCAGGATCACGGCCGCACCCGGAAAGCCGCCGGCGCGCGCGCCCCTGCGCCGCCGCGCCGCACCGATCGCCCAGCCGAGGCCGGCTTCGATCGGCGTCGTCGTCGTGTCCATGTCCTGACCGTAGAGGCGCAGACCCGCTTCGAGGCGCAGCGTGTCGCGCGCGCCGAGTCCGGCCGGCGCGACGTCCGGCGCGGCGAGCAGGGCGCGCGCGAGCCGCTCCGCATGCTCGCCCGGCACCATGATCTCGAAGCCGTCCTCGCCGGTGTAGCCCGAGCGCGTCGCGTAGCAGGCAATGCCGGAGATCGCGAGCGCGCGGCCCTGCATGAACGTCCAGGCCGCGAAGTCGACGTCCGGCGCGAGGCCGGCGAGCGCGGCCGCGGCGCTTGGACCCTGCAAGGCGAGCAGCGCATGCGTCGGATGTTCCTCGAGTGCGCAGCGCGGGTCGAGCGCCGCGCGGAGATACGCGATGTCGTCGGCTTTCACCGCGCCGTTGACGACGAGCAGGGCATGATCGCCGGCGTGCACGAGCATCAAATCGTCGCGGACGCCGCCGGTCTCGTTCGTGAGGAAGCCGTAACGCTGCTGACCCGGCGCAAGGCTCGCGAGATCCGCGGGCACGAGCGCTTCGAGCGCGGACCACACCGTCGCCATGTCCGGGCCGCGGATCGCGACCTGGCCCATGTGCGAGCAGTCGAACAGGCTCGCGGCCTCGCGCGTGTGCTGGTGTTCTTTGAGAATGCCCGCCGGATAGTGGACCGGCAGCTCGTAACCGGCGAATTCGGTCAGGCGGGCGCCGCGCTCGACGTGCAAGGCACGCAGCGGCGTAGGGCGCGGGGATGCGCTCGTCGTCATGAAGGCCTCTCAGGTGGACGCACGAACTTTGTCAACGCCGGCCCGATCATGCATGGCCGATCGCCCCTTCTGTCCGTTTACCTGAGAGATTGCGGCGGAAGTGCAGACCGATGCGCCTCGTCGCCGATTGCCCCTTCGGTGGACGTACCTCGCGCGTCTCGACGGCACGTCGCTCTCCAGAATTCCTCATCGGACCGGTTCGGTTGCCTGAGCGGTTATGGGGATTGCGCCTTCGGCGTCAGCCTGACGATCCGCGTTCGCGGGCCGCGCTGCGCTCTCCCGATCCGATGGCCCGCAGTTTACTGCACACCGGGGGTGGCTCGGCAAGCGCCGGGCCCTCGGCGCGATCAGCCCGGGGGCTGGTTGATCGCGCACCAGTAGATTTCGATCTGCGAGGCGACGTCGAGGAACTTGTCGAAGTTCACGGGCTTGACGATGTAGGAGTTCGCGCCGAGCTCGTAGGCGCGCTGCACGTCGCGACCCTCGCTCGAGGACGTGAGCACGACGACCGGGATGCTGCGCGAGACGGCGCTGCTCTTCATCGCGCGCAGCACTTCGAGCCCGTTCATGCGCGGCATGTTGATGTCCAGCAGCACGACGAGCGGCGTGCGCTCGCCGGCTTCCCAGCGGGCGATGAAGGCGACCGCTTCCTCGCCGTCGCGGGCGACGATGACCGGATTCGCGAGCCGGTTGCGCTGGAAGGCGCGCAGCGTGAGGTCGACGTCGAGCGGATTGTCCTCGACGAGGAGTATCGGTTGTACGGCGTGATCATTCGCCATGGTCCAGCTCCACGTAGAAAGTCGCACCGGCGCCCGGGGCACTCTCCGCCCAGATGCGTCCGCCCATGCGTTCCACCGCCTTGCGCACGAGCGCGAGCCCGATGCCCGTGCCCGGGTAGTCCTCGCTGCGCTGCAGGCGCTGGAACAGCTCGAAGATCCTGTCCTGGTATTTCATGTCGAAGCCGATGCCGTTGTCACGCACCGCGAGACGCACGCGGCCGGAGTCCTCGACCGCGGTGATGTCGATCCGCGGCGGCACGGCGTCACGGCTGAACTTGTGCGCGTTGGCGACCAGGTTGCGCAGCACGAGCGCGAGGCCGTCGGGATCCGCGTGGACCCGCGAGGGCGGCACGTCGAGCGTGATCTCCGCGCGCGGCGCGTCGCCGGAGGCGTGTGCAGCGTGATCGGCGAGCGCGGCGTCGACCGCGGCCGCGAGATCGATGCGCGCGAACTTCAGCGTGCGGCGCTCGATGCGCGAGTAGGCGAGCAGATCCTCGATCAGCCGGCCCATCTGTTGCGTGCCGCGGCGGATGTTGTCGATGAACGTGCGTCCTTCCTCGCCGAGGCGGTCGGCGTAATCGAGCTGCAGGAGCTGGCTGTAACCGTCGATGGCGCGCAGCGGCGCCTTGAGGTCGTGCGAGACGGAATAGGCGAACGCTTCGAGCTGGGCGTAGGCGGTTTCGAGCTCGGACGTGCGCTGTCCGATGCGGCTCTCGAGTCCGGCATTCAGCGCCTGCAGCTCCAGCTCGGCCCTGCGGCGGAGCGTGATGTCGCGATCGGTCTCGAACACCATGCGCCGGCCATCGGCGTCGACGACGAGTTGCATGCGGCTCTCGGCGACGACCGTCGTGCCGTCGCGGGTGTGATGCTCGAGTATGCCTTCCCACAGACCGCTATCGAGCAGCGCCTCGCGCACGCCGCGCCCGTCCTCGGGAAAGCGCGTGGCGAGCAGCTCGTGGCTCACGCGTCCGAGCGCCTCCTCGGCGGCATAACCGTACGTCGCGCTCGCGCCCCGGTTCCAGTAGGAGATTGCGCCCTCGAGCTCCCAGACCATGATCGCATCATGGGAAATCTCGAGCAGCCGCGCCTGCCGGCGCACCTCGTCCTCGGCGGCATGTCGGGCTTCGATATCCGTCATGATCACGAGCCACTCCGCGGCCGGTCCGCGTCGATCCGTGAGGCGAACCGCGCGCGCCGCGAACCAGCGCGCGCGGCCGGCCGCGTCGCGCAGGCGCAGATCGGCTGCGTAGCGATCGCCGCGCGCGACGGCCGCGGCCCAGTCCTCGCGGACACGCCCGATGTCCTCGTCATGGACATGGGCCAGCCACTTCGAGCACGCACCGTCGGTCGCTTCCGCGGCGAACAACTGCCACTGCGGACTCGCATAGTCGCAGCGTCCGTCCGGGTCGCAGGTCAGCAGCAGGAGCGGCAGCGCGCGAATGAGCTCGCGTTGCCGCCGCTCGCTCGCGCGCAGCGCCTCCTCGGCGGCGTAGCGGGCGCTGAGATCGCGCAGAATGCCGGCGTACCGGCGCTCGCCGCCGACCTCGAATTCGGCGACCGCGAGATCGACAGGGAACAGCGTGCCGTCGCGTTTCTGGGCCATCACCTCGCGGCCGCGACCGATGATCTTCTTCACGCCGGTCGCGGCGTAGGCGGCGAGGTAGTCGTCGTGCCGGTCGCGGTACGGCTGCGGCATCAGCATCTTCACGTTGTGCCCGACGACTTCGTCGCAGGCATAGCCGAACACTTTCTCGAGTGCGGCGTTCGCCGACTCGACGGTGCCCGCGCTGTCGATGACGAGGATGGGATCGACGGCCGAGTCGACGATCGCGTTCAGGCGCGCTTCGCGCTCGATCAGCGCCGCGTCCGCGCGGCGCCGCGCGCTGATGTCGCGGATGATGCCGAGCACGCCGGGCCGGCCGTGGTAGACGACGCGGCTCGCGCGGAGCTCCACCCACAGCAACGTGCCGTCGGCCCGCACGAACTGCAGCTCGTAGCGACGCTCGGGCTCGGGACCGAAGCCCACGCGCTGCGCGTAGCGCGCATCCCAGATCGGCAGGAACTCCGGCGCAATCACGTCTTCGAACGGGCGGCCGACGAAATCGGCGTGCGCGTAGCCGAGGAGTGCCGGCAGCGTGCCGTTCGCGAACGCGAAGCGGCGATCCTGCGCGACGAACACGCCGTCCGCCATCGCCTCGACCAGCGTGCGGTACTGCTCCTCGCTCGTGCGCAGCGCGTCCTCGATGCGCTCGCGTTCGCTCACGTCGCGGGCGAAGCCGACGAGCAGCGTGCGGCCGCCGAGCTCGAGACGCGAGAGCCGGATTTCGACCGGGAATTCACTGCCGTCCCTGCGGCGGTGGCGTCCGCGCAGCGTCTGGCAGCGGCCGTGCTCGGATTCGGCCCACGCCGCGTTCACGAGGCGCGGGTCGAAATCGATCTCGATGTCGAAGACGTACATCGAGAGCAACTCGTCGCGCGAGTAGCCGAGACTCTCGCAGGCCCGCGTGTTGACGTCGACGATCGCGCCCGAGAGGTCGTGGACGATCATGACGTCGGAGGCTTCCTCGACGAGCACGCGGTAGCGCGATTCGCTCTCGGCGAGGGCGGATTCCATGCGCCGGCGCGGCGTCACGTCGTGCAGGAAGCCCTGCCAGGTCACCGCACCGTCCGCTTCGCGGCGCGGCACCGCCTCGCCCGCGACCCAGCGCACTTCGCCGCCGGGCCGGCGCACGCGGAACTCGCCCTGCCAGTTCGCGAGCGTGCGTGACGAGCTCTCGATCGCCGCTTCGAGCGTCTGCAGATCCGCGGGATCGATCGCGGCGAACACCGCCGCGACGTCGAGCGGTGCGCCGGGCGCGAGGCCCAGGATCGCAGTGAAGGCCTCGCTCGCATACGGCAGGCTGCGCGTGCCGTCGGGGGCGAGTCGGAACACGAAGAGCCCGCCCGGCAGCGCGGCGGCGATGTCGGCGAGACGCGCATCCGTCTCCGCCTGCTCGAGCGCGGCCTGCTGCCGGCGTCCGGTGCGCACGCCGAACGCGAGCGCGGCGACGCCGCCGGCGAGCAGCGCGAGCGCGGGAAGGATCGACATGGATTCGAGCGTATCGATGACCGCACCTCGAGTGGCCCGGCGCGGGCGGCGGCGGATACGCATCCCTGTGCATTCGCGGCCGGTCGCACCCGGACGACGCTGCGTTCCACCGCCCGCGGGCAGGGAACGGAGAGCGGCTTGCGCGCGCTCCCAACATGCTTTACGTTCACCGCACGCCGGAAGTTCGGGCGACTGTGGGCTGCCGGCGCGGAGTGTTCGTCGAGTATCGCGTCCCTTGGCCCGGCCGGGCAAGATCAGAACGCAATCCGTCTCCGGGACGGCCGACGGCCCGCGTCGTTGCGCCGCCGCCGCTCCGCTCATCCAAGGATTCATCCATCCCGCTCCGGGCAGCACCGAACGCGACGTCCCTGCATGAAAAAGCTCTTCCCGTTCGAATTCCTGTACATGACGATGACGCTGCTGCTGACGGTCGTCGTCGTGCAGTCCGTCTACATGACCGTCATCCGGCCGCGCGCCGAGGCGGTGCTCGCGGCGCAGGAGGAACATTTCAAGCAGGATCCCATGCACACGCCGCCGCGCTCCGTGTACGTCATCCTGCGCGACTACGAGCAGGAGACGGCATTCATCCTCGCAATCTGGTCGGTGTTCATCCTCGCCTACCGCGGCGTCGCGGTCGCGCGCGAGCGCAGCCTGCTCGAGCAGGATTTCGTCGGCATCCGCGACGGACAGGTGCTGTTCCCCGAGGATTCGCGGGAATTCACGCGGCGCATCGAGGCGCTGCCGGCGGAACGGCAGGCGCATCTGCTGCCGCGGACGATCAACGTCGCGCTCAACCGTTTCGGCGCGACCGGCAGCATCCAGGACGCCGCGACCGCGGTGCGCGACGAATGCGAGTTCGAGGCGTCCAAGCTCGACGCCGAGCTCTCCATGGTGCGCTTCACGGTCTGGGCCATTCCGGCCGTCGGTTTCGTCGGCACGGTGCGCGGCATCGGCGCCGCGCTGCAGGAAGCGCAACGCGCCGCGGCCGGCGACGTCACGGGCGTCACGCACGGTCTCGGCGTCACGTTCAACGCGACGCTGACGGCGCTCATCCTGTGCATCACCGTGATGTTCTTCCTGCATCAGCTCCAGATGGCGCAGGATCGTCTCGTCCTCGATACGAAGCGCTACGTCGACACGCGCCTCATCCGGCATTTCCGTACCCAGCGCCTCGCGGCGTGAACGGAGCGGGGAATGGCAGCGCGCGGCGGACGGCGCTCGTCACCGGCGCCTCGGCCGGCATCGGCCGCGAGTTCGCCCGCGAATACGCGCGGCGCGGCTGCGATCTGGTCCTGACCGCGCGCCGCGAAGGGCGCCTCGCCGCGCTTGCCGACGAGCTCGCGCAAGCCCACGGCACGCGCGTGACGATCCTGCCCGCCGATCTCTCCCGGCCGGATGCGCCCGCGCTGCTCGCCGCCGCAGTGGAAGCCCGTGGTCTCACCATCGACATTCTCGTCAACAACGCGGGCTACGGCGTGCCCGGCGCATTCGCGAGCAGTGCGTGGGAGGTCCACGCCGCGTTCCAGCAGGTCATGATCAACGCCGTCGCCGAGCTCTGTCACCGCTTCGTCCCGGCCATGAAAGCGCGCGGCGCGGGCACGATCATCAATGTCGCCTCGCTCGCCGGTCACGTGCCGGGCTCGGCGGGCCACACGCTGTACGGCGCGTCGAAGGCCTGGATGATCCGCTTCACGGAATCGCTCGCGCCCGAGCTCGCGCCGTCCGGCATCCGCGTGCTCGCCTTGTGTCCGGGCTTCACGTATTCGGAGTTCCACGACGTGTCCGGCATGCGCGCGAGCGTGAGCCGTCTGCCGCGCTGGCTGTGGATGGACGCCGCGACCGTGGCGCGCGACGGCATCGCCGCCGCGGAGCGCGGCGAGATCGTGTACATCACCGGCCGCATCAATCGCGCGATCGCGCTCGCCGCGCGGCTCCTGCCGCGGCCGCTCGTCGAGGCGCTGATCGGCCGGCACGCGCGCGATTTCCGCAACACGAACTGAAGGAGGGGGCATGGATCTGCAAGCGACGGCACGCGCGGTGGCGGCGGCGCTCGCCGCGGCGCGGCGTGTGGCCTTCATCACCGGCGCCGGCATCTCGGCGGAATCCGGGCTGCCGACCTATCGCGGCGTCGGCGGGCTCTACAACGAGATGACGATCGACGAAGGGCTGCCGATCGAAGAGATCCTGTCCGGCGGGACGTTCGCGCGCGATCCCGCGCTGACCTGGAAATACATCTTCGAAATCGAGCGCGCCTGCCGCGGCGCCGCGCCGAACGATGCGCACCGCCTCATCGCCGCACTCGAACGCCGCTGCGAAGTGTGGGTCGTCACGCAGAACGTCGACGGCTTCCATCGCGAGGCCGGCAGCACGAACGTCATCGAGCTCCACGGCAATCTGAGCGAGCTCTTCTGCCTCGTCTGCGGCGCGCGTTCGCAATGCCGCACGTTCGACGGCCTCGCGCTGCCGCCGAGGTGCGCGGACTGCGGCGGCCTCTTGCGCCCGGATGTCGTGCTGTTCGGCGAAATGCTGCCGGAGCGCGCGGTGCGCCGCTACGAAATCGAGATGACGCGCGGCTTCGACGTCGTGTTCAGCGTCGGCACGACAGCCGCGTTCCCGTATGTCTACGGTCCCGTCGTCGAGGCGAGCGAGGCGGGTCTGACCACGGTCGAGATCAACCCGGATCGCACGCTGCTCTCCGACGTCGTCACGCACCGGCTCGCCGCCGGGGCGCTCGTGTCGCTGCGCGCGATCGTCGACGCGCTCGGACCGTGACGCCGCTGCGCGGTCGCGACTACGCGCTCGCGGCCCTCCTCGCGCTCGCGGCGGCGGCCCTCTATGCCGTCCTCGGCGTGCACGCGGGTTACACGGGCACGATCTCCGATGCGGCGGTTTACCTCGTCATCGCCGATCATTTCTCGCCGTGGCGCACAACCGTCCCCGATCTCGGACCATTCGCGTTCGCCCGCTATCCGTTTCCGCCGCTCTATCCGCTGTTGCTGGCCTGGGCCGGCGGCGGCAGCTCCGCGCCGTTCGCGAGTCATGCGTTCGGCGCCGCGACGCTCGGCGCGGCCGTCGGCGCGGCTTACGCATGGCTGCGCGCGAACGGCGCGCCGGCGATCGCGGCGCTGGCTCTCACGCTGCTGTTCGCGCTCCTGCCCGTGACGCTCGTCACTGCGCTCGACATCGTGAGCGAGCCGCTCTATCTCCTGCTGTCGCTCGTCGGCCTCGTCGCGATTGCCGGTCCGGCGACGGCGCGACGCGGACTCGTCGCGGCGCTCGCGATCGGACTCGCGGCCGTCGCGCGCACGGCGGGCGTGACGCTCCTCGCCGCGTTCGTGCTCGCCTGGCTGCCGCGGGCGCGCGGCACGCTCCGGCTCTGGCCGCCGCTGCTCGCCTGCGCGCCGGCCGTCGTCTGGTCGATCGTGAAGCACGTGTACGGCTTGGGCACCTACGACGTCGATGCAGGCGGGCCGGCGCGGCTGATCGCGACGATGGGCGGAAATCTGCGCGCGCTCGCCGAGGGTCTCGTCACGAGCTTCGATCTCACTGCGCCGTCGCACGTCGCGCTGTCGCTCGCCGGGCTCGCGGTGCCGGCCGCGATCGGCTGGTTCGGCGCGCTGCGCCGACGCGAATGCGCGGCCTGGTACGCAGCGTTCCATCTCGCCCTGCTGCTCGTCTGGCCGCATCCGGCGCACGCGCGGCGCTTCCTGTTCGTGCTCCTGCCGTTCGCGCTCGGCTATGTCTGGAGCGGTGCCGTGCGCCTCGCCGGCGAGCGAGGCACGTGGGGCGGCACCGCGGTCGTCGTGCTCGTGGGGCTGCTCGGCCTGCCGGGCGGGAGCCTCGTGCTCGGGCAAATCGCGAGCGGTGAGCCCGAACGGCGCACGCCGATGTGGTATCGCATCGCAGATCCCGCGGCCGCGACGCGCGCCGTGCAGACCACCACCCGCATGCTCCGCTTCGTTCACGCAGCCGGTTCGAGCCTGCCCGCGGACGCGTGCATCAGCGCCGCGCTGCCGCAGTACGTGCTGCTCCACGCGCATCGCCGGACGGAGATCCTGCCGCTGCCCGCGGCCGGCGCGCAGGCGCTCGACGCCGCGCTCGCGCGCTGCCCGTACGTGATGATGATGGCGGTCGAGGACCATCCGCCGAGCGGCCTGCCCCCGATGTATCCCTTCGCCTGGATCAAGAACCGGATGAAAGTGCTGGGCGTAGAGTACCTGCATCCCGGATCGGGGGAAGGTACGGTGCTGGCCATGCTCGCGCGCGTCGAGCGTGTCGCGGCCGGGGACTGACTCGGCTCGAATTTCGCGAAAGGGCGAAAAGCCGCAAAAAGGCGCTTTTTTTCTTGTTTTCAGCGTATGTCAAGGCTTACAAAACACACGCCGAGGATTATATTACCGCGCGCAGTACTTGCAGGCGCATTTCACTCGGGAATTCCCGCGTAATCCGCGCCCCGGGGGATGGAACTGCGAGGGTCATGGGGTGTATCGAATCACATACGCTGGTGGCGAAGCTCGAGAAGATTTTGGGGCGCGAGCCGCACGCCGTGACACCAACGCAAGTCCAGTCCGACGAGTACGCTCTGCAGCACATTGGACATCCTAGTTGTGGGAGGAGTTATGAGCCGTTCTAAAGCGAGCGCGATCAAAGAAAAGGAAACGAAGAGTCAGATCCTGACGACCATCGCGGAAGTCACCGGTCTGAAGAAGAAGGAAGTGCAGTCAGTTCTGGCGGCGGTGCGCGACCACGCGGTCCGTCACCTGAACGCGCGTGGTTCCGGTGAGTTCAGCGTGCCGGAAGTCGGCATCAAGCTGCGCCGGGTGAAGAAGCCTGCGCGCAAGGCCGGCATGGCGAAGAACCCCTTCACCGGCGAGATGGTGAAGGTCGAAGCCCGTCCGGCGAGCCTGTCGGTCCGCGCCTCGGCGCTGAAGGGTCTGAAGGATCTCGTCGCCGGCTGAGCGATCGCCTTCGCATGAGCGGGCCGCGGCGTGTGAGCGCTCCGGCCCGTTTTTTTTTCCGGGCTGTGGGACTGTTCCTCGGTACACCGCGGCGCGGATTTCCCACTGGTCGCCCTCGCGCAGGCGAGGGCCCAGTCGTTCAACCCGGCGTCGAGGTCGAACCGTGGGGCCCGCGCAGAAGACGAGCGCGGTGCGTAACGGATCTCTCGAATGCCCGAAGTTCACTGCGCGTGCCATGGGTCACCGGCTGGGCCCTCGCCTGCGCGAGGGCGACGAAGATCAGCCGAGGCGGAATGCATCGACTGACGCGGCAGTCTGGAGAAGAACCATCTCTTTTGGTTCGTCTCTGAACTGCGGGACTGTTACTCGGTACGCCGCGGCGCGTATTTCCCACGTGTCGCCCTCGCGCAGGCGAGGGCCAGTCGCTCAGCCCCGGCGTCGAGGTCGAACCGCGGGTCGAGTGCAGATGACCAGCGCGGCGCGTTCGAATCGCCGAGGTTCACTGCGCGTGCCATGGGTCGCCGGCTGGGCCCTCGCCTGCGCGAGGGCGACGAAGCTCAGCCGAGGCGGAATGCGTCGATTGACCCCGCAGTCTGGAGAACCGCCATCTCTTTTGGTTCGTCTCCGAACTGCGGGACTGTCCTCGGTACACCGCGGCGCGCATTTCCTACGCGTCGCCCTCGCGCAGGCGAGGGCCCAGTCGTTCAGCCCCGGCGCCGCGGTCGAGCCGCGGGGCGAGAGCAGATTGCCAGTGCGGCGCGGCGAGCCCGCGGTTCACTGCGCATGCCATGGGTCACCGCCTGGGCCCTCGCCTGCGCGAGGGCGACAAAGATCAGCCTCGAAAAATTTCGGGAAATTTCGGGGACACGAAACTTGATTCGGCCGACATGCTTCCTCGATGACCAATCATCGAAACCGAATCAATCAAGTATCGTGTCCCCGAAATTTTGAGAGATCAGCCTCGGCGGGAGGCGTCGACAGACCCCGCAGTCTCGAGAAGAACCCGAAAAAAAACTGGCGGCCGCGGCACTCGCGTCCCGGACCGCCATGCGCATGAATGCCGGCACGCGAGTGCCGGCATTCATGAGGCCAGGGTAACCCTCAGGCCTCGACCTTCCGACGCAGCGCGCCGCCGAGAGCCATCAGGCCCGAACCGAACAGCCAGCCGGCCATCGGGATCGGCACGGCCGCCGTCGTCGGCGTCTGGGTGATGTCGAGCGTGTAGCTGTTGCCATTGCCGGGATCGGTGAGGCTGAGCAGGAAGTTCGCCGTGCCCGTCGCGGCGGCCGCGAGCGAGCCCGTGAAGTTCAGCTTGTCCGAGCCGCTCGCGGGCGCCGGGTCGAGCGTGAAGCCGCCCATCGTCGAGTTCGCGAAATTGTTGAACCCGACCCCGTTCGGGGCGTTCGCGAGCGAGATGTGATAGTCGGACCACTCCTTGCCGGTCATGTTGTTGATGGTCTCCGTGAACGCGAACGGCCCACCGCTGCCGGTGCCGTGTCCGACCGTGAGACGCATCGTCATCGGGTTGACCGTCTCGAACGACTTCGAGATATCCACCGTGTTCAGCAGGTTGTTGACCATGGCGCTGTCGAGCGTGCCTGCGGTGCCATCCAGCAATTGGAATCCTGTGATGACGGGCGATGCGCTGACGTTGCCGGAAGCGATCAGCGCCGACGCGGCGAGGGCGGAGCCCAACAGATATCGCAGCGGCGCCTGGCGTGCGACGAGAGATGTTTTCATAGACGAGTACTCCTCGATAGTCTTGGCGGGTTCGCGACCGCCGCTCGTGCGGCGGCACGCGACGTGGTTGCGATCGACGGCTCAGGAATTCCGCGACCGCCGGGGCAAACTAGGGAAGCGCCGCCGTGCGTTCAAACGCCGTGAACACGATCCGCAGTGCCCGTCACACAAGTTCGTGAATTTGTAAAAACGCTCATTTTTACGGGAAAAACAGCTAACTGCCGAGTCGTGACAGCGGTCGTCCAACGCGCATGTCGAGGCATCGTCCTACAGCATGCACTTATGTTGGGGACTAGGGTGCCGGACTTTTTTTCCGGACGTCCGCGGGTCTTGCCGGCGCAGGACGATCCGGGTTCGCGGCCCGGCGTCTCTGGGATCTGCCGTCGCGTCGCCGGTCTCTGGCACGTCCGTTGCTCGACGCACGATGAAGCGCACGTCGCGCGATCGAGGAGTCGTCCCATGCGTATGCATGCCCTGCTGTTGTTCGCGTTCTCTCCACTCGTCTTCGCCGTCGGCGTCGGCGGCGTTCCCGGTGACACTGCGGGCAGCGGGACGCGTGATGCGCCGCCGGCTGCAGTCGACGAGGCCTCGCGCACCGGCGAGAAGGCGCACGAGGGTTCGAGCTTCGACATGCTCGATCGCAACAAGGACGGACGGCTGAGCGACTCGGAGCTCAAAGGCGCGAAAGGCCACAGCATCGATTTCGAACGCGCCGACACGAACGGCGACGGCTTCCTCAGCACCGATGAATACAATCGCGCGGCCGGCGCGACGGGCAACGCGTCGGGTGACGCGCCCGCGAGCCAGGGCACATCGTCCTCGGGCCGTTAGCGGCGCGATGCGGCAGGCGGGCGCAGCGTGGCAGCTCCTGCGCGAAGCGGCGGCTGCCTGGCAGTCGGACCAGGTCTCGAGCATGGGCGCGGCGCTGTCGTACTACGCGGCGTTCTCGCTCGCACCGCTGCTGCTGATCGTGATCTCGCTCGCCGGTCTGCTGTTCGGCCGTGACGCCGCGGAAGGCGAGGTCGTCGCCGCGGTGGGCGGGCTCGCGGGTGCGGGCGGCGAGGACGCGGTGCGGGGACTGCTCTCACACGCCGGCGATTTCGGCTCGAACGCGCTCGGCTTCCTGGTCGGCGTGGTCACGCTGCTGATCGGCGCGACGAGCGTGTTCGCGGAGCTGCAGTCGGACATGGATCGCGTGTGGCGCGCGCCGCCCGCGCGGGGCAGCGGGCTGTTCACGCTCGTGCGGGCACGCGTGCTGTCTTTCGGTGTCGTGCTCGCGCTCGCGTTCCTGCTGCTCGTCTCGCTCGCGATCAACGCCGCGCTCGCGGCGTTCGGACGCTGGTGGGGCGGCTGGCTCGGCGCCGAGGCCGTCGTGCTCGCAATCGCGAACTTCGCGGTCTCGCTCGCGGTGACGACGGCGCTCTTCGCGGTCATCTACAAGCTCCTGCCGCGCGTGCGTGTCGCCTGGCACGACGTCTGGATCGGCGCGCTGTTCACGGCGCTCCTGTTTGCGCTCGGCAAGGCGGCGATCGGCGCCTACCTCGGTCGCAGCGGGATCGCGAACGGCTTCGGCGCCGCCGGCTCGCTCGTCGTCATCATGGTGTGGGTCTACTACTCCGCGCAGCTCTTCCTGTTCGGCGCGGAGTTCACGCGGGTCTATGCGGAGCGCCACGGCTCGCGCCGCGGCGCGAGCGCTCTCACCCGCCCGGCGTGATCGCCGCCGCGGCGGCCTCCGCGACTTTCTGATCCTGATCCGGACGTCCGCCGCTCACGCCGACGGCGCCCACGACCGCGTTGCCGCGCTTCACCGGCACGCCGCCCGCGAAGATCACGATGCGCCCGCGGTTCGTGTCCTGGATGCCGTAGAGCGGTTCGCCGGGCTCGGCCATCGCGCCGAGCTGCTTCGTCGGTTGATCGAAGGCGCGCGCGGTGTAGGCCTTGTTCTGCACGATGTCGATGCTGCCGAGCCAGGCGCCGTCCATGCGCACGAACGCGAGCAGGTTGTTGCCGGCGTCGACGAGCGCGATGTTCATCGCGACGCCGATCTCGCGCGCGGCCTTGCAGCCCGCGTCGATCGCGGCCCGCGCTTCGTCGAGCGTGAGCGTGTGCTTCATCCGGGAGCGCCTCCGTCTGAGGAAGAAGAAGATCGCGCGCTGATCGCTCAGCGCGGTTGTGTATCGAGCGTCCTGACGTAAGCGACGAGCCGCCATATCGCCTCGCTGCCGATGTTCTGGAACGACGGCATGCCGTTCGGACGGCCTTGCCAGATCGACATGAACACGTTCGCCGGCTCGCCACCGTAGATCCATTGTTTGTCACTGAGCGGCGGGCCCATGCCGCCGCCCCCTTCGGCCGCGTGGCAGCCGCTGCAGTTCATTTCGTTGAAGAGCGTGCGGCCCTGCACGACCGCGTCCGGATCGTTCGCATACGGATTGGCGACGTTCGGGCCGACGTCGCCGCCGATGCGGAAGCCGCCGACCGCGGCGCGGAACGCGGCGACGACGTCCGTCGTGATCGCGGGCTCGTCGTCCGCGCCCTGCGCGGCGAGCGCCGTCAGGAGGCCCAGTAAGGCGGCGGCGTGGCGCGCGTTCATTTCGCTGCTCCCGCGGCGAGCTTCGCCGCCGGTGCCTGCGGCAGCGCGAAGACGTACAGCGTGCCGCCCTGCGCGGTGTGATCGCCGAGGTCGCGCATCGCGCCGACGAAGCCGAGCGCGCCGTAGGGCACGGTCGTGTCGAGATCGCCCGCGACCGCGGCACCGGCCCAGCCGCCGGGTCCGGCGAGCACCGCGACGTATTGCCGCCCGTCCGGTCCGCGATACGTGATCGGCTGACCGATCACGCCTGCGCCCGTGCGGAAGCGGAACAGCTCCTGCCCGGTCTTCGCGTCGACCGCCTTGAACCAGCGATCGAGCGTGCCGTAGAAGACGATGCCGCCGCCGGTCGCGAGCGCGCCGCTCCACACCGGAAAGCGTTCCTGGATGTCCCATATCTGTTTGCCGGCCGCGGGATCCCAGGCGCTGAAATTGCCGCGGTTGCCGCCCGGTCCCGCTTTCATCGCGACTTTCGCGCCGACGAACGGCGTGCCCGGCAGATAGCCGACGGGCGTGGTCTCCATGTCCATGCAGAGATTGTTGTGCGGGATGTAGAGCCACTTCGTCTGCGGCGAATACGCCATCGGCTGCCAGTCCTTGCCGCCCGAGGCGGCGGGACAGATGTCGCGCGTCGTGTGACCCTCGGGCACGTCCTTCGTGGCGTTCATCTCGGGCCGGCCGGTCTGCGTGTCGACTTTGTTCACCGTGTTCGTGTGCACGTAGGGCCCGGCGGAGACGATGCGCCCGGTGTAGCGATCGAGCACGTACATGTAGCCGTTGCGATCGGCGTGCACGATGACCTTGCGCGGCTGGCCGCCGATGTCGAGGTCGAGCACGACGTGCTCGTTCACGCCGTCGTAGTCGTAGAGATCATGGGGATTGTATTGATACGCCCACTTCGCCATGCCGGTCTCGGGATTGCGCGCGAAGACCGCCGTCGTCCAGGCGTTGTCGCCGGGCCGCTGGTTCGCGTTCCACGGTCCGGGATTGCTCGTGCCGTAGTACACGAGCTTCGATTCCGGATCGTAGGACAGCCAGCCCCACACCGCGCCGCCGCCGTTCCGCCACGCATCCTTCGGCCAGGTCGACACGCCGAGGTCCTTGCCGGTCGCGTAGGGCGCGGCGAAGTCGCTGCCGATGCGGACGTCCTCGTCCGGTCCCGTGCTGTACGCCCGCCACGCGATGTGTCCGTTCGAGGTGTCGAGCGCCGCCAGCCAGCCGCGCACGCCCATCTCGCCGCCGCTGTTGCCGACGAGCACGTGGTCGCCGACGACGAGCGGCGCCATCGTCATGGTCTCGCCCTTCGTCACGTCGCCGAGCCGCGTGCGCCACGCCTCTCTTCCGCTCTTCGCATCGACCGCGATCGTGTAGTCGTCGAGCGTGTTGAAGAAGATTTTTCCGTCGGCGTACGCCGCACCGCGGTTCACGACGTCGCAGCAGGCCTCGCCCTGCGCCTGGCGCGCGGGTGCCGGTTTGTAGACCCACTTGATCGCGCCCGCGTCATTCAAGTCGAGCGCGTAGAGCAGATTCGGCCAGGGTGTGACGACGTACATCGTGTCGCCGACGACGAGCGGTGCGCTCTCGTGGCCGCGCAGCACGCCCGTCGAGAATTCCCAGGCCACCGTGAGCTGGCCGACGTTCGCGCCGTTGATCTGATCGAGCCCGCTGTAACGCGTCGCCTGATAGTTCTTCGCCGGCATGATCCACTGCGCATCGTCGGCCGCGGTGGCCGCGAGATCCTCGGCGGTCGCGAGGGCCGGCGCGAGTGCGAGGCAGGAGAGGAGCGGGCTCACGGGTAGGCGCATGGGGATCACTGCAGCGGAACGAACGGGCGGCGATGCCGCAAGCGGCATGCCAGCGGCAGCGTGGTGGCACGGAGGCTGGTGCGTGCAGCCGCGACGCTCGGCGTCGGCTGCATTGCGCGATCGATGCGCCTCCTGCGTCGGCACAACCTATGACGGAGCCTGCGGAATACCGGAAGCCGGGAGTGAAACGGCCCGTAACGATTACGTGCCGACGTGTAACTATTTCCGCGGCGGTCAGCCGCGAGCGACCGATCGCGAGCAGGTGCGGACCGCTGCGCTGGCATGTGCTTTGCGATGCGCGCTGCATTCTCACCGCGAGCCCTGCCCATGCCGCGGCCCCGTCTCACAGCCATCGCCTTCGTCGTCGCCGTCGCGCCGGTGGCGGGCATCGCGACGCCGCTGTCCTATCTGCGCACCTACGGCCCGGCCGCGGATCCGATCACGACGCTCGGCTGGGGACTCGGCCTCATCGCATCGTTCGTGTGCGCGATCGTCGGCGTGCTGCTGCTCGCCGCGATCTTCCGCAGCCGTCCGGAGCCGCTCGATGCGGCCGGCCGGCCCGTCCTGCAGCGCGACGCCGGCGGCATGCAATTCGTCTACGTCGGCGTCGGTCTCTCGGCGATCGTGCTGTTCGCGGCGACCGTCTGGACGCTGATCACGCTCTCCGCCGTCGCCGCCGTTCCGAACACGGTCGCGGCGGGCATTCACGTCGTCGGCCATCAATGGTGGTGGGAAGTGCGTTACGAGGGCACGACGCGCTCGCCCGGCTTCACGACCGCGAACGAGATCCACGTGCCGGTCGGCGCGCCGGTGCGCGTCGAGGTGACGAGCCCGGACGTCATCCACTCGTTCTGGGTGCCGCAGCTCGGCGGCAAGCTCGACGTCGTTCCCGGCCAGCGCAACGTCACTTGGCTCGAGGCCGCGCAGGCCGGTGTCTACCAGGGCCGCTGCGCGGAGTACTGCGGACTGCAGCATGCGCACATGGCGCTGACGGTCGTCGCCGTGCCGGCGGAGCAGTTCGAGGCCTGGCTCGCCCGCGAAGCCGCGGACGCCGACGCGCAGGCGCTCGGCGCGCTGCCCGGCGCAGCGAACTTCGAAGCGCGCTGCGCGGCCTGTCACACCGTGCGCGGCACGACGGCGCACGGCATCGTCGGGCCCGATCTCACGCATGTCGCGACGCGGCGCACGCTCGCCGCCGGCACGCTGCCGAACGATCGCGTGAACCTGGTGCGCTGGATCGCCGCGCCGCAGGATCTGAAGCCCGGCTGCCGCATGCCGCGTCTCGGGCTGCCCGCGGACGAGCTCGATCGCGTCGCGGCCTACGTCGAGCGCCTGCATTGAACGCTTCGCCGGACAGTTCGGACGTCGCGCGATGGTAGCGGTCGTCGGCTCGAACGAGCTCGGACGAAGGCTCGATGCGCAGTGGGAGCGCCCGCGCGGCCTCGTCGGCTGGCTCGCGACGGTCGATCACAAGGAAATCGGCATCCGCTATCTCGTCACGGCGTTCTCGTTTCTCGTCATCGGCGGCGTCGAGGCCCTGATCATGCGCCTGCAGCTCGCGCGGCCGAACGCGGCGCTGCTCGATCCGGCCGAGTACAACCAGCTCTTCACGATGCACGGCGTGACGATGATCTTCCTCTATGCGCTGCCGATCCTCTCCGGCTTCAGCAACTATCTCTGGCCGCTGCTGCTCGGCACGCGCGACATGGCGTTCCCGCGCCTGAACGCGTTCTCCTACTGGGTGTTCCTGCTCTCGGGGATCTTCATCTACGTGGGCTTCGTCACGGGACACGGGCCCGATGCGGGCTGGTTCAACTACGTGCCCTACACCTCGCGCGCCTACGATCCGGGGCCGAACATCGATATCTACGCGCTCGGCATGGTGTTCTTCGGGATCTCGACGACGGTCGGTGCCGTGAACTTCATCGTCTCGCTGTTCAAGACGCGTGCGCCGGGCATGTCTGTCAATCGCGTGCCGATCATGGTGTGGGGCACGCTGACGGCGTCTTTCGGCAACCTTGCCGCAGTGCCGGCGGTGAGCCTCGCCTTCCTCATGCTGTGGCTCGATCGCCAGTTCGGCACGCACTTCTTCGACGTCGAGCAGAACGGCCGCCCGCTGCTCTGGCAGCACCTGTTCTGGATGTTCGGCCATCCCTGGGTGTATGCGATCGTGCTGCCGGCGATGGGCATCGTCTCGGACGCGCTGCCCGTATTCTGCCGCCGCCCGCTCGTGGGCTACACCGCGGTCGCGCTGTCGACGGTCGCGACGATCGTGCTCGGCTTCGGCGTCTGGCTGCATCACATGTTCGCGACCGGCATCCCGCCCCTCGGCCTGTCGTTCTTCAGCGCGGCGAGCATGGCGATCGTCATCCCCTCGGCCGTCGCGGTCTTCGCCTGGATCGCGACGATCTGGACGGGCCGGCCGGTGCGCGCGACACCGTTCCTCTATTTCGCAGGCTTCGTGTTCCTGTTCGTCGTCGGCGGCGTCTCGGGTTTCATGACGGCCGCCGTGCCGCTCGACTGGCAGCTCACGGACACCTACTTCGTCGTCGCGCACATCCACTACGTGCTGCTCGGGATCAACGTCTTCCCGGTGCTCGGCGGCATCCACTTCTGGTTCCCGAAGATGACGGGCCGGCTCATGAGCGAGCGCCTCGGCCGCTGGAGCTTCTGGATCACGTTCACCGGATTCAACGTCGCGTTCCTGCCGATGCACCTCACGGGCCTGCTCGGCATGCCGCGGCGGATCTACACCTATCCCGCCGGCGTCGGCTGGGACGGGCTCAACATGCTGACGAGCATCGGCGCGTTCGTCGTCGCCCTCGGCGTGCTGCTCGTCGTCGTGAACGTGATCAGGAGCCTGAAGTCCGGCGCGATCGCCGGGCCGAATCCCTGGGACGCGCCGACGCTCGAGTGGGCGACGTCCTCACCGCCGCCGCCCTACAACTTCCTCGTCATCCCGACGGTCGCAAGCCGCCATCCGCTGTGGGAGAACCGCCTCGACGAAACCGGCGAACGCTCCTCGACGCGCGTCGGCCCGGCCCTCGATCACGGCCGCGAGATCCTGCGCACGACGCCGCTCGACGCCGAGCCCGACGGCTCCGTGCACATGCCGGAGGACTCCCTGCTGCCGCTCGTGACCGCACTCGTCATGCTCGCGGGCTTCGCGGCCCTGCTCGCGCATCACTGGTGGCTCGCGCTCGCGGCCGCGATTGGCACGGCGATCTGCACGCTCGTCTGGCTCACGCCCGCCCGACCGGCGACGCTCGGGGCGCCATGAGCGCGATTCCCGCCGAAATCCTCGCCGGCGCGGAGCGCAAGCCCCACCGCACGTCCGGCTGGTGGGGCATGATCGCGACGATCGCGACCGAGGCCGCACTGTTCGCCTACCTGCTGTTCTCCTATGGCTACATCGCGGCGCAGGCGCCGCCGCCGTGGCCGCCGGTCGGTGCGCCCGAGTTGAAGCTCGCGCTGCCGAACACTCTCGTGCTGCTCGCGAGCAGCGTGACGGTGTGGTGGGCCGAGCGCCGGCTGTCGCGCCGCGGCGATCTGCGCGGCTGCCGGCGCGGCTTCCTCGCGACGCTCGCGTTCGGTGCCGTCTTCATCGCCGTGCAGCTCCTCGAGTGGCACAAGAAATCCTTCACGCCGGCCTCGCACGTCTACGGCTCGCTGTACTTCACGATCACGGGCTTCCACATGGCGCACGTCGTCGCGGGCTGGGTGATGCTCGCCGCCGTCGCCTGGTGGCTCGCGAGCGGCCGCGCCGGGCCCGCGCGGCCCGTCCCCGTCGCGGTGAGTGCCGTCTACTGGCATTTCGTCGACGCCGTGTGGCTCGCCGTCTTCACCACGTTCTATCTCCTCCCACGCCTCGGGTGACACCCATGAACACGCTGCTCGGTTCCTCCCATCCTGCGCCGCATCGCGAACGTTACGGCCGCGGCGCGCTCGCTTTCGGTCTCTTCGCAGCACCGCTCGCCTGGGCGTTCCAGCTCACCGCGAGCTATGCCGTGACCGGCGTCACCTGCAACGGCGCGCGCTACGCGCTCGACGCCCGGACGCTCCACAGCGCGCTCGCCGCGGTCGACGTCATGGCGCTCGCGGTCACCGTCGCCGCCTTCGTCGTCGCCTGGCTCGGCTGGCGCGCGACGCGCGAAGAAGCCGCCGGCTCCGCCCATCACCTGCTCGATGCCGGCGAAGGCCGCACGCGCTTCCTCGCGGTGTGCGGCATGATGGCGAGCGCGGGCTTCATGCTCGCGTTGATCTTCGCCACCGTGGGGATCGCGGTCGTGCCGCCGTGTGCGGGTGCCGGGGGCTGACGCGTGTGGCGCCGGGGTCATACCCCGGCTTCCAGAGCGCCGAACGAAGGGATCTCCGGAACGTCGCCCCGCGATCGGTGCGCCTCCTGCGTCGGCACGTCCCATGAGCGCTTCGTAGGTACCGTTAGGGAAGCTCTCAATAAGTCCATCCTGGACATCCTGGACTTTTCAGAGCACGGTCGGCAAGAAGCGTGGTTCTTGCCAACCTTACGTGAACAATGGCTTACGCCACTGTTCACGGCGGCACATCCCTGTGCCGCCGGAAGCTCTGAACTTGTTCAGAGCTTCCTTAGCGCCGGCGTAATCGGATGAATTCTTCGGTTCCCGGGCCGCGAGTAAGGGGATCGATGCCGTGCAACCCGCGAAGAAACGTCCGATTACGCCTGCGGCTGATCGGAGAGATCACAGACTCGAATATCGCAGCGTCCGTCCGTGCTCGCGATTCAGGGCATCGACCTGCCCGTTCAGCGTCCACAGATCATAGAGCCACCCGGCGAGGAAGAGACCGCCGGTGCAGAGCCAGAGCAGGCCGGTGAGCCATTTGCCGAGATAGAAGCGGTGGGCGCCGAAGAGCCCGAGGAAGATGAGCAGCACCCAGGCCAGGGTGAAGCTGTAGCGGCCGGCGGCGTAGCGTTGATCCGCGGCGGCCTCGAGGCCCGGCATCAGGAACAGATCCGCGATCCAGCCGATGAGGAAGAGTCCGAGCGTGAAGAAATAGATCGTCCCGCTCACCGGCCGTCCGAAGTAGAAACGGTGCGCGCCCATGAAGCCGAAGATCCAGAGCACGTAGCCGACGGCCGCGCTGTGCGTGCCGTCGACGAGCGTGCCCTGGTTCGCCACGCTTCAGGCCCAGCGCGTGAGCCGGCTGAAGTCCGTGTTCTGATCGCGATGCAGGCCGCCGCGCGTCGCCGCCCACCAGGCGCCGACACCGGCCGCGAGCAGCGAGGCGGCGGTCAGGAACGCGAACAGTATTCCCGCCTTGCGCGCCTTCTCGGCCGCATCCCGGGCGTGGGCGAGTGCCTGCTGGGCGTCGGTGAAGGCACGATCGACGATCTGACCGGCCTCTTCGGGCGTGCGGTTCGTGCGCGCGGCGACGACGTCGACGAGATACTGGCGATCCTCCGCGCTGAGCTGGCCTGCTGCCGCACTGTGCGAGAGGATGCGCGCGACTTCGCGCGGCGAGCCGTCCTGCGGCGCGCGCACGAGACGATCGGCCGTCGCGCCGAAATCGTCCTGCCCGGTCATCCCCTGCATGTCGCTCATCATGCCGCGCATCATACCGCCGGCGTGATGTCCTGCGGCCTGTGCGCCCGCGTGCATCGCGCCACGGGCGGCGCCCGCACCCATTTTCGCGACGCCTGCCGTCGCGCCCGCGGCGAGCCAGGCGCCGATCAGCGCTGCGAGCGCCCACACCGCGAGACCGTGGAAGCCGTCGCGGATCTCGACTTCGTGGGGCGTCGCGTCCGCGGTGCGCCGGCGCAGCCGGCCGGCGAGATAACCGCCGGCCATCGCACTCGACACCGCGACCCAGATCGTCCACAGCCCGAACGCGACGAGGAACATCGTCCCCGACGTGCCTTCGCCGCGATAGGGCGAGAGCATCGAGAGACCGATGCCGGAGCCGAACGTCGTGAACAACAGGGCGACCGCGGCGCTCAACAATGCGCCCGCGATGATCGCGGGCAGATCGACGTGCGGCGCGTCGCCACGTGGCGTGATTACCGCGTCGTTGCGCGGAGGCAGGGTCTGGCTGCTCATGATCAGCGCAGTCCGAGGAACGAGAGGATCGCGAGGATCACCACGACCAGCCCGACGAGATAGATGATTCCGTTCATGGTGTTCACCTCTGCATGATGGAAGGGAAGCGTCCGCCGCGCGGACGTCGCATGGCACGAGGCAATACACATGCCAGCGGAAAGCGCCGGTCTGCAGCGGCATTACGCGGCGGCGCGCGTGTAATTTGTTCTGACGCGACACGCAGTGCTTACACGGCGTCCCGCGCACGACCCGATTGGACCCTACGGTGCCGAATGTCACGACGCGTGAAGCACTGTCGCTTCTGCGCGCTTCCCTTCCCCGGCGGACGGGTTTACCGTGCGCCTGCTTCGTGGGTGCGGCAATGCGAGCTTTCCAGCATCGATCTCCAGGACACCGGAACACGGCGGCAGGACGCGACGCGCCCGCACTCGCTCGGCAATCGGGTTCCAGAAAAGAATTCCAACTCGAACAGGAGAGCAAACCATGCTGAACAACAAACACGTCATGGCAGTGTGGATGGGCGGCCTCGTGGCCGCGTCCGGCGCCGTCTACGCCGCGAGCGACAACTCGTGCAAGGGTCTGCCCTCGCAGGCCCAGCTCGAGCAGGCACTGATCGACGCGCGCAACGCCTCGAACGGCGGTTTCAATCTCGATATGTGGGGCACGGTCGTGAACCGTGACGGGGTCGTGTGCGCGGTCGCGTTCACCGGCGGGGACCGTGGCGCGGAATGGCCCGGCAGCCGCGTGATTTCGGCCCAGAAGGCGAATACCGCGAACGCGTTCAGCCTGCCGGGGCTCGCGCTGTCGACGGCGAACCTGTGGGCGGCGGTGCAGCCCGGCGGCTCACTCTTCGGTCTGCAGGAGAGCAACCCGGTCAACACGGCCGCGGCCTACAAGGGCCCGTCGCAGAACTATGGCCAGGTGAACGATCCCATGGTCGGCGAGAAGATCGGCGGCGTGAACGTCTTCGGCGGCGGCCTCGCGCTCTACGGCAAGGGCAAGGTGCTGCTCGGCGCCGTCGGCGTCTCGGGCGACACGTCCTGCGCGGACCACAACATCGCCTGGCGCACGCGTCACAACCTGAAGCTCGACTACGTGCCGGGCGGCGTCGGCGCGGACGCCACGCGTCCCGACAACATCAATTACCAGGGTCAGGTCGCGGTGCCGAGCCTGCAGAACGACTTCTCGCATCCGGTGTGCGCGATCGCCGGTGCGGACAACGTCTCCGCGCTGAGCGCGAACCTCCCGCCCGTCCAGCCGTAATGGCCTGCGCGCGGGCGCCGTCCGGCGTCCGCGCGTTCTCTCTCACTTCAGCAGCAGCTTCGCCGCGATCAGCGCGAGCGTGACGGCGATTCCCTTCGTCACCCAGCCCGGATCGACACGGTGGCTCAGCAGCGCGCCGAGCACGATGCCCGGTATCGAGCCCGCGAGCAGGCCCGCGAGCAGCGCGAGATCGACGTTGCCGAGCGCGAGATGGCCGAGTCCCGCGACGAGCGTGAGCGGCACGGCGTGCGCGATGTCCGTCCCCACGAGCTTCGTCGCGTGCATGCGGAACGGATAGAGATAGACGAGCATCACCGTCCCGAGCGCGCCGGCGCCGACCGAGGTCAGGGTCACGAGCACGCCGAGGATCGCCCCTGCGAGCACCGTGAGCGCGGGCTGCGCGCGCTTGAAGCGCGCCGTGAAATGCGAGCGGAGATGTTTACCGAGCCGGTGCAGCGCGGGCTTGAACAGCACGCCGAGGCTCGTGAGCAGCAGGGCGACGCCGAGCATGGGCAGGATGATGGCCGAGACGCGCGCGCTGTCCGTTTCGGCGTGATGGAGGAAGACGAGCGTCGCCGCCGCGGCCGGCAGGCTGCCGAGCCAGAGCCTGCGCACGACCTGCCAGTCGACCGCGCCCCGCGACCAGTGCACGGAGCTGCCGACCGTCTTCGTGATCGTCGCCATGAGCAGATCCGTGCCCACCGCGGTGTGCGGGACGACGCCGAACAGCAGCACGAGGATCGGCGTCATCAGCGCGCCGCCGCCCACGCCGGTGAAGCCCACGAGCGTGCCGACGAGAAAGCCCGCGGCGGGATTCATGAGAGTCGTCGTGATCACGGGGCAACGAGGGTCCGGGTTCGAAGGCGCGGCATAGTATCAGCGATGCGCGGTGAAGCCGCCTGCGGATCCGTCATATGGATATGCCGGCGCGTGGTAGTCTGCCGGCCGACGCGTGACGGCCCCGGATTTCAGATTCGCTCGAGCAGCTCCGGAAACACTGCACAGCGACGGAACCCCCGCCACCGCCGGCACTCGAAACGATCCCGGCGTACGAACCTCAGGAGTCAGCCATGTTGAGACAGATTGCCAGGAATACGGTCTTCGCCCTCGCGCTCGCCGGCGGCGTCGCGACCGCGGGTTACGCCGCGGAGCCCACGCTGCACGAGGTCTTCGAAGCCGTAGAGGCCGGCAAGCTCGGTAAAGCGGACACGATGATGGGCGAAGTGTTGAAAGCGCATCCGGACAGCGCGAAAGCACACTTCGTGCATGCCGAGGTGCTCGCGCGCGAAGGCCGTCGCGACGAGGCGCGCGAGGCGCTCGCCACCGCGGAGAAGCTCGCCCCGGGCCTCACGTTCGCGAAGCCGAGCGCGGTCGCCCATCTGCGCGAGATGATCAACGGCACCGCCGCGGCGCTGCCCGTGGCGGACGGCGGCGCCATGCGCGGCGGCCATTCGCTGATGCCGATCGTGCTCGGGGTCGGCGGCCTCCTGCTCGTCATGTTCGTCGTGCGGGCGAGGTCCGCGCGCCGCAACGCCGCGAACCCTCCGACAGCCTATGGGGCAGGCTACGGCGGCGCCCAGGGTGGCCCGTATGCACAAGGCCCGTACGGCGGCGGTCCCGCGCCGATGGGCGGCTCGGGGCCGGGTCTCGGCTCGAGCCTCGCGAGCGGGCTCGCCGTGGGCGCGGGTATCGCCGCGGGCGAGGCGCTCGTGCATCGCGTGATGGACGGCAACCGCACCGCGGATCCCGGCGCGGGCTTCGGGCCGGCGGGCTTCACGCAGGCGAACCGCGGCGTCCCGGAGGATCAGGATTTCGGTGTGAACGACTCCTCGTCCTGGGGCGACAACTCGGGCTACGTCGACGGCGGCGATCTCGGCGGCGGCGACATCGGCGGCGACGACTGGAGCTGATCGCCGCGGCTCCTCGGGCGTCATCCGAAGCCCGGCATCGCGCAGCGACGGAGACGGCACACGCTGCCGGGTCGGAGCCGGAGTCCGACGCATTCGGACTCCGGCTCTGTTCCGGGGCGGCCGAAAGTCAGTCGATGGGTATCGTCCGGCCCTCGGGCGCGGCCTGCCGGAGCTTCGGTATCTCCACGCGCAACACGCCTTCCCGGTAACTCGCTTTCGCCTGTTCGGGCGCGACGCTCGCCGGCAGCGGCACGACGCGGCGGAAGCTGCCGTACGCGCATTGCATCACGCGCCAGCGCCCCTGCGTGCTCTCGCGCTCGAAGCGTTTCTCACCACTGACGACGAGCGCGTTGTCTTCGATCTCGAGCCTGAGATCCTGCTTCTGCAGACCCGGCACTTCGAGGCGGACCACGATGCGGGCGGTATCCTCGAAGACATCGCCGCCGAGCATCGCCCACCCGCGGGTGGGCAGATACCACGTATCGTCCACTTCGCGCTTGTCCGGCATTTCGGCGCCGGGCTTGAACCGCGTCAGCGCACTGTTCGCGGACTGCGCGAGGTGCTGCCAGCCCTCGGCCACCGAATCCCACAGCGAGCTGAGATTCTCTTTCAGATTCTCGAATGTCATGGCATGACCTCCTGCATCGACCGCAGCGGCGGTCCGGAGTTTTGGCCTATAGGATGCCGACGAAGGAGGCGCATCGATCGCGGTGTTCGGCGGCCGGCGCGCCCTTCGTTCGGCGCTCGGGAAGCCGGGGTATGACCCGCGTGGATAACTCGCTTGCTGCGAGTTACCCACACGCGTCAGACCCCTTCTCATCCGACGTGGACATCCACCTTGCGCGGCTGGGCGTGCGCGGCCTTCGGGATGTGGAGCTTGAGCACGCCGTGCGTGAACTCGGCGCGCACCTGCTCGCTGTCGAGCTCCTTGGAGAGCGTGAACGCGCGGCGGTAACGCGGCAGGTTGACCTCGGCGTGCGTCGCCTCCGTTCCCTGCGGGAGGTTGAGCGTCACTTCACCCTCGATCGTCAGCGTGTCCGCTTCGAGCCGCACGTGCATGTTCTCTTTCGCCACACCGGGCAGATCGGCGATCAGCGTAATGCCCGATTTATCTTCGATGACGTCGACGGGCGGCAGGATCGCCGCCTCGGGGCGGGTGTTGCGCTGCTCGTTCGTGCTGGGCTTCGTCTCGTTCATGGTGTCACCTCCTCGACTCACTGGATGCTGATGCGGCGCGGCTGGGCCGCGGCGCGGCGCTGGATGCTGATGTGGAGCACGCCGTCGCGATACACCGCGTTCACGGCGTCCGGATCGGCGTCCTCCGTCAGCGTCACGACGCGCCTGAAGCGGCCCGTGAATCGTTCGGCGATGTGCACGTCGGAGCGCTGGGTCTTGTCCGTCGGCAGATCGGATTTGCGCTCACCGGAAATCGTCAGCACGCCGTTCTCGATCTGGACCTCGACCTGGGCCGGGTCGACGCCCGGCATGAACGCATAGATCTCGATCGATTGCGGCGAGCCGCCGACGTTCATGGCGGGAAAACCGCCGCGGCCGATGCCGCGGATGCTGGGCGAATAATCGAAGCTCTCCTGCATGTCACGGCGCAGGCGATCGATTTCGGCGAACACGTCGCCGGGGAACAGGGATCGATATATCATGGTTTCGTCCTCCATCTGGCTGCGTCCTTTCGGATTCGTGTGGACACCGTTCGTCATGTGTCCGGCGGATATATGTGGACCGGTGGTGACGATTTCAATCCGCGCCGGGCGTGTCGGACGCGGATCCATCGCGCCGACGGCCGGCCCCTTGATTCCCGGCCCGACCGCCCGCACTTGCAGCGTAGGCGCCGGACGGCGGAACGAACGCGCGATCGCGAACGGACGAGGGAAGCTCTGTTGCGCTACGAAGAACCTGAACGCGACTACGCGAAGATCCTGTGGATCGCCGCGGCGATCGCTGCCGTGCTCGTGTTGTGGCGCATCACCACGCGCTACGAATACACGCTCTCGCGCGAGGATGCCGCACCGCGCGTGGTCACCGCACGCGGCGATCTCGCGGCCGACGAAAAGGCGACGATCGATCTCTTCGAGAACGCGCGCGGCGGCGTCGTCTACATCACGACGCGCGCGAAAGTGCGCGATTTCTGGACGCGCAACGTCTACTCCGTGCCGCGCGGCACGGGTTCGGGCTTCATCTGGGACGGTGCGGGCCACGTGGTGACGAACTACCACGTGCTCGAAGGCGCGAGCGAAGCGACCGTCAAGCTCGCCGACGGCCGTGATTACAAGGCGGGACTCGTCGGGGCGAGCGAGGCGCACGACATCGCGGTGCTGAAGATCGGCGTCGGCTTCAAGCGTCCGCCGCCCGTGCCGATCGGCGAGAGCGCGAAGCTCAAGGTCGGCCAGAAGGTCTTCGCAATCGGCAATCCCTTCGGCCTCGACTGGACGCTCACGACCGGCATCGTCTCCGCGCTCGATCGCTCGCTCGGCGAGGAGAACGGCGCGACGATCGAACATCTGATCCAGACCGACGCGGCGATCAATCCCGGCAATTCCGGCGGCCCGCTGCTCGATTCCGCGGGCCGGCTCATCGGCATCAACACCGCGATCTACAGCCCGAGCGGCGCGAGCGCCGGCATCGGCTTCGCCGTACCGGTCGACGTCGTGAACCGCGTCGTGCCGCAGCTCATCCGCCACGGCAAGTACATCAGCCCCGGCCTCGGTGTGGAGCTTGACGAGGAGTTGAACCAGCAGTTGACGAACATGCTCGGCGTGCAGGGCGTGGTGATCCTCCGCGTGAAGGCGGACTCGCCGGCCGCGAAAGCCGGCCTCGAGGGCGCGGCGATGTCGGCCCAGGGCGAAGTCGCGATCGGCGACGTGATCGTCGCGGTCAACGGCAAACCCGTCGACAGCGTGAGCAAGCTCTTCGCGCGCCTCGACGACTTCAAGGTCGGCGACAACGTCACGCTCTCGCTGCTCCGGCACGGCAAGAAGGGTGATGTCGAAGTCACCTTGCAGCCGGGGAATTGAGCGCCGGGCCGAAGGCGAATCGAACGTCCGATTACGCCCGCGGCTACGGACCTACGACGAGTTGCGAAGAGCGTCCTTGCGCTTCTTCCGCAACACGATCTTCTCGAAGAGCTCGTAATCGCCCGTCGGCACGGCGCCGACTGTGTGCCAGTAGCTCAGGGTGATCGACGTCATGCCCGGCGTCTCGTCGTAATGCACGTCGAAGACCGCGATACCGTAAGCGCTCTCCGTGTCGCGGCGCGCCGACCAGATTGCCGCTTCCACCGCATCCGCTTTGGCACGCATGAACGTGCCGGGCTTCGCACCGGGCCGCGGCGCGTTGCGCTTCGTGAAGACTTTCGCGAGCGGCGCGCCGGATTGCGGATCGCGGCCGTAGACGCCGAGCGGTGCGCCCGTACCGCCGCCGCCGAGCACGAGATGGATCGCGCCCTGCGGTGAGTCGTATACGCCGTCCGCCGGGTCCTCCCTGACGAGCGGGATCGGCTGCAGCGTGTCGACGGGCTCGCCCGTTGCCACGTCGCGCCCCGTGTCGTGATGACGGCCGCGGACCGGGAACGTGCGCTCGTAGTCGTGATCGTGGCCGCACAGCACGAGGTCGACGCCGTATGTGTCGAAGAGCGGCAGCCAGGCTTCGCGGATGCCCTTGTCCGAGCCGTTGCCGGGATCGGAGGAGCTCATCGCGTCCTCGTGCATCTGCACGACGATCCAGTCGAGACCCGCGTCGGCGCGCGCGGCGCGCAGCGTCTGCTCGAGCCAGCGCGTCTGCTCGCCGCCGCTTTAGCCGCGGACGTAGAGCGCGGTGCCGGGGGCGATCGGCGGCTGGCCTGCATTGAGGGCGGGCACGAGCGGGCGCGGACCGTTCACGAGCGGCCCGCAGTCCTGGTGGACGACGTCGTTCGCATCGAGCGAGACGAACAGCACGCCGCCGACGCGGAACGCATACCAGCGCCCGGGAAAGCGCGTGCCGTTCGCGGGCAGCTCGTAACGCGCGAGATAGCCGCCGTAGCCCTGCGCGCCGTTGTTGAACTCGATCTCGTGATTGCCGGGACAGGGCATCCACGGCCGGCGCGCGGCGGACGGCTCGACGTTGTCGCCGAAGTCGCGCCACACCGCGGGCTGCGCCGCCGGATTCAGGTTCGCGTAGCAGAGATCGCCGTTCAGCAGATGGAACAGCGGCGCGAAACGCTCGACCGCGACGATCGCATGCCGGGCCTGCGGGGATGAAATCGTCCACTGCGTGTTCGGCGTCGCGAGATCGCCGTAGCTCGTGAAGCGGAAGCCGCGGCGCTCGCGCGGCGCGGTGACGAACCCGGCGGCGAAGGGCCGATCCTGCTTCGCGTCGTTGTCCGCCGTCACGGCGTAATGCACGGTCGAAGCGGGCGCCAGACCGCTGAGCCGCGCGTGATGGCAGATCACCGTTTCGCCGCTCAGACCATCGACGTAGCGCCGCGTTTCGGCAGGCACGATCCTGCCGAGCGCGGGCGTCGGCCCGTAGTGCACGCGCGGACTCACGGCCGCTTCGACCGTGCACCAGGAGACGACGACTTCGCTCGACGGATCCGCACCCCAGGTGAGATGCACCTGCTCGGGCGTGCCGCCGCCCGCGCCGGCCGCGGCACGGCCGAACGTGCCCGCGGCGACCGCGACGCCCGAGGCGCCGGCGCGTTTCAGGAATTCGCGGCGGGAGAGGGCGGAAGGGAACTCTTCGGACATGAATGCTCCTCGGGGTGCCGGCGCGATCCTGCACCGCGCGTGTGACCGCCGCGAGTTTATCGGATGCGCCGGCGCAGGAGGCGCATCGATCGCGGCCCGTCGTCCCGGGGCAGGGACCCTCCCGGCGGAGGCCGGGACCGGGACCCGGTCGCTGGCCCGCGGCAGCCCTGTCGAACCCGGGACCATCGCCCAAATTCATCTCTCTCTCGGATGCTGCTTCCCGCCAAGCGCGGCACAATGACCGGACGACATGCCCGCGGAGGCCGCCACCATCGATCCGCTGAAGACCCCGACGCTCGATCCCGTCATTCGCTCCCGCCTCGTCCCCGGCGTGAACGGCCTCGACCTGCACGTCCTCGACGCCGGCTTCGAAACGCCGGGCCGCCCCTGCCTGCTCCTGCTGCACGGCTTTCCCGAGCTCGCCTATAGCTGGCGCAAGCTCATGCCTGCGCTCGCCGCCGCGGGCTATCACGTGATTGCGCCCGACCAGCGCGGCTACGGCCGCACCACGGGCTGGAACGCCGACTACGACGGCGATCTCGCGCCGTTCCGGATCCTGAATCTCGTGCGCGACGTGCTGGGCCTGCTGCACGTGCTCGGCATCCCGAACGTCGCGTGCGTCATGGGGCACGACTTCGGCACGTTCGTCGCGGGCTGGTGCGCGCTGCTGCGTCCGGACGTCTTCGAAGCCGTCGTCGTGATGAGCGCGCCGTTCACCGGCGCGCCCGCGATCACCGACGGCGAGGAACGGAAATCCGAACCAGACATCCACGCCGCTCTCGCCGCGCTCGAACCACCGCGCAAGCACTACTGGCGCTACTACGCGACGCGCGAAGCGGCGACCGACATGCGCGGCAGCGCAATGGGGTCAGGATCCATTAGCGCGGGGCTGATGGATCCTGACCCCAATTCCTTCGTGCACGCGTTCCTCCGCGCCTACTACCACTACAAGAGCGCAGACTGGCCGGGCAACGAGCCGCAGCCGCTCGCGTCCTGGAGCGCCGTGGAGCTCGCGAAGCTGCCGACCTACTACGTGATGAACCGCGATCGGACGATGCCGGAGGATTGTGCGCCGTTCATGCCGGATGCGGCGGCGATCGCGAAATGCAAATGGTTGACCGAGGCCGAGCTCGCCGTCTACGCGGCGGAGTTCTCGCGCACGGGCTTCCAGGGCGGCCTGAACTGGTATCGCGCGAACTTCACCGATCGCTATCGCGCGGAGCTCGAAGTGTTCGCAGGGCGGACGATCGATCGGCCCGCGTGCTTCATCTCCGGGCGGCACGATTGGGGTCACTATCAGGTGCCCGGCGCGATCGAGCGCATGCGCGAGCAGACGTTCACGCGCATGCTCGGCTGTCATTTCGTCGACGGCGCCGGCCACTGGGTGCAGCAGGAGCAGGCTGTCGAGGTGACGCGGCTCCTGCTCGCGTTCCTCGCATCGGCCTCCGCCTGTTAGACTCGGGCCTCGAAGAGCTCACAACGACAACGAGGGAGCAGCAGATGGGCACGGAGTTGAAGGGCAAGGCGATCGTCGTCACCGGCGGCGGCAGCGGCATCGGCCGCGAGACCGCACTCGCGATGGCCGCAGAAGGCGCGCTGCTCGCGATCGCCGACATCAATCTCGAAGCCGCCGAGGAGACCGTCGCCCTCATCGAGTCGAAAGGCGGCTTCGCCATGGCCGGCAAGTGCGACGTCTCGAAGTCCGCACCAGTCGATGCCTTCTTCGATTCGGTCATCGACGCCTATGGCCGCGTCGACTGCGCGTTCAACAACGCCGGCATCGAAGGCGTCTATGGCCGCACGTCCGAATACACGGACGCCGACTGGCAGAAAGTGCTGGACGTGAATCTCACCGGCGTCTTCCACTGTCTGCGCAAGGAATGCCAGTTGATGCTGAAGCAGCCGACCGGCGGCAGCATCGTCAATACCGCCTCCATAGTCGGACTCATCGGCTGGCGCGGCGCGCCCGCCTACGTCGCGACGAAGCACGCCGTCGTCGGCCTCACGAAGACCGTGGCGCTCGAATACGCGAAGCAGGGCATCCGCGTGAACGCCGTGTGCCCGGGCGTCGTGGAAACGCCGATGGGCGAGCGCCTGTTCGCGGAGACGCCCGGCGCGAAGGAGCGTCTCGTGTCGAAGCATCCCGCGGGACGGCTCGTGCAGGCCGCCGAAGTCGCGAAGGCGGTGATCTGGCTGTGCTCGGATCGATCCTCGTTCACGACCGGGCATGCGTTGACGGTGGATGGGGGGTTCGTGGTGCAGTGAGGGCGCGTATCGTTCGTGGGCTTCGCTGGAGGATCGAGCTGCAGTTCACGACTCGTGCCGAGGCGACGGCCCGCGGGTTGCAACTCGCAGCGCGCACTGAACGAATTGCAGTGTCGGCGCATGTCGCCGCCACCCGCCACCGTCATTCCCGCGCAGGCGGGAATCCAGTCGTCGAGCCCCGGCGCAGACGATCAGCCCCGGGGCCCTAGGTCGGGTCTCGGCCTCGAGGCCCGGTCCCGTCACTCTGGAATACCGTAGTTCGCCGCTGGTGGCTGGGTCACCGACTGAATCCCCGGCTGCGCCTGTGACGAGGGCGTGACGTCGACTGCGGTGGTGCGAGCCGTGCCCGCGAACTGCGCAGCCTTCGTCTACCCCTTCCCCATCACCGCAAAATAACTCGTCATCAGGTTCCGGTAATTCGGGATGTGATTCGAGAATAGCGTGCCCAGCCCCTCGATGTCGTTGCGCCAGTCGCGATGCAGCTCGCAGGCCATGCCGAACCAGTTCATGAGCTGCGCGCCCGCGGCCTGCATGCGCAGCCACGCCGCGTGGCGCGTGACGTCGTTGAACGTGCCGGAGGCGTCCGTGATGACGAAGACCTCGAAGCCTTCCTCGATCGCGGACAGCGCGGGGAAGGCGACGCAGACTTCGGTGACGACGCCGGCGAGGATGAGCTGGCGTTTGCCCGTCGCCTTCACCGCGGCGACGAAGTCCGGGTTGTCCCAGGCGTTGATGTTGCCGGGGCGCGCGATGTACGGCGCGTCGGCGAACATCTCCTTCAGCTCCGGCACGAGCGGGCCGTTCGGGCCGTTCTCGAAGCTCGTGGTGAGGATCGTCGGGAGCTTGAAATACTTGCCGCAGGCGCCGACGGCGAGCACGTTGTTCTTGAACTCGGCGGGTGAGAAATCCTGTACGAGCGAGATGAGGCCGGCCTGGTGATCGACGAGCAGCAGCGCGGCATCGTCTTTCGACAGGCGATTGTATTTGTACGGCGCGGCCATGTGCGGCCCTCCTGGTTCGGGGGTGGAGGAGAGCGAACGGGCCGGTCGCATCCCGGCCCGTCTCATTCAGTCCTGAATCGCGCCGAGCTGCGCGATCAAGCCCGGCAGATCCTGCTTGAACTGCGGCGAGACGATCACGTCGTGGCCGATGCGATCCGCGGGCTCGTCGCAGGCGAACGAGGGCTGGTGCGAGACCGTCGCCTCGAACAGCGCGCCGCCCGGCGTGCGCACGTAAATCGAATCGAAGTAGCCGCGATTCTTCACATCGGAGGTGTCCGTGAAGCCGAGCGCTTCGAGCGTCGCCTTGATCGCGTTCTGCTGTTCGTGCGTGTCGACCTCGAACGCCATGTGGTGGATGAAGCCTTCGCCGAGCGACCAGCTCCCCTGCTTGACGTTCGGCTCGACGACGAAATCGACGTAGCGGCCGGAGCCGCCCGCGCCGATCTGGTAGCGCACGCCCTCGCTGTCGGCGGCGACCCGCGTGCCGCCCCAGCCGAGCTCCATGAACTCGTCCATCATGTCCATGTCGCGCACCGAGACCGTGATGGCATGCGTGCCGCGGATCATGTGCTCGGCGGGCACCGGGCCTTTCGTGTGCGGCGTGCGCGCGTCGTCCTTCGTCGCGACGAGGCGGTAGTCGATGCCGCAGGGATGCTGGAACTCGAGCTGCGATTCACCGAAGCGTTCCGAGTAGCGCGTCTCGAAGCCCGATTCCGTGAGCCGCGCCGTCCAGTAGTCGAGCGCGCCTTCGGGGATCGAGAGCGAGACCGAGCCGATCTGCCCCGAGCCCTTGCGCGCCTTGCGTCCCGTGTGGCGCATCGGAAAGCTCGTGACGAGCGTGCTCTCGTTGCCGTTGTCGTTGCCGTAGTAGAAGTGATAAATCGGCACCTGCCCGTCGTAGAGCAGCGTGCGCTTGACGATTTTCAGACCCAGGACTTTCGTGTGGAAATCGAAGTCCTCCTGCGCGCCGCCGGTGCAGAGCGTGATGTGGTGATGGCGGTGGATGGCATGGCCGGGCGTCGTTGTCATGGCTTTCCCCTCGCTGGCTCGGAACGTGGTGAAGCCGCCGTGCGGCGGCGGGCCGGCTGATCGCGAGGGAAGCAATGGACCATGCAGCGCCGTGTCCCGTTCGCACCTCGAGAGCAGCGGTCTTGCGTGCGTCCGGCACGCGCTGCGAGCGTAGCACGGGGCGTGGGAGGACGGTAGGTTTGGGGCCGACGAAGGAAGCCCCACGGTCATGCAGTTCGTGCGGCGCCCGCAATCATGAAAGACGCGTAGAGGGAATTGGGGTCAGGTTCGATTTCGCGGCCGACGCGGTGACCCGTACCCGGGCGCTCGCCCGCGAATTCGAACCTGACCCCATTTCCCGTCCGCACCGCACTTCTTTCACGGCAACCCACGCCTCTACTACGCCGCCCCATTCGCCTCGAGCGCACTCTCCACCGCCGTCAGCGCCGTGAGATTCACGATGCGGCGGACCGTCGCCGTCGGCGTGAGGATGTTCACCGGCTTCGCGGCGCCGAGCAGGATCGGGCCTATCGTCAGACCTTCACCGGCTGCCTGCTTCAGCAGATTGAAGCCGATGTTCGCGGCGTCGAGCGAGGGCATGATGAGCAGATTCGCCGCGCCTTTCAGCTTCGCCCGCGGGAAGACGGCGAGGCGCACTTCCTCCGAGAGCGCGGCGTCGCCGTGCATCTCGCCTTCGACCTCGAGCTCGGGCGCGTGCTCCCAGAGGAGCTTCGTCGCGCGCTGCATCTTCTTCGCGCTCGGCGTGTCGTAGGTGCCGAAGCTCGAATGCGAGACGAGCGCGATCTTGGGCATCAAGCCGAAGCGTTTCACCATCTCCGCGGCGAGGATCGTCATCTCGCAGAGCTCTTCCGCGGTCGGATCGTAGTTCACGTACGTGTCGCAGACGAACACCGTCTGATTCGGCAGGAGCAGCCCGTTCATCGCCGCGTAGATCGACGTGCCGGGCAGGCGGCCGATGGCGCGATCGATGTAGCGCAGATGCTGGGCGTGCGTGCCCAGCGTGCCGCAGACGAGGCCATCGGCATCACCCTTGCGGACGAGCATCGCGCCGATGAGCGTCAAGCGCCGCCGCATTTCGATCTTTGCGTATTCCGCCGTCACGCCCATGCGTTCGGTGAGCGCGTAGTAGCTCTGCCAGTAGTCCTTGTAGCGCGCGTCGCTGTTCGGATTGACGAGCTCGAAGTCGACGTCCGGGCGGATGCGCAAGCCGTATTGTCTGATGCGCGCCTCGACGACGTCCGGCCGGCCGACGAGGATCGGTTGCGCGAGACCCTCGTCGACGACGACCTGCGTCGCGCGCAGGATGCGCTCGTCCTCGCCCTCGGCGAACACGATGCGCTTGCGGTTCGCCTTCGCGGCCGCGAAGACGGGCTTCATCAGCAGCCCCGAGTGATAGACGAAGACCTTGAGCTGCTCTTCGTAGGCCCCGAAATCGGGTATGGGGCGCGTCGCGACGCCGGAGATCATCGCGGCGCGCGCGACGGCCGGCGCGATCTTCACGATGAGGCGCGGATCGAAAGGCTTGGGGATGAGGTACTCGGGCCCGAACGGCTGCACCTGATCACCGTACGCCGCGGCCACGACCTCGCTCTGCTCGGCGTACGCGAGCTCGGCTATTGCCTGCACTGCGGCGAGCTCCATCTCGCGGGTGATGGTCGTCGCGCCGACGTCGAGCGCACCGCGGAACATGAACGGGAAGCACAGCACGTTGTTGACCTGGTTCGGATAGTCCGAGCGGCCGGTCGCGACGATGCAATCCGGGCGCGCCTCCTTCGCGAGCTCGGGCAGGATCTCGGGCGTCGGGTTCGCGAGCGCGAGGATGAGCGGGCGGGCGGCCATGAGCTTCACCATCTCGGGCTTCAGCACATTGCCGGCCGAGAGTCCGAGGAAGATGTCCGCGTCCGGAATGATGTCCGTCAACGTGCGTTTGTCCGTGTCCTTCGCGTAGCGCACCTTGTTCTCGTCCATCTCCTCGCGGCGCCCGGTATAGACGACGCCGAACTTGTCGTAGACCCAGACGTTCTTCATGTCGAGGCCGAGGTGAACGAGCAGATCGAGGCAGGCGAGCGCCGCCGCGCCCGCGCCGCTGCAGACGAGCTTCACTTCGTTCAATTTCTTGCCGACGACGCGCAGGCCGTTCGTCACCGCCGCGCTCGTGATGATCGCCGTGCCGTGCTGGTCGTCGTGGAAGACCGGGATCTTGAGACGCTCGCGCAGCTTGCGCTCGACGTAGAAGCAGTCCGGCGCCTTGATGTCCTCGAGGTTGATGCCACCGAACGTCGGCTCGAGCGCGGCGATGACGTCGACGAGGCGATCGGGATCCGTTTCGTTCAATTCGATGTCGAAGACGTCGATGCCGGCGAACTTCTTGAACAGCACGGCTTTGCCTTCCATCACGGGCTTCGCGGCGAGCGGGCCGATCGGCCCGAGGCCGAGCACCGCCGTGCCGTTCGTCACCACGCCGACGAGATTGCCGCGCGCGGTCAGCGCCGAGACTTCGCCCGAGTCGCGCACGATCGCCTCGCAGGCCGCGGCGACGCCGGGCGAGTAGGCGAGCGAGAGGTCGCGCTGGTTCAGGAGCGCCTTCGTCGGTGTGACGGAAATCTTGCCCGGGACGGGCTTGCGGTGGTAATCGAGCGCGGCTTCGAGGAACGGATTCGTCATCTGGCATCTACCGTGGATCGGGTGGGGCGCTTACGATGCATCCGATGCGGGGGAGAGGCAAGCGCAGGGATGGCGCAGGTGGGGCTGACGCAGGAAGCCCAACACTGCGGCGTGCAACTGCTTCGTCGACGGCAGGATCCTGCAAGCTCCGGGCGGGTCGCTGTCGCTCGATGAAACTTCGGGTGTTGGGCTTCCTGCGTCAGCCCAACAGTCATGAAGTTTGTGCAGCAGCGCCCGCAATTATGAAAGACGCGTAGAGGGAATTGGGGTCAGGTTCGATTTCGCGGCGAACGTAATGGCGCGTACCCGGGCGCTCCCCCGCGAATTCGAACCTGACCCCATTTCCCGCCGGCGCCGCCGCTCTTTCATGGCAACCTACTAATCCGCAGGTGGCCAGCGTATGCTCGGCCCCGGACACGGAAAAGTTGGGGAGGCTCGAATGGTGATCGATCTCGATCGGGTGACTGCGCTGCGCGATCGCGTATTGCGGCTCGCCTTGCCGCTGCTGCTCGCTCTGCTCGCGGTGATGTCGACGTATTACACCGTGCCCGGCGATTCCGTCGCGGTCGTGCAGCGCTTCGGCCGGTTTCTGAAAGTCGTCGAGCCGGGCCTGCACTTCAAGCTGCCGCTCGGCATGGACATCGCGACGAAGCTGCCCGTGAAGCGCCAGTTGAAACAGGAGTTCGGTTTCGGTACCCCGGGCGCGACGAATCCCTACCAGGTCGCGCAGGACGCCGCGAAGGAGACGCAGATGGTGACGGGCGATCTCAATGCGGCGCTCGTCGAGTGGGTCGTGCAGTACCGCATCGCCGATCCGACGACGTTCCTGTTCAAGGCCCGCGAACCCTCGATGGCGCTGCGCGACGTCTCCGAATCCGCGATGCGCGAGGTCGTCGGCGATCGCACGGTGGACGAGGTCATCACGATCGGCCGCCAGGAAATCGAGATCGAGGCGCTCGCGCGCATGCAGGCACTCGCGAAGAAATACGAGCTCGGCATCAGCATCGACCAGGTGCAGTTGAAGAACATCAATCCGCCCGTGCCGGTGCAGGCTTCGTTCAACGAGGTGAACCAGGCACAGCAGGAGAAGGAGAAGCTCATCAACGAGGCGCGCCAGGCCTACAACAAGGTCGTGCCGCTCGCCGAGGGCGAGAAGGATCAGCGCATCCAGGAGGCGGAGGGCTACCGCCTCAAGCGCGTGAACGAGGCGGAGGGCGACGCCGCGCGTTTCGACGCCGTGCTCGCGGAATACCTCAAGGCGCCGGACGTGACGAAGCGCCGGCTCTATCTCGAGACGCTGCAGCAGGTGTTGCCGGAGATCCGCTCGAAGATCGTCGTCGACGAGAAGACGCAGCGCATGTTGCCGCTGCTCCATCTCGACAACAGCACGCCGGAGAGCGCGGCCGCCGCCGCGGCCGAGATCCCGGCGGCGCCGCAGGCGCCCGTCCAGGAGGAGCAGCAATGAGCCTCGTGAAGATTCTCGGCTACCTCGCGCTCGCCTTCGCGCTGTTCGCCGCTTACGACTCCATCTACACCGTCAACGAGCTCGAGCAGGTCATCATCACGCAGTTCGGCAAGCCTGTCGTGAAGCCCGTGACGACCGCGGGACTCAAGCTCAAGACGCCGTTCGTGCAGGAGGTCAACCGCATCGAGAAGCGCATCCTGGAATGGGACGGCAGCCCCTCCGACATGCCGACCGAGGACAAGCTCTACATCACCGTCGATCTCTACGGCCGCTGGCGCATCACCGATCCGCTGCAGTACTACTTGCGGCTGCACGACGAGCGCAGCGCGCAGTCGCGGCTCGACGACATCCTCGGCAGCGAGACGCGCAACGCCATCGCGAAGCACGCACTGATCGAAATCGTCCGCACGACGAAGGATCGCGCGCCGCTCAAGGATGCCTCGCTCGGCGAGGCGAATGCCACGCTCGTGCCGATCCGCAAGGGCCGCAAGGCCGTCGAGGAGGAGATCTACGCGGCGGCGGCGGAGAAGGTGAAGGTCTTCGGCATCGAGCTGCTCGACATCCGCTTCAAGCGCATCAACTACAACCGCAGCGTGCAGCCGAAGATCTACGATCGCATGATCAGCGAGCGCCGGCAGATCGCCGAGCGTTTCCGCTCCGAGGGCAACGGCGAAGCGGCGCGCATCCGCGGCAACCGCGAGCGCGATCTGAACAAGATCCGATCGGAAGCGTATCGCCAGGTGCAGGAGATCCGCGGCGCGGCGGACGCGAGGGCGACGGAGATCTATGCGAAGGCCTACAACCAGAGCCCGGAGGCCGTGCGCTTCTACGAGTTCACGCGCAGCATGGAGATCTACCGCGACGCGATCGCGAAGAACACGACGCTGATCCTCTCGACGGACAGCGACATCTTCAAATATCTGAAGGGCATCTCGCCGCAGCCGTGAACGCGGCGCCGGTTGTCTGGCCACAACCCGGCGGCTACACTCGGGGCACCTTGCGAGGCGGAGGGAACTCCGCCGCTCGCGCAGCCGCTCTGCAGGACCTTGGCGCACGGAGTCCCATGCCAGACATGATGAGCCCGAGCACAGTCATCCCCTCCTCGCGGCCCTGCGCCCCCGACGGGTCGTCCGCGTCCGTCCGCGCCGCCGCCCGACCGCCGGCCATTCCGCCGCGCTCCGACCCCGCCCACCGCGGCACGTGACGTTCCGGCCCCTGAGCGGCCCCGCGAACGGCCCCGTGGCGCGCCGCTACGGCCTCGCCGTGGGCGTGCTCGCGACGCTGCTCGCGACCGGCCTGCAATGGCTCGCGTGGGAGCACATCTCGCCCTCGCCATGGCTGTTCATGTATCCCGCGGTGTTCGCCGCAGCCTGGCTCGGCGGCCTCGAGGCCGGGCTCGTCACGACGGCGGCTTGCGCGCTGCTCGCCTGGTATCTGTTCATGCCGCCCCGTCTGTCCTTCGCGCTGCCCGAGCTCGAGGATACGTTGCTCCTCGCGATGTTCACGGCGATGGGCGTGCTCGTCTGCCTGTTGTTCGAACAGGTGCGCCGCGCCGGGAGCGAGCGCGATGCGGCGCGGCTCGAGGCGCTCGCGGGCCAGTCACTCGTCGGCGTGTACGTCATCGAGGGCGAGCGGTTCCGCTACGTGAACGAGGCGCTCGCGACGATGTTCGGTTACGCGAGCCCGGCCGAGCTCATCGAGTCGGCCGCGGTGCTCGATCTCGTGGCGCCCGAAGATCGCGTCCAGGTCGCCGAGAATCTGCGCCGGCGGGCGAGCGGCGAGGCGGACGACGTCCGTTATGCGTTCACCGGCCTCACCCGCGACGGCCGGCGCATCGCGCTCGAGTCGCACGGCCGCAGCGCCCTCGAAGGCGGGCGGCGCAGCGTGCTGGGTGCGGTGATCGATATCTCCGGACGCCGCCGCGCCGAGGCGGCGCTCGCGGCAAGCGAGGCGCGCTACCGGCTCGCCACGCAAGCTGCGAAGGAAGCGATCTGGGAGCGCAACCTCGTCGACGGCACGGTGCAATGGAACGACGCCTACCGCGAGCTCTTCGGGCGCATGCCGGAGGACGGCGAATCGAGTGCGTGGTGGGAGAGCCGGCTGCATCCCGAGGATCGCGCTCGCGTCACGGCGTCGTTCGCCGCGGCGCTCGCCGGCGCGGACGCCTGGTACTGCGACTACCGCATCATGACCCCCGCGGGCGGCTACGCCTGGGTGAAGGACCGGGCCGTGATCGTCCGCGATGAGGACGGCCGGCCGCTGACCGCGATCGGCGCGAAGCTAGACGTCACCGAACATGTGCTCGCCGAGCGCGCGCTCACCGAGGCGCGGCACGATCTCGAACGCGCGCAGGCCATGGGCCACATCGGGAGCTGGCGTCTCGATACCGCGACGAACGAGCTGCGCTGGTCGAACGAGCTCTACCGGCTGTTCGGCATTCCGCAGGGACGGCCGCTCGAGTTCGCGGATTTCCTCGCGGCCGTGCATCCCGAGGATCGCGATGCTCTCGCAGGGGCCTGGGACGGGGCGCTCGCGGGGCGGCCGTACGATTTCGAGCATCGCATTCTCGTCGACGGCGCGGTGCGCTGGTGCCGCGAGTGCGCCGAACTCGAACGCGACGCCGCGGGCAAAGTGATGAGCGCGTTCGGCACCTGCCAGGACATCACGGAGCGCAAGCTCGCGCTCGAGCGCCTGCACCAGCTCACCGAGGCGGTGGGCGAGATGGCGGGCGTGCGCACGCTGCCCGAACTGCTCGCCATCGTCTGCCGCGCGACGCGCAGCATCATCGGCTGCGATGGGGCAACGGTCGTGCTGCGCGACGAGGAGCAGTGTCACTACGTCGGAGAGGACGCGATAACCCCCTTGTGGCAGGGCCAGCGTTTCCTGCTCGCGCAACGCGTGTCGGGACGCGTCATGGAGCGCGGCGAGCCCGACATCATCGAGGACACGGCCGGCCACCCGGACGTGCCCGAGGAGGCTTACGGGCACACTTTCGTGCGTGCGCTCTCGATCGTGCCGGTCGGACGGCCGACGGCTTCCGGCGCGCTCGGCTGCTACTGGGCGCGGCCGCATCGCGCGAGCCCGGAAGAGCTCCGCCTGCAGCGGGCGCTCGCCGACGCCGCGGCGATCGGTCTCGCGAATCTCGAGCTCATCGCCCGGCTCGAGAAGGCCCGGCTCGAGGCCGAGCGCTACGCGCAGGCGAAGAGCGCGTTCCTTGCGAACATGAGTCACGAGATCCGCACGCCGCTGCACGGCGTGCTCGCGTTCGCGCAAATCGGACAGCGCGACAGCGCGCGCGAGCCACGCACCGAGCAGATGTTCCGCCGCATCCTGGAATCCGGCCGCATGCTGCTCGGGATCATCGACGACGTGCTCGACTTCTCGAAAATCGAGGCGGGCAAGCTCGATGTCGAATCGATCGCCGTCCAGCCGCGCCAGGTCGCGCTCGAGAGCGTGGAGCTGTTCCGCGCCCAGGCCGAGGACAAGGGTCTCGTACTCGCGGCGCGCTTCGCGGACGACCTCCCTGCGGCCTGCCTCGCGGATCCGCTGCGCTTGCGCCAGATCCTGACGAACCTGCTGTCGAACGCGCTGAAGTTCACGAGCCGGGGCGAAGTGACGCTCACGGTGGCGCGGGCCGGCGCGATGCTGTCGTTCCGGGTCGCCGACACCGGGACCGGCATGAGCGCGGAGCAGCTCACGCAGATCTTCGAGCCGTTCCGGCAGGGCGATTCCTCGACGACGCGCCGCTACGGCGGCAGCGGGCTCGGGCTCACGATCTGCCGCCAGCTCGCGGCGCTGATGGGCGGCGAGATCCGCGTCGAGAGCCGGCCCGGCGAAGGCAGCACGTTCGACCTGCGTCTGCCGCTCGTCGAGGCCCCGCCCGATGCGCTGCCGGCGGCGGAACCGCTGCCCCCGGCGCCCGGCCAGCGCCGCCTCGCGGGTATGAAAGTGCTCGTCGCCGAAGACAACACGGTGAACTGCCTCGTGCTCGAAGACTTCCTGCAGGGCGAGGGCGCGGCCTATGAAATCGTCGGCGACGGCCGCCAGGCGGTCGCCCGCATCGCGGCCGGCGGGCATGCGGAGTTCGATGCGATCCTCATGGACATCCAGATGCCGGAGATGGACGGCTACGAGGCGACGCGCCGCATCCTCGAAATCGCGCCGCATCTGCCGATCGTCGGGCAGACCGCGCACGCGATGGCCGAGGAGAGCGCGAAGTGTCACGCGGCGGGCATGGTCGCGCACCTCGCGAAACCGATCGAGCTCGAGCACCTCGTCGCGGCGCTCCAGCAGCACGCGCTGCGCAGGCTCAAGCGCGCCTGATCCGGATCCGGATCATGGCGGGCGCCGCCGCCGCCGCTAGGATCCCGCGTGTCCTTCCACGTCCGCGAGTGAGCCCTGCATGATCCCGAGAACCCTCTTCGAGCCGGAGCACGAAGCGTTCCGCGACACCGTCCGCCGCTTCATCGACAAGGAGGTCGCGCCGCATTACGCGGCGTGGGAGAAGGCGGGCTCGGTGAGCCGCGAGGTCTATCTCGCCGCGGGCGAGGCCGGCATCCTCTGTCCGTGCGTGCCGGAGGAATACGGCGGCGCGGGCGCGGATTTCCGCTTCGGCGCGATCGTCGTCGAAGAGTTCGGCCGCGCGGGTTATGCCGGCGCGTCGTTCCATCTGCATTCGGAAATCGTCGCACCCTATCTCGTGCACTACGGCACGGAGGCGCAGAAGCACACCTGGCTGCCGAAGCTCTGCACCGGCGAGACGATCACCGCGATCGCGATGACCGAGCCGTCGGCGGGTTCCGATCTGCAGGCGATCAAGACGCATGCGCGGCGCGAGGACGCGGACTACGTCGTGAACGGTCAGAAGACGTTCATCTCGAACGGCGGGCTCGCGGATCTGATCATCCTCGCCTGCAAGACGGACCCGGCGCTCGGCGCGAAAGGAATCAGCCTGCTCCTCGTCGAACGCGACCGCCCGGGCTTCGAGCGCGGCCGCAGGCTGCAGAAGGCGGGCTTCCATGCCCAGGACAATTCGGAGCTCTTCTTCAACGACTGCCGCGTGCCGGTGACGAATCTGCTCGGTGTCGAGGGGCGCGGCTTCGTTCAGCTCATCGAACAGCTCCCGCAGGAACGGCTCGTCGTCGCGCTGCGCTCGACGGCGGTGATGGAGGCGGCGCTCGAGTGGACGGTGCGCTACGTGAACGAGCGCGAGGCGTTCGGCCGCACGCTCGCGGGCTTTCAGAACACGCGCTTCAAGCTCGCGGAGCTGAAGACGCTCACGACAGTCACCCGGACGTTCATCGATGCCTGTCTCCTGCGCCATCTCGAAGGCGCGCTCGACGCGGTCGATGCCGCGATGGCGAAGCTGCACGCGACGGAATCGCTCTGGCGGGTGCTCGACGACTGCGTGCAGATGCACGGCGGCTACGGCTACATGTGGGAATATCCGATCACGCGCGCCTGGGCCGACAACCGCGTCTCGCGCATCGCCGGCGGCTCGTCCGAAATCATGAAGGAGATCATCGGCCGCACACTCGTCGCCGGCGACTGAGCGCCATACCGCAACGTATCGCCCACTTATCCACAGGGGTCGGAGGGACTTTTGCTTTAGCGTGCGAGAACGAGAAAGTCCCTCCGACCCCTGTTGATAACTTGCTTTCGCTTGGTAGCATGCGCGCATGCGAATGACGGCTTCAGAATTCCGGCGCTGGGATCGGAAATCGGTGACTCTGCTCGGCATGTCGGGCGTGGGCAAGACGCACCTCTCGACCTGTCTGCGCCACGCGCACTGGTTCCACTACTCCGCGGATTACCGCATCGGCACGCGTTATCTCAACGAGCCGATCCTCGACAACATCAAGCGCCAGGCGATGCAGGTGCCGTTCCTGCGCGAGCTGCTGCGTGCAGATTCCATCTACATCTCGAACAACATCACCGTCGACAACCTCACCGCCGTGCTCACCTTCCTCGGCAAGCTCGGCATGCCGTCGCTCGGCGGGCTCGCGCTCCTCGAGTTCAAGCGCCGGCAGAAGCTCTATCGCGATGCCGAGGTCGCGGCGATGCTCGACGTGCCGGCGTTCATCACGAAGGCGCACGAGATCTACGGCTACCGCCATTTCGTGAACGACTCGGCAGGCAGCCTCTGCGAGCTCGACGATCCCGACGTGCTCGACGTGCTCGCCCGCGACACGCTCATCGTCTATATCGAAGCGACGCCGGAGTACGGCCGCGAGCTCATGCGCCGCGCCGAGCTCGATCCGAAGCCGCTCTACTACCGCGAGCCCTTCCTCGACGCCGAGCTCGCCGTGTTCCGGAAAGAGCGCGGCATCGCGCGCATCGAGGACATCGTGCCCGACGAGTTCGTGCTCTGGATGTTCCCGCGCCTCTTCCAGGCGCGCATCCCGCGCTACGAGGCGATCGCCCGCGATCACGGCTACACGATCGGCGCGGACGTGCTCGGTAGCGTCAGCTCGGAGGAGGCGTTCGTGGAGTGCGTCGCGGGGGCGCTGGATCAGGGGTAGGCGCTTCGGGAGACGGGGCAGGCTCGATGTCTCCGACGGTCACGGTGCCGATCCGACCGGTGTCATCCGGGATATCGAACCTGACCCCCTTTCCAGACCTCTACGACAGCCCCGGATAGAACAACGCGCAGAGGATCCCCATCCCGGAGTACATGCCGATTTCGAGCGTCTCGGTGAACGGCTGGATGCGTTTGACGTAGCCCCAGACGTGCACGATCACCATCATCCCCGCGACGGCGAGCAGCACCTGGAACGTGAATTCGAGACCGGTGCCGGTCAGGCCGGCGCGCAGCATGAGCGCCTCGACGATCAACACGAACGCGCCGAGGCAGCGGCCGAAGTAGACGGCGAGATCGGTCTCGGCGGGGATCGTCCAGCGGAAGATTCTCGCCCAGGCGATCGGCACGAAGAACAGCGGCAGGGCGAAACATGCCGAGGTCGCGACACACAGCACGAGCAGGAAGACCTGCGCGTGCGCACTCCAGATCCCGATCATCGTGAGCTCCTTGCATCGATAGTGGGGCGGCGAGTGTGGCGCGCGCACCGGCAGCGGGACAAGGGCGAATCGCCCGGTCGCGCCGGGCAATTTGCCTGTGAGGCTTACAAGAGCTCCGGATCGATCAACCCCATTCCGCCCTTGATCGCGAGCAGCTCGTTGCAACCGTCCTCGATCAGCGCGGCGCGCGCGTCGCGAAATATTTTCTCCACGGGATATTCGCGCGTGAGGCCGTTGCCGCCGAAGATCTGGAGCGCCTCGCTCGCGACCTCGAAGGCGGTCTGCGTACCGGTGATCTTCGCGGACATCGCGGCCGGCAGAGACGGCACGGCGGCGGTGTTGTTGAAATACGCGACGCGTTTCGCGAGCGCGCGCGAGGCCTCGATCTTCCGGTACATGTGGAAGAGCCGCGTCGCGACGCGCTGATGGCGCACGAGCGGCACGCCGCCCTGCCGACGCTGGTGGGCGTAGGCATGCGCGAGCTCGTAAGCGGCGCGCGCCACCCCGGTGAAGATGCACGCCATCTGGCTGTTCGCCTCGCAATGGATGAAGTGCAGTGCGCGCTGATAGTCCTCGGGGCCGGCGACGACGTAATCGGCGGAGAGCTCGACATGATCGAAGAAGAGCTCGCCCTGCGGCAGCGGACGCTGGCCCATCTTCTCGAGCGGTTTGCCGCGCGAGACGCCCGGCGCGTCGAGCGGTACGAGCACGCAGACGCCGTGCCGTGCGTCGGGGCCGTTGCCGGTGTCGGCCGCGCAGTAGAGCACGCACACTTCGGCGAGCGGCGCGTTCGACACCCACGCCGATTTCTGACCGTCGATGATCACGCGATCGCCGTCGAGCCGGGCGATGCAGTTCGGTCTTCCGTAGCGGCCCGCCGCGTGGAAGGCCTCGGCACCGGGATCGAGCGTGTCGCTGCCGTGATCGGGCTCGGTGATCGCCCAGCAGCCGCGCAGCGTCTCCGGGAAACGCTCGATCAGGAACCGGCGCCGGAAGACGAGTGCCATCAGCGGCGGTAGGCAGCTCGCGCCGTAGACGATGGAGAGACCGGCGTCGCCCCAGCCGAACTCTTCCATGATCACCGGGAACAGGCGTCCACGTTCCTCGGCCGTGAGCTCGAGGAAGGCGCGCGGCGTGAGGCCGAGCTTCATGAGCTCGCTGCGGTAGTCGAAGTACGGCGAGCCGGGGGCGATGACCTCGGCGGCGGTGAGCCCATCGAGCGCGACGCCGATCGGCCGCATCACGCGTGCCGCGAATTGATGCACGGTCCGGCGCATTTCGGCCTCCAGCGTGCTCGGCGGCGCTTCGGCGCCGAGGGCATCGGGCGTCGTGCGCGGTGCCGCGGGCCAGTTGAACGGCGGCGCGTCGGGCCGCGTGCGGCGGGCGTAGTGTTCGTCCATCAACGTGACGGCCATGGCGTGAGCTCCGGGAGCGGTGGAGGGTCGGATTGTCGCGGCGCGCGCAGTGCGGCGGGTATCACGGAGGCCCGTGACGCCGGCGCTGAACGGCGGGACGCGTTCGAGGAGCACGTTCAGGTCGGCCTGTTGCACGCCGTCAGGCTCGCGAAGAATCTCCCGGCCGGGGAATGAGCGCTCCGCACCCGATGACTGCGGACGCGGCGCAGACCGTATCTAGGGCCGCGGCGGACAGCGGTATGCCGTGTAGTCGAAAGAGGTGTCGAGATCGACGTCGAGGGCGTATTCCAGCAGGTGCGTCGCGCCGAGCTTGTCGCCCTGCAGCTTCGCGAGCGAGCGCGTGCGCGGGCTCGCGGCCTGGCCGACGCCGTCGCGCTTGCCGCTGCCGGCGAACGAGCCGAGGAATGTGCAGCCGCGCAGGGCGGCCGGATCGGCGGTGATCACGATGGCCTCCACCCGCGGCTCGAGGCGCGCTTCGGGAACGTTGAAGCTGCAGCCGGCGAGCAGGAGGGCGAACACGCCGAGGCCGCAGCGGTGCACTCGCGTGCGACATGTGGCGGGGTGCTGCGAGGTCTGGCGTGCGCTCATGAGGTCTCTCGTGGTCGGGAGGGGAATTGCGGGGACAGTTTACTAAAGGAAGCTCCGCCTGGGTTCAGGCCTGCCGGTACCCCGCCGCGCCGGCCGCGACGTCGATTCAGTACACTGTGAGCCCCCAATCGACGGATCACGCATGACGCGAGCCGCCACGCCCGCCGTGCCGCGCCTCATTCCGGGCAAGCTCACCGCGCCACAGCGCGCGGGCGATGCGCTCCGGCGCACGCGGCTCGTCGCCGCGATTCTCGAGAGCAGCGAGCCGCTCGTCGCGATCGTCGCGCCCGCGGGCTTCGGCAAGACGACGCTCATGGTCGAGCTCTACGCCGCGGAGCTGCTCGCCGGGCGTCCGGCGAGCTGGCTCACGCTCGATGCCCGCGACGACGATCCCGGCCGCTTCGTCGCTTATCTGCGCGCTTTCGCCGAGCGCATCACCGCGCTGCCGGCGGCCGTCGCGGGACCCGATCCCTTCAGCGCGGCCGGCGCCGGCGCCGCCGCGCTCCTCGATGCGATCGCGAGTGCGGGGCCCTGCACGCTGTTCCTCGACGACGTGGAGAAGATCACCGCGCCGGAGGTCCTGCGCCTGGTGCAGGAGATGATCGACGCCGTGCAGGACGGACAGCGCATCGTCGTCGGTGCGCGCGGGCTCGGGCGTCTCGCGCTCTCCACGCAGCAGCTCCGCGGGCGTGTGCGGCAGCTCGATGCCGCTGCGCTGCGCTTCGATGCGGACGAGACGCGGGCCTTCCTCGCGGCCCAGCCCGCGCTCGGGCTCGATGCGGCGGCCACCGCGCAATTGCACGAGCGCACCGAGGGCTGGCCGGCGGCGGTGCGGCTCGCGGCGCTCGCGCTGCCGGGACAGCGCGATCCGGCGCGCTGGATCGCGGAGCTCTCGGGGCATAGCGCGGGCATCGCGACCTATCTCGCCGAGAACGTACTGCACGGCCTCGACCCTCACGTCGCGCAGTTCCTGGTGCGCTCGAGTGTGCTCGAACAGTTGTCGGGCGAGCTCTGCGACGCCGTGCTCGACACCACGGACAGCGCGACGCTGCTCGCCGGGCTCGCGCGTGCGAACGCCTTCATCGTGGCCTTCGGCCCGCCCGCGGCCCGACCGGCCTATCGCTTCCTCGCGCTGTTCAGGGATTTCCTGCAGGCCGAGCTCGCGCGCACCGCGCCGTCCGAGGTGCCGGCACTGCATCGCCGCGCGGCGCAGTGGTATCGCGAGCGGCAGCGCTTTCCGCCGGCGATCGATCATGCGCTCGCCGCCGGCGAGTTCGCGCTCGCGGCCGATCTCATGGCCGAGTGCGCGCTCGATTTCGTCGCGGCCGGCCGCATCGAGACCGTCGCGGGCTGGCTCGACGCCCTGCCGGGGGCGCTCGCCGGCACGCGCCCGGCGCTGCAACGCGCCAGGGCCTACGCGATGATCGCGCTCCATCGCTACGCTGCGGCCGAAGACGCCCTCGCGCATTGCCGCCGCGACCGCGGCGCCGAGCTCGAGGCGACGATCCTCGCCGCGCTCCTCCACGAATTCATGGATCGCCACGATCTCACACGCCGGGAGATCGCCGACTACGCGCCGCAGCTCGATCGCGGACGGACGATGCTCGACGGCATTGCACGCAACATCATGGCCTATCATGCCATCGCGCGCGGTGCCGGCGACGAGGCCGCGCTCCTGCTCGCCGCCGCGAAGAGCGCGAGCGCGGGCGGCTGGGCGAACACCTACAGCGTGTGCTTCGAGGCCGCGCTCGATCTCTCCCGCGCCGATCCGCGCGCGGCGCTCGCGCGCCTCGATGCCGCAGTCAGCGGCGGCGTCGGTGCCGGGCTCGCGGCCGTCTATCGTGCGCTCGCGCTCTACGAGCTCGACGACGACGTCGGCGCGGCGAGCCTGCTCGAGGAACATCTGCAGGCGATCCGCGCGGCGGCTGACCTCGACACCGTGATCCTCGCCTGCCGCTGCGCCGCGCGTGCCGCCTTCCTCGCCGGCGCGGGTGAGCGCGTGGAGCGCCTGCTCGCGACGCTCGGCGATCTCGGCGACGTGCGCGGCGTGCCGCGGCCGCGTGCGGCCGCGTGGCTCGAGAGCGCGCGTTTCGCGCTGCTGCGCGGCGACGTCGAGGCCGCGCGGCGTTATGTCGAGCTGGGTGCGGAGCCGCGCCTGTGGGCGGCACACGCGGGCTTCGAGCTTCCGGCCCACGATCTCGACGGTCCCGCAGAAGCACGCCTGCGCCTCGACGTCGTGGCCGGCGACGCGGAGCGGGCGCTCGCCGCGCTGCCGGCCCTGATCGAACGGGCGGACGCCCAGGGCCGCCGCCGCCGCAAATTCTTCCTGCAGGGTCTGCAGGCGCAGGCCCAGGCCGCCGCGGGTCAGCGCCCGGCCGCGTTGCGCACGCTCGAGCAGACCCTGCGCGCCGCGGCGCCGAGCGGCGTGCTGCGCGCCTTCGCGGACGAACCCTGGTCGCTCGCGGGACTGCTGGACGAGCTCGCGCGCAGCGGCCGCGGCGAGCCGGCGCAACTCGCGCGGCTCGGGCACGCGGTCGCGAAACTCGATGCCCGCCGCGGCGCCGTACCGCTCGCACCTGCCGGCCGCGGCCTGCTCTCCCCGCGCGAGACGGCGATCCTGCGCCTCGTCGCGGACGGTCGCGCGAACAAGGAGATCGCGCGTCTGCTCGGCATCACGGACAACACCGTCGAGACCCACCTGCGGCGCGTGAACCAGAAGCTCGACACGCATACCCGCACGCAGGCCATCGCCAGGGCGCGCCAGCTCGACCTCCTGTAGCGCGCGTCACGGATTTACGGGATAGCGGGATGCACCGCCGCCGCCTACGGTGGAGCAGGCGCGCCGCCTTCCACACACCGGTAATTCTCATGAACGACTCGACCCGTCCCGCGTCCCCACGCGAGCCCTGCGAATTCAGCGTCAACGGCGAGCCCGTCGCGATCGCGTGCGCGGCGCACGTGACACTGCTCGAAGCGCTGCGCGAGGAGCTCGGTCTGACGGGCACGAAACACGGCTGCGAGCTCGGCGAATGCGGCGCGTGCACCGTGCTGCTCGACGGTGCGTCCGTGCTGTCCTGTCTCGTGCTTGCCCAGACCTGCGCCGGTCGCCAGGTCGAGACGGTCGAAGGGCTCGCCGACGGTCCCGGGCTCCATCCCCTGCAGGCGGCGTTCGCGGATCTCGGCGGCTCGCAATGCGGCTACTGCACGCCCGGCATGCTGATGAGCGCGAAGCAGCTCCTCGCCGCCGAGCCTGCACCGGATCGGGCGCGGATCCGCGAGGCGATCGGCGGCAACCTGTGCCGCTGTACGGGCTACCAGCAGATCGTGGACGCCATCGCGCATGCGGCGGCCGTCATGCGCGGCGAGCCGGCATGACGGCGCGCGAGCGCTACTCGGTCATCGGCAAGGCGCGCCGGCGCGTCGACGGCCGCGCGAAAGTGCTCGGCCAGACCCGCTTCGCGGACGATCTGACGCTGCCGCGCATGGTGCATGCGAAGCTCCTGCGCTCGCCGCATCCGCATGCGGAGATCGTGCGCGTCGATACCTCGCGCGCGGCGGCATGGCCCGGCGTGCTGCTCGTGCTGACGGGCGCCGACTTCCCCATCGGCTACGGCATCCTGCCCGTGACGCCCGACGAATATCCGCTCGCCCGCGAGCGCGTGCGCTACGTCGGCGATCCCGTCGCGGCCGTCGTCGCGCGCGACGAGCGCACGGCCGAGGCCGCGCTCGCGGCGATCGAGGTCGAGTACCGCCCGTTGCGCACGATCGCCGATGCTGCGGACGCGCTCGCGCATCCCGAGCCGCGGCTCCATGCCTACAGCGAGCAGGGCAACATCCATCGCCTGCAGGCGCTCGAGTTCGGCGACGTCGAGGAGGCGCTCGCGGGCGCCGATCGCGTCTTCGAGGATCTCTACTTCTACCAGGGCAGCACGCATCTCCCCATCGAGCAGCACGCCGCGCTCGCCGCGCTCGAACCGGACGGCCGGCTCGCGCTGTGGTCGAGCACGCAGGTGCCGCATTATCTGCATCGCATGATGGCGCGCGTGCTGGGCCGCCCGGCCGCGCGAGTGCGCATCGTCGCCTGCCCGAACGGCGGCGGCTTCGGCGGCAAGACCGATCTCTGCAATCACGAGTTCGTCGTCGCGCGCGCCGCGGAGCGGCTCGGCCGGCCGGTGAAGATCTGTCTCACGCGCGAGGAAGTCTTCTACATGCACCGCGGCCGCCATCCCGTGACGATGCGCCTGCGTACGGGTGTGACGCAGGACGGGCGCATCACCGGCATGCATCTGCAGACCCTGCTCGACGGCGGCGCGTATGCGTCTTATGGCGTCGCGAGCGTGTTCTACACCGGCGCGCTGCAGGCGATGACCTACGAAATTCCGCGCTACAAGTGGGAAGGCTGCCGGACGTTCACGAACAAACCGCCCTGCGGTCCGAAGCGCGGTCACGGCACGCCGCAGCCGCGCTTCGCGCAGGAGGTGCAGCTCGATCGAATCGCGGAAGCGCTGGAGAAGGACCCCGCGGAGCTCAGGCTCGGCATCGTCGCGAAGCCCGGCTCGCTCAGCACGAACTGGTTCCGCATCGGCTCGATCGGCCTCGCGGAGTGCATCGATGAAGTCGTCACGCGCTCGGGCTGGCGCGGCAAGCACCGCAGACTGCCGCAGGGCCGCGGCGTCGGCATCGCCTGCGGCTCCTACATGTCCGGCGTCTCGCATCCGATCTATCGCAATGCGATGCCGCTCTCGGGCGTGCAGATCCTGCTCGATCGCAGCGGCCAGGTGACCGTGTTCAGCGGCGCGACCGAAGTCGGCCAGGGCTCGGACGACGTGCTCGCCGCGCTCGTCGCGGAAGTGCTCGGCATCGGCACGGACGACGTGCGCTGCGTCACGGGCGATACCGCGCTCACGCCCGTCGATCTCGGCTCCTACTCGAGCCGCGTCACGCTCATGATGGGCAACGCCGCGATCGCCGCGGCCGAACGCGTGCGCGGGCAACTCGCGGAAGCCGCGGCCGCGAAGCTCGAAACGACGACCGAGGCGATCGTCTTCGCGGAGGGCCGCGTGTTCCGCACCGACGATCCCGCGCGCGCGCTCGCCTTCCACGAGGCGGTGATCGCCGCGGAGGAACGCTTCGGCACGCTCGGCGCGGTCGGCTCCTACACGCCGCCGCCGCACACCGCGCTCTACAAGGGCGGCGGCATCGGCCCCTCGCCCGCGTATTCCTACACAGCCTGCGTCGTCGAAGTGGCAGTCGACGAAGCGACCGGATGGGTCAGCGTCGAGAAGGTCTGGATCGCGCACGACATCGGCCGCACGTTGAACAGGACGCTCGCCGAAGGCCAGGTCATCGGCAGCGTCTACATGGCGCTCGGGGAGGCCTTGATGGAAGAGCAGGCGTTCCGGCGACTCCCGCCGAAGCTCTCCGACGCGCTCGTGCATCGCGCGCCCTCGATGCTCGACTACAAGAGCCCGACCGCGCTCGACATGCCCGAGGTCGACGTCGTGCTCGTCGAGGATCCGGATCCGAACGGACCGTTCGGCGCGAAGGAAGTGGGGCAGGGACCGCTGCTGCCGGTGATGCCGGCGCTCGCGAACGCGGTCTACGACGCGATCGGCGTGCGCATCGACGAAGTGCCGGTGACGCCCGGGAAGATCCTGCGCGCGCTCGAGCGCAAGGCGCGCGGCGAGCCGGCGCGCGTCGGCCCCGAGCACTTTCCCGACGTGCCCTATCCCGAGCCCCTGTTCGTGCCGCCGCCCTGGGAAGGCGGCGACGGGCGCGAGATCAGACGCGAGGTGAAGCTGCGATGATGCGCCTGCCCGATTTCGAATTGCGCCGGCCGCGCACGCTCGCCGAAGCCGCGACGATCCTCGCGGGCGAGGGCCCGGCCGCGAGGCCGCTCGCGGGCGGCACGGATCTGCTGCCGAACATGAAGCGCCGGCAGCAGACGCCACGCGTGCTCGTCGCGCTCGGCGAGATCCCCGGGCTGCGGACGTTCACGAACGGTGCCGCGCTCGCGATCGGCGCGGGTACGACGCTCGCCGCGCTCGCCGCCGATACGCGAATGGCGCAGTACGGCGCGCTCGCGCAGGCCGCGGCGCGCGTGGCGAGCCCGCAGCTTCGCAATCAGGCGACGCTCGGCGGCAATCTCTGTCTCGACACGCGCTGCAGCTATTACGACCAGAGCGAGCCCTGGCGCCGCGCGATCGGCTGTTGCCTGAAGAAGGACGGCGACACGTGCTGGGTCGCGACGGCGAGCAGGCGCTGCGTCGCGGTGTCGTCTTCGGATTGCGCGCCGGCGCTCGTCGCGCTCGGGGCGCGCGTGCGGCTCGTCTCGCGTGAAGGCACGCGCGAGGTCGCGCTCGAGGATTTCTACCGCGACGACGGCATGGATCATCTCGTGAAGCGTCCGGACGAAATCCTGAGCGCGGTCGACGTGCCGGACGCGCAGGGGTGGCGCAGCACGTACTGGAAGCTGCGGCGCCGCGGCGCGATCGATTTCCCGGTGCTCGGCGTCGCGGCCGCGGTCAAGCGCGACACCGCCGGCACGATCGAAGCCGCGCGCGTCGCACTCGGCGCGGCGGGCTCGCGGCCCTTCCTCGTGCCGCAGGCGTCCGAGGCGCTCATCGGCCGCACGCTCGACGACGCGACGATCGCCGCGACCGCCCGCCGCGTCGCCGCGCGCGCGAAGCCGGTCGACAACACGGACTTCGAGACGCGCTGGCGCAAGGACGTCGCGACGCAGCTCGTGAGCTATGCACTGCGCGAGCTGCGCGGCGAGGACCTCGGCGCGATCCGCCGCCGCTTCTGAGCCTCAGCGGAACGCCGGAAACACCATTTCTGCGAGATCGCGATACACCTTGCGCTGGTAATCCGCCGGCGGCAGGAAGCTCACCTCGTTTATGCCCGCGGCCCCGAGATCGCGGATGCGCTGCACGATATCCTCCGGCGTGCCGACGATGCAGCAGTTCCGGATCGCCTCCGGCGTGACGAACGGCCGCTCCTCCGGCTGCAGGAACGTGCAGTGGCCGTCGTGGATCTGGCGGAAGCGCGCGCCTTCCGGCAGTGAATACTTCGCCACGCGCTCGCAGTAGCGCTCCCATACGTCGGCGAAGAAGGGCGGGATGAGCTCGTCCTTCTCGCCGTGCTGCTTCCAGACCTCCCAGGCGAAGTGCAGCACGCAGGTCACCATCGAGCCGGTCTCGTCGATCACGCGATCGTCCGTCAGCCTGTCGCCGGGACGGAGCACGCAGGCCGAGGTCACGACCGCGTTGTGGAAATTCGCCGGCAGCGTGCGGTTCACCTTCGCCGCGCCTTCGCGGACGAGCGCGAGCCCGTCGCGGACCATCGCGGGGTCGGTCGTGATCGACATCCAGCCGTCGCCGTAGACGCCGATGGTCTTCATCGCGAGCGGCCCGTTCGCGGCGATGTAGATCGGGATCGGATTGTCGAGGTTGATGAAGTAGCGATCGCGGTGGATGAACTTTATCTCGCGCGTCTCGCCGCGATACGTGTAGTCGACGGCTTCACCCGCGAGCAGCGCGCGCACGACGCGGAGATATTCCCGGAACTCCTTCAGCGGCATCGGATCCTGGCCCATCACCCGCATCGCGGTGTGACCGGTGCCGATGCCGAGGAAGACGCGGCCCGGCGCGAGCTGATTGATGCTCGCGATGGAATGCGCGGTCACGGGCGCGATGCGCGTGCCCGCGATCGCCACACCGGTGCCGATGCGGATGCGCTTCGTGTTGACCGCCGCGAGCGCCATCGTCGCGTAGCAGTCGGACCAGATCATCTGCGAGTCGGGAACCCAGGCCATGTCGTAGCCGAGCTCCTCGGCGTAACGGATGAGCTCCCACTTGTCGACGTGGGTGTCGAACATGATGCCGAATTTCATCGCTGCCTCCCCTCGGGTGTGGTGAAAGGCACGGCGCGGACGCACGGTGAATGGCGGGCCCGCGTTCCGTGCGCACAGAGAGCATAGCGGGGCGGTGAAGGCGGCGGAATGGGGAGGCGGGTTGCCGTCGATGAGCTCGCGGACGCCTTAGGGAAGCGCTGAACGTACTCAGAGCTTCCTCACCTGTGAGCCTCTTCGATCATGGCGGGAGACGCAGGCGCTGCGTGCTTGCCGGGCCGGCGGACGAAGTCCAGGGCCATGGCCGCGCCTCACCCGGGCGGCGGCGTCGCCCGATCAGGCGTTCGTCTTGCGCCTCACGCGTCGCGCGGGTGGTGCCTTCTCTTTCGTCACGGCCTTGGTGCGGCGCGACGTCGGGGTCCGCACCGCCCTCGCGGGCGCGGCGGTGGATTTGCAGCGCACGAGGTTCAAGGCGAGCTCCGACATGATGCGCGCGAGATCTTCGGCCTCGCGTCGGCCGTCCTCGCGATACCAGCGCTGGATCCAACGGATCATGCCCGTGATCGCGAGCGCCGCGACCGCGGGATCCTCGACCTCGAACAGTCCGCATTCGACCCCGCGCGCGATGAGCTCGGTGAGCTGGGTGTCGAACTTCTTCTGCGCCTGACGGATGCGCTTGAGGAATTTCTCGTCGAGGTGCTTCTCTTCCTGCAGGAACACGCGCGAGATGAGCCGCACGTCCATGTTCTCGCGTGCGAAGGCGTGCACGAGGTTCGCGAGCTGACGGTCCGGCGGGGCCTCTTCGGCGAGCGCCGCGGCGACGAGCGCGAGCAGCCGTTCGGTCGCCTGCAGGAAGATGGCGACCAGCAATGCGTGCTTGTTCTCGAAATACGTATAGATGAAGGGCTTCGTGACGCCGAGGCGGTCGGCGACGGCTTCGACGGACGTGCCCGCGAACCCGCGCTCGTGGAACAGCGCGATCGCGGCTTCGAGGATGCGCTCGCGTTTGTATTCTTTGATTTCTTCTTTCATGGTCTCATCGGTTCCGGCGCCGCGCCGCGTTCTCACCCGGCCGCCCCCCGGCGGTGGAGTGCGCGACGCAGCACGACGGGACTGCACACTAGCACTGCGCCGTCGATGCCGCCAGCGCGCTGCGCAAGCGGGCCGCCATATCGGCAGCACCCGGGCTTTCCGGGCCCTCGCGCGAGCCGAACCGCGGCCGCCGTATCTACCAAACAGTATGAGAATATACTATATGGTACAATTGAGCGGCGGCTGGTCCGGCCGTGCGGAGGTGGCGATGCTGGAATCCCCGAAATTCGCGAGCGATATCTTCTGGAACGCCGACGCCGATCTGAAGCGGCAGGCGCGGTTGACGCATTTCATGCGGACCCTCGGCATCGGTGGCGCGCCGGAGGCCGCGTATGCGCAGCTCGTGGCCCGCGCCGACGCGGATCCGGGCTGGTTCTGGGATGCGTGCATCGGATACTTCGGGCTGCGCTTCTCCCGGCCCTACTCCAAGGTCTGCGAGCCCGCGTTCGGTATGCCGTGGACCGTGTGGTGCCTCGACGGCGAGACGAATCTCGCGCTCAATTGCCTCACGCGACATCGCGACACGCCGGTGTGGCGCAAGCCCGCGCTCGTCTGGGAAGGGGAGGACGGCAGTCGGCGCAGCTACACCTATGCCGAGCTCGACGCCGAAGTGGGACGGGTCGCGGCGGGACTCGAGGCGCTGCGCATCGGGCCCGGCGAAGTCGTGGCGCTGTACATGCCGGCGATCCCGGAATGGGCGATCGGCTTCTTCGCCGTGCTCGCGGTGGGCGCGGTCGTCCTGCCGGTGCCCGCGGACGTCGATGCCGCGCGCCTCGGCGCGCTGCTCCGCGACTCCGGCGCCGTCGCGATGCTGATGGCCGACGGCGGCTCCAGCGGCGGTGTGCCGCAGGACTTCCGCGCGACGCTCGCCGCCGCACTCGTCGCGGCGCCGGCGCTCAAGCGCGTCGTCACGGTCCGCCATCTCGGCTACGAGCGAACCGGGCGTTCGATGCGTGACCGCTGGTGGCACCGGGTACGGAAGCCCGCGCGGCGCGACTTCATGCCGCGCGTCGTCCCGGCCGACACGCCGGCCCTCGTCTACTACGCGCCGGCCGCGACGAACAGCGCACGCCTGCGCGGCACGGTGCATACGCATTGCGGCTTCATGACGAAGATGGCGCTCGATTTCGGTCTGTGTCTCGATTGGCGGACGGAGGATCGCGTGCTGTGGATGAGCGATCCGGGCTCGCTCGCCGGTCCCATGCAACTCGTCGCGGCGACGCTGCTCGGGGCGACGCTGATCCTCGCCGAGGGTGAGCCGCACGCGCCCGACGGGGCGCGGTTGTGGCGCCTGCTGCAGGAGCACCACGTCACGGTGCTCGGCGCCTCGCCCGCGAGCCTCTGGGCCGCGACCCGCGCCGGCGGTTACGGCATCGAACGCTACGACCTGCGCGCCCTGCGGCTCGTCGTGGCGGCCGGGGAGGACTGGAGGCCCGAGGCCTGGCACTGGACGTTCGAGCACGTGTGCCGGCGGCGCGTGCCGATCCTCGGCTGCTCGGGCGCGCCGGACCTCGGCGGCGGCGTATTGACCGATACGCTGCTGCATCCCCTGAAGCCTTGTGCGTTCAGCGCGGCGGTACCGGGCAGCGGCGTCGACCTCGTCGACGAGGCGTGCTCCAGCATCCGCGGTGCGGGCCGCGGCACGCTCGTGATGCGGCGTTCGTCGATCGGCATGACGCGCGGTCTGTGGAACGATCCCGCGCGCTATTTCGAGAGCTATTGGTCGCGCCGTCCGGACTTGTGGTGGCACGGCGCGAGCGCCGCGCGCGACGAGGACGGCTACTGGTTCCTGACGGGGCCGCCATCCGGGGCGTGAGCGATCAGCGCAGCCCCTCGGTCGGCTGGTCCGGCATAGCCGCGCCGGCTTGCGGATCGTGCGGCGTCGCGCCGCAGATGCGATTGCGGCCGGCTTCCTTCGCCGCGTAGAGCGCGGCATCCGCCGCGGCAATGAGCGATTCCGCGCTGCGCGCGGTATCCGCGAATCGCGACGCGACGCCCATGCTCACGGTGACGTGCGGCGCAACGGGTGAATCACAGTGCGGCAGGGCGAGCGCGTGAATGTGTTCGAGGACCTGTCGCGCAACGGCGAGCGCGCCCGCGACGTCGGTGTGCGGCAGCATGATGACGAGCTCCTCCCCGCCGTAGCGCGCGATGAGGTCGCCCGGACGTTTCAGCGCCCCGCCGGCCGCCCCCGCGACGGCGCGCAGGCAGGCATCGCCGGCGATGTGACCGTAGCTGTCGTTGTAGCGTTTGAAGTGATCGACGTCGAGCATGATGAGCCCCAGCGGATGACGTTCCCGCCGGCCGCGCTGCCATTCTTCGCGCAGCTTCTCGTCGAAGTATTTGCGGTTCGCGATACCGAGCAGGCCGTCGGTGCGCGAGGCCTTCTCGAGCTGACGATTTGCGTCGGTGAGCGCGGCGTTCGCGCGTGCCAGTGCCTCGGTACGTTCCGCGACGCGCTGTTCGAGATTGCGATTCGCGATGACGAGATCGTCGTTCTGCGCTGACAGCACGTGATAGAGATTCCGCAGCGCGCCGAGCAGCGCCGTCGTCGCGTTGTCCACCGGGTCCGCCTCGCGCGCGTAGGCGACGCCCGGCGATTCTCCCTCGGCGATGCGCTTGATCTGGCGCGCCATCGCCTGATCCTCGCCGAGGATGTGGAAGCTCAGCCAGGCGGCGAGGAATTCGTGGAGGACGGTCGTGGCGGTCGCGATCGTGCGCCGCGCGTGCCACATGCTCTGGACCTGGTTGACGAAGCGCCGGTGCAAGTCCTTGTGCTCGTCGACGTGCCGCGGGTCGACGCCCGAGGCGGCCATCAGATTCTCTTCTTCGGCGAAGTGGTAGATCGCGTATTCGGCGAGCTGCCCGAATATCGCTTCGAGATCGGTGTCGTCGGCCGGGCCCGCGACGAGGTGCTCGCCGAGCCGGTTGATCAAATCGACGAGCGCGTGGTGCTGATCGTCCACCGTGTCGAGATCGGTGGTGAAGTGGCGGTCCCAGACGAAGGTTTCCATGGATGCGTGAGCCCGTGGCAGCGGTCCTGTCAACGACAGCCGGCGAGTGGTCTGATCATTCGAGCGTTCCTTCCTCCCTGCGCTCGTAGCGGCCCGCAGCCTCACCGGACCCGCGGCCGGCCCCGCCCTGCGGCTCCAGGATGCATCAAACCCCGCGCGGGCGTTCCGAACCTTGACGTCCGTCAATTCGCGGGCAGCGCAGCGGGCGCGGCCGGGAAACAATAGTTTTGAATGCCCGCCGAGCCGGGATCCCGTGATGCAAATGCAATGCATTATTGTTCATCAACGCCCCGTGGCACCGCGCCGGGGCAAAATCGTCCGAAAGTAGGGCGAATGACAGTAAATTGATCCCCGTAATGCGAATCTAAATCACTAGCCGTGCTAATTCAGTGACATAGCGCGGGCCTCTACAGTCTTTCCCTACCACGAATTCCCCTCCGCCCCCCGCGCGTTTGACCGAATCGCAATGCGGGATCGCCATGCGACATCCTGCCGCACACCTGGGCTCCGTGCCCGTGGTGCGTGTCCCGCCCGGACCTCTCGGGCGAACGGATCGCACCCCGATCGGCGGGTGGGGAGCCAGACGAAACGCCCCGCCGGCGGCCCCTGGCAGCCCGCGGCAACCGAGGTCTGAATCGGAGGATTCGAGAGATGAGCCGACGCAAAACGCGATCCCGGATAGGGTCGCTATTCCTACTCGCGACGCTGCCCGCCGCCATGGATTCCGCATTCGCGGGCGCCGGGCTCGGCAGCGGCATGGATCTGGGAGGCCTCGAGTTCCCGGTCCCCACGTATTTCGCGAACAGCCCCAGCGGCGACTACACGGACTGGGCGGGCAACGCTCACCAGTCCGGTACGGCGCTCCGCAAGTTCGTCGACACGCTGTCCAGCGTGCCGGGCCTCGCGCCCTCGACGAACGCCGGCGTGAACAACCTCGGCCAGTCTCTCCCGCTTGCCGCGGCGGACACGGCGAGCTATCCGGGTTCGGATTACTACTGGATCGGCATCGTCGAGTACACCGAGAAAATGCACAGCGATCTGCCGAAGGCGACGACGCTGCGCGGCTACGTGCAGATCGACGCGGCGGCGACCGCGGCCGGCGACTGTGGCGCGAAGAGCGCGGGCAGCGAGTGCTATCCGCTGACCTACCTCGACGGCAACGCGATCATGGTCGACGGCAAGCAGGTCTATGCCTACGCGAAGCCGCACTACCTCGGCCCGATCATCCTCGCGACGAAGGGCAAGCCGGTGCGCATGAAATACAGCAACCTGTTGCCGATCGGCAAGTTCGATCCCGAAACCGGCAAACGCAATGGCGACCTGTTCATCCCGGTCGACCACACCCTGCCGGGTGCGGGCTTCGGTCCCGATGGCCCCGACGCTCCGATGTTCACGGAGAACCGCGCGGAGATTCACCTCCATGGCGGTCTCACGCCGTGGATTTCCGATGGTACGCCGCACCAGTGGACCGTGCCGGTCGGCGATACGGGTGCGCACTACAAGAAGGGTCAGAGCTTCCAGAACGTGCCCGACATGGTCGATCCGGGTGAGGGCTCCGCGACGCTGTACTGGACGAACGACCAGAGCGCGCGTTTCATGTTCTACCACGACCACACCTCGGGCCTCACGCGCCTGAACGTGTATGCGGGCGAAGCTGCGGGTTACGTGCTGACGGATCCGCAGGCGGAAACCATCCTCGCCGCGGGCGGTCTGCCCGGCGAGCAGATCCCGCTCGTCATCCAGGACAAGACGTTCGTACCGGCGGACATCGACACGCAGGACGCGCTGTGGGATCCGATGACCTGGGGCCAGCCCGGCGACCTGTGGTTCCCGCACGTCTACGAGACGAACCAGGATCCGAACCAGAAGGGCGGCGCGAACGCCGTCGGCCGCTGGGACTGGGGGCCGTGGTTCTGGCCGGTGTTCCCGGCGCAGTACGCGCTGCCCACCGGTGCCTACGGTGACGAGACGACGACGCCGGAAGCGTTCATGGACACCTCGGTCGTCAACGGTACCGCGTATCCGACGATGACCGTGGATCCGAAGGCCTATCGCTTCCGCATCCTCGCCGCGGGCAACGACCGCTTCCTGAACCTCGGATTCTACGTCGCCGCCGACAAGAACACGACGAACCCCGAGGATCCGCTCAACAGCCCCGGCCTGAAGCTCTGCGACGGCAGCCCGAACGCGCCGACCGACATCGAGGACTGCACCGAGGTCAAGATGGTGCCGGCCACGGCAACCCCGGGCTTCCCGTACAACTGGCCGACCGACTCCCGCGCGGGTGGCGTACCCGATCCGACGACCGTCGGTCCGGTCATGTACCAGATCGGCAATGAAGCGGGCCTGATGCCGAATGTCAGCACGGTCAAGCCCGTGCCGGAGAACTACGACTACAACCGCCGCACCGCCACCGTGTTGAACGTCTCGCAGAACGAGGATCCCTCGCAGGCCTGCTATCCGGACTGCCACGCCCTCTACCTCGGACCGGCGGAACGGGCGGACGTCGTGGTCGACTTCTCGCAGTTCGCGGGCAAGACGCTGATCCTCTACAACGATGGGCCGGCGCCGAACCCGGGCTTCGACCCGCGTAGCGACTACTACACCGGCAACGGTGATCAGACCGATGCCGGCGGCGCGCCGAGCACGAAGCCCGGCTACGGTCCGAATACGCGTACGGTGATGCAGATCCACGTCCGGGCCGCCGCGCCGGCCGCACCGCTCGATGCCGTGGCGCTCAACGACGCGCTGCACGCGGCGTACAAGGCCGTGCAGGATCCGCCGGTCGCGGGCCAGATCGCCTATAACGACGCACTCGGCACGACCTACGGCGACAACTACGCGTCGATCTTCACGGGTTCCGCGAACCTGCCGAAGTTCTACGCGACGGATACCCCGGTCGCGGGTGAAGCCCTGCGTGTCAACTCCTTCGCGTTGAGCGGCGGCGGTACGGGTTACACGTTCATGCCGCCGGTGACGCTCGCCGCGCCGCCGGCCGGCGGCACGCAGGCCGCCGCCACGGCCATCATGGATCCCGCGCATCCCGGCATCGTGCAGGGCCTCTCGCTCAGCAGTGCCGGCGCGGGTTATACCGCCGCCCCGACCGTGACGTTCGGCCAGGTGCCGAGCCGGGTGGTCGTGACGGTGCGCGGCACGGGCTACAGCCAGGCGTCCCCGCCCGCGGTCACGCTGACCGATGCCCACGACGTGCCCGTCACCTCCGTCGCCGCCACGGCGACGGTCTCGGCCACGGGCCAGGTCTCCGGCGTGACGCTGGCCGCCGCCGGTTTGCCGCAGGTCCTCGCCGCGCCCCTCAAGGTGACCATCGATCCGCCGGCGGGCGGCACGCAGGCCAAGGCCACCGCGACGATGAGCGGTGGCGGTGCCGCCGCCATGGCGATCATGGATCGCTACGATCTCGCCAATCCCGACAACGTGAGCTCTGCAACGACGGCCTACGACGTGCAGAACAAGGCGATTCAGGAGCTCTTCGAACCCTTCTACGGCCGCATGAACGCGACGCTCGGTGTCGAGCTCCCGTTCACGAGCGCGCTGACCCAGACGACGATTCCGCTGAACTACATCGACCCGACGACGGAGACGATTCCGCAGGGCCAGGTGCAGATCTGGAAGATCACCCACAACGGCGTCGACGCGCACCCCGTGCACTTCCACCTCGTGAATGTGCAGTTGATCAACCGCGTGGGCTGGGACGGCACGATCAAGCCGCCGGAAGCGAACGAAGTCGGCTGGAAGGAAACCGTGAAGATGAATCCGCTCGAGGACGTCATCGTCGCGGTCAAGGCCGTTGCCCCGAAGACGCCTTTCGGTCAGCCGCGCAGCGTGCGCACGGACGATCCCTCGCAGGAAGTGGGTGTGACCACCGGCTTCACGCAGATCGATCCGCAGACCAACAACCCGCTGCTCGTGCAGAACAGGCTCGAGGACTTCGACAACGAGTACGTCTGGCACTGTCACATCCTGGGCCATGAGGAAAACGACTTCATGCGTCCGTTCGTGATGGACACGAAGGCGTCGGTCGTCGCTCCGACCGCACCCGGCACGCTCAGCGCGACCGCCGATGCGCAGAAGATCGACCTGACCTGGCAGGATCCGACGCCGGCGACGCTGGTGGAAGACAAGCCTGCCAACCTCGGCAACCCGATGAACGAAATCGGCTTCATGGTGCAGATGCAGCCCATCACCGGCTACAACGGCGATGAACCGATCCTCGACGCCAATGCCTGGCAGACGGTCTCGACCGCGATCGCGAATACCGAGTCGGCGTCCATCGAGCGTGCCACGCTCACGCCGAATACGGACTACGCGTTCCGCGTCGGTGCGTACAACTCGGCCCAGCAGGGTCCTATGACGCCGTATAGCGATCCGAAGACCTCGATCAAGCCGACCGCGTGGTCGCAGGCCCTCCTGCAGCTCACGCCGCCCGGCACCTTCACGCTGACGCTGGGGACGGTGAACTCGAGCTCCGTCGCGCTGAGCTGGACCTCGTCGCAGAACGCGACGAGCTACCAGGTCGAGGACGGCTTCGCGGCCGATGCCCTCGCCGACGTGAATGCCTCGCTGACCGATCTCAACTCCGTCATCACGGGTCTCGCGGCGAACACGACGTACTTCTTCGATGTCGTCGCGAAACACGGCTCCTCGATCCACAGCAACACGGTCTCCGCGACCACCGACGCCGTGCCGGCGAGCTTCGAAGCTGCCCGGGCCGGTGACGTGACCGCGAGCGCCGTGACGCTGCGCTGGGCGAACGCGAACCCGAATCTCAGCGCCCTCCAGAAGGTGGAGATCGCCCGCAACGGCGATGTCGTCGCCACGCTGACCGGGGCGCAGATTCTGGCCGCGGACACCTACACCGATGCCGGGCTGGCTGCCAATGCGGCCTTCAGCTATGCGGTGACGGTGACCGGCGCGAACGGCAATGCGTTCACGGTCTCGAAGGACGTGACGACTGCGCCGGCCATCGCCACGTTCACGCAGACCCACACGGCGACGAGCGTCGTGCTGAGCTGGACGTATCCGGCGAACGCGAACACGGCGGGCCTGAACGCGACGATCAGCCGTGACGGCACCCCCGTTGCGTCGGGTCTCACGGGCACGACGACGTGGACGGACGAGAACGTGAGTGCGAACTCCGATTACGCCTATACGGTGACGATCTCGGGTGCGGACGGCACGGCCGACGCCTCGTTGAACGTGACCACGGCACCGCAGCCGGTATCGGCTCTCCAGATCGTCAACGGCTCGCTCACCCCGTGGGCGGTGTCGCTCGACTGGACGAACGACAACCCGAACGCGGTGACGTTCGAAGTCGACCGTACACCCGACATGACCTCGACGGTCGCGGCCGGTCCCTATGCCGACACGAGCCTCACGCCCGGCAATGCGTACAGCTACGCGGTGACGGTCGTCGGCAAGGACGGCGTGCAGAAGTCGGCGCCGGTCAACATCAACGTGACGGCGGTGAGCCTCGCGATCGCCGACCTCAATGCGGTGAGCGCGCCCGGCAAGACGCAGGTGGATCTGACGTGGTCGAACCTCTCGTTCAGCGTGGACTCCTATAGCGCCGTGCGCTGCACGGGCACGCAGACCTTTGGGACCTGCACGAGCGGTCGTACGACGTTCTCCGCCGCGGCCGGCAGTCCGTGGGCCGACACGACCGCAGCGCCGGGTACGACGTATACGTACTTCGCGCAGCCGGTGGTGGCCGGGCATCCGGGCCTGCCGTACTCCAACGCGAAGACACTGACCACGCTGCGTGTCCCATCGACTCCGACGATGGCCGGGCCGAACAACATCCAGAGCACGTCCATGACGATCCGCTGGAACGGTTCTTCCGCTGCGGTCAACTACACGGTGCAGCAGCAGCAGTGTGCGAACACCGTGGCGAGTCCGTGTGACGGGAACGGCTGGACGACCCTGAACAACGCAGCGACCGGAACGTCGCTGCCGACGACGGGTCTGCAGCCGGCCACACGTTACAGCTTCCGCGTACGGGCCAACGCCTGGGGCAGCTCGGCTTTCGCCGCCACCCCGTCGTCGGCCACCACGCTGGTTGCGCCCGTAACCGTGAGCGACAGCTTCACGTTCCCCGCGACGCAGTCGACGACGAACTCGACGCAGACCGTCAGCTTCAACATCCGCACCAACGACACGCCGTCCTCGGCGTCCGGCGGTACGGTGACGGTCGGTACGTTGAACTCCGTCAACGGCGGCGCCACGGCGACCCTGACCTGCGCTCCGACTTCGGGTTCGTGCAACATCGCCCTGACGCCGGTGGGAACGGGGCTGACCCCGGCCCAGCGTCAGGTGCAGAAGCGCGGAACCTATACGTTCACGTATCAGCTGAACTACGGCGGTCTGACGTCGGCTCCGGCCACGGCGACCGTCACGCTGAACTGAGCGTAGCGCGGGTCGATGCAGCCTCGCGCCGCTTTACCGCGGCGTGAGGCGAAGGCGGAAACGGACTAACGGGCATCTGCGTGGAGGGAGAAGGGAAGATGAACATCATCGCTTCGAACGAACACAGCGCCCGGGCGGCCGGATTCGCCACGAGGGTTTCTTGCAGCAAGGGTCCGGAACGTGCCGTGCACGCTACGAAGCGCGGCGACAGACGGATCAGCGACACACATCCAGAAGGATTACGACTATGAACATCGTGCACAAGACCTTGGCCTCGATCGGTCTCGCCGCCTCGCTGGTCTCGGCGGCATGGGGCCTGCCCCTCGTCCTCCCCGACCCGAACCAGGGCGGCGTGGAATCGGGCAGCATGAGCATCACTGCCGATCACGAGATCGCGGTGAGCGGCCGTCCGATCAGCCTCACCACTTCCAAACCCTCCAGCGGCGATCCGCGCTCGGGCGCCGCGACGTTCAAGGACGGCACGCTCGAATTCAACGACGGCGCGACGAGCCTGAGCGGGCACATCTCCCGCGTGGTGTTGAAGACCGTGACGGACGCCGACGGCAGCGTGTCCTACGCGCTCAGCGGCGTCGTCTACGGCACGCTCGACACCGCCGGGGGCAAGCGCAACGTCAACGGCAACTTCAGCGTCACCACGACGCCGGCCGCCGCGGGCGAGGCGAATCCGGATGGCGCTGCAGTGGCGTCGAGCCATCTGCTCGTGAATCCGCTGCCCGAGAACCACATCGCGCGCTGACGAGGTTCCGGAACGCGGGCGCAGTGCCCGCGTTCCGGTGCCGCACGCCGCGGCCACCGGGCAACGCCCGATCGGACCGCGTCGTCGGCTCGAGCGCCCTCGAGATTCGAGCGGTCGCAACGTTGGTATCCTGACGGCGGCGCCCACCGGACGTCTGCTCCGTGCGCCGCGATCCCCTCTCACACGTACAAGGAAATGACATGACACCGAAGCCTCTTGCGCTCGCCCTCATGGCTCTGGCGTGGACCGTTGCGGTCCATGCCAAGGACGAAGCGCCCGCGCTGAAGACGGAACAGGATCGCCTGAGCTATGGCATCGGCGTGCAGACCGCACGCAATTTCAAGAAGGATCAGGTCGAGATCAACGTCGAGGCCATGGTGCGCGGACTGCGCGATGGCATGTCCGGTGAGCGCATCGCGATCTCCGAAGCCGAGCTCAAGGACATCATGAACAAGTTCATGGCCGAGCTCGTCCGCAAATCGCGCGTCACCCGCCAGCTCGCCGCACAGGAGAACGCGAAGAAGGCGGACACCTTCCTCGCCGCGAACAAGAGCAGGGAAGGCGTGAAAGAGCTGTCGAACGGCGTGCAGTACAAAGTGGTCAAGGCCGGCGCCGGCCGCAAGCCGACGAAGGACGACACGATAGTCTGCAGGTTCCGCGGCACCACGACCGCGGGCATGGAGTTCGTCGGCACGCAGGGCGATCAGACTGCGACGGTGAAGATGACGGGCATCACACCGGAAGGCGTGCGCGACGCCGTCGCCGAAATGCCGCTTGGCTCGAAGTGGCAGCTCGTCATTCCGCCGAAGCTCGGCTTCGGCGAGCGCGGCGTCGGCGGTGACATCGCGCCGAACGAAGTGCTGATCTACGACTTCGAGCTCGTGGAAATCAAATGAGCATGCGGCGCGGCGCGCCGCCTTCGCCGCGGCGCCTCGATCCGAACCTCGCGCGCCGTCTGGGCGCGGCGCTGGCGCTGTTCTTCGTCTGCGGATTCGCGGCGGCGGCACCCTCCGTGCTCGAACGCGGCCGCATGATCTACGAAGAGGGCATGCTGCCCTCGGGCCAGCCGCTGCACGGTTCCCGCGCGAACGAGACGCCGGTCGACGGCCGCGGCGCCGCGTGTGCGCAATGCCATCGCAAGAGCGGCATGGGCTCGGTGGAGGGCGACATCATCGTGCCGCCCATCACCGGCAAGGCCCTGTTCAACGATGCCGAACGCGTCGTCGCGACCATGGATCCGCGACGCGGCAAGGCCTTCAACCAGGCACATGCCGACTACGACGAGGAAACGCTCACCACCGCGATCCGCGAGGGCACGACGGCCGACGGACGGACGCTCGGCGTGATGATGCCGCGCTACGACCTCGGGCCCGAGGACTCCGCCGCGATCGTCGCCTACCTGAAGCAGCTCTCGCGCGAACGTTCGCCGGGTGCGGAGCAGGAGACGATCCACTTCGCCACGGTGATTGCGCCGGGCGTCGCGCCGGCACGGCGTCAGGCGATGCTCGACACGCTGCGGCGCGCGTTCGATCAGAAGAACGCGAGCACCGTGCCGGGCCTGCATCGCGCCCGTCGCCGCCACATGGTCACGGCCGCGGAGCTCGTGCTCGGGACGGAGCGCAAATGGGCGCTCGAGGTCTGGGAGCTGAAGGGCGATGCGAAGACCTGGGGCGCACAGCTCGGCGAGTTCTACCGTCGTCAGCCCGCATTCGCGCTCATCTCGGGCATCTCCGACTCCGACTGGGCGCCCGTGCACGAGTTCTGCGAAGCGCAGCATCTGCCACTGTGGTTCCCGAGCGTGCCGGCGCCGCCCGTGACATCGCAGTACGGTCTGTATTTCTCGCAAGGCGTGCGGCTCGAGGCGGCGGTCGCGGCCGACGCGATCGCGCCGGTGGGCGGCACGAAGCCGTCGCGGGTGATCGCGATCCGTCACGACGACGAACCGGGCCGCAGCGCCGGCGCAGCGTTCGCCGCAGCCCTCGCGCGCGCCGAGGTGAAGGCCGACGAGCGCGTGCTGGGAACGGGCGGTCTCGCGTCCGCGCTCGCCGGCGTGCGCGCCGGCGATCACGTCATGCTCTTCGCGAGGCCCGATGATCTTGCCGCGACGCAGCCCGTCGCAGGCGCGACGTATCTCGTCTCGGCGACGCTCGGCCGGCCGGATTACGCGCCGCTGCCCGCAGCCTGGCGCGCCGCGTCGAAGATCGTCTATCCCTACGAGCTGCCGGCGAAGCGGCGCGCGAACCTCGCCTACTTCCGTTCCTGGAGCAAGATGTCCAAGGTCGAAATCGTCGACGAGCCGCTGCAGTCCGAGGTCTTCTTCGCGATCAGCTTCCTCACGAACACGACGGCCGAGATGCTCGACAATCTCTATCGGGATTATCTGATCGAGCGCGCCGAGAATATGCTGAGCAGGCGCGAGGCCAGCAAGGCCGAGCAGGAGGCGCGCGACCGTGCCGCGCTCGGTGTCAGGAAGCCCGGCGGCAATCGCGTCCTGCCGAACGCCAAGCGCCTCGACGCGGCGGCCGAGATCGCGGCGCTGGCCCGGGAAGGCGGGCCCCGCGCGCACCAGAGCGGCACCACGGTCTATCCGCGCCTGAGTCTCGGGCCCGGGCAGCGCCATGCCTCGAAAGGCGCTTACGTCGTCCGCTACGAGAAGCCGGACGACACGGCGCTGGTCGCCGAGGGCGAGTGGACGGTACCCTGAAGGACGAGACGAGAGAGGACGACGAGATGCACGAAACCGGCGGCTGCAGGCGCCTGACGCGCGGCGCATGGATCGCAATCGCCTGCCTCGGGCTCGGTGCCGCATCCGGTGTGCGGGCCGAAGACATGGCGCCCATGGATCATTCGCAGATGGACCATTCGGGCATGAACCACGACATGCACGCTCAGCACCTGGCGAACGCCCCGCAGGACGTCAAACGCGCGGAGGACCGCGTCGAGATCCCGAAGCTCGGCATGCAGCGTCACGACGGCCGCAAGGTCGAATTCCCGGCCGAGCTCGACGACGGTCGTCCGGTGCTCGTGAACTTCATTTTCACGACCTGCACGGCGATCTGTCCGATCCTGAGCCGCACGTTCGCCCAGGTGCAGGACAAGCTCGCCGCCGACGGTCCGATGCCGCACCTCGTCTCCATTTCCATCGACCCCGAGAACGACACGGTGAGCGGTCCGCTGCCGGCCTATGCGGAGAAGTTCGAGGCCGGGCCGAGCTGGCAGTTCTATACCGGCTCCGTCGAGAACAGCATCGCGCTGCAAAAGGCCTTCAAGACATTTCGCGGTGACAAGATGAATCACATCCCCGTCGTCTTCATGCGGGCGAAGCCCGGCGAGCCGTGGCTGCGGCTCGAAGGATTCGCGAGCGCCGATCGCGTCGTCGCGGAATACCGCCGACGCGTGGGCTTGCATTGAGCGACGCGGCGGTGATTCCGGGGAGTGTGCCGGCGCGGCGATGCGCCGGGCCCGCGCTCGCCGCCGCGCTGCTCGCGACGACGCAGGGCGCGCTCGCGATCCAGGTCTATGCCCAACCCGCAGCCAGGCCGGCCGGCGGCTTCGTCGACTCGCAGCAGACCATCGCCGCGGACGGTCTCGATTCCGACAGCGCCGCCTTCGACAACGTCACGTTGCACCGTACGACGAAAATTGCGCGCATGGCGTGGTGGGGCGAGGGACAGCCGTTGCCCGAACATGGTTTCACGATCACGGTCTACCGGCAGAAGCCGGCGGTGAGCGAGCCCGCGTTCGCGCCCGAGGACGATGCGGGGGTCGTCGCCCGCCGTCAGGTGAAGCGTTTCAAGCGCGAGGCCGCAGGCAACGACGCGTTCCGCTTCGACGCCGATCTCGACGAGCCGATCGTGCTCGAGGGCGGGCAGCCGTACTGGATTTCTATCGTGGGCAATATGCAGGGCTTCGCGCCCTGGCGCTGGGCGGCGGGCGCGGACGGCGACGGCCGGAGCTTTCAGTGGCGTCGCGGCGCCGCGGTCTCCTACATGAACGTGAAGGGGGACCGCGCTTTCCTGCTCTTCGACGCCGCGCCGGCCGCGCGGGAAGGCGCGAGCTTCACGCCCGCCCGCTGATCCTCGGCGCTCCTCACGTGCCGGTGCGCGGCAGCGCGTCGGTTCCTTCACCACCGACCAGAGACGCCACCGCCGCGAGGAGCCGGTCGTCCTCGTACGGCTTGCCGAGGAAGAGATTCACGCCGAGACGTTCCGCGTGCTGACGGTGCTTGTCCGCCGTACGCGAGCTGATGATCACGATCGGCAGCGCAGCCGTCGCTGCCTCGCTGCGGACGTGCTTCGTGAACTCGAAGCCGTCCATGCGCGGCATCTCGATGTCGAGCAGCACGATGTCCGGCCGTTTCGCGTGCATCTGTTCGAGACCCTCGACACCGTCTTTCGCCGTCGCCACGCGATAGCCCGCGCGTTCCATCAACCGGCTCGTGACCTTGCGCACGGTGATCGAGTCGTCGACGATGAGGACGAGCGGCTGGCGCCGTGCGGCGCCTTTCGTCTTGTCGTCCTCGCGCTTCGCCGCGGCCACGCGGCTCACCATCTGCAGTGGATCGATCACGAGCAGCACCCGCCCGGCGCCCGTGACGCTCGCACCGGCGAGAGCCGGCACGCGGCCGAGCTGCGGGCCCATGTCTTTCAGCGTCACGTCCTGGGTGACGGACAGGCTGTCGACGTGAATCGCGACGCGGCGTTCGTCCGCGCCGAGGTAGAGCACCATGTTGCCGCGCTCGTTCACGGTGGGCGCGACGCGCTTGCCGATGAGCTCGCTCAAGTGGTGGAACGGATAGCGCTCGTCCTGCCACGCCGATTCGCCGCGGGCGTAGAGCTCGCGCAGCGCCGTCCCGTTCATCCGCTGCGCCTGCCGGACGAGATTCGCGGGGATCGCGAACTGACGCCCGCCGACCATCACGGTGACGACGGAGACGACCACGACGGTGAGCGGCAGGTGCACCAGGAACGTCGTCCCGCGGCCTGCTTCCGTGCGGATGTCGATGGTCCCGCCGAGCGTCTGCACGGCATTGCGCACGGCATCCATGCCGATGCCGCGCCCCGACACCTCCGTCACCGACTCCGCGGTGCTGAGTCCGGGCGCGAAGATCAGCGCGCGCAACTGTTGCTCCGTGAGCTCCGCGCCCGGCGCGACGATGCCCGCGGTCTCCGCCTTGGCGCGGATCCTCGCGAGGTCGAGACCGCGCCCGTCGTCGCTCACTTCGATCGTCACGCGGTTCGCATCCTGGCGCACCACGACGTCGAGCCGGCCGGCCGCGGGCTTGCCCGCGGCGAGACGTTCCGCGCCGGCTTCGATGCCGTGCGCGATAGAATTGCGCAGCAGGTGCTCGAGCGGTCCGACGATGCGATCGAGAATGCCGCGGTCGAGCTCGACCTCGGCGCCGCGCACGTGGAGGCGCACGGCCTTGTCGAGCGCGGACGTGGCCTGCCGCACCACGCGCTCGAGACGTTCGGTCACCGTCCCGAACGGCACGGCATAGATGCGCATGAGCGCGCCGTGCATGTCCCGGCTGAGCGAGCCCTGGCGCTCCAGGACTTCCTCGACGTCGTCTAGGTGGCGTTGCAGGTTCTGTTGCACCGTCACGACATCGTGCAGCGATTCCGCCATCTGACGCGTGAGCTCCTGCAGGCGCGTGAAGCGGTCGAACTCGAGCGGATCGTAGGCGGCGTTGTCTTCCTCGATCTGCGTCTGGCGGGCGCTCATCTGCGATTCCGCCTGGATCTCGACTTCGCGGATCTGCTGACGCAGGCGCACGATCGATTCCTTGAGATCCGCGACACCCTGACCGATCCCGTCCACTTCGTTCGCGGTACGGGCGCGGGTGAGCCCGAGCTCGCTCGAGGCTTCGATGAGGTGTTCGACCGTTTCCGTCGCGACCCGTAGCTGGCCGGTCGCGCGCGGCGCGGGGCGCTGACCTTCGGCGACGCTTCGTTGCGCCGCGCCGCCGAGCTGGCCGGCACGCGCCGACTTCAGCGCGTCGATTGCGATGAGCCACGTGTCGAACCACTGCTGCAGCGCTTCGAGCCACTCGGGATCCGCGGTCTCGTTGAGCAGCATGGTCTGAATGCGCGCTTCACTCGCATGCGCGAAGTCGCCGAGCTGCATCGCGCCCGCGGCCCGGACCGAGCCCTTCAGCGTGTGCAGATGGCGTACGACCGCTTCGCCGTGCGCTTCCTCGTCGGGCGACTCGCGCCAGCCGACGAGCTCGCGCCCAATCGCGGCGCCCAGGTCGTGGGCCTCGTCCAGCACGACGGGCAGGATTTCCGGATTCACGCCCTGCATGAACGCCGCCTCGAGCAGCGCGGCCGGGATCGCGATCTCCTGTTCGACGAATGCCGCTTCCTCGGCGGCGACGACCGCGGCAGCCGCGGCTTCGAGCTTGTCGCGGAGCGCGGTGTCGGCGATGGGCAGCGCTTCGCCCTCGATGGTCGCGAGCATCGCGCCCAGACTGTCGACGGCTTCGACGAACAGCGCGCGGCACTCCTCCTCCATCGCCGCACCGGCGTCGAGCATGCGCTCGAGCCACGCTTCGAGCGCGGCGGCGAGTCCCGCGACGGCGTCGATGCGTACGGTGCGCCCGATCCCGGCCAGCGTATGGGCGGCGCGCAACGCGGTGCGCCGCACGGTATCGCCCGGCGCGGCCGAGTCGGCGTCCGTGCGCAGGGTAGCGAGGTGCTGCGCGGCTTCGGAGCGGAAGATGTCGAGGAGCGCGCGGGAGACGGTGAACTCGGGACCGAGGCGCACGTGATCGGGATTCGGCGCCGCGCCCGCGGCGGGGGGCTCGGGTTCGACGTCGGCTTGCGCCGCCGGGACGGGCTCCGGCGCGGTGGCGCTGGCCGGCGTCAAGGCGTCAATCCCGGCCTGCAGTGCCGCGGCATCGACGCCGGTGCTGCCGTGATCGGCGAGATTCTCCACCCAGCCCGCGAACGCTTCGGCGACCGCGCCGACGGCGGCGAGCAATGCCGGCGTCGCGTCGAGGTCGGCATCGAGCCAGGCATTCAACTGGCGTTCCACGCTCCACGCCACTTCGCCCATGTGGACGAGGCCGACGACGCGGCTGCTGCCCTTCAGCGTGTGGTAATAGCGGCGGACTTCGCGCAGACCCTCCGGCGTGCGCGCGTCGCTCGCGAGATGCGCACGTACCGTATCGAGCACTTCGCGCGCTTCCTCGAGATAGACGTCCAGCACCTCGGGATCGGAAGCGACGTCGACGGCCGCCGGCGCCTGGCCGCGGCCGCCCATCACGCCGCCGACGGCGGCGACGGCGTCGCGCAGTTGCGGATCTATCGCCGGCGGCGCCGCCTGGAGCAGCGACAGCGCGTGCGCGGATCGTTCGCGAACTTCGCGATCGGCGACGAGCAGCGCGTCCTGGTGGATCGCCTGCAGGTTGTTCTTCAATTCATCGACGACGCGTTCGCTCGAGCGCTGCCAGTTGTGCAACAGGTCCTGCACGCCGCGACGTTCGAGTGCGAGCGCTTGTTCGACCGTCGCCGGCTGGGTCGCGGCCGGCTCGCCGGGCGGCTCGTCGGCAGGGGCGAGGCCGAGCTTGCGCAGCAGCGGCAGGATCACCTCGCGACCGTTGCTGCCGCGGCACGCGGCCTCGACGAACAACTCGGCGCCGCCGAGGCATTCGGCGAGCGTCTCGATTTGCGTTTCGGGCGTCGGCGAGTCCGCGAGCTCGCGCACCAGGCCTTCGGCGTGCGCGAGCAGTTGCGCGGCCTCGGTCTGGCTCGCGATCGCGAGCGCGGCCCCGGCCCGGCGCAGCGGATTCAGCGCGGGTGCGACGTCGCGCGGCACGGCGGCCGCGGTCAGGCTCTCGAGTGCATGCTCGACCTGCTTGAGACTCTTGCGGATCTCCTGCCCGAGCGCTGCATCGAGACGGTTCGTCGTGCCGCCGGTCGTGGTTCCCCCTTCGAGCAGGGCATTGAGCTCGGCCGTCGCGCCGGGCTGGGCGGTGCGCTCGTCGAGCACCCGCTCGAGCGCGAGCAGCAGGCCGGCGAGCGAGACGGCGTCTTTCTCGTAGTTCCGTCCGCCCGAGCGCAGCTCCTGCGCTTCGGTACCGACGGCGTTGCCCGCCGCCTTCACTGCGGGCTCGCGCAGCGTGTCGATGCAGGCGTTGAGCCGCTCGATCGCGGCATCGAAAGCCGCTTCCGCGCCGGCACCGCCGCCAGCGAGGCCTTCCAACGTACGCTGGGCGGTATGTACCGCGCTCAGCGCCGCGGCACGCGCCGCGGGATCGTCGCTCTCCGCGGCGCCGTTACGTGCGTCGTCGTCGAGCGCATAAGCCTCGCGCAGTTCGCTGATCCGCGTGGTGTCGACCGTGCAGCGGCCGATGAAGTACAGCATCTCGCGCAGCAGGGCGTCGGAGACGAGGTTCGCCCCGTCGCAGATGCGGGCAATCTGCAGATCGATGCGCGCGCAGATGCGCTTGAGATGGGAGTCTATGGTGAAGCCGCCGGCCCGGATGCCGTCGAGGAAGCCGCAGGCCACCCACCAGAAATTCGATTGCGCGCCGAACAACTGGTCGACCGTCGTCACGGCCCGCAGCATCGCGGCCGGCGCTACGCCGTCGCCGCGCAGCCAGGCGAGCAGTGCCCGCTGATAGCGGCCGCGGGCGAGTTTCGCGACCGCGGTCGAGTCCTGCGCAGGCAGAGTGACCGGTTCGCCGCGGCTGCGTTCGACATCGACCTCGGGATAGTACAGATCGCTCGCGCTGACCTTGTCCTCACCGAGCGCGCGCTTCATGTCCACGTAGAGCGGGAAGAGCAGCATGGACTGCACTGCACCGTTGTGCTCGGCGTCTCTGACGCAGCGCTTGAGCGCGGCCAGCGCGCGTTCGAGCAGCGCGTTCCAGCGGCTGCGATTCGCGGGATCGGCGAGGCTCGCGCAGTACCCCGCGGTGAAGCATTCGCAGAAGCGTGCGAGTCCCGGCGCCGCCGCCATCTCGAAGGCCCCGCGCAGACGATGCAGATCGCGCTCGCACTGACGCGCGAGCTCGGCGTTGGCGCCGTCGGTCAGGGCGGACGCGGTCAGCGCGAGGACCCGGTCGATTTCCGGAGCGACGATGCGCAGGGCGTCCATGTCCGTTTGAGCGATCATTGGGCGTACGCTCCGTCTAGAGCTTGAATCCGGATACCGATTGCTTGAGCTCGCTCGCGAGGCTCGCGAGCTGGGTGACGGATTCCGTCATCTGCATCGTGCCCCGCGTGTTCTCGTCCGTGATGCCGAGGATCGACTGCATCGTGTTCGCCACTTCGTCCGCGACCACGGCCTGTTCCTTCGTCTTGCCGAAGATGTCCTCGATGATGCGGGCGAGATCGTTCGACACCTGTCGGATCTGGCGCAGCGAATCACCCGCCGCGTCGGCGAGCTTCGCGCCTTCCACCACGCCGACCGTGCTGCGCTCCATGGCGGCCACCGCGTCCTGCGTGTCGCGCTGAATCGTCTTCACGAGATTGCCGATCTGCTTCGTGGCTTCGCCGGATCGTTCGGCCAGACGCTGCACTTCCTCGGCGACCACCGCGAAGCCGCGGCCCGCTTCACCCGCCGCGGCGGCCTGGATGGCCGCATTCAGGGCGAGCACGTTCGTCTGCTCGGTGATGTCGGAGATGAGCTCGACGATTTCGCCGATTTCCTGCGAGCTCTCGCCGAGACGCTTGATGCGCTTCGAGGTCTCCTGGATGTTCTCGCGGATTTCGTTCATGCCCTTGATGGAGTTCTCCACCGCGGCACCGCCGGCTTCCGCCGCCTCGAGTGAGCGCCCCGCGACGCGCGCCGAGTCCGTCGCCTTGCTCGAGACGTCCTTCACCGAGTCCGCGACGCCCATCACCTGCGTGCTGGCGAGCTTGATCTGGTCGGCCTGTCGCTGCGCGGCCTCGAGCACCGTGACGGAGAGCGCTTCGGCGCCCGTCGTCTTCTGCAGCACTTCCGCGGAAGCGTCGTTCACGCGGGTCACGAGGCTGCGGAGCTCGCCCACCGTGTAATTCACGGAGTCGGCGATCGCGCCCGTGATGTCCTCGGTCACCTTCGACTTCACGGTCAGATCGCCATCGGCCAGCGCGCCCATGTCGTCGAGGAGACGCAGGATCGCCGACTGGTTGCGCTGGGATTCCGTCGCGTGCTTCGCCGTCTGCTCTTCGAGCGACTTCTGCGCCGCGGCTGCCGCCTTGGAGAGCTTCGCGAGTACCGCGACGCCGCTGCCGACGAGCGCAATCGCGAGTCCCGCCGTGACGAGGAAGCCCGCCGTCACGCCCGCGCCCGCCGCCGCGAACAGCAACACGCCGACCGCGCCTGCACAGAGGGCGCCGGCGAGCATGTGGAGCTGCGCGGAGCCGAGCGCCGCGCTGCGCGTTCCGCTCTTCTTCTTCGCGCCGAACAGATGGGCGACCTTGCCGCCTCCGGCGCCGGACGAGCCGCTGTCCTTTCCGCTCTGGCCGGCCGGCGCAGTGTTGTTCGCTGACATGAAAACCTCCAGTGTTGTTCGGGTGGGCTGTGCGCGGAGCCGGAGCCCGGCCTACAGCGCGGCCTCGAGAAAAGTGGGATGCGACGTGAGGCGACGCAGATCGAGCTCCGACCAGCGCTGCTTCTCCGCGTCGACGTGAATGGTTCGGACCCAGGGCGCATCGCCCGGCATCGCGAGATCCGCGATGAACGAGGTCGGGTTGCGCAGTCCGATGACGCGCGGTACCAGCAGCGCACAGGCGTTGGCGATGCGCCGGTGCACGAGCAGGATGCGCGCGCCCGGGCCGGCGGCCGCTGCCCCGGCACCGACGAACGCCGCGAGATCCACCACGCCGTATACCTGGCCGCGCACGTTCACCGCGCCCTGCAGCCAGCGTTTCGTCCACGGCACGGTCTCGATCGGCGGGACCGGCAGCACTTCGGAGATGTCGCCGAGACCGATGAGCCAGGGCTCGTCACCGAGCGCGACGGCGAGCAGCGCATTGAGCGCTTCGCCGCGCGGCGCGACGCTCAGGCGTTCCAGCAACTCGCGCTGGAACTCGACGAGGCTGGTGCGTTTGCCCATGTCAGTTGAGCGCGGCGATCTGCTCGAGCAGCTCGCCCTCGTCGACCGGCTTCGTGACATAGCTCGCGGCGCCCTGCCGCAGGCCCCACACCTTGTCGGTCTCCTGCGATTTCGTCGTGCACATGATGACCGGAATGTTCTTCGTCGCGTCGTCACGCGTCAGCATGCGGGTGGCCTGGAATCCGTTGAGTCCCGGCATGACGACGTCCATGAGCACGAGGTCGGGCCTGAGCTGCTTGGTCTTTTCGATGCCATCCTCGCCGGATTCGGCGGTGAACACCTCGTAACCGTGCGCCGTGAGCAGCTCGCTCAACATGTGACGCTCGGTCGCGGAATCATCGACGACCAGTACTCTCTTGACGGACATGCGGGTTCTCCTCGGTTGAATGCGGCGCGGCCAAATGCGCCCGGACGGCCTCGAGCAGGCCCTCCTTGGTGAAAGGCTTCGTCAGGTATTCATTGGCGCCGACCAGCCGGCCGCGCGCCCGATCGAACACGCTGTCTTTGCTGGAGAGCATGATCACCGGGGTGTCGCGGAACTGGAGATTGCGCTTGATGAGACCGCACGTCGCATAACCGTCCAGGCGCGGCATCATGATGTCGAGAAAAATGAGATCCGGATGGTGATCGACGATCTGCGCGAGCGCGTCGAAGCCGTCCTCGGCGAGGACCACTTCGAAACCCGCGTGCTTCAGCGTGATCTCGGCGCTTCGACGGATCGTGTTGCTGTCGTCGATGACGAGGATCTTGTATCCGGCAGTCGGGGACTTCTCGCCCACACTGGCCTCCCGTGTTTCATTCCCTGTTCGAACTTCGCGGCAGAGGGATCCGCCTGCACCATGACGGCAGCCGCGGGTAAGGTATCGACCAGCGTGCAAATCGACTTGAGGACCGGGCCGCGCGCTGTGATCCCGTTCCCCGCGACTGACCTGGATCAAGCGCGTGTTGCAGAAGCAGCCGATGCGGGCGCGCATCGTGCGGTCCGCTGTAGACGATCGCCGCCGGCCGGAGGGACACTTGGCGTCCGATTTGTCACCAGGCCCGTCGATGCGCATTGCGATCGTCCATCCCGATGAAGATCTGCGGCTCATGCTCGCGCAGCTGCTGTCGATCGACTGGCCGGAAGCCGACGTCGATGAGTTCGATCCTCAGGCCTGGCTCGAACTGGCGGGCGGGACGCGGGGCTGCGACGTTGCGTTCATCGATCTCGGGTCGAAGCTGCCGTTTCCGCGGCCGCCGACTCCCGCCTGCATCGGCGTCTGTATGGCGGCGCCGGACGACGTGGCGCGGGTACGCTGCGCGGCCGTGCTCGACAGCAGACAGATTGACCGCAAGAGCGTCGCCGAAGCGATGAAGGAAGCGCTCGCGGCGCGGGACCGCGCGACGCACGAAGCGCTCGCGACGAGCGTCGAGCTTTCGGATCTCGACCTGACGCAGCCGCTCGCGCCGCTGACCGAGGCGGAAGCCGCGGACGTCCGCATCAAGGGCTATCACGTACTGAAGCGGATTGGTCGGGGCGGTATGGCGACGGTCTACCTCGCGGACAAGCAGGACACGCACGAGACCGTCGCGATCAAGATCCTCGATGGCGAGCTCACCGAGGACGACGGTCAGCTCAAGCGCTTCATGCAGGAATTCAATCTGCACTCCAAAATCGACAGCCACCACGTCGCCCACATCTACGAGCACGGTTTCACCGACGACAGCGTGTACATCGTGATGGAGTACTTCCCGGGCGGCGACATGAAACCGCTGCTCGGCAAGCCGCTCGCGCCGAAACGCGCGCTCGGCTTCCTCTACCAGCTCGCGATCGCGCTCGAGGACGTCCACCGCCAGGGCGTGGTGCATCGTGATCTGAAACCGCAGAACATCATGTTCCGGGCCGATCGCAGCATCGCGCTGATGGATTTCGGCGTCTCGCGGGCGCTCGAGTGGTCGTGGACGCTGACGATGCCGGGCGAGGTGCTGGGAACGCCGTACTACATGAGCCCGGAGCAGGGCGCGGCGACCGGGGTCGATGCGCGCAGCGACCTGTACAGCCTGGGCGCCATCTTCTTCGAGATGCTGACGGGGGAGAAGCCGTATCAGGCGAATTCGCTGATCGCGCTCCTGTACATGCATGCGAACGACCCGGTGCCGACGCTGCCGAAGGAGTTCGCGGCGCTGCAACCGATCATCGACCGCACGATGGCGAAAGACCCCAAGGACCGCTTTGCCTCCGCGACGGAGCTCCTGGACTACATCCGCGAACGCTGGGCGCGACGGACGGCGGCGCCGACCGCCTGAAGCAAAGTGCTGCGCGCCTCCGGGCGAGGCGCGCGCCCGAGCTCAGTGCTTGCGCCCCATGCGCTCGCGGAGGAAGCCGGAGTAGGCCATGTCTTCGCGCAGGATGTGATTGTTGAGCCACTGCTTCAGGAATTCGAGAAGCTCGACGCTCAATCCGTCTGAGCCGGCCTGATAGCGCTGCAGGAAGGCCTTCACCTGCCCGACGAGATTCTCGTGATAGTGGCGATGCTCGACTTCCTCGGGATAGTGGTGCTCGTTGAACAGCGCCTCCTCGTAGGAAAAATGCATCTGGGTGTAGACGCCGAGCTCGTTCAGCAGTTCGCCCACGATCTGGTCGGCGGCGCCGTGATCGAGCGCGTCGGCGAGCTTGTTGACGTAGCCCACCAGCATCCGGTGGTGGCGGTCGATGAGGGGTATCCCCATCGCGTAACTGTCGTTCCATGCATAAAACGCCATGTCAAAACTCCTGTTCGCGGCGATGGCCGCGCGCGCAAAGACTGTCCGTCGTGGGCGTGATCCGGCAGGCAGGGCTGTCGGATCCGGCGGGCGACCCGGGTGATTCAACGACAGTGGCGGCACGTTCGTGGAATTCTTCAGAGCCCGGGATCAGGTCGCGACGAAAGCGTGCGTGATCTCACTGCGCAGTTGCGGCTGCTTTACATCCGCAACGCGCACGCTTTTCAATGACCCTCGACCGTGAACGCGAGCAGCACGTTGCCCGGCGTCCACAGGTTCCAGAGCGCATAGCCGGAGACGAGGAACACACGGCCATCGGCGATGGCCGGGCCGGGACCGTTGAGCGACCCGCCGCGGGCCGCGATGGCGTTCACGGTCGCGTAATCCCCGCGCGTATCGACGTCCCACAGCACACTGCCGTCCTGCGTCGAATACGCGCGCAAATGGCCGTCGAGCGCGCCGGAGAACACGACGCCCGGCATTCCGCTCACCGCGGCGAGCTGGCCGGTATTGCAGCGCTTGCGTCCTTCGCACGTGCCCTGCGCGGGGCCGACCTGCCAGACCGTCGCGCCGTCGCGGAGGTCGACGGCGACGATGCCGCCGGCGTCGTTCGGGCCGTGCTCCCAGGCTTCGGCGAGCGCGACATAGGCGCGGCCATCCGCGACCGCGAAGCCCCATTCGATGCCGCCGACGATACCGCCGCGGCCGACGGTCTTCTGCCACAACACGCTGCCCGTCGCGGGCTCGAGCGCATGGAGCACGCCGGACTTCTGTCCTGCGAGCAGCACGCTGCGCCCGTTCGCATCCTTCGCGAGCACGGGCGAAGCACCGAAGTCGAGGTCGGGGCCCTTCGATTTCGGACACGCGACCTGAGACTTCGGCGAGGGATCCGCGCAGGCCGTCGTATAGGCGTCGCCGTGCGTCGCCTGACGGATCCAACGGACCTTGCCCGTCGACATCGCGAGCGACATCACGGCATCGCTCTCCGGCGCCGCGGGATCGGAATAGCTGTCGCCGGTCGCGAGGTAGAGCGCGTCGTGCTCCGGGTCGAGCGTCGGTGCGGACCACACTGCGGCACCGGAAGGTGCCCAGAGTTGCGCGCCGGCCGGATTTCTGCCGCGCCTGGTCGGCGCTTCGGCGATGGTGTGCGTCTTCCAGACCTGCTTGCCGGTGGTCGCGTCGAGTGCCGCGATGGCGCCGCGGAACGTGCAGCACTCGTAGTCGGGCATCGCGCCGGCGACTTCCTCGAGCGAGGACAGCGGCACGTAGAGCCGGCCGGCGTGATACATCGGCGTGCCGGTGACGCGTGCGTGAAGGTGATCGTCGGCGACGCTGCTCCAGTGCTCGCGCCCGGTGTCCGGATCGAGCGCATAGACCTTGCCGCTCAAATCGCCGAAGAAGAGGCTCGTCGTGCCGTCGGGCAGCTTGCCGAGCGTGACCGCGGTGCGGATGCCGGCGTGAGCCTCGAACACCCAGTGCGTGCAGCCGGTATCCGCGTCGAGCGCGATGACGAGCCCGGAGAACGTGCCGAAATACACGCGACCGCCCACCGCGACCGGCTGACCCGACATCGTCGTGACCGCCGGTACGCCGAACGCCCATTTGACGCGGAGCTTCGGCACGTCGCCCGCCGCGAGCCCGGCGCGTGTCGCGTCGATGAACCGGCTGTTCGCGGCATCGACGCCCCAGCCGTTCCAGCCTGCGTCGGGCGCGGCGAGCGGTGCGGGCTTCGCCGGGCAGTAAGCGGTCTTCGGGATCGCCGCGGCGCCCGAAGCGAAATCACCGAGCGGCTGGCCGCTTGCATATTCCGCTACGGCACGCCGCTGGGCGGAGTCGAGCCCGCGGCCGTAGGGTGCCATGATGCCCGCACTGATCGCGGTGAAGACGTCTTTCGGATCGCGCTGCTTCAGCGTTTCGCGCGTCGGGATGCGCGGCAGATCGCGATCGTGGCAGCGCGCGCAGTGCTCGTCGAACAGCGCGGCGCCCTCGGGTTTTGTTTCGGCTCGAACGCCGGCCGCGGCCAGCATCAGGCACAACAGCAGACCTGCTTTGCGCATCGTGTGACTCCCCTCGAACTCGTTGTCGTGTCGTGTCGTGGCGCGGCACGGCGGCGCCGTGCGGTCGACAGGAGCCGCACTTGAGCATGCAGTGGTCTCGCACGCAAGTCCTGCGGCGGCAGCGGCGATCAGAGCTTCCGGCGGCACAGGGATGTGCCGCCGTGAACAGTGGCGTAAGCCATTGTTCACGTAAGGTTGGCAAGAACCACGCTTCTTGCCGACCGTGCTCTGAAAAGTCCAGGATGGACTTATTCAGAGCTTCCCTAAGTCGCGTCGTGGAAGATCAGCCCGAGCACGTGGCGTCGTCCTTCGCGCACGCGGCTCACGCCGTGCCGCATGTTGAAACGCTGCAAACGCGTCACGCCCTGCGCGGGCCGCAGCCGCACGGGAAAGATCACCGCTTCGCCCTGCACGAGCGGCACGACCGCGACACGCGACTGCTTGCGCGGCCGCTGCTCCGTCAGCACGAACTCGCCGCCCGTGAAATCTTCACCGGGTCGCGACAGGAGGATCGCGACCTGCAGGGGAAACAGCGTCTCCCCGTAGACGTCCTGGTGCAGACAGTTGTAGTCGCCGGGGCCGTATTCGAGCAGCAGCGCCGTCGGCCGCTGCTGGCCCGCGGCGTGACAACGCGCGAGGAATTCCGCGTGCGCGTCGGGGTAGCGCATCGTCGCGCCGAGCGCCGCCGCCCAGCGGTTCGCGATCACCGCGAGCGGCGGATAGAACGCCGCGCGCATGGCCGCGACGTCCGCCGGCAGGGGATACGCGTAGTACTGGTATTCGCCGCTGCCGAAGCCGTGCCGCGCCATCACGACACGGCTGCGGAACTGCGCTCGGTGCGCATAGCCCGCGGCGAGCGACCGGCACTCCGCGGGCGTGAGCAGCGCGCCGGTCGTCGCATGGCCTTCGGTCGCGAGCGCGTCGTCGAGCGTCGCCCACGCGAGCGCGCGGATCCGTGTCGCGAGCGCCGCGGGATCCGGGGGTGCCTTCAACTACCGCGTTCCCGGTCGAGCAACGCGCGCTTGCGGTCCGTGCCCCAGCGATAGCCGGAGAGATCGCCGTCGTTGCGTACGACGCGATGGCAGGGGATGGCGAGCGCGATCTTGTTCGCAGCACACGCCTGGGCGACGGCGCGCGCCGCGCCCGGACGGCCGAGGCGGGCGGCGATCTCCGAATAGCTCGCCGTCGTGCCGGGCGGGATGTCGCGCAGCGCCTGCCAGACGCTGTGCTGGAACGCCGTGCCGCGCACGTCGAGCGGCAGCGCGAGGCCGCGCGCCGGATCCTCGACGAGCGCGACGACGGCAGCGAGCAACTGTTCGAACTCGCGATCCGCCGGTGCGATACGCGCGGCGGGGAAGCGGTTCGCGAGCTCGGCGGCGAGGGTGTCCGCCGCGTCGCCGAGCAGGATCGCGCACACCCCCTTCGCGGTCGCCGCGGCGAGCACGAGACCGAGGGAGCAGCGGCCGCAGGCATAGCGGATCTCCGCGCCTTCGCCGCCGGCGCGGAACGCGGCCGGGCTCATGCCGAGCCAGGTCTCGGCGTCGGCGTAGAAGCGGCCGCTGGAATTGAAACCGGCGTTGTAGATGGCCTCCGTCACCGTCGGCGCCTGTGCGAGCTCACGCCGCACCCGTCGCGCGCGCTGCGCACGGCCGTAGGCGTACGGCGTCATGCCGGTCGCTTCCTTGAAGACGCGATGGAAGTGGAAACGGCTGAGCCCGGCGGCCTGCGCGAGCGCATCGAGCGCCGGCAGCTCCTCGCTCGCCCCGATCAGCCGGCAGGCTTCCGCCACGGCCGCGGCGCGGCGCTCGGCAAGGCCCGCTGCGTTCGGCCGGCAACGCTTGCAGGGACGGAAGCCCGCGCGTTCCGCCGCGGCACACGACGCGTGGAAGCTCACGTTCTCGCGATTCGCGCGGCGCGACGCGCAGGACGGCCGGCAGTAGACGCCGGTAGTGCGTACGCCATAGTAGAAGACGCCGTCGGCCGCGGCGTCGCGGGCGACGAGCGCCGCCCAGCGCGCCTCGTCGTCGGCAAAGGCTTGAACGGGGGCTTGCGCCCGGGCGAGGGATTGCTGCATGGCAGGTTCTCCGGGTTGCTCTGTCGTGACGACGAGCTTCCCCGATCGCGTGGGCCGCGGCCTATCCGTTTGTTGCTGTCGAATCCCCCGCCGCATCGCCGGCGCTCAAGGCTTCGCCCGGCGCGGCTCGACCCCGCGCTCCGCGAATACGTCCTTCGCCGCGTTGATGCCGTTCAAGGCCGCGGGGAAGCCCGCATACACGGCCATCTGCATGATGACCTCGACGACCTGCTGCGGCTGGGCACCCGCGTTCAACGCGCCCTTGATGTGGGATTTCAATTGCGGCGCGGCGTTGCCGAGCGCGGTCAGCGCGGCGACGGTCGCGAGCTCGCGCGTCCGCAGGTCGAGCTCCGGTCGCGAGACGACTTCGCCATACGCGAAATCCTCGATCCACTGCGCGAGCTCGGGCGCGATGTCGGCGAGGCCGTCCTTGAGCTTCTGTGTGCCGCCGCCGGTGATCGTCTCGAGCGTCGCATGGCCGCGTTCGCGATTCGGCGGGACGTCCGGCGCGGCGGCCGTGCTCAGAGCGAAAAGGCAGAGGACGGCAAGAAGGCAGGGCTTCGACGACATCGCGGCACCTCGCGGCTGGGGATGCCGGCATTGTTCTCGATCGGAGGAGCCGCCGCCAGCGGCGGCGGGAGGCGCGCCGGGTCGGCCGACCCGGCGCGCGACGGACGCTTCAGCCGACGCGCTCGAAGGCCTCGAGCTTCGGCGCCTGCATTTCCGCTTCGAAGCGGGCGTAGGTCCACGGCCAGCTCGCCGGCACGCCGAACTGATCGAGATACCAGCTCTTGCAGCCCGTCGACCAGATGGCCTTCTTCGATTCCGCGATCCGCGCCTCGTCGAAACGCTTCGTCGCCTCGCGGCTCGCGCTGATCTCGCGGCAGTGGCCGGCGCGGATCTCGGCCATCAACTGCAGGATGTAGCCGACCTGGAATTCCGCGATCTGGATGAGCGAGAAATTGCCGACCGGGCCGTTCGGACCGTTCAGCATGAAGAAGTTCGGGAACTCGGGGATCGACAGCGACAGATACGCGAACGGCCGATCCTTCCAGACGTGGTCGAGATCGAGACCGCCGCGACCCTTCACGACCGCGGGCCTGATGAAGCGATCGGCCCGGAAGCCGGTCGCGACGACGAGCACGTCGAGCTCGTGCAGGCGGCCGTCCTTCGTGCGTACGCCCTTCGCCTCGAGGTGATCGATGGCATCCGTCACGAGCTCGGCGTTCGGGTGCTGGATCGCCTCGTAGAAATCCGGCGAGAAGATGAGGCGCTTGCAGGCCGCGCGATAGTTCGGGCGGAGCTTCTCGCGCAGCACCGGGTCGCGCACGTTCTTCTCGAGATTCTCGAGGCAGGCCTGCTCGATCGCGGCCATCTCGGGCGAGTCGGCGGCGACGACGGCGTTCGCGATGCGATCGATCATCATGTGGTTGAGCTCGACGCGCAGCGCATCGATCTTCGAAGCATCGCTCGCAAAGGCGGTGCGCTCCTCGGGCGAATACTCGCGGTCGACCATCGGCATCACCCACTGCGCGGTGCGCTGGAAGAGCTCGAATTTCGCGACCTTGTTCACGAGCGCGGAAGTGATCTGGATCGCCGTCGAGCCGGTGCCGATCACGCCGACGCGCTTGCCTTCCAGCGGCACGGAATGATCCCAGCGTGCGCTATGGAACCACTTGCCGGCGAACTCGTTCAGGCCCGGGAGGTCGGCGACGTGCGGATGATGCAGCACGCCGGAGGCCGCGATGACGACGTCGGCGGTGTCGTGCCGGCCGTTGCCGAGCGCGAGCTGCCACTGGCCGTTCTCGAACACGCAGCTCTTCACTTCGGTGTTGAAGCGGATGACGGGCAGCACGTCGTACTTCTTCGCGACGTTCTCGAAGTATTCCTGGATTTCCTGACCGCTCGCGAACATGCGCGTCCAGCCCGGGTTCGGCTCGAAAGAATACGTGTACAGATGCGCCGGCACGTCGCAGGCGACGCCCGGGTAGGTGTTCTCGCGCCAGGTACCGCCGAGGCGATCGGCTTTCTCGTAGACGATGAAATTCTCGTAGCCGGCTTCGCGCAGCTTGATGACCGTCAGGATACCGGCCATGCCGGCCCCGATGATCACGACGCGCGGATCGCGCGCATTCGTAGCAGTCGTCATTGAACAGACCTCCAGAGTTCGTTGTGGATTCGAGGGCGGGAAGGGAAGGGTATCGCTGATACCCGCGGGTAATCAAATCAAAACCGGCCGGTAGCTCGGACTGATCCAGGTCAACGGCGGCAGCCGCGGCGGCGCCGGTCGTCCGGCGCAGACAAGCGCCGCGCGCCCCGCGATAATGCCGGCGCCTCGCCCGAGGCCGGTGCGCCGCCCCAAACGAACGATGTCTCAGCCATGAGCCTGCAGAAATTACAAAACGCGCTGTTCTGTTTCACGCTCGCCGCCGTCCCGGTCGTGTCCCGCGCCGGCGGCGTCACGTGTCACTACGTCTACGGCGGCGAGGAGCACGTGCTCGCCGTCGCGCCGACCGCCGCACCCTACACCGTGCCGGCGATCGCCGTCGGCTCCTATTTCCAGTTTCGCGTCGTGCTCGAGGACGGGCCGCGCGCCGCGGTGCACGTCTATACCTATGCGGCGCACGCCGAGTCCCGCGCGCTCGTCCACGAAGCGGCCTACCGCTATCCGCCGCCGGCCGATGCCGGCGCGGACTACGGCTTCACCGGCTACCAGCGCGTCTACGAGCCCGCGCTCGGCAGCGAGCTCGAGTACTGGTGCGAGGCGGCGCAGGCGGTCGCCGCGCCGCGATGAGGCGTACGCTACTCGCCGTTCTCGCGGCGCTTGCGATGCCGGCGCACGCCGCGCCGGTGAAGCTCGTCTTCGCGGGCGACGTGATGCTCGACAGCGCACCCGGGCGCGGCGTCGCGGCAGGGCGGGATCCGCTCGCGCAGTTCGCGAACGCGTTCGAAGCCGCCGACTACCGCATCGCCAATCTCGAATGCCCGGTCGCGAAGAGCGGCACACCGGACGGCGCGAAGATCTATTCCTTCCGCGCCGATCCCGGCGTCCTGCGCACCCTGCAGGGCCGCTTCGACGCGCTCGCGGTGTCGAACAATCATTCCGGCGATTTCGGCCGCGACGCGTTCCTCGAGACGCTCGAGCATCTCGACGCGCACGGCCTGCGGCACTTCGGCGGCGGGCACAATCTGATCGAAGCGCACGCGCCGCTCGTGATCGAGCGCGGCGGCATGAAGATCGCGATCCTCGGCTACGACGAATTCAAGCCGCGCGCCTTCGAAGCGGGGCCGGACTGGGCGGGCGTCGCCTGGAGCGAGGACGCGCAGGTGTTCGCCGACATCGAAGCCGCGAAAGCCGCGGGCGCGGATCTCGTCATCCCGTTCATGCACTGGGGCTGGGAAGGCGAGACCGAGCCCTCGCCGCGCCAGCGCCGCTTTGCGCGCGTGATGATCGACGCCGGCGCCGCGGCCGTCGTCGGCGGCCATCCGCACGTGACGCAAGGCGCGGAGATCTATCGCGGCAAGCCCATCGTCTACAGCCTCGGTAATTTCGTCTTCGACGGCTTCAAGGGCCCGCCGTTCACGCGCGGCTGGCTGCTCGAAATGACGGTCGATCGTGCGGGCGTGACCGGCTGGCGCACGCTCGCCGCGGATCTCGACGCGGAAGGTTTGCCGCATCCGGTGCCCGGCGAGAAGACGCCGTGCGGGAAAGCGGGGGATGATGCGGTCGGGGAGTGTGTGAATCCGTGAGCGCCCGAGGTTCCAGATGATCGCCACGAACGCAGCGCAATCTCGCAGCTTGTCGTGAAAGAGCGTCGCCCGGGTCACGAGTGACGCTGAGAATCTGTTGGGCCGTCGTCCCCGCGCATGCCGTCTTCGTAGGTCCGTATTAGCCGAAGGCGTAATCGGACGTTCTGGCCGGTGCCACTGCGTCTGTCGGCTCGGCTCGTCGCCGATCTCCATTTCCCAAGAGAGCATTCGCACGGCGAAGTCGCGTCGCAGCGCCCGCAATTATGAAAGACGCGTAGAGGGAATTGGGGTCAGGTTCGATTTCGCGGCGAACGTAATGGCGCGTACCCGGGCGCTCCCCCGCGAATTCGAACCTGACCCCATTTCCCGCCGGCGCCGCCGCTCTTTCACGGCAACCTACGTTTGATTGATGCCGTCGCGCGAGCGTCGAATCCCGCGCGTGCCTCGTCGCCGCACCCGACCGTCCGGGAGGTCTTGCCTCTACGGCTTCGCACCGCCCCCGAGTGTCCCCCTTGCCGCCACCCACAGCAGGAACAGCACGAGGAACACGCTCGGCACCCCCGGCAGGAAACCGACGACGCTCAGCCAGTCGCTATGTCCGAGCTGCGAATCGCCGAGCGTGAGCGCGCGGTTGCCGGCGGCATTGCCGATCCAGTAGAAAAACGTGAACGACCAGGCGATGTAGATGAATCCCCAGGCGGTCCAGGCCTGAAGCCTGCTGCTCAAGTCGAGCTTCGGCAGCGCAAGCCCGATCACGACGACCAACAGACCATTCATCGCTCCGCCCGTGTGCGCGCGCACCCAGCCATCCGCCGTTCCGTACATCGGCAGCGGTACTATCTTCCCGGGCCAGATCTCGATACCCCCGATGAGATTGAACATGAGCATGAAGCCGCCGAGCATCGCGACGAGGATGACGAGTAAACCGTTGCCTATCATCAAGCGCTGGTAGCGTTCCATCGGGTGCTCCTTCAGGTCTTGGTTGTGAATGGAACCGGGATGTCCGGATCGCGGGTGTCGAGCAGCGGAACCGGGGTATTCGGCGGCAGCGTCTTGTAGCCAGCAATCCACGCTTTCTGCCACTCCGGGTCCTCGTCACAGCGCGGATTGTGCGAGGGCAGCAGTCCGCGCAGCAGGTAGGGTCCCACGTTCCACAACAGAGAGCCGACCTCGCGTACGATCTCCCACAGCGTTCGCGGACGAGGCCACAGGCCGTCTTTCTTCAACGCCGCGACCATCGCGATGAGACCGTAGCCGAGAACGTGGAACGAACCGTGGAAAACGCCGATCGCCCGCGGCAGGTAGCGCCCGGAGTAGGCCATGTAGGTATCGAAGGCGACCGTCTTGTGCTCGGTTTCCTCGACCATGTGCATCACCCAGAACGACGAGACCCACGGGCAGTTGCCCCCCCACAGCGCCCGCCGCCGATTGATGAACCAGCGCGTGAATCCGTTCGTCATCGTCTCGAAGCCGGCGTTGTAGGCGAGCTGCGTCTCGAGCGGCTTGCGCAGCAGGCGTTCATAGGACTTCGCGAGGCGTGCTTCGACCTCCGCGAGCTCCGGGTAACCGTTCTTCTTGATCAGCTCGTTCAGCCGGCGGTGGCACTGGTAGTGGCGTGCCTCCTGCCCGTTGAAGGCACGTATGTCCTCGAGCAGTCGCGGTTCCTTGATATGCAGCGAAGCCGCCTGCATGGACTTGATCAGGTAGGGCTCGAGATACGGCATCGTCAGCGAGAAGCCATTGAACATCAGCGAGCGCACGCGCGCGCCAGGCGCCCACACGGGGTCTAGGTCATCCGGGAAGTCGAAGTCGAACGGGCGGATGACGATTGCATCGACCTGCTTGGGCTCGTAGCGGTAGTGCGGATTGGGCGCGAGCGCATCAGCCACGCAGCTTCGACCCCGCGGAACGGCAGGCGGACGAGAACACGGCGCGCACGCCCGCATCGACAGCCGCCGCGTGCCAGCGCAGACCCGTGCTGATGATTTTCACGCGGGACGACGGCCCGCGCGTTCTGTGAGTTCCGGCATCCTGCAGCCCCCCCGGTCGACAGTGCTGCCGCTAGTGTAGGGCAGGCGAACCACGTTCCTCAAATCGTCCACATCAGGAGTTCGAGGCTATGCTGAGCCTGCGCCTGACTCTCGAACTCCGGCGCATCCTCGCCACGCGCCATGTCCCACACCCGGCGCATGCATTCGCTCGCCATGAGCGAAAGCGGTACTGAATCCGGCAGCCCAGAACGGCAAGGCATCGATTTCGGACGCGTGGTGGTCTGTGCAGCCTTCCGGGCACGTGAACGCGCCCAAGGTGAGCTTGCTATCGACAGACGAATGCAATCCGTCCGATGAGTTCAGCATGTGCGATTGCCAGGATATCTTCGGCCGCGTCGTTTCATGTCTTGCGGCATACCTCTGGGTCGAATCCCGCGATGAAGCGCGTTGCGCTCCGAGTCATTGCCGCCGACCTCGGGCGCGCCGACACGCGTAATTCGGCGCGGCACCATGCGCATCGGCTTCCGTCTTACGTAGCTGATCGAATCCGCGAGAAGCTACCGGCGCTGGGAATCGTGTTCGACAACGTAGAGCCAATCCGAGGCAAGGCGAAGAATCAGCCGACGGGCGCCGCCGAGTTCCATGAACTCGCGCCGAGCCTCCGCGGGAATTTTGCATTGCATTGAGTCCGCTTTCCGGCCCATCGCGTTCATCGTGGCCGGATTGGTCTCTGGCAGTGATCGGCCAGGAAGAGACTTTAACGCGTCTCCGCCGACCGAATCAGAACTCATAGGATGCATTGACGAAGGAAATGCATCAGCGGCGTTCGAGACCGGCAACAGCTTTCAGCCTCGGATGATGGGTTTCCTTCGTCAACCCATCCTATGAAGACTGTTTCTGTCGTGGCACTTGCCAGCTAGCAGAGCGCGATTTCGCGCACCATCGCCGGAATCCGAGTGAGGCGATTCCCGCCGACGATCGCGCACGGGTGCAACGATAGGCACGCCTTTTTCGAGAATTGACCGGTGTGGTTAGGCCAAATTCGCAAACCAGGAGTACTTATAGATGTCCTGAAGTTTCACGTTCGTCTCCCTATTTCTTCGGCTTGAGCGTCGCCTGAATGACATCGCCTGCGCTATATTCGTACCCAAAGCTTGGGCGAAATGTTCCCTTTCCAGGCGGCGCTTCCGCGCCGCACGACCATTGCACCGACTCGGCCCCTAACAGCCCAGCGACGAGATGGTCGACGACTCCCGGATAGGTATTAATCGTAACCAACTCGCCCAACACTTCTTTGGTTTCCCGGTTACGCACAATCCAGCTCCGGTGCTTTGTGAAAAGGCTACCTATACGCGTGCCGCCGCCGAGTCTGAGCACTTCATACTGCGCTTCGTAATCCGGCCGCTTTTCGACTGCCGGCACTCGGTCCCACGTCCAATGCTCCACGTAGCCGATAGCCGGTCCTTCGTAATACTTGAATCCCAACTTGTGAGCGGTTTCGATACCTGCACCGTCGGCGAAACCATCGACTTCCACCGTCTTATAGATCCGCAATCCGCCTTGCGTCGGGCACAGCCAAGCCATGCGGGCGCTTCGGTAGAAGACGTCCCACCACGGCAATGTGCCAATTAGTAGCGCGACGAGGAGTACGCGGGTCGGGCGCGAACGTTCGTTCGATTGCGTCGGCGTAAGTCCGCCTCGAATCGCCGGCAGCAGTTTGATGGTGAGGGGAAGCCACAGGATGAGCCACAGAGAGGCGAAAACGCTCGTGCAATACAATTTGATCCCGAGCACTCTGATCGCGCCGCCGGACTCGACGGCAGTCCCCAGTACTATCGCGAAGGCGACGGTCACACCCAACGTGACGAGTTCGTCTTCGATGCGCGCCGAAAGGGCCCGAAAGAAGAGGACCGAGGCAACTGCGACGAATCCGAGCCAAAGCATCATTTTGAGTTCTCCGGCAGCCTGGTTGGCGTTTTTTCGGAGCCTGCAACTGAATTCATCGGGTCACCCGCGAACAGCCGTTCATGTCGCGTCGAGTTCGCATAGACCAAGTTCATCGCTCTCTCCCGCTCTCTTCCCGACACCGCAGCAACGGACTCAACAAGAACTCAATCACTTTCCGCGTCCCTATCTTCAATTCCGTCGTCACCGCCATCCCCGGCGCGAGCGCGACGTCGTTCCCGTCGATGTTCATCGACGTCGCGTCGAGCACGACGTGCGCGGTGTAGACGATGCCGTGCTTCTCGTCGGCCACGGCGTCGTGCGAGACCTTCCGCACGCGGCCACGTACGAAGCCGTACTTCGCGAAATTGAACGTCTCAACCTTGACCACGGCTTCCTGCCCTTCGCGCACGAATCCGATGTCCTTGTTCTGCACCATCGCTTCGACCTCTATCGGTGAGTCGCCTGGCACGAGCAGCATGAGCGGTTGCGTTTCGGTAACGACGTCGCCGACGGTGTGCACCGGGAACTGCTGCATGGTGCCGGCGAGCGACGCGCGCAGCGTCTGAAGCTTGCGCTCGCCTTTAACGATTTCCTCGTCGCAGGACGCGCGCTTCGTCTCAGGGCGTCGAATTCGGCCATCCGGCTCGCTTAGGTTGCGCTGACGAAGAAAGCCGAACACCCATGCCTACCGCGCAGCGACGTTCCTCGGTCGAAGCCTGAGCGGGAGCGGATAGTCAGCTGTGGGTCGAATTCGCCCCGTTCACCGCCCGCATCGTAAGTCCGCTTCGCGTCCGTTAGCGAACCTCCGAAGTTTCCCAAGCCCTCCCCGCTGCCCGCTGTGAGAAGACTTCGGCTTACCACTCGCGATGCTGACACTCATACGATGTGCCGACGCAGTAGGCTCATCCTGTGAACAGCTTCCCTCACCCGCCCAGCACCGCGACCGTACACGACTTCGTATCCCCCGCCTTGTCGCCGCCCATGCACTGCGCGACCGCGATGCGCGCGCCCTCGACCTGTCGCGCGCCCGCTTCATTGCGCAACTGCATGATGAGCTCGACCAACTGCGCGACGCCCGTCGCCGCCGCCGGATGGCCGCGGCTCAGGAGCCCGCCCGAGGGATTCACCGGCACGCGCCCGCCGAGCGCGGAATGACCGGCCGCGGCGTAGCGACCGCCTTCGCCTGCGGCACACAGGCCGAGTGCCTCGTAGTGCAGCACTTCGGCGATCGTGAACGCGTCGTGGCACTCGACGACGTCGACGTCGTCGGCGCCGATGCCGGCGCGTTTATAGGCGTCGCGGCAGGCGCGGTAGTCCGTCTCCCAGTGCGTGAGATCCTGCGGATTCTCGTAGCTGCCCGTGCAGAGCAGCGCCGAGCGGACAGTGACGGCGCGATTGAAAGCGCGCGCGGCGGTGGGGGAGCAGACGATCACGGCCGCCGCACCGTCCGCGTTCGGACAGCATTGCAGCTTCGTCAGCGGATCGACGACCGGCGCGGAAGCGAGCACTTCTTCGACCGTGAGTGCGGGACCGCGGAAGATTGCGTGCGGATTGAGCGCCGCATGCGCGCGGTTCTTCACCGCGACCGCCGCGAGCTCGGCGGGCGTCGTGCCCGATTCCTGCAGGTAACGCATCGCACGCAAGGCGAAGCTCGCGGGCGCGACGAGGCCGAGCTGCGTCTCGAGCTCCGTCGCGCCCGAATTGATGAGTCCGAGCTCCGGCACGCAGAGCTTCTCCGAACCGACGGCGAGCGCGAAGTCGACCTGGCCCGAGGCGACGGCGTTGCAGGCGAGGACGAAGGCGGTCGAGCCCGAGGTGCAGGCGTTCTCGACGTTCACGACCGGGATGCGGTTGATGCCGGCGTCCCACAGCGCGTTCTGGCCCATGGTGAGATCGCCGAACAGGCGCGCGCCGAACGCGTTCGCGAAGAACGCGATGCCGAGCTTCGCGGCCGGGATCCCTGCGTCGGCCAGCGCGAGCCGCACGGCCTCGGCGGCCATGTCCGAGATGCTGCGGTTCACGTGCTTGCCGAACGGAATCATGCCGGCGCCGACGATGCTTGCGAGACTCATGTCATTCTCCCCGTCGCGGAGTGAAGTAAGGGCGCAGACACGGCCGGTTCCGCGCATCGACCCCGAGCGGTCCGACGCGCATCACGAGCGGCATGCCGATAGCGAGCTCGTTCACGGCTTGCGGGTCGAGCAGCGCGAACACGCGCGGCCCGCGATCGAGATCGACGTAGCCGACCGCATAAGGCGCCGGCAAGCCGAGCGGCGGCCGCACGCGGACGACCGTGTAGGTGTAGAGCGTGCCGCGATCGCCGAGCCCGCATTCCGCGAGTCGTCCCTCGCAACCCGGACAATGATCCCGCCGCGGAAAGTAGCGCCGCCCGCAAGCCGCGCACTCCCCGCCGAGCAACTCGCCCGACCCGTCGCCGCGCGTCGCGAAGACGCCCTCCGCAAATGCCTCGATCGCGTCCATGAGACCTCACTTATCAACAGGGGTCGGAGGGACTTTTCAAAAAGTCCCTCCGACCCCTGTGGGTAACTCGGACTTATGCACCGGGGTCGGAGGGGATTACGAGAAAGTCCCTCCGACCCCGGTGGATAACTAGCGTTTGAGTTCGTAGCCCGCCTGCTCGCGATCCCAGGTATCCGGGGCGAGACCTTCCTTGCGGAGCTCCGCCTTCTGGATCTTCTCGGTCGGCGTCTTCGGCAGACTCTTCAGAATGCGCACGTAGCGCGGCACCATGAAATACGCCATGCGGCTCTGGCAGTGATCCATGAGCGCTTCGGGCGCGAGCGTGGCCTCCGGCTTCAGCGTCAGGCACACCATCACCTCGTCCTCGCCGAGCTCGCTCTTGATCGCGACGGCCGCGGATTCGAGCACCGCCGGATGCGTGTTGATCACGCACTCGACTTCATACGAGCTGATGTTCTCGCCGCGCCGGCGCAGCGCGTCCTTCTTGCGGTCGACGAAGTAGTAGCCGCCCGCGGCGTCGCGCGTCGCATAGTCGCCGGTGTGGAACCAGAGGTCGCGCCAGGCCTCGACCGTCTTCTCCGGCATCTTGTAGTACTCGATGAGCATCGTGTACGGCTGGTCGGTGCGGACGAGCACTTCGCCCGGCACGCCAGGCTCCGTGATCTCGATCCCCTCGTCGTCGACGAGCCGCACCTCGCAGCCGAACGCCGGCCGGCCGATCGACCCCGGCACGCGCTCGCCGTCCACGCGGTTCATGAGCGGCAGGCCGATCTCGCTCATGCCGTAGCCCTCGACGAGCTTCACGCCGAAGCGCGCCTCGAACGCGAGGAAGATATCCTTCGCCGCGCCCGCGCCCATCATCACGCGGAGCGGATTCGCCGCGTCGTCCGGCCGCGGCTCGGCCTTCAGCAGGATGGGCAGGATGCCGCCGATGTAGTTGAACTCCGTGCAGCCGTATTTCTTCACGTCCGGCCAGAACTCGCTCGCCGAGAAGCGCTCGCCGAGCACCATCTGCGCGCCGCTGACGAGCGCCGCCATCGTCGAGAGGAGTTGGGCGTTGCCGTGGAAGAGCGGCAGCACGTTGTAGAGCCGATCGTCCTCGGTGTACGCCATCGAACGGCTCACGACCTCGCCCATGAAGAGCGCGTAGTTCTGCGGCATGAGGCTGCCCTTGCTCGGGCCCGTCGTGCCGGACGTGAAGAGAATCGCGAACGGATCCGACCAGCGCACGTCGACGGCGGCATATACGCCGTCGTTCGCCATGCAGGCCTCGTAGACGAGTGCCGGCTTCGCGAGCCCGGCCGGTACGTCGCCGAGGACCACGAGCCGCTCGAGCTTCGGCACATTGCCGAGCACGGGGCCTAAGCGATCGAGAAACTCCGCCTCGCACACCACGAGCCTGCAGTCCGCGAGCTCGAGCATGTAGGTCAGGAGGTCGCCGCGATGCGCGGTATTCAGCGGCACCTCCACCGCGCCGAGCTTCGAGAGCCCGAACCACACGAAGAGATACTCCGGCCGGTTGCCCATCATGAGGCCGACCTTGTCGCCCTTGCCGATCCCGAGCGCCTGCAGGCCGGCGGCGACGCGATCGGATTCGCGGTCGAAATCGCGATAACTGAACGACCGCTCCCTGAACCAGAAGAACGTGCGATCGCCGTAGCGCTGCGCCTGGCGAGCGAGCACGCCGTGGATCGTCCGCGCGCGCGTGAGGTCCTCGCCGCTCATGCCGCAGCCTGCCGCGGCGTTGCGATCGGCGCGCCGGGATCCGGGAAGTTGCCGTAATACTTGATCGCCTGCGCCGAGGGCCTGAGCTTCGACCATTCCGCTTCGAACTCGTCGAACGACTTGCCGCGCTGCAGGCGCTCCGCGCGCGCCGCGGCGCGCAAGGCCTGCGTGCCGGCGACGTCGAGCCGGAGCGAGTCGCGATCGTAGGCGACGCGATAGACGTGCTCTGCCGCCCAGTCCGTCACGAGCCCGTTGTGCAGGTCCGCGATCACGGCTTGCGGATCGCGCTCGAGCGCGTCGCCGTAGCCGGCGCCGCCGCCCGCCGCGACATAGAACGTGTCGCCGTTCTGGAACGGCTCGACCTGCATGCTCGTGTGGTGGAACTCGCGCGTTCCCGTCTCGGGATTCGTGCCGTCGTACATCGCGTCGATCGTCGCCGGCAGGCGCCGGTCGCCGGCCGCGAGCAGCGCTTTCGCGTCGCTGCCCTTCACGCTCTGGATGAAGACCGGCGGCACGGCATAACCGCCGAACGTGCCGACCGTCGCCGGGAACTTCGAGCCGTAACCGAAGCAGCCCATCACGACCCACGGCACGTGGTGCACCGTCACGCCGTAGCCCACACCCGCGCCGCCGCGATACTTGCCGTGGCCGTAGGAGCCGTTGAAGAAATTGCGGAAGAGATACAGGAACGGCCGATCGGATTCCGTCGACTCGACGTCCGAGCAGTCGCTCATCGTCGCGAAATAAGAGCCCGCCCCGTCCACGCCGTCCATGTCGGGCCGCGCGCCGCAGCCCGTCGCGTTCATCTCCGCGAAGATGTCCGCGACCGGCTCGCCCCATTGATTCAGCCCGCCGAACATCGGCGCGCCGAAGCCGACGTACCAGCCCGCCACCGCGCGCAAGGGGTCGAGCGCATAGCTCATGCGCGCGCCGCACAGGAACATGCCGAGCGTGAAGCAGGTCTGCACGAACGGCGCGAGCGAAGTCGAGGCATCGCCCTTCGCGTTCACGCAGGAATCCTCGGGGAATTCCCATTCGAGCGTCTCGAGGAGCCCGTTGTTCGCGGGCAGCTCGTGGAAGAACCAGCCGCAGAAGTACACCATCGAGAGCCCGATCATGCCCTGGAAATAGCTGTTCAGCGGCTTGTCCGCGAACATCGGGCTGCTCCCCGCGAACGACAGCCTGAAGCCGTCGCCCTGCTTCGTGATCGTGACGTCGACTTTGACGAGCGAGGCCTCGGGCCCGACGGTGTCCATGAAGCGCGGCTGTCGGAACGTGCCGTCGTTGAGCAGGCTCACCTTCTTCTTCGCAGCCTCGGCCGTGACGAGCAGGATCCGGCGCAGCGCGCCGACGAAGAACTCCGGGCCCTTGTGGCCGATGAGCTCGATGACGCGCCGCTCCGCGACGCGCGAGGCGGCGAGCCGTGCCTTGATGTCGAGGATGAGCGTCCGCGGGTCGCGCACCATGGTCGCGAAGAGCGTGAGCAGGTCTTCTTTCAGCGTGAAGTTCTCGCCGACCTTCACCGGCGGCGTGGACAAGCCGTCGTCGAAGCGCGAGCGCGCGTTATTGCTCATGCCGCCGGGATCCGTGCTGCCGTTCTCGCCCGTGTGCACGACCGCGCCCGCGAAGCACACGAGCTTGCCGTCGTGGAAGACCGGCACGACGAGCCCCATGTCCGCGCCGTGCACGCCGCCGTAGAAGGGATCGTTCCAGAAGAACGAGTCGCCTTCCTTCACGCCGACCGAAGCCTCGTTCACCCAGTGCTTGACGATGTACTTCACCGGGATCTGGCCGAGCACGGCGTGGAACCAGATGCCGGTCGCGACGACCGCGAGATCGCCCTGGGCGGTGTAGATGCCGAACGCGACGTCGCCCCAGCGCATGCCAGTGGAGGCGCCGAGCTTCATCGTCGTCTCCTTGCCTTCCTGCGCGATCATTTCCATCTTGTGGCGGAAGATCTCGAAGTCGATGTCCTCGATCGCAGCCTGCGCCGCCGCTTCGAGTGCCGTCATCGGCTCCGGCCGCAGCCGTTGCACGACGTCGTGATCGCGTCCGTAAGTCCTGCTCATGTGCGCATGCTCCTCGGGTCTGTCATTGCACGGAAATCTGTTCGAGCACGCCGTTGCCGTAAGCGTCGAGCGTGAAGCGCCAGCCCGGTTCGACGACGAACGTCGTGTCCTTCGCCTCGACGAGCACCGGACCGTCGAGCATGTTGCCGGGTTCGAGCGCCTCGAAGACGTAGACCGGTGTTTCGCAGGCCGCCCGGAGTGCCGCCCAGTAGGCGGTACGCGACGGCCGCTTCGCGTTCGCGGGCGGCACGGGGCCGGCGATCTCGCGCGCCGTGAACGTGAGCGCCGGCCGCTCCACGGACGCCGTGAGATAGAAGCACTCGATGTTCACCCCGCCCTGCGGGAACGTCGCCTCGGGCGTGTAGATCGCGGAGTACTGCGCCGTGAAGCGCTCGCAGATCTCCTGATAGTCCGCGGCCGAGCCGACCTCGAGCCGCGGCGAGACGACCTTCGTCAGATTGAACTGCATGCCGTAGCGCATCTCGAGCTCGAGCCGGAAGCGGATGTCGTCCGGACCGTAGCCTTCGAGCTTCAAATCGCGGAGCGCGAGATCCTTCAGCTCCGCGACGATCTCGTTGAACGAGGCATAGTCGCCGGAATACGCCTGGCTGCCCCACTGGAAGATCTTCATCGCCCGGCTCTTCTCCCAGACCTGCCTGATCGGCACGGTCGAGGCGCCGAACGCGCCGAACACCGGCGAGAACGGCGAGGCGATGACCTGCTTCGCGCCGACGTAGGGCGCGAAGCCGCAGCAGTGCGTCGGCCCGGCGCCGCCGCAGGCGAACAGCACGAATTCGCGCGGATCGTGGCCCTTCATCGCGACTTCGTTGAACACTTCCTGGCCCATGCGCGCATCGACGAGGCGGCGGATGCGCACCGCGGCCTCGACCGCGGAGATGCCGAGTGGTTCGGCGATCTTCCGCTCGATCACTTCGCGGCTCAGATCGGGATCGAGCAGCATGCGCCCGCCGAGATAGTTGTCGGGATTGAGATAGCCGAGCACGAGGTCGGCGTCCGTCACCGTCGGCTCGCGGCCGCCCTTGTCGTAGCACGCCGGACCCGGCATCGAGCCCGCGGATTGCGGCCCGACTTCGACGGCCTTGCCCATCAGCTCGTTCAGCCAGGCGATCGAGCCGCCGCCCGCGCCGATCGATTTCACTTCGACGGCCGGGATGTTCGTGCGCCAGCGATCGATGACCGGGATGAAGTCGTAGGTGCGCAGCTCGCCGCCCGTGACGACGCCGATGTCGAACGAGGTGCCGCCCATGTCCGTGAAGATCGAGTTCGCGTAGCCGTAGGCCTGACCGAGCGTCAGCGCACCGTGCAGGCCGGCGACCGGACCGGCGTTGTGGGTCAGGACGCTCCGCGTGCGCGAGACCTTCTTCATGCCGCCGGTGTTGTGGACGAGCAGCAGCGGGCGCTTGTAACCGCCGTCGCGCAGCTCGTTGACGAGCTTGCCGAGCTGGTCGGCCATCACGCCGTGGATGTAGGCATTGACGATCGCCGTCGTGAAGCGCGTGTACTCGCCGGCCTTCGGCGAGACGTCGCTCGCGAGCGTGACCGGCATGGAGCCGAGATAGTCCTCGGGATATTCGTCTTCGATGATTTCCTTCACGCGCCGTTCATGGTCGGGATTCGCGAACGACCACAGCAGGCACACTACGAAGCCCATCGCGCCGCGGTCGACGAGGAGCTGCAGTTTCTGCAGTACTTCCTCGCGCCGCACCGGGCTCACGACGTGGCCGAAGGAATCGATGCGCTCGTGGATGCCGACGACCATGTCGCGGCTGATCAGCGGCGCCGGCCGCTCGATGCGCGCGAGATCCTTGTTCGCCTGCGTCGAGCCGCCGTCCGCCCAGCTCCGCGCGCGGCCGAGGAAGATCTGGTCCTCGAAGCCCGCGGTCGTGATGAGGCCGAGCTTCGGGCCATTGCGCTCGATCAGCGCGTTCGTGCCGACCGTCGTGCAGTAGTGCACGGCCTGCGTGCGCTCCAGGAACTCGCGCGCCGGCACGCCGTAGGCCTTCGCGAGATCCGCCATGCCCTTCATGAAGCCGACCGAGAGGTCGTAGTGCGTGGTCGGCGTCTTCGTGACGCGCACGTCGCTGCGGCCGCGCGTCGCGAAGAAATCCGTGAACGTGCCGCCGATGTCGATGTTGACTTCGAATCCCATCCTTCCCTCCGCTCAGTCCGCGCGCAGCGCGCGGACGAAGGCGTGAACCGCGTCGATGTCGAGCCCGCCCGTGTCGGGCTCGAGACTCGTGTAGAAAACCGGGCGCTTCGTCGCGCGCCATTGCGCGAGCGCGGCGTGTGTCGCGTCGTCCGCGAGCGGCGGCAGGCAGACGCCGAGCGCGCGCGCTTCGGGGAACGCGTCCGTCGGCGCGGGCAGGCTGCCGTCCGCGGCGCGGCCGAGCACGTAGACGTCCGCCGGCAGCGCGGCGAACGCTGCGAGTCCGTCCGGCGCATAGCCTTCGAGCACGACGGCGAGCGGGACGTCGAAATAGCCGGCGACGTTCTTCAAGGTGTTGTAGGCGCGGCGCAGCGGTCCGCCGGGCGCCGCGGCGCCGAGGGTCGGGCCTTCGATCAGCACCACGAGATCGGGGCGCGACGCGCACAGCGCTTCGAGCGCGCCGTTCAGCACCTGCTTCGCGCTGTTGAGCCCGGCTTCGGCCCCGTCCGCGCCGCAGAGTTGTTCCGCAAGCAGCAGCGGGCCGCTGAGTGCGGCGACGCGCGCGCGGTCGGTCGCGGCGAACGCGCGTTGCGCGGTCTGGAGGAACGCGGCGAGGCGGCGCGCGTCCTGCGGCGTCTCGACGATCGCCGGTGCGGGACCGGCGACGGTGGGTCGATCGGCAGCCCAGGTCACCGGCGCGCCGCAGGCTTCCGCGAGGAGCGCGGGATCGGCGGCGAGACACACGGCTTCGAGATCGAACAGCCCGGCCGTGCGCGCGAGCGCGGCCGACCAGAGCGCGGGATCGCCGCTCATGCCGTGATAACCGGTGCCGCCGACGCGGGCCGCGAGCGCTGTGAACAGCGGCGCATAGACGGGCGCAGGCGGCGTGCCGCCGCCGAGCACTGCGCGAAAGCGCTCGCGAGCCGTGCTCATGCCGCGGCGTGCCGGGCCTTCAAGGCGTCGAGATCGAGCTCGATGTCGTGGGTGATCGGGTGACCCGGCGGCAGGTATTCGTTCTCGATCATCACGCCGCAGCCCGGGCAGTAGAACTCGACGAGCCGGCAGTAATCCGGATCCGGGCAGAAGCTGTAGGCCGCACCGTCGGTGAGCGGCGGATGGACTTCTTCCAGCTTCCGCTCCGCGACGAGGCAGCCGCGCTTGTAGTTCTCGCGCGCGCCGATGAGCACCTGCCCGCAACGCTGGCAGCACCACTGTTCCGTGGCGAGATCGAGGTCGAGGTATTCCGTGATCCGCAGCTTCATGCCGGGGCTCCCTGTTCCATGACACAGTTGCGATAAGCGTCGACGCTGAGCTGCCAGCCCGCGCCGAGCAGCAGCGTGGTCGTCGTGGATTCGAGCAGCGCGGGACCGGCGAGCGCATGCCCGTGGCCGAGGCGTTCGAGATCATAGACCGGCAGCTCGACGTAGCCGCTGTCCGCACCGAGCAGCGTCCGGCGCGATCCCTTGCATGCGGCGGCCGCATCGCCCGCCGTGCGCGGTTCGCGCGGCGGCGCGAAATGCGGCACCGGCGCACGGGTACGGAGCGCGAGCGTCGCGATCGTGCCGCCGGCGCCGCCGAGCGCCTGGTTCGCCGCCGCGCGGAGTGTCGCGCGACCGGCGGCGCTCGCGAGCTCCTGCGCGGCGGCGGAGATCCGGATCTCCGCGCCCTCGCCGGCCGGTCGCAGGAACAATTCGACCGTGCCCGCCGCCGTCCCATCCCCGTAACCCTCGCCGCGCAGATCGCGCGCAGCCTCGGCTTCGAGCGTCGCGAGCACCTCGGCGAGCGTCGCGAAGGAGGCCTCGTCGAGCGGCAGCCCGACGCGGCCGTAGTAGACGTGGCCGACGTCCATGGTGGACGAACCGAACGCGGAGAACACGGCCGAGAACGGCGTCATCACGATGCGCGGCAGGCCCGCGATGCGCGCGATTTCGCAGCAGTGCGCGGGGCCGGCACCGCCGTAGACGACGAGCAGCGGCGCCGCGCCGAGCGCGGCGTCCTCCTGCAGGCGTTTCGTCTCGCGTCCCATGTGCGCGTCGACGGCCGCGCGGATGCCGAGCGCGGCCTCCTCGATGGGGATCCCGAGCGGCATCGCGACGTGGGCCTCGATCGCCGCACGGGCCCGCGCCGCGTCGAGCGTCATGCCGCCGCCGAGGAAGCACGCGGGATCGATGATGCCGAGCACGACGTTCGCGTCCGTCACCGTCGGCTCCGTGCCGCCGAGGCCGAAGCAGGCCGGTCCGGGCAGCGCGCCCGCCGAGCGCGGTCCGACGGCGATCGCGCCGTTCTCGACGCGGGCGATCGAGCCGCCGCCGGCGCCGATGGCGCGGATCGCGAGCATCGGCAGATTGACCCGGAAGCCCTCGACGTCGGCCGTGAGCGCATAGCTCGCTTCGCCCCCGCGCACGTAGCCGAGATCGAACGAGGTGCCGCCCATGTCCGCGGAAATGAGCGCCTCGGCGCCGTAGAGCTCGCCGACGAGGCGTGCGCCCATGAGCCCGCCGGCCGGGCCGGAGTTGTAGGTGTTGATCGCGCGGGTCTTCGCGACGCGGGCGACGGCGCCGTCGTTGTGGCCGATGAAGAGGCTGCCGCGATAGCGCTTGCGCCGCAGATCCTCACCCGCCTTGTAGAGCAGGCGCACGAGCCGGGCGTGGATGTAGGCATTGATGCAGGCCGCGTTCACGCGCTCCGCCTCGCCGTCGCGGGGACTGATGTTCGAGGCGAGGAAGACGGGCACGGAGCCGAGATAGTCGCGCGGGTATTCGCGTTTTATGGCCGCGCGGGCGGCGCGTTCGTGGGCCGGATTCAGATGCGAGTTCGCGAATGCGACGACGAGGCAGCGCGCGCCCCGGTCGATGAGTGTCTGTGCCGCCGCGAGCACGGCCTCGGGCGCCGGCGCGTGCCGCGACGCGCCGTCCGGACCCGTCTCCTCGGCGATCCCGTGCACCATGTCCGGCGCGACGAGCGGCGATTTGCCGCCGGGATCGCTCGTCGGCGCCGAGCTCTCGCGGTCCGCGGTCACGAGCACGCCGACCCTCGCGCCGTCGCGCTGGATGATCGTGTTCGTCCCGATGGTGTTCGAGAAGCGGATGATCTCGGTGTCGTAGAGCAGATCCTCGACCGCTACGCCGAAGCGCGCCGCGGCGGCCTCGATGCAGGCCGCGAAGCAGACGGTGAGGTCGTGCGGCGTGGTCGGGACTTTCACCGCTTCGGCGCGCGCGCCGTTGGCGATGAAGCCGTCCGTGAAAGTGCCGCCCGTGTCGATGTCGATCGTATAGCCCATGGCTTCCCGTCCCTGCGCGGTTTCAGCGTCGAGCGCGACCGATAGCATTCCGCGTGCACGACGATCAAGAGCGTCAGGGCACCGATCGCGAGGTCAATGATCTAGGCCATGTGCGGGCGATTCTCGCAGGCGCAGCATCGGCCGCGCGAAATGCTTCAGGGCGCGACCGCCGCGTCGCACGCGCCGCGCCGCTCGGCGCGCACGTGCTGGGTGAACGTCATGTTCTTGCCGCCCATCTTGACCGCGAGATCGCCAATGAGCGCGCGGCCTTCGTCGACGAGCAGCAGATCGCCGGACGCGACGCGCGCCGACGCACAGCTCAGCACGTAACGCGTGCCGCGCGCCTCGGGCTTCGGATACGCGAGCGTGCAGCCGCGGAGCGCGGGATGCTCGAGGACGGGGAAGAGCCGTTCGAGCGCGCCGTCCGCGATGCACCGCTCGCGGTGGTCGACGCTGTTGCGCATCGCCTCGAGGTGCGGCATCACGGTCTGCGCGGCGAGCGCGTAGCGGCCGGGCGGGACGGCGGGCGCGGCCGCGGCGGGGATGGTGACCACGAGCAGGATCGCGGCGGCGTGTCGGATCATGGGCGAGGCTCCTCGACGGCTGTTCCGCCATTCTGCGCGCACGCCTGCCGCCGGACACTCCGCTTCTTGCGCGCGAATTCCCCGGCTGACAGCAGGGCGCGCGTTCGCGCATAGTCCGGGCTCGCGTTTCGTCCGTGCGGAGGCCGTCATGTCGAGGATCGGATTCTCCCGCCGCGCTTTCCTGCGCCGCACGGCGCTCGCCGCGCTCGGCCTCCTCGCACCGGCGCTGCGCGCAGCGGCGGAGGCGGGCGTCTGCGTCTACGCCGACGGCGCGCTCGCGCAGTACGGTTTCGCGGCGGATCATCCGTTCGGGACGGATCGCCAGGCCGCGTTCCTGGCGCGCGCCGCGACGGAAGCGCTCGTCCCGCCGACGCGCGGCAGCCGGGTCGCGCGGCGCGCCGAGCTCCTGCATTTCCACACCGCGCCCTACGTCGATCGCGTCGCGGGTGCGGAAGGCGCGGGTCTGACCGCGCTCGACGGCGGCGACACGCCGGTCGTGCCCGGGCTCTACGCCCACGCCGCGACGGTCGCCGGCACGGCGCTCGCCGGCCTCGAGGCGATCCTCGCCGGCGCCTGCACGCGCACGTTCCAGCCGATCGGCGGCCTGCATCACGCCGGGCGCGACCACGCGGCGGGCTTCTGCGTGTTCAACGATCCCGGCATCGTCATCGAAGCCCTGCGCAAGGTGCACGGCATCGAGCGCATCGCCTACGTCGACATCGACGCGCATCACGGCGACGGCGTGTTCTACGCCTTCGAGGAGGATCCGCAGATCGTGATCGCCGACGTTCATCAGGATCACCGCACGCTCTTCCCCGGCACGGGCCGCGCGGAGGAGACGGGGCTGGGCGCGGCGCGCGGCACGAAGCTGAACGTCGAGCTGCCGCCGTGGTCCGGTGACGCCGCGTTCTTCGCGGCCTGGCCGCGCGTGCTCGCGCACGTCGAACGTTTCGAGCCGGAGTTCGTCCTCCTGCAGGCGGGCGCCGACGGCCTGAAGGGCGACCCGATCGCCCAGCTCGACTACACGCCGGCCGTGCACGCGCGGGTGGCGAGGGACCTGAGTGCGCTCGCGGATCGCCATGCCCACGGCCGGCTCATGGCGTTCGGCGGCGGCGGCTACGATCGCGACAATCTCGCGCGGGCCTGGTGCGCGGTGGTGCGGGCGCTGCGGGGATGAGGCTGGGAATTCGTCCCTGCTGGCCTTCCCTCCGCGCGCCGTGTATCGTTCGCGGCCGGAAATTGCCGACCGCAGGGAGATATTCGAGCATGCCCCATTCGTTCACCTGGGAACCGCACGTCGCCACGGTGCGATTCACCGGCTTCGTGTCCGGCGCGGAGTTCATCGCCGGCGCACGGACCTTAGGGGCCGATCCGCGCTTCGATACGCTGTACTACGTCGTCAACGATTTCTCCGCCGTCACCGACCACGCCATCGACGGCCCCGACATCCTCGAGGAGCTCGGGGCGATAAGCCTCGGCTCCCGGTGGACGAATCCACGCCTGCGCGTTCTCGTCGTCACGACCGACGAACGCATCCGCCGCTTTGCCGAAGCGCTCAGCAGCGCGCCTTACGAGGAGACGCACGCCAAGCACGTGTTCGAATCCTGCTTCGAGCTCGACGAGTGGCTGCGCGCCGCCCTGTCGCAGCCCTCGACGAAGCTGCGCGGCGCCTGAACGCCGCGCGTCCCCCCGGCCCGATCAACCGCTGAGCTTCGCGTACTGGTCGAGCAGCGGCAGCACCTGGTCCGCGCCTTCCGACGGCAGCGGCAGAATCGCCCGCACCGCGCCGCGACCGCGCGCGGCGTCGAGCTCCTTCTGATCGACGGCGCCGAGGTAGAACATGCCGAGCCGGATTTCCTGCGGATCGCGGCCGCGGCGCCTGCAGGCTTCGCCGATCATCGCGAGCCCCTCGTCGATGCTGTAGCGCCCGCTGATCGGCATCCAGCCGTCGCAGAATTCCGCGATGTGATCCGCCGTGCGCGGCCCGATCGCGCCGCCGAGCGTGATCGGCGGATGCGGGCGCTGCACGGGCTTCGGCCACGCCCAGCTCTTCTCGATGTTGACGTACTCGCCCGCGTAGCTCGCCTCGTCCTTCGTCCACAGCTCCTTCATGGCGAGGATCTTCTCGCGCAGGATCGCGCGGCGCTTCGAGTACTCGAGGCCGTGGTTGCGCATCTCCTCCACGCACCAGCCGTAGCCGATGCCGAGCTCGAAGCGCCCGCCGGATATCATGTCCAGGCTCGCGACTTCCTTCGCGAGCCAGAGCGGATCGCGCTGCGCGACGAGCGTGATGCCGGTGCCGAGGCGCAGCTTCGTCGTCGCCCCGGCGCAGGCCGCGAGTGCGATGAGCTGATCGTGCGAGCGCCAGTAGCACTCGGGCAGCGGCGGCGCCCCCTTGCGGCCGCCCCAGGGCGTCTCGCGGCTCGTCGGAATGTGACTGTGCTCGGGGAACCAGAGCGATTCCAGGCCACGGGCCTCGACTTCCTGCGCGAGCTGCACGGGCTGGATGGATTTGTCGGTGGGGAAGATCACGACGCCGAATTTCATCACCTGACTCCTGCTGTGGAATGACCCGGACAGTCTACTGAATTCTGCGCCTCGGCTGCGCCCGCGTTCGAAGCAGTCGAAGCGGCAGCAGAGTCATTCCGGTCGCCCCGCCGGGTGCGCAGCACGTGCTGAAGATCGGGAAATCAGGACGGCCCGACGGCAGCGCCGCCGTCTCGCGTTCCGACCTCTACCACGGTTCGATCGTGAATGTTGTGCCGTTCACGAAGCGGAAGAGGGTGCGTACGGCGGCGAACGCGCGTCTTACGCCGCCACTTCGACGTACTGCACCCGGCTCGAAGGAAGCGGAATGGGCAGCCCGTCTTCGCGCAAACCGGCGAGGTGCATTTCGATGGCTTCCCGCATGGACCGTTCAGCGTCTTCCGGAGTCGCGCCCGACGCGACGCAAGCCGGCAGATCCGGGACATAGGCCGAATAGTTGTTCCCGGCCTTCTCGATCACTATCGCATAGCGCATCGGGACCTCGTTCATTTCTCGATGCCGGCCTGCTTCAGAATGCTGTTGAGCGTGCCGGGGGCCAGATCGTCGCTCGGTTTGCCGGCAACTGTGACTCGTCCGGGCTTGAAAAGGTGTCGGTACGGTCGAGGGCTGCCGCGTGTCGCGACGAGGGACCCGCCGTCCTCTCCGAGCACACTCAGGACTTCGATCACTGTCATGAGCGAAGCGTACCGGGCTCATCTTGTGCCGTAATCCGAGCCGAGTCTACTGGGGAAGATCTCCCGAATTGGCGCAGGTGCCGGGCTCACGGCGGCGCGTTGCGGGTTCGCTGCGCAGTCCCCGCCCTCACTCCCCGCGCCGCTTCGTGCGATGCGTCGCCTGCGCGGTCCAGGGATCGTCCGGCCACGGGTGCTTCGGATATTTGATCTTCATCTCCTTCTTCACTTCCGGATACGTGCGCTCCCAGAAGCTCTTGAGGTCCTGCGTCACCTGCAGGGGTGCCTTGCGCGGCGAGAGGAGATGGAGGACGACCGCGACGCGGCCGCGCGCGAGACGCGGCGTGTCGGCGAGGCCGAAGAGCTCCTGCAACTGCACGGCGAGCACGGGCGTCTCGCCCCGCACGTAGGACAGCTTGCGCCGCATGCCGCTCGGCACGAGGAGATCGGCGGGGGCGTGCTCGTCGAGCAGCTTGCGTTCGCGATAGTCGAGGCGGTTCTTCACGGCCTCCGTGAACGAGGCCGCATCGATCTCGGAGACGCGCGCCTTGCCCGCGGCGAGCGGCGCGAGCCATTCCTCCAGCGTCGCCGCGAGCGCCTCGTCGGCGACGTCGGGCAGATCGAGATCCGGACACCACTGCCGCAGGAATTCGACGCGCGCCTGCCACTCACGCAGCGCTTCCGTCCACGGCAGGCAGTCGAGGCCGAGCTGCGCGATGCCGGCGAGCAGCATCGCGCTAGTCGCCGCATCGCGCGGCACGGGCAGCGCACGCTGTTCGAGCAGGAGCGCGCCGAAGCGCTTCTCGTCGAGCGCCTCGACGGCGCGTGTGTCGCGATTGAAGCGGAGCTGCCGCCCCGTGCTGTAGCTCCCGGGGAACTCGTGTTCGAGGAATTCGGGATCGAGCGGCGCGGCGCAGAGGATCAAACTGTTGCGCTCGTCGAAGCGCAGCTCCGCGACCGCGAGCCAGGGCTCGCCGTAGAGCGGGGATTCCTCTTTCAGCAGCGCACCGCGGCCGTTGCTCAACTGGTAGCGCAGCGCATTCGTGCCGTCCTGGCGCGCGATGCGATCGGGATAGGCGAGCGCGAGCACGTTGCCGACGTCGTGACGGGCCGGCTCGACCGCGTCGCGCTCCCGGCAGCGCAGCCGCCGGCGCCAGTGCCGGGCGGCGCGATCGACGCGGGCGATCGCGCCGCGCGCCGGGCGGCCGCCCCGCGCGCCGTGGAGCAGCGCGATGCGTGCGCGCAGATCGTCGCTGCGGCCGGCCTCGCCGCCGAGCGAGCCGCCGGCATCCAGCACGGCAGCGATGTCGCAGGCGAGACCCTTCGAGGCCTCCGGTGCGCGCTGCATCGCGTTCGCGAGCCGCGGATGCACGCCGAGCTCGAGCAGACGCTTGCCGTGCGCCGTCGGTCGTTCGTCCGCACCGAGCGCGCCGAGCGATTTCAATACCGCCACGGCCTGTGCGAGCGCGCCGGGCGGCGGCGGATCAGGGAAGCGCAGCGCGTCCGAGCCCCAGGCCTTCATCTCGAGCACGAACGCCGAGAGCTCGACGTTGCTCATCTCGGGTCGCGAGGCCGGATCGAGGCGCTGGCTCTGGGCCCATAGCCGGTAACAGCGGCCCGGCGCGACGCGGCCCGCGCGCCCCGCCCGCTGCGTCGCCGAGGACTGCGTGATCAGCACCGTCTCGAGCCGGCTCATGCCGCTCGCGGGATCGAAGCGCGGCTCGCGCGCGAGCCCGGAATCGACGACCGCGCGCACGCCCGGCAGGGTCACGCTCGATTCCGCGACGTTCGTCGCGAGGACGACGCGGCGGTTCGCGCCCGGCTTGAGTATGCGCGCCTGCTCGTCGACCGGGAGCTCGCCGTGCAGGACTTCGACGTCCGCGCCGATCGGGCCGAGCGCGCGTGCCGTGCGATCGATCTCCGCCTTGCCGGGCAGGAAGCACAGGACGTCGCCGTCCGTCGCGGCGAGCGCGAGCTGCACGGCGCGCTTGAAATGCAGCTCCGCAGGCTCGCGCGGCCGCGCCGCGACGTGACCGATCTCGACCGGGAAGCTCTTGCCGGGCGAGCTCACGCGCGGCGCGTCGAGGAAGGCCGCGAGCTTCTCGCCGTCGAGTGTGGCCGACATGACGACGATCCGCAGGTCCGGACGCAGGCTCTCCTGCACGTCGAGGCAGAGCGCGAGCCCGAGGTCGCTCGTCAGATGCCGCTCGTGGAATTCGTCGAAGATGACGGCCGAGACGCCGCCGAGCTCGGGATCCTCCTGCAGGAGCCGGCTCAGGATCGCTTCCGTCACGATTTCGACGCGCGTGTCCTTCGAGACCTTCGTTTCGAAGCGGATGCGATAGCCGATCGTCGCGCCCACCGCCTCGCCGCGCTGCTCCGCCATGAACGCCGCCGCCGCGCGCGCCGCGATGCGCCGCGGCTCGAGCATGATGACCTTGCCCGTGCACCAGGCCGCGTCGAGCAGCGCGAGCGGGACCTGCGTCGTCTTGCCGGCGCCGGGCGGCGCTTCGAGCACGAGGCGCGGATGCGCGGCGAGGCTCGCGAGGATCTCGGGCAGGACGGGGGTGATGGGGAAGCGGTCGTTGCTCATCGTCGGATCATGGTGAGAGGCCATCCGGAAGCGCCGCGGTGTGCCGCTTCGTGCCGCGATTATTACAGGCCCGTCACCGAGCCGTCATGTCGCCGCCATCCGTCGGTCACGGCGCCTCGGTACTGTCACGGACGATCGAACGTCAGGCAGGCGGCGATCGCAGCGCGGCCGGGGATCGTCGGCCGCCCCTTTTACAGCATCCTCGAGGTGAAAAGAATGAAACACAACGCCATCGTTGCGGCGGCCGTCGCGGCCGCGCTCGGCGCCCCCGCGGCGCACGCGCTCTCCTCTTACGATTTGATCGCCATCGGCAGCCTCACCAGCAGCAGCGCAGGATCCTATGCCGATCTCTCGGGCCTCACGGGCACGCTCGAGAACGGCCTGCCTGCGAACCTCCTCGGCGGCATCGGCTCCGCCTTCGCCTACGCCGGTGGCTCGACGTATCTCGCGCTGCCCGATCGCGGTCCGAATGCGACGGCCTACAACCCGCTGCTCGACGACACGGTCAGCTACATTTCGCGCTTCCAGACGGTGAACATGACGCTGACGGCGGCTGCCTCGGGTGGCCTTCCGTATACGCTCACGCCCGTGCTCACCCGGACGACGCTGCTGTCGAGCCCGACGCCGCTGACGTACGGCACGGGCAGCGGTCTCGGTGTCGGATCGGGCGCGCCGGCGCAGAACAGTGCCAGCGCGTACTACTTCACCGGCCGCTCCGACAATTTCGACGCGAGCCTGCCCTCGACGAATCCCGCGAACGGCCGTCTCGATCCGGAAGGCATCCGCGTCTCGAACGATGGCAAGAGCGTGTTCGTCTCCGACGAGTACGGTCCCTACGTCTACCAGTTCGATCGCGCGACCGGCCAGCGCATCCGCACGTTCGACCTGCCCGCGAATCTCGCGGCGACGAACCTGAGCCCGGTCGGCAACACCGAAATCGCCGGCAACACCGTCGGCCGTGTCGCGAACAAGGGCATGGAAGGGCTCGCGATCACGCCCGACGGCACGACGCTCGTCGGGATCATGCAGGCGCCGCTCGAGCAGGACGCCACGAACAAGGGCAAGGACGTACGGCTCGTGACCATCGACATCGCGACCGGCACCACGCACGAGTATGCCTACAAGCTGACGACGGGCTCCGGAGTGAGTGAAATCGTCGCCTTGAACGACCACGAATTCCTGGTCGACGAACGGGACGGCAAGGGCCTCGGCGACAGCTCGGCCGCCGCCGTGAAACAGCTCTTCAAGGTCGACATCACGGGCGCGACGGACGTCACGGGCATCGCGAGCCTCAGCGCCGCGGGCGCCACGTTCACCCGCGTCGCGAAGAGCGCGAGCCCCGTCCTCGATGTAGTCGCCGCGCTCGGCGCCCACGGCATCGCGCCGACCGACGTGCCGGCGAAGATCGAAGGCCTCGCCTTCGGCCAGGACATCACGGACAACGGCGAGCTCTTCCACACGCTGTGGGTCGCGAACGACAACGACTTCGTCGCCGCCGTCGCCGGCCCGAACAACTTCTACGTCTTCGCGATCAAGGCCTCCGATCTGCCGACGTTCGCGGCGCAGAACATTTCGGCCGTGCCGGTGCCGGGCGCCGTGTGGTTGATGGGCTCGGCGCTCGCCGGCCTCGTCAACGCCCGCCGTCGTCGCGCCTGATCCCCGCCGTCCCGGTCGCGCGCGGCACGCCCGCCGCGCGCGACCATTTCACGATTTCCTCCACCACCCATGCCGCGTCGTCGAGCGGCAGATCGTGTCCGGCGTCCGGATGTTCCGCATAGGCCGTGTTCCAGCGCGCGGCGAGTGTGCGCGAACAGGCCGGATCGACGAGCGCGTCGCCACCGCTCGCAAGCACGAGCAGGGCGCAGGCCGGCGCAGTCACGGGCGCCGCATAGCGTGCCGCGGCAAGCAATTGGCGCAATGCATTCCTGCGGCTGACGGGATGCTCGCCGCGCCAGGCAATCCAGGCTCCGAGACAGGCGTCGCGGAGTGCCGGCCGCCTGCTCGTGATGTCGAAAATGGCATTCTCCCAGCGCGCGTCAGCGCCGCCGCACAGCGCGAGCCGCGCCAGGGTCGGATAGCACACCGGCCGCAGCCGCCGGTAGAACGGGCTGAACGGCCGCAGGCTCGTGTTGATCAGGACCCCACCCGCGAGCTCGCCATCGTGGCGCGCTGCCCAGCACGCGGCGACCATGCCGCCGAGCGAGAGCGCCACGGGCACGTAGGGCGGCGTGCAGCCGCGGGCGGCGAGCTCGCGTCGCGCGTAATCGACCATCGCCTCGACGCGCGTCGGGCTCGGGAGTGCATTCGCGCGTCCGTTGCCCGGCAGATCGATCGCGACGACGTTCGCCCCGCCGAGCGCCGCGGCGAGCCGCGTCGGGAAGTCGCCCCAATGGCGTGTTTCGCGCATCAATCCGCGCAGCAGCACCCAGGTCGTCACGTCGCGGCCGTCCCGTACCAGCGCGCGTTCGCGAGCGCGAGGTGCTCCGCGCGCGCCGCGCCCTGCGGCACCCAGCGCTCCCAGCCCGCCGCGGCACGCGCCACGAAATCGAGCCAGCCCGGATGCCGGCGCAAGACGCGCTGCCGGCGGTGCGCGACGAGCGGATTGAACATGCCGTCGCGCGAGAAGAGCTGTCGCGGATTCTTCTTCACCCAGCGCCACGAGCCCATCTCGAGCGTGAGCGGCAGGAAAATCCTCCGCGGCTCCGTCGCCGCCCGCAGATAGAGGTGATCCCAGAGGTCGCCGTGCGCGAGGTACTGCGCGCTCTGCGGCTCCACGAGGTAGTCGTGGTGGGCATGCGTGCGATCGTAGACGTCGAACAGCGCATGCAGCTCGGGCAGGTGAGGTATCGGCTCGCGGGTGTGGGCGAAGGGAAACCAGATCCGATCGTGCACGCCGAAGCCGGAGTGGCAGTCGACGGCGATGCTGAACGGGCGCACCAGGAGCTCGCGCGAGACGAAGTCGCACAGCGCCCGTGCTTCGGCAGCCAGCGGCGCCCCGGCGGCCCCGCGGTACCAGGGCAGGCGGCTGCTCAGGCGCTGGCCGCCGGCGAGGAAGGGCACTTTCTCCCGGGCTTCGACCGGTGCGTTGCGCATGAGATCGATGCCTTGCGGATTCGCCCGCGTCCCGAGCCACATGCCGCCCGGATTGACGAGCGGCATGAATACGAGCCGCACGCGCGCCAGGGCATCGTGCAAGCCGCTGTCCCAGTCGAGCCGGGTCACGAGGCTCTGCAGATACGCGAGTACGACTTCCGTGCCGATGCGCTCGAGCCCGTGCACGCCGCCGAAGAAGCCGACGGCCGGCAGCGCCGGGTCGCGGCCGCCGAGCGCGACGGCGTGCACGGGCAGCGTGGTGCCGGCCGTCGCCACGGTGCACAGGATTTCCGTTTCGAGGTGTCCGCGTCCGGCCTCGAGGATGGCCTCGAGCTCGGCGAGTTGGGAGAGCACGCCTGGAATCATCCCCGGTGTCCGCAAGGAGACACGCGCAGCATAGCGGAGCGCGGACACGCGAGGAGCGCCGCGTCGCCTCGTGTCATGCAATCGTCACGGCGCCGACTTCCGTGCGCCACGCGCGGGGCTTGCAATGGCGGTTCCGGTTTAACGCGACATGAGGAGGATGGCATGCAGCTCAGGCAGGTAACCGCGCCCGTGATCACGATCGGAGGCGCGCTCGTCTGGGGGCTCATCGAGACGATAGCGCTGCAGCGCGCGCGCCGCCGGACCGCGGCTCACGACGCCACGGTGGCCACGCCCGCGGCGAAACGGCGACCCGGCGAGAAGAATCCGAAACACTGAGCGCGCGTCATCGCGCGCTCATGCCTCCCGACGACGACGTTCTTCCGCCAGCGAGATGACGCGGGCGAGCGGTCGCCCGTCGCCACTGCCCGGACTCAGCGAGGCGACGAGCGCACGCAACCGTGCCTGTTGCGCGGGTGCGAGCTGCCAGTGCCGCCAGCGCCGAATGACGAACAGCTCGCCGCGGCGCGTCGTGTGGAAATAGCCTGCGCTGTTCCAGCGGCGGGCCTCCGCGGGGTAGAGACGCACGTAACCGACGCACGGGAACATGCGCGGCTCCGCGACTCCGCTCGCCAGCAAATCGTCCCGCGTGCCGGTGTATTCCACGAATTCCCGGCTCCCGCATTTGATCAACTCGATTCTGAGCATGTTCGTTCCCCGGTCAGTCGCGCGCAGCTTGCGCCTGGCTTGTGACATCTCAATGAACCGGATCGCGTGACGGCGGCCAGCGCGGCAGTTCACCGGACCGTCATGGCATTGCGCTGTGATGCCTGCGGGAAACGCGGATCGGAGGAGCGACATGTCGGACGTCGAACGCTGTGCGTCGGAGCTCTATCAGCCCGGCTCGCGGATCGGTCGCCTCGCGGTTGCGGTCGCACGAGTCGCGTGCACCAAGCGCATTCTGGACTTCGCTGCGGCGCGAATCGTGACGCCGGGTGAACTTGTGGATGCGCGCTCCGAACGGCGGCCGTTCACGAAAGCTTAATCGTACCGACCGCGTCGTGTCATGCCCGATGCTCAACATGCGCTCCATCGCCGGTGCAGCTTGCTGATGTGCCGGCGATGTCCGGCCTCGAGAGCTCTTTCTTCGAGCCTGAGGAAAGAGCTCTCCTTTTCTCGTCGCCCGTGCAGGTCGTCGTCGCGCCGCGCTCGTGTCTTCATCGTGCGGCGCTCGACACGTCACCAAACCGTTATCGCCGCGACCCCATCACGTCAACTTCGTGCCGCACGCTTCACGCGCGGCGTGCGGTCTCGCCCAGCGCGGGAACGCACGCCGCTTCATCGATGAAACGTGCAGTCAATCAAGGAGTATCTTCATGCTTTCAATTGCGAACCCTCGCCGGCACGTGCCGCTGGCCGCGGGAGCCGTGCTGCTCGCCGCCGCCGGCAGCGCGCACGCCCTGGCGGTGTCGGACACGATGCAGATCGGGGCGGGCACCAGCGCCGATCCCGTGTTGTTCACCGGCACACTCTACGAGGGGCCGAACGATGTCGATCTCGACGCCCAGGGTAATCCCCAGGCGTGGATGTTCACTTACACGAGCGGTCTCGGCCTTCCGTCCGGAATCAAGACGCCGTTCGACATCGGGCTCGTCGGGCTCATCGAGCCTTACGCGCCGGGTGTCACGAGCGGACCTCGTCAGCTCAGCGACGCGGTCATCCACGTCCACGCGCCCGCCATTCCGTTCGTCTCCGCGTCGTTCGATGCCTGGCTCATGGTCACGGATTCCGACGCGGGGACGTTCAACGCCGATCTGTCGGGGATGAGCGCGCTGTGGAACACCTGCAAGAGTACGCTCGGTTTCGCGGGCGTGTCGGCCAGCGTGAAGAGCAGTGTCGTCTCGGCGATCGACGCGGCACTCGGTCACGTGAACGTCACGACGGACGCGACCTGGACCGTGCCCCTCGTGAGCACGGCGAAGCTCAGCTTCCTGGAAGAGACCGGACTCGTTCAGGATCTCACGTCGCAGCTCCTCTCGCCGAAAGCCGTCCTCGTGATGTCCGACATCCATCCGGTCCCGCTACCCGGTTCTTTCGCGCTGTTCGCTTCGGCGTTCTCGTTCGCGCTGACCGCGCTCCGCCGGCGGTCGAGCTGATCTCCGGCACCAAGGGGAAGGGGTTCGCGATGACTCCTTCCCCTTGCTCCCGGATCGAACGGCGGGCTGACGATGTGGGAAACCGGCGAGCGGGTGATCAGCCCGCGACAGCAGGCAGCGAGCTCGCGCGCCGCGGATCCGCGGCGCGTGGCGAAGAGATCTCAGCGCGCGCAGCCGCCGAACTGGCTGCCGTGCGGGCGTCGCGCCAGGCGCAACCCGAATCCCCGCGCGGCGTGGGCGAGCCGCGCCGCGTACTGCGCTACGCGCAGCGGATGCGCCGGCTCCGGCGCTTTGTCGCGCCATGCGCTCAACTCGTCGAGGAGCGTCGGGTCGAGCGGGAATTCGTAGGCGTGCTGTCGCTTGCTCATGATGTACGCTCCTCTCGTCGTGTGGCGCAGTCTGCCCGGTCCGCGTGACCGTGGGATGCCAGTCCCGTGAAGGTCCGGCGACACCCGCAGCGCGGTTCGGCAGGCTTGCGTGATGTGGGAGTGAGATTAAGCCGGGCTGTCTGAATGTCGTCTGAACGCGGTGAGCTCGTGGGCCGCAGCGGCTGTGACGGCGTTCACACCGAAGTCCGCGCCAGGCGGTGGCAACGACAGCGCACGGCGCCGCGGCGGATCGACGTACGGCGCGACGTGATCGGCGAGCTCCGTGGCGAGCGTCGCGGGATCGTCGTAGATGAGCGCGCCCGGCACGTCGCCACGGTCGATCAGCCGATTGCGATGATCGAAGCCGTAGCTCGCCATCAGCACTTCGTAGCCGGCGGCCGTCGCGGCCCGGTAGTCGGAGATTTCGTCAGCGCCGAGCAGGCATTCGTGATAGCGCGAGGAGCGCATCGCGGCGAGCGTCTCGTCTTTCGGTGTCCCGGCCGGTATCGGAATGACGAAATCGAGCTCGGCTTCCGCGATGCCGCTGCGCTTCAACACGCAGCGCATCGTCGGCCCGGGCGCGAGCGTGAAATTGCGGCTCACCACGCCGCAGTGGACGCGCGGTGAGGCGATCAGACGATTGACGACGTCGCGGAACTCCGGATACACGAGGCCCTCGGTACGATAGACCTCGGTCAGCACTTCGCGGATGCGGCGCTCCTTCGGCAGCGCGAAGCGCACGAGGTTCGTCAGGAACTCCTTGCCGCCGCCGAGGTACTTGAGGAACTTGCGGCGGTTGCGGAAGCGCTCCTCGTCGCCGACGTCGAGACCGAACGCCGCGAACGTTTCGCGGATCAATGCGTAGGAATTGACGAGGAAGCCGTCGAAATCGAGCACGACGAGCAGGCGCTTGCGCTCGGGGCGATGGGGGTGAGTGTGCATGGCGCGCTGTCCTCCGCGCGACGGCGATTCGCGATCGAGTATGCGACCACGATGTTGCCGTTGCGGGACGACGCGTTTCCACCCGTCACGGCGACGCAAGATTCGCGCTCTACGATCCCGCGCATTCATCACGCGGAGGGCTATCCATGACGAATCTGATTGGCGGTACGGACGGCGAGACGCTGGAGATCCTCGCCGAGCTGCGCGCGGAGAAGTCCGGCGCGATTCTCATCGTGTTGATCGACGGCGAGGGCCAGAATCTGCGCCTGCGCCTGAGCGCGGATCTCGCGCGCGAAATCCGCGACGAGCTCGAGGACGTGGTGTGAGTCAGGCGCCGAACGGCGCGAGATAGCGTTCGAATTGCAGGACCGCCGCCGCCCACGAAAACCGCTCGGCGTGGGCGCGCGCGGTCTCGCGCCGGATGTCGAGCGCGCTGAGGCAGGCGGAACGCAGATCCGCGTCGAGCACGCCGGCGGGGCTCGTGCCGATCACGTCGACGGGCCCGCCGACCGGATAGGCCGCGACGGGCGTGCCGCAGGCGAGCGCCTCGAGCATCACGAGTCCGAAGGTGTCCGTCAGGCTCGGGAAGACGAAGACGTCCGCCGCGCGATAGAAGCGCGCGAGCTCGGTCGGCGTCTGGATGCCTGCGAAGTGCACGTCGGGGTGGGCGCGTTCGAGCTTCGCGCGCAGCGGGCCCGCGCCGACCACCCATTTCGAGCCCGGCAGATCGAGCTCGAGGAAGGCACTGATGTTCTTCTCGATAGCGACCCGTCCGACGTAGAGGAAGATCGGCCGCGCCGTCGCGAGCCGCTCGCGATGTCCGGGCGTGAAGACCTCGAGGTCGATCCCGTGTGTCCACGGCACCGTGTTCGTGAAGCCGCGGGCGAGCAGATCGCGCCGCACCGCCGGTGCCGGCACCATCAGCGCCTGAGCCGGATCGTGGAAGCGTCTCAGCCAGCGGTACGTCGCGGCGAGCGGCAGCCGCGTGCGGGCGCGGACGTATTCCGGAAAGCGCGTGTGATAGGCGCTCGTGTAGCGATGCCCGCGTTCGAGGCAGTAGCGTCGCGCCGCCGCGCCGAGCGGTCCTTCCGTCGCGATGTGCAGTGCGTCCGGCCGCGCGGCGGCGATGCGCGCGCTGAGCCGCCGGTACGGCAGGACGCTCAGCTTGATCTCGGGGTAGGTCGGGCAGGGGAAGGACGTGAACTCGCCGGGGTGGACGAACTCGGTGCTCCAGCCGCGCGGCGCGAGCTGATCGGCGAGCGTCGCGAGCGTCGTCACGACGCCGTTGACCTGCGGCCGCCAGGCATCGGTGACGACCAGGAGCTTCACGCGGCGAGCTCGAGCGGTTCGACGCCACGCTCGCGCCACTCGACGATCGCGAGCCGCCCGTCCGGCGTCTCGACGAGCGCCGAGAGGCTTTCCACCCAGTCGCCGTCGTTGCAATAGAGCACGCCTTCGATCTCGCGGATCCCCGGCTTGTGGATGTGGCCGCAGACCACCCCGTCGTAGCCGCGCTCGCGCGCTTCCCGTGCGAGCGCAGTCTCGAAATCGTAGATGTAGGCCACGGCATTCTTCGCGCGGTGCTTCAGATACTGCGAGAGCGACCAGTAGCCCAGGCCGCAGCGCGCGCGGACGTGGTTGTACCAGTGATTCACCCTCAGGATGAACGCGTAGAGGTGATCGCCCAGCAGCGCGAGCCAGCGCGCGCGCTGGACGACGGCATCGTAGCGGTCGCCGTGCACGACGAGCAGCCGCCGGCCGTCGGCGAGCACGTGCTCGGCTTCCTCGACGATCGGGATCTCGCCGAAGGACAAGCCGAGAAACTGCCGCAGTGCCTCGTCGTGATTGCCGACGACGTAAGTGATCTTCGTGCCCTTGCGCGCTTTGCGCAGCACTTTCTGCATGACGTCGTTGTGGCTCTGCGGCCAGTACCAGCGCCGTTTCAGGCGCCAGCCGTCGATGATGTCGCCGACGAGATAGAGCTGCTCGCACTCGTGATGACGCAGGAAGTCGAGCAGGTATTCCGCCTTGCAGCCCGCCGTGCCGAGGTGGACGTCGGAGATCCAGACGCTGCGATAGCGCTGCTTGCGGCGCGCGGATTTCTCCACCGTGTTCAGGCAGCCGCCCCCCTGCCGCACGCCGCGAGATACTCCGCAGCCCCGTCGCGCCCCATGTACTTCACGAGCACCTCGCGGCGCGTCGCCGGCAGATCGACGAGCAGCAGGCAGTCGACGACGTGGCTGAACGCGGGATCGACGTTGAAGCCGAGGATCTTCCCGCCGAGCTTCAGATACTGCCGCAGCAGCACGGGCACACCCTTGCCGTCGTTCTCGATCGTCTGCAGCAGTCCGGCGAGCAGCGGCGAATCCGGATCGCCGATCGCCGCGAGCGCCGCCTCCTCGCGCCGCCAGCGCTTCAGCGGATTGCGCGGCTTCACTTCGTCCGCATGCTCGTGCGCGTAGTGATGGCGGGCGAGGAACTGCACGAGCAGGCGTTGCGACGCCGGATGGTAGTCGTTGCTGATGCTCACCGGCCCGAACAGGTAGCGGTAGCGCGGATGCCGCGCGACATAGGCCGCGATGCCCTTCCACAGCAGCAGCAGCGGCGAGAAGCTCTTCTGGTATTCGGGGCGCACGAACGAGCGGCCGAGCTCGAGGCCCGAGCGCAGCTCGCGTTGCAGGCGTGCCGAGAGCCGGAACAGCGACTGCACGTAGAGCCCGCGCGCGCCGTGCGTCGCGAGGATCGCGTTCGCGTCGCCGAGCCGGTAACCGCCGACGACGGCGGAGACGCTCGCGTCCCACACGAAGAGGTGCGTGTAGTGCGCATCGTATTCGTCGAGGTCGACGGCGCGCCCCGTGCCCTCGCCGACGGCGCGGAAGCTCAGCTCGCGCAGCCTGCCGAGCTCCGGCAGCACGGCGGGCAGCCCGGCTGCGCTTGCATACCAGACACTGAATTTGCCGCTTTCGATCAAACGCTGCGATACCGGCAGTGCGGCGACGTCGGCAGCGAGCGTCCCCGGGTCGACAGGCACTGCGAGCGGTGCGAGGCGCGGCTGACGCGTCGTCGCGGTCGCCGCGCGGCCCGTCTCGCGCAGGAGGTAGGTGCGGCAGCGCAGATAGTCGGTCACCGCAGCATCGCAGCCCAGCGTCGCGAGATCCGCGGCGGCGATGGGCTCGCCGACGCGCACGCCGAGCCGCGCGCGCTTCGGCTTCAGCATTTCGCGCACGAGCAGCGCCGTGCGCAGCTTCGCATGCACGAGCCCGCCGAGCTGGAACAGCGCGCTGTTGCGGCCGTCGAGGTGCACGGGTACGACGCTCGCGCCCGATTTGCGTACGAGGCGGGCCGCGCCGTGTTGCCACGGCGGATCGATGACTTCGCGCGTCGCCAGATCGAGGCTCGAGACTTCGCCGCCCGGAAACATCAGCACGAGCCCGCCGTCGCCGAGCCAGCGATGCGCGGCGCGTACGGCGTGCGGATTGCGGCGCGCGGCATCGTCGCCGCCGAAGGGGTTGACCTCGAGGAACAGCGGCCGCAATTCGGAGAACCCGGCGAGGAAGTGATTCGCGAGGATCTTCACGTCGCGACGCACCTGGAGCAGCAGGCTCACGAGTGCGAGGCCGTCGAGCCCGCCGTGCGGATGATTCGCGACGACGAGGCAAGGCCCCATGCCCGGCACACGCGCGAGCTCCGCCGGCGCCGCCTCCACGGTCACGCCGAGTGCCGCGAGCGCGAGCTCCGCGAACGCGCGCGGATCCTGCGCTGCCGGCAGCCGCTCGTAGCCCTCGGCGAGCCGCGACAGGCCGAGCGCCGCATCGATCATGCGGACCAGCGCGGGACGGGCGGACAGATGCGGGGGCAGATACGACTTGACGGAGAGGGCAGTGGAACGTGCCGGGATGGCAGGCGTGGCGCTCATGATGCTCGGGCGTCTCCTGTTCGGGCCGCCGTCATTGAGCGCGCACGGTGTGTAAGCCATGTGTCGTTTGCTTGACGCGATCGTGACAAGACCCTGCTCGAGCGCCTTCGTCATCGCGCGGTCACGCGGACGTCACGCCGCGGCAACAGAGCAGGACGAGGCTGTGCGCGCCATCACTGCGGAGGTTCCGTGCGCATCGCGATCATCACCGACGCCTGGCATCCACAGGTCAACGGCGTCGTGCGCACGCTCGACACGACGCGACAGTGGCTCGCGCGCCGCGGCCACGACGTGCGTGTCATCACGCCGGACGGGTTCCGCACCGTGCCGTGCCCGACTTATCCGAGTATCCGGCTCGCGGTATTGCCCGGTGCGAAGGTGCGCGCCGCGCTCGATGCCTTCGTGCCGGAAGCGATCCACATCGCGACCGAAGGCCCGCTCGGCCAGGCGGCGCATCGCTATTGCGCGCGCCGCGGACTGCCGTTCACGACGTCGTTCCACACCCAGTTCCCGGAATACCTGCGGCTGCGCGCGCCGGTGCCGGTCGCCTGGACCTACGCCTGGCTCCGGCGCTTCCACGCCCGCGCCGCGCGCACGCTCGTGCCGACGCCGACGCAGCTCGCGAAGCTCGAAGCGCGCGGCTTCGCGAACCTGCGCCTGTGGTCGCGCGGCGTCGACACCGACATCTTCAATCCGCACGAGGCCGTCGTGTACGACTGGCCGCGGCCGATCGTGGTCTACATGGGACGCGTGGCGATCGAGAAGAACATCGAGGCCTTCCTCGAGGCGTCGATTCCCGGCACGAAGCTCGTGATCGGCGACGGTCCGGATCTCGAACGGCTGCGCGCGCGCCATCCGGAATGCCGCTTTCTCGGCGCGAAGTCCGGACGCGATCTCGCGCGCCACGTCGCGGGCGGCGACGTCTTCGTCTTCCCGAGTCGCACCGACACGTTCGGCCTCGTGCTGCTCGAAGCGATGGCCTGCGGTCTGCCGGTCGCGGCGTATCCGGTGCAGGGGCCGCTCGACGTCGTCGCTGACGGCGTGACGGGTTGTCTCGGCGAGAATCTGGCGACGGCGATTGCGCGCGCGCTGTCGATGCGGCCGAGCGACTGTATCGAGCACGCGGCCCGCTACACCTGGGCGGCGTGCACGGCGGCGTTCGAGGGCCATCTCGCGCCGATCGTCCGCCGCGTGCCCATGGGCACGACTAGCGCGGCGTCCGCGGAATGAACTCGCGTACGGCGCGGCGCATCCGGATCCGCAGGCGCTGGGCGCGCGCCGCCTGGTCCTACGCTTACGAACGCTGGGAATTCACCGCGCTGCCGAGCGGGCGCTGGTTCGGCCACTGCGATGCCTGGGACGTCTGTGTCGAGGCCGCGTCGCGGAAGGAACTTCGATCGCGGGTGACGGAGACCATCGCGCGTCTCGAGGGAGCAGCCACGATCAGCTTTGCGAACACGCGATCGATGCGCCGCCTGCGTCGGCACATCCAATAGAAAGCGCTCGCGAAATCGGGGCCGGGGGAATTTCGGGAGGGACCGTGCCCGGCGCGGAGCCGGGCACGGTATCGGAAAGGGAAGACTAGCAGCCGATGCGGCGGCGCAGGCCGCCGAGGCCGGCGAGTGCGGAGCCGAGCAGCCACACGGCGCCCGGCAGGGGCACGGCGTGGACGAGCAGCAACTGACCGCCTTCGACCGTGGCGAGATCGCCGGTCGCGTAGTGCATCTGCGAGGTGAGGAGGTAGTAGCGGCCGCTCTGACGGCTCGCATCGAAGATGTCGGTGACGTCGATGACGCCGGACGATTCTTCGTCGACGTTGAACGGGGCGGTCGCCGCGAGGCCGACGTCTCCGACGCGGGCCGGGTCGGCCTTCAGTATCTGCGTCATCGTGCCGGTGGCCGGGTCGTAATCCCACACCTTGCCGTTGTGCGGCGTATTGCCCGGGTCTTCCTGCAGGATGAGGTGGCCGCTGACGTCCACGGTCATGTTGTCCCACATGTTACCGTCCAGGCCGGTGCCTTCGGCGAGCATGTCGATCTTGCCGCCCGCATCCGGGTTCGTGATGTCGTCGAACGTCATGCTCCACAGGCGGGTGCGGCCGACCTGCGTGCCGAGGCCTTCCGCGACCTGGTCGAGGCGGTCCGTCGTCACGAAGAAGAACTGGTTCGCGTTGCCCGGATTCCACACGCCGTCTTCAGGGCGCGAGAACGTCGTCGACGCGGTATCGCTCAGCGTGAAGCGCGTGCCGTCGACGATGTTCGTCGCGCGGCTGGTCGTGTTGACGATTTCCGCCGGATTGCCGGCGACGTTCACGAACTTCGTCACGCCGTTCGTGAGACCGGCCTTGTCGACCTCGGAGCCCGTCTCCGTCTTCGTGCCGACATAGACGGCGAGCGCGTTGGTCATGATCCCCGTGCCGCCGTCGTTGGTGCCGACGGCGACGGTCTTCATCTGGCTCAGCGGGTTGACGAGGATGTTCTCCCAGCCGCCGACCGCGGTGCCTCCCGAGCCGTTCGAGGCGAGATTGAACTTGCCGAGCACGTAAGCTTCGCCCGAGTTCACGATCGTGGCGACCGCGCGGCCGGTGCCCCCTTCCTCGCCGGTCATGAACAGGCGCTCGGTGGTGCCGTACGTCGTATTCGTGTTCGTGTCGAGGTAGGAGAGCGCCGAAGTGGCGGCCAGATCAGCCGAGCAGAAGCGGTTGAAGGCGATCGCGGCGGGCGTGGAGACGAGCGGGTCCGACGCCTGCGTCGCGCTGTTCCAGGTCGCGACGCTCTGGATGAGGTTCGAGCCGCTGACGACGCTCAGCGTGCTCTTGTCGACGATCCACTTCGAGACGTAGGCCCCGGCGCCGAGCACTCCGTGCGCGCTGCCCGCGCCTGCGCTCCACTCATGGTTCACGAGCAGCGTGAAAGTCCCGTTGCCGTTGTCATAGGCGCCGAGCCCGTCCGGAATGCCGCCGAGCCTGTAGCCCCCGACGGAATCGCCGACCGTCAGGAGGGAGGTCACCGTATAGCCGGGCTGCGTGGCCAGGAGATAGGGTGTGGCGGAGGAGCTCGGGCCGGTCCCGGCGTGGGCCGCGAGCGGCGCCGCGATCACCACCGCGGCGACAGCCGCGGGGATCTTGCGCATGCGAAATTCGATCATCGTTGTATTCCTCGAGGTTGCAGTGGTGAGCTCCGCGGGCGGAGCGCCAAAGAGATTTCGTGTGTGCCCAGGTCGCCGGAATCCAGCCCTCCGTCCGCGCCGACTGCTTCGGTGCGGCGCGCGACCGCGGGCCGTGTGAGGTATACCGGGGTGGCGTGACGGGATGATTTATCGGGTGTGAAGATTGCGTGACGAGGGGGAACCTGCAATGCGGCGGCAGTGTCGCCGCCGGGCCGTGGGCCCGCCCTTGCCTGGCCGGGGCGCCGCTCGCTGGATTGGCTCATCACTCGGATCGAAGGCACGACGCATGGCCACGAAGAAGAAGACGCGCGGACGGCCGCCCGCGTCACGGACGAACGCGAAAGCCGGCGGCCTGAACCGCGCCGAGGAGCTGCTCGCCGCGGCGCTCGAGCTGTTCGCGACGCGCAATTTCGCCGACGTCACGATCAAGGACATCGCCGCCGCGACGGGCGTGAACACCGCGCTCATCCATTACTACTTCGACAGCAAGGCGGTCATCGAGCAGAAGCTGTTCCGGGCCGTCGATGCCGATCGGAACGCGATGTTCGTCTCGACTCATCTCGACGGCGTGATGGTGCGCTCGGTGATCGTGCCGGATTTCCGCGTCGATAAGGCGATCGCGGTGCTCCGCCGGCGGTTGTGGGCGCTGCTCGGCTACAAAGGAGCGCGCGCGATCACGTAGGGGCGCGAACGATCAACGCGCGAGCAGCTCCCGCAGCGCGTTCTCGAGGAACACCATTTCTTCCGGAAACCGCCCCGGCGCGCCGGCGCAGTGGCCGTAGTCCGATCGGAACGCGCGCAGCTCCGCGCCGGGAATGAGCGCGGCTTCGTGACGATTGTCGTCGAGCGTGAAATAGAGATCCCGATCGCCCGGCATGACGATCGTCTTCGCTTTAATGGCGCCGAGCGCGCGCTCGAAGTCGCCGGCATAGAGCGGATCGGCACTCACGTCGGCCGACAGCCAGGTCTGGAATTTCGCGAGCAGATCGTTCGCGTCCCACACGAGATGCTCGTCCTCCCAGGCGATCAGGAATTCCTCGAGCGACGAATGACCCAGGTTGCGATAGAGCGCGTCGCGGAAGAACGCCTGCGAGTACGCCCAGCCCGCGTAGACGCGGCCGAAGGCCTTGAGCCCTGCGACCGGCGTCGTCGTGTAGCGCCCGCCCGCGAACGTCGGATCCGCCTTCAGGGCCGCGGTCACCCCGGCGATGAAGACCGCGTTGTGCGGCGAGCAGCGCGCCGCGCCGCAGAACGGCAGCAGACGCGCCACGAGCTCCGGATAGCTCGCCGCCCATTGATAGGCCTGCACCGCGCCCATCGACCAGCCGGTCGCGAGCGCGATGCGCGCGACGCCGAGATGCTCGACGACGAGCCGGTGCTGGGCACGGACGTTGTCGAGGATCGTCACGCGCGGGAAATCCGCACCGCGCTGGGCGCCCGGCGTATTGCTCGGCGAGGACGAGAGTCCGTTGCCGAACAGGTTCGGCACGACGATGAACCAGCGCGCGGGATCGAGCGCCCGCCCCGGGCCGATCATGCGTGCGTTCGATTCGTGCGTGCCCGTGTAATACGTCGGGAAGACGATGCAGTTGTCGCGCGCGTCGTTCAAGAGCCCGTAGGTCTGGAACGCGAGCTTCGCGTTCGCGAGCACGCCGCCGCCGGCGAGCGGCAGGTCGCCGAGATGCAGGATCCAGTGGTTGCCGTTCGGGGCGGCGGTGGATTTGAGCATGGTCGTGTTCCGGTTCATCTGCGGCACGGGCCGCGCCACGGGCTCGAGCAGCAACCGTGCCAAGCTTAAGGTTGGCAAGAACCACGCTTCTTGCCGACCGTGCTCTGAAAAGTCCAGGATGGACTTATTCAGAGCTTCCCTAATCGATTAATTAAAGAAGCTCTGAACGAGCCCGGAGCGTGAGGCCGGCACGAACCACGTTTCTTGCCGGCGGCGCTCCGAAAAGTCCGGGAGCGACTCATTCAGAGCTTCATCAATCCTGGATCGCGGCCGCCGCGCACAGGGCTGGTGCAGCACCACGGGCGGTGGCCATGGATCGGTGCACGGGTGCGTCGAACGGTGTGCGAAGCGCGGCGCAATCCGGGCGCGTTGCTTGCTTGGGATCGAAACCGGCCGCGCGGCGCGGCTGCAGGAGAACGAGATGTCGACATTCAGGTACGAGGACGGCGCGCTCCCGCACGGGCTCGCCATGCTGTGGATTGCCGGCGGCTGCGGCGGCGGCATCGCGCTCGCGGGGCAGTCCTCGCTCGCGGCGAACGCCGCGGGCGTCGCGCTGCTCGCGAGCGCGTTCGTGGTCGCGGCTTACTTCATCCACGAGTGCTCGCACAATACCGTGTTCCGCGAAGCAGGCTGGAACGTGCGCCTCGGCCACCTGCTGTCGTGGATCGTGGGTGCGTGCTACACGCCACTCGCCAGCATCGTCGAGAAGCACATGGTCCATCACACGGATCGCATCGACAACGTGAGCTACGACTACCGGCCGCTGCTGCGCCGCAAGCCCTGGCTCGCCGGCGTGTTCCGCGCGCTCGAATTCTGCTACGTGCCGGCGGTCGAGCTGTGGATGCACTTCGTCTCGCTCACCGCCCCCTGGCACGTCGCGGAACGGCGCGCGGATCGCGGCCGCGTGCTCGCCGTGCTCGCGATCCGCGCGGCGTGCTTCGCGCTGCTCTGGGCGTGGTCGCCGCGCGCGGTCGTCGGCTATGCGCTCGCCTATGTGCTGTTCATCCACGTGCTGCGCTTCATGGACTGCTTCCAGCACACCTACGCGCTCCGCGTGGTGAACGCACGCGGCGATCTCGACGCTGTCGCGCGCCGGAGCCGGGACTACGAGCAGGAGAACACGTTCTCGAATCCCCTGTCCGTCGCCGTGCCGCCCGTGAACTGGCTGACGCTGAATTTCTCGTTCCACAACGCGCATCACCTGAAACCGGGCGAACCCTGGTACCGCCTGCCCGCGATCCATCGCGCGATGTACGGCTCACTCGCCGCGCACACGCTGCCATTCGCGCAGCTCCTGCGCAATTACCACCGCTACCGCGTCGCGCGGGTGCTCGATGATTACGGCGCGGAGGGGCAGGGCCTCGGCGACGCGGCGCAGTTCGCGGGCGCGCTCGGCGTGTCCTTCCTCACCCAATACTGAGCGGCGATGCCCTCTCGCCCCGGTGGGCGCCCCACGTCGACCCGTTCGTCCGCTGCTACATCTGGCATCCGCGCGGCCGCGATCGCAATCTGCCCGTCGACACCGGTCTCGGTGTCGCGAGTCTCGCGACCGCGGCACGCGATTGGTTCGGCGTGGAGTTGCGGGCGATCGCGACGCACGCGCATGTCGACCACCCCGGCGGGCTGAGGCGCGTCTGCACGAGATGCTCAGCGCCGCGCTCGCGCGCTGGGCGGCGCGAGGGGCCGGCTTCCAGGCCAGTTGATCCAGATGGGGGTGGGGTCGTCGGGCATCCCGCTAGGATTCGTGCGTGAAAGTCCTGTTGTCCAGCGCGCTCGTCCTCCTGTCCCTGCTCGCCAGCCTGGCCGGCGCCGCGGGGGGCGACATCGTACCCGGGCAGTCCTACGCGCCGCCCGCAGAGCGCGAGCTCGCGACGGCCGTCGGGCGCCCGAGCCCGTTCGGCGCCAAGCCGCAGGGGACGGGCCGTCTCGCCGCCGCCCTCGACGAGTCCGACGGCACGCCGCAGCCCCGCGTCCGCGCCAGCATCGCCGTCGTCTATCCGGACATCGAGGAACCCTATCGCAGCGTTTTCTCGAACATCATCCAGGGCATCCGCGACGAAGCGAAATTCCCGATCGTGAGCTATGCGATCGGCGCCGGCGCCTCGAACATCGAGTCCGAGCTCAAGCGCCAGTCCGTGCACGTCGTGATCGTGCTCGGCCGCAACGGCCTGAAGGCGACCGCGAATCTCGATCCCGGGATCGGCGTCGTCGTGGGCGGCGTGCTCTCGGTCCCGGAATCGGAAATCCACGGCAAGTCGGTGTTCAGTCTCGCGCCGGATCCGGGGCTGCTCTTCCAGCGCCTGCACGAGCTCGTGCCCGGCGCGCGGCGCGTCATCACCGTCTACGAGCCGCGGCAGAATGCGTGGCTCATCCGTCTCGCGCGCGAGGCCGCGCCGCGCCGCGGACTCGAGCTCGTCGCGCGCGAGGCGACGGATCTCAAAGGCGCGATGCTGGCGTATCGCGAGGCGATCGCGGCCGCGGATCCGCGCACCGACGCGGTGTGGCTGCCGCAGGATTCGGTGACCGTCGAGGACAGCTCGGTGCTGCCGCTCGTGCTCGAGGAGGCCTGGCGGCGCGACCTCGTGGTGTTCTCGAGCTCGGTCGCGCACGTGCGGCGCGGCGCGCTCTTCGCGCTCTATCCGGACAATGCCGCGCTCGGCCGCAAGCTCGCGGATTCGGCGCTGGCCCGGGTCGCGCGCGACGCGCGCGACGGCACTATCACCCCGCTCACGGACGTATTCTGGGCAGTGAACCTGCGCACGGCGAGTCACCTCGGCGTCGATCTCGATGCGCGCCGCCGGCAGTCCTTCGACCTGGTGTTCCCCGAGCCATGAGGACGCGCTTCACCGACGGTTCGCTCCGCGGCCAGCTCTCGGTCGTCGTCACGCTCGCGCTGCTCGGTCTCGCCTTCGTCTCCTCGCTCACCGTGTCGTGGCAGGCGACCCGACAGCTCCGGCGCAGCCAGCTCGAGCAGGGCCAACAGGTCGCGGACAATCTCGCGCGCCAGAGCCGGCTCGCCCTGCTCTACGATTCCGCCGACAACGCGACGGCGCCCGTTGCGCTCACGCTCGCGTTCCCGAACGTGACGGGGGTGGAGATCCGCCACGCCGACGGCCGCGTCGTGATCACGCACGGCACGCTGCTGCCCGCCGGCGGCGCCGTGCCCGCGGTGGGCGCTGCGCTCGAGACCGAAGGCGCCGCAGCCTGGCAGTTCCATGCGCCGGTCTACGCCGGAGGCGGCGATTCGCCGTTCGAGGTCGACGCCAAGGCGCCCGAGCTGCTCGGCTACGTGCGCGTCGTCCAGAGCAAGGCGGCGCTGACGCGCGTGCGCACGGAAGTCTTCGCGATCAATCTCGCGCTGTCCTTCTTCTTCGCGTTCGTGTTCCTCATCATCGTGCGCAAGCTGACCGGGCGCCTGAGCCGGCCGCTCGTGCGCCTCTCGGAAGCGATGGCGCGCGCGGAGCGGGGCGAAACGGGCGTGCGGGCCGAGACGTCCGGCGCGCGCGACATCGTGCGCATGGCCGGCGCATTCAACAAGATGATGGCCGTGCTCGAGGAGCGTGAGCGCGAGCTGCGCGAGGCTCGCGACAACGCCTTGCGCGTCGCGCGGCTCAAAGCGGAGTTCGCGGCGATGGTGAGCCACGAGATCCGCACGCCGCTGAACGGCGTCGTCGGCACCTTGAACATCCTCATGACCGGCGAGCTGCCGCAGAAGCAGCGTCAGTTCGTGGAGATCGCCTGGGACTCTTCCCAGTACCTCCTCGAGCTCGTGAACAACATCCTCGATTTCTCGCGGCTCGAGGTCGGCAAGGTCGAGCTCGAGCGCACCGAGTTCGGGCTCGCGCAGATGATCGAGGACGTGCTCGAGCTGCTGCGGCCGCAGGCGCTGCAGAAAGGCCTGGAAGTCGGTTATCTGATCGCGACCGACGTGCCGGGCTGCCTGCTCGGCGACCGCCAGCGCCTCCGCCAAATCCTCATCAACCTTCTCAGCAATGCGCTGAAGTTCACCGACTCCGGCAGCGTCCAGGTACGGGTCGTACACGAGGCGGACGCCGCTGCCGGCGGCGTCGTGCTGCTGTTCGAAGTTACCGATACCGGCATCGGCATCCGACCCGAAGCGCTGGCGCACCTCTTCGAGGCCTTCACTCAGGAAGACGCCTCCACCACGCGCCGCTTCGGCGGTTCCGGGCTCGGGCTCGCGATCTGCCGGCAGCTCGTCGAGCTCATGGGCGGCGACGTCGGTGTAGAAAGCGCGCCCGGCCGGGGCAGCCGCTTCTGGTTCCGTCTCGCGTTCGGCCGCGGCGCGGAGGGTGGCCTGGCGTCCGGACATCCGGAATGGAGCGGCCTGCGCGCGCTCGTCGTCGACGAGAGCGACATCGCGCGCCAGTTCCTCGAGCGCGTGCTCCGGAGCTGGGGGCTGGAATGCGCCACGGCCACCGAGCCCGAGGCGACGCTCGCGACGCTGCGCGAGGCGGCAGCGGCGGGGCGGCCCTATGATCTCGTCCTGCTCGACACGACGTTTCCCGGGGTCGAGGGCGACAGCCTGCCGATGCGCATCCGTGCCCAGCACGGCGGCTCGTTGCGCCTCATCGTCATGAATCGCTTCGGTGCCGAGGAGATCCCGGCGGCGGCGCACGCCGATGCCTATCTCGCAAAACCGCTCGGCGCCAACCGGCTCCGCGACGCGCTCGTCCGTGCGCTCGCGGGCGCCGCGCGCGAGCAGTCCCGGCCCGCAGCCCCGCGGCGTTATCGCGTACTCGTCGTGGAGGACAATCGCACGAACCAGGTCGTCGCCGGGAGCATGCTCGGCATCCTCGGCTGCGAGGCCCAGATCGCCGCCGACGGCGCCGCGGCGCTCGTCGCCTTCCAGCGGGGCGCCTGGGATCTCGTGCTCATGGACTGCGCCATGCCCGGCATGGACGGCTACGAGACCTGCCGCAATCTGCGCGCGATGGAGGGCGCGGGCAAGCACACGCCGATCGTCGCGATGACGGCGAACGTCGAGCCGGAGGACGTCGCGAGATGTCACGGCGCGGGCATGGATGCCCACCTCGGCAAGCCGCTCCTGCTCGATGCACTGGCCGCTGCATTGCGCGCCTGGCTGCCCGGCTTCACGGCGCCGACGAGCCCGGCCCCCGAAACGCATACCGCGGAGGGCGAGCCCGTCGACACGGTGCTGCTCGGTCGCCTGCGGGAAGCGCTGGGCGGCGCGATGGAGCGCGCGATCCGGCCGTTCCTCGAGGACATCCCGGACTATTTCGATCAGCTCGAGCGTGCGGTCGCGGAGCGCGACGCGCCCGGCCTGCGCCGCGCGGCTCACGCCATCAAGGGCGCGGCCGGCAATCTCGGCATCACGCCGCTCGCCGCGATCGCGGCGCAGCTCGAGGCCCGGGCGGCGACGGGCGCGCTCGATGCCGCGCCCGAGCTCATGGCGCGCGGCCTCGCACGGTTCGCCGAAGCGGAAGCGGTGCTGCTCGCCGAGCTCGCGAAGCAGCCCGCGGTCGCGGCGCCGAGCGCCGAACGCGGCATCACGGTGCTCGTCGTCGATGACGATCGGAGCACGCGCTCGGCCCTGCACTACGCCCTCGCCCGCAACGGCTTCGACGTCCACGAGGCGAACGACGGGTGGCGCGCGCTCGAGGCCGTCGAGCGCCTCGCGCCCGACGTCATCCTGATGGACGCGGTGATGCCCGAGATGGACGGCTTCACGGCGTGCGCGCGCCTGCAGGAGCTCCCGGGTGCGCGCGACATCCCGGTGCTCATCATCACCGCGCTCGAGGATGCGGCCTCGATCGAGCGCGCCTTCGCGGTCGGCGCGAGCGATTATCTCTCCAAGCCCCTGAACCTCGCGGTCGTGAACCAGCGCGTGCGCCGCGTGGTCGACGCGAAGCGTGCCGAGCGCAGCGTGCACGATCTCGCATTCAACGATCCGCTCACCGGCCTGCCGAATCGTGTGCAGTTCGCCGAGCACCTGAGCCGGGCGATCGAGCGCGCCGAGACCACGGGCCAGTCGCTCGCGGTGCTGTTCCTCGATCTAGACCGCTTCAAGTTCGTCAACGACACGCTCGGCCACGAGAAGGGCGACCGCCTGCTCAAGGCGGTCGCGCGCCGCATCCGCTACTGCGTGCGTTCCGGCGACGGTGTGGCGCGTCTCGGCGGCGACGAGTTCACGGTGCTGCTCGACGAGCTCGACGACGCGACGGTCGCCGCGAACGCCGCGCAGAAGGTGTGTCGCGCGCTCGCTTCCGCCTTCGACATAGACGGTCAGGAGATCTTCGTCTCGGCGAGCATCGGCATCTCGATCTATCCGAACGACGGGCCCGACGTCAGCACCCTGCTGCGTCGCGCCGATACCGCGATGTACCGCGCGAAGCGGGGCGGCGGCGGCTTCCACTTCTACGAGGAGGGCATGGAAGCCTCGGTCGCCGAGCATCTGCGCTTGGAGAGCGCGCTGCGCCGCGCGGTCGAACGCGATGATTTCCTCGTCCTCTACCAGCCGAAAGCCGAGACGCGTTCCGGTGCGGTGACCGGCATGGAGGCGCTCGTGCGCTGGAAGCATCCCGAGCAGGGGCTCATCTCGCCGCTCGAGTTCGTGCCGCTCGCGGAGGAGACCGGGCTCATCATCGGCATCGGCGAGTTCGTGTTGCGGACGGCCTGCGCGCAGATGCGCGAGTGGGTGACCGCCGGGCGCGGCGGGCTGAGTGTCGCCGTCAATATCTCCGGCGTGCAGCTCAAGGACCCCGGCTTCTGCGACCTCGTCGCGACCGTGTTGCGCGAGACGGGGCTCGATGCGCGGCATCTTACGCTGGAGATCACCGAGAGCGTATTGATGGAGCACGCCCGCGAGACCACGGCAATGCTGCAGCGCCTGAAGCATCTCGGCCTGCGGCTCGAGATCGACGATTTCGGGACGGGCTATTCTTCGCTCGCCTATCTCAAACGCTTCCCGGTCGATGCGCTGAAGATCGACCGTGCATTCACGCGCAACATGACCGAGAACGTGGACGACGCCTCGATCGTCAATGCCATCATCGCGCTCGCCCACAGCCTGCGCCTCGCGGTGGTCGCCGAGGGGGTCGAACAGCACGCGCAGCGTGAGTTCCTGGCGGCGCTCGATTGCGAATATATCCAGGGCTACTACCTGGCGGAGCCCTTGTCGGCCGAAGAATTCGAAGCACGGATGCTGAAACCGGCGCGGCCCCTGCCGCTACTTCCCTAGCGCGGGAGAACGGCACGGTGTCAGCACTTCCGAACATCGAAAAAGATCGAATCAGGCAGATGAAGAGATCTCTCAACCGCCCGGGTCCCGCGCTGCTGTGCCTGCTGCCCCTCGCAGCCGCGGCGCAGAGCTCGGATCAGGACGAGCTCGCGCTCGCTTACGGCGATCGCAGCTTCGTGACCATCGCGACCGGCACGAAAGTGGTCGCACCGCGCGCACCGGCGGTCGCGACAGTGATCACCGCCGAGGACATCGCCGCGACAGGCGCGACGACGCTCGACGAGGTCCTCGAAACCGTGCCAGGGCTGCACGTCGCGCGCGGCACGCAGGCCGGCACGAGCGTCTACGTGATACGCGGCGTGCATCGCGATCTCAATCCGCAGGTCCTGGTGCTCGTCAACGGAATTCCCATGACGACGGCCTTCGAGGAGAACCGCGGTGACGTGTCGAGCGGCATCCGGCTCGAAAACGTGGCGCGCATCGAAGTCATCCGCGGGCCGGGTTCCGCGCTCTACGGCGCGGACGCAATGACCGGTGTCATCAACGTCACGACGAAATCCGCCGCCGACATCGCCGGTACCGAGATCGGCGTGCGAGCCGGCGAGTTCGGCAGCGTGCAGGGCTGGGCGCTGCATGGCGGGCGGCTCGGCACGCTCGAGGTCGCCGGCTATCTCAGCGTCGGCAGTACGGACGGCTGGGAGCGCACCGTGCGCGCGGACGCCCAGACCGGTCTCGACAGCCTGCTCGGCACGCACGCTTCGAAGGCGCCGGGCCCTATCGACGCCGACTTCGGCAACATCGACGGCGCGCTCGATCTGACATACGGTGCATGGCAATTGCGCACTGCCTATCGCGCCCACGACGACATGGGCTCGTTCTGGGGCGTCGCCTCGGCGCTCGCGCCGGGGGATCACAATCGCAGCGAGCAGGTCACGGCGGATCTCACGTATCACAAGACGAATTTCCGACCAGACTGGGACGTGAGCGTGCAGGCGAGCTACATGTATCTCGACGTGCAGTCCGATCTGACGCTCTTCCCGGCGGGAACTAACCTCGGCGGCGGCACGTTCGTCGACGGCATGATCGGCAACCCCTACAAGTGGGAGCAGCATTTCCGCGGCAACGTCCAGGCCGGCTACAACGGCTTCGAACACCATCACGTGCGCGTCGGCGTCGGCGCGACGGACGACGATCTCTACAAGATCCGCGAGACGAAGAACTTCCTGCCGGGCGTGCTGCCGTTCACGCCGTACGGCACGGGCAGCGTCGCCGACGTCGTCGACGTCTCCGCGACCGCGCCCTACCTGCGGCCCCACGATCGCATGGACGTCTGGTGGTTCGTGCAGGACGAGTGGACGTTCGCGCCGGACTGGACGCTGACCGCCGGCGTGCGCCGCGACGAATACTCGGATTTCGGCGACACCACGAACCCGCGTGTCGCACTCGCCTGGGACGTCACCTACAACCTCACCGCGAAGCTCATGTACGGGACGGCGTTCCGCGCGCCGTCCTTCGTCGAGCTCTATACCTCGAACAACCCGGTGCAGGTCGGCACGCCGAACCTGCAGCCGGAGACCATGGAGACGACGGAGGGCGCGCTGTCCTGGCAGGCGACGCCGGCGCTGCATTTCGGCGTGAACGCCTTCCGTTATCGAATGGACCACATCATCCAAATCGTCGGCACGACATTCCGCAACGGCGGCGAGCAGACCGGCGAGGGCCTGGAAGCGGAGGCCGCCTGGGACGCGACGCGTACGCTCAGATTCGCGGGCAATTACAGCTTCCAGCATTCGATCGACGAGGCGAGCGGCGAGCTCGCCGGGCTCGCGCCGATGCATCACGGCTATCTGCGCGCCGACTGGCGCTTCCTGCCGCAATGGGCCGGCGACGTGCAGGTGAATGTCGTGGGGACCCGGGAGCGCGCGCCGGGCGATACGCGCGATGCGCTGGACGGTTATACGGCGGTGGATTTCACGGTGCGTTCGGAGCGCGGTCGCAAGGGCTGGAACGTGAAGTGCTCGCTCAGGAATCTCTTCGATGCCGACGTCCGCGAGCCCTCGCCCTTCGACATGACCCCGGGCCATCCCTTCATCTCGCTGCCCTACGACTTCCCGCTCGCCGGACGCTCGTTCTACGTCCAGGGCAGCTACGCGTTCTGAGCAGGGACGCTCAGGATTCCGCGAGCAATCCGCGCTGATAGAGCTTCTCGAGCCAGCTCGCGGCCTGCGGCGCCGGCATGCCCTCGTCCGTCAACCGCTGTACGACTTCTCCGGCCGTGTAAGTCCCGGTGCGCAGCAGTTCCCCCAGCGTTCCGAAGTGGGGATTGCCGCGCATCTTGTGACGCTTGTAGCGCGCCACGAGACCGAATCCGCCGTCGAGCTTCTCGAAGACGAGATCGCGGCGGAAGCCGAGCCGGTCCGCGGCGCCGAGCTTCTCGCGCGCGCAGCGCCCGATGCTGTCCTCCACGAACGCGCGGAAGCTCGCGGCGTCCGTGAAGCGGCCTTCGGCGTGCACGATGTAGCCCTTCGGCCACTGCGCAGACTCGTTGCACGGACTGATGAGCTTGATGGTGTGGTCGACCATGTTCACGAGATAGCCGACGAGACATTCGAGCGTGAGCTGCGGCGTGAGCTGTTTGCCTTCCGGCAGCATGTCACGCGTCATGTCCTGGCTGCGGCCGAGGAGTGCGTCGTTCTCGATCGCGCGTCCGCATTCGTTCTTCACGCCGATCGACCCCTTGTTGTGGAGCACGAGCGAGACCTCGCGCAGTGCTTCGGGCGTGAACGCCGCGTGGACGCCGCGCAAAGCCTTCGGCGTCAGGATCGAAAAGCGGTCGGCGGTGGTCGGGTCGAGATCGCGCAGCGCGAGCATGCGGCGCGTCCAGTCGAGGTTCTTGAGCGGATCCGCCGTCGTCGTCTGCGGCACGGCGCCGAGGATGGCGTGGAAGTCGGTGACGAATTCGAGATAGTCCGGATTGTCGCTCGGCTCGGTCGCGTGATAGAGCCCACTGTACTGACAGGCGTTGCCGAAGAGCGCCTGCCCGACTCTCAGTACGTCGCGCCACAGCGCCCGATTCTCCGGCGTGTAGTCGAAATTCCGCGTGAGCTTCTCGGGCGAGAACGCGCAGAACCAGCACTGCTTCGAACAGCCGCTGCTCAACTCGAACGCGAAGAGCGGCGGCCAGTAGTCCTCGCCGATCGCCGGCACGTAGGCCTCGCTGAGCGTGCGTGCGCGCTGCCGCGCGCGCCAGGCGTCGAAACGCGGATTACCGGTCGCGAACCGCGCCCGTGCGGCCGCGGTGTGCGCGGCTTCCGTGGCCGCCTGCCATTCGACCCAGCGCCGCCCGAGCGGGCTCTCGTTCATGGCCGCGACGAGTCGCTGCGCTTCGGGGCCGGTACGGTTCTCGAGTGCGGCGAGAGGCCAGAAGGCCTCGAGCTCCGCATCTGCGAGATCGAGGCCGTGTCGTGCGAGCAAGGCGCGGCGATCCAGGGCCGGCTCCCGGCAGCGCTCACGAAATTCGGTATCGCCCTCCCACAGCTCGAGGAGACGCTTGAAGTGGGCGAGGTCCCGCAGTTCGCGTTCGGAGGTAGTGGGTGCTGTCATGAATTTCCGGGGGGCATCCTGGCGGCGGCTTGCCCGCCAGGGCCGTACAGTTTGTCCGATGTGGACTCGGGAGGCGGGCGCCGATACTTCGCAGGTCGTCGGCGCCTCATCCGGCCTTGCTCAGGTCTGGATGAAAAATGTGCCGTTCTTCGTCTTCATGAGAATCATCAGGCCGCCGACGACGCCGTCGAGCTGCTCTTCGTCGAGCTCACCTTCGCCCATCAGCGAGGTCACGTCGCTCTGGCTGAAGTTGTAGCCCTGCGAGTTCGCATAGGAGGTGATCGCGCCGAGGTCGCTGCCGAGCGCTTTCACGCCGTCGCGAAGATCGGATTTGCTGTTGACGTCGGCATTGAAGCGTGCGAGTTCTGCATTGATTTCCATTGTTCGAATTCTCCTGCATGGTCGATGGTTGAATTATCCGCGGCCCCTCTCCCGATTCGCCCGGCGGTGATCACCGCAGGTGGGCGAGGCTACTCGAGAGGTCCGTGGTCGGGACGATCTGCAGCGCGGCTCTTCAGTGCCGCGCGCCACAGTCCGTCGCCGAGGCAAGCGCACTATACGCGAAGCACGCCTGGCATCGTCTGTGAAAGTATTCACATGCGATCGGGAGATCAGCGCTTATTTCCGGTCATATTCCCGCTCAGCGCGGCAACACACCGGACTGCGATGCAAGCTGCGGCCGCTCTGTCACGCCGCGCATCGCCGGGTGCGGGATCGATAGCGGCCGCGATCCGTCCTTCCTCAGAGCGTCCTCGCGCGCTCGACGATATTGGCCGTGCGCGCCATCCACTCGAGTGCCTTGCCGTCCGCGATCTCCGGCGTCGCGTCGTGCGGGAAGACGACGATGCGCGTGCAACCCGCGTCGCGATATGCGCGCAGTGCGGCCGTCGAGAGCTCACCGGCTTGAGGATCGACGAACGGCGTGAGCTCGATCTTCGAGGGATCGCGGCCCGCCTCTCTCGTCATCTCGCGCAGGAGCTCGGCCTCTGCGGCGAAAGCCGTCGGATCGTTCGCGAGCGGGCACCAGCCGTCATAGTTTTTTGCAATTCGCATGAGCCCTTTCTCGCCGTGGCCGCCGAGCAGGAACGGCGGGCCACCCGCCTGCACCGGTTTCGGCTCGCAACGCACGGGCGGGAAGGAGATTTGCTTGCCCTGGTAGCTCGGCGACTCCTCGGTCCACAGCACGCGGAGCGCCTCCGCCATTTCGCGCATGCGTTGCCAGCGCGTCGCGAAGTTCGCGCCCATGACTTCCGTCTCCTCTTTCAGCCAGCCGGCGCCGATCCCGAGCAGCACGCGGCCGCGCGAGACGAAATCGAGGCTCGCGATCACTTTCGCCGTCATGAGCGGCTCGCGTTCGGGCAAGAGGCAGATGCCGGTCGCGAGCTTGAGCTTCGTGGTGACCGTCGCGCAGACGGTCAGCGCGACGAAGGGATCGAGCCAGCGCCCGTAGTGCTCGGGCAGGGGGCCGCCGAACGGATAGGGGGTGATCTCGCCGCGCGGGATCACGGGGTGCTCGGGGATCCACAGCGAGTCGAAGCCGAGGGCTTCGGCCTGCTGTGCGACGGCGACGAGGTCGCCGCTCTGGGCCGAGGCGATGGTTACGAATCCGACGTCCATAAACGCTCCTTTCTGTGTCAGAGAGGTGGGCACGAGCGATGCGCGGTGATCCGCGCGAGGGCATTGTGGGTGGACGGCCGGGGCGCGGTCAAACGCGGCCGGCGCGCGTCGGGAGGTCTCAGCGCGTCCGGCGACGCGCGGCGACGGACGTCAGCACCGGACTGCAGGCGCGGGACAGGCGGCAATGAACGCGGACGAAGGCAGCCTCATCACGGGGTCTTCCTCGGCGGGCAGGCTTTGTACCGAGCGGCGCTCGATGGCCTGCGCGCCGCCCGGGCCGCGTGCTGGTTCCCGAGGTCACGGACGGTGGATTCCCCGCTCTGGACAAGGTTGCGATGGTGGCCCCTCGCGCAGCGACGCCTCTAGAATGATCCTCCGATCCCCGCCCACGGAACCGCCCTTGCCGCTCGTCACCCGCATCGTCCGTAGCAAGCTCACCATGCCACCGCTGCTGCCGCGGCGTGTGCTGCGGACGGGGCTCCTCGAGGCCTTCTTCGCAGAGCCCGCGCTGCGCGTCGTGCTCGTGCAGGCGCCGGCGGGCTTCGGCAAGACGACGCTCCTCCAGCAGTGCGCCGTGCATGCCGCGACGGCCGGCTACGCGACCGGCTGGCTCACGCTCGACGAGGCGGACGACGATCCGACGCGCGTGCTCGCCCACCTGCAGGCGGTGATCGATCTCGCGCTCGATCCGCAGGCGACGCCGACGGCGCCGCCCGCGCTCGCCGCGCCGTTCGGTTTCGTCGAGGATCTCATCAACCGTATCGCGGCCTCGCGCCGTCCCCTCGCGATCTTCGTCGACGACCTCCACGTGCTCGAAAGTCCGACGATACTCGCGCTGCTCCGGCGCTTCGTGACGCTCCTGCCGCCGCGTACGCTGCTGTTCCTCGCCTCGCGCAGCGTGCCCGCGCTCGGCCTGAGCCGCATGCTCGTGCGCGGCGAGGCGCGCATCGTGCGCAGCGACGAGCTCGGTTTCGATCGCGAGCAGACCGCGCAGTTCCTCGCCGCGCCCGATGGCGAGCGGCCCGAGGAGGCGATCGTCGAAGAGCTCTATCTGCGCACGGAGGGCTGGCCCGCCGTGCTCGAGCTCGCGCGGCTCGCGCTCGCGAACCGTCACGGCCGGCGCGCGATCGACGACATCTGGTTCACGGGCGCGACGAATCTCGAGGAGTATCTCGCCGACAACGTGCTCGCGGCGCAGCCGGCGGAGCGCCAGGAGTTCCTGCTCCGCACGAGCATCCTGCGCGTCGTGACGCCGCCGCTCGCCGACCTGCTCTGCGAGCGCGAGGACGGCGAGGCGCATCTCGCCGAGCTCGAACGTGCCGGGCTCTTCATCCACGCCGTCGATCGCGAGCACGTGCTGTATCGCTATCACAGCCTGTTCGGCGCCTATCTCGCGCGTCAGCTCGAGCGCCGCCATCCGCGGCTCGTCGCGGAGCTGCATGCGCGCGCGATGCGCTGGCACACCGAGCGCGGCGACCCGGAAGAGGCGATGTACCACGCGGTGAAGGCGGGCCGCTACGTCGAGGCCGCGGATCTCTTCGAGCGCTGGTCGGGCCAGCTCGTGATCGAGACGCGGCTCGCGACCGTCGAGCGCTGGCTCGACGTGCTGCCGCTCGCCAGCGTGCTCGCGCGGCCGCGCCTGCTGATGACGGTCTTGTGGGCGCTGTACTTCCTGCGCCGCTTCGACAAGGCGCGTCCGTTGATGACGGCGCTCGCCGCCTGGGCCGCCGAGCCCGGCACGAGCGCGGCGGACGGGCGCGCGGTGGCGCTGCTCGCGGCCGCGGAACGCGTGAACGCCGACGACCTGCCGGCGGTCGCGGACGTCGTCATGGACTTCGACTTCGATCTCGACACGAACGAGGTCTTTACGGCGTTCGAGATGGCGGCCGCGGCGAACATGCAGGGCTTCTATCTCTCGGCCGCCGGACGCTATGCCGAAGCGCTCGAACGCGCGGAGATCGGCAAGCGCATGAGCCGGCGCGCGGGTTCCTCGTTCAGCGGCGCCTATGCCTGTTCGATCGCCGCGGCCGCCGAGTTCGCGCAAGGCCGCGTCGCGCGTGCGCTCGCGCAATACGCGGAAGGCCACGAGCTCGCGCGGCGGCATCGCGGCTCGTATGCGCTCGCGATCGTCGCGGCGGGTTATGCCGAGGTGCTCTATTACACGGATGCGCTCGCGGATGCGAAGTCGCTGCTCGACGATGCGTTGCCGCTCATCCGTCAGACCTGCGTCGCGGATTCGCTCGCCATTGCGCACGTCACGTATGCGAAGCTGCTGGCCCAGGCGGGCGACGCGGACGGTGCTTCACAGGCGCTCGCCGAAGCCCGAACGATAGCCGGGGCAGCGGGGCTCGCGCGCACCGTCGCGGCCGTGGGCTGGGAGCAGGTGCGCGAGCAGCTCGCGGCCGGTGAGGCGGAGGCCGCGCGCGCGCTCGCCGCGACGCTCGGCGCCGGTGAGGCGCCCGGGGCCGCGCTCGTCGGCAATGCGGAACTGCTCGAGGGCCGTGCGTTCGGCGAGATCCGCCTCTTGATCACGGCAGGCGACACGCGCGCGGCGCTCGCCCGTTGCACGGCCGGGGAGCACGCCGCGCTGGCGTGTGGTCGCGAGCTCCGGGCGCTCAAGTTCCGCCTCCTGCAGGCGCGCGCCACGTTCGCCGCGGGCCCGGTGTCCGCCGCGGCTCAGGAATTCTCGGACGTGATCGCGCGCGCCGCGCAGCTCGGCTGTCTGCGACTCGTCGCGGAAGAACCGGAGATCGCGGCGCTCGTCGCCGCGACGCCCGCGACCGGGGCGACGACGGCGGCACTCGCGCGTCTGCGCACGATGCTGCCGGCACTGCCGGCAGCACGCACGGCTGCCGTCGAGACCGGGACGGACGTCGAGCCGTTGTCCGAACGCGAGCGCGAGATCGTGCGCATGCTCGCGCGGGGCCTCTCGAACAAGGACATCGGCGCGGCGCTGTTCATTTCCGAGAACACGGTGAAGTTCCACTTGAAGAACCTCTACGGCAAGCTCGGCGTGAAGAATCGCACGCAGGCTGCGGAAGCGGCGCGGCGCCTGCCCGGAGAAGGGTGAGCGCGGCGGCGGAGGCGGCGCTCCGCCGCCGCATGCGTGCAGGATCAGGCCGCGCGGAGCGCGAAGCCCTCGTAACCGGCGGCGACGATCTGCCGGCATTTTTCCGCATACGCCGGGAAGCCGACATAGGGCATGAAGACCCGCGGCTTGCCCGGCACGTTCGCGCCGAGGTACCACGAATTGCAGCCGTTCAAGAGCGTGCCGCCCGCGACTTCGTTGACGTGCTCGACCCACTGATCCTCGGCGACGACCGTCGGTTCGATCGAGACGAGACCGTTCGAGCCGAGATGCTCGACCACGTCCGCGATGAACTCCACGTGCTGCTCGATCGAGGTCATCATGCAGGTCAGCACGGAGGGGCTGCCGGGGCCGGAGATCATGAACAGATTCGGAAAGCCCGCGGCCTGCAGGCCGAGATACGTGCGCGGACCCGCGGCCCACTTCTCGCGCAGCGGCTGGCCGGCGCGGCCGCGGATGTCGATGCGGTTCAGCGAGCCCGTCATGGCGTCGAAGCCGGTCGCGGAGACGATCGCATCGAACGCGTATTCGCGGCCGTCGACGACGAGCCCCCGCGCCGTGAATTCCTCGATCGGCTTCTCGCTCACGTCGACGAGCGTCACGTTCGCACGGTTGAACGTCTCGTAGTAGCCGGTGTCGGCGCAGATGCGCTTGCAGCCGAAGATCGTCTTCGGCGTGAGGAGCTGCGCGGTCGCGGGATCCTTCACGATTTCCGCGATCCTGCCGCGCACCCAGTCGGAGACGATCTCGTTCGTGTGCGGATCCGTCAGCAGATCGGCGAATGCGCCGTACCAGTTCAGCGCGCCCATCTCCCAGCGGCGCTCGCATTCCGCGCGGATTTCCTCCGCTCCCACCTCGCTGCCGCGGCGCTCGTTGAACTGGATGTCGAACGCGAGGATCTGCTGCTTCGCGCGGGCCCGGAGACTCGGATAATCGGCCTTGATCGCCGCTTCCTCTTCGTCCGTCAGCGGGCGGTTGCGCGCCGGCACCGTGAACGCGGGCGTGCGCTGGAAGACGGTCAGCTCCGCGGCCTGCTCCGCGATGATCGGGATCGCCTGGATGGCCGACGAGCCCGTGCCGATCACCCCGACTCGGAGCCCGGTGAAGTCCACGCCTTCGTGCGGCCACTGGCCGGTGTGGTAGATCGGGCCCTGGAAGAGCTCCTTGTTCTCGAAGTGCGGCACGTTCGCGGAAGACAGGCAGCCGGTCGCCATCACGCAATAGCGCGCGGAGAACTCCTCGCCCGTGCTCGCGCGGACGCGCCAGCGGTTCGCGGTCTCGTCGAAATGCGCGGCTTCGACGCGCGTGTCGTATTGGATTGCCTCGGCGAGACCGAAGCGCTGAATCACGTGCTCGACGTATTCGAGGAGCTCCGGCTGCGCGGCATATTTTTCCGACCAGTGCCACTCCTGCTCGAGCGCTTCGTCGAACTGATAGGAGTACTGCATGCTTTCGATGTCGCAGCGCGCGCCCGGATAGCGATTCCAGTACCAGGTGCCGCCGGCGCCGCTGCCGGCCTCGAGCACGCGGGCGTCGAGGCCCATCCGACGGGCCTTGTGCAGCATGTACAGCCCGGCGAAGCCGGCGCCGACGATGATCATGTCGAGGGAGCGCGGCGCCTGTGCCGCCGCCCGATCCGTAGCCATAACGCAGACCTCCTGAGAACGCGGCCCTCTGGCGTGGCCGCTGTGTCGATGATTGCGGGCGGAGCATGGGGCCGGGCGAACGCGAAGTCGCCACCCGGTCGGGTAGTCCGCACGCTCCGGCGGACACCTACCCTGCAAAATTTCGGGGACACGACACCTGATTCGCATGGGCGTTCGCCTGCCTCTCGACTGCGCGGCGAAATTAAGTATCGTGTCCCCGCAATTTTCCGAAATTTCTCCGAAGCTCAATCGCGTCTGAAGAGGAGGTTCGATGTCCATCGTCGAAGGCAGCGTCGCCGCATTCCTTTATCCCGACAACTTCACCGGCCCCGAGCTCGCCGCGGCCGCGCAGCGCATCGAGGGTCTCGGCTATCAGGCGATCTGGTATCCCGAGGTCTATTACTACGAGAGCTTCACGCTCGGTGGCTTCCTCCTCGACCAGACCCGGCGAATCACGATCGCGAGCGGCATCGCGAATATCTACGGCCGCGATCCCATGACCTGCGTGCAGAGCGGACGGAGTCTCCGATCCTTCCACGGCGATCGCTTCGTGATGGGGCTCGGCGTCTCGCACGAGTCCATCGTGTCCGGTGCGCACGGTCACGCCTACGGCAAGCCGCTCACGACGATGCGCAATTACCTGAATGACATGCAGCGCGCCCGCGAACACCTGCGCGGCGAGGATCCGCCCGTCGTGCTCGGTGCGCTCGGCTGGAAGATGATCGGCCTCGCCGCCGAAATGACGGACGGTGCGCATCCCTTCAATTCGCCGCCCGAGCACACCCGCCGGACACGCGAGATCGTCGGGCCCGGGAAGTGGATCTGCACCGCCCAGCACGTGTGCTGGACGACGGACGAGAAAGCGGCGCGCGCCGCGGCGCGCAAGGCGCTCGAGTTCTACTTCATCACGCCGAACCACTACCGCAACTGGCTGAGGCTCGGCTACACGGCGCAGGATCTCGAAGGCGGCGGCAGCGATCGTCTGATCGACGCGCTCGTCGCGTGGGGCACGGAGGCGCAGATCCGCGATCGCATCCGGCAGCACTTCGACGCCGGAGCGACGCAGGTCATTCTGAACACGATCCGGCTGGAATCCACGGATTCGAAAATTCTCGCGAGCGGGGTGAACTATCAGTCGATTCCGGATTGGGAGGCGCTGACGGCGCTGGCGCCGCGGGGCTAGGGCATGACCTTCATCGGAGGTGCCGGCGCACTCACTCCCCGTCGATCGCGTTCTGTCCGACGAGGACGAGGAACAGCCCCGCCACGATCCCGACGACCGCGAACACCGGCAGCGTATTGCCGAAGACGGTCGCCTTCACGTCCTTCGTCCATTCCGCCCAGTCGACGAAGATCGTGGCGAGCAGCAGCAGCGACACCGCGGTGACCACGAGGCCCGCGGCGCGCAGCAGCTCGCCGCGGCGTCGATTCGAATCCGGCATTCCCGTCCCCTTCTCGTTGTCGCCGCAGCGGCGGTCAGGCTTAGTACGCGGGAGACGCGCCGGGTTCCCTGCTCAGACGCGGAACGAATCGAAGAAGCGGATCGTGGGCGGCCCGGCCATCATCGCGCCGAACACTTCCATGTCGCCGCGCTCCTGGCGCCAGGCGAGATAGCGCTCGTACTGCGCGCGCGTGTCCCACTGTTCGATGATCATGATGCCGGCCGGATCGTCCTGGTTCTGCACGACGTGCAGCGTCACGCAGCCGTCGAAGCTCCGCGTGTCGGGCAGCACGCTCTTGAGCCAGGCCTGGACCTTTTCGATACAGCCTTCCTTCGCCTGGAATTCGAGGATTACCTGAGTGGTCATGGATGGGCTCCTGTGATGGCGGGGTTCACGAGCAGCCTAACGGCGGTGCGATTTCCGGACCATGGCAGAATAAGCCGCTCCGGTTGCGCGCCGCTCGTCGACAGAGGTCGAAGGCTCTCCTCCCGCGGCCCACCGGTCCGGCTCCGAACCGGCGGGCTCGCGGGCTCAGCGCTCAGAACTTCACGAACCCCGCATCCGCCCGGCCCGCGGCCCGCGGCGCACTGGCGCGGGCGTCCTGCACCACCCGGCCCGCCTCGAGCTTGAAGAAGGCCATCGCCTGCTGCAGCCGGAGCGCCTGTTCGCTGACCTGCTCGGCCGTGCTCGCGAGCTCCTCGGACGAGCTCGCGGAGTGCTGCGTCGCGCGGTTCAGCTCGACGATCGCCGCGTTGATCTGCGAGGCGCCGGTCGATTGCTCCGCCGAGGCCGCGGCGATCTCCTGGATGAGGTCGGAGGTCTTGCGAATGGCCGGCACGATGGTGTCGAGCAGCGTGCCCGCGCGCTCCGCGAGGCCGACGCTCTCGCCCGCGACCCCGCCGATCTCCTGCGCGGCGACCTGGCTGCGCTCGGCGAGCTTGCGCACCTCGGCCGCCACGACCGCGAAGCCGCGGCCGTGTCCCCCGGCGCGCGCCGCTTCGATCGCGGCATTCAACGCGAGGAGATTCGTCTGATACGCGATGTCGTCGATGATCGAGATGCGCTCCGCGATCTGCTTCATCGCCTGCACCGTCGCACGCACCGCTTCGCCGCCGTTCGCGGCATCCTGCGCGGCCTGGCTCGCGACGGTGTCGGTGACCTTGGCGTTGTCGCTGTTGTGGGCGATCGAGGCCGACATCTCCTCCATCGAGGCGCTGCTCTGTTCGACGCTCGCCGCCTGTTCGCTGGAGGATTCCGAGAGCGATTGCGCCGTCGCGTTCAACTGTTCGGCCGCGCCCGCGAGCGCGTCCGCGGCCTGCCGCGCCTCGCCCATGGTGTGCGCGAGCTTCTCGAGCGTGTCGTTGATGACGTTCGCGAGCGTCGCGAACGCGCCCTCGAAACGACCGCTCATGCGCGCCGTGAGGTCGCCTTGCGCCATCGCGACCAGCGTCGCGCTCACCGCCTCGACGGGCCCGACGATGGCATCGAGCGTCGCGTTGACGCCGGCGATGATGCGGCGGAAATCGCCCTGATGGCGCGCCGCGTCGGCACGGGTCTCGAGCCGGCCCGCAACGGCCGCCGTGGCGAGCATGTCCGCATCCGCGATCAGCGCCTGGAGATTGCGGCGCACGGCCTCGATGGTGTCGTTGATGAGCCGCTTCTCGCCGGGGAACGGCTCGAGCTCGGCTGCGAAATCACCGTCGCCGAACGCGCGCATGCAGCTCATCGCCTTGCGGTTCATCTCGACGTGACCCTCGATCATCGCGTTCAGGCCGCGCGCCATCTCGGCATACGCACCCTGGAACGTCGCCGCGTCGATGCGTGCGGAAATCTCGCCCGCCTCGTGGCGCGTCGCCATGCGCTCGAGCTCGCTGATGAGCCGGCCGACGTTCGCGCGCACACGCTCGACGCTGTCGCGCATGCGGCCGAACGTGCCGTTCAGTTCACCGGTGAACGCGGTGTTCAGATCGCCGTCCGCGAGCGCGAGCAGATTTTCCACCGTGTGTCCGAGCACGCCGCCCGTGGTCTCGACGAGCGAATTGAGCCCGGCGGCGAGCGGGCGCATGTTCTCCGGGATGTTCTCCGCGTTCACGCGCTGGCTGAAATCACCGTTCGCGGCCGCAGCGACGAGCGAGGTGACTTCGTTCTCCGCCTGGACCTCGTTCGTGCGATCGTGCCATTCGACGACCGTGCCCACGCGCGTGCCGGCGGCATTGCTGACCGGCGAGGCGACGAGCGAGAAGCTGCGTCCGCCGAGCTTGAGCTTCGCGCGATGCGGTCGCGTGAGCGCCGAGATCATGCCGCGCTGGTGCGCGGGATTGCGGTGGAAGGCATCCATGTTCATGCCGATCACCCGCCCGCGATCGAAATGCGGGAGCTCCTGGCGGATCGCGCTCTCGGCCGTCTCGAACATGCGTTCGAGCGCCGCGTTCATGTAGAGGATGTTGCCGTTCGCGTCCGCGATCTGCAGGCAGATGCTCGCGCTGTCGAGCGCGAGCCGGTAGCGCTCGGCCTGCTCGCGCTGGGCCTCGCATTCCGTCTGCAGCGACTTCAGCTTCTCCTTCAAGGTGCTCGTGTGCTCGACGGCGACGAGGCCGTGATCGTGGCTCGCCTCGAAATCGCCGCGCGCGAGATCCGCGATGAAGCGCGCGAGATGACCGTGCCGGCGCTCGAACGCCGTGCCGAGAAAGTGCGCGGCGAGGCAGACGATCGTCGCCGCGGCGATCGCCGCCGAGCTCACGAGCGGACCCGCGTGCATGACATAAGCAATGGTCGCGACGGCCGAGAACGCCGCGGCGGCGGTGAAGGCGACGAGCCGGAAACCGGCGGAGACGCTGAGCGCGGAGGCGGATGGTTTCATGTTGGGCTTTCCTCGTGTTGCGTGACGGGGCGACGGCGGTCGTGCCGCCGTGACGGGCGCATCGACGTTGCGGGCGAGGCAGATTGGGCCGCCGCGCTCCCGCGGGACCCGACAGGCATGGAGAGACACGTCCGGAGGACAGCCATGCGCACCTCGACTGCAGCGACGTTCGACTTGCTGTGCGATGCCCGCGATAGGCCGCGGCGCGCGGAGCGCACCCTGGGCAGGCCTGACGGAACATCGATGGGCGACTCGTGCGGGGGCTGGGCTGGGAGTCGCGACACCGGCGTGGACGGAGGCCGGCGTCGGGGGAGGTTATCGACGGAGAGCGCTGCGGGGTTTAGCGAAGCGGCGGCGTGGACGTCAAAACCGCGGAACGGGGTCATGACGGACGCAGCGCGGCGGCCGCGTAGTGAGGGCGCACGGCGCTTCGGCCTGCGAGGCGCGAGCGGCCCGCCGCAGCGACCTGGACATCGGGATTGGTGGGCCGTGTAGGGGTCGAACCTACGACCAACGGATTAAAAGTCCGCTGCTCTACCGACTGAGCTAACGGCCCGGGGAAATCGGTCGTCCGGAGCGGCGGGGCCGGGGGGCCGGGGGGCACCGGAGGGAAAAGAGGCGCGGATGATAGCGAATCGGCCTCCGGCAGCACAAGCAAACCATCGTGGCCGCGGGCATTTCGGCACGGACGCCGGCCGGGCGGGCCGCGGCGAGGAATTTCAGGGCGGGGGTTCTTGAAATTTCGGGCAGGGTCCCTATCTTGCGAGGGGTTGCGAATTCTCCCGAGGACGACATGCCGATCTACGAATACAAATGCAGCGCCTGCGGTCATCAACTGGAAGTCATCCAGCGCATGTCCGACGAGCCGAAGCGCGATTGCCCGATCTGCGGCGCGGCGAACCTGGAAAAGCAGATTTCCCGTGTGGGATTTCGGCTGAAGGGCACGGGCTGGTACGAGACCGACTTCAAGAACAAGGGCAAGCCCGGCGACGCGAAGAAGACGGACGGGGAAGGCGCCGCGAAGAGCGATGCGGGCGGGGAGGCGAAGCCTGCGGAGGCGAAGCCCACGGAGGCGAAACCGGCAGACAGCGCCCCGGCCAAAGCCGCGAGCAGCGACTGAACCCTGCCGGGTGGCGCGGGCCTCGCGCCACCCGGCAGGGTCGCCCGGAACCCGTTCCCCCGCCGCCCGCCGGCATTGCGGCGCCGCAGCGCTCCCCGTATCATCCCCGTCCTCGTTTTCGGGCCGTTCCGGCCCGCCAACCGACCGGATTTACGGCAATTTCTATGCGAACCCACTACTGCGGACACATCAACGAGACCCTCGTCGGGCAGGACGTCGCCGTCTGCGGCTGGGTGCATCACCGGCGCGACCACGGAGGGGTGATCTTCATCGACCTGCGCGACCGCGAGGGCGTGCTCCAGGTTGTCATCGATCCCGATACCCCCGAGGCGTTTGCGCTCGCCGAGCGTGCCCGAAGTGAGTACGTGCTCCGCGCCAAGGGCCGTGTCCGTCCCCGTCCCGAGGGCACGATCAACCCGAATCTCGGCTCCGGCCGGGTGGAGCTCCTGGTCAAGGAGCTCGAAATCCTGAACACCGCCCAGACGCCGCCGTTCCAGATCGACGAGCTGAACGTGAACGAGGACAACCGCCTCAAGTACCGTTACATCGATCTGCGCACCGAGCGTATGCGCTCGAACGTCATGCTGCGGGCAAAGGTCGCGCGCTTCTTCCGGCGCTTCCTGGACGAACAGGGCTTCCTCGACATCGAGACGCCGATGCTGACGAAGGCGACGCCCGAGGGCGCGCGCGACTATCTCGTGCCGAGCCGCACGCATCCCGGCCGCTTCTTCGCGCTGCCGCAATCGCCGCAGCTCTTCAAGCAGCTCCTCATGATGTCAGGCTTCGATCGCTACTATCAGATCGTCCGCTGCTTCCGGGACGAGGACCTGCGCGCCGATCGCCAGCCCGAATTCACGCAGCTCGACATCGAGATGTCGTTCATCGACGAGACGAAGGTCACGGGCGTGATGGAAGAGATGATCCGTACGCTCTTCAAGGAGATCATGAACGTCGATCTCCCGAACCCGTTCCCGCGCCTGACCTACGCCGAGGCCATGCACCGCTTTGGTAGCGACCGCCCCGACATGCGCAATCCGCTCGAGCTCGTCGAGCTCAAGGACCTGATGCAGCAGGTGGAATTCAAGGTCTTCGCGAGCGTCGCGAAGAGCGAGACGGGTCGTATCGCGGCGCTGCGCGCGCCCGGCGGCAGCGCGCTGTCGCGCAAGCAGATCGACGACTACACGGATTTCGTCGCCATCTACGGCGCGAAGGGGCTCGCCTACATCAAGATCAACGACGAGGCGCAGGGCCGCGAGGGCCTGCAGTCGCCGATCCTGAAGTTCCTGCCGGACGACGTGATCGCCGCGATCCTCGAACGCACGCGGGCCGTGAACGGCGACGTCGTGTTCTTCGGCGCGGACGAGGGCAAGGTCGTGAACGCCGCGCTCGGCGCGCTGCGCGACAAGGTCGCGGCGGATCTCGGACTCGTCGCGGACGCCTGGCGGCCGCTGTGGGTCGTCGACTTCCCGATGTTCGAATGGGACGAGGACGAGAAGCGCTGGGCCGCGCTCCACCATCCGTTCACCGCGCCGCACGCGGATGCCGCGAGCGTCGCCGCGGCGCCCGGCAAGGCGCTCTCGCGCGCTTACGACATGGTGCTGAACGGCAGCGAAATCGGCGGCGGTTCGATTCGTATTCACGACACCGACCTGCAGCGCCAGGTGTTCACGCTGCTCGGCATCGGCGAAGAAGAGGCCCGCGAAAAGTTCGGCTTCCTGCTCGATGCTCTGCAGTACGGCTGTCCGCCGCACGGCGGCATCGCGTTCGGGCTCGATCGCCTCGTGATGCTGATGGCCGGCGAGAAGTCGATCCGCGACGTCATCCCGTTCCCGAAGACGCAGACCGCGGCCTGCCTGCTGACCTCGGCCCCGGCCGGCGTCGGCGAGCGCCAGATGCGCGAGCTCGGCCTGCGCCTGCGCAAGGAGAGCACGGGGCAGCAGCCGGCCACGAGCTGAGCCGGAATCAAGGGCGACGTGCAGCGGTCCAAGCGAAACGGGTCGCTGGCCGGCCCGTGATTCGGGGCGCCGTGCGCCCAGGAGTGAACGATCATGTTGAGCGCTGACACCATCACCGGCACCGTGCAGGTGCCGCGTCCCCGCATCGAAGTGCCGCCGACGGTGTGCGAGAACCTCTCACCCGCCGCGAAGAGCGCGCTGCGCAACGAGATCGAAGCGCTGCTGAAAGCCCGGGACGCGGTCCTCGTCGCGCACTACTACACGGATCCGGAGCTGCAGTCGCTCGCCGAGGCGACTGGCGGCTACGTCTCGGATTCGCTCGACATGGCGCGCTTCGGACACGAGCAGAAGGCCGGCACGCTCGTCGTCGCGGGCGTGCGCTTCATGGGCGAGACGGCGAAGATCCTGAACCCCGAGAAGCGCGTGATCATGCCCGAGCTCGCCGCGGAGTGTTCGCTCGATCTCGGCTGTCCGGCCGAGGCGTTCGCGGCGTTCTGCGACCAGCACCCGGACCGCACCGTCGTCGTCTATGCGAATACGAGCGCGGCCGTGAAGGCGCGCGCGGACTGGATGGTGACCTCGGGCAGCGCGCTCGACGTCGTGCGTCATCTGCACGCGCAGGGCAGGAAGATCCTCTGGGCGCCGGACAAGTATCTCGGCGACTACGTCCGCAGCCGGACCGGCGCCGACATGCTGCTCTGGAACGGCGCATGCGTCGTGCACGAGGAGTTCAAGGGGCACGAGCTCGCGGAACTGCGCGCCGCGCACCCGCAGGCGATGGTCCTGGTGCACCCGGAATCGCCGCCTTCGGTCATTGCGCAGGCCGATTACGTCGGCTCGACCTCGGGGCTCATCGCGACGGTGAAAAGCGGCCGGGCCGCGGAATACATCGTCGCGACCGACAAGGGCATCTTCTACAAGATGCAGCAGGCGGCACCCGGGAAGACGCTCATCCCGGCGCCGACGAGCGGCGAGAGCGCGACCTGCCACAGTTGCGCGGCCTGCCCGTGGATGGCGATGAACGGGCTCTCGAAGCTCGCCGCGGCCTTGCGGGACACGACCGGGCACGAAATCCACGTGCCGCGCGCGATCGCCGAGCGGGCGCTCGTGCCCATCAAGCGGCTGCTCGATTTCGCGGCCGCCCAGAAGCAGCAGATTTACGGCAACAACGACGCCTGAAGACGGCGCTCACACGGCGCGGCGGCGGCTCAAACCGCTGCCACGTGGCGCCGCTTTTTGCGAAAATGCCGGGCTAACGACGACAGTCAGGGGACACCATGGCGGGACATAGCAAATGGGCGAACATCAAGCACCGGAAGACCAAGCAGGATGCCAAGCGCGGCAAGATCTTCACCCGGCTGATCCGTGAAATCACGATTTCCGCCCGCATGGGCGGCGCCGAGGTCGGGTTCAATCCGCGCCTGCGCGCGGCCGTCGACAATGCGCTCGCGAACAATATGACGAGAGACACCATCGATCGCGCCATCAAGCGCGGCGCGGGCGGCGAGGACGGCGGCAATTACGAGGAAATCCGTTACGAGGGCTATGGCCCGGGCGGCACGGCCGTGATGGTCGACTGCATGACCGACAACCGCAATCGCACCGTCGGCGAAGTGCGCCACGCGTTCAGCAAGTGCGGCGGCAATCTCGGCCAGGACGGTTCGGTCGGCTTCCTGTTCACGAAGGCCGGCGTGCTCTCCTATCCGAACACGGTCGGCGAGGACAAGCTCATGGAAGCCGCGCTCGAAGCGGGCGCGCTCGACGTCGTGACGAACGACGACGGCTCCTTCGACGTGCTGACCGAGCCCGACGCCTTCGGCCCGGTGAAGGACGCGATGAGTGCCGCGGGGCTCGAGCCCGAGTCGGCGGAAGTGACGATGCGCGCCGGCACGAACAAGTCGCTCGAGGCCGAGGACGCGCAGAAGATGGTGAAGCTCCTCGACATGCTCGAGGAGCTCGACGACGTGCAGAAGGTGTATTCAAACGCGGAGATTTCCGACGAGATCCTGGCGAGCCTCGACGCTTGAACGCCGCGCCCGCCCACGCGACATGACGACCATCCTCGGCATCGACCCCGGGTCCCGTACGACGGGCTACGGCGTCATCCGCCTCGAGGGCAAGCGGCCGGTCTACGTCGAGTGCGGTTGTCTGCAGGTCGCGGACGACGAGCTGCCCGAACGGCTGCGTCGCATCTTCGCCGGCATTTCCGACGTCGTGGCCTCGTTCCGGCCGGATCAGGTCGCGATCGAGAAGGTGTTCGTGAACCGCAACGTCGAATCGGCCTTGAAGCTCGGCCAGGCGCGCGGCGCGGCGATCGTCGCCTGCGCGAACCAGGGCCTGCCGGTGCACGAATATTCCCCGAATCAAGTCAAGCTCGCCATCGTCGGCCGCGGTCACGCCGAGAAGACGCAGGTCCAGCACATGGTGAAGATGCTGCTCGCGCTCGGTGAGTTGCCGCCGAGCGACGCCGCGGATGCGCTCGCAATCGCGATGTGCCACGCCCACATGCAGCAGGGGCTCTCGGCGATCGCCGGCGTGCGCGCCGTGCGCGGCGGGAGGCTCGTATGATCGGCCGCCTGCGCGGGACGCTCGTCGAGAAGCATCCGCCGCGCCTCGTCGTCGACTGCCACGGCGTCGGCTACGAGCTCGAGGCGCCGATGACGACGATCTGGAACCTGCCGGATCTGAATCACGAGGTGCTGCTCTACACGCAGCTCATCGTTCGCGAGGATGCGCATCTGCTGTTCGGCTTCGCGACGGTCGCGGAACGCCGGCTGTTCCAGAGCCTCCTGAAGGTCAGCGGGGTGGGCGCGAAAGTCGCGCTCGCGATCCTCTCGGGCATCCAGGCCGACGAATTCGTGCTCTGCGTGCAGCAGGGCGACACGGTGCGCCTCACCGCCCTGCCCGGCATCGGCAAGAAGACCGCCGAGCGGCTCATCGTCGAGATGCGCGATCGCGTCGCGGACTGGAGCGACGGTGCGCCGTTCGTGCCGACTGCTTCTGCTGCGAATACCGCACCGGATGCGGTCTCGGACGCCGTCAGCGGCCTCATCGCGCTCGGCTACAAGCCGCAGGACGCGAGTCGCTTCGTGCATGCGCTGGACACCGCGGGCAAGCCGAGCGAGGAGATCATCCGCGAAGTATTGAAAGGCCTGGTGCGCGGCTGATGCCGAACGGTTTGCAAAATGCGCCGTCGTTAATGGCCCGTTCAGCCCGCGCGTGTTGCGATCCACGCTTGGTATCCCCCCCCGCCGAGCATGACTGAGCGCCGCTACATCACAGCCGACGCGAACGCCGACGATCTGGCGATCGAAGCCGAGATCCGTCCGCGCCGGCTCGCCGACTACATCGGCCAGCCCGCGGTCCACGAGCAGATGGAAATCTTCATCGGTGCGGCCCGCAAGCGCGGCGAGGCGCTCGACCACGTGCTGATCTTCGGGCCGCCGGGTCTCGGCAAGACCACGCTCGCGCACATCATCGCGAACGAGATGGGTGTGAACCTGCGCCAGACCTCGGGGCCCGTGCTCGAGCGTCCCGGCGATCTCGCCGCGCTGCTCACGAACCTCGAACCGCGCGACGTGCTGTTCATCGACGAGATCCATCGCCTCAGTCCGATCGTCGAGGAAATTCTCTATCCCGCGATGGAGGATTACCAGATCGACATCATGATCGGCGAAGGTCCGGCAGCGCGCGCGCTGAAGCTCGACATCCCGCGCTTCACGCTCGTGGGCGCGACGACGCGCGCGGGTCTCCTGACCTCGCCGCTCCGCGATCGCTTCGGCATCGTGCAGCGCCTCGAGTTCTACGACGTGGCGGATCTGACGCGCATCGTGATGCGTGCCGCCGCGATCCTGGGCTTGAGGATCGACCCGCAGGGCGCGGCAGAGATTGCGCGGCGCTCGCGCGGCACGCCGCGCATCGCGAACCGCCTGCTGCGCCGGGCGCGCGATTACGCCGAAGTGAAGGCGGACGGGGAACTGACGGAGAACGTGGCTTCGCGCGCGCTCGATCTGCTGAACGTCGACGGCTACGGCTTCGACGTCATGGACCGGAAACTCCTGCTGACGATCATGCAGAAGTTCGACGGCGGTCCGGTCGGCATCGATTCGCTGGCAGCGGCGATCAGCGAGGAGCGCGGTACGATCGAGGACGTGCTCGAGCCGTATCTCATTCAGCAGGGTTTCCTCGCCCGCACGGCGCGCGGCCGCATCGCGACGCGCATCGCCTGGACGCACTTCGGCCTCACACCGCCGGCCGGCGCGGTGACGGTGCCGGATCTGTTCGGCGGCCCGGAATGAGGCGGGGCGCAAGGCGCGGATCATGACGGGGAAGCGAGCGGAATTTTGCTGGCCGGTGCGCGTCTACTACGAGGACACCGACGCCGCAGGCATCGTCTATCACGCGAACTATCTGAAGTTCATGGAGCGCGGCCGGACGGAATGGCTGCGCGCGCTAGGCTACGAGCAGGACGCGCTGGTGGCGGAATTCGGCGTGGTATTCGTCATTCGCAACGCGACGCTCGAATTCATCGCGCCGGCGCGCTTCAACGACGAGCTCGTCGTGAAGACGAGTATCCTGAGCATCGGACGCGCGACGATGGAGTTTCTGCAAGTCGTCGCCGATGCCGCGGGGCGCGCGCTCTGCAGCGCGGAAGTGCGCGTCGGCTGCGTCGACGTGAGCAGGATGGTGCCGCGGCGCATGCCGCCTGAGTTGTTTTCGAGGATTCGAGATGGAAGCTGACCTGTCGATCGCCAATCTGATCCTGGGCGCGAGCCTGCTCGTGAAGTTCGTGATGCTCATCCTGCTCTCGGCGTCGATCGCGTCCTGGACGTTGGTGTTCACGAAGAACCGCGAGATCAAGAGCGCGAAACGCGCCGCGCAGAGCTTCGAGGATCAGTTCTGGTCGTCGGAGGATCTGACGGCACTCTTCAACCGCATCACGCAGAAGCGCGGATCGGCGGATGCCATGCAGCGCATGTTCGAGGCGGGCTTCAAGGAGTTCGCGCGTCTGCGCAAGCGCGAGGGCATCGATCCCGCGATGGTGCTCGAGGGCTCGCAACGCGCGATGAAGATTGCGCTCTCGCGCGAGCTCGAGGAGCTCGAGGCGAACCTGCCGCTGCTCGCCACCGTGGGCTCGGTCAGCCCCTACATCGGTCTGTTCGGCACGGTGTGGGGCATCATGAATTCCTTCCGCGGCCTCTCGAACATGCACCAGGCGACGCTCGCGATGGTGGCGCCCGGCATCTCGGAAGCGCTCGTCGCGACGGCCATGGGTCTGTTCGCGGCGATCCCCGCGGTCGTCGCCTACAACCGTTTCGCGAGCGAGATCGATCGCATCGCGAGCCGTTACGAGATCTTCATGGACGAGTTCTCGGCGATCCTGCAGCGCCAGGTCCATACCTGAGGACACGACGATGGCTTCGGTATATTCCCGGAAGGGCGGCAAGCGGATGATGGCGGAGATGAACGTCGTGCCCTACATCGACGTCACGCTCGTGCTGCTGATCATCTTCATGATCACCGCGCCGCTCATCACCCAGGGCGTGAAGGTCGATCTGCCGCAGGCGCCCTCGCAGGTCGTCGAGCCCTCGAACAAGGAGCCGGTGATCGTGAGCGTCAACGAGGCCGGCGAGGTCTTCATCGACTTCGGCGACAACCCGGACAAGGCGGTCGACGAGGAGACGCTCGTCACGCGCATCGCCGCCGTGAACAAGTATCAGCCGGGGACGCAGTTCCTGGTGAAGGGCGATCGCGGCGCGAGCTACGGCCGCGTCGTCCAGGTCATGGCGCTCATGCAGAGCGCCGGGATCGAGACCGTGGGCCTGCTGACGGAGCCGCCGGACAAGGCGCGCTGAAATACCATCGACACCATCCTCTACACATGAATTCGACCCGCCGGAGCGACCCGATCTGACGCCATGGCCTTTCTCGGACTGAAAAACAAACGCGCGCTCGTCTACGCCGTGGCTCTGCACGTCCTGATCGTGCTCTTCTTCATCGTCGGGCTCGACTTCAGCTCCTCGACGCCCGCGCCGCCTGCACCCGCGCCGACGGAGGTCATGAAGGCGACGGCGGTCGACGAATCCGTCGTCTCCAAAGAGGTCGAGAAGCTGAAGCAGGCCGAGCAGAAGAAGCAGCAGGAGATCGAGCGCAAGGCCAAAGAGGCGGAGCAGCGCCGCAAGCAGGAAGAGGATCGCCTGAAAGAGATCAAGGAAGAGCAGAAGCAGAAGGCGGCCGAGAACAAGCGCCTCGACGAGGAGAAGCAGCGCATCGAGCAGGAGAAGGACAACGTCGCGCTGCAGAAGAAGAAGCTGGAGGAGGAGAGGAAGCAGGCCGACGAGAAGAAGAAGGAGGAGGACGATGTCCGCGAAAAGAAGCGGATAGCGGACGAAAAGAAGTCGTCCGAGGAAAAAAGGGCCAGGGAACTGGAAGAGAAGAAGGCAGCCGAGGACAAGAAAGCGGCGGAAGCAAAGAAGGCAGCGGACGAGAAGAAGCGCAAGGAAGACGACAAGCGCAAGGCTGAGCAGGCGCTCAAGGACGCGGCGGATGCCGAGGAGCAGGAGCTTGCGGCAGCCGAGCAGGCGCGACAAGATCAGAGCGAATTGGACCGTTACAGGCTGGCGATCAAGAATGCCGTCGAGCGGCAGTTCGTCAATCCGGATCCGGATTCCCAGCTGAAATGTTGGCTGCTGGTCCACCTCACGCCCAGCGGCGAAGTGATCGACGTCTCAATCGTGAAATCCAGCGGGAACCCGGCGTTCGATCGTCAGGCCGAAATAGCAGTACGTAAAGCGGCTCCGCTGCCGGTGCCGGACGAGGCTCGCTTGAATCAACAGATACGGGAGCTGAAGCTTGAATTTGACCCGAATCACTAAGCTGCGGGCCGCGATCCTCGGCGCTTGCGCCGTCGTCGTGCTCGGTGTCGGCGCACTGCCGCCGGCCGCCGCAGCCCCGATGGAAATCACCATCACGAAGTCCGCAGATCATCCGCTGCCGATTGCCATCGTGCCCTTCGATGCAGGCGGCGCGACGCTGCCCGAGAACGTGGCGGAGGTCATACGCTCGGATCTCGGGCGCAGCGGCCGTTTCGCCCCGATGCCGTTCGCCGATCTGCCGAGCCATCCGAGCGACGTCAGCCAGGTGAACTTCAAGGACTGGTCGATCGTCCACATGGACTATCTCGTCATCGGTCGCGTCACGCCGGGCGGCGACGGCAACTACACCGTCGAGTTCCGCCTGATGGACACGCTCGGCGGCAAACAGATTGCGGGCTTCCAGATCCCGACGTCCGCCGCGAACATGCGCTTGACGGCGCACAGCATCAGCGATCTGATCTACGAGGCGCTGCTGAAGATCAAAGGCGCGTTCGCTACGCGCATCGCCTACGTCACGGTCGAGAAGCGCGATGCGAAGACGCGCATCGCGCGGCTGCAGGTCGCCGACTCGGATGGTTACGGCGCGCGCACGATCCTCGAATCGCAGCAGCCGCTGATGTCGCCGGCGTGGTCGCCGGACGGCAATCAGCTCGCCTACGTGTCGTTCGAGGATCAGAACTCGGCGATCTACATCCAGGACATTCGCACGGGGCAGCGCGAGAAAATCATGTCGGGCTCGGGCATCAACAGCTCGCCCGCGTTCTCGCCCGACGGCGGCCGCCTCGCGATCACGCTCTCGCGCGACGGCAATCCCGAAATCTACGTGCTGGAAGTCGCGAGCAAGCGCCTGACGCGCATCACGACGAACGAGGCGATCGACACGGAGGCGGCCTGGGCGCCCGACGGCCAGAGCCTCGTCTTCACCTCGGATCGCGGCGGTGGTCCGCAGATCTACCGCGTGTCGGCGGGCGGCGGCACGCCGCAGCGCGTGACGTTCAACATGGGTAATTACAACGCGCGTGCGAGCTTCTCGCCGAACGGCAAGCAGCTCGTGATGGTCACGGGCGGCAGCGGCTTCAGGATTGCGGTGCTCGACCTCGCGACCGGCGCGTCGCAGGTGATCACGAACGCCTCGCTGGACGAGAGCCCGAGCTACGCGCCGAACGGCAGCATGATCATGTATGCGACAATGGGCCCGCGCGGCGCAGAGCTCGCCGCGACGTCGACCGACGGGCGGGTCAAGCAGCGGCTCGCGTTGCAGGTCGGCGAAGTGCGCGAACCGGCCTGGGGACCGTATCGAAAATAGGACCGCGACAGGCGCGGACCGGACGGCTGGCGGAAATCGACTCGGGTATTCGCCAGCCTGGCAAGAACACACCCGAATGAATTCTGACAGGAGAGGAATATGAACTGGGCGATGACGAGAAACGTGCTGATAGGCCTTGCGGCGCTGGCGCTGACGGCGTGCAGCGATCTCAACACCAAGGACGGCGCGAACGGCGCCAAAACCGAGGACCACGGCGTTTCCGGCAGCGAGATGAGCGACATCGATCGCGCGAAAGCCCGCGGCCTCGGCGCCGAGGGCGGCGCGGGCGCGGCGGAGCTGAACGATCCGAACAGTCCGCTGGCGACGCGCGTGATCTACTTCGACTACGACAGCGCGAACATCCGCGCGGATTTCCAGAACGTCGTTCAGGCGCATGCGCAGTATCTGTCGAAAAGCGCCGGCACCTCGATCACGCTCGAAGGTCACACCGACGAACGCGGCTCCCGCGAGTACAACCTCGCGCTCGGCGAGCGCCGCGCGCAGGCGGTTCGCAAGCAGCTCGTGCTGCTCGGTGCCTCCGCCCAGCAGATCCAGACGGTCAGCTACGGCGAGGAGCGTCCCGTCTCCGACGGCCACGACGAACAGGCCTACAGCCTGAATCGC
>JACQWY010000015.1 GCA_016209015.1 Gammaproteobacteria bacterium | reverse complement strand
TGACTGGGTCCCGGCCTGCGCCGGGACGACGGGATCGTGGTCTTCTCGCACGCTTGGCAGTCGGTCATGGGATGCCGTGAAAGAGCGGCGGCGCCGGCGGGAAATGGGGTCAGGTTCGATCTCGCGGCCGGCGCGAGCGACCTATGTCACGGTGCTTGCCCGCGAATTCGAACCTGACCCCATTTCCCCGTCGTGCGCCGGAAGTCCACGAGGTTCGATCCCGCGCCGGGGGTGACTGACTGGGCCCCGGCGCAGGCCGGGACGATGGGATCGTGGTCCTCTCGCACGCTTGGCAGTCGGTCATGGGATGCCGTGAAAGAGCGGCGGCGCCGGCGGGAATTGGGGTCAGGTTCGATTTCGCGGCCGGCGCGAGCGAGCTATGTCACGGTGCTTGCCCGCGAATTCGAACCTGATCCCATTTCCCTCTCACCGAACGCGACACGGCAGCATGGCGCCCGGGTGCCGGCGCCGAGGTTCATCATGCGCAGACGCGATCGATGCGCCTCCTGCGTCGGCGCATCCTATACGAGGCCGCGCGAGGCCAGGCCCGGATCGCCCGCCGACGCGAGGAGTGTCGCTACGCCCCCGGCGCCGCAAGCCCCGCCTTGTGCGCGTTCCAGTCCTCGGTCGACATCTCGACGAGCTCGACGTCCGCGGCGCCGGCGACGGCCGCGGGCGCTTCCTCCGGCCACAGTTCCTCCCAGACGATCTCGATGAGATCGACGAGCTCGCCGCGGCCGAAGGCGTAGATGCCGCCGTTGAGATCGTCCCAGTCCTGCCCGCGCCGCTCGAGTACGTGGGCGAGGCCGAGCTTCAGCCACGGCAGATCGCCGCGCCGCGCCGCGGAGTCGCGCACGTTCGCCGCGAACGGCGCGTAATCGCCGATGTCGACGGGGGCGACGTCGTGATGGGAAAAGTAACTCACTGTCACGCCGCGCAGATGATCGCGCAGCATCGTCCGGCTGATCTTCATGGTCTCGCCTTCCTGAGTCTAGATTGGTGTCGTGTACTTCTTCTGCACGGGATCCCAGCCTTCCGCATGCGGGAAGTGCTGGACCACTTTCCACTTCGTGCCGTCCCATTCGATCGTCGTCAGCGTGCGCGTGAGGCCGCTGACCTTCGTATGGCCGGAATACACCGTGAACGTCTTCACCCGCAGCACCGGCGTCTTCGCGCCCTTCTTCCATTTCGCGGTGGCGTGATCGTCGGCGGCGACGGGCGCGCCGTTCTCGTCGAGGGGATTCTTCTCCGCGCCGCCGCAAGGCAGCACGCTGCCGTCGGCGGCGAGCGGTTCGCTCTTGTCGTTGCGCACCCAGCGCTTCTTGCCCTTCTTGGTCTCGTAGACGGGATCACCACTCGCGTCGGTCATGGGTTTTTCGCTCGCCGTGGTCTTGTCGGCGATGAAGCCGGAATCGATCGGCTTGTTGTGCTCCAGCACGCCCTGATAGCTCGTGCCGACGGCGGGCGGCAGGCTCGTCGCCGTCACGCCGTTGTCGGCGAGGATCTTCTTGATCGCCGCATCGCGCGTCTCGAGCCAGTCCTCGACCTTGTCGAACTTCGTCGAGGAATGCGTGGGGCTCAGCACGCCATCCGCGGCGAGACCCTTCTCGACGCGCCGCTTCAGGAGATCGTCGGTGATCTCCGGGCCGTGGCGATCGAGGCTGTGACCGCCGTCCGTCGTCTCGTGCGCCTTCGCGAGCTTCACGAGCGCGGTGGTATAGGCCTTGGAGACAGTCGCGAACGCGGCCGCGGCCTCCGTGAGCTTCGTCACGCCGGTCGCCGCCTCGTCGAGCTTCGTCAGCAGGAGCTCGGCGGCGTCGAGGTCTTTCTTCAACGGCGTCACGACGCTTGCATCGAGCGCCTTCGCGGCGAGCGTCTGCTGCCCGCGTGCGGCCTTCGCGGCCGCCTGCGTCTTCGGCAACTGGGCGAACACCTGGTCCATCACGTTCACGCCGGCGAGCGCCTGCACGTAGTCCAGCGCGGCGGCATCGCCGCTGACCGCCTGCCACCAGCCGGTGATCTTCGCGGAAACCGCGGGATCGAAGCCTGCCTGCGCGGCCTTGTAGGTCTTCTCGACGACGGCGTGCCGCGCCGCCCAGGCCTTGCGGTCCGCGACGATTTTCGTGGTCCGGGTGACGAGCGTCGCGATGGCGGCGAGCTCGCCGCCCGCCTTCGTCACGACCTCGGGGGTCGGTGTCGCCACGAGCTTCTTGCGGAGCGCGGCGAGCGCCTGCGTGATCGCTGCGCTCTCCTTGTCGCTCGCCTCGGCCGGCACCGCATACGCGGGCGCGTCGAATTTCGCGAGCAGCGCGGTCGCGGCTTGCAGCGCGCCGAGGTCGGCGAGGAGGGCCTCGATCTCGCGCTGCTTCTCTTCGCGGATGGCCTTGTCGTTCGTGATCCGTGCGCCGGTGAGGGTATCGAAGGCCTTCTTGATCCGCTCGCGATGCGCGGCGAGCGCGCTATCGATCTTCGCGAGCCCCGGCAGGGCGGCGCGCAGATCATCGAACGCGGCGATCAAGGCCTTCGCATCCGCACCCCAGTCCACCATCTCGCGCCAGCCGTGCGCCATGTCGAGCTGCACGTCGAGATGCTTCTGGATCCACTCGTCCTGTTTCGGCGTCGCCTTCTTGCCTTTCGATCCGACGCCTTTCTTCACGTCCTTCTCGTTCGTCGACATATCCGTACTCGCATGGGCTGGTGAGTCGTTCGGGACAGCGCGGGGTCACCGCCAGCCGATTATCGGGGCAACCGCGGTCGGGGTCACCTGCCATGCGGCGCGGCCGCGGATGCCTGGCGCAGGACACGCCGATCCGGGACTTCCCGGGCCCGGCCGACTCTGCGCGAGCGGCGGCGCCGGGACACGGGCAAGCCGGCGACACGCCACGCGCCCGGTCGTCATCAGGCGCGCAGCGTGCCCCCGGCGTCGATCACCGCTCGAAGTGCGGCATCACTTCCTTCGCGAAGAGCTTCATGCAGCTCTCGGCCTTCTTCGGATCCATGCCGGCGAGCTGCATCCACATCACGAGGTGCGTGACGCGGCTCTCCTTCCGGTAGCGCTCGATCTCGGCGATCGCGTCGTCCGGCGTGCCGACGATGAGCGGCGCTTCGAAGAAGCTCAGGTTCGGCGTGTGCCGGAGCTGCTCGGGCGAGGGCATGGTCGAGACCGACATCGTCTCCTGGAACCAGGCGACGTCCGCGGCTTCCTTGAGCCACTTGTCGTAGGCCGACATCATGTAGTGCGCGTGATGCTGGACGTCGTCCCAGGCCTGATCGCGCGTCGGCGCGACATAGACGAGGCGCAACTGCGAGACGCCGAAATCATCGGGGTTCTTGCCTTCCTTCTGCAGCGCGTCGTCGAAGTAGCGCTGCAGGTTCTCGCCGCCGGTGCCCGCGACGTGGCAGTTGAAGCGCGCGGCGCGCGCGGCGGCGCGCTTGCTCATCGCGGCCACCCACAGCGGCGGATGCGGGCGCTGGAGCGGCTTCGGCACGAGGCTCACGTTCTCGAGCTGGTAGTACTTGCCGTGGAACGAGAACGACTCCTCGGTCCAGGCGCGATGGATGATCTCGAGCGCTTCGTCCATGCGGCCGGCGCGTTCTTCGCGCGGGATGCCGAAGCCCTTGAACTCGGGCACGCGATAGCCGAGCGCGAGGCCGAGATCGAAACGGCCGTTCGACATGATGTCGATCGTCGCGGCGTCCTCCGCGACCTGTACCGGGTGCTTGCCGAGCGGGAGCAGCAGCATGTCGGTACCGATGCGGATTTTCTTCGTGCGCTGGGTCAGTGCGCCGGCGATCGAGAACAGTGAGGGCGACCAGCCGTCCTCGCAGAAGTGATGCTCGGAGAGCCAGATCTCGTCGTAGCCGAGCTGCTCGGCGAGCTCGGCCTGGGCGAGCTGCGATTCGTAGAACTCGTGCCACGGAATGTGCCACTTGGGCGGATTGCGGAATGGGAAAAAGAGCCCGAAATTCAGCTTCATGGAAATCCTCCTTCATTGACCCGCGGAAACCGGCCGCGCGTTCCTCGCGCTGCGGCCCTCGGTGAGCCGACGGTAAGCGCCGAGGCGGGGCGCGCCCATGACGCACAGTGCACCCGGCTTGACCGACAGTGCGCCGCGACCGGGCGACCGCGGAACTCATCTCAAAATTCAGCTGAGTGTCGCAGGCAAGGCGCGAGGGCCGCGAGGAGCGCAGTTTACACGGGAGTAAATGAGCACCGCAGCGGTTCTCGCAACGCCGCATGCGGCGCTCCGATGAATTTTGAGATGAGTTCCAGCCTGAGCCGAAACTCCATTCCCGTCACGGTCGGTCATGAGCGCTGCCTTTACCGTCCACCAGTATCGCGGTGATTCGGCCTCCTGGCGGGAGCTCCTGGTCGACGTCTACAAGCCGCAGGCGTCGATGGTGCTCGATCCGTCGCGCCTGACGGGCCGTATCCGGCAATGGAGTTTCGGCGGCGTCGAGATCTCGGACTACGAGTGCGGGGCCATGCGCTTCGTCCGCGAAGCGCGGCACGTCGGTCCGGGCTGCGAGGACCACTATTTCCATCTCGATGCCCTATCTCCCGGGCTGCGCCATGAATCTCACGCAGGAAGGGCGAACCGCGCACTGCACGCCGGGCCAGCTCATCGTCCAGCACACCGCGCGTCCCTCCGAGCTCGCGCATCCCGCCGTCGGCGCGCTCATCGTCCGCATCCTCGGCCCGGCGCTCCGCACGCGCTTCCGCGCGACGACGGACAGCCTCGGCCGCGCGTTGCCGACGTCGCGCTCGGCCGGCGCGCTCTTCGCGGCGGTGACGGAATCCTTCGTCGCGAACGCCTCCTACATCGGTGACAAGGCCTCGAGCGCCGCCGGCGAGAAGCTCGTCGATCTGCTCGCGATCGCGCTCGAAGCGCATTCCGACGCCCTGCCGCACGAGGGCGTTCCTCGGCCGGCCGGTGAGGGAGGGCGATGCGGAGGGGTGAGGAGGAAATTGGGGTCAGGTTCGATTTCGCGGTCGACCCGGGTGACCCATGTCCGAGCGCCAGCCTGCGAATTCGAACCTGACCCCATTTCCCTGTCATCTCTCCTCGGCGCGACCGCCGGGCCTTGGGCGTGTCGTGGCTCGGTGTGCGCCCTGGAAATTTCCGCGGTTCGACTCTGCTGCCGAGGCCGGGCGACTGGGTCCCGGCCTTCGCCGGGACGACAGGATCGTGGTGTTGTCTCACGAGCGGCACGTCATAGGACGGGTCGACGAAGGAAGCCCATCATAGACCGCGAAACGGCAGCCTCGCGCAATTCAGCCGCACGCATCCGATCCCTTCGACGCCGGACCCCTAGGCGAGCGTAATCTCCACCGCGACGCCGTGATCGAGCATCAGGCGATACAAGGCGCGCGCGGCGTTCACGAGCTGCGAACGCTCGAAGCGCAGCGGCTGCAGGCGCGCGGTGAGCGTCGCCTTCTTGAACACGAGACCGTGCTCGCCGTGCTCCACGCTCGCGCAGTCGTAGAGGCGTACGACGTCCGTTTCGACGGCGGCGAGCTTCGCTTTGCCGATCCTGCTGACGCGCACCACGAGCTGCAGCGGATCACCGTCCGCGACACCGCGCTTGCGGAACTCGCGCGTGTAGTAATCGGCGGCATCTTCCGCCTCGTTCGGATCCGACAGGTATTCGTATTTCATCCGGCGCTCCCGCTAAGGAAGCTCTGAACAAGTTCAGAGCGTTCTGCGGCACATGGACGTGCCGCCGTGAACAGTGGCGTAAGCCATTGTTCACGTAAGGTCGGTAAGAACCACGCTTCTTGCCGACCGTGCTCTGAAAAGTCCAGGATGGACTTATTCAGAGCTTCCCTAAGTCCCCTGTCCCCAGGATTCGCGCTGACACCGCCGTCGCGGCCGCGACGGCGGTGAGCAGCTCCGCATGCGCATCCGTGATCTCCGGGAACTGACGCTGGAGCCCGGCGGGCGTCGTGCCGGCGCGCATTCGCGACAGGGCGAAATCGACGGACACGTCCGTGCCCTGGAGGAAGCAGTCGCCCCTGTCGTCCAGCGCGATCGTTCGCGCCACGAGCTTTGCCGGGATCCACTGCGCGAGCCAGGCGCACGCGTGGCGCCTGCGAAAGGCGAACATCTCCCGCGCAACGTCGCCCTCGGCCTCGGGTGGCTTCGCGGCCAGCTTCTTCCCGCGCCCGAAGCGCAGCAGCTTCGCGCGCTTGCCGGTCGCGAGCGCGGAGCGGACGTCGAGCTCGAGCTCCGGGTAGTCCGCGCTGTAGAGGCGGACGAGCTTCTCGCTGAGCGCAGAGCCGAGCACGAAGGAGACCGCGAGCCCGTCCATGGCGATCGCGGCGACGGTGCGATCGGCGTCCGTGTCGGCATGCCAGTTCCGGCTGCACCAGGTGGCGACGTCGCCCGCACCATGCGTCGCGATGTTCGCGTGGCGGACTCGGGCTCGCGCGAGCGCTTCAGGGCCGTACGGCTCGAGCGCCTCGTGACAGGCGATCGCGTCCTCTCTCGACCTCAGCGGAAACGGACGTCCGAGGTCGCGTGCCGGCTCGATGAAGCGGTGGCGCCCGGCGACTTTCGTCCAATCGCCGTAGAGCGCGTCGAACGCGTCCTCGACGTCGCTCGGGAAATCTGCGGCGAGCCCGGCCGGCGTGGGGCGCAGCGATTCGAAGCTCAGGCACGGGCCGTTCAGATGCTGTGCGACGAAAGACGTGATGGCGGAGTCCGCACCGGACGCGCGAAGCAGGACGTAGTTAGAGAGATAGCTCGTCATGAATGCAGCAACCACAAAAAATTACGGGGACACGACACTAAATCCAGCCGCTCACGCCGAGCCCGCCTCTGCGCACGGACATTCGCGCCGGAAGCCAGCGCTTGGCCATGGGTCTCGTGTCCCCATGCACGATACATCGACCGACCCCTCCGTTCGAAGATGAACCGAAATTTTCGACGTGCTCACTGCCGCCCGCGCCCGGCAGACTGGAAGCCGAGATGCAGCGACGACGTCGTCGCGGTGATGGGAATGAGCGCGACGAACAGCCGGCCGCCGTCGACCTGCCAGTCCGTGTCGGCGGACAGCCCGGGGAACCCCGTGTCCTCGTTCTTCAGGTCTTCGCTCACCGGCGCGCCATACCTGGCGCGCAGCAGCGAGACGACCTTCCGATAGTCGGCGAGGTTCGCGGCATTGTCGTTCATGTGCAGCGAGCCCACCGTATGCTCGGCGGGCTGAGCGATCACTGATGCGAAGTGCCCGCCCGTGTCGAAGGAGTACGTCGCGTCGAACGCGATGCCGGCGATGGTCACGTTCCGCTGCAACAGAGGCGCCTGCGGATCCTTGCGCGCCGCATCGCCGAGGCCCGCGACGCGCACGACCTCGTCACGCGTCATGCCGCCGCGCAGACTTTCCCAGGGTAGCCGGGCGACGGCTGCGGCAGGCTTCGGTCGCACCGCGACCGTGCCGTCGCACGGCTTCTCCTGAAACGAGGTCCGGCCGTTCTTCGTGCACTTGTAGACAGGATCGCCAGGGGCGGGGGCGGCTGCCGCGGCGAGGATCAGGGCGAGCAGCGCTGCGGCGGGGGGGCTAGGACGTTGCACTTCGGGCTCCTGGGTGGACGGATCGTTCCGCGGATCGTCGCCGCGGTGGAACAAGCCGCGGAGTGTAGCGTCTTGGACCGCGCCGCGCTGGAGCACGCGGTCACGCACAGCGGGCATCGCGCACGAATTGCGACGCTACTCGAGCCCGATGCGGAAAGCGCCCTCGGGGAGCATCGGGTTCTTCACGGTGCTCGTGAACGTCATGCCGCCCTCGATGGAGGTGTATTCGAACGTGCCCGAGCGCGACAGCTTTTCGCGGGTCGTGTGGACGACCAGATATCTGCCTTCGGGCGGAATGTCGAAAGCCCCCTCGAACACGCCTTCGGACGTGAGCGGGAAGTCTTCGTGTACGGCGAGTTCTCTGAACCCGGCGTCGAGCACTCTGAACGTCGGATTGAACACGCCGCGCGTACTGATGTGCGAGGTGGTCGGCAGGCTCACGAAGGAGAATCGCCGCGCCCTGCCGACCGCGGGCAGGTCGTAGGCGAGCAGATAGCTCTTGAAGCCGTCGAAATCGAAAACCTGGGCATGCTCGTCGAGGATTTCCCAATCTGCCGACGTCCAGTTCGCGGACTTGAAAGGGAAAGAAGGAATCAGCTTGTAGCCCAGTTCCGCGAACGTTCTCGCGGTCGCGCTCTTGGAGTGGAGCACGGCCTGCATCTGGTCGGGATTCTTCCTGAACGAGGGCGCGGCCGCGCATCCGCACAACCCTGCCAGCACGAGCCCTATGCCCTGCACACCGAAAAATCGCATACGTTTCCTTCGATCAGCCATGATGCATGGCGCCACCCTGCGCAGCCCGACCGGGCAGGAGCACGGATCTCCCGTGCTTCGAACGACGGCTCCATCCTGGACTTTTCAGAGCACGGTCGGCAAGAAGCGTGGTTCTTGCCAACCTTACGTGAACAATGGCTTACGCCACTGTTCACGGCGGCACATCCCTGTGCCGCCGGAAGCTCTGAACTTGTTCAGAGCTTCCTTAGGCGCCAGCGTGCCGTCCGTGCACGCCCAGCGCAGCGTGCCGTCGGGCTGGGCGCGGGGCACGAAGACGATCGTGCCGTGGTCCGTCGCGGGCAGCGTGAACTCGATCGTGATCCGGGCGCCGCTGCCGACTTCGACGCGGCCCACCGCCGCGCCGGCGATTTCCTCGGGCGCGGGCAGGCCGCAGGCTTCGTTGCTCTCGCAGGCTTCGTGCGTCTGCGCATAATGCTCCGCGACCGCGCTCTTCACCGCGGTCGCGAGCGCGAGCCCCTCGGCGACTTTCGCGCGCACGGTGAAATCCTGATAAGCGGGGATGGCGACCGCGGCGAGCACGCCGATCATCGCGACGGTCACGAGCATCGAGCTGCCGCCGCCGACGCCCATGCGCGGAACGAACGAGGCGAGCAGCCAGGCGAGCGGATGACGGCCGAGCGGCTGATAGTGCGGGAACGTCGCGCGCGCCATGCGCTTCGCGAGCCAGGGGTAGTCGCCGATCAGCTCGTGGAAGGACATCCAGAACCCGCCGCTCTCGCGCTCCTGGCCGCGGAACGCTTCGACGCTCAGGCGGCGCCAGCGGCCGTGGCCCGCGGCGAGCGCGGCGAGACCGTGGGCGACGGCCTCCGTGTTCGCGGAGCACGCCGCGCCGTACGCGTCGCAGGTGTATTCGCGGGCCCGTGAATATGCCGCGCCGAACAGCGGCAGCAGGCCGGCCGGCCACAGCAGCGGCGCCCATTGCAGATGCTTGCGCCGGATGTGGCCGAGCTCGTGGCCGATGTAGAAGTTCACGGCTTCCGGATCGGCGTCGAGCGCATCGACGACGTCGGAGAACAGCACGACGAAATTCCGCCCGAGGAAGCGGGTTGCGAACGCGTTGAACGCGCCGTAGGCGTGGATGAGATAGGACTCCGGCGGCTCGTCGATGCCGACGCGAACGCAGCACTGGAGAAGGCGCGCGTGCAGATCCGGGAACTGCTCCGCGGTGATCCGCACGCCGTTGCCGCGCAGACGGGAGATGAGCGCGGACTGTGCGAAGAGATACGCCGTGAAGCCGAGTGCGAGCCACAGGAGCGCGAGGCCGAGCGTGCCGACGATGATCGCGAGCCACCCCACGAGCCCGAGCACGACCGAGATCGCGAACAGCCGGCGCTCGTTCGGATAAACCAGCGCCTCGACGTCGATACCTGATGACGCATCCATCGAAAGCCCTCCCTTGCCATTGCACGATGCGCGGGGCGCGGCGGCGAGCGTGCTCTGCTCGTCGGCCTCCCCGAACGGTCGGGGACAGTTCTTCGTGTCCCCGGGCGGGATCTATATCAGGTCCGCACCCCGATCGGGAATCGGATTACTCCTAGGTCGGGACGTCTCGGCATCTCCGCCCGTCGCGCCTCTCGCTGCCGCCTCAGATCAGCACGGCGTTCTCCATGGCCCACAGCGCTGCCGCCGCCCGCGTCGAGACGCCGATCTTCGTGTAAATGTGCTGGATGTGGTGGCCCGTGGTCTTCGGCGAGATGTCGAGGCGCTGCGCGATCTGCTTCGTCGTGAGGCCCTTCGTGGCGAGGCTCAGCACTTCGACTTCGCGGGCGGAGAGACCGCCGGCATGGCGGGCGCGTTTCGCGGCGAGCGCGGGATCGTCATGGCCGGCGGCGCTCAATACGGCGGCCGCGCTGCGCGCTTCGAGCTCGCCCGCCGCGACGCGCCGGCGGAGCTCCGCGGCGGCGTCCGCCTCGCTGAACGCCGGGCGATCCGCGCGTTCCGTCGTGAGGCCGACGTAGATGTCCGCGGCGGTGAGCAGCGCGGCACCGAGCTGGCGCGGATCGGCGCGCAGGCGCTTGTGATAGCCGGAGCCGTCGATCTTCTCGTGATGATGGGCGGCGATGGGATTCAGCACTGCGAGCGCGGGCGACCGGCGCAGCATCTGTTCCGTCAGCAGCGTGTGCAACTCGACGCGATCGAACTCCGTGCGCGTCAGCGGCCCCGGCTTGTCCCAGATCGAGTTCGGCACCGCGGTGCCGCCGAAATCGTGGACGAGCGCGGCGCGTCCGAGCGTCGTGATCTCCTCAGCGTCGAGGCCGAGACCGCGCGCGGCGGCCGCGGCGAGCGTCGCGCAGCGCCGGCTGTGGCCGCTCGCATAGGGTGATTTCAGATCGATGAAGTCCGCGGCGATCTCGAGCGCGCGATCGATCGCCGCATCCCGCAGCAGCTTGCGCGGCTCCGGTTCGAGCTCGAGCACGGCGTCCCAGGGTTCGACCGCGGCGAGACGCTCGAACCACGCCGCGCCGTGCGCGACGAAGAGATCCGCGAGCGCCGGATCGTAAGTGCGATCGCGCCGATCGCGCGCCGCGGCGATCGCCTGCGCCGGCGAGAACACGCGCCCGATCGCCTCCATGTCGTGCGTGAGGTGCACGACGCGCATCGCGAGCGGAATGGTCGCGCCGCTCGCGCCTTTCGGAAAACCGTGGCCGTTCCAGCGCTCGAACGTGTAGCCGAGCGCCTCGCGCACCGCCTCGCCGACGTCGAGGCGCGTGGCGAGCATGTCGCCGACTTCGCAGCCCGAGGAGAAGTTCCTGACGATCCATTCGTGCACGCCGGCATGCAGCGCCTGGACGATCGTCTCGTGCTGCTCCGGCGGATGACCCGCGGTCGCGTAGGCGATGACGTCGTGCATCACTTCGGCAGGATTCGCAGCGTCGTGGACGAGCGTGCGGGCGCGGATCGCGATCTCGTCGCCGAAGATCGTCGCGACCTCGTGCGCGTGGCCGGTGCAGCCCAGATACCGCAACAGCGCCACCCAGTGGATCGTCGTGCGCAGGGCGCGAACGTAGCCCGCCGTCTCGCCGAGCCAGGCCGCGAGCAGGCAGGAGCGGAGCTGCGATTCCAGCGGTTGTCCGAACGCGTTGTCCTGCGCCAGCGCGAACGTCGCGACCAGCTCACCGAGCCGCAGGGCGGGTGGGGGCATAGGGTGTTCTCCCGATGTTGGGCGGAGTGGGGCGGAGCAGTATCCATCCTAACGCGAAACACCTCGCGCACCATCAAAGGAAGACACCATGACCATCCGTGAACTCTGCACCAAAGGCGCCGTCGAGCTCGCGGCGCTCATCCGCCACCGCGACGTCAGCTCGCGCGAAGTCGTCGACGCCCATCTCGCGCGCATCGAAGCGCTGAATCCCACGCTCAACGCCGTCACCACGACGCTCGCCGTGACGGCCCGCGACGCCGCGACCGCGGTCGACCGGGCGATCGCCGCGGGCCGCAAGCTCGGGCCGCTTGCGGGCGTGCCGTTCACCGTGAAGGAGAACATCGATCTCGCGGGCACGGCCACGACCTGGGGCCTCGCGGCCTTCGCGGATCAGATCGCCACCGCGGATGCGCCAACGGTGTCCCGCCTGCGCGAGGCCGGCGGCATCCCGCTCGCCCGCACGAACCTGCCGGACTGGGCGTTCCGCTGGGACGTCGAGAGCAGCAACGCGGGCCGCACGCTCAATCCCTGGGACGCGGCGCGCACGCCGGGCGGCACTTCGGGCGGCGAAGCCGCCGCGCTCGCCGCGGGCATGACGCCGCTCGGCCTCGGCAACGATCTCGGCGGCTCGCTGCGCGTGCCGGCGCAGATGTGCGGCATCGCGACCATCCGGCCGTCGCGCGGCCGCGTCGCGAATCACGCCGTGACCCAGCCCTGGCCCGAGCCGATCGCCTTCCAGATGACGAACTGCCAGGGCCCGATGGCGCGCCGCGTCGCGGATCTCCGGCTCGCGCTCGAGCTCATCAGCGCCCCCGACGTGCGCGATCCGCGCTGGACGCCGGCTCCGTTCGCGCTGCCGCCGCTCGCGCGCGGCTCACGCGTCGCGGTGCTGCGCGATCCGGCGGGCGGCGGCATCGATCCGCAGGTGCGCGCCGGTATCGATCGCGCCGCCGCCTGGCTCGCCGACGCGGGTTACGAAATCGTCGACGCCGAACTGCCCGCGCTCGACGCCGTCGCGCAGGCCTGGTTCGACGCGATCTGGGCCGATGTCGGCGCGCTGTGGCCGGGCATGGAACCGATCACCGGCCCCGGCGAATGCGGCTTCGTGAACGCCGCGCTCGCGGCCGGCGTGTTCAAGCCCGTCGATCAGGCGGCGCAGCGCAAGGTGTGGGCCGAGATCTACGAGCACGCTGCGGCCTGGAACGCGTTCTTCGCGACGCATCCCATCGTGCTCTCGCCGGTGTGCTGCGAACGGCCGTGGTTGATAAACGCGGACCATACCCGCGTCGCCGAGATTGCGCATGCGATGCGCATGGTCGTCGCGGTGAACATCCTCGGCCTGCCGGGCTGCGTCGTGCCGGTCGGCTGCGACGAAGGTCTGCCGCAGGCCGTGCAGCTCGTCGGTGCGAGGTTCAACGAATCCTGGCTGCTCGACGCCGCGCAGGCGATCGAGGATCGCGCTCCGGTGCTGACTCCGATCGCACCGCGCGGGGCGGGCGGGAAGCGATAGAAATCGAGGGGACACGACACTCGATTACGCACGCACGACACGCATCTCCGATGCCCCTTCGGTATGCGTGAAAAAATCGAGTCTCGCGTCCCCGAGAACTTCCGAATCTCGGAGCGTTACGAACCTCGGCGGCTGCTCCGGAAATTCCCGCGGTTCGATTGTATTGCCGCGGCCGGTCGACTGGGTCCCGGCCTTCGCCGGGACGACGGCCCGGTGCAGTGCTCATATAGGATGTGCCGACGAAGGAGGCGCCTCGGTCGCGCGCGCCGTTCGCTCAGCCCCGACGCCGGATCACGACGTGCGTCGCCTTCTCCGAGGCGACGAAGCGAACGCACTCGTATCCCAGAGCGCGCGCGTCAATTCCTTCGAACAAGCGCTCTCCCTCGCCCAGCAGCACCGGCGATATCGCGACATGCATTTCATCGATGAGCTGTGCTCGAAGATATTGCCGGATGGTCGCGGCGCCGCCGCCGATGCGCACGTCCCCGCCGTTCGCGGCGTCGCGCGCCCGGTCGAGCGCTTCGTGGATGCCGCCGGTGACGAAGTGGAACGTCGTTCCGCCCGCCATTTCGAGCGCCGGGCGCGCGTGATGCGTGAGGACGAACGTCGGAACGTGATAGGGCGGCTCCTCGCCCCACCAGCCCTTCCACGCCATGTCGGGCCAGGGCCCGCGGATCGGTCCGAACATGTTCCTGCCGAGGATCCAGGCCCCGACGTTCTCGAAGCCGCGCGCCGCGAAGTCCTCGTCGATCCCCGTCGTGCCGCCGTCGGCGCCGAGCACGGTCCTTCGGAACGTGCGCGTCGGCAGCAACCACTGGTGCAAGTCCGTCCCGCCCACGCCGAGCGGATTCTGGAGATCCTGGTCAGGACCCGCGCCATAGCCGTCGAGCGAGACGGTAAAGCTCTCTACGCGGACGCGGTTCATATCGCCGCTACCGCGCCGCGAGCTTTGCTTCGACGTGCCGCGCGAAGCTTTCCAGGATCGCCTGCCAGCCCGCGCGCTGCTGTTCTTCGGAATGCGTCGGCTCGCTGTCGAACGTGACCTCGACCGCGACGCCATCAGCGCCTTCCGTGAACTCGACGCTCGCGCAGCGCCCGCCGAACGAGTACTCGATGAGCCGGTGCGAAACGATCTTCGTGTACTCGCCTGCGAAATCGAAGCCGAAGGAACCGTCTTTCGCTTCCATGCGCGAGGAGAACTTGCCGCCCGGCCGGAGGTCGACCGTCGCCGACGTCGTGTGCCAATCAGGAGAGGCCGTGTTCCAGACCTCGATGTCTTCGGGTGTGGTGTATGCCCGCCATACCTCGTCGATGGGTGCCTCGACTCTCATTGAGACGACGATTTTCATGTTCCTCCCGGGTGCTGTGCGGAGACGACCCATCGTAGCAAGCGCAAATAAATCCACAAAGGGCGACGGATGAGCTTACACGCCCCTCCGCTCACCCGTGCGGCGGCTCCCCGAAAGACTCGTCACCATGCGCCTTCGTGTCGCCGCCCCGCCGCGCGCTCGCAGGCGCTCGTCTCCGCGTCAGGCGCAGAAATTGAGTGTCGTGTCCCCGAAATTTCCCGGAATTTCTCCCCCAAAAATTTCTCCGCAGGAATTAAGTGTCGTGTCCCCGAAATTTCCCCGAAATTTCTCCGGAATTTCCGGCGCGTCGGAGAAGCGTGACGAAGTCCGATTGCGTGCCCCGGTCCGACCGCTACAATTCTCCCCGCGGTCCTCATCGTGCCGGTGCGATCACGATGTTGAGAAGGAACGAGAACCCCATGCGGAGCCGCCCAGCCCCGTGGTGTAAGCCGACAGCCCCACCGTCCGGGCCGGGCGTCATGCGGCCGCGGTCAGCACCGCGGCACCCGCCTCGTCGTCGATGACGTCGCGACTGCCCGAAGCGTCGCAGGCTCCAATCGCTTCCGGCGACGCCTTCCACGCGCTCGTCTCGACGTCTCCTTACGGCATGTACGTCGTGGACGCGGATCTCCGCATCGTCGAGGCGAGCGCGGGGGCGCGCCGGGCCTTCGCGGGCGTCTCGCCGCTCATCGGCTGCGATATCGCGGAGGCGCTGCGGCGGATGTGGACCGAGCCGTTCGCGAGCGAGGCGGCCGGGCGCTTCCGCGACACGCTGCTTACCGGCGAGCCCTGTCACCAGCCGGGGACCGTGCAGCGGCGCGGCGACATTGCCGGCATCGAAACCTGCGACTGGCATCTCGCCCGCATCACCCTGCCCGATGGCCGTCTCGGCGTGGTCTGTCATTACTACGATCTCTCGGACCGTCAGCGCTACGAGACCGCGCTGCACGAATCGGAGCGCCGCCTGCTGGCGCTGGTCAGCGCGAGCTCGGACGTCGTGTTCCGCATGAGCCCGGACTGGCGCGAGCTGCGCGCGCTCGTCGGCCGCGGCTTCGTGAGCGATACGATCGAGCCGCACGGCGACTGGCTCCGCCGCTACATCCATCCCGACGCTCACGCCCAGGTGATGGCCGCCGTCGGCGAAGCGCTGCGCACGCGCGGTGCTCTCGAGCTCGAACATCCCGTCGTGCGCGCGGACGACACGGTCGGCTGGACGCATACCCGCGCGGTACCGGTGATCGACGACGACGGCGAGATCCTCGAATGGGTCGGCACCGCGACCGACATCACCGAGCGCAAGCGTGCCGAGTCTCTGCTGCTCGAACAGCAGCGGACACTGCAGAGCTTCTACGACAGCTCGCCGCTGATGATGGGCATCATCGAGCTCGACGGCGATCGCACGATCGCGGTGTCGGGGAATCGCGCGGTCGCGGAGTTCATGGGCGTCGTGCCGGCCATGCTGCCCGGCCGCACCGGCGCGGCGCTCGGCGCGCCGGGCGCGTTCGAGCGCATGTGGGTCGAGGTCTACCGGCAGTGCCAGCGCGACCGCGCGCCCGTCCACTTCGAATACCGCCACACGCACTGCGCGCTGATGCGCTGGCTGAGCTGCACCGCCGCCTTCATCGGCATCGCGGGGACGGGCCGGCCGCGCTTCAGTTTCGTCGTCGAGGACGTCACCGAGCGCAAAGAGGCCGAGCGGCGGGTGTTCGAAGCGCACGATCAGCTCCAGAGCGTGATCAACAACACGCCGGCCATCGTCTATGCCTTCGATCTCGACGCGCGCTTCGTCATGGCGAACGCCGCGATGGCCGAGCTCTGGCTTGCCACGCCTGCGGAAATGATCGGCAGGAAGCGCGCGGATTTCATGCCGCTGCACGATGCGGAGCGGCAGGAGGCGAACGACCGCGAGGTCATCGCGGCCGGCACCGCGCTCGAGTTCGAGGAAACGAGCCGGCTCGAGAAACGCGCGATCGACTGGCTCACGACGAAGTTTCCGCTGCGCGACGCGACGGGACGGATCCATGCCGTCGCGGGGATCTCGACCGACATCACCGAGCGCAAGGCGGCCGAGGCGCGGCAGCGCCTGCTGTCCGAGGCGGCCGAGGTCCTGCTCACGACCGACGACCCGGACGCGATGATGCTCGCGCTGTTCGGCCGCATCGCGCCGCCGCTCGGGCTCGACGTGTATCTGAACTTCGTGCTCGACGAGAACGCCGGCGCCCTGCGCCTCGCCTCGTCGGCCGGGCTCGACGACGTGGAGAGCGCCCTGCTCGCACGGATGGAGGTCGGCGCAGGGCTGTGCGGACAGGTCGCGCACTCGGGTCAGCCGGTCGTGGTGTTCCATCTGCAGGAATCGACCGATCCCCGGGCGGCGCTCAAGCGCAGCATCGGCCTGCGCGCCTACGTCTGCCATCCGCTCCCGACGGCCGACGGCCTGTTCGGTACGCTCGCCTTCGGCAGCCGCACGCGCGACGAATTGACCGACGAGGAGCTCGTCTTCCTGCGCACGACCTGCACCTACGTCGCGGCGAGCTGCGAGCGTCTGCGGCTCGTCGAGAAGCTCCGCGACGCCGACCGCCGCAAGGACGAGTTTCTCGCGACGCTCGCGCACGAGCTGCGCAATCCGCTCGCGCCGATCTCCCATAGTCTCCAAATCATGAAGCTCGCGGGCAGCCACGGCCTCGCCATCGATCAATGGCGCGACATCATCGAGCGGCACGTGCAGCAGATGACCCACCTCGTCGACGACCTGATGGACGTCTCGAGGATCAGCCACGGCAAGATCGCTCTACGCAAGACCCGCCTGTCCCTGCGCGAGGCGATCGACAACGCGGTGGAGGCGAGCCGACCGTTGATCGACGCACAGGGTCACACGCTGACCGTGCGTGTGCCGCCCGAGGCCGTCTACGTCGAGGGCGATCTCGCCCGGCTCAGCCAGGTGTTCGCGAATCTGCTGAACAACGCGGCGAAGTACACCGGGCGCGGCACCGGCAGGATTGTGCTAAGCGTCGAACGGCAGGGCGGGGAGGTCGTCGTCGGCGTGACGGACAACGGCCTCGGGATCCCGGGCAATATGCTGGCCCGGGTCTTCGACATGTTCACGCAGGCCGAGCGCGATCTCGCCCAGGCGCGCGGCGGCCTCGGCATCGGCTTGAACCTCGTGCAGCGGCTGGTGGCGCTGCACGGCGGCAGCGTCGTCGCGACGAGCGCGGGCCCCGGCCGCGGCAGCACGTTCACGGTCCGACTTCCCGTCCTGCCGGACACGCTCCCGGACGAGGCGCCACGCGCCGCGATCGCGAGCCCGCCGGCTTCCGCGCGCCGCATCCTCATCGCCGACGACTCGCGCGACAGCGCGGAGGCCCTCGCCACGCTGTTGCGCCTCGCGGGCAACGAGGTGCACGTGGCCTACGATGGGCGGGCCGCGGTCGAGGCCGCCGCACGACTCGCGCCCGACGTGGTGGTGCTCGACATCGCGATGCCCGAGCTGGACGGCTACGACGCCTGCCGTCTCATCCGGGAACACGCGGGCGGCAACGCGCCGATCCTCATCGCGCTGACCGGCTGGGGGCAGGAGGAAGTGAAGCGGCGCGTTCAGGACGCGGGCTTCGCGGCGCACCTCGTCAAACCCGTGGAGCACGGGCGGCTGCTCGCGATGCTCGCGAATCTCGAGCGCTAGCGCCGCGCCGGGCCTTCCAGGATCGCCTCGCGCGTGCGGTCAGCCGTCACGCTTCGTCGCGACGACCTGAGCGACGACGATCCTGGCTTCCTCGAGGTTGCGACGCTGGTTCTCGGCCATCGCCGGGAAGTCATCGCCCATCAGGAGCGCGAAGCTGAGCGGCGGCAGGCCGACTCTCCGAATGCGCTCGGCGAGCGCGACGAACCAGGCTTTCCCAGTCTCGGTCGAATCCACCCAGTCGGTGACCCCGAAGCCGACGTCCGTCAGGTGCGTGCGCAGCTCCTCGGGCGAAGCGAGAAAGCTCGTCTCCGGCGTTCGCGCCCACGGCACCGGGAAGTGAACGGGAGCCGTCGGACCGCTGAGGATGTCGTAGATCGCGAGCGTGCCGCCCGGCTTCAGGACCCGGAACGTCTCGGCGTAGAGGCGCGCTTTGTCGGCGATGTTCATCGCGACGTGCTCCGTCCACACGGCGTCGAACGAGGCCGCCGGGAACGGCAGATCGAGCGCATCCCCCTGCTGGAACTGCAGGAGCTCGCCGAGGCCGAGCAGCTCGGAGAGCATGCGCGCGGCCCGGCAGTACTCGTCCGTGAGATCGATACCCGTCACGCGACATCCATACTCGGATGCGAGGGTGCGCGCCGGCCCGCCCAACCCGCTGCCCACGTCGAGCACCGTCATCGCGCGGTCGAGCTGCGCGGCCCGCGCGAGATCCAGGGTGGCGGCACGGCCCCGGATATGGAATTCGTCGATGGGCGCGAGATCCTCCGCCGTGATACGGCTCGGGTCGCGCCCGGCTCTCGTCAGCGTATCGAGGATCCGCTGTCCGAGATCGGGGACGGTGTAGTGGCTTTGAACCTTAAAATTAAGGGGACACGACACTCGATTTTTTGGGGGCATGTCATTCATTCCGGATGCGGCTTCCTATATGCGCAATCGAATGAGCTTCGCGCCGCGAAAATCGAGTGTCGTGTCCCCAGAATTTCCCAGAATTTCTTGTGCCACTGGACGGCATAGACCTTCTCCTGATGAAGGCCCTGCCAACATTTCAGATCCGATTCCCCGCCTGGTCCAGGCCCAGGGGATCACTCCAATTGTGGCTCGCTTTCTGGTACCCGCGCAGGGAGATTTCATTACCGGTCCCACGCGTGCGCGTCCCCGGCGGCCACCCAAATTCCCCCATCTGTGGCCACCTGAAACTCCCCCAGTGCTGAGCTGATCCGAGCGCTGCCGCCGGCGGTGCGGCGGGACGTTTACGCTGCCTCCCTTTTGCCTGGGAGGCGAGGAGTTGAACGTC
>JACQWY010000050.1 GCA_016209015.1 Gammaproteobacteria bacterium | reverse complement strand
TCACTGACAGGCCGGATCGCGCGACGGGGCCCCGCCGCGCCGTCCGAGAGTCCGACTATCGATCCGCCGTCGCCTCGCGCGCGGCGCGCGGGCACGGAGAAGCATGATGCGTTGGGGTGTGTTGAAGTCCTCGGTCGTGGCGGTGGCGCTCGGTATGAGCGCGTTGGCCGCGTCCGCCTATGACGATACGGAGATCAAGAACCGGATCGGCAAGCTCGAGCAGGCGATGAACAATCGTGGCCTGCTCGATCTCCTGCAGGAAGTCGAGGCTTTGAAGCGCGACATCCAGCGCCTGCAGGGGCAGATCGAGGATCAGAGCCACGCCATCGAGCTCGTGCGGAAAGGCCAGAAGGACAGCTACGTCGATCTCGACCGCCGGGTGCGCGCACTCGAAGCGGGCGGCGCCGCGGCGGGGACGGCCGCGGCAGCCGCTCCAGGCGCGCCGCTGCCGACGATCGAAGCGCCGGCCGGCGACAGCGTGGCGGGTACGCCCGCGCCGGAATCCTCCTTGCAGATGGAGATGCAGAATCCGCCGCCCGCCGCACCGGCGCCGGCCGAGCAGGATCCGCGCTTCCAGGGTGGCCCCCGTCCTGGTGAGATGACGGTCGCGCCGAGCGCCGCGCAGCAGCCGCCGGTCGATGCCGGCGCGACGCCTGTGCCGCCCGCCGCCGAGAATCCGCAGCTCGCCGCGGCCGCGCCGCCGGCCGTCGCCGCGGCGACCGCCGACGATGCCGCCTCCGAAGCGGCCTACAAGGACGCCTTCAGCATGCTGAAGACCGGCGATTACGATCACGCGCTGACCGCGTTCAGCAATTTCCGCCAGCAGTATCCCGCGAGCCAGTATGGCGACAACGCGCAGTGGTGGATCGGTGAAATCCATTACGCGAAGGGCCGCTTCCAGCCGGCGGTGGGTGAGTATCAGAACCTCATCCGCAATTTCCCGGCGAGCAAGAAGCTGCCCCAGGCGCTGCTGAAGATCGGCTACGGCTATGAGAAGCTCGGCCAGGTCGATCAGGCCCGCGCCGTGCTCGAAGATCTCAAGCGTCGCTATCCCGGCACCCAGGCCGCGCATCTCGCCGAAGAGAAGCTCGCGACGCTGAACGCCGCGGCGAAGAAGAAGACCTGAGCCCGCCTCGTCGCGCTACGTTTCCCGGCGCGCGTTCGTTCTCATATATATATGAATGCCACGCGCCGCGCCGTCGTCCTCGTCTCCGGCGGACTCGACTCGACGACGGCGCTCGCGGTCGCGCGCCGCGACGGCCTCGAGTGCTATGCGCTGACCGTCGATTACGGCCAGCGGCACGCCGCGGAACTCGCCGCCGCGCAGCGCGTCGCGGCTGCGCTGGGCGCAGCCGAGCACCGCTGTCTCCGCCTCGATCTCGCGCAGTTCGGCGGCTCGGCGCTGACCGATCAATCGATCGACGTGCCTACGGTCCGCGAGACCGGGATCCCAGTCACCTACGTTCCCGCGCGCAACACCGTACTGCTTTCGCTCGCACTTGCCTGGGCGGAGGTGCTGGGCGCGGAGGCGGTCTACATCGGCGTGAACGCGGTGGACTACTCGGGCTATCCCGACTGCCGCCCGGAATTCATCGAGGCCTTCGGGCGGATGGCCAGGCTCGCGACGAAGGCGGGCGTCGAAGGGCAGCCCTTCGAGGTGCGTACGCCGCTGATCGCGCTCAGCAAGGCGGACATCATCCGCCTCGGCGCAGCCCTCGGCGTCGACTACGGGATGACGGTGTCCTGCTATCAGCCGGATGAAGGGGGGCGGGCGTGCGGCGTCTGCGATGCCTGCCACTTCCGTGCCGAGGGCTTCAGACAGTCCGGGGTCGCGGATCCGACGCGCTACGCCGTCCGGGGCTGAGCGCTCCGGCGATATCAGCCGCGGGGCGGAACGACTCCGCCCGCCGAGGAAACCTGCAGATAGCGGTACGTGCTGTAGAGCGAACGCACGTTCTGCATATAGATGATCGCCTGTCCGCATCGACCATCACCGCCGCGCGCTCTCGCCATGCGTTGCATCGCGACCTCCACGTTGCCGAACCAGCGATTCGGATCGAGCTCGAGCTTGCGCGCGAGCCGCCGCGCTTCCTCCACGCGATTCACGCCGGTGTTGTAGGCCGCGAGCGCGAACCACGTCCGTTCGCTCGCCGGCAGGTCTTCGGCGAACTCGTTGCGCAGCGACCAGAGGTATTTCACTCCGGCATGAATCGCTGCGTCCGGCGTCGCGAGGCTCTGGAAGCCCAGCGCTTTCGCCGTGCTCGGGAGCATCTGCATCAGGCCGCGGGCGCCGCTCGGCGACACCGCGCGGGGATCGAACTGGCTCTCCTGATAGATCTGCGCGGAGATGAGCCGCCAGTCGAAACCGTAGCGCTGGGCATAGTTCTGCACGATCTGATCGAAGGGCGAGAGCTCGCGCGGTTCGTCGGCGGGTACCGCGCTCTGCCGGCGGCCGAAATAGCGCGATTCGAGCGTGGCGAGCAGACCGCCGCGGTAACTGTCGTGCAGGAAGCCGTTCACCATCTCGAGGAAGGCGGGATCGTCGCTGCGCACCGTCCAGCGGTACGTCAGGCGATGCGGAATCGCAGCGCCGATCACGAGATCGGAACGGTTGCGGAGCAGCGTGGGCGCAGCATCCGCGTCGACTATGGTCGCGGCGACTTCGCCGTGCGCGACCCGCGACAGCAGCTTGGGCAGGGGCACCGCGGGCGCGACAGGGAGCACGTGCAACCCCGGCTGCGCGAGCGCCGCGCTGCGCAGGGCGCGCTCCTCGGCCGAGCCCTCAAACGCGGCGACGAGCGCACCGGCGCGCGCAGCCGGCTGCAGAACCGGCGCCTTCGCGGCCGTCAGTGTGACATAGGCCGTGTAGTGATAACTCACTGAAGTGTTGAGAGTAGGGTCTGACCTTACGCGATCTTCGTCGATCCTGCTCAGCAGAACGTCACCGGCCCCGCGCTTGAGCCAGCCGAGTATTTCCTCCTCCGTCCTGCCGACCAGGACTTCGAGCCGGAGACCGTGCTCGGCGGCGAACTGCCGGGCGAGCTCGAAATCGAAGCCGGCCGGCTTGCCGTCCTTCGTGAGGAAGTAATTCTGGGGATCGAGCCGGGTGATGACGCGCAGGATCTTCGTCGCCTTGATGGCGCGGCTGTCGCGCGGCGCGTGGACCGGCTCGAGATACGCCGTGTGGAAGCTCTGGATGTACTTGTTCAGCCTTTCCGTCAGTGCGGCGTGGCCGGCCGGTAGAAAACAACTCACCGTCTCCTCGCCCGTCATGTCGAACAGGCGGCGGAGCTGAGGATGATCCGCGAGTCCTTCGTCGATTGCGGTGCCGGGTACGACAGTCGCATCGTAGACGCCTTCCGCCACCTGCCGCAGCAGGTCGTCACGCGAGAGCTCGTTCGGCAGGGCTTCGACCTGCAGACCCGGCACGGTCTTCCGCAACTTCTGGAAATAGCTCCACAGCGGGGAGGACAGCGGCACCGCGACCTTCGCGTCGGTGAGATCGAGCGGCGAGGCGAACTTGCTGTCCGTGCGCCCGACCAGCAGATGACGTTCTGTGTCGAGCGGCTCCGTGCGGAGCAGCTCCGCTTCGCCCACGAGCTCGGGCGGCAGGGAGCCGATCGCGAGATCGCCTTGTCCGGCGACGAGCTTGTCGTGGAGCTCTTCGGGTTGCACGACGTCCACCCAGTCGATGACGAAGCCTTCGCTGCGCGCGAAGTCCTCCATCATCCGCACTTCGAGCGCGGCGTTGCGATAGGCATGGATGAGTTCGTGATCGCGGAGCTTCAATACCCGCAGATGCGTCACAGCTCTCGGCGTCTGGTGACCACGCGACTGTTCGAATGACGGCTGCGTCCGGGTAACCGCCGCCACGACGGGCGATGCCGCGCTCGCGACGAGCAGCAGACCGGCAAAGCTGGTGAGCAGACGATTGTTCATGGGTGTCGGATTTCGATGCCAGGTTCGGTGATCGATGTGACCGGGGCGGGGGCATTTTGAATCCCCTGTGCGACCGGGTTCAATCTTTTCGACCCGAACCGCAGGGGTCGGAGAAAACACGTGTCAGAAAATTAGTAGCTTAGGCAGGCATTATAACGATGAAGGTGATGAAGGCAACCCAACACATTGAATATAAAGCCTAAGCCATTGAAAGCACGGGACGATCGTCAGCCTCCGAGGGGCTGATCCAGGACGGCGTGCCCGGCCCGGAGGAGCCGTTCCGGCGTTCCGACGTCGATCCATCGACCCCGGTAGAGCTGCCCCGTGACCTGCCCGCGCGCGCATGCCGCGCGCAGCAGCGGTGCGAGCGGAAAGCGTTCCTCGGCGATGCCGTCGAAGAGCACCGGACGATAGATCGCGATGCCGGAAAACGTGTGACGCGAGGTTTCGTCAGTGCTCACGCGATCACCATGCAGAGCGAAGTCGCCGCGCGGATGATGATCGGGGTTCGGCACGAGCACGAGATGTGCGAGACCCGCGGGCCGCGCCGGCAGTGTGCGAAAGTCGAAGTCCGTGCAGACGTCGCTGTTCACGACGAGGAAAGGTGCATCGCCGAGCAGGGACAGGGCGCGTCGGATTCCTCCGCCGGTTTCGAGCGCCGCGCCGGGCTCGCGCGAGTAACGGATGGCGAGGTCGAAGCGGCCCCCGTCGCCGAGGCGCGCCTCGATCTGATCGCCGAGATAGGAGACGTTGATCACGACCTCCGTGATCCCCGCCGAGCGCAGCCTTTCGAGATGGTGCTCGATGAGCGGCCGCCCCGCGAGGTCGAGGAGCGGTTTCGGCGTGGTCGCGGTGAGCGCGCCCATCCGTTCGCCGCGGCCGGCGGCGAGAAGCATCGCGCGCATCACCCGGATCCTCCCGGGACGAATTGCCCGGGAGCGCGCAGGACGTCGCTTGCAGTACCCCGGTGGATCGGGTCGAATATGCGCATCGAGCTCATCGTTTTCAGCATGTCATCTATTCTCAAGCCCCGCCACCGCGCCCCGGGCGCGCGCCGCTGCCGCCGTCTGTCGCCGATCCCGGACCCGCGCGTCCGCGATTCGGCATGACTCCCGCGCTCCCCGACGACGGGCGGATCATCGCGCTCGGCCGCGCCGTACTCGAGGCCGAGGCCCGCTCGCTCGCCGCCCTCGTGCCGCAGCTCGACGGCGCGTTCGTCGCGGCGGCCCGCCACATGCTCGCCTGCCGCGGGCGGATCGTCGTCCTCGGCATGGGCAAGTCGGGTCACATCGGCGGCAAGATCGCCGCGACCCTCGCGAGCACCGGCACGCCGGCATTCTTCGTCCATCCCGGCGAAGCGAGCCATGGCGACATGGGGATGATCACCTCTGACGACGTCGTGCTCGCGCTCTCCAACTCCGGCGAGACGGACGAGCTCGTCATCCTCGTACCGCTCCTCAAGCGTCTCGGCGCACCGCTCGTCGCACTGACCGGCAACCCGGTATCGACACTCGCCCAGGCCGCCGACGTCCACGTCCACGTCGCTCCGGATCGCCGATCTCATGCATCAGGGCGCCGAGATGCCGACCGCCGCACCCGACATACTGTTGAGCCGGGCCCTGCTCGAAATCACCCGCAAGGGTCTCGGGCTGACCGTCGTCGTCGACGCGCAGAACCGGGTACTCGGCATCTTCACCGACGGCGATCTCCGCCGCGCGCTCGATCGTGGCGTCGACGTCCAGACCACGCCGCTCGCCGAAGTCATGACCCGCGGCTGTACGACGGTCCGGCCGGACATGCTGGCCGCGGAAGCGCTGCGCATCATGCAGGACAAGAAGATCAACGCGCTGCCCGTCGTCGACAGCGGCAACGTGCTCGTCGGCGTGCTGAACATGCACGATCTCCTGCGGGCCCGCGTGCTGTGAACGCAGTGCCCGACGCCATTCTCACCCTCGCGGCGAACGTGCGACTCGCCATCTTCGATGTCGACGGCGTGCTCACGAACGGCCAGCTCCTGCTCGGTCCGCAGGGCGAGGAGCTCAAGCAGTTCCACGTCCGCGACGGCCACGGGCTCGTGATGCTGCGCGAGTCCGGGGTGACGCTCGCCGTCATCACGGGCCGCAAATCGCCGGTCGTCGCCGCGCGCATGGCGGAGCTCGGCATCCACTTCGTCTATCAGGGCCAACGCGACAAGCTGCAAGCGTTCGATGCCCTGCTCGCCGAACTGAAACTCTCACCCGCCGAAGTCTGCTATGTCGGGGACGATCTGCCGGATTTGCCGGTGATGAAGCGCGTTGCGCTCTCGGTCGCGGTCGCCGATGCACACTGGGCCATTGCCGAGGCCGCCGTGTGGCGCACGTCGCTCCCAGGCGGCCAGGGTGCGGTGCGCGAAGTATGTGAGCTCGTGATGCGGGCGCGCGGTACGCTCGCGGCCCAGCTCGCGCACTACGGCGCAGTCGCCTGAACCGGATCCCGGGCGCCCGCACGATCGCCGCCGGCCCCCACGCTGCGCGCATGATCACCCCTAGGCGGCCCTGCGGGCGGCGGCGATAATGCGATAATGTCGAATTCGTGGTTCACAGCCCTGGTTTTCGTCGCGCTGGGTGCGGCGACGTTCTGGATCTGGCACAAGCTCGACGAGGAGGCCGCCAAGGCGGTGGCCAGCCGGCCGCACGAACCCGATTACTATCTCCTCGACATGGTTCGCAGCACCATGGACAAGGACGGCGCACTGCAGAGCGTGCTGCGCGCGGACACCGTGTATCACTATCCGGACGACGACACCGCGGAATTGGCCCGGCCGCGCATGGAGATTTACAATGAGGACGCGAGGCCGTGGTACGTGGTGGCCGAGCGCGCCACGGTCAAATCCGGCAATGAAGTCGTGCTGCTTCATGGCATCGTGGAGATCTGGCGCGTCGACGATTCCGGTCAGCGGGAACTGGAAGTGATCACCTCCGAATTGCGGGTGTTTCCGCGCGTCCAGTACGCCGAGACCGACGATCCGGCGACCATCACGAGTCCCAGCAGTGTCACGAAATCCATCGGGTTCCGTGCGAATTTCGAGCACGATCGCCTTGAGTTGTTGGAGCGCGTAAAGAGCCGCCATGAACAGAAGTCACGCAGCTAGGATCCTGCTGTTCGCGCTGTGCGCGAAATTCGTCGCAGTGGCGCACGCGCTCTCCTCGGACTCCGATCAGCCGATCGAAATCGAATCGGACTTCGCCGAGCTCGACGATCAGGAGCACAAGACGATCTACATCGGCAACGTGGTCGTGACCCAGGGCTCGATCCGCATGACCGGCGACAAGCTGCGTGCGAACTTCAACGAGAACCGGGAATTGATCGAGGCGTTCATGGAAGGCCGTCCCGCGCACTTCAAGCAGACGCCCGACGGCGACAAGCAGGACATCATGGGCGAGGCGCTCGACGTCGAGTACTACGCGAAGAAGAATCTGCTGTTCCTCATCCAGCGCGCGAAGCTCACCCAGGGCGAGCGCCTCTTCGAAGGCTATCGCATCAATTACGATACGAAGAAGAGCATCATCACCGGACGCGGCACGCCTGGCGACAAACCGCAGACGCCCGAGGCCGGCGCACCGAAGTCGCAAGGCCGCGTGCACGTGATCATCCCGCCGAAGACGCCGCCGGGGGGCGCCGCGCCTGCTCCAGTGCCCGCGCCCGCGCCCGCGACGCCTTGAGACGCCCCGGGTCTCGCGCATGAGCGTCCTCGCGGTCCGGCATTTGTCGAAGACCTACAAGTCGCGCCAGGTCGTGCGCGACGTGAGCCTCACCGTGAACAGCGGCGAAGTGATCGGCCTGCTGGGGCCGAACGGCGCGGGCAAGACGACGAGCTTCTACATGATCGTCGGCCTCATCGCCGGCGAGGGCGGCACGATCCATCTCAACAAGGAGGACCTGACCGGGTTGCCGATGGATCTGCGCGCGCGCCGCGGCCTCGGCTATCTGCCGCAGGAAGCCTCCGTGTTCCGCAAGCTGACGGTGGAAGAGAACATCATGGCCGTGCTCGAGCTCGTGCCGGAGCTCACCCCGGCGCAGCGCGAGAAAAGGCTCGATGGTCTGCTGCGCGAGTTCCACGTCAATCACATCAAGAAAAACCTCGGAATGTCGCTATCCGGAGGTGAGAGGCGGCGCGTGGAAATCGCGCGAGCCCTGGCGTCCCAGCCGCGCTTCATCCTGCTGGACGAGCCGTTCGCTGGCGTCGATCCGATCTCGGTCGGCGACATCCAGCGCATCATCCAGCACCTGAGCCGGCTCGGCATCGGGGTGCTGATCACCGATCACAACGTGCGCGAAACGCTGGGCATCTGCGATCGCGCGTACATCGTGAACGACGGCCGCATCATTGCGGAAGGCACGGCCGGACAGATACTCGAAAATGAGCATGTACGCGAGGTGTATCTGGGAGACGATTTCACGATGTAGGTGCTGCGCCCGCCGCTTCGCACCGGGCCGCGTCCTACGGCCCGGTCAAATCATATTTCACGGTTGTAAGACTCCGCCCACCCTGCCGGCCAGGCGGAATGCGGTACACTAAATTCCCGACCGAACCCCAGATACAGGCCCATCCACTCCGCCCGATCATGAAACAATCCCTGCAGCTCAAGCTCGGCCAGACGCTGACGATGACGCCCCAGCTGCAGCAGGCCATCCGCCTGTTGCAACTCTCGTCGCTCGAGCTCTCGCTCGAGGTTCAGCAGGCGCTGGATTCGAACATGATGCTGGAGCTCGTGGAGGAAGCCGAGACGGATGTCGTCGACTTCACGAGCGAGCTCGCGGTGCGCGGTGCCGAGGCCGTGGCTGGAGAGAGCGCCGGCGAAGAAGGTGGCGGCGGCGACGAGGGCGGCAGCGGCGATTTCGACGAGGCCGAGAACTTCACGCCGAGCACCCAGGACGACATTCCGCAGGACATGCCGGTCGACAGCGACTGGGACGACATCTACGACAGCACGCTGCCCGCGGGCAGCAGTTCGGGCAGTCGTGAGGATGGAAACGAATTCGAGAGCATGCGCAGCGCGCGCGAGTCGCTGCACGACCAGCTCACCTGGCAATTGAATCTGCTGCCGCTGACGCCGACGGATCGCGCAATCGCGCACGCGATCGTCGACGGACTGAACCAGGACGGCTATCTCACCGTCACGCTCGACGAAATCCTGAGCGCTGTGAGCAGCGTCGAGGAAGTCGAGATCGAGCTCGACGAAGTGCAGGCCGTGCTGAAGCAGGTCCAGTCCCTCGACCCGCCCGGCGTCGCGGCGCGCGATCTGCGCGAATGCCTCATTCTGCAGCTTCGTCAGCTCTCGGCCACCACGCCCTGGAAAGCGGAGGCGCTCCGCGTCTGCGAGGATTATCTCGACGCGCTGGGCGGCCGCGACTACACGCAGATCATGAGACGGTTGAAGATCACGCAGGACGATCTGCGCAAGATCCTCACGCTCATTCAGTCGATGAATCCGCGTCCTGGCGCGAAGTACAACGAAGAGCCGCCGGAGTACCTGATCCCCGACGTGTTCGTGCGCAAGGTCAAGGGCCGCTGGAAAGTGGAGCTCAATCCCGACACCATTCCGCACGTCCGCGTGAACCCCTACTATCAGAGCCTGATTCGCCGCGCCGACAACAGTGCGGACAACAGCTCATTGAAGACTCACCTGCAGGAAGCGAAGTGGTTCATCAAGAGCCTCCAGAGCCGCAGCGAAACGCTGCTGCGTGTCGCGACGGCGATCGTCGAGCAACAGAAGGCCTTCCTCGAGTACGGCGAGGAGGCGATGAAGCCGCTCGTGCTGCATGACATCGCCGAAGCACTCGGCATGCACGAATCGACGATTTCCCGCGTCACGACCCGCAAGTACATGCACACGCCGCGCGGCATCTTCGAGCTCAAGTACTTTTTCTCGAGCCACGTCAGCACATCGGTCGGCGGAGAGGCTTCGTCCACCGCCATCCGTGCAGTGATCAAGAAACTGATCGCCGCTGAAAGCTCACAGAAGCCCCTCAGCGACAGCAAGATCGCGACCCTGCTGTCGAAACAGGGCATCAACGTCGCCCGCCGGACCATTGCAAAATACCGCGAAGCGATGCAGATCCCGCCGTCCAACGAGCGGAAACGCCTGGCGTGAGGCCCATGCGATGATCGAGACATCCCGGACAGGAATGGCGCGAGGACCGGCACCAGACCGGACCGGCATGCCCACTTGTCGTGCGGACCGCCAGCATATATGGTCGCGAATTGCGAATTTATAGGGAGATTCCTATGCAACTGAACATCTCTGGTCACCACGTGGAACTTTCTCCCGCGCTCAACGATTACATCAAGAGCAAGCTCCAGCGCATCGAGCGCCATTTCGATCAGGTCGTCGATGCACACGTGGTCCTGGGCGTGGAGCGTCAGCGCCACAAAGCCGAGGCGACGATCCACGTTTCCGGCAATACCCTGCACGCGGCCAGCGAGCACGACGACATGTACGCCGCGATCGATCTGCTGCTCGACAAGCTGGATCGCCAGGTTCGCAAGCACAAAGAGAAGGTGACGAATCATCATCATCGCGAAGCCGCGACTCGCGGCGTCGGCGCCGCCGAAGAATAAGCGCGGACCGCATCGCCTACGCGGGCGGTGAGGCCGAAGAGGGGAGGCGCCCGGCGCATTGCCTCGGGCGGGAGCGGAGGGACCGCGCCGAAGGCCGGTCCCGCGCACAGCATCTGATCGCTGCCGCCGCCGGAGTCCTCAGACCATGAGGGCCCGGGGCGTCGGTCGACACGGGGTCCCCGTCGACCCGCACCGGGGTTGTCCCCGGAACCCGAACAGCAGTTTTTCAGCCGGCCCTGGCGTTTGCTACAGTGGGACGGACGTGCACTCATCGCTCAAACCGGGTGGCGCAGGACTGGCGTAAAAAGATGCAGGACCGTTTCATCATCGTCTCGGGGCTGTCGGGTGCCGGCAAGACCGTCGCGCTCCACGCGCTCGAGGATGCGGGCTTCTACTGCGTCGACAATCTGCCGGCGGGTTTCCTCGCGGACTTCGCCGACTTCATCGCGAAGAGCGATCTGCCGCATTACCGCCGCGTGGCCGTCGGCATCGACGCGCGCAATCCCGAGGCCGACCTGCGCCAGCTCCCGGCGATCCTCGATGGCCTGAAGAAGCGGCTCGTGAACCTCGAGCTGGTGTTCGTCGAGGCCGGCGACCAGGCGCTCATCAACCGCTTCAGCGAGACGCGCCGACGCCACCCCCTGTCTAGCGACGACGTGCCGCTGCGGCAGGCGATCGCCGCCGAGCGCGCGCTGCTCGAGCCCATCATTGCCCGTGCGGATCTGCGCATCGACACCTCGCTCACCCGGCTGCACGAGTTCCGGGCGCAGGTGAACGAGCGCGTGGCGAAGCGCAAGGAGGGTTCGCTCGCGGTACAGTTCTGCTCGTTCGGCTACAAGAACGGCGTGCCGCCCGACGCGGACTTCGTCTTCGACGTGCGCTGTCTTCCGAACCCGTATTGGGAGCCGGCGCTGCGCCAGCATTCGGGGCGCGACGAGCCGGTCGCGCGCTTCCTCGATGCGACGCCCGCGGTCGGCGAGATGGTGGCCGACATCACGAGCTTCCTGGAGAAATGGATCCCGCGCTTCGAACTCGACCAGCGCAGTTATCTGACGGTAGCGATCGGCTGCACCGGGGGCCGACATCGCTCCGTCTACATTGCCGAACAGCTCGCTGCGCATTTCCGGTCGAAGCGCCGCATCGTCCTCAATCACCGTGACGGTTGAGCGCGACAGCGTTCGAGGGAGGCATTGAAGCGATGCCCGCACGCCGGATCACGATCATCAACAGGCTCGGCCTGCACGCGCGCGCCGCGGCGAAATTCGTTCAAACGGCCGCGAAATTCGGCTGCGACATCGGGGTCGTGCGGGATGGCAAGCGTGTCAACGGCAAGAGCATCATGGGGCTGATGATGCTCGCGGCGTCGCAGGGCTGCGAGATCGAGCTCGTCACCACCGGCGAGGACGAGGACGCCGCGCTGGCGGCGCTCGTCGAGCTCATCGATACACGATTCGGGGAGAGCGAATGACGTTCTCCCTGCACGGCGTCGGGGTCTCGCGCGGCATCGCCATCGGCAAGGCGCACATCGTCGTGCACGCCGATCTCGACGTGCGCGAATATCCGGTTGCGCCGGATGCGGTCGACGCGGAAATCGCGCGGCTGCGCGAGGCGGTCACCCAGGCGCGCGAGAACCTCCACGCGATTCGCGAGAAGATTCCGGCGAGCACGCCGGCCGACATCGCGGCGTTCATCGACACCCATCTCCTCATGCTCGAAGATTCGACGCTGACCGAGGAGCCGGTCCACATCATCCGTGAACGCCGTTGCAACGCCGAGTGGGCGCTGAAGATCCAGCGCGACGTCCTGGTCGGTGTCTTCGAGCTCATGGACGATCCCTACCTGCGCACGCGCCAGGACGACGTGGACCACGTCGTGAACCGCATTCAGCGCATCCTCCTGAATCACGCGCCGCTGCATCACGAAGTGGCGGGCAGCCAGTTGAGCGGCAAGGTCCTCATCGCCGACGACCTCACGCCGGCCGATGCGCTCCTCATGCAGCACAACGCCATCGCGGCGTTCGTGACGGAGTTCGGCGGCCAGACCTCGCATACCTCCATCCTCGCGCGGAGCCTCGGCATTCCGGGCGTCGTCGGCGTGCACCACGCCCGTCGCTACATCCGCGAGGACGAGATTCTCATCGTCGACGGCAAGGGCGGCGTCGTCATCGGCGAGCCCGACGAGCAGACGCTGCGCCACTACAAGCAGCGCCGTCGCGAGCAGCAGAAGTACTACCAGGGCCTGAAGCGGCTGAAGGCGGCGCCGGCCGTCACCTCCGACGGGCAGGCGATCGATTTGTACGCGAACGTGGAATTGCCGGCCGACTTCGAAGCCGCGCGGCGTGTGGGGGCGACCGGTGTCGGGCTCTACCGTACCGAGTTCCTGTACATGAACCGCTCCGTCGCGCCGAGCGAGGAGGAGCACTTCGAGTCCTATCGCCAGCTCGTCGAGGCCCTCGGCGGCCTGCCGGTGACGATCCGCACGCTCGACATCGGCGCCGACAAGCACGCCGACGGCATCCTCGCGTCGCGAACGGCCGGTGCGAATCCGGCGCTCGGTCTGCGCGCGGTGCGGCTCGGCCTGAAGGAACCGAGCCTCTCGTGGCCGCAGCTCCGTGCGATCGTGCGGGTCTCGGCGCTCGGGCCCGTGCGGATGATGCTGCCCATGCTGTCGACGATCGACGAGGCGCGGCAGGTCGTCGACATCGTGCGCACGATGCAGGCCGATTTCGTGCAGAACGACGTGCCCTTCGATCCGCACATGCAAATCGGCGGCATGATCGAAGTGCCGGCCGCGGCCATGTTCGCCGACGGCTTCGCGCGCTATCTGGATTTCCTGTCCATCGGCACGAACGATCTCATCCAGTACGCCATTGCCATCGACCGCATCAACGACGAGGTCAACTATCTCTACGACCCGCTGCATCCAGGCGTGCTGCGACTCATCGCGACGACCATCGATGCCGGGCGCCGCCGGGGCACGCCGGTCGCGATGTGCGGCGAAATGGCCGGGGACACCCGCTACACCCGCCTGTTGCTGGCGCTCGGCCTTCGGATCTTCAGCGTCCATCCCTCGGCGCTGCTCGAAGTGAAGGACGTCATCACGAACACTGCAGTCGGGGACATCGAGCCGCTCGCGCGCCGCGTGCTCCGGACCTCGAGCATGGACCGCTTCCGCGCCCTCATCGAGGCCATCGGCTGATTCCGGATCCCTGTCGGCGTCTGCGCCACAGCGGCAATCGTGCCGGAATTCACCTCCAGACCGTACGTCGGCGTTGAGAATCCAGGCGTAAGCCGTTAGGATCCCGGTCGTCACCACCGACCGCGTGTGGCGTAGAACGCACTCGAAACGACGCGTCGGCTGTACGAATGCAACGAGAGGGGGTTATCCATGAAGAACACACTCAGAGCTGGAGCAATCGGGCTCCTCGGGATTTTCGTCGCCGGTTGCGCGTCCGATCCGGCGAATTTCAAGCCCAAAGACATTATCTGCCCGGTTCTGGGTGGCGCTGCCGGTGCCGGCATCGTGCGTGGTGCCATGGGCGGCAAGAACGAAGCCGAAATGGCCGCGGGTGCCGTCGTCGGCGCCGTCGCGGGTTACTTCATCTGCCACGACAAGGCCCCGGCTGCCGCGCCCGCGCCGGCTCCGGTCGCCGCCGCGACCGCTCCCGCCCCGCGTCCGGTCCTGAAGGACAGCGATGGCGACGGCGTATACGACGACAAGGACAAATGTCCCGGCACGCCCCCCGGCGTGAAGGTGGACGCGACGGGCTGCCCGCTGAAGGGTGAGAAGCTCATGACCCTCGAGGGCGTGAACTTCGACTTCGACAAGGCGACGATCCGTGCCGATTCGTCCTCCATCCTCGACCACGCGGTCGATGTGCTGAAGCAGAACGAAGGCGTGGCCGTGAGCGTCGAAGGTCACACCGACAGCCGCGGTGCGGACGCCTACAACCAGAAGTTGTCGGAGAAGCGCGCCGCCGCGGTCATGACCTATCTCGTGAAGCACGGCATCAGCGCGAGTCGCCTGAGCTCGAAGGGCCTCGGCGAGAGCAAGCCGGTCGCGCCGAACGACACTGAAGAGAACATGTTCAAGAACCGCCGCGTGGAGCTCGTCGTCCAGTAAGGGCGCGACGCCGGCACTGCACTTCGAGGCCCTCGCGAGAGGGCCTCTTTCATTTTATCCCTCGAGAACCTGCGCGAACGGTGCGGGATCGCCCGTGAGCGCCAGCAGCAGCCCTCGGAATTCCGCCGGGTCCTTCAGGAACGTCAGCGCTCCGGCTTTCGGAAAGCAGCTATCCACGAGGCGCGACAGCCAGAAGCGCAGGCCTGCGGCCAGCAGCGCCGTCGGCCAGGCCGCGCACTCCGTCACAAGCAGCACGCGGACGCCCTGATAGCCTGCGATGAAGGCCTGCGCATTCTCCGGCTCCAGGCGGCCGGTCGGCACGAAGCACCAGTCCGCGAACGCCACCGCGAGATCGTAGACGAACGGACCGCTGCAGGCGTAGTAGAAGTCGAGCAGCCCGCTCAGCACAGCGCCGTCGAACAGCACGTTGTCCCGGAAGAGATCCGCGTGGATGACGCCGCCGGGCAGCCCGGGCACGGGCCAGTCGCGCAGGGCCTCGAGCGTGCGCGTGAGCAGTGCGCGATCGCCGGTCGAGAGTCCGGGCCCGACGCGCGCGGCCGCGGCTTCGCGCCATGGCCGGCCGCGACCGTCGGGGTGTTCGCGGGGAAAGGATTGCACGGCGCGATGCCAGCGCCCGAGTGCCGCGCCGACCTGGCGACAGTGCCCGGGCGAAGGTCGCAGGAGGTTCGTGCCCGGCAAGCGCGTCACGAGCGCCGCCGGCTTGCCGAGCAGCTCGCCCGCGAGCGCGCCGTCGCGAGCGGCGAGTGGTCGCGCCGCCGGCAACCCGCCGTCCGCGACGTGGCGCATGAGCTCGAGGAAGAATGGGAGCTCCGTTGCCGGCATCCACTCGAATAGCGTGAGGACGAAACGCCCTGTCGTCGTATCCACGAAGTAATTGGTGTTCTCGATGCCGGCCTCGATACCCGTGTAGGCGACGAGCGTGCCGGCGTCGAAGCGGGCGAGGAAATCGCGGAGCGCGATCGCGTCGACGGACGTGTAGACGGACATGCGTGGAGCGCGGCGTCGTCCGCGCTCAGGTGACTACCAGCTGAAAATCACCCACTGCGGAACGATCGGATCGTTGTAGAGCTCGCTGATCTTCGATTCCATGAGCCCCTTGCCCGTCTTGTCCATCAGGTAATACGGCTTACCGACCACGGGCTCGACGCGAATCATGTAGAGGCGGCCGTTCAAGCGGTACTCTTCGATGCGTGCGTCCTTGCGCTGAATGACCGTCACGGTGGGCTCGACGACCTCACCGCTCTCCATCGGCGGCGGCGGAGGCGGCACGTCCTCGACGCGTTCGAGACCCGGCGGCTGGGCGTCCTCGGCGGCGACAGCCAAGGGCAGCAGGATCGAGCCGCAGAGTATCAGGAGCGCATTGCGGGGACGCATATGAGGTGTTCTCGGATCGTTATTCGATGTTGGGTCAGGCTCGGGTAGCATAACATCTAAGACCATCCAAATCTCCAAATATCACGCCGTGGCGCGCGCCTTTCGGGCACCGTCGCGCTGCGGGACAATGCCGCATGAGCAAACATACTCTCGTCCTCGTCGACGGCTCCTCCTACCTCTATCGCGCGTTTCACGCATTGCCTTCGCTGACGAATTCCAAGGGCCAGGCGACGGGTGCGATTCACGGTGTCGCGGCGATGCTGCGACGCCTGCACGCGCAGTACACGCCGGCGTACTTCGCCGTCGTGTTCGACCCGCGCGGGCGTACCACGCGCGACGCGTGGTACGCCGATTACAAGGCTCACCGGCCCTCCATGCCGGACGATCTCGCGACCCAGGTGCCGCCGCTCTTCGAGCTCATCGATGCCATGGGCTATCCGCGCATCGTCGTCGACGGCGTGGAAGCCGACGACGTCATCGGCACGCTGGCGCGGCGTGCCGCGGCGCAGGGGCTCGCCGTCGTCATCTCGACCGGCGACAAGGATCTCGCCCAACTCGTCACGCCCGACATCACGCTCGTGAACACGATGGACGATTCGGTGCTCGACGAGGCCGGCGTGCGCGCGAAGTTCGGGGTCGGTCCCGATCAAATCATCGATTACCTCACGCTCGTCGGTGATGCGGTCGACAACATCCCCGGCGTGCCGAAAGTCGGACCCAAGACCGCCGTGAAATGGCTGGCGGAATATCGCACGCTCGACGGCGTGATCGCGCACGCGGCCGACATACCGGGCAAGATCGGCGAGAACCTCCGCGAGGCGATCCCGAAGCTCCCGCTCTCCCGCAAGCTCGTGACGGTCATCGACGACGTACCGCTCGACGTGGCGCCGGAGAAGCTCGTCACGCGCGAAGCCGACACGCCGCGCCTCGTCGCCTTGCTGACCGAGCTGGAGTTCAAGTCCTGGCTGAAGCAGATCGGCCCCGAAGTCGAAGCTGCACCCGCCGCCGACGCGCCTGCCGCGGTCCCGCGTGACTACGAGACGGTGTTCACGGAAGCGCAGCTCGAGGCCTGGCTCGCGACGCTGCGGCAGGCACCGCTCTTCGCGTTCGACACCGAAACCACGAGCCTCGACTACATGCAGGCGCGGATCGTCGGCGTGTCGTTCTGTCGCGAGCCCGGCCGCGCGGCCTACGTGCCGCTCGCCCACGATTATCCAGGCGCACCCGACCAGCTCGATCGCGATACCGTGCTCGCGCGCCTGAAACCGCTTCTCGAGGATCCCGCGCACGCCAAGGTCGGCCACAACCTGAAGTACGACCGCGAGGTGCTGCTCAATCACGGCATCGATCTGCAGGGCATCCGCTACGACACGATGCTCGAGTCCTACACCTTGAACAGCACCGCTTCGCGCCACGATCTCGATACGCTCGCGCTCGATCATCTCGGCGTGCGGACCATTCATTACGAGGACGTCGCGGGCAAGGGCGCGAAGCAGCTCTCGTTCAACGACGTCCCGGTCGAGACCGCGGGCCCTTATGCCGCGGAGGATGCCGATGTCTGCCTGCAGCTCCACGCGAAGCTCTGGCCGCGCATCGAGGCCGAGCCCGAGCTGCGCCGGCTCTTCGAGGAGATCGAGATGCCGCTGCTGCCGGTCATCGCGCGCCTCGAGCGCAACGGCGTGCTGCTCGACGTGGCGATGCTCCGCGCCCAGAGCGCCGAGCTCGCGCGCAAGCTCATCGAGGTCGAGGCGGCCGCGCACGAGGCTGCGGGACAGCCGTTCAACCTCGGCTCGCCGAAACAGATCCAGGAAATCCTCTTCGAGAAGCTCGGCCTGCCGGTGAAGGAGAAAACGCCGACCGGCCAGCCGTCGACGGCCGAGTCCGTGCTCGCCGAGCTCGCGCTGGACTATCCGCTGCCGAAGCTCATCCTCGAACATCGGGCGGTCGCGAAGCTGAAGTCGACCTACACGGACAAGCTGCCCGAGGAAGTCGATCGCGATACGGGACGCGTCCACACGAGCTACCATCAGGCCGTCGCCGCGACCGGCCGCCTCTCGTCCTCGGATCCGAACCTGCAGAACATCCCGGTGCGCACGCCCGAGGGACGGCGCATCCGCCAGGCTTTCATCGCCCCGCCGGGGCGCGTGCTGCTCGCCGCGGACTACTCGCAGATCGAGCTCAGGATCATGGCGCACCTCTCACGCGACGAGCGCCTGCTCGAAGCCTTCGCGTCCGGGCTCGACGTGCATCGCGCGACGGCCGCCGAGGTCTTCGGCCTGCCGCCGGCCGAGGTCGCCGACGAACAGCGCCGGGCCGCGAAGGCCATAAACTTCGGTCTCATCTACGGCATGTCGGCGTTCGGCCTCGCACGCCAGCTCGGGCTCGATCGCGCCGCGGCGCAGCAGTACGTCGATCGCTATTTCGCGCGCTATCCCGGCGTGAAGCGTTACATGGACGACATCCGTGCCCAGGCGCGCGAACGCGGCTACGTCGAGACCGTGTTCAAGCGTCGCCTCTATCTGCCGGAAATCAACTCGCGCAATGTCCAGCGCCGCCAGTACGCGGAGCGCACCGCCATCAATGCGCCCATGCAGGGCACGGCCGCCGACATCATCAAGCGCGCGATGATCGCCGTCGACGCCTGGCTCGTGCGCGAGCGGGTTCCCGCGCTCATGATCATGCAGGTCCACGATGAGCTCGTGCTCGAGGTCGACACTGCAGCGGCTCCGGACGTCGCGGCGCGGCTGTGCGAATTGATGGCCGGCGCCGCGGAATTATCGGTGCCCCTCGTCGTCGACATCGGCACGGGAGCGAACTGGGACGAGGCGCACTGAGCGGGCCGGGACCCCGTCTTTCATTGGCTTGGGGGTATGCTAATATCTCCCCAGAATCGACAGATGCCTTGATCCTGCCAGTCACCCGCAATACCTGATTCCACCACCACGAAGCCCAGACAGGTTAGCGTCATGCTGCTCATCCCCGCCATCGACATCAAAGACGGCAAATGTGTCCGCCTCCGTCAGGGACGCATGGACGACGACACGGTGTACTCGGACGATCCCGTCGAGGTGGCGGGCCGCTGGGTCGACGCCGGGGCGAGACGCCTGCATCTCGTGGATCTGAACGGTGCGACGGTGGGCAAGCCGGTGAATTCGGCGGTCATTCACGAAATCGCGCAGGCCTTTCCGAGCGTGCCGATTCAGGTCGGCGGCGGCATTCGCGACGAGGACACGATTCAGGAATACCTCAACGCCGGCGTGCGCTACGTGATCATCGGCACGAAGGCCGTGACCGCGCCGCACTTCGTCTCCGACGTCTGTCTCGAGTTCCCGGGGCACATCATCGTCGGCCTGGACGTGCGCGACGGCAAAGTCGCCATCGAAGGCTGGTCGAAGCTCTCCCGTCACGACGCCACCGATCTCGCGCTGCAGTTCCAGGACAACGGCGTCGAGGCGATCGTGTTCACCGACATCCGTCGCGACGGCATGATGAGCGGGCTGAATCTCGAGGCGACCGTCGCCTTCGCCCGCGCCCTCACGATTCCCGTCATCGCGTCCGGCGGCGTCACGAACCTCGACGACATCCGCGCGCTCTGCGCCGTGCAGGGCGACGGCATCACGGCCGCGATCACCGGTCGCGCGATCTACGAGGGCTCGCTGGATTTCGGCGCTGCGCAGGAGCTCGCGGACCAACTGACCGACGGCGCGCGCTGAGCCGCCCGGGCGCCGCTCCGCGCGGCGCAGGGCCGGACCGCCGCGCCGCAGAGGCCGTTCGAACCATGGGACTCGCCAAACGCATCATCCCCTGTCTCGACGTCGACGCCGGCCGCGTCGTCAAGGGCGTGAAGTTCGTCGACATCCGCGACGCGGGCGATCCGGTCGAAATCGCAAAGCGCTACGACGAGCAGGGCGCGGACGAAATCACCTTCCTCGACATCACCGCGAGCAGCGACGATCGCGCGACCATGGTCCACGTCGTCGAGGCCGTCGCCTCCCAGGTCTTCATTCCGCTCACGGTCGGCGGCGGCATCCGCAGCATCGCCGACGTGCGCCGCATGCTGAACGCCGGCGCGGACAAAGTCGGGATCAATACGGCCGCGGTGACGAACCCGGCGTTCGTCGGCGAGGCGGCGGACAAATTCGGCTCGCAGTGCATCGTCGTCGCGATCGACGCGCGCCGGAGCGGCCGGCACCCCGACCGTTGGGAAGTCTTCACGCACGGCGGCCGCAAGGCGACCGGCATCGACGCCGTCGCCTGGGCCGTGCGCATGGCCGGGCTCGGCGCGGGTGAGATTCTCCTGACGAGCATGGACCGCGACGGCACGCGCGACGGTTTCGACGTCGCGCTGACGCGCGCCGTGGCGGATGCGGTCGGCATACCCGTCATCGCCTCGGGCGGCGTGGGCACGCTCGATCACCTCGTCGACGGCGTGACCCGCGGCCACGCCGACGCCGTGCTCGCGGCGAGCATTTTCCACTTCGGCGAATACACGGTCGGCCAGGCGAAGGCCCGCATGCGCGACGCCGGTATCGAGGTGCGGTTGTGAGCTGGCTCGACGACGTGAAATGGGACGCCGACGGCCTCGTTCCGGTCATCACCCAGGATGCAGCCTCCGGCCGGGTGCTCACGCTCGCCTGGATGAATCGCGAGGCGCTCCTCGCCACCCGCGACGAGGGTCGGGCGGTCTACTGGTCGCGCTCGCGCCGGAAGCTCTGGCGCAAGGGCGAGGAATCCGGACACGTGCAGCGGCTCCTCGACGTCCGGCTCGACTGCGACGGCGACGCCGTCCTGCTCCTGGTCGAACAAATCGGCGGCATCGCGTGTCATACTGGTCGCGAGCGCTGCTTCTACCGCCGTCTCGATCAGGACGCCTGGGTCGCGACCGATCCGGTGCTGAAATCCCCGGACGAGATCTACAAGGCCTGACCCGCCCCGCAGGAGCACTCCGATGTCAGACGAGATCCTGAGCCGGCTGGCCGCGATCCTGGCCGAGCGCCGGCAGGCCGATCCGGAAAAGTCCTACGTCGCGAAGCTCTACGCGCGTGGCCTGGATGCCATCCTGAAGAAAGTGGGCGAGGAGGCGACCGAGGTCGTGCTCGCGGCGAAGGACGGCGAGAAGTCGAAGATCGTCTACGAGACGGCCGACTTGTGGTTCCACACCCTCGTCATGCTCAATTACTGCGACCTCGACCACGAGGCGGTGCTCGCCGAGCTCGCCCGGCGCTTCGGGGTCTCCGGCCTTGAGGAAAAGGCGTCCCGTCAGGGACAATGACCGGATTCACACCAATGCATGCAGCCGCCCCGCCCCGTGCGACTGCAGGAGGCCCGCCATGGGATTCAATTTCAGAGAACTGCTCGTCGTCCTGATCGTCGTGATGCTCGTGTTCGGGACCAAGAAGATCCGCAACCTGGGCTCCGATGCCGGCGGCTGGATCCGCGATTTCAAGAAGGCGCTCAAGGATGGCAACGAAGCCGAAGGCAGCCTCGAGGCGAACGCCGAGCACGAGCCCGCGAAGCATGTGATCGAAGGCGAGGCGACGCCCGTCAACGAGAAGAAGAACGCCTGAGCGGAGTACCCGGGTGTTCGGCGCCGGCTTCTGGGAGTTCGCGCTCGTGGGCGTGGTGGCGCTCGTCGTCGTCGGCCCGGAGCGACTGCCCGGCCTCGTACGCACGGCGGGTCTGTGGATCGGCCGCGCCCAGCGCATGGCGCGCGAGCTGAAGTCGGAATTCGAACAGGACGTCGGTCTCCACGAGATCCGCCAGGTCCAGAACCAGATCGAACAATCCGCCGAGCTGCCGCGACCGGTCGGCGAGACCCTCCGCGAGCAGGAGTCCGCGTCGGCCCCGGGCAACGTCACCGACAAGCAGCCCTAGGGCACCGCGCGCGATGACCGAGCTCCCACCGCCGTCGCCCTCCGCTTCGGCCCCCGCGCCCGGGGAGCAGGAACAGTCGTTCATTTCCCATCTCATCGAGCTGCGCTCGCGCCTGCTGCGCGCGATCCTCTGCGTCGTCGTCGTGCTCGCCGCGCTGATGCCGTTCCAGAACCAGGTCTACGAGTGGCTCTCGAAGCCGCTCATCTCACAGATGCAGCGCACGGGCGCGCAGATGATCGCGACCGAGGTCGCCTCGCCCTTCCTCGCGCCGCTGAAGCTCAGCACGTTCGTCGCCGTCGCGATCTGCGTGCCGTTCATCCTCTACCAGATCTGGGCGTTCATCGCGCCCGGCCTCTACCAGCACGAGCGCAGGTTCGCCGCGCCGCTGCTGCTCTCGGCGACCCTGCTGTTCTACGGCGGCATGGCGTTCGCGTATTTCGCGATCTTCCCGCGCCTCTTCGCGTTCCTCACCTCCATGGCGCCGCAGGGCGTGACGGTGATGACGGACATCAACCAGTATCTCGACTTCGTGCTGAAGCTCTTCTTCGCGTTCGGCTGCGCGTTCGAAGTCCCGGTCGCGACGTTCCTGCTCGTGAAGGCCGGCATCACGACGCGCGAGAGTCTGGCCGCGAAGCGGCCCTACGTCATCGTCGGGGCGTTCGTCGCGGGCGCGCTGCTCACGCCCGACGTCTTCTCGCAGGTCTCGCTCGCCGTGCCGATCTGGCTGCTCTTCGAAGCCGGACTCATGTGTTGCAAGATCTTCATCAAGCCCGATGAGGACGAGGCAGCGGACGAGGGCGCACAGGCGGGCGGCCCGCCGGCAACGCCGTAAATCCGACGTAGGTGCCGTAGGTCCGTAGCCGAAGGCGTAATCGGACGTTCGACGCCGCCTGCCTCACCGCCTGAACAGCCACATCAGGACCGACAACACGATGCTCACGACGAGGCAGGTGACGATCGGGAAATAGAAGCTGCCGTGCTCGCGTTCGACGACGATGTCGCCAGGCAGACGCCCGAGGCGGCCGAGCCACGGCCAGGCGACGCCGGCGAGGATGCACAGCACGCCGAGCGCGATGAGGAAGCGGTTCACCCGGGCCGCGTCAACCGATGCGGCGCACGCCCGCAGCATCGGCGACCAGCAGCACGTCCGCCGGACGGCGCGCGAACAGGCCGTTCGTGACCACACCCGGGATCCCGTTCAAGAGCGTCTCGAGCGCGACGGGATCGGCGATGTCGAGACCGTGCACGTCGAGAATCACGTTGCCGTTGTCCGTCACGAAGCCGTCACGCAACTTCGCCTCGCCGCCGAGCTCGGCCGCTTCACGCGCGACGAGCCGCCGCGCCATCGGGATCACCTCGATCGGCAGCGGGAAACGGCCGAGCCGATCGACGAGCTTGGAATCGTCGACGACACAGACGAACTGCCGGCTTGCGCCGGCGACGATCTTCTCGCGCGTCAGCGCGCCGCCGCCGCCCTTGACGAGGCAGCGCCCGGGTGTCGCTTCGTCCGCGCCGTCGACATAGACGGCGAGCTCGTCGACTTCGTTGAGATCGATGACGCGGATGCCGTGGCCGGCGAGCCGTTTCGCGGTCGCCTCCGAGCTCGCGACCGCAGCCTCGAGCCTGAGCCCGCTCGCGGCGAGGGCGTCGATGAAACAATTCGCCGTGCTGCCCGTGCCGACGCCGAGGATCGAACCCGCCGTGACGAACTCGAGCGCGGCGCGGGCCACGCGTTCTTTCTTCGCGTCCTGACTCATTTCACTTTTCCCGACCCGGCCGTGACATTCCGGAAGCACATCAAGTGGTATCTTATGGCGATGTTCGAAGATTACCTGAAGATGATCCTGAAGGCACCGGTCTACGACGTCGCGCGCGAGACCGAGCTCGAATTGATCCCCGGCGTGTCGCGCCGGACGAAACACCGCGTGTGGCTGAAGCGCGAGGACACCCAACCCGTGTTCTCCTACAAGCTCCGCGGCGCCTACAACATGATGTCGGCGCTCAGCGAGGAAGAACGCCGCTGCGGGGTCATCACCGCCTCTGCCGGCAATCACGCACAGGGTGTCGCGCTCTCCGCGCAGCGTCTCGGCGTGCGCGCGCTCGTGCTGATGCCGAAGACGACACCGGAGATCAAGGTCAGTGCGGTGCGCCGTCTCGGCGCCGAGGTCGTGCTCCACGGCAACACCTACGACGAGGCCGCGGAGCAGGCCCACGTGCTCGCGCGCGAGCAGGGTCTGACTTACGTGCCGCCCTACGATCATCCGCTCGTGATCGCCGGCCAGGGCACGGTCGCGATGGAGATCATGCGCCAGCACCCCCAGCCCATTCACGCGATCTTCGTCCCGGTCGGCGGCGGCGGACTGATCGCAGGCATCGCGGCCTACGTCAAGTCACTCGATCCCGCTGTCAAGATCATCGGCGTGCAGGCTGCGGAGTGCGCGAGCATGAAGGCGGCGCTCGCCGCGGGACGGCGCGTCACCCTCGAGAAGATCGGCATCTTCGCGGACGGCGCGGCCGTCAAGCAGGTCGGCGAGGAGCCGTTCCGCATCGCGCAGGAATGTGTGGACGACGTGCTCACCGTCAGCATCGACGAGATCTGCGCCGCGGTGAAGGACATCTTCGAGGACACGCGTTCGATCGCCGAGCCCGCCGGCGCGCTCGGTCTCGCGGGCCTGAAACAATACGCCTCGAAGCACAAGACGACGGGTCTCGACCTCGTCGCGATCCTCTCCGGCGCGAACGTGAATTTCGATCGCCTGCGCCACATCGCCGAGCTCGCCGAGCTCGGCGAACGGCGCGAGCTGCTGATCGGCGCGATCATCCCGGAGCGCCCGGGCAGCTTCCGGCGCTTCTGCCATGCGCTCGGTCCGCGTCAGATCACGGAATTCAACTACCGCTATGCCGACACCCGGCGCGCGACGGTGTTCGCCGGCGTGCAGCTCAAACCGGGCGACACCGACAAGGTGGATCTCGTGCAGACCCTGCGCGAGCGCGGCTTCGAGGCGATCGACATCACCGACAACGAAGTCGCGAAGATGCACATCCGCTACATGGTCGGCGGCCATGGTCACGGCGTCGCGCACGAGCGTCTCATGCGTGTGGAATTCCCGGAGCGGCCGGGTGCGCTGCTGCATTTCCTCAATCAGCTCGGTGATCGCTGGAACATCAGTCTGTTCCACTATCGCAATCACGGCGCGGCCTACGGACGCGTGCTGATGGGCATGCAGGTGCCGCCCGAGCAGGAACGTGAGTACGCGGCCTTCCTCGCCGGACTGACCGTCGAGCACGTCGAAGAGAAGGCGAATCCGGCGTATGACCTCTTCCTGCGCTGAGATCCCGCGATGACCGCGCTGCGCGAGTTGCGCGCCGAGGTCGTCGCGGTCATGCGCATCCTGCAGCACGCGGGCCTGAATTACGGCGCCGCGGGGAATGTCAGCACCCGGGTCGAAGGGGGCTTCCTCGTCACGCCGACCGGCGTGCCGCCCGACGAGCTCGAGCCGGATCAAATCGTCCTCCTCGACTATGCGGGCGAGCCCGGACCGGAGCAGCGCTGGCGTGCGTCCAGCGAATGGCGGTTCCATCGCGACGTCTACGTCGCACGCCCGGAGATCAACGCGGTCGTTCACGTGCACTCGACGTATGCGACCGCGCTCGCGTGTGCGCGCCGCGACATTCCGGCCTTCCATTACATGATCTGCGCGGCCGGCGGCGATTCCGTGCGCTGTGCGCCCTACGCGCTGTTCGGCACCCAGGACCTCTCGGACGTCGCGGTCGCCGCGCTCGAAGGCCGCCGCGCGTGTCTGCTCGCGAACCATGGCATGATTGCGATCGGCGCGACGCTGCCCGCCGCGCTCCGGCTCACGACCGAAATCGAGGAGCTCGCACGTCAGTACTGCATCACGCTGCAGATCGGCGGACCGCAGCTCCTCGACGACACCGAGATGAGCGAAGTGCTGGAGCGTTTCAAGACCTACGGCCAGCAGCCGCGCTGAGCCTCGGCGCGCGGCGGGAAGCGGCGCGGCGCGAATTTCATTCCAGGGATATGAGCGCACCGAAACTCGACACGCTGTTCCGCTTCGAGACGCCGGAGGGCATCACGCTCGATCTGCCGGTCGCGGGCCCGCCGGCGCGCGCGCTCGCATTCGCCATCGACCTGCGCATCCGCGGCGCGATCTATCTCGCGCTGAGCCTCACGCTCGGCCTGCTCGGCGAGCTCGGCACGGGACCGATGCTCATCGGCATCTTCCTCGCGGAGTGGTTCTATCCCGTCGCTTTCGAGATCCAACGCGGCGCCACCCCGGGCAAGAAGGCGCTCGGGCTCGTCGTCGTGAACGACGACGGTACGCCCGTCGCGTGGAGCGCGTCCGTCGTGCGCAATCTTCTGCGTGTCGCGGATTTCTTTCCGGCACTCTATGCCGCGGGCCTCGTCGCGATGCTCGTCAGCCCGCGCTTCCAGCGCCTGGGCGATGTCGTCGCCGGAACGCTCGTCGTCTATGCGCCGCCGGCGCGCCGGCGCGCGCCGCTCGCGCCGCACGCTGCGCTGCCGCCGCCGGTCCCGCTCGATCGCGACGAGCAGGCCGCGCTCGTCGATTTCGCCGAGCGCGTGCCCGAGCTCGCGCCTGCGCGTGCCGTCGAGCTCGCCGGGATCCTCACGCCCCTGCACGGCCGCGAGGGCCAGGCTGCGCTCGACGAGGTGCTCGGCTACGCGGCGTTCGTGATGCGGGGGAACGAGACCACGTGATCGAAAAGCAGCAGCAGTTCGAACGTCTGCACGCCGTGCGCTGGCGCGAGTTCGACGCCCTGCTCGGCGCGCTCGAGACGGCAGGCCGCGGCGCTCCCGTGCCTGCCGACGCGGCACGCTTGCCGGCGTGGTATCGCGAGCTCTGCGGCCACTACGCCGTCGCGCGCGATCGCGGCTACAGCGCGCGCCTCACGGCCGAGCTCCACGCGCTCGCGCTCCGCGCGCATCGTCAGCTCTACCGTCGCGATCCCGCGTTCGGCTGGCGCCTGCTCGCTTTCGTCACCTCCGAATTCCCGCGCATGACGCGCCGTCACGCGCATGCGATGTTCGTCGCGCTCGCGCTGTTCCTGTTGCCGGGGGCGTTCGCGGGCATCGGTTGCTACGTCGACTCCGAGCTCGTCTACAGCGTGATGGAGGCGAACCAGGTCGCGGAGATGGAATACATGTACGAGCCCGGCGGCAAGCGTCTCGGCCGCGAGACGGGGCGCGAGGCGAGCTCGGACATCGCGATGTTCGGGTATTACATCTCGAACAACATCGGCATCGGCTTCCGCACGTTCGCGGCCGGCGTGCTCGCCGGTATCGGCACCGTGCTCACGCTCGTCTACAACGGGCTGACCATCGGTGCCGTCGCGGGGCATCTCACGCGCATCGGCTACGGCAGCACGTTCTGGCCGTTCGTCTGCGGGCACAGCGCCTTCGAGCTCACGGCGATCGTCATCTGCGGTGCGGCGGGTCTCGTCGTCGCGGCCGCCGTGCTCTTTCCCGGCAATCTCGCGCGCAAGGTCGCGATGAAGCGCGCCGGGCGCGACGCCGCGGTGCTCGTCGGCGGTGCGGCGGCGATGCTGCTCGTCGCCGCATTCCTCGAAGCGTTCTGGTCCTCGAGCGCGCTCCTGCCGGCCGCCGTGAAGTTCTTCGCCGCGGCGGCGTTCTGGGTGCTGGTCGTTCTCTACTTCACGCGCGCCGGCGCCGTCCGCCATGCGCCTCGCTGATCTCGCCGCCGAAGCGCGCGTGCGGCCGCCCTGGGAAGGCGTCGATCTCGGCTTCGTGCTCGCCCGCGAGTGGTATCGCGCGCTCGTGCTGCGCCATCTCGCCGTGAGTGTGCCGGCGACGGTGCTGATCGTCGCCGCGCTCGGTGTCGACAGCGTCTGGTCGCTGCTCGTGCTGTGGTGGCTGAAGCCGCTGTTCGATGCGCCGCTACTCGTCTGGCTCAGCCGCCGGATGTTCGGCGAGAGCCCGGACTGGCCCGCGCTGCGCGCGGCCGTTACGCCGACGGGCTGGCGCGATCTCCTGGGCTGGTTGAGCTTCGCACGCTTCTCGCCGTCGCGCTCCTTCCTCATGCCCGTGGGGCTGCTCGAGTCGCTGGCCGGTCCGGCGAAGCGCGAACGCATCATGGTGCTGCGCTTCGGCGCGAGCACGCCGGCCTGGTTCACGATCGCCTGCGCGCACTTCGAGCTCGTATTGAACGCCGCGATGCTCATGCTCGCCGTGATGCTCGTGCCCGCGCATTTCCGCGCGACGCTCCTCGAGGGGATCCAGGCCGGCGGCGGCGCGGACTGGATCGCGATCGTGAGTTATCTCCTCACGTGCGCGGCGATCGCACCGTTCTACGTCGCCGGCGGCTTCGCGCTCTATCTCACGCGCCGCAGCGAGCTCGAGGCCTGGGACCTCGAGCTCCGTCTGCGCCGCCTCGTCGAACGCCGCGCCGAACGGCTGCGCCGCGGCGCGGCGCTCGGCGCCTTTCTCGCGCTCGTCCTCGCCGGCGCGAGCCTGCCGCCGCCGGTGTCCGCCGCGCCGCTCACGCGCGATTTCGCGCGCGACACCGCCACGCGCGTGCTCGCGCGGCCGGAGTTCGGAACCCGCAAGAGCGGACTGCACTGGGAATACGTCGAGCGCGCCGCGCGGCACGAGCCGCCGGCCGGCGAATGGCAGCGCTTCCTCGCCGCGCTGCGCGATTTCGCGCGCTCCATCGCGAGCCTGGTCCGTGTGTTGGCGTGGATCGGTGCGGCGGCGCTCGTCGTCTGGTTCCTCGCGCGGCTCGAAGGGCTCGTGCCGGGGCTGCGCCTGCCGGGTCGCCGCGCCCGCTCGCGCCGCGTCGACGCCGCCGCACTCCTCGGTCTGCCGGCGAGCGCGCAACCGCTACCGACGGATGTCGCGAGCGCCGCGCGTACCCTCGTCGCCGCCGGCGAGGTGCGGCGCGCACTCGCGCTCCTGCTCCGCGCGACGCTCGAGGATTTCGCCGCGCGTTACGCGCTCGAGCTCGGGGCCGGGCTCACGGAAGCGGAGTGCGCGGCCCGCGTGAGCGCGCCGGCGAGCGCGGAAGAGGCCGCATACTTCCGCGCGCTGCTCGAGCTCTGGACGCGGCTCGCTTATGCCCACGAAGCGCCGCCGCCCGAACGTCTCGCGGCCGTGCTCGACGCCTATGGCACGCACGCTGCCGCCGCTTAGCGCGCGCCTGCGCACGCTCGTCCTCGTCGGCGCGGCGAGCATAGCCGTGGTCGCATGCTGGCGCTGGTTCCTCGAGAACTTCGAGCGGCGCGAGCGGGTCGAGTACGTCGGCATGAGCGAGGCCGCGCACCGCAATCCCTTCCTCGCCCTCGAGCTCGTGCTGCGCGAGCTCGGCTATCGCGTGGAGAGCGTCGCCGGACGGGACAAGCTCATCCACCTGCCGGACCCCCACGACGTCCTCGTCGTGAACAATGCCGGTCCGGCGCTCGCGCCGGATCGCGAAGCAGCGCTGCTCGACTGGCTCGACAACGGCGGGCATCTCGTCATCGAGGCGCGGCGTTTCTGGGACGAGAAAGAGGGCGCGAGCGGCGACCGGCTGCTCGACGGGCTCGGCATCGAGCTCCACCAGCTCGAAGGCCCGGTGCTCGCCGCGGTGCCGGACAAAGTGCACGAGATAGCAGCCGTCCGCTTCGACGGCGATCCGGGGCCGGTGCAGGTCGATTTCTTCCCGACGTATTACCTCGTCGACGGCGGCAAGCGTGCGCGCAGCGGCGTCGCCGCAGGCCACGTCGAAGGCGCCTATCATCTGCTGCAGATCCCGGTCGGCCTCGGCCAGGTGACCGTGACGAGCGACAGCGCGTTCCTGCGCAATCGCGCGCTCGGCAGGCTCGATCATGCCTATTACGCGGCATCGCTGCTCGGCCGCCGCGACGGCTCCCGCGTCTGGCTGCTCTACGACAGTGCCGTCGAACCCTTGCCGCTGCTCGTGTGGAAGCGCGCGCCGGCGTTCGTCATCGCCGCCGCCGCGCTCGCCGCGGCCGCTGCACTCGGCACGGCGTTGCGCTTCGGTCCGATCCGCGGCGAGGATCTCCTCGCACGCCGCGATTTGACGCAACATCTCGATGCCGCCGCGCACTTTCTCTGGCGCACCCGCGAACGCGCACTCCTCCTCGGCGCCGCGCGCGCCCGCGTGCTGCGCGCCTGGACGAGTCGCCACCCGGAGCTCGCGCGGCTCGAACAGCGCGAGCTCGCCGCCGCGATCGCGGCGGCGGTCGGGGAGCCGGTGGCCGCGGTGGAGCAGGCACTCGCCGCGCCCGTCGACGACGAAGCGGCGTTGATCACCGCGAGCCGCAGCCTGCAGCGGCTCGCCCGCCAGGGACCCACGACGAAACTGCATCAGGACGGACACGCATGACGACATCGGAACAGGCAGCAGCGGCGGGCGATCGCATCGCCGCACTCGAGGACGCCATCGGCCGCGCGGTGATCGGCCAGCGCCGCGTGCTGCACGAGACGCTCGTCGGCCTCTTCGCCGGCGGCCACGTGCTGATCGAGGGCCTGCCCGGCCTCGGCAAGACACTGCTCGTACGCAGCCTCGCGCGCGCCGTCGGCGGACGTTTCGGGCGCGTGCAGTTCACCCCCGATCTCATGCCGAGCGACATCTGCGGGCACGTGATGTTCGATCAGAAGGCCGAGCAGTTCCGGGTCCGGCGCGGGCCCGTGTTCTGCAACTTCCTGCTCGCCGACGAGATCAACCGCGCGCCCGCGAAGACGCAGTCGGCGCTGCTCGAAGTCATGCAGGAAGGGCAGGTCACGATCGAGGGTCAGTCCTATGCGGTCGACAAGCCCTACCTCGTGCTCGCGACGCAGAACCCCATCGAGCAGGAAGGCACCTACCCGCTGCCCCAGGCGCAGCAGGATCGTTTCCTGCTGAACGTCATGATCGACTATCCGAACGCGGAGGAAGAGGTCGCCATGGTGCGCGGCGTGACGGCGAACGCGGTCGGCGACGCGCTCGACATCTCGGCCGTCGCACAGGTGCTCGAGCCCGCGCAGATCGTCGAGCTCCAGCAGCGCGCGGCGCACCTTGAGGTCGACGCAGCGATCGTCGACTACGCCGTGCGTATCGTGCGTCAGACGCGCACCTGGCAGGGCATCGAGCTCGGGGCGGGTCCGCGCGGCAGCGTCGCGCTGCTGCGCGCGGCGCGAGCCGAGGCGCTCATGCACGGCCGCCATTTCGTCACCCCGCAGGACGTGAAGGAGATCGCCGCGGCGGTGCTCCGGCACCGCGTGAAGCTCTCCGCCGAATTCGAGATCGAAGGGCGGCGCACCGACGAAGTGCTCGCCGACGTGCTCGTGAACGTCGCCGCGCCGCGCGCGTGATTCCGGCACCGCGCCTCTATTGGGCGCTGATCGCGTGGACGCTGCTCGGCGCCGCCGCGGCCGTGCTGCCGGAACTCTCCGTCTTCTGGCAGGGCGTCGGGATCGCGGTCGCGGGTGCCGCGCTGGCCGACGCACTGCTCCTCGAGCGCGAGCGTGATTTCAGCGTGACGCGACGGCTCGACGCCGTGCTGCCGCTGGGCGCCTGGCGCCGCGTCGAGCTCGGCGTGCGCAACGGCACGGCGCGCACGGTGCGTCTCGTCGCCGTCGATCATCTGCCGGAGACGATCGAAGGCGACGGCCTGCCGCTGCGCGTCGAGATCCCCGCGGGAGTCGAGGCCGGGCTCCGCTATCGCGTCTGTCCGCGGCGCCGCGGCGCGGCGCGTTTCGGCCGTGTCGAGATGCTCCTCGCGTCGCGCCTCGGGCTGTGGCGGCGCCGTCTGCGCCACGAGCTCCCGGCGCAGGCGCGCGTCTATCCGAACTTCGCGGAGATCTCGAACTTCACGCTGCTCGCGACCGACAATCGCCTCAGTCAGATCGGCGTACACCGGCGCCCGCGCCGCGGCGAGGGCCACGAGTTCCACCAGTTGCGCGAATACCGCGAAGGCGATGCGCTGCGCCAGATCGACTGGAAGGCGTCGTCGCGCCTGCGCCGGCTCATCTCGAAGGAGAACGAGGACGAGCGCGATCAGCAGCTCGTGTTCCTGCTCGATTGCGGCCGGCGCATGCGTCACGAGGACCACGGCCGCGCGCATCTCGACGAAGCGCTGAACGCGATGCTGCTGCTGACCTATGTCGCGCTCCGTCAGGGCGATGCGGTCGGCTTCCTGTCGTTCGCGGGCCGCGAACGCTGGGTGCCGCCGCGCAAGGGCGCGGGCACGATCCCGGCGCTGCTCGAGCAGGTCTACGATCTGGAATCGACGACGCGACCCGCCGATTACCTCGGCGCCGCCGCCGCGCTCATGCCCCGCCAGCGCCGCCGTGCGCTCGTGGTCGTGATCACGAACACGCGCGACGAGGATCATCTCGAGCTCGACGGCGCGCTCGAGCTCCTGCGCCGCCGCCATCTCGTCGTCGTCGCGGATCTGCGCGAAGCAATCCTCGACGAGACGCTCGCCGCGCCGATCGAGGACCACCCGGCGGCGCTGCGGTTCAACGCGGTGAACCGCTACCTCGAGGAGCGCCGCCGTCATCATGAGCTCCTGCGTCATCGCGGCGCCGAAGTTCTCGACGTGCTCGCGAACCAGCTTCCCATCGCGCTCGTGAACCGCTATCTCGCGATCAAGCGCAGCGGGAGTCTCTGAGGCACGCTGCCGGCGCTGATCCCCGTCAAGTCGCGGCGCCCGGCGAGCGCGTAGTAATGGCCCGCAGCGATCCACTTCCCACGGACGGTGAGGCGCGAAGACATGCGAGTACTCTGCTTCGAGATTCCGGGACCGGAGCGGCCGGGGTACGACCCATGCGCCTGATCACGATCCCCGTGAGTCATTACTGCGAGAAGGCGCGCTGGGGCCTCGATCATGCGGGCGTGCCCTACATCGAGGATGCGCATCTGCAGTTGTTCCATTACTTCTTCGCCCTGCCGCACAGCCGCCGCGGCATGGTCCCGATCCTGGTGACGGACAGCGTCGTGCTGACCGACTCGACGGACATCCTGCGCCACCTCGACGAGCTCCTCCCGGAATCCGCGAAGCTCTATCCAGGCGACCAGCGCCGCGAGGTCGAGGCGCTCGAGGATCGCTTCGACGAGCAGTTCGGCGTAGAGACGCGGCGCTGGGCTTATTACGACCTGCGCGACATGCCGGCCCGCGACATCCTGAATCTCGCGGGGCAGGGCACGCCGCGCTGGGAGCGCATGCTCGCGCCGCCGCTCTTTCCCCTGCTGTATCGCTTCCTCCTCCATCATCTCGGCGCATCGCAGGCGCGGGTGGCGCAGGGTGCACGCCTCATCTCGGAGACGTTCGACGACGTACGCGCCCGCCTCGCGGACGGCCGCCGCTTCCTCTGCGGCGACCGCTTCACCGCCGCCGACCTCACGTTCGCCGCGCTCGCCGCGCCCGTGCTGTGGCCGCCGGAATACGGCGTGAAATTCCCGCCGCTCGAAGAGGCGCCCCCTGCGGCACGCGAGCTCATCCTGCGCTTCCGGGCACATCCGGCCGGGGCCTTCGCATTGCGCCTGTTCAGGGAGAACCGACGGCGCACGGAGTCTCGCTAGCGGGCGAGTCGTGACCCGGGACCCGGGAACGACCTGTGTGCCAGGCTTCGTGAGCGGCCCGTGGAACGGCGCTGCGGCCGCCCCGCGTTGTGCAAGTCAGTTCACACTCCAACTGCAATGAAACGTGTCGCCCCGTTGTAATCCATCGCCGCGCAGGGTTTCATTACCGCACAGGCTCAGGCTTTGCTGCGCGTACCGGATGCACACCTCGACACTCGACGGTTCATCCCGAGTACCCGAGGGCTACTGCGCGCGGAACGTCGATCGAGTCAAGAGAATAAACAAGAGGCGGGACGAACAATTATGACAATCAAACCCCTGGCGCTGGCCGTTACTCTGGCCGCCGCCGCCTGGTCGGGCATGGCCGCTGCGAGCGTCGCGCCGAATGCGGGCGGGACGCTCACCGCGGACAACGAGTTCTGGCTCTACACCGGCAACCTGACCGGCAGCACTCTCCAGTTCGTCGGCGAAGGCCACGACTGGACGGTACCGGTCACGCTGTCCTTCCACGTCAATCCCGGCGATTACCTCTACGTGCTCGCGCACGATACCGGGCAGCCGCACTCCTGGCAGGGCACGTTCACGACGCCGGTCGGGACCATCGACACGAATGCGACGGACTGGGTCGGCGCGAACGTCGCTAACACGACGACCGTCACGACAGCCCTCATCGCGGGCGCGACGTTCGAGGCGATCGGCAGCGACCTGTCGTACAACTCCGGGCCGTGGGGCTCGAGAGTCGGCAGTGTCGATGCCGACTGGATCTGGACCTCGGGAATCTACAGCGGCGACGTGACCGCGCTGTTCCGCACCGCCGCCCCGGTCAGTGCCGTGCCCGTGCCGGCTGCGTTCGCGTTGATGGCGCCGGCGCTCGGTCTGCTCGGTGCCGCGCGGCGGCGCCGCGCCGCCTGATCCGCACCCGACGAGGCGACGAAGGGCCGACTCGTTCGGCCCTTCTCTTTTCAGCCGCCCGCGAAACGCGGGCGCAGGCGCGGGCTCGTGATCGGGCTCTGACGCGGGTGCCGGCCGAGCGCGGCGATCGCCGCAGGCCAGGCATTCTCGAACGCCGGATGGTGCTTCAGGAACTGCTCGAAATCGCGCCCGACGCGATCCTTCAGGCGATCAACCATCGCCGCCTCCAGGTGCTTCAGCAGATGACGCGACAGCGCCGCCTGCCACGCCGCATGGCTCGCGAGCCACTCCGGCACGAGCACTTCATTGCAGAACGCGAGCAGCCGGCCTTCCTCGATGAGCCGCAGGCGGAGCGCCGCCGGCAGCAGCACCCATTGCTCGAGCGGCACCGTCAGCGCGAGCGTGAGGCCTGCGAGCTCGGTCCCTGCGAAACGGTCGTCGGCCTGGAACGCGTAGAGCTCCCCCATCAGGAAGGAGTTCGAGAATATCGCGCGGTTCGCGTAGCCGAGACCGAGCGAGAGTGCATGCCCTTCGCACTGCACGTTCATGAGGTTCTGCACCATCAGCCGGTGCACGGTCGTACCCTCCGAGGCGTGGAACGCCGGATGCTCCAGGGCGTCGTTCACGCCGATCGCCTCGAAGAGGCGCTGTACGGTGTGGCGCGTCGATTCGGGACGGCGCGTCAGGTCGAGCGGCTTCCACACCTCGAAGTGCCGCGCGTAGCAACTGCCGACCGCGTAGTGGCGTGGCGCGCCGAGCGCCTCGTCGAGGATCGCGTCTCGATGTGCCGCAGCGAGCGGCAGCGGCGCATGCCGCCGCGTCGCACGCCCGAGCAGCGTGCGCGGCCGGAAGCGCCAGCGCCGGTCGAGATCGAGCGGCGCGCGCCCGAAGCCCGTCTTTTCGTCGACGGCGAGAAAGCGATAAGCGCCGCCGTGACGCGCGATCAGCTCGTGGTTGTAGGTGGAGACGGCGATCGCGAGCGGATCGCGCACGCCGTGCACGAACAGGCGCCGATTACAGATTGCGGCGAGGCGCGCGGCGATGCTCGCATCGCCGTATTGTTCCGCGATGTAGGCGTGCTGGACGAGGCCGCCGGTGACGTGCGGACGTGCGTCGAGCACGCTCCGTCGGTATTTCTCGAGCAGGGCGCCTTCCGTCGCGGTCTCGAGCGCATGATCGAGCTCGTGCTTCGGTACGGAGAACACATCCGGATGCAGCGGCGCGAGCGAGCTGAATTCGGTGCTCAGGCCGCGCAGCGTCGGCGCGTAGAGGAAATCGAACTTGCGCGGCGTGCGCCGCACGGTGCCTGTCTCCGCGCGGCGCTGCCGGACGCGCGCCGCGGCGAGCGCGCGCAGACGCTCTTCCGGCGAGGAGTGGGCCGGTGCGTAGATGTTCGCCTGCAGTGCAAGGCGCTCCGCGAACGCATCGTCACCCTTCAGCGCCGCGGCGCTCGCCTGCAGCTCGAACCACCGTGCCTGTGCAAGGCGGTCGAGGCGATCGGAATTCAGCACTTTCATGGCGGATTGCAGGCTCGTGTCATCGGGTGAGTGGGCTCCGGCGTAGTCGCGAGCAAAAAGATGGGGGGCACTGCACCCGATTGCCGTCGGCGCATCGGCACGACCGCGTAGGCCGTGGCGCAGCGACGACGGATTCAGACGGGCAAGCCCACCCGCCCGAGTGGGTTCGGGTATGTATGGCTGGGTAGCGACGCTACCGGGAGGAGCGTGGCGTGCCTGTCGGCGGACAGGCACATCGCGGGAGGATCAGAAGAAGAGCTCTTTCAGGCGCGCGCCGGGATCGTCGCTGCGCATGAACGCCTCGCCCACGAGGAAGGCGTTCACGTCGTGGGCGCGCAGGCGCTCGACCTGCGCGCGCGAGTTGATGCCGGACTCGGTCACGACGAGACGATCCACGGGGATGTCCTTCAGCAGGCCGAGCGTCGTCTCGATGTCCGTGACGAAATGGCGCAAATCCCGGTTGTTGATGCCGATCAGCGGCAGGCGCAGCCGCAGCGCGCGTTCGAGCTCGGTGCGATCGTGGACCTCCGTCAGCACGTCGAGACCGACCTCGGTCGCGAGGCCGGCGAGCTCCTGCAGCGCCGTGTCGTCGAGCGCGGCGACGATGAGCAGGATGCAGTCCGCGCCGAGCACGCGCGATTCGTAGATCTGATAGGGGTCGACCATGAAGTCCTTGCGGATCGCCGGCAGGCCCGAGGCCGTGCGCGCCGCCACGAGGTGCGCATCCTCGCCCTGGAAGTACTTCGCGTCCGTGAGCACGGACAGGCATGCGGCCCCGCCGCGGGCATAGGAGGCGGCGATCGCCGCGGGGTCGTAGTCCTCGCGGATCACGCCCTTGCTCGGCGAGGCCTTCTTGCACTCCGCGATGATCGCCGGCTCCCCGGCGCCGACGCGGCGGTACAGCGCGTTCACGAAGCCACGCGTCGGCGCGGCATCGCGGGCGCGCGCCTTCAATTCCGCGAGCGGCACGTTCACGCGCCGCGCCGCGACCTCGACGCGCTTGTGATCGCAGATTTCGCCGAGGACATCGCGGCCGCCGGCGAGCGGCGTCTTCTCGCTCGCGCTCATGCCTGCCTGCCGAGCTCGAGAAAGTTCTTCAGCAGCGCGTGTCCGCTCTCGGTCAGGATCGACTCGGGATGGAACTGGACGCCGTAGAGCGGCAGCGTCTTGTGCCGCAAGCCCATGATCTCGTCGAACGAGCCGTCCGGCTTCTCCGTCCAGGCGGTGATCTCGAGACAGTCGGGCAGCGACTCGCGCTCGACGACGAGCGAGTGGTAGCGCGTCGCGGTGAACGGATTCGCGAGGCCCTTGAACAGATCCGTGTCGCGATGATGGATCGCCGAGGTCTTGCCGTGCATCACTTCGCGGGCGTGGATGACCTTGCCGCCCCAGGCCTGGCCGAGGCTCTGATGGCCGAGGCAGACGCCGAGCACGGGGAACTCGCCGGGCAACTCCTTCGCGACCGCGAGCGAGACGCCGGCTTCGTTCGGCGTGCAGGGTCCGGGCGAGATGACGACGTAATCCGGCCGCTTCGCGCGAATGTCGGCGAGCGTGATCGCGTCGTTGCGCACGACCTCGACGTCCTGGCCGAGCTCGCCGAGATATTGGACGAGGTTGTAGGTGAACGAATCGTAGTTGTCGATCATGAGCAGCATCAGATGACTTCCGGGAGAGCCGACCGCGGGGCGCGGCGCGGGGAAAGAAGCGGGCGGCCGGCACTATAGCATCGGGCCCGCGGGGCTGCACATCGGGCGCTCATGCGTCGAACTGCCGCGTGAACGCCACGAATTCCTCGAGCTTGCGGCGCGCCGCGCCCGAAGCGATCGTCGTGCGCGCGAGCACGATGCCCTCGGCGATCGAGGGCGCGAGATTCGCGGCGTAGAGCGCGGTGCCGGCGTTCAGCACGACGATCTCGCGCGGCGTGCCCGCGGTGTCGCCGAGCGCTTCGAGCAGCATGGTCTTCGACTCGGCGGCATCGGCGACGCGCAGTCCGCGGTTCGACACCATCGCGAGGCCGAAATCCTCCGGATGCACTTCGTATTCGCGGATCTCGCCTTGCTTCAATTCGCCGACCATGGTCGTCGCGCCGAGCGAGACTTCGTCCATGCCGTCCTTGCCCCAGACCACAATCACGTGCTCGGCGCCGAGCTGCTGCATGACGCGTACGCAGATGCCGACGAGATCGGGATGGAAGACGCCGATGAGGACGTTCGGCGCGGCGGCGGGATTCGTCAGTGGTCCGAGGATGTTGAAGATCGTCCGCACGCCCATCTCGCGGCGCACGGGCGCGACGTTCTTCATCGCGGGATGATGGTTCGGCGCGAACATGAATCCGCAGCCCACTTCCTCGATGCAGCGCGCGACCTGCTCGGGCGTGAGCTGGATGTTCGCGCCGAGCGCCTCGAGCACGTCGGCCGCGCCCGACTTCGAGGACACGCCGCGATTGCCGTGCTTCGCGACCTTCGCGCCCGCGGCGGTCGCGACGAACATCGCGGCGGTCGAGATGTTGAACGTGTGCGCGCCGTCGCCGCCGGTGCCGACGATGTCGACGAAATGCGGATGCGGCGCGACGCTGACGTGGGTCGCGAGCTCGCGCATCACTTTCGCGGCGGCGGAAATCTCGCCGATCGTCTCCTTCTTCACGCGCAGGCCCGTCAGGATGGCCGCAGTCATGAGCGGGGAGATCTCGCCCCGCATGATTTGCCGCATCAGGTGCAGCATCTCGTCGTGGAAGATTTCGCGGTGTTCGATCGTGCGCTGGAGCGCTTCCTGTGGCGTGATCATGCTCGGGTCTTCACTGGGTTCCGGGGGAGCTCGGACGCGGCATGGTCCGGGCGGACTGCGATTGTCCTCCGAAACGGCGCGGGCGTCAGCTATTCACCACGGTGCCGGCGGAACCAACGAGGTGTCGACGGGTCAACGGGAAAGTCCTCTGGCAGGTCGCGCGCGGAGTCGGGAGAATGCCTGCGGCGCTTCGGCGGCACAGAGCGGCAGACGCGCGAGACCCTCGCCACAACCATCATATTTTCGGGATAGAGACATGAAGAAATCATCACTGATTCTTGCAGCAATCATCGCGGCAGGCAGCCTGCTGCCTCTGGCCGGCCAGGCGGCCGAGGACGCCACGGGTGCGGCTCCGACGATGGACACCGCGCCGGCGCCGGTGAAGAAGACGACGAAGCACAAGAAGCACAAATCGACGCACAAGACCACGCACAAGACGACGAAGAAGGCGGCCACGCAATAGAGATCGCCGAAGGGCCTCGCGCAGCGCGCTGGGCAGGAGAAGACCTCGCGCAGCGCGCGGGGTTTTTTTTGGTTCTTCTCCAGACTGCGGGGTGTGTCGACGGCTCCCGGCGAAATCTTCAGTCGGTGAGCCATGGCACGCGCAGTGAACCTCGGGCTTTCGAGGGCGCCGCGCCGCGCGGGTGATCTGCACTCGCCCCGCGGTTCGACCTCGGCGCCGGGGCTGAACGACTGGGCCCTCGCCTGCGCGAGGGCGACGTCTACAAAATTTCGGGGACACGCAAAATTTCGGGGACACGAAACTTAATTCGGCCGACATGCTTCCTCGACGATCCATGGGCGAAGCCGAATTAAGTATCGTGTCCCCGAAATTTTCCCGAAATTTTCAGTCGGTGATCCATGGCACGCGCAGTGAACTTCGGGCTTTCGAGGGCGCCGCGCCGCGCGGGTAATCTGCACTCGCCCCGCAGTTCGACCTCGGCGCCGGGGCTGAACGGCTGGGCCCTCGCCTGCGCGAGGGCGACGTCTACAGAAGGCCACCTCTGCCGGTGAATCGTGCCCCGCAGTTCGGAGAAGAACCTCTTTGTTTTTTCGCCCGCGGGCGGGCGCTCAGGGCGTCGGCGGCTTCGTTTCCGGGGGCGCCGGCGGCGACGGGTGTGCGACGTCGCCGTAGCCGCGCACGCCGCGCGACGCGGTGCCGCGACGGGGCAGGGGGCGCAGCGTCCAGTGGTCGAGATCGTCCGGCTTCAGGCAGTGATTGCCGCGACCCTGCAGGACGAGCATCGCGCGCGCGGCCTTCGGACGCTGCGGCGCTTTCGTTCCCGTCACCTCGAGCGTGCCGCTCAGCCGGAGCTCCTTGTAGAGCGCACCCTCGACGCCGCGCCTGTTGCCGTCGTCGGACATGAAGGACTCGTAGTCGGCCTGCGCGACGAAACGGGCCACGGCTTCCTTCGAATCGCCCTCGAGCGTGAAGACGACCGTCGCGCCGTCGAAGCGCCCCGCGATCGCGAGCGACTGTTCGGTGTTGTTCGCGCCCGGGAACATCAGCCGTCCGGCGAGCGGCAGATGCTGCAGCACTTCGATGGTCGCCTGGTCGAGCTTCTTCGGCGTCTCGCTCCACTCGCCGCCGCCCGCGCAGCACACGCAGGCCGCGGCCGGCAGCGGGCCGGCGAGCGCGCTCAGAAGGCAGAGGAGAACGGGGATGCGGAAAGGACTCATCCCGGGCATTGTCGATGCCGGAGCGGCCTGTGTTCAAGTCTCCGCTGCGCCGGGCGGCGGTTCCTCCAGCAACTCGCGGGCGTCGAGGATCTTCCAGCGCAGCGCGAAGCGTGTCAGCTCGATGTCGCTGCCGACGCCGAGCTTGCGCTTGATCGCATAGTGCAGGTTCGCGACGGTCTTCGGGCTCAGGTTCAAATCCTGGGCGATCTCGGCCGTGCTCCGTGCCGCGACGAGCAGGCGCAGGATTTCGAACTCGCGGACCGTGAGCTCGTCGAGCGGATAGCCCTCGCCCTGCAGGCGGCGCAGCGCGAGCGCATGGGCGAGATCGGGACTCAGCGCGTGGCGGCCGGCATGGACTTCGTAGATCGCGCGGACCAGCATCTCGGGCGGGCTGCTCTTCGTGACGTAGCCGCGCGCGCCGGCCCGCGTCGCCTGCATCGCGAAGCTCGGGTTGTCGTGCATGGTGAAGACCAGAATCCTGAGCTCGGGGAAGCGCGCGCGCAGCCGGGCGATGGCCTCGAGGCCGCCCATGCCCGGCATCGAGAGATCCATCACGACGACGTCAGGCAGACTGTGTTGCGCGACGAGATAAGCTTCGGCGCCGTCCGCGGCCTCGGCGACGACGTCGAGATCGGGGTGCCTGGCGAGGAGCGCGCGATAGCCTTCGCGGACGATCGCGTGATCGTCGACGAGCATGACGCGGATCGGCGTGCCGGCGCTCATGCGGGCAGCGGCAGCACGGCATGGACGACGAAACCGCGCCCCGCCGCCGAGCTGAGCTCGAGCGTGCCGCCGAGCGCGAGCACGCGCTCGCGCATGCCGATCACGCCGAAACCGGGTGCGAGCCGGGCTGCGGCGTCGCCGCCCTGACCATCGTCGGCGACCGAGAGCTCGAGCGCGCCGGGGATCTCGGTGCGACGAGAGAGCTTCACTTGCACTTCACGCGCCCGGGCGTGGCGCACGCTGTTCGTCAGGCACTCCTGCACGATGCGGTAGACGCTCGCGTTGAGGTCCGCCGGCAGATCGGCGAGCCCGCCGTCGAGATTGAGCTGGAAACGCGTGCCGCGGCAGCGGCCGTTCCAGCCCGCGACCAGGCTCTCGAGGCTCGCCGCGAGCCCGAGCTCCTCGAGATCCGGCGGCCGCAGACGCTCGAGCATGCCGCGCAGCAGAGCCATCATCGCTTCCACGTTCTGGGCAACCTGTCCGGCCTCGCGCTCGAGTCCGGGATCGCTCGCGCCCTGGCGCAGCGAGGCGGCGAGCGCGTTCGTCGCGGTGAGGTACTGGCCGAGCTCATCGTGGAGCTCGCGAGCGAGCGTGCGCCGTTCCTCCTCGGCGACCTGCAGCAGCTTGTGGGCGAGCGCGGCGCGCTCGGCGATGTGCTGTTCGAGGCTCGCCGCGAGGCGGTTGAAGGCCTCGCTCAGGCGGGCGAATTCGCGGACGTGGAAATCCGGCAACCGGCTCGCGAGCTCGCCGCGCTCGAGCCGCTCGAGGCCGGCGAGGATCGTCCCGGTCGGCTTCAGCGCCCGGCCGATCGACCAGGCCGTCAGGGCCGCGAGGCCGCCGACGGCGAGCGCGGTCAGGCCGAAGGCACGTTGCAGCGCGCCCCAGGCACTTGCGATTTCGGCGTCCGGATCACCGGTCACGGTCAGGCGACCGGCCTGCTGGCCGGCCCAGGCGACGTCGTTGCCGACCGCGGCACCGGGTTCGAGGAGACGGCGGTAGACGGCGGCGAACCAGTCCGGCGCGGGCGGTCGCGTCGACAACGTGCCGGAGCAGCCGCGCTTCGCGGGACGGCCGGTCGTCGATTCGAAGCTCACGCAACTGCCGTCCGCGCGGGCGACGCCCGCGACGGCCTGCCAGTCGGGAAAGCGCTCCGGGAGATCGTAGCCGGCGCTGATCCGCATGAGCTGGAGCTCGAGCAGGCGGGTGGCGGCCACGACCGTGCCGCGGGTCGCGGCGAGTGCGTCGCGATGCGCCTGCCAGGGCACGAAGAGCGCCGCGAGCGCGAGGCAGAGCAGTGCCCAGCCGGCGGTCGTGAGGATCAGTCGCTGTGTCAGGCTCATGGGGCGCGCTGCGCGGCGGAGTGGATGGCCCGGGATTCTACGCGCCGTCCGGACCGCCTTGGAGCCCGAGCGGCGCGTGGCGGGCAAAATGCCCAGCTCCCGGCGGGCGAATCGCGGCTTCGCCGCCGGCCCCGTTCCGCTACGGTGACCGCCAGTTCGCGCACTGAGCGCAATGGAGGACACCCATGAATTCTCAGAGGCCAATCGCAATCGGGGACATGGCCGCCGCCGAGTCCGGAGGCGAGTTCAGCGAATTCAGGACAGGCACCAACAGCGAGTTCAGGACAGGCACCAACTGCAGCACCCCAACTGTACCCCCCGCAGTTCCAGTTCGGGGAGTTCCAGTTCGGGACAGGCACCAACTGTGCCCCCCAGTTCGGGACAGGCACCAACCGCGACCCAATTCGGGACAGGCACCAACCGCGACCCAATTCGGGACAGGCACCAACCAGTTCCAGTTCGGGACAGGCACCAACTGTGCCCCCCAGTTCGGGACAGGCACCAACCGCAGCCCCCGCGGCTTCGCCGCGGACCTGGTTCGGCTCGGTGCGGCAGCGTGGCTCGCGCCCGCGGACGCCGCGCCGAGCGTGCTGCTGCCCGATGTCGGCCTGAACGATCTGACGCTCCTGCCCGCTGTCCCCGCCGAGCTCGCACGCACCGGGTCCATCGCGCCGAGCATCCGCCGCCATCTCGCCGAGGCCGGATACGAAGTGAAGTCACCGGTCGCCGACCGCGAGCTCCGCGATGGCGTGACCTCCGGCTATCTCGCGGCCCATCCCGAGGCCGCCGGTGCCGCTGCGCGCCGCGCGGACGCCGATTGGATCGCCGTCGTGCGGCTCACCAAGCCGAGCTTCCTGTTCTGCTATGTCGTCGTCGACGTCGTCGACGCCCGCAGCGGCCGTTCTGCCGGCAATTCCTACGTCGAGCTCAAGGGGCCGATGGGTGACACGAAGCTCACCGAACGAGGCGCCCAGGAGCTCGCGGCACGCATCGACCGGATGATCCGCCGGACTCCGCCGGCGCTCGCCGCCGGGGAGGGCCGCTGACATGGCCGCCCTCCCGACTGAATTCAGCCCCGGCGCCCTCGAGGACGCTCTCGGCGCCGCGCTTGCCGCCCTGCCGCCCGGCCTCGTGCAGCGCGCGACCTGGCTCGATCTGCCGAGCAACCGTGCGCCGTGGACGGCGACCGGCCTGGAGCTCACCGCCGACGCGGCCGTCACCTGGTTCGCGGCCGGCGCGAGCGAGGTCGCGCCCCTGCCGGGCCTGCGGTTCCGGGCGGGACTCCAGATCTGGGCACGGGTCGGCGCGAGCGAGGTGTTCCGCGGCACCCGGGCGAGTCACAGCTTCCGGGCGCCCGCGGCCGGCGGTCTCGCGTTCGCCAGCTATTTTCCCGGCGAATGGGTCGATCGGATGGGGCACTCGAGTGTGCCGGCCGAGGCCTACGCGATGATGAAAGGCGGCTTCCGGATCCTCGTCGTCGAATGGGCCGCCGGCGTGACGCCTGTCGAGGGCGTCCGGGCGCTCGCCGCCACCGGCCGCGGCGGGTCGCCCGTCACCGCAGAGCTCGAGCGCCTCGAGCGGCCGGTCTCACCGCCGCCCGGCTGGGAATACCTCTGGTACCTCGGGCCCGCGGAGATCTACTCGTCCGTCGGCCCGGGCGCAGCGGCGATCGCCTGCCACACCCGCGACGACGTCGGCATCCTGCACTACGACACGCCGCTGCCCTTCCTGCCCGGCACGCGCCTCGACTGGTCGTGGTGCATCGAGATGCTGCCGTCCAAGATCGCCGAGGACACCATGCCGACGCACGACTACCTCTCGATCGCCGTCGAGTTCGACAACGGCCAGGACCTCACGTACTTCTGGAGCGCCGAGCTGCCGGTCGGGAAAGTGTTCCGCTGCCCGCTGCCGAATTGGGCGCAGCGCGAGACGCATCAGGTCGTGCGCAGCGGCACGGCGGAGCTCGGGCGCTGGTTCGACGAATCGCAGGACCTCTATGCCGATTACGCGAACGCGCTCGGCACCCCGCCGGGGCACATCCTGCGGGTCTGGCTCATCGCGGTCAGCATCTTCCAGCGCGGCGAGGGCAAGGCGGCATATCGGGGGATCCGGCTCGCGAACGGCGCGGGCGAACACCGCCTGGCCTGAAGACACACCAGCCGGCGCGACGCCGGCCGTAGTCAGCCGGTGAGCAGCGGCAGGATCCCGGGCAGGGTATCGACGACGGCATCCGGCGCGAGGCGCACGAGGTCGCCGGGCTGCGCATAGCCGAAAGAGACGCAGACGATGCGCATGCCGGCGGCGCGCGCGGCCTTGATGTCGGCCGCCGAATCGCCGACGAGGGTCGTGCTCGCCGCCGCCCCGCCGAGCGCGGCCGCGGTTTCGAGCAGCGGCGTCGGATCCGGTTTGCGCGGCAATTGATCGCCCGCCCGCACCAGCGCGAAATGGCGCGCGAGATCGAGGTCGGCGAGCAGCGGCAGCGTGAAGCGCGAGGGCTTGTTCGTCACGCAGGCGAGCGCGTAGCCCGCGTCGGCGAGTCGTTCGAGCGTCGCCGCGGCGCCGGGGTAGGCTCGCGTGTTCGTGATGAGATGGGCTTCGTAGAACGACTCGAACGCAGCGTAGGCGCGCGCGAACAGCGCGGGCTCAGCGATGCCGTCGCGAGCCCCGGTGAGACAGCGGTGAACGAGCCGCTCCGAACCCTGACCGATGTAGCCCTTCGCAGTCTCGAAATCGCGCGGCGGCATACCGACTGCGGCGAGCGCGGCGTCGCAGGCGTAGACGATGTCCGCCGCGCTGTCGACGAGCGTCCCGTCGAGATCGAAGAGCACGACTGGTCGTGCGCCATGCGTCACGGGTGGACCGCGGCGATCGCCGCGCGCATTTTCGCGATCGTCGCCGCATAGTCGGCGCTGTTGAAGATCGCCGAGCCTGCGACGAAGGTGTCGGCGCCGGCTTCGGCGACCGCGCGGATGTTGTCGACTTTCACGCCGCCGTCGACCTCGAGCCGGATCGGCAGGCCGCTCGCGTCGATCATCTGCCGCGCTTCGGCGATCTTCGTGAGCGCGCCCGGAATGAACGACTGCCCGCCGAAGCCCGGGTTCACGGACATGACGAGGATCATGTCCACCTTGTCCATCACGTAGCGCAGGTGATCGAGCGGGGTCGCGGGATTGAAGACGAGGCCCGATTTGCAGCCCGACTCGCGGATGAGCGCGAGCGTGCGGTCGATGTGCGCGCTCGCTTCCGGGTGGAACGTGATGTAGCTCGCCCCGGCCGCGGCGAAATCGCCGACCAGCCGGTCGACGGGTGATACCATGAGATGCACGTCGATGGGCGCGGTGATGCCGTAGCGGCGCAGCGCTTCGCAGACCATCGGACCGATCGTCAGATTCGGGACGTAATGGTTGTCCATCACGTCGAAGTGCACGATGTCCGCGCCGGCGGCGAGCACCGCATCGACCTCGGCGCCGAGGCGCGCGAAATCCGCGGACAGAATGGAGGGAGCTATGGCATCCGGTTGCATCACGGGCATGTCCGTCCGCGGCTGTTGGGGGCCGGAACTCTACCGGATCGCCGCGCCCGGCGCATCTCGCGCGCCGCGCTGAGAATCACGTCGTGACGACCCATCCTGCCCGCTGTACCGCATTGCTGCTCGCGCTGCTGCTCGTGTCGGGCCTCGCGTTCGCGGCCGACCCCGCACCCGCCGCACCGGCGGCCGGCGCAGCCGATGCGAAGCCGGCCGCGGACGCCAAACCCGCAGCGGACGCGAAGCCGGCGACGGAGGCCGCGGCGCCCGCGTCCGCGGATCGCGAAGCGGCGTTGACGGCGGCCCTGCCGCAGCTCGCGGCGCCCGGCGAAGCCGTGACGCTCGAGGCCGAAGGCGGCAAATTCTTCGCGTTCTATCGCGCCGGCGAGCGCAAGCCGCCGACCGTGGGCCTGCTGGTCGTGCCGGCGATCGGATCGTTCATCGATCAGGATGCGGTGATCCGGGAGTTGCGCACGAACCTGCCGCGCGGCGGTTATGCGACGCTCGCGATCCAGCCGCCGCTGCCCGCGCCGACGGCCGACACCGCGGCCTATGCCGCGCTCGCCGCGCCGCTGTGTGCGCGCGTGAAGGCCGGGCTCGCGCATCTCCTCGCACAGGGCTACAAGAAGGCGGGGCTCGTCGCGGCGGGCACGGCCGCGGACGCATTGCCGGGCTGCTTCAAGGACGCCTGGCCGCCGGAGCTGCTCGGTTTCGCGGTGCTCGGACCGTGGAGCGGCACGCTCGCGGATCTGAAGCTGCCCGTGCTCGACGTCGTGCCTGCGCGCGAAGCGGCGGCGGTAAAATCCGCCGCGGCGCGGCGGCGCGAGGCGCGCAGCGTCCAGCCCGGGAAGCCGTACCGGCAGAGTGTCGTGGAAGGCGCGGGCCGCGATTATCGGGGTGCCGAGGCGATCGTCGCCTATGCGGTGCGCGGCTGGTTGAAGCGGCTCGCGGCGGCCGTTCCGCCGCCGCCCGCGAAACCCGCGGCGGGAACCGCGAATCAGGCCCCGGCCGCGCCACCTGCCGCGACGCCGGGCGCGACGCCCGTCAAGGGCTGAGCGCGGCCGCGCGCCGCGCGAGGAACTCCATCACCAGCGCGTGCGTCGCGCCGATGTCCTCGTAGAGGATGCCGTGGCGTCGTGCTTCCACCCAGTGCAGCGTTTTGTCGGCGACCGTCAGCGCCGCGCGCACTTCCTCCGCGCCCGCCGGATCGACGACCGGGTCGCCGCTCGACTGCACGATCGAGACCGGGCAGCGGATCGCCGGCAGCGTCTTGCGCAGATGTCCGACCATGCGCGTCAGCTCGTAGAGACCGCGCACCGGCATGTGCTGGTAGTTGATGAGCGGATGCTCCGTCTCCGCCGGCCGGAACGGCATCACCCCTTCGAGCTGCGCGACCCATGCGACGAAGCGGTTCGCGCCGTGCACGAGCGGCACGAAGCGCATGTTGCGGTTCCGGAACTTCAGGGGCGGACAGATCGACACCACGCCCGCGAGCCCGGGCGGCTGCTCCGCGGCATAGGCGAGCGCGAGCGCGCCGCCCGTCGAGAAGCCGACGACGCAGATCCGCTCCGCGAACGGACGCAGGATCTCCGCGCCCGCGGCGACGGACGCGAGCCAGTCGCGCCAGGAGCGTTCGCGCAGATCCCAGGGCGAGGTGCCGTGGCCCTTCAGTCGCACGCCGATCACCGGATAGCCCGCCTGCGCGAGCTTCTCACCGAACGGACGCACTTCCGCGGGCGTCGCGAGGAAGCCGTGCACGAGCACGACGCCGAGCGGGCGCGGCGCTTCCGGCGTGAACAGGAAGGGCGCGGGATCCGCCGTCGCGGTTTCGCTGGCGTTGAGCTCGTGATGCTTCGCCGCGCTGAACTGTCGCCGATCGTGGGAGAGCATGCGCTGCTCGTCGTCGAAGGCGTGCCGTGCCCAGTCCGCCGGGCGCACTGCGGGGAGCGCCTGCCAGGCCGCGCGCACCGCCGCGCCGACGGCCGGCAGCGGCTCGATCTCGTTCGCATACACCTCGAGCGGATTCTCGAGCCGCACGGCGTCGAAGCCGTGCTCGTGGCGCAGCTTCTCGCGTAATTCCAAAGTCCCCTCGGTGAGCGTGATGAGGCCCGCGTCCGCCGCGGCCGCGAGGAATTCGCGCAGATCCTCGGGCGGCCCGTTCAGCAGCCGCCGATAGCGCTCCGGATCCCCGAGGCCGCGATGGAGATGGATCTCCGCATCGCGCTGCAAAGTCTTCAGCGCGAGATAGACGACGCGGCAGAGCGTGTCGAGCGGCAGCGTGCCGCGTCCCGCTTCGAGCGCCTCGAGCACGGCCCGTGCGGCGAGATGGCTCACGTTGACGGTCACCGCGCGGTAGATGTCGCGCATGTAGCGATCGCGGAGCGACGCGACGCTCGCAGCGAGGCCGCGGTTCGCGAGCCGGCGGGGCCACGAGCCCGCGAGGTGCTCGCGCCGGAACGCGGCGTCGAGCCCCGGCAGATCGCGCGCGAGCCAGGCGGCGAGCGCACGCTCCCACCAGCTCCAGATCTCCGCCGGGCGGATCGGATCGCCGAGGCGGATGTCCATGTCCGTCGCCTTGAAGAACAGATTGCCTTCGACGACGAGCTCCTCGGCCGCGCGCGGGCTCAGCTCCTTCAGCACGAGCTCCGCGCCGCGCCGCAGGAAATTGTCGGAAACGCGCAGGGGATGGAACGTGATGTTCGCGGGCACGATGGTCACGGGCCGCGCCGCGTTCGCGACGAGCACTTCGGCCGACGGCAGGCCGAGCTCGTCCGCCCAGCGCTCGAGGTCCGCCATCCGGCCGCGCGCGAGGCGCCGGGCGATCGCCTGCTTGAAGATCTGCAGGCCCGTCGCGAGCCGCGCCGCGCCCGAATGATGTTTGCGCCGCGCGTTCGCACTGCGCGAATAGACGCCGTACTCGCCGTTGCCGTCGACGACCTGGCGATCCTTCACCATGCCGCCTTCCGGGAAGATCACGACCTTGCGTCCGCGCAGGATGTCGACGGCGAGCAGCTTCAGGAGCTCGGGATGATCGTTCGGCACGGCGCCGACGTCGCGCAGCATGCGCGCGAAGCGATCGTTGCCCTTGAAGAGCTCCGCGGCGGCGACCGAACGGCACAGCGTGCCGGTCTCGCGGTAGATGAGGTATTGCGGGATGAAACTCTCGGCGCGCGCGAAATGATTGAAGAGGAAGACGTCGCCTTCGACGATCTGATCGCGCTGGTGATGGAACGTGATGTCGACCTTCAGCAGCTTCTGCGCGTGCTCGAAGAGCCGCACGCACCACTCGTAGGTCTGGGGATCGAGCTCGATACCGCCGTTCATGCCGGCGCATCCCGTCCCGCCGTGTGGCGGGCGAGCGCCCAGCGCACGTGCTCGGCGACGAGCTCGCTGACGCCGGCATCCAGGCGGCGCGCGAGCGCGGCGGCGATCGCCGGATCGCGCGGCGCGTTACCGAGCGCGACGGCGAGATTGCGCTGCCACAGCTCGAAATTCACGCGGCGGATCGCCGAGCCCTCGGTGAGCCGCAGGAACGTCGCCTCGTCCCAGTCCCAGAGCGCGAGCAGCGAGGCGCCGTCGAGGCCGTGACGCGCGGCGAAGTCGGGCTCGACGCTCTTCTTCGCGTAACGGTTCCAGGGACAGACGAGCTGGCAGTCGTCGCAGCCGTAGATGCGGTTGCCGAGCGCGGCGCGAAACTCCTCGGGGATCGGACCGCGGTGCTCGATCGTGAGATAGGAGATGCAGCGCCTGGCGTCGAGCGCGTAGGGCGCGACGATGGCCGCGGTCGGACAGGCCGTGATGCAGCGCGTGCACGTGCCGCAGTGGTCGCGTTTGAACGGTGCGTCCGGCGGCAGCGGCAGATCGGTGTAGATCTCGCCGAGGAAGAACCACGAGCCGTCGAAGCGGTGGATGAGATTCGTGTGCTTGCCGATCCAGCCGATGCCGGCATTGCGGGCGAGCGCGCGCTCGAGCACGGGCGCGCTGTCGCTGAAGACGCGATAGCCGAATTCGCCGATGCGCTCGCCGATGCGTCCGGCGAGCGCCTTCAGACGTGCGCGCACGACCTTGTGATAATCGCGGCCGAGCGCATAACGCGAGACGTAGGCGGTGTGCGGCTCGGCGAGCACCTCGCGCATCGGCCGCGCGTCGCGATCGAGATAGGGCAGCGTCACCGAGATCGCGCACACCGTGCCCGGCACGAGCTCGGCGGGCCGGCTGCGCTTCGTGCCGTGGCGCGCCATGTATTCCATCGTGCCGTGGCGGCCCGCCTCGAGCCAGGCGGCGAGGCGGAGCTCGTCGTCCGGCAGCGCGATCGCGGCGACGCCGAGACGCCCGAAGCCGAGCGCCTGCCCCCAGTCCCTGATCTCGTCCTTGAGTGCGGCAGCGTCGTAATCGGCCACGGTCACGCGGGTGGTCGGGCCGGATCCGGCGCGGCTTCCGGCTCGACGAGCCCGATGCGTGTCGCGCAGGCTTTCCACAGCGCCTCGAAGGCACGCGCGCCGGGGCTGCCGGCGGCGAACGTGCCGACCGGCGCACGCTCCTCGCCCATGCGCTCGACGAGGCTCGTGTACGGCACGAAGCTCCGCAGGAGCTCGGCATGCTCCGTCGCGAAGCGCTGCACGAGCTCGCAGTGCAACTGTCGGCGGCGATCGACCATGGAGAAGAACGGCAGCAGCTTCGAGGCGTCGAGGCCTTCCGTCTCGCAGAAGCTCTTCAACTGCGTGTAGGCGCGCAGCGACAGCGGCGTCGGAATGAGCGGCACGACGAGCCAGTCCGCCATGCCGAAGATGTTCTCCGAGACGAGCGAGAGATTCGGTGCGCAGTCGAGGAAGACGACGTCGTAGTCGGGCGCGAGCCCGGCGAGCAGCTTCTGCAGGCGTTCCGTCGGCTTCTTGAACTCGGAGAGCTCGAGATCGAGATGCCGCAGGCCGAGCGAAGCGGGGATCATGTCGAGCCGCGGGTAATCGGTGCTGCGGATGGCGGCGCCGAGGCCGCGCTTCTTGTCGAGCAGCGCCGACGCGTCGCTGGTGGGTTCGGCCTCGATGCGGAAATAGAACGTTGCCGCGCCCTGCGGATCGAGATCCCAGACCAGCGTGCGCAGGCCCGCGCGGCTCGCGAGCCACGACAGGTTGACGGCCGCGGCCGTTTTGCCGACGCCGCCTTTGATGTTGTAGGTGGCGAGCACGATCATGACGACGTCGCGCGCAGCAGCTCCCGGTAGACGCGCCGTTCGGAGGCGGCGCGGAAATCCTCGAGCGCGCCGGCCGCGGTCCCGAGGCGGCGCTGCTCCGCGCCGGCGAGTCGGGCATCGAGCGCCGTCAGCGCGTCCGCCAGCATAGCGCATTCCGGATCACCCGGCGCCGCGCCGGCGAGTTCCCCGAGCAGCGTGCGCTGCACGTGCAGATCGAAGGCCTCGCCCATCGCGCTCTGCAAGCCCTTGAGCGTCGCGACCGCGCGCCTGATCGTCTTCGGCGCGTAGATCGACTGGAACGATTCGACGAGATAGCGGAGCTTCTTGCACTCCTTGCGCAGCTCGTGCAGCGATTCGAGCGTGCAGCTCCCGTCGTTACGCCACGGATGTTCGACGATGCGGCGATGGCGCTTCGTGATCGCCTGTGCGGCGCGCTTCGCGAGCGGCTTGCCGCCGGATGCGGCCGCGGCGCGCTTCAAGAGCCGCCGCCAGTCCGCGACGAAGCGCCGGTAGCGTGCGCCGCCGAGCTCGCGCAGGAGCTCGGCATGCGCCGTCGCGCGCAGATCGGCGAGCCGGGTCGCGATCGCCCCGGCAATCGGCGCGGCGATGCCCGCGGCGGCGAGCTCGGCAGGCATCACGTCCAGCATCACGTCGAGATCGCGCGGCCGGCCCGTCACGGCGTTCAGCCAGCCGAATTCCGTTCTGAAATGCGCGACCTCGCCCGGCGGGAACTCGTTGCGGAAGTCCATGAAGACGGACCGCATGCGGCGCATCGCGACGCGGAAATCGTGCAGAAACTCGACGTCGACGCCGGCGCGGATCCCCCATTCGTTCGCGCGCATCACCGCGAAGTTCGCGGCGAGCACCTCGGCGGCACCCGCGGCGGCCGGGCGCGTCGGCTCGAGCGTGACCGCGGGCTTCGCGACATAGGGATGCGGTGCGCCGCCCGCGGCCTCGGCGAGGAAGACCGCCAGATCGACGACGAGCGGCTCGACATCGGGCTCGCGGGCGAGATGTGCGGCGAGCGTGTCGCGTTCCTTTTCGTAGCCGCGCAGGCCGCGCAGCCGCAGCAGCACGAGATCGCCGCCGTGATGACGCGTCAGCCGCGGGCTCGCATAACGCTCCAGCAGGAGCTCCGCGAGCAGCTTGCCGTTCGGCGCGGTGAGTCCGTAGCGCTCGCGCTCGAAGGTGAACGACACGCCGGGCAGGAGCGCCCGCGGTCCGAGCATGCGGCCGAGCAGCGTGCGCAGGCCGGCGGTCGGGAAGTCCGCGGCGAAGCGCGGCACGCGCTGCAGCTCGCCCGTCCAGTCGAGGCGCTCGCCGCCCGCCCGGCGCAGATTCGCGATGTGGCGCCGGCCGTGGCGTTCGATGGTCAACACGCGGCCCGCGGTCTCGAGCAGGCCGTCGAAGCTGTCGAAGCGCGTGATCTTCGCGCGCTCGGTGGCGGGCGTCGCGCCGGTCAGTGCCCCGCACAGCAGCCGGCCGCGCGCGAGCGGGGCGCTGCCGGCGATGAAATAGTGCACCGGCCGCTCCATGGTTCAGGCGCCGCGCGCTTCCATGACGCGCCGGTACGCCTCCTTGATCTCGTGCGTCTTCTCGTTCGCGAGCGCGATCATCTCCTCGGGCACGCCGGCGCCGACGAGCTTGTCGGGATGATGCTGCGAGAGGAGCCGCCGGTAGGCGCGTTTGACTTCGTCGTTCGTGGCCGTGCGCGGCACGCCGAGCGTCGCATAGGCGGCATCGAGCGATTGCTGCGGCGGGGCCTGCCGGCCGCGCGGGGCGGGGCGCGCGCGCAGCTCGATCGCGGCGAGCTCGAGCGTGCCGAACCCGAGCTGGCGCCCCACCTCGTAGAGCACCGCGCGTTCGGCCGCGCCGAGCTCACCGTCCGCGTAGCCGGCCTGGAACAGGATTTCGAGGAAGAAGCGCGCGACGTCGCGCTGGCGGCCGACCTCGCGCTCGAACTGCGCGAGCACGGCGTCGAACGGAAAATCCGGCGCCTTGCCCTGGTTGAACAGACCGATTGCCGCGCGGCGCTGCTCGGGCCCGAGGTTCATGCGGTCCATGAGCGACTCGGCCATCGCGATCTCGGCCGGCGAGACGTGGCCGTCGGCTTTGCAGAGATGGCCCATGACGCTGAACACGGCCGTGAAGAACGCCGTCTGCAGCTCTTCCATCGTCGGTGCGCGCGCGTGCTCGAGCGGGGCGGGGCCCGCCTCGAGGCCGCGATCGAAGTGATGGCCGACCGCGACGCCGAGCAGCGCGCCGAGCGGACCGCCCGCGGCGAACCCGAAAGCACCGCCCAGGACCTTTCCCCACCAGCTCAAGGCTGCTTCCTCAAGGCTTGCTGCCGCACATGGCGGGCATGATAACGTCCCGCGCCGGACGGCGTGTTACAGGAGGGCCGGACACCCGGCGCGCGCGAGCCGCCGGCTCAGAGGTGCTGGGTGGCGTAATCGGCCAGACGCGAGCGCTCGCCGCGCATCAGGGTCACGTGGCCACTGTGCTCCCAACCCTTGAAGCGATCCACGACGTAGGTCAGACCGGACGTCGTTTCGGTCAGGTAGGGCGTGTCGATCTGCGCGATGTTGCCGAGGCAGACGATCTTCGAGCCGGCACCGGCGCGCGTGATTAGCGTGCGCATCTGCTTCGCGCTCAGATTCTGCGCCTCGTCGATGATGATGTAGCGGTTGAAGAACGTGCGGCCGCGCATGAAGCTCATGGAGCGGATCTTCACGCGGTTCTGCAGCAGATCCGCGCTCGCGGCACGGCCCCATTCGCCGCCTTCGTCGGTCTCGGCGAGCACTTCGAGATTGTCGAGCAGCGCCCCCATCCAGGGATTCATCTTCTCTTCCTCGGTCCCCGGCAGGAAGCCGATGTCCTGGCCGAGCGGCACGGTCTCGCGGGTGATGATCACCTCGCGGTAGAGCTTCTTGTCGAGGCACTGGGCGAGACCCGCGGCGAGCGCGAGCAGCGTCTTCCCGGTGCCGGCGACGCCGAGCAGCGAGACGAAGTCGACGTCCGGATCCATGAGCAGGTTCAGCGCGAAATTCTGCTCGCGGTTGCGGGCGTTGATGCCCCACACCGTGTGCCGCGCGCTGCGATAGTCGCGCGCGCGCTCGAAGACGACGCGGCCCTTCTCGATGCGGCGCGCGATGATTTCGAGTCCGCCGTCCTCGGGGCTGTAGAGGAATTCGTTCGGGTAGAAGTTCTCGAACGTCGCGGCGGGCACGGCGTAGAACGTCGCGGCGTCCGCCTGCCAGCATTCGAGCTTGTCACCCTGCTGCGACCAGAAGTCCTTCGACAACTCGCGCATGCCCGTGTAGAGCAGGTTGACGTCGTCGAGGACCATGTCGCTGTAGTAGTCCTCGGCGCCGATGCCGATGACCCGCGCCTTGATGCGCAGATTGATGTCCTTCGAGACCAGCGTGACGTCGCGGCCCGGATAGGCGGCGCGCAGCGCCAGCACCGTGCCGAGGATGCTGTTGTCCGGCGTGTTGCCGGGCAGGCCGGTCGGGACGGTCGTCTCCATCGGCCGCGTCTGCAGGAACAGCCGGCCGCTCGGCTGTTGGCCGGTCGCCCCGTTGCCGGGCGTCGGCAGCGGCAGGCCCGCCTCGATCGCGCCGCGGTCGGCATCGTTGATGAGATCGTCGAGGAAGCGGCTGATCTGGCGCCCGTTGCGCGCGACCTCGGAGACGCCCTTCTTCGCGGCGTCGAGCTCCTCGATCACCATCATCGGGATGTAGATGTCGTGCTCCTTGAAACGGAACACGGCCGTCGGATCGTGCAGCAGCACATTCGTGTCGAGCACGAACAGCCGCCGCTGGGTCGGGGTGGACTCGACTGTCACCGGGTTACTTGACGGGCTCCATGATCGCGTCGAGATTCAACTGATCACAGAAATCCATGAATTCGCCGCGCAGGCCCGCGATGGAGAGATCGGTCGGCACGCTGATGGTCATGTGCAAGGACGCCATCGGGGTGCCGGTATGGGCTGCGGCATAGGTGCCGGTGTGCATGTCCTCGATCCAGATGTCGCGCTGGGAGAAGAACTGCGTGATCTCGTGGACGATGCCGACCTGGTCCAGCGCGACGACTTCGATCGCGTAGGGCATCAGGTTGCCGGTGCGCTTGCGCGCTTCCGTCCGCTGGGAAATCGCCTTCACCTGCAACTGGTTCTCGAGCCGCGCGAGCGAGCTCTCGATTTTCGCGATCGCATCCCAGGTGCCGGCGAGCAGCATCATCATCGCGAGCCGGTCTCCGAGCACGGTCATGCGGCTGTCGACGATACTGCAACCGCAGTCCCGGATGGCTTTGGAAAAGGCTTCGAGGAGTCCCGGCCGGTTCGTTCCGATGACCGAGATGGCAATGAAATTCTGCATCAACTGAGGGCTGTCGCGTGTGCCGTATCGGCGGACTGGTGATTTTGCATGCACTCCAGCCAGTAGGGCAAGGACCGCGGCGCTCCAGCACGGTGTCCGCGGCCCGTAAACCGGCGTCCCGCCTTGAGTTGGGGCCGGCCGGAAGCTACTATGCACGACCGTTTTACCTGGGTGGTCCCAATGGCGATCTTGCGAGGCAGTATGGTGGCGATCGTGACGCCCATGCGCGGCGGCGTGACGCCGGATTCCGCCGTCGACTGGGATCGTTTCGCGAGTCTCGTGGACCACCACCTCGCCGCAGGGACGGATGCGATCGTCGCCGTCGGCACGACCGGTGAATCCGCCACCCTGAACGAAGAGGAACACTGCGCCGCGATCGAATTCGTCGTACGCCGGGTCGCCGGCCGCATCCCCGTCATCGCGGGGACCGGCGCGAACTCCACGACCGAAGCGATCCAGCTCACCGCCCGGGCGAAGGAGCTCGGCGCCGAGGCCTGCCTGCTCGTGACGCCTTATTACAACAAGCCCACGCAGGAAGGCCTCTATCTCCACCACAAGGCCGTGGCCGAGGCCGTCGCGATTCCGCAGATCCTCTACAACGTTCCGGGCCGCACGGCCTGCGACATGCTGCCGGAGACGATCGCCCGGCTCGCGAAAGTACCGAACATCATCGGCGTGAAGGAAGCGACCGGCGATTTGAGCCGGCTCGCGAAGCTCCGCGAGACCTGCGCCCCGGATTTCGTCCTGCTGAGCGGCGACGATGCGACGGCCCGCGAGTTCATCCTCGCCGGCGGCCACGGCGTGATTTCCGTGACCGCGAACGTCGCACCCCGCGCGATGCACGAGATGTGCAAGGCCGCGCTCGCCGGCGACGCCGCCGCGGCCGCCCGGCTCGACGCACCGCTCGCGGCACTGCATCGCGATTTGTTCTGCGAAGCGAACCCGATCCCCGTCAAATGGGCCGCGCACGCGATGGGCCTCATCGACGAGGGCATCCGGCTGCCGTTGACGTGGCTGTCGGCGGCGTGCGAGCCGAAGGTGCGCGCGGCGGTGGAACAAGCCGGACTCAAGCTTGTCTCTTGAGTCGCCCGCCGTGCACGCCGGTGCACCGCTTTACATCACACGAATTCATTTCATTCCGAGGTCTCCCCGGTATGTTTAAGACCTGCATGGGCTCGCTGTTGCTCGTCGCCCTGCTGTCGGGCTGCAGCAAAATCATGCCCAAACTCGACGAAGTCATTCCCGACAACCGCGTCGAATACAAGAAGAGCAAGACGATGCCGGACCTCGAGGTCCCGCCCGATCTGACCACGGAGGCCATCAAGGACAAGATGGCGATCCCGGAAGGCGGCGACAAGGCGACGTACTCGACGTACCAGGAGCGCATCGCCGATCGCAAGCGCAAGGAACAGATCGAGAAGTCGCAGAACGAAGCGGTCAAGGTGCTCGAGAACGAGCACGTCATCGCCGTCGACGGTCTGCCCGTGCAGATCTGGCCGAAGCTGCGCAGCTTCATGGCGGAGAGCAACTACAAGCTCGAGCTGGACGACGCGGATCTCGGCGTCATCGAGACCGTCTGGCAGGAAAACCAGGAGAAGCTCACGCGCGACAAGTTCAAGATCTTCGCCGAGGCCGGCGCGAAGGCCGGGACGACCGTGCTCTACGTCTCGCAGCGCGGCGAGGAGCTCGTGACGAAGGCGGGCGATCAGGTCTGGCAGTCCCGGCCGCGCAACGTCGAGCTCGAAGGCGAGTTCGTCGCGAAGCTGCAGTCCTATCTGAGCGGCACGCCGGTCGAGGCAGCGGCGGGCGCGCCGGCCGCCGCCGCGGCAGCGGGTGAGACCGCGGCGGCCGCTGCTCCGGACGCCGACACGGGTCTCGCCGCGGGCGGCGCGCAGCTCGTGAAATCGGGCGGCGGCAAGATGTACATCGCGCTGGCCCAGGATTTCTCCGCGGCCTGGCGCAGCACGGCGGTCGCCCTGCAGCGCGCCGGCATCGACATCGTCTCCTCGGACAAGAGCCGCAGCGTCTACATGGTCAAGGTGCCGGCGAAAGAGGGCATGAAGCCGAAGAAGAGCCTCATGTCCAAGATGAAGTTCTGGGGTGACGACGAGGACGTGTTCGAGTTGCAGGTGGACGTCAGCGGCGTCGGCGAGAAGACCGAAGTGACGGTCCTCGACAAGGACGGTCGCTGGGAGACGGGGCCCATCGCCGAGGACGTGCTCGGCCGGCTCCTCAACGCCTACAACGCGGCCGCGCTCTAGCGCGGCGACTCGCCCGGTGCGGCTCGCAGCCCTCGGCAGCGGCAGCGCCGGCAACGGGACGCTCGTCGCGACGGACGACACGCTCGTCCTCGTCGACTGCGGTTATGCCGCGAAGAGCGTCGAGGAGCGCGCGGCGCTGCTCGGCTTCGACGCCGCCGACATCGACGCCATCGTCATCACCCATGAGCACGACGATCACATCGCGGGCGTCGCGCCGCTCGCCAAGAAATACGGCATGCCGGTGTATGCGACGGCCGGTTCGTTCGCGAGCGGCAAGGCGCGCCTCGGCAGGATCGCGGACACGCGCATCTTCTCCCAGCACGCGGTGTTCGAAATCGGCGATCTCCGCATCCGTCCCGTGGCCGTACCGCACGACGCCCGCGAGCCCTGCCAGTTCGTCTTCGAGCACGCCGGCAGGCAACTCGGCATCCTCACCGACATCGGTACGATCACGCCGCACGTCATCGCGGAATACCGCGAGTGCGACGGCCTGTTCGTCGAGTTCAACCACGATCCCGCGCGCCTGCAGACCTGTGCCTATCCGGCGCGGCTGAAGCGGCGCATCGCGGGTTTCTACGGCCATCTCAGCAACGCCCAGGCGCTGGAGTTCCTCGGCAACTTCACCGCCGGCCGCCTGAAGCGCATCGTCGCCGCCCATCTCAGCCAGCGCACGAACGATCACGAGACGGTCGCAGCATTGCTCGGGCCCGCCGCCGCCGAGCTCGGCGCGGAGTACGCGATCGCGGCGCAGGACGAGGTGCTGCAATGGCTCGAGATTTGATCGGGTTGCCGTAGGTCCGTATATGGACGCTCCCACATTGCCAAGTAGTCAGTAGGTATGGCGCGAGAGGGTCGATTGCGGCCGTATATCCGGACTTGAGCTGCGCATAGGCGCGCTGTCCCTGATGGATTTCGCGGATTGGCGCCCC
>JACQWY010000014.1 GCA_016209015.1 Gammaproteobacteria bacterium | reverse complement strand
GACACCGGCGCCGAGGCGAACGACTGGGCCCTCGCCTGCGCGAGGGCGACAAGTGGGAAAACAGCGGCGGTTATTCGGGGACAGGCAGAAACAACACAGGACAGGCACAAACTCGATCGCCTGACCACGCTGCCGCCCGCCCGGTTCGCAGAACCACGCAAACATGAACGCTCAGTCGAAACTTGGCCGTCGAATCAGGAAGCGGATACGTCTCGAGTAAGAAAGCGAGTCAGCGGGTACCGTCCGTAGCAATGCCGCCCGTGTCGCACACGCCGTGCGACGCGATGGCGGCGTCAGTGGTCAAGATTGTGCGCGTCGGTACAGACGTTGCGCGGCAAGCTTCCCGCGATGCCAGCGGCGCCCTTGTTTCGCGGCAAAGAGTTCCCGCCTCAAAGGGGAGCCCAGGACCAGCTCGAAGCGACGCTGCATCTGTGTGACGGTAGCAAGCCATTCGTCGGGGGCGATACCGAGCACTTCGAGGATGGGGATCTGGGTCGTCGGGATGGTGCCGCGTTTGTGCGGGTGGGCGAGGCGGCCGGCGGTGTCGACGAGCTCGAGATAGTCCTGGAGATTGCACGGCAAGTGCGGTTCGGTGCCCCCGCGCTCGGCGCCCATGAACGGTAAGAGGGGCGGAGCCGTTACATGGGCCGGCGACGTTGCGGAATTGCCTGCGCCATGTGCGATTTCGAAAAGGCGGGCCTGGACAGAGGTGAAGTCGGATTCCTGGAGGCTCTCGGCCATGCCGGCGCGTACCGGGTTGAGATCGACATAGACCATCGCCGTCAGGACGGCGCCGGGGTCGAGCAGGGCCTGGCACTTGAATCGTCCTTCCCAGAAGTGGCCTTTGCACCCGTCTTCGAGATTGGCGCGATCGGCGATTGGCTTGTTCAACTCGCGCATGAACCAGCTCAAGGAGCAGAGTCTCGCGCGCCAAGTGGAGACGAGCTGCTCGATGAGCCGTTGCTCAGCCGGTGTGTGCGACCGTGCGTTACGATTTCGAATGACCGGCGGCCCGGTGCAGATCTGGGTCCAGCGTGCGATGACCTCGTCGTTCGACCAGCCCTGCGCCCGCTCGACATCGATGCGCACGACGAGGTGATAGTGATTGCTCATCAGGGCATAGGCGCAGAGATCGATCGCGAAGACTTTAGTCAGGAGACGGAGACGCTCCAGGATCCAGGCGCGCCGATGTTCATAACTCCTTCCGGTCAGGCGATCCTCTCCGCACAGATGCGAGCGCCGGACGCAGCGGCCGATGCAGTGGTAGTAGGGCGTGTCTTCGACGGACACGATGGAAGAGCGTGGGTAGGTCATCCTTGGCCTCCTTCGAGCGAGTTCGACAACGGGCTCGAACGAGGACCCTAGGCAGTTGTTCGCGAACAGTCAATTCACGGAGTGAGCGCAGGCGATCGCGTACGCCGACTCATTTCGAAGCGGAATTCAGCGCGGTGCTCAATGCGGCGACGAAAGCCGCGGAATCCCAGGGACGCGGCCCGAGGAATCGTCCCTTGATGCGCCCGTCGGACCCGAGGAGATAAGTGACGGGGACACCCCAGGTCCAGAAGTCCGAAGACAGTCCGCTCGGCACGGCCATGTAGACGGGCGCGCGCACCGCTGTGTCGGCCGCGAACTTGATCGCGGCAGGTTCTTGATCTGCCGGATCGATATCCACGAACACGACGCCCAGGCCACTCGATTTGAGCCGTTCCGGCAGGGCGGCGAGCAAGGGCATCTCGCGCCGGCAGGGTGCGCACCACGTGGCCCAGAAGTGCAGCAGAACCGGTCGCCCGCGAAGTGAGGCGAGATCGAGCGAGGGCGCACCGCCGGCGGCGATGAGCCGGGTCGCCGGCATGGGCGCATCGAGCGCGTCGAGTCCGAGGCTGCGCGAGCCCTCGGGGGACGCGTGTGCCCGGAACGCGAGAACGAGGGTCAGTGCTGGGAGGAAGCGACGTACAGGTCGGGAGAATTTCATGGCCTTGCCATTGTGATTGGCGAAGTTGACTGCGGCAATTCCGTGCCTGTCCCGAATTGGAATCCCTGCGGAATCCGTGCCTGTCCCGAATTGGAATCCCGAGAACGAGGGCCAGTGCCGGGAGGAAGCGACGTACAGGTCGGGAGAAATTCATGGCCTTGCCATTGTGATTGGCGAAGTTGACTGCGGCAATTCCGTGCCTGTCCCGAACTGGAATCCCCTGCTACAGTCCCAGCGACGCCGACGAGTGCGTCGCCTGCGGATCGAAGGACCGGAACGAAATGTCGGATGTGATTTCCCGTGAGCTGAGAACGCAAGCCCGGGCAGCGCTGTTGATTGTGGAACCCGGAGAGAAGTGTGCGGCGGTCCACGCCCTTCATGCCCTTCTCGGGGATGTCGAAATCGATCCGCAGATGACCCTCGCGCCCGTTGCGGAGCCGGGCCGCCCCGAACGTCCCGAGCTCGTGCCCCCGGCGCAAGTACCGAGGAGAAGCCCGACAACGCCGGCAGGTCGGGCTGCGCTCATCCATGCCATCGCCCACATCGAGTTCAACGCCATCAATCTCGCGCTCGACGCCGTCGCGCGCTTTGCTGGCATGCCTGTCGCTTTCTACGTCGACTGGCTGCGGGTCGCGGACGAGGAGGCGACCCACTATTCGATGCTCGTGGCGCTGCTCGATGCGCAAGGGCATTCGTATGGCGACTTTCCTGCCCATGACGGCCTCTGGGAGGCGGCCTGCAAGAGTGTCGACGATCCTCTCGCGCGCATGGCGCTCGTGCCGCGTGTGCTGGAAGCGCGTGGGCTCGACGTCAATCCGGGGATTCAGCGACGGCTCGCCGCCGTCGGCGACGCGGCGGCAGTCGCGGCCCTCGAAGTCATACTCGCCGAGGAGATCGGTCACGTCGCGATCGGCAATCGCTGGTTCAAGCACTTGTGTGCCGAGCGCGGTCTCGAACCGGCGCCGGCGTTCGCCGACCTCCTGCGGCGCTATGCGGCGACCCCGCCGCATCCGCCGTTCAACACCGCGGCGCGGCTCGCGGCCGGTTTCTCGGCGGAGGAACTCGCCGCCTGGGGTGGCTGAGCGCTCATGCCCGCGCCGCGTGGCGAGTGCCTGTCCCGAACTTTGTCCCTGTCGTTGCGCTGCAATTCGTGCCTGTCCCGAACTGCGTGCCCCTCCCGAACTGCGTGCCCTGTGCCGAGGCGGTCGATCGTGCGACGCCGCCGAGGCATCTCCTGGGCGCTCGTCGTTGCGCTGCAATTCGTGCCTGTCCCGAACTGCGCGACGCCGAACTGCGGGAACTCCGCCCGCGCCGACCCCGCCGATCTCGTCTGCGGGGTCGCCGCCGAGATTCCGGGCTTCGTCGCACGCGACGCGACCGGGCGCTACGAAGGCTTCGAGGCCGAGTTCTGTCGGGCGGTCGCCGTCGCGCGCGGTGGCTCGCGGGACGCCGTGCGCTTCGTGCCTGTCCCGAATGTCGCGGCGTTCGAGAAGGACACGGCCGTCGATCTCGTCGTCGGCGGTCTCACGGCGAGCACGACGCGTGCGATGGCGGGGCCTGTCGTGTTCGGACCCGTCTATTTTCACGATGGTCAGCACGTCGTCGTCCGGACTCGGGACGATATCTCCGGTCTCGAGGCGCTGGCCGGTCGTCCGATCTGCGTCACTACGGCGACCCGCGCGGCGACGACGCTGCAGGACCGGTTCGCCGAGCACGGCCTTCCGCTCGAAGCCCGCGTGTTCGACGACGACCTCCAGGCCTGGCAGGCTTTCGAGCGGGGCGAGTGCGCCGCTTACAGTGCGGACCTCGTCGAAATCGTCCAAGGCTACGCCACGTCGTCGCAGGCCTCCGATTACACGTTACTTCGCGAGCGCCTCACCCTGGAACCACTCGCGCCCGTCCTGCATGTCGGCGATGCTGACCTCTTGCGCGTGGTGCGTCGCACGTTGCGCGAAATGGTCGAGGCTGAGCTCCGTGGGGATCAATCGGTGGCGCGGTTCGGCGGAAATTACGGCGAGATTTACGAGCGGACCCTCGGTGCACGCAGTCCCTACAAGTTACCCCGCGCAGAGAACCGCATGGCACGCGATGGCGGCCTGATCACCGCGCCAGCCGCCGATTGATCGCGAGTCCTCACTCCGCGGCGATTTTCTCGAGCGTGCAGTGCACTTCGATCGGCGTCTTCGCCGTCGGCTTGCCGCGCGGGGGCTGCAGGCGCTTCGCGACGAGCCGGTATCCGGTCTTCCCACACCCGAGCTGGACGCGTCTCGGATCGAATTCCTTGCGGAAGCCGCTGAAGTAGAAGTGGCCGAGCTTGTCGGTCTGCAGCACGAGCCGGGTCTTCGCTTCCCGGCTCTCGAGGGTGACTTGCGCCTCGGGGACACCTCCGCCTGCGCCGTCACGCACGAAGCCGAAGAAGGGTGCGCCGTTCGCTTCGGCATCCGGCTTTTCGTCGCCGAAAAAAATCCGGCCGTTCGCACTCGAACATGGCACATGGAGGACCCCGACCACACACGCGGTCAGCAGCACGCGAAACGATCGCTGGCGGCGGTGCATGACCTACATGAACCACACGCGGGCGTGGTAAATCAACACGACCGTGGCGGCAATCGGCATGAGCCAGGAGGCGACCGGCCATAAATCGTGTTGCCAGCGCCGCGGCATCGCCAAAGCGATCGTTGCCGCCCCCACGCCGCCGGCGCAGCCAAAGGCGATCCAGCCGTACCAGAGAATCGGCGGTCCGGCGTCCGCGGCCGAGAGCGCCGTCAATGAGAAGTGCTGGAGCGCCGGGTAGTAGCTGAAAGGCGTGATACCGAACAACATAGCGGCGGCATAACCCATCGCAAATGCGGCGCTGAACGCTGGTGCGAGACCTCCGAAAGTCATGTTCCGAGGCCCCGCAGGTTGTTCAGCACATGGCCGGTGATGAAGCCGAACCAGACACTCACCGCGAGGAATGCGGCGTGCAGGCGTCGCGTCCACCGGAAGTCCTCGAGCGGCTGGCGCCAGTAGTAGGCGTATGCCGGCAGGAGGCCGAGGCCGAGTGCCGCGAAATGTTCTTTGATTTCGAACGCGCCCGTCGGTGCCCGGAGCATCATGTCCTCGAGCACGAGCCTGACATCGATGCGATAAGGGGGATAGAGCCAGGCGCCCAAGGCGAACGTCACGACATAGAGGAGGATGACGGCGTTCGTAAAACGCTGCGGCGGGCGTGCGCTGAAGCGGGCAATGAACGTCTGCGCACCGCTGCGGGCCGGCCACCACAAGGCGACCGTTTGATGCGTCACCGCGCCGAGCAAGGCCACGGCGATGAGCCCGTGCAGGATCAGCAGGGCGACGGTCATCGGCCCCTCACGCCAGCAGTTCCCGGCACACGCGCTCAGCCGAGTCGAGTGCGCCTTCCATCCAGCCCGTCCAGGGCGAGGTGTGCTCGCCGGCGAAGTGGAGACATTTCGTAGGACGAGCGAGCAGCGACGGCATCGCCGCGAGCTGTCCTGGCCGGAAGCCCGCGAACGCGCCGCCCGCCAGCGGCTCACGCGCCCAGGGCAGTGCAAGGCCCCGCTCGAAATCCGCGGTCACGCCGGGAAAGGCCTCCGCTGCGTAATCGACCCCCCGTAGCAGGGAAGGCGAGCCGGCACTCGAAGCACCGACCGGGTCGTAAGCCGTCGCATGCAGCAGGCCGTGCGAACCCGGCTGTCCGAAGCTCGCTTCGCCGATCTCCACGCCGGCGTCCGTCCGCGCCGCGCCGCACAGCCCTGCGCGCTGCCAGCTCCGGCTCTGCGTCTGCACGGCGTAGCGGGTGGCGGGATATGCCCGTACGTTCTCTATCGCATGCGCCTGCGGCGCCGGCAGGCCCGGGTCCAGGGCGAGCGATCGCAGCGCGGCAGGAGGCAGGGTCACGACCACGGCCCGCGCCTCGACGCTGAATTCGTGCCTGTCCCGAACTCCGTCCCGAACTCCGTCGCGGTCCCGCGAATTCGCGCCTGTCCCGAATTTCGTCCCCCCGAATTTCGTCCCTAAATCGTGCCTGTCCCGAACGCCCTCCGCAAAAATGTGCCTGTCCCAAACCGCATGCACGCGCGCTCCGCCCCCGTCGTGCTCGATCCGCGTCACGGCGACGCCGTAGCGCACGCGCTCACCGAGCCGCGCGGCGAGCGTCGCGGGCAGCCGGTTCATTCCGCCGGCGATGCGGAAGTAAGCGCGCGCCGGCCGGTGCAGCGCCATCTGGCGCAGCACGTAGAGCGCCGACAGCTCCCGCGCATTCGCGCCGAGCGTCATCAGGGAAATCGCGGTGGGCGAGGCGCCGCGGATCGCGAGCCACTCGGGCCAGCTCAGGCGGTCGATGTCCTGCCAGAACGCAGCGGCCGCCAGCGCGGCGTCGGGATCGCCGAGTCGTGCTGCGAAATCGCCCGCATAGCGCTCCAGCAATGCGCCGGCGGTCAGGCCGCGCTCGTCGGCGGCGAGCTCCAAACCGGGATCGGCGAGATCGCAGGCTTCGCTCGCGCCGATCCGGCAGCCGCGATGGACGAGGATCGCCTCGCCGCTCGTCGCTTCGCACGGTTCGAGGGTCAGACCGAGCCGCCCGGCGAGCGCGAGGCAGCGCTGATGGACGTCCGCGATACGCGTCGGCCCGGCCTCCGCGATCTGTCCGTCCGCGAATCCACGCCAGGTGCGAACCCGTCCGCCCGGCGCGGCGCGAGCTTCCAGTACGAGTACCGCTTCTCCCGCCGCACTCAAGCGTTCGGCTGTCGCGAGTCCCGCCAGCCCGGCGCCGATGACGACGATCGGTCGCCGCGCTGAAATTGCCGCCCCGGATCGCGCCCACGCCGGCACGACGCCGAACGCCGCGGTGGCGGCAAGTGTCTGCTGCAGGAAACGGCGGCGGCTCGGCATGGATCCGGTATCAGAAGGAATGCGCCGTCCCGTCACGCGCGACGGGACGGCGCGACGCTCAACGTTGCGGCGGCTCGACGCCCGTGAAGCGCACGAGCGAGCCGGTGAGGCGCTCGGTGTGCTTGTTCGGGTAGTTCGAGAGCGAGGTCCACACCGCGCCCGTCTTGTAGTCGAACGCGACCATGCGGCCGTAGGCGGTGTTCAGCGGCATGCGATAGCTCGTGAACTTCTCGGTCTTCGGGTCGAAGCGGTACAGCGAGTTCGAGCCGTTGCCCTGCACCCAGACCGTGCCCGTCGCGCCGTCGAAGCGGCTCGCATAGGGGAACGTGTCCTTGTCGGGCAGCGGATACTCTTTCAACGTGTCGGTCTTGATGTCGTAACGCGCGAGCGTGCCGTAGCTCGAGTTCGGGATCCACAAGCGATCTTCGTCGTCGATGCTCATGCGATGCGGCGCGCTCTCCGGCCGCGGCATCTGCTTCTCCGTCACCTGTCCCGAATCCGGGTCGAGCATGCCGTAGACGTTCTCCACGTACTTCGTGAACCAGACCTTGCCCTTGCTGTCGAGCGCGATGCCGTAGGTGTGGCCTTCCTTGCCGAGCAGCTCGTATTCCTTGATGTCGCCGGTCTCGGGATTCAGGCTCGCGATTGTGTTCGTGCCGAACTCGGAGAGCCACATGCGGCCTTTCGCATCGAGCTTGATGAGCCCCTGCTCGTCATACGCGAAGGAGTGGATGAGCGAACCCTTGCGGAAGCCGCGATAGAGCTGGAACGCGCCCGTCGCCGGGTCGAAGCTCGTCACCATGTCCGCGAGCTGCAGCGTGATCCAGAGCTTGCCGGCCTTGTCGAAGTGCAGCGTGTGCATGCCGCCGCCCTTCGTCGGCAGTTTGAAGCGCTTCTGCTCGCCGGTCACGGGATCGACGCGCACGAGCTCGTCGTAGGGATAGTCGCCGACCCAGGCCGCGCCCGTCGCGGGCTCGACGACCATGTCGTGCGCCCAGGAGTCGGGATAGCCGACGTCGTAGATCGTGATCGTGGACCTCGCAGTCGCGTCCTTGCCCGGATCGGGCACGGGCACGTCGGCCGGCTTCGATCCGTATTTCTGGGCAATCATCCACGCCGCGAGCTCCTTCGTGTCGAACTTCGGGATCACGCTGTAGATGTCGAGGCGCTTGCTCATGAGCTCGATCTTCTCGGCCCAGTCCTGCTCGGTGCGCGGCTTGCGGATCGTCTTCGAGCCCGGGTCGTGACAGATCGTGCAGCCGGTGATGAAGCGCGCCTTGAATTCGCCGTCGGGCAGCGCCGCGACCCACATGTTGCCGGGCAGTTGATCCGTCGGATCCGTCGTCGTGAGCTTGAAGTCCCGCTTGCCGCCGCCGACTGCGAGCTGGAAGTCGGCGATCTTGTCCGGCGCGTAGCCGATGCGCGTCGCGGCGAGCGTGTACTTCTCGGGGAAGAGATCAGTGATCGCGAAATGGCCCGCGGCGTCGGAGACGACCGTCGTCGTCATCTTGCGCTCGCCCTGCGTCGCCATCACGAACGCACCCGGTACGGGTTTACCTTCCTTGTCCGAGACGACGCCCTGCAGCGTCGCCGCCGCCGCCCCGCCGCACCACAGCCCAATCGCCAGCCCCAACACGCATGAACCCTGTCGCATAGTTCCCCCTTCAGGTCTGTCCGCCACACCATTTCTGCGCCCGCACCCCGCAGGCGACGAACCCGGATCATTGGCAGGCGACCGGGGCATGCCCTTGATTCGGATCAAATCGTCGGGCGTGCCGCGGCCGCATTCGCGATGATGCGGCGCATCACGCGTGGCGCCGAGTGACGAGCGCGCGATGGGCCCACAAGGCGCCGATCGCGAGCGCGAGGAAGGTACCGAAGCCCGCGGCCGCATACCCGACGGGCGCGCCTTCGCGCATCGCGAACGTGTAGGCGCCGATCATGATGAGCATCGCGGCGTTCTCGGCGAGATTCTGTACGGCAATGGCATGGCCCGCGCCGACGCTGCGATGGCCGCGCTCCTGCAGGAGCGCGTTCAGGGGCACGACGAAGAAACCGCCGCAGGCGCCGACGAGCATCATGATGACGTAGGCCGCCTCCTTGTGCGACGTGCCCGCGAGCAGACACACCGCGAGGCCGATCATGACGCCTGCCGGCAGCGCGCGGTCGACGCGTTCGAGCGGCACGAACTTCGCCGCGAGTGCCGCACCCACCACGATGCCGATCGCGACCATGGCGTTGAGATAGGCCGGCGTGCCGTTCGAGGGATCGCCGAGTGCGACCGGTACCCAGGCGACGAGCAGGAAGCGCATCGTCGAGCCCGCGCCCCAGAACAGGCTCGTGCCGATGATCGAGAAGCGCGCGTCGTCGACGCTGAAGAGCTCGCGTGTCGCGGCGAGGAAATCGCGCAGCACGTTGCCGAAGGAGACGTTCGCGAGCGGATGGGCGGCCGGCAGGCGCGGGATGAGCAGGTTCGCGGCCGCCGCGAGCCCATAGCAGCCCGCGGTGATCCAGAGCGTTGCGGCGACGTTCCAGTCGGCGAGCGTGCCGCCCGCGATCGCGCCGAGCAGGATCGCCGCGATCGTGGACGATTCCATGAGACTGTTCGCCAGATTCTCGGCGGACGTCAGCTCCGAGAGGATGCCGTATTTCGCCGGCGAATACGCCGCAGCCCCCACACCCACCATGCCGTAGGCGAGGAAGGGATTGAGGCCGACCGCCATGCCGAGCGCGCCACAGAGCTTCAGTCCGTTCGCGACGAGCATCACGCGGCCCTTCGAGAGGCCGTCGGCGAAGGGACCGACGAACGGCGCGAGCACGATGAAGGCCGCGACGAAGAACTCCTGCAGCAGCGGCTGCGACCACTCGGGATAACGTTCCGCTTTCAGGAGCGCGAGCGCACCGAAGAGCAGCGCGTTGTCCGCGAGCGCGGACAGGAACTGCGCGACGAGCACGGCGCCGAGCGCGCGCGACCAGAGCGGGAGTCCCACGGTATCCGAAGGCGCGAGATGGGGCGCGTGGCTCATGCAGTCACTCCGTAGTTTCGGCGGCGGCGGTCGTGGCCTCGGCCAGGCGTTTCAGGGCGACGTAGTCCGTCTTGCCCGAGCCGAGCAGCGGAATCGTCTTCACGTGCTCGATGGCGCGCGGCACGGCGAGCTCCGGCAGACCGAGCTCGCGCGCCGCGGCGAGGAGCTGCGGACGCCTGAGATCCGCGGCCGTCGTGAACAATACCAGCGCCTCGCCTTTCGCGGCATCGGGCCGCGTGCTGACGGCGTGCGTCGCACCCGGCGCCGCGCCCGCCGCGATCCGCTCGACGGTCTCGAGGGAGACCATCTCGCCGGCGATCTTCGCGAAGCGCTTGAGCCGTCCACGGATGTGCACGAAGCCGTCCGCGTCGATCTCGACGATGTCGCCCGTCGAATACCAGCCCTCGCCAATCGAGGCCGGCGGTTGGATCTCGCCGGGCCGGTCGAAGAGCACGTAGCCCTTCATGAGGTTCGGCCCCTTCACGTGCAGCACGCCGCCGTGCGCGATGCCGGGCACCGCTTCGAGCTCGTGCGCCATGCCCGGCACGAGCTGGCCGACGCTGCCGATGCGGCAGGCCATCGGCACGTTCACCGCGACGACCGGCGCGCATTCCGTCACGCCGTAACCTTCGAGGATGCGGATGCCGAACTTCTCGATCCACAGCCTGCGCACGTCTTCCGAGAGCTTCTCCGCGCCCGCGACGACATAACGCAGGCGTCCGAAATCGTAGGGATGCGCGAACTTGCCGTAGTTGCCGAGGAACGTCGAGGTGCCGAACAGCACCGTGCAATTCCGGTCGTAGACGAGCTCCGGGATGACGCGATAGTGCAGCGGGCTCGGGTAGAGGAACACTTTGCAGCCCGAGACGAGCGGCAGCATCACGCCGCAGGTCAGGCCGAAGGAATGGAACAGTGGCAGCGCCATCATGAATTTGTCGAGCGGCGAGAAGTCCGCGACCGCGCGGACCTGCGCGACGTTCGAGAGGATCGATGCGTGACTGTGCACGACGCCCTTCGGCTTGCCCTCCGAGCCCGACGTGAACAGCACGACCGCCGGATCCTCGGGCCGCTGCGGCACCGCGGCGGATGCCGGGAAGCGTTGATGCCAGAGGATCCAGAGCTTGTCCGCGAGCCCGAGCCGGGGCCGCAGATCCTCGAGGTAGTGGAACGTCACGCCCGTGATCTCGGCCGGCAGGTGCGCGAGCTTCGCCTTCTCGAGGAAGCTACGCGACGCAACGACGTTCGTGATCCGTCCCGCCGTGCATGCCGCGCGCAGGCCCTCGGCACCGGCCGTGTAGTTCAGGAGCGCCGGCACGCGCTTGGCCGCCGACAGCGCGAGGATGAGGCCGAGCGTCGGCGCCGCGTTCGGGGTCATCACGCCGACGATCTCGTCCTCGCGCGTCAGCGGCGCGACGAGGCGCACGAGTGCGAGTGCCATGCGCAGCAGCGTGCCGTAGGATTCCTCGGTCAGGCGCACGTCCTCGACGAGCTTGTAGTCGGCGCCGAACGTCGCTTTCGCATCGAGGAAGGCTGCGTAGAGCGTGCGCTGCGGGCGCGTCGCGACGAGCATGTCGAGCAGGATGTGGCGCATGAGCTCGCCGGCGCGACGACGGCGTTCCTTCGCGGCACCGCCTTCCGGCACGACGATCTCACGCTTCGGCCGGATGGTCATCGTGATCTTCGGGAAGAGCTTCAACGGATAGACGCCCGCGAGCCGCCCGAAATAACTGCGGCCCGCGCCGTCGATGCGCACCGGCACGACGGTCGCCCCGGTGCGCGCGGCCGCGAACGCGGCGCCGTCGTAGACCTTCATGAGCGAGCCCGTGACCGTGATGCGGCCCTCCGGGAAGATGACGACCGGCGTGCCGCTCTCGAGTTGCTTCACGATAGCCTTCATCGCGAGCGCGCTCGTCGCGTCGACCGCGACGTGCGGCACGAAGCGCAGGAGCATTGCGAAGAACGGGTTCTCCGCGATCTGCGTGTGCACCACGAACGTCGCCTCGACCGGCAGGAACACGCCGAGCAGGAGACCATCGAGGAAGGATTCGTGATTCGCGACGACGAGCGTGCGCGGATTGTCGAATTCGCGCGCGTCGCCGTGGATTTCGATCCGGAACAGCGGCCGCAGGATCGCGGCGAGCAGACGGCGCAACAGCGCCGCGGCGCCTGAAGGTTTTCGCATGGCGTCTCCTTGGTTCGAACGGGGGCTCTCCGTGCCGTCCCAGTCTACGGCATCGCAGCGGCGCGCGGGACTGCGCGTCGCTTGTTCCCCATCAACGTGGCGTGATGCCCGCCGCGATATGATTTGCAATGAGGGGCACGGCTGCACGGCCGTGATCCCGGCGCGGAGGAGGAGCCATGCGTCGTCCCGACGTCGAAGCCCGCAATCCCCGCCCCGGCGCGGTTGCCGCCCTGCTGCTGTGCGCGCCGGGCGCCGCGCACGCCGTGTGCCCCGTCTGCACCGTCGCCGTCGGATTCGGCGTCGGACTTTCGCGCTGGCTCGGCATCGACGATCTGATCTCGGGCCTGTGGATCGGCGGGCTCGTCGTCTCGCTCGTGATCTGGACGCTGAGCTGGCTCGACACGCGCGGCATCGGGTTCCCGGCGCGCGGGGCGATCGTCACCGTCGCTTACTTTCTCGTCGTCGTCGCACCGCTGCAGCTCGCCGGCATCACCGGCCATCCGTTCAACACGCTGTGGGGCGTCGATCGCCTGCTGCTCGGCGTCGCGCTCGGCAGCGCCGCGTTCTGGGCCGGGGCCCGGCTCTATGCGCGGCGGAAGGCCCGTCACGGCGGCCACGCCGCGTTCCCGTTCCAGAAGGTCGCGATGCCGATCGCCCCGCTCGTCGTGCTGAGCATCGCGTTCTACTTCATCCTGAAGTGAGGAGGCGCCATGGACGTCCCGCTGCGCAATGCCCGCGAGCTCGTCGCGGAAGTCGAAGGCCTGAAGACCCGCGGCGCTCTCGATCTCTCCTCGGACGAGGATCTCACCGTCGCGCTGATGAACCTCGTCAGCATCGAGGAGCATCTCTTCTTCACCGGTGCGAAGACCGGCAAGACGCGCTACTACGACCTGCTCGAGGAAGTACGCGAGATGCGCAAGGATCTCCTGAAGCAGGTCGTCGTCGATTACGAGGGCGAAGTGTGGTGCATCTCGAAGCACCTGCTCGCCGCGTCGATGCGCCTCATCGAGGTGGGCACGAAGCAGCTCTCGCTCGGCCGCAAGGCCGAGGCGGAGGATCTCTTCGAGAAGGCGTATGCCCTGTACTCGCTGTTCTGGGGCGTGAATCTCGGGACGCGCGGTGAGGCGGCGGAGGCGGAGGTCGTGCCGGTCGCCGAGGCGACGACGGCCGCGCCGGAGCCGAAACAGAGCTTGCTGGCGAAGGTCCGGGAGCTCGTGACGAAGGCCATCAATTGCTGCATCGAGTGACGCGTGGGTCGCGGGAAAAAATTTCCCCAGCGACCTCGCAGTCTGAAGAAGAGCCCAAAGAAAGAAGTTCTTCTCCAGACGGCGGGGCCATTCGACGCACTCCGCCTCGGCTGATGCCTGTCGCCCTCGCGCAGGCGAGGGCCCAGTCGGTGACCGACGGCACGCGCAGTGAACCTCGGGCTTTCGAGCGCTCCGTTCCGGACCGCGCTCGTTTACTGCGCTGGGCCCGCGGTTCGACCTCGGCGCCGGGGCTGAACGACTGGGAATTTCGGGGACACGACATTAAATTTCGCGACCGAGCGCGCATGTCGAAACCGCGCCACTCCCGAAATTGAGTGTCGTGGCCCCGCCCGCTCGTCGCCCTCGCGCAGGCGAGGGCCCAGTCGTTCAGCCCCGGCGTCGAGGTCGAACCGCGGGGCCGGCGCAGCATACCAGCGCGGCGCTGAGCACTCGACAGACCGAAGTTCACTGCAGATGCCGGGGGTCACCGAATGGGCCCTCGCCTGCGCGAGGGCGACAGGTGCCGGGAACCAAGTGTCGTGTCCCCGAAATTTTACGCGGGCGATCGACTGTTGCACCGAGTGCAGGAGAGATCGGCTCGGGACGAAGAGCTTCTCAATCGAACCGCGGAGACGGGTCATCGACGTACCGAGCCGCGCCCCCTTCCCAACTCGTCGCCCTCGCCTGCCAGGCGCGAGGGCGACGGGTATCAGCCAGGCGGCATGCGTCGATCGAGCCCGCACGCCGGTGACCAAAAAAAGAGGCCGCTGGTGCGGCCTCGAAGTCTTCCATCGTCCTGTCTGGAACGAGAGAAGAGGGTGCGGTGTGGCGTCGGGGTTTTCTAGCGGCGGCCTTCCGTCAGGTAGTTCACGTCCATGATGCGCTTGACGTCTTCCGGACGGTTGTTCGGATAGGCGCTGCCGCGGCAGGGCACGAGCGTGCCGCGGCTGTTCTGCATGTCGATCACGTTGATGCTCTGGAACGCGCTCATGCGCGTGCCGGGCGGCGTGTCGCCGGCCTTGAAGTCCTTCTGGCCGACATACCACGGATCGTCGGTGAAGACTTTCGAGAGCTGCCAGACCTTCCACAGCTTGTTGCCGCGGTCGTAGGCATTTGCGTAGTAGCACTCGCCGGAATCGCGATCGAAGTGCATGAACTTCGTGGAGTAGGGATGGTTGTCGCGCTTCGGCGTCGCCTGCACGACGTCGACGGTGCGCAGCGCCCAGTCGTCCTCGACCGGCACCCAGCCGCTCGGCCCGCCGTAGATCGTGTGCGCATTCTTCGAGCGCGCCACGGCCAGCGTCTTCGCCGTACCGAGATACTTCCAGTTCCACTCGAGCGGACGGCCCGCGAAGCAGTAGAAGTCCTCGAGCGTGTGATCCGTGCCGAGCAGCGAGTCCGACTTCACCTCGACCGAGATGCGGCGCACGCGGCGCAGCGACGGGATGTACGCCCACGAGTCGTCGGTTTTGCGCGGATCGTCGTAGCGCAGGATCAGGAAGGCCGTGCCCGCGATGTCGAACGGCGAGGTGAAGCCCGTGTACTCGCGGAACTCCGTGTTGTCGGCCCAGCTCCCCGCGACGCGGTAATTGCTGTCCGGCAGATCCACGCGATGCGAGAGATACACGCGCTGATACGGACCGGTGAGCACGCGTTCGAACGTGCCGCCGCCTTTGTAGAACGCCTTGTAGCGATCGTTCATCACCTCGTGGCCGTCGTGGCTGCCGCCCTTGCGCACCCACACCCAGTGCACTTCCTGATTCTGCAGACCCTGGTTCTGCCAGCGGAAGTTGAAGTTCCACGCCAGACGCATGCCGTCCTCGGCGCTGCCCGCCTGGAATTTCGCGGGATCGAAAGGCAGACCGGCGACGTAGTTCTTGATCGCTCCGTCGCTCTCCAGCGTGACCTGCGGCTGGAACTTCGCGGTCGCGTCCTTGTAGCTCTGCGGCGGCGTGATGTCGCCGGCGTCCTTGATGTGCACGGACATGCCCTCGTAAATCATCTCGCCCTGGTATTCGGCGGGAATGAACGGGCGGATCATGTCGGCCTTGTCGAACGTGATCGTGTCGCCATCGACGAATTGCGGCTTCGCCGCCTGGTTCGCATTGAACCAGGCGACATAGGCGTCGGGCGTCGTGCCCTCGGCGGCAACCGCGGCGAGCGGGTGCAGAGCCACGGCCGAGAGCACGGACGCGCAAATTAGCTTGTTCACCAGAGACCTCCCAAGTTGTGATTATGAGCGGCGTGGCGAACGCAAGATGGATGCCAGGCGCGCGGCATGCGTCGCGGCGTGTCGCAATGCGGTAAGTGGCGGAAGCCGCACGAGCGGATCAGCGGCCGGCGCGCCGTGCGGCGACACGGTGTCCGGCGGCGGGTTCAATGCAGGACATCACTGTCGCGCGCAGTCGCAGATTGGGACACGCGGGCGAGCGTCGTCGTACGGCGTCAAATATTGATGCGGACGATCTTCAGTGCGGGGTTTCCAGGCGATAGTGCTTCAGCTTGCGATACAGCGAGCTGCGCGAGATGCCGAGCCGCCGCGCGGCGGCGACGCGATTGCCGTCGTGCGCCGAGAGCTCGCGCAGGATCGCTTCGCGTTCGAGCTCGGCGATCGAGCTGCCGGTCGCGGTAAGCGTCGCCGACGGGCTTGGGGAGCCGCGCAGGTCGGCCGGCAGATCCGGCACGTCGAGCGTCGCCGCGTCGGTGAGCAGATACATTGCTTCGAGCGTGGCGCGCAGCTCGCGGACGTTGCCGGGCCAGTCGTGATGCGCGAGCCAGCGCGCGAGCCCGACGCTCGGCTCCTTCGCGCCATGACCGTAGTCGGCGGCGAGCTGGACGAGGAAGTGCGTCGCGAGCTCCAGCACGTCCTCGCGCCGCTCGCGCAGCGGCGGGATCGTCAGCATGAGCACTTTCAGCCGGTAGTAGAGATCAGCCCGGAAGCGCTGCGCCTGCACGTCCGCTTCGAGCTGGCGGTTCGTCGCCGCGACGACGCGGACGTTCACGCGCCGTTCGCGATTGCCGCCGACGCGCACGATGATTTGATCCTGGAGCGCGCGCAGCAGGCTCACCTGCACTTCGAGCGGCAGCTCGCCGACTTCGTCGAGGAAGAGCGTGCCGCCGTCCGCCTCTTCGAACTTGCCGAGCCGGCCCTTCAGCGCCGCGCCCGTGAACGCGCCGGGCTCGTAGCCGAGCAGCTCGCTCGCCGCGAGCTCGCGCGTCAGCGTGCCGCAGTTGACCGCCACGAACGGACCGTCGGCGCGCGGCGAGAGGCGATGCAGCGCCCGCGCGAACAGCTCCTTGCCGCAGCCCGTCTCACCGAGCAGCAGCACCGGCGCCGTCGAGCCTGCGATGCGCTGCGCCTGTTGCTTCACCGTCCGCAGCGCCGCGCTCGAGCCGACGATCTCCGGCAGGGGATCCGGGACGCGCGGAACCGCCGGCACCTGCACCGTACGTCGTTGCCCCGGCGCGTCGAGCACGAGCACGCCGCCCTGCCAGCCGTGGGCCGCCGGCGCGGCTTCGAGCGCCGCGACGCGCGCCCAGCCGGGCAGCTTCGCGTTGTACGCCGCGAGATCCGCCGGCGGCTGCGCGGTCAGCAGCGGCCGGCCGCGCCAGAGCTGATCTCCCGCGCCGTCCGCCGCGCAGCGGGCGCGCGCGATGTCGTTCGCCGTGACGATGCGGCCCTTGCGATCGACGAGGATGAGGGCGTCGCGCGGCCAGCGCGGCAGGACGCCGTGATACCACTCCATGAGCTGCATCCAGCGTGCGAGCTCGCGCGAATGCAGCGCCTGCTCGATCTGCTGGGCGGTCGTGATCGCGACGGCGAGACTCTTCGGGTCGTAGGTGTCGTTGCAGGTCGTCACGTCGATCACGCCGAGCAGCGTGTCGTCCGCGGTGTCGAAGACCGGCGCGGCCGCGCAGTTCCAGGTCCTCGCGATCCCGAGGAAGTGCTCGGCGTGATGAACCTCGACGGCGGTGCGCAGCGCGAGCGCCGTACCGGCCGCGTTCGTGCCCCCGGATTCCTCGCTCCAGTCGAAACCCGGACCCACCTCGAGCCGTGCCGCGCGATCGCGCAGCCGCGGGCTGCAGTGCACGTCGAGCAGGATGCCGCTCGGCGCGGTGACCGTGACCAGGCTGTCGGTGTCTTCGAGGATGTCCTGCAGGAGGTTCCAGGCGTGATTCGCGGCGAGCAGGAATTCGCCGTGCTCGGTGCGCAGCGCGGTGAGCGTCGCCTCGCCGATGCGCGTGACGCGTTCCTTCGTCGGATCGAGACCGCGCTCGAGCGCACGCAGCCAGGAGTCGCGGACATGGGCGCGGGCGAGACCGAGCTCGGGCTCGCGTCCGGCGGCCAGCGCGTCCCAGGCCTTGTCGAGCGTGCGCCGGTAGTGCTTTTCGACGGTCGGTAAGGTTCTGCGGGAATTCATGATCGAGTGGCCTCTGCAGTCGTCGAAACCGGCCGCTGCGGCCGGCGCATCCCTGCCTCGTCTAATGCGTGCTTTGGAATCCTCCACCGAGCGAGCGGATGAGCGCGACCGTCGTCACGGCGCGCGCGCCGCGCAGAGCCTGTTCCTGACGCGCGACGGTGAGCCGCGTGCGCTCGGCGTCGAGCACGTCGAGATAGCCCGTCGCCCCCGCGGTATAGCGGACGTTCGCGATCTTCGCCGCCGCGCTCGCCTGTTCCACGGCGACCGCGATCGCCTGCGACTGCGCGGCGAGCGTCGAGAGCGCGACGAGGTTGTCCTCGACCTCGCTGAACGCGCCGAGCACGCGCTGGCGATAAGAGGCGACGGACTCTTCGAGCGCGGCATAGGCACGGTCGAGGTTCGCGCGGTTGCGGCCGCCGTCGAATATCGGTGCCGCGAGCATCGTGCCCGCGATCGGTCCGAGCACCCAGGTCTTGCTCGACCATTGGAACAGATCCGTGATATCGCCGGATTCGAAGCCGAACGCGCCGGTGAGGTTCAACACCGGGAAGAACGCGGCCTTCGCGACCCCGATGCGCGCGTTCGCCGCCGCCATCTCGCGCTGCGCGGCCGCGACGTCCGGACGCCGCTCCAGGAGGCTCGACGGCAGCCCGGCCGGCACCTGCGGCGGCGTGGCCGCGAGTGTCCCCCCGCTCAGCGAGAACTCGGCAGGCGGCCGGCCGAGCAGCACCGCAAGCGCGTGCTCGAACTGCGCGCGGGAACGCACGAGCGCCTTCAGATCCGCTTCCGAGGTGGCGAGCTCGGTGCGCGCGCGGGCGAGATCGAATTCGCCGATCGCGCCGGCCGCATACTGCTTCCCGAGCAGTTGCACCCCTTCCGCGCGGAGCTTCACCGCGGCGCCCAGGACCCCGAGCTCGGCCTCGGCCTGGCGTGCCGCGAAATAGGTCTGCGCGAGATCCGCCGCGAGCGTGAGCTCCATCGAGGCGTAGAGCGCTTCCCGGGCCGCGACGTCCTCGCGCGCGGCGCGCACGCTGTCGGCGATGCGGCCGAAGAGATCGACTTCGTAACTCGCCGTGACCTGGGCGCGCAGTACCGTGTAGGGATCGAGCTTCGTGCCGGGCGGCAGGCCCGGTTGAACCGGGCCCGGCTGCGAGCGCATCGCGCCGAAGCCGCCGTCGAGTCGCGGCAGTCGCTCGGCCGTAGTGAGCCCGAGCACGGCACGGCTCGCGGTCACGCGCGCCGCGGCCGCTTTCAGATCCTGGTTCGAGACGCGGGCCTCGTTCTCGAGCGCGTCGAGCAGCGGATCGCCGAACACGGTCCACCAGGCGCCGCGCGGCAGCGCGTCGCCCGGCTCCGCGGTCTTCCAGTTGCCGCGCTCGTCCGGCGCGAGCTCCTTGAACGCGGCCGGCACGGCGACCGGCGGGGTCTCGAACTTCGGCGCGAGCGAGCAGCCGGCGAGGACGAGCGCGAGCGGCAGCAGGCGCAGCGTGTTCATGCGTGCTGGCTCCGCTTGTGGTAGCCGTGCACGAGGACGTAGAACACCGGCGTCAGGAACAACCCGAAGATCGTCACCCCGAGCATGCCCGAGAAGACCGCGACGCCGATCGCGCGGCGCATCTCCGCGCCCGCGCCGGTCGAGGTCGCGAGCGGCACGACGCCCATGATGAACGCGAAAGACGTCATCAGGATCGGCCGCAGGCGCATGCGGCACGCTTCGAGCGCGGCACGCACCGGACCCGCGCCGTGCTCGTGGCGCTCGAGCTCGCGCGCGAACTGCACGATCAGGATCGCGTTCTTGCAGGCGAGCCCCATCAGCACGAACAGCGCGATCTGGGTGAAGATGTTGTTGTCGCCGTGCGTGAGGAACACGCCGCCGATCGCGAACAGCAGGCACAGCGGCACGATGAGGATGATCGCGAGCGGCAGCCGGAAGCTCTCGTACTGCGCGGCGAGCACGAGGAAGACGAGGAACGCGCACAGCGGGAAGACGATGACGGCGGTATTGCCGGCGAGGATCTCCTGGTACGTGAGATCCGTCCACTCGAAACCGATGCCCTTCGGCAGCGTTTCGGCGAGGATCTTCTCCATCATCGCCTGTGCCTGCCCGGAGGCCACCCCCGGCGCGCCGCTGCCGTTGATGTCGGCGGCGGGGAAGGCGTTGTAGCGCATCGCGTGATCGGGCCCGTAGCTGTTCTCCACTTTCAGCAGCGCGCCGAGCGGCACCATGTCGCCCGCCTTGTTGCGCGTCTTCAATTGCGCGATGTCCTCGGCGTGGGCGCGGAACGGCGCATCGGCCTGGATGACCACACGATAGGTCTTGCCGAAGCGGCTGAAGTCGTTCACGTAATAGGAGCCGAGATTGACCTGCATCGTCGCGAAGATGTCGCCGAGCGCGACGCCCATCTGCTTCGCCTTCACGCGATCGACGTCCGCGAAGAGCTGCGGCACGTTGATCTGATAGCTCGAGAAGACGCCGACGAGCCCCGGCGTCTGCCAGGCCTTCATCTGCACGGCCTGCACGGTCTGGTAGAGCGCCTCGTCGCCGAGTCCGGCGCGGTCCTCGATCTCGAGCTTGAAGCCGCCGATGGCGCCCAGGCCCTCGACGGGCGGCGGCGGGAAGACCGCGATGAACGCATCCTCGATCGCGCCGAGGCGCTTGTTGAGCTCCATCGCGAGTGCGCCGCCCGAGAGATCGGGCGTGCGCCGCTTCGCGAATTCGTCGAGGCCGAAGAACATCACGCCCGCGTTCGGCGCGTTCGTGAAGTTGTTGATCGAGAGGCCCGGGAAGGCGACCGCGTTCTCGATGCCGGGCGTCTTCAGCGCGACGTCGGTGATGCGGCGGATGACCTGCTCCGTGCGATCGAGCGAGGCGCCGTCCGGCAACTGCGTGAAGGCGATGAGATATTGCTTGTCCGGCGCCGGCACGAAGCCGCGCGGCACGATCGTGAACGCGACGTAAGTCACGGCGATGAGCCCGAGGTAGACGAGCACGACACTGAAGCGGTGGCGCATCAGCAGGCCGACGGCCGCCGTGTAGCCCGTCGCGGATTTCAGGAACAGGCGCTCGAAGCCATTGAGGAACCAGCCGAACGCCGCGTCCATCGCGCGCATGAGCCAGTCGCGCGGCGCATCGTGGGGTTTGAGGAGCATCGCGGCGAGCGCAGGCGAGAGGGTGAGCGAGTTGAACGCCGAGATGACGGTCGAAATCGCGATCGTCAACGCGAACTGGCGGTAGAACTGGCCCGTCAGACCGCTGATGAAGGCGATCGGCACGAACACGGCGCAGAGCGTCAGCGCGATTGCGATGATGGGTCCGCTCACTTCGCGCATCGCGCGGTAGGCGGCCTCGATCGGGTGGAAGCCGAGCTCGATGTTGCGCTCCACGTTCTCGACCACGACGATTGCATCGTCGACGACGATGCCGATCGAGAGCACGAGGCCGAAGAGCGTCAGCGTATTGATGGAGAAGCCCAACGCGTACATGACCGCGAACGTGCCGACGATCGAGACCGGCACGGCGGCGAGCGGGATGATCGCAGCGCGCCAGGTCTTGAGGAAGATGAGCACCACGAGCACGACCAGCGCGACGGCCTCGAGCAGCGTGCTGACCACGGCCTCGATCGATTTCTGCACGAAGCGCGTCGGGTCGTAGACGATCTGGAAGTCGACACCCGCCGGGAAGCTCTTCTTCGCCTCCGCCATCGTTTTCCGCACCTGGTTCGAGAGCGCGATCGCGTTCGATCCCGGCGCCTGGAACGCGACGATCGCGACAGCGGGCTTGTTGTCGAGCAGGCTGCGCAGCGCGTATTCGCCGGCCCCGAGCTCGATGCGCGCGACGTCATGCAGCCGCAGCACGCCGCCGTCCGCCGTCGTCGCGAGCACGATGTTGCCGAATTCCTCCTCGTTCGCGAGCCGGCCCTGCGCGTTCACCGAGAGCTGGAATTCCGCGTTCTTCGCCGCCGGCGGACCGCCGACGACGCCGGCCGCGACCTGCTGGTTCTGCTCGCGGACCGCGGCGACGACGTCCGTGACGGTCAGCGAGCGCGCGGCGAGCTTCGAGGGATCGAGCCACACGCGCATCGCGTATTCGCCCGCGCCGAAGACCGCGACCTCCCCCATGCCCGGAATGCGCTGCAGATTGTCCTTGAGGTTCAGCACCGCGTAGTTGCGCAGATACAGCTCGTCGTAGCGCCCGTCCTTCGAGAGCAGGTGCACGACCATGGTGAGATTCGGCGACTGCTTCTGCGTGACGACGCCGATCTGGCGGACTTCCTCGGGCAGGCGCGGCAGGGCGCGCTGCACGCGGTTCTGTACCTGCGTCTCGGCGAGCTCGGCGTTCGTGCCGATCTTGAACGTGACCGTCAACTGCAGCACGCCGTCCGTCGTCGCCTGCGAGGACATGTAGAGCATGTTCTCGATTCCGTTGATCTGCTCTTCGAGCGGCGCGGCGACGGTCTCGGCGATGACCTTGGGATTCGCGCCGGGGTATGTCGCGCGCACCATGACGGAAGGCGGCACGACCTCGGGATATTCCGAAACCGGCAGGAATTTCAGCGCGAGCAGGCCCGCGGAGAAGACGAGGAGCGAGAGCACGCCCGCGAGGATCGGGCGATCGACGAAATGGCGCGGAAAATCGACCATTACTTCGCCGCCGGGGCCTCCGCGGGGGCGCCGCCGGGCACGCCGTCCATTTCGACCGTCTGCGGCGTGACGGGCATGCCGGGCCGCGCGCGCTGCAGGCCGTTGACGACGATCGTCTCACCGGCTTTCAGGCCGTCCTCGATCACGCGCAGGCCGCGCTCGGCGCGACCGATGCGGACTTCGCGGTATTGCGCGAGGTGCTGGTCGTCGACGACCAGCACGAAGCGCTTGCTCTGATCGGTGCCTATTGCGCGATCCGCGACCATCACGACGCGGCGCGGCGCGGCGGTCGCGTTCAGCTTCACGCGCGCGAAGAGCCCCGGCGTGAAGCGCCCGGCGGAGTTGTCGAGCACGGCGCGCAGGCGCACCGTGCCGCTCGCGGTGTCGATGCGGTTGTCGATGAAGCCGAGCTTCGCCTGGTGCGGGAAGTCCTTCTCGTCGGCGAGACCGACGGCGACCTCGAGCTGACCGTTGCGCGCCGGTCCGATGTATTTCAGATAGGCGCGCTCGTCGGCCTCGAAGGACACGTAGACGGGGTCTTGCGAGACGATCGTGGTCAGCACCGGAGAATTCGGCACCTCGCCCTGGATGAGATTGCCGACCGTCACCTCGTCCTTGCCGGCGCGGCCGCTGATCGGCGCGGTGATGTGCGTGTACTCGAGATTGAGGCGGGCGGTCGCGATCGTCGCCGCATCGGCGTGGGCGCGCGCCTCCAGGCTCTGCACCTGGGCCGCCGCGGTGTCGTACTCGCGCTTCGCGGTCGCGCGGTCCTTGAGGAGCTGTTCCTGCCGCGTGAGCTCGGTACGGGCGAGCGCGAGCTGGGCGCGCGTGCTCGCCAGCGCCGCCTCGGCCTGGTCGAGCGCGGCCTGGAACGGGCGGGGGTCGATGACGATCAGCAGATCGCCCTTGCGGACGAGCGCGCCGGGCTCGAACTTCACGGCCTGCAGGTAGCCGTTGACCCGGGCCCGGACCTCGACGGCGTCCGTCGCCTCGATGCGGCCCGGGAACTCGTCGCTCTCCCGGACCTCGCGTTCGATGGCGGCCGCCACGCTGACCGGCGGCGGCGCCTGGTTCGCGCTCGCAGGCGGCGGGGCGGGAGCTTTACTGCAGGCGCCCAGCGCGAGCGCCAGGGCGCACGCGGACACCTGCCAGCGGCGCTGGGTAGGACTCATGGATTAGTCTCGAAGAAGGCTCAATGCACTGCATCATATTGATCTATTCAATCAGGACAAACTAGTTAGAATGGAATTGACTGTTCAATTATCTGAACAATACGGCGGGTGGAAGGTTTGGATCGACTGCAGGCGATGGAGGTCTTCGTGCGGGTCGTGGACACCGGAGGGTTCTCGCGCGCGGCCAGCCAGTTGCGGATGCCGAAGGCGACCGTGACGACGCTCATCCAGCGGCTCGAGTCCCGGCTCTCGGTCCGGCTCCTGAACCGCACGACGCGGCGCGTCAGCGTCACCCCCGACGGCGCCGCCTACTACGACCGCTGCGTGCGCATTCTCGCCGAGGTCGCGGAGACCGAGAGCGCGCTCGCCCGCACCCAGTCCGCGCCGAGCGGGCGCCTGCGGGTCGACGTCGGTGTCGTGCTCGGCCGGCGCGTGCTCGTGCCGGCGCTGCCGGAGTTCTTCGCGCGCTATCCCGAAATCCACCTCGAGCTCTGCTGCAGCGACCGGCCCGTGGACCTCATGGAGCAGGGCATCGACTGCGCGATCCGCGGCGGCGATCTCGTCGACAACAGCCTCGTCGCGCAGCAGATCGGCACCCTGCAGTTCGTGCTCTGCGCCGCGCCGGGCTATCTCGAGCGGCACGGCCATCCGCGCCATCCGCAGGAGCTCCTCGCGCACCGCTGCGTGAATTATTTCTCGCCGCAGACCGGCAAGCTCTTCGACTGGGTGTTCACGAAGGGCGGTGAGACGATCAAGCTCGCCTTGAAGGGCCAGCTCGCGGTGAACGACGCCGAGGCCTATCTCGCCGCAGGCGGTGCCGGGCTCGGCATCATCGGCATGCCGCATTTCATGCTGGGTGCGGAGCAGGACACGCCCGGCGTCGTGCCCGTGCTCACCGACTGGCGCGCCGAGCCGCTGCCGATCTACGTCATCTATCCGCCGAACCGCCACCTCTCCGCGAAAGTCCGCGTGTTCGTCGAATGGGCGTCCTCGCTCATCGCGGCGCGGCTCGCGGGCTGAGCGGCGTCCGCGCTCAGGCGCGCAGATCGGGGCCGGGTGCCGGGAAGGCCTCGTCCAGGAACGTCTCGAAGCTCCGGCAGGCGTCGACCGCGGTGAAGATGCCGGCGAGCTTGCCGTTGCGCGTGACGAGCGCCGCGCCGATCTGGCGGTCCGCCATCTCACCGAGCACGCATTCGAGCGGGGTGTCGAGCTCGACGACGTAGGGCTCGGCGACGTACACGTCACGCACCTTGAAGTCCGCGATGTTCGCGGCGCAGAACAGCACGCGCAAATCGCGATCGCTCACGATGCCGACGAGCCGCTGCCCGTCGACGACCGGCAGGTGGCGCACGTTGTGCTGGCTCATGAGATGCCGGGCGTCTTCGACCCTGGCGTCGATCGCGATGGAATAGGGGAAAGGCGACATCGCCGCCTTGAGGGTGGGCTTGTGCAGCATGACGGCCTCCTCGAACCGAACGCGCGGGCCGGCCGCGTGCCGGTCCGCGTGATCACAGTGTCCGGGGTGGGCCGCGCCGGTGCTTGACGCAGGTCAGGCGCGGGCCAGCGCGTGCCGGCCCGCGCACGCAGGGTGTCGGGACGCGCCGAACGGGTTCGGAGCTTCCTTCAGACGAGCGTGTCCATCAGGTCGATCATGAACTCGGTCGCCTCGTCGTCGAGCACGTCCCATCCTTTGATGCCCATGTCGGAGAGGATGCGCGCGGTGCGCGGCTCCTCCGTCATCGCGGTCAGCGCGTCGCGCATCGCCTCCTGGTGGTCCGCGAAGCGCGGTCCGACGAGCAGCGCGTGGTGCACGACGTAGATCCGGCTCTGCATCAGCACCTTGAGGCGCGAGCGTGTGCTCGCCGAGAGCTCGTTGAACATCTCGGCGAGGAAGAAGCCGGCGTCGGCCTCGCCGTTCAGGAGCTTCTTCACGATGACGACGTAGTTGTCGTAGCGCTCGATGAGCACGTTCTCGACGTTCAGATCGGCAGGCTCGAGCAGGATCATGCCGATCGTGTGCACATCGGGATCGTCGGTCGAGGCGATGCGCGTGCCGGGCCTGAGATCCTCGAGCTTGCGGTACGGGCCGTCCGCCGCGGTGGCGACGATCGCCTCGTCGGCGCGCCCGATCGGCTTCGTCACCGGCACGAAGCCGCGCTCGCGCACGAGCATCGAGGCGTCGTAGGGATTGGCGTAGATGATGTCAACCTTGTCGGCCGTGATCGCATCGCGCTGGGTGCGGAAGTCGTTGTAGATCTCGAGATGGATGTGCTGGTTCAACTTCTTCTGCAGCCAGGTGTTGAACACGAACCAGCCGGGCAGGAACTTCGTATTGAAATCGGGGCTGAGCGTCATCAGATAGGTCATCGCGTATCCTCCTTCACGCGTTCGACGACGGTACGAGCGTCTTGTAGAGCGCGTCGGCCTCCGCCACTTTCGTCAGCGAAGGTTTGCGACGCACCGAGGTATAGCCCACGATCTGCCCGTTCCGCACGTTCGGCACGACGGTGGCGTATACCCAGTAGTACGCGCCGTCCCGGCGCAGATTCTTCACGTAGCCGTGCCATTTCTTCCCGGCCTCAATCGTATCCCAGAGGCCTTTGAATGCCACGGCCGGCATGTCCGGATGGCGCAGAATGTGATGAGGCGCACCGATCAATTCGGCGAGCGCGTAGCCCGACATCAGCACGAAAGCTTCGTTTGCGTGCGTGATGATGCCGCGCGTGTCGGTGCGCGAGACGATGAGCTCGCCGTCCGGAAACGGCACTTCCCGCTGCGTGCAGATCACGCGTCGCTGCGTGCCGTCGTGGAACGTGAGCGTGCTGGCGCGCCCGGGTTCGCGGACGTCCGCTTCGGTCATGTCTTTCATGGTCTACCCTCCCTGCGGACGCTTCATAACACCTTGGCGACGCTCGACGCGGCGCGTTTGGCGTCGAGGAAGATGAGACCGAGCTTCGCGGTGGTCTTGGCGAGCACGCACAGCACGGCATCCTGGCCGGCGTGGATGATCAGCACGTAGCCGCGCGAGCCCTTCACCATCACCTGTTCCAGATCGCCGCGCACGAGCTCGGCCGAGGTGCGATCGCCGAGCGACAGCATGGCCGCGGTCATGGCGCCGACCCGATCCTCGTCGAGGCCGGCCGGCATCACGCAGGCAATCATCAATCCGTCGGTGGAGATCACGGCCGAAGCCTCGATATCCGCCGAGGCGCCGTTCAGGTCGATCAGAATCGACTCGAGAACCTCCTCACGCATTTCCTACTCTCCTTGGCGCAAAGAAAAAATTCGGGTTCAACCCTCGTCGTGGGCCTGGCTCAGCCGGTGCGCGGCGTAGCTCGCTCGCGAGCGCGAGACAAGCTCGTCGGCATCGGGCTGGACATGGCCGTAACGGCGGACGAGCAGCCAGATCAGCTCCGTGAATCCTGGCCGGTTCAGACGCGGCTCACCGAGGATGGCGAGCGCGAAACGTTTGCCCCCGACGTACAGGGGCCAGATACCGAGCGTGCTGTTGCCGGCCGCGTCGAGTGCACCCCACGCGTCCGCGCCGAGATTCAGGTTGTTGCTCAGCAGCCCGCGATGACGGGTGATGAGCGCGGACAGATCCGCCGACAGCGCCGAGATCTCCTCGGCGGCCTCGTGCGGCACGTCGGCACGCGCGACGTAGAAGCCGTCGGCTTCCGCGAGCACGGCACGGCCGAGGCCGGAGAGCTCGGCGATGAGCGCGGGGGCGCGCATCTCGAGGCTCGCGACCGGGGCGTTGACCGCCATCGTCTCGCCCTGGATCAGCGCGAGCCGCTGCGCACGATGGAGCAGTGCCGCGACGTCGCTCTCGCCGGTCTCCGAGGCGAGCTGGAACAGCGTATGCTCGTCGAGCGGCGGCGAGACGTCGGCGGCGAGCAGCGCGAGCAGCAGCGTACGCAGCGGTTCGGGCTCGTCGCGCGAGACGGCGTAGTACGCGCCCGCCGGCGTGATCGCGAGGAACAGACCTTCGGCCAGGCGATAGTCAGACACGGTAGTTCTCCACACCGGGATCCATGCAGAGCAGGAGGGCCCGTACGAGGACGGTCAGATCGTTGCGGTTGCGGGCATCGACGGCGAAGAGCGGCGGCAGCGACGTCCAGCCGCGATTCTCGCCCATCAGGTGCTGCGCGTAGTCGTCGATGGTCGGCATCGCCTTGATGTCCATGCGCGTGATGCCGATCGCGAGCTGCGTGGAAGCGATCAGATCGCCGAACGCGTCGATGAAGAAATCGAGATCGCGGAAGGGCTCGCGCCGGCTGTTGTCGATGAGCAGCACGACGCCTGCCGCGCCCTTGCGCAGGATGTCCCACATGAAGTCGAAGCGTTCCTGGCCCGGCGTGCCGTAGAGATGCACGCGCTCGCCGCCGTCGAGACGCACCACGCCGTAGTCGAACGCGACGGTGGTCTGCAGCTTCAGGTTCTTCGTCATGTCGGTCGCGGCGGCGTCGGTGCGCACGGGCTCGATGTCGCTCAGGGTCGCGACCGCGGTCGTCTTGCCCGCGCCGACCGGGCCCGCGATGATGACTTTCAGGTTCTCCGCGGGATGACGGCGCCGCGAGGCGGCGCGCGAGCGGCCGGGGCCCGAATTCGGCTCGCGCTCCTGATCGACGACCTCCAGCAGTTCGAACACCTCGGCCATCGTGCCGGGGCGCTCCGCGGGCTCGAGCGCGAGCATCTTCTTGATCGCCTGGCTCATGCCCGGGCTGCAGCGCTCGGGGGCGACCCGCGCGAGCGGCGGGAGGGGATCGTCCTGGCCGGCGCCGATGGCGATCCGGCGCTTCAGCGCGTCGACCGGCGGCCGGCCCGTGAAGCAGCGGTAGAGCGTCGCGCCGAGCGCGTAGACGTCGACGACCGGACTCAGCCGCGAGGCGCCCTCGTATTGCTCCGGGGGCGCGTAGCCCGAGGTCAGCGAGACGATGTCCTGGTCCGTCACCGCCGCGGCACCGAGCCGCGCGGCGCCGAAATCGAGCAGCACGGGCATGCCGTTGCGACGCAGGAAGATGTTCGCCGGTTTGATGTCGAGGTGGAGGATGCCTTTCTCGTGCACTTCGAGCAGACCGCGCATGATCGGCAGCATGATTTCCAGGATCTGCTGCTCCGTGAGCGGCGTGGCGATGCGGCGCAGATGATGCGCGAGGCTCTCGCCCTCCTCGAAGTCCATCACGATGTAGCCGGTCTCGTTCGCCGTGAAGAAGCGCAGCACGCGCACGATGTTCGGGTGGCGGAAGCGCGCCATCACCTGCGCTTCGCCGAGGAACTGCTCGAGTCCTTTCTGATAGATCTGCTCGCAGCCGCCGCGCGGTTGCACGGCGCCCGGGGCGTCGCGCGTCACGAGCTCGCACGGATAGAACTCCTTGAGCGCGACGCGCATGCCGAGATAGGTGTCCGTCGCGCGGTAGGTGACGCCGAAGCCGCCCGTGCCGAGCACCGCTTCGAGCTGGTATTCGCCGAGCGCCATCCCGGGCGGCAGGGTGGCGACGCTTCTAGCCGACATGTCCGAACAGTCCGCGCACGCGCGCCCACATGCGGGTGAAGACGTTGACCGTCGGCGGCTCGGCCTCGGGCTCCGCATCCGGCACCAGGGCGGCCGGCACTTCGCGCTGCACCTTCTCGGCGATGCCGAGCGCGTGGGCCGCGCCGTAGAACGCGAACACGTAACGCTGCGGGACGTGCAGGGCCTCGGCCACGAACGGCAGCGTGAGCGCCTGCTGGCTCAGGATCGCGGCGATGCGCAGCGACTCCGGGATCTCGATGAGCCGCGTGAAGTTCGGCCAGCGCGTGAGCTTCACGCGCTGCGCGAGATCCGTGCCCGCCGGCAGCCGGCCGCGGTAGGTCCAGAGCGCCATCTCCCACAGCACGGCTTCGATCGGCAGCGTGAGGCCGGCGCCCAGCGCCTGCGTCACGCGCCGCATCGTGGCTTTGCCGGCCTGGCCTTCCTCCGCGCACAGGCGGCGGATCTCGTCCTTCGGCACGTGCAGGATCACTTCCTGGCGCACGCCGTCCGCGCACAGCAGCGTGCGGCCCTCGTGCACGAGCAGCCAGTAGCCGCGATCGCGCTGGGCATTGCGAATGGCGGTGCGCACCGCAGCGTAGGGGCTCTGCTCGGCGTCGAACCACAGGCCCTCGACGGCGCGCGCATCCATGCAATCGATGTCGGTGGCCGAGCCGCACAGCGCACGCTCCTCCGGCGTCGTCGTCGGGGGTGCGACCGGCAGCGGCCCGGCGCTCAACGGCGGCGGGATCGCGACCGGCTTGTCGCCGTCCCTAGCGGTCGGCGCAACGGCGAGGGGCAACGGCGCGACAGGGACCGCAGGCGCGCTCGCGGCCACCGCCGAGTGCGGCGACAAGGCCGTCTGCGCCTCACGTGCCGCTTTGCCGAGCGCCGCGAGCTGGGGCGCGAATGTCTGCGGATCGAGCCCTGGTCCCGCACCTATCCGCGAGGGGACGCTCTGCGTCGCCCGCTCGGGATCGGGAATGCGCACCCGCACCGCGCTCGAGCGCGCGGCGACGCCGAAGTGGCGGCGCGTCGCGGTGGCGGGCTCGGACGGGGGTGCCGCACGCGCACCGTCGTTGGCCGCGGCACGCGCGGCCGCGGAGGCCATCATGCGGGTGCGCGTGATCGGCTCCTCGATCGCCGCGGGAACCGGCACCGGACGCGGCGCCGGCCGTGCCGCCGGTCCGGCGACCGCCACCGGTTGCGGCGCGGCCGGAGTGCCGCCGGCCGCCGCGGCACGCGCGCGCAGCACGCTGCGCGGCACGGCTTGCGGCCACACCGTCTCGCTCTTCGGATCGGCCGCGGAGCGGGTGAACGCCGAGGTCGTGACGGGCTCGGCGCGGGCGGTGGGCGCGGCGGTGCCGAGCAGCCGGGCGCGGATCGCGGCGACGGCATAGAGCATGTCGTCGATCTTCACGGGCTTGCGCAGGAAGATCTCGCCCTCGACTCGGTTCTTGTCGTAGATGGAGACGATCGCCGTCGGCGCGTGCGGGTGCGTGCGGCGGTAGTCCTCCCAGCCCGCGAGTCCGCCGATGCGATCGACGTCGATGATCGCGGCCTGCGCGTGCCCCCCGGCGACTATCGTGCACGCGCCTTTGCCGGGTCCCTGGAACAAGACGTCGAGTGTCGCGCGATGGCGCTCGTCGAAGCCGACGAGCTCGACCCGGACCGGATGCCGGTCAGCGGCCATGTGTCGTCGCTCCCGCGCGCGGCGGCGCGACGTGGAGGAATGCCGCGGTCTCGGCCCACAGCTCCGGCGCCGTCGCAGCGAGTCCGGGTTGGCGCGCCCAGAGCTGCGCGAACGCCTCGCCGTAGCGGCCGCGGCGATAGATTTCGAGCAGCAGCGCCAGTGCGTCGAACGAGGCCGGTGCACCCGCGAGTGCGTCCTCGAGCAGTGCCATCGGGGTCGCCACCTCGCCCTGCGCGAGCAGCTCGAGCGCGTCGGCGAGCGCGTCGCGGGCGGCAGGCGCGGCGCCGGGGCCGGCGAGCTGTTCGAGACATTCGAGCGTGCCGCGCAGCGCCCCGGTGAGCCGTGAGGCCGGAGCCGGCGGATGCGGCGTCGTCGCGAGCACGCCCTCGTCGAGGTGTGCGGCGAGGAACGCGGCAGCGTCCGGCGCGAGCAGCGGCGCCGACTGCCGCAGGAGCCCGCGCCGCAAATCGCGGCCGCGCGGGCCGAGGGCGATGAACAAGTCGAGCAGTGCGCCGTAGAGGCCGACGCCGTCGCGATAGGCGCGCAGCGCGAGGATGCGGCGCGTGTGCCGGGTCAGATCGAGCGGCGCGCGTGTCACGCTGCGGCCGAGATAAGTCGCCCAGCGTGCGGCATCCTCGGCGGAGCCGAAAGGTGGCAGCAGGCGCGTGCCGGGATCGAGGAAATAGGGATCGGTGAACTGGACGGTCGGACGGGCGGCGCTCATGGTGGGGGCTCAGGACGGCGCGCGCGCGCTGCGACCGCGGCCGGTCGTCCGGTCCGTCGCAACAGTTCCGCAATCCAGTTCGAAAGACATCCGCGCAGCTCCGGATAGAGCGCACGTCGCAAGGCACTCGATCCCGTGAAATCGACGTTCAGACCATGTCGAATCCGATGTGCGAGCCGCTCCGGCCGTGAGGCCGCGGCGCGATATCGGGGCGTCCTGGGCGGCGAGAATAGCGAGGGGAGGGGGGCGAAGTTTGAGCTAGATCAGTTGCCGAACCGTCGCATGATTGTTTTACAGTTGGGCCTGCAACGCCCACGAAAGGAAGGACCGTGAACGAATCCGCCGTCTCCCGCGAAGTTCTCGACGCGCTGCTGGCCGGCGAGGATTTCCTGAAGCCCTACGGCCCGGAAGTCGCGAGCGTCGGAACCGGGTGCTGTGAAATCCTCATCCCTTATCGCCGCTCGTTCGATCGGCCGGGCGGTGTCGTCAACGGCATCGTCATCATGGCGGCCGCGGACGTCGCGATGTGGTGCGCGATCATGACGCTGCGCGGACTCTCGGAATCCTGGGTCACTTCGCAGCTCAACACCGCTTTCCTTCATCCCGCACGCGAAGAGGCAATCGCCTGCACGGCGACCGTGCTCAGGCTCGGCCGGCGCACTTGTTACGGCAGCGCCGAGTGCCGCGGTGTCGCGAGCGGCAGGCTCGTCGCGCACTACACGGTGGCTTATGCGCGCGTGACGGCGCCATAGCGCGGGAGGTGGGCTCGGGCCGGGGGAGCGCGCTCGCCGTGCAGGGCCGCGCCGGAACCACGCGTGACACGTCGCGCAGGCGCACTCTGTCGATCTTGTTCAATAGACTCAGCGTGGTCAACATCTTCGGGTCTGCTAAGTGTTTGAGCAGGCGAGCTAATCGATCTGCTCAATTTTCGGTGCGCAGCAACAGCCGCCTCCTACTCTTGCCGATCAAGGTGGGATGTTCCAACCGTGATTAAGACATGCGCTCACTGCCGTGTGGCGCTTGTTGCTCTAGAGCCGGACCAAGTCCCAGTCGGCCCGAATCCGGATTTTCGCGCAATCCACTTCCGCCGTATTCACCTCACGGGGCCTCGCCAATGTAGGTCGCATCTCGACGTAGGAATAGATCAATTGCAATCGAAAATCGAATCCGAAGGCTTGAGAAAGCGCAGCGCGAAGGCGTGCGAAATTACGTCCCACGTGTGAATGACGATTACATCATCGTAGCCGCGACATGTCTGAAGCTGGACGGGCCGACGAGCTAAGGCGGCGCGGTATCGCGTGGCCGGCGATCACAACGTCGCTTGCAAGCGTCCGCGAGGATGCATCCGCGAGGAAGCACCGGAGTCAATTGCGGTTCTAGTCAGTGATTCAATCGGCTAGGACTTCAATCTGACGGAACTCGGCGGAACTGCCTGCCCACATACATCGCCGCTAGTGCCGCGAGGACCGAGGGAAGCGCAGGGGGGAGCGGCACTGATCTGAAAGGGTCGCCCGATACGACGGGTTCAACGTTAAGTAGCTCCATTTTCGCGTTGCCGTCTTGCTCGCCGATGTAGAAAGCAAAAGACCAAGCGACCCCCGGAGAGTACTGCAAGCCGAGCCAGTACCAGTTCGGAGAAAAATTCGAAAACGGGCCGATGTTCAAATTCGCAGAAAATAAGTACGCACCGGACGGGCTCACCGACGCGGCATTTCCGAGCGTGTCGTAGTACAAACTTGCCATCTCGCTGTACACGATGCCGTTTTCCGTAGTCTGGACATTCCAGCCGCAGTCCGTCCCTGCATTCGAGAAATCGCACCCTGGAGCACCGGTATCAATCATGGTGGGAAGGCGCCACTGGTTGGAGCCCAGGTAGCGAACAGCATTCATCCTGGCGACCCACTGATTCGCGACGTCCCAGGACATTGTCCCGTCCGCGCCTTTACCCGTTATGGCTCCGGGAAGGCTGACTATTCCGGCGACGCCAAAAGTCTGCTCTGCGGCCAAGTTAGCATTCCCTAGCCACGTGACATCGATAACGGTGTCGTAGTAGGCCAAGCCGCCTAGGCGCTCCACAAGCGCCGCTTGTACCGGGGAGGCGATCAAAAGGGTAAGAGCTACTGCACTCGACAGTTCGCATGCATGCTTTTGCATAGCGGCGCCTCCCTGGAATCTCGCGATGCCTGGGTGTCATCCACGTGACACGAGGCCAAATAGCCGCGCTGAATTCCGCCTAACATATTGAAATACCTGGCGCTCCCTGGGGGACTCGAACCCCCGTTTTCGCCGTGAGAGGGCGACGTCCTAGGCCACTAGACGAAGGGAGCAGGGCGCGAAGAGGTCGTGATAATATACGGACTGGTATCCCTATAACAAACGGAATCTCGCAGCCGCGGGAGATCCGAATCCAGCACCGCGTGGAATCCCGATCCCTTCAATCAGACAACCGTACTTCGCCGCATCTCGAACCCCGGATCTATACGCGAAGTGAGCACCCGGTCTCGCGGAAGTACGTTTCCGAGAACGCCCTGAAAGTGCTCTATCGCCTCGACAAGGCGGGCTTCAAGGCCTTTCTCGTCGGCGGCAGCGTGCGCGATCTCCTGCTCGGTCGCGAGCCGAAGGATTTCGACGTGGCGACCGACGCGCTGCCCGAGCAGGTGCGCGAGCTGTTCCGCAACTGCCGGCTCATCGGCCGGCGCTTCCGGCTGGCGCACGTGCAGTTCGGCCAGGAGATCATCGAGGTCGCGACGTTCCGCGCCGCGCACGACGGCGAGGTGGAGGGCGCGGCGACGACGGACGAGGGCCGGATCCTCCGCGACAACGTCTACGGCGATCTCGACGACGACGTCTGGCGGCGCGATTTCACCGTCAACGCGCTGTACTACAACATCGCGGACTTCTCGATCGTCGATTACGTCGGCGGCTACGAGGACATCAAGGCCGGACGGCTGCGCCTGCTCGGCGATCCCGAGACCCGTTATCGCGAAGACCCGGTGCGCATGCTGCGCGCGGTGCGCTTCGCGGTGAAGCTCGGTTTCGCTTTCGATCCCGCGACCTCCGCGCCGTTCACGAAGCTCGGCCACCTGCTCGAGGAAATTTCCTCGGCGCGGCTGTTCGACGAGGTGTTGAAGCTCTTCCACGGCGGCGTCGCGCACCAGACCTACGAAGTGCTGCGCCAGTACGGCCTCTTCGCGCGGCTCTTCCCGCTCGCCGAAGCGACGCTCGCGCGCGAGGAGGACAACTTCCCGCACATGCTCATCGCCTATGCGCTGCAGAACACCGATGCGCGCATCGCCCACGACAAGCCGGTCACGCCGGCGTTTCTCTTCGCCGCGCTGCTCTGGCACGCCGTCGAGGAGCAGATCGACGCGCTCGTCGACGACGGCATGGATCCGAACGAGGCATTCATGTTCGCGGCCGACACGGTGATCTCGAAACAGGTCGCGCGCATCGCCATCCCGCGCCGATTCACGAACGTCACGCGCGAGATCTGGAGCCTGCAGCAGCGGCTCGTGAATTTCAGTCCGAAGCGCGCGGCGCGTCTCGTCGAGCATCCGCGCTTCCGTGCCGCCTACGATTTCCTGCTGCTCCGCGCCCAGGCCGGCGAAGCGGTCGCCGAGGCCGCGGAGTTCTGGACGCGTTATCTCGACGTGCCGGAGCACGAGCGCGGCAGTCTCGTCGCGACGCTCGATGCGCCGGGACCGGATGCCCCGCGCCGACGCCGGCGCCGTCGCCGTCCGCCGCGCACGCCCGCGGGCGAGTGAGCTCCCCGGGTGACGAGTGCGGCGTCCGCGCCGGTCCGGGTCCATCTCGGCTTCGGCAGTAATCTCGACGATCCCGCCGCGCAGGTGCTGACGGCCGTCGCCGAAGTCGGCGCGATTCCGGGCGTCACGCTCGTGTGCTGCTCGAACCTCTATCGCACCACGCCGCTCGGCCCGGCGGGTCAGCCCGATTACGTGAACGCCGTCGCCGCCTGCGACACGACGCTCGAACCGCACGCCCTGCTCGATGCCCTCCAGGCCATCGAGACCGCACACGGCCGCGTGCGCGCCGAGCGCTGGGGCGCGAGGACGCTCGACATCGACCTCCTGCTCTACGGTGAGCGCGTGATCGCCGATGCCCGCCTGACCGTCCCGCACGCGGAGCTCGCCGCGCGCGAATTCGTCGTGTTGCCGCTCCTGGAAATCGCGCCCGACCTCGTGGTGCCGGGGCTCGGCCCCGTGCGCAAGCTCGCAGCGCGCTTCGATCCCGACAGCGTGACCCGGCTGTGAGCGTGACCGCCCGCCAGCGGCCGCGCTTCATCGCGGTGGAAGGCCCGATCGGCGTCGGCAAGACCACGCTCACGCGCCGGCTCGCCGCGACTTTCGAGGCCGAGCTCGTGCTCGAGAAGGCCGAGGACAATCCGTTCCTGCCGCGCTTCTACGCCGAGCCTGCGCGCTATGCGTTCGCGACCCAGCTCCATTTTTTGTTCCAGCGCCTCGAGCAGATCGAACAGGCGCGGCAGGCGGATCTGTTCCAGCCGGCGCGGATCGCGGATTTCCTGATGGACAAGGATCGCCTGTTCGCGAAGGTCGCGCTCGAGCCCGCCGAGTACGCGCTCTACGAGCAAATCTACGCCCGGGTCACCGTCCAGGCCCCGGTGCCGGATCTCGTGATCTACCTGCAGGCCCCGGTCCCGGTGCTGCTCGGGCGCATCGAGCGCCGGGCGATCGACTACGAGCAGCGCATCGCGCCCGAGTATCTCGCGCGGCTGTGTGCGGCCTATGTCGAGTTCTTCTATTATTACGACCTGGCGCCGACGCTCATCGTGAACGCCGAGGAGATCAACTTTGCCGACGACGACGCGCATTACCGCAGCCTCCTCGAGGAAATCGACAAGGGCGTGGTCGGCAAGCACTATTTCAACCCGTCCGTGACCGGCTGAACGGCCTGTCCCGGTGCGATGACGAGCCCATCAGCCCGAGCCGCCGCCGGCGGCCGAACTCCCGGAAAGCCCCCGATGCAAACCGTCTACGATCTCGCCGGCCTCCGTGCCCAGGTGAACGAATGGCACCGCGCAGGCGGGACCATCGCGTTCGTGCCCACGATGGGCAATCTGCACGAGGGCCACATCTCGCTCCTGCACCGCGCGCGGGAGATCGCCGATCACACCGTGGTCAGCATCTTCGTCAACCCGATCCAGTTCGGCAAAGGCGAGGACTACGCGAAGTATCCGAGCACGCTCGCCGCCGATCAGGAGAAGCTCGCGGCAGCCGGCCTCGATCTGCTGTTCGCGCCGAACCTCGACGCGCTCTATCCGGGCGGCATCGAGGAGGACACGCGCGTCACCGTGCCGGGGCTCTCGACGATCCTCTGCGGCAGGTTCCGTCCCGGGCATTTCTCGGGCGTCGCGACCGTGGTGAGCAAGCTGTTCATCAATGCCCAGCCGGACTTCGCGCTGTTCGGCCTGAAGGACTATCAGCAGGTGCTCGTGATCAAGCGCATGGTCCATGATCTCCTCATGCCCGTCGAAGTGATCGGCATGCCGATCGTGCGCGAGACGGACGGCCTCGCGATGAGCTCGCGCAACAGCTATCTCAACGCGGCAGAACGGGCGCGAGCGCCGATCATCTACCGGACGATCACGGAAGCCGCGACGGCGCTCGAGAACGGCGAGACGAGCATCGCGGAGCTCGAGGAGAGCGGCATGAAGCGCCTCGCGGAAACCGGCTTCCGGCCCGAATATTTCAGCGTCCGGCGCAGCACCGATCTCGAGGAGCCGGGTCCCGGCGATTCCGAGCTGTCGATCCTGGTCGCGGCCTGGCTCGGCAACGCGCGGCTCATCGACAACGTGCAACTGCGCCTGAAGACGCCGCTGCTCTAGCCCGCCGCCGCCATGCCCAAGCGCCTCTACATCAAGACGTTCGGCTGTCAGATGAACGAGTACGACTCGGCGAAGATCGCCGACGTCATGGCGGACGCGCACGGCATGGAGCTCGCGGCGACGCCGGAAGAAGCGGATCTCCTCGTGATGAACACCTGCTCGGTGCGCGAGAAGGCGCAGGAGAAGCTCTTCTCCGAGCTCGGCCGCTGGCGCGAGCTCAAGCAGGAACGGCCGGAGCTCGTGATTGGCGTCGGCGGCTGCGTCGCGAGCCAGGAAGGCGAGGGCATCTGGACGCGTGCGCCGTTCGTCGATCTCGTGTTCGGTCCGCAGACGCTGCACCGCCTGCCGGAGCTCTTCGCCGAGGTCGAAGCGAAGCACGGCCGCGCGATCGACATCAGCTTCCCGGAAATCGAGAAGTTCGATCGTCTGCCCGAGCCACGTGCCGACGGACCGACGGCCTTCGTTTCGATCATGGAAGGCTGCAGCAAGTACTGCACGTTCTGCGTGGTGCCCTATACGCGCGGCGAGGAGTTCAGCCGGCCGTTCGACGACGTCATCGCCGAGGTCTACGGTCTCGCGCAGCAGGGCGTGCGCGAAGTGACGCTGCTCGGCCAGAACGTGAACGCCTATCGCGGCGCGATGCACGACGGGAAGATCGCGGATCTCGCCGCGCTCGTCCGCCATGTCGCGGCGATCGACGGCATCGGGCGCATCCGTTACACGACGTCGCACCCCGTCGAGTTCACGCCGCGGCTCATCGCCGCCTACGGTGAAGTGCCCGAGCTCGTGAGCCACGTCCACCTGCCCGTGCAGAGCGGCTCGGACCGCATTCTCGCCGCCATGAAGCGCGGCCACACGACGCTCGAATACCTCTCGAAGATCCGCAAGCTGCGGGAGCTCCGGCCGGACATCTCGATTTCGACGGACTTCATCGTCGGCTTCCCCGGCGAGACCGAAGCGGATTTCGCGGCGACTTTGAAGCTCGTCGAGCAGGTCGGCTTCGATCACTCGTTCAGCTTCCTCTACAGCGTCCGCCCGGGCACGCCGGCCGCGAATCTGCCGGACGACGTGCCGCTCGCGGAGAAGAAGCGGCGGCTCGCCGTGCTGCAGGGCCGGCTCGAAGCGCTCGCCCACGACCGCAGCCGGGCAATGGAGGGCACGGTCCAGCGCATTCTCGTGACGGGGGCGGCCCGGAAGGATCGGCGCGAGCTCGCCGGCCGCACGGAGAACAACCGGGTCGTGAATTTCGCGGGTCCGTCTGATCTCGTCGGCCGCTTCGTGGATGTTAAGATTACGGTCGCCCTACCCAATTCACTGCGCGGGGAGCTCACGGCACCCATTGAACAAGCTAATCAAGTTTGACCGTCCCGCGACGGTCGAAGTGCATCTCACCCCGGTCGACAACGAGCGGCTCGCGAACCTCTGCGGGCAGTTCGACGATCACCTGCGGCTCATCGAACGCCGGCTCGGCATCGAGATCGCGAGCCGCGGCAATGCCTTCGGTCTCACCGGCGGCCAGCACGCCGTGGAGACCGGCGCGCGCATCCTGCGCGGGCTCTATGCCGTGACCGAGCAGCGCATCCTCGCACCGGCCGACGTGCATCTCCATCTGCAGGAAATCGCCGCCGCCGCGGTCGGCGAGGACGAGGACGGCGAAGCGGCCGTGCAGACGCGGCGCATGGTGGTGCGGGCGCGCGGTGCGAACCAGCGGCTCTACCTGCGCAATATCGAGCGCTGCGACATCAATTTCGGCATCGGCCCGGCCGGCACCGGCAAGACCTATCTCGCGGTGGCCTCCGCGGTCGCGGCGCTGGAGGGGGATCGCGTGCGGCGCCTGTGCCTCGTGCGGCCCGCAGTCGAGGCCGGCGAGCGGCTCGGCTTCCTGCCGGGCGACATGGCGCAAAAGATCGATCCCTATCTGCGTCCGCTCTACGACGCGCTGTACGAAATGCTCGGCTTCGAACGCGTCGCGAAGCTCATCGAGCGCAACGTCATCGAAGTCGCGCCGCTCGCGTTCATGCGCGGCCGCACGCTGAACGATGCCTTCATCATTCTCGACGAGGCGCAGAACACGACGAACGAGCAGATGAAGATGTTCCTGACGCGCATCGGCTTCGGCTCGAAAGCCGTCATCACCGGCGACGTCACGCAGATCGATCTGCCGAAGGGCAAGGACTCCGGCCTCAAGACCGCGATGGCGGTCGTGCGCGAGGTCGAGGGCATCAGCTTCACGTATTTCAAATCCCAGGACGTGGTGCGGCATACCCTGGTGGCGCGGATCCTCGATGCCTACGAGGATTTCGAGCACGGCCGCCGTGAATGACCCCGAGCCTCCCGCCGGTGTGCGGCCGTGACGGCGGTCGCCGTCGAGATCCAGCGCGCCTGCCGCGTGCCGGGCGAGCCGGGCGACGCCGCGATCACGCTGTGGGTGGAACGTGCCGTGGCGCGCTTCCGCGACGCGGCGGAGCTCACCATCAGGATCTGTGACGCCGCCGAGGGCGCTGCGCTCAACGAACGCTACCGACATCGCCAGGGACCGACGAACGTGCTGAGCTTTCCCGCCGAAGGACTCGAGGAGATCGCCCCCGATCTGCTGGGTGATCTCGTGATCTGCGCGCCCGTCGCGGTCGCGGAGGCCGAGGCCCAGGGCAAGGCGCTGCATGCGCATTGGGCGCACCTGACGATCCACGGCACGCTGCATCTGCTCGGTCTCGATCACCTCGCCGAGGCGGAAGCGCTCGCGATGGAAGCGCTCGAGCGCGAGCTCGTCACGGGCCTCGGCTATGCCGATCCCTATGCCGGAGAGCAGGCGCCATGACGCGCGCGATCGCGCGCGGCCGGGTGGCGCGCCGGCTCGGCAAGCTGCTGCAGCGTTACGGCGGCCGCTTCTTCGGTTCCTGGTTCGGCGCGCCGCGCGAACGCGTGCAGTTGATCGAGCTGCTGCACGAGGCGGAGAGCAATCACCTCATCGACGTCGACACCGCGGCGATGATGGAAGGCGCGCTGCTCGTCTCCGAGCTCAAGGTCGGCGACATCATGGTGCCGCGCTCCCAGATGGTGTTCATCGAAGCCGACGCGAAACCGGCGGAGTACCTGCCGGCGATCATCGAATCCGCGCACTCGCGATTCCCGGTCATCGACAGCAAGCACGAGCGCGTGACCGGCATCCTGCTCGCGAAGGACCTGCTGCCGCTCGCGGCGGACCCGGCCTTCGCTTTCGTGATTGACGACGTGCTGCGCCCGCCGGTGTTCGTGCCGGAGAGCAAGCGGCTCAACATCCTGCTGCGCGAGTTCCGGCTCTCGCGCAATCATCTCGCGATCGTCGTCGACGAATACGGCGGCATCGCCGGGCTCGTCAGCATCGAGGACGTGATCGAGCAGATCGTCGGCGAGATCGACGACGAGCACGACGTCGAGGACGAGGAGTGGGTGCGTCAGCATCGCGCGAATCGCTATACGGTGAAGGCGCGCATGCCGATCGAGGAGTTCAACACCTTCTTCGGCGCGAAGCTGCCCGACGAGCGTTACGACACGATCGGGGGTCTCGTCATCGATGCGTTCGGCCACCTGCCCCAGCGCGGCGAGAGCACGGTGTTCGACGGCTTCGACTTCAAGATCCTGCGCGCGGATCGCCGCCGCATCCACGTCATGCGCGTGAAGAAGGTCGCGACGGCCGGGTGACGCCGCTGCTCCGCGCGCAGACACCGCCACCTTTCGTCCTGCCGCTGCTCGCGATCGCGGCGGGCGCGATCGCGTCCCTTGCTTTCGCGCCTTTCGGCTGGCACTGGCTCGCCCCACTCTCCCTTGCCGCACTGTTCGCGCTCTGGCACGCGGCGCCGCCGCGTGTCGCGGCGTGGCGCGGCTGGTGGTACGGCGTGGGCATGTTCGGCGCGGGCGTGTCGTGGATCCAGGTCAGCATCCACAAGTTCGGCCTGCCGGTGTATGCATTCTCGGTGAGCGTGACGGCCGTGTTCGTGATGGGCATGGCGCTCTATCCCGCGCTCGGCGGCTGGCTCGCCTCGCGGCTGCGCGGCACGCGGCCGCGCTTCGAACTGCTCGTGGTCTGTCCCGCGCTGTGGGTGTTGCTCGAAGCGCTGCGCGGCTGGTTCCTGTCCGGCTTTCCCTGGCTCTATCTCGGCTACGGCCAGATCGATTCCGTGCTCGCGGGCTACGCACCCGTCGCGGGCGCGCTCGGCGCGAGCTGGGCGGTTGCGACGCTCGGCGGCTGTCTCGCGGCGCTCGCGCTGCGTTTGCGAAAGAGCCCCGGGCCCGCGCTCGCGCTCGCGGCGGTGGTCCTGGCCGGCGGCGCCGCGCTCGGGCGCGTGCAATGGACGACTGCATCCGGCGGCGCCTTGCCGGTCGCGCTCGTGCAAGGCGCAGTACCGCAGGAGATCAAGTGGCAGCGCGAATACCGCGAGCCGACGCTCGAGCTCTACGGCAGGCTTTCGGAACCGTACTGGGGCCGGTCGATCGTGGTGTGGCCGGAGAGCGCGATCCCGGCGTTCCCGCAGGAAATCCCCGAGCAGCTCGCGGCGTTCGGCAAGCGCGCCGCCGCGACCGGCACGAGCCTCCTCGTCGGGTTGCCGACGGGCGATCCGTCGAACGATCGCTACTACAACAGCGTCGTCGCGCTCGGCGCTGGCCAGGGCCAATACGACAAGCACCACCTCGTGCCTTTCGGTGAATACCTGCCGCTCGATGCCTGGATCCGCCCCGCGCTCGATTTCCTGAAGATTCCGATGTCGAGCTTCTCGTCGGGCGCGGCGCGCCAGGTGGCGATCGTCGCCGGCGGCCAGCGCATCGGCGTGACGGTCTGCTACGAGGATGCGTACAGCGGCGAAGTGCGCCGCGCGTTGCCCGCGGCCACGCTGCTCGTCAACGTCAGCGACGATGCCTGGTTCGGCGACAGCATCGCCCCCCACCAGCATCTCGAGATCGCGCGCATGCGGGCGCGCGAAGCCGGGCGCTGGCTGCTGCGTGCGACGAACACCGGGATCTCGGCCGTCATCGACGAACGCGGCGGGATCCGCGCGCGCTCGCCGCAATTCAAATCACTCGTGCTCGAAGCTTCGGCCGAACCGCGCGCGGGCGCGACGCCCTACGTGCGTTTCGGCGACGCGCCCTTGCTCGGCGCGCTCGGGCTCGTCGTTGCCGGCGCGGCGGCGACGCGCAAGCCACCCCGGCGTCAGGCCGACTGGTGATACGCCGCGCTCGCCTCGTGCACCGTCGCGACGAGTGCCGTGACGTGCTCGGGCGGAATGTCGGGCGTGATGCCGTGACCGAGATTGAAGATATGGCCCGCGCCTGTGCCGTAGGACGCGAGCACGGCTTTCGCCTCGCGTTCGATGACCGGAATCGGCGCGCGCAGGATCGCCGGATCGAGATTGCCCTGTAGCGCGCAGCGATCGCCGATGCGCCGGCGCGCCTCGCCGATGTCGACGCTCCAGTCGAGGCCGACGGCGTTGCAGCCCGTCGCCGCGATGCGTTCGAGCCAGAGTCCGCCGCCCTTCGTGAAGAGGATCGTCGGCACGTTCTTCGTCAGGCCGCGCAGGATCGCCGCCATGGGATCGAGCGAGAAGCGCTGATACGCATCCGAGCTCAGCACGCCGCCCCAGGTGTCGAACACCATCACCGCGTCCACACCCGCCGCGATCTGCGCGTTGAGATAAGCGGTGATCGACTGCACGAGCTTGTCCATCATGATCGCGAGATCGTCCGGCGCGCCGTAGACCATCTCCTTCGCGAGCTTGAACTCGCGATCGCTGCCGCCCTCGATCATGTACGTCGCGAGCGTCCAAGGGCTGCCTGCGAAGCCGATGAGCGGCACGCGGTCCGCGAGCTCGCGCTTGATGAGACGCACGGCGTCCGTGACGTAGCGCAGCTCGCCTTCCGGATCCGGCACGGGCAGCGCGCGGATGTCGGCGGGCGTGCGCACGGGCTTCGCGAGGCGCGGACCGACGCGCTCCTCGAGACTCAGGCCGAGGCCCATCGCATCGGGGATCGTGAGGATGTCGGAGAACAGTATCGCCGCGTCGAGCGGGAAGCGATCGAGCGGCTGCAGCGTGACTTCGCAGGCGTATTCCGGCGTTTTGCACAACGTCAGGAAGTCACCCGCTTTCGCGCGCGTCGCGCGGTACTCGGGCAGGTAACGGCCGGCCTGGCGCATCAGCCAGATCGGCGTGCGGTCGACGGGTTCGCGGCGCAGCGCGCGGAGAAAGCGGTCGTTCATGCTCGGGTCCCTCGAAAGCAAAAGGCCGTCGCGAGACGGCCTGCTGCGCAAAGTGATGAACCGCAGGGAAGCTCTGAACAAGTCCAGAGCTTCCCGCGGCACACGGACGTGCTCTGAAAAGTCCTGGATGGACTCGTTCAGAGCTTCCTCAGGTTACAACAGCGGGGCGGGAAGATCGCTCGTGCCCATGAGATACGCGTCGACGCCCTGCGCCGCCGAGCGGCCCTCGGCGATCGCCCAGACGATCAGCGACTGTCCGCGCTGCATGTCGCCGGCGACGAAGACACCCGGGACCGAGGTCGTCCAGTTCTTGTCGCGCACGACGTTGCCGCGCTCGTTGAGCTTCACGCCGAGCTGGCCGACGACGCCGTCCGGCTCGGGGCCGAGGAAGCCCATGGCGAGGAACACGAGATCGGCGCGGATTTCGCGCTCCGAGCCCGGCACGTCCTCGAACACCATGCGGCCGTCCTTCTGCACCATGCGGACGTCGATGATCTCGAGCGCCTTCACGCGGCCCTTGCCGCCGTCGATGAAGCGCTTCGTCGAGACCGCGAACAGGCGCTCGCCGCCTTCCTCGTGCGCCGAGGCCACACGGTAGATGCGCGGATATTCCGGCCAGGGGTTGTCCGCGGCGCGCGTCACCGGCGGCTGCGGCATGATTTCGAGCTGCGTCACCGATTTCGCGCCGTGGCGATGCGCCGTGCCGAGGCAGTCCGCGCCGGTATCGCCGCCGCCGATGATCACGACATGGCAGTCCTCGGCGTGGATCACCTGCTCGGCCGGGATCTTGTCGCCGACGAGACGGCGGTTCTGCTGCGTGAGGTACTGCATGGCGAAATAGACGCCCTTCAGCTCGCGGCCCGGCAGCGGCAGATCGCGCGGTGCAGTCGCGCCACCCGTCAGCAGCACCGCGTCGTACTGCGCGGCGAGCTGCTTCGCGTCGATGTCGACGCCGACGTTCGCCTTGACGCGGAACTCGACGCCCTCGGCCGTCATTTGCGCGAGGCGGCGATCGAGGACGCGCTTCTCCATCTTGAACTCGGGAATGCCGTAGCGGAGCAGGCCGCCGATGCGATCGTCGCGCTCGTAGACCGTCACGCGGTGCCCCGCGCGGCGCAGTTGCTGAGCGGCGGCGAGGCCGGCAGGACCCGAGCCGATGACTGCGACCGACTTGCCGGTCTCGACGACGGGCGGCTGCGGGGCGATCCAGCCTTCCTCGAACGCGCGCTCGATGATCGCGAGCTCGACGGCTTTGATGGTCACGGGATCGTTGTTGATGCCGAGCACGCACGAACCTTCGCACGGCGCGGGGCACAGCGTGCCGGTGAATTCAGGGAAGTTGTTCGTCGCGTGCAGGCGATCGATCGCTTCGTGCCAGCGTTCGCGATAGACGAGATCGTTCCAGTCCGGGATCAGGTTGCCGAGCGGGCAGCCCTGATGGCAGAACGGGATCCCGCAGTCCATGCACCGTGCGGCCTGCGAGGTCAACGTCGCCGGCTCCCACTCCGTCATGACCTGCTGCCAGTCTTTCAGACGCTCGGCGACGGGGCGGTAGGGCTGCTTGCCGCGCGCGAACTCGAGAAATCCGGTGACCTTAGCCATTCACCGCCTCCATGATCGCCTGCTCCTCGGGAATACCCGCCTGGCGGGCCTTTTCGATGACCGCGACCACGGCCTTGAAGTCGCGCGGCATGACTTTGACGAACTGGGCCTTGCACTGGCTCCAGGTTTCCAGGATACGCGCGGCGACGGTGCTGCCGGTGTAGTCGCGATGCTTCGTCAGCATCTCGACGACCGTCTTCTCCTCGGCCTCGCTGTCGATCTTCTCGAGATCGACCATCTCCGTATTGCAGAGCTTCGGGAAACGCCCGTTGGGATCGAATACGAACGCGATGCCGCCCGACATGCCCGCGGCAAAATTGCGGCCGGTATCGCCGATGATGACGACGCGGCCCCCGGTCATGTATTCGCAGCCGTGGTCGCCCACGCCTTCGACGACCGCGAGCGCGCCGCTGTTGCGCACGCAGAAGCGCTCGCCGCCGACGCCGCGGAAATACGCTTCGCCCGCCGTCGCGCCGTAGAGTGCGACGTTGCCGATGAGGATGTTCTGCTCGGGCACGAACGTCGCATTCTTCGGCGGGTAGACGATGATCCTGCCGCCCGAGAGGCCCTTGCCGACGTAGTCGTTCGCGTCGCCTTCGAGCTTCATCGTCACGCCGTTCGGCACGAACGCGCCGAAGCTCTGGCCGGCCGAGCCCTTGAAGTTCAGCTTGATCGTGTCGTGCGGCAGACCGGCGCCGCCGTAACGCTTCGTCAGCTCGTAGCCGAGGATCGTGCCGACGGTGCGATTGACGTTGCGGATCGCGAGATCGACCGACACCGGCTTGCCTTCGTCGAGCGCGGGCCGGCAGGCCGGCACGATCGTCGTGCGATCGAGCGACTTGTCGAGCCCGTGGTCCTGGGTGCGCACGCAGCGCACCGCGGTGCCGGGTGCGACCTCGGGCTGATACAGGACCTTCGAGAAGTCGAGTCCCTTCGCCTTCCAGTGGTCGACGGCCCGGGCGACGTCGATGCGGTTCGCCTGGCCGATCATCTCCGCAATCGAGCGGAAGCCGAGCTCGGCCATGTACTCACGCACTTCTTGCGCGATGAAACGGAAGAAGTTCTCGACGTACTCCGGCTTGCCCGAGAACTTCGCGCGGAGCTGCGGATCCTGCGTCGCGATGCCGACCGGGCAGGTGTTGAGATGGCAGACGCGCATCATCACGCAGCCGATGACGACGAGCGGCGCGGTCGCAAAGCCGTACTCCTCGGCACCGAGCAGCGCTGCGATGACGACGTCGCGGCCGGTCTTCATCTGGCCGTCGACCTGCACGACGATGCGATCGCGCAGCTTGTTCTGCACGAGCACCTGCTGGGTCTCGGCGAGGCCGAGCTCCCAGGGCACGCCGGCGTGCTTCAGCGAAGTGATGGGCGAGGCGCCCGTGCCGCCGTCGTAGCCGGAGATCAGCACGACGTCGGAGAAGGCCTTCGCGACGCCCGCCGCGACCGTGCCGACGCCGACTTCGGCGACGAGCTTGACGTGCACGCGCGCGCCCGGGTTCGCGTTCTTCAGATCGTGGATGAGTTGCGCGAGATCCTCGATCGAATAAATGTCGTGATGCGGCGGCGGCGAGATGAGCCCCACGCCCGGCGTCGAATGCCGGACCTTCGCGATCCACGGATAGACCTTGTGGCCGGGCAACTGGCCGCCCTCGCCGGGCTTCGCGCCCTGCGCCATCTTGATCTGGAGATCGTCGGCGTTGACGAGGTATTCACTCGTCACGCCGAAGCGGCCCGAGGCGACCTGCTTGATCGCGCTGCGGCGGAGATCGCCGTTGGCATCCGGCTGGAAGCGTTCCGGATCCTCGCCGCCTTCGCCCGTGTTCGAGCGGCCGCCGATGCGGTTCAGCGCGATTGCGAGCGTCTCGTGTGCTTCCTGGCTGATCGAGCCGTAGGACATCGCGCCCGTGTGGAAGCGCTTCATGATCTCCTCGAGCGGCTCGACCTCGTCGATCGGGATGGACTTCGCGCCCGCCTTGAACTTGAACAGGCCGCGCAGCGTCGCGAGATTCGTGCTCTGGCGATCGACGAGCGTGCTGTACTGCTTGAACATGCCGTAGTTGCCGGCGCGGGTGGCGTGCTGCAGCTTCTGCACGGTGTCCGGATTGAACATGTGGTACTCGCCGTCGCGACGCCACTGGTATTCGCCGCCCCAGGCGAGCTCGGGCTGCGCGACCGGACGCTCCGGATAGGCTTCGTGGTGGCGCAGCGCGATCTCGCGCTCGATGACGTCGAGGCCGATGCCGCCGATGCGCGAGGCGGTCCAGGTGAAATATTTGTCGACGAACGCCTTGTCGAGGCCGACGGCTTCGAAGATCTGCGCGCCGCGATAGGACTGGACGGTCGAGATGCCCATTTTCGACATCACCTTCACGAGGCCCTTGTTCACGGCCTTGATGTAGTTGCGCACGACCGTCTGCTCGAGCGGCTCGCCGCTCTTGCGGCCCTTCACCGCGCTCTCCTTCAGGATGCCCTGGAGCAGGAGGCTCCACAGCGTCTCGAACGCGAGGTAGGGATTCACCGCGTCCGCGCCGTAGCCGATCAGCGTCGCGAAGTGATGGATTTCGCGCGCCTCGCCCGTCTCCACGATGAGACCGACGCGCATGCGGCGGCCATTGCGCACGAGATGGTGATGCGTGCCGGCGATCGCGAGCAGCGTCGGGATCGGCGCGAACTCCTTGTCGGAATCGCGATCCGAGATGACGACGAAGGAATAGCCCTCGTCGACGGCCTTGTCGGTCTCGGCGAAGAGCTCCTCGAGCGCGCGCTCGAGCCCGGCCTTGGCTTCGCCGATGCGATAGGTTGCCGAGATCGTCTTCGTGCGGAAGCCGTGAACGTCGATCTCGCGAATCTTCACGAGGCTCGCGTTGTCGAGCACGGGCGAGGCGAGCTTCAGGCGCTTGCAGCTCTCGGCCGTCGGCGCGAGCAGGTTGCTCTCCGGGCCGATCGGTGTGGAGACCTGCGTGACGAGCTCTTCGCGGATGCCGTCGAGCGGCGGGTTCGTGACCTGTGCGAAGAGCTGCTTGAAATAGTCGTAGAGCAGGCGCGAGCGGTTCGAGAGCACGGCGAGCGAGGCGTCGGTGCCCATCGAGCCGATCGGCTCCTCGCCCTTCTCGGCCATCGGCTGCAGGATGATGCGCAGATCCTCGTGCGTGTAGCCGTGGACCTGCTGCCTGCAGAGCAGCGAATCGGGCTCGAAGTGCGGCACTTCTTCGGGATGCGGGAGGCTCGCGAGCGGCACGTGATTCTTCTTCAGCCAATCCGCATACGGGAACTGGTCTATGTAGCGCTGCTTGAGCTCGGCGTCGTCGATGATGCGGCCGGCCTCGGTATCGACCAGGAAGATGCGGCCCGGGTGCAGGCGCTCCTTGAGGGCGATGTTCTCGGGCGGGAAATCGAGCACGCCGACTTCGGAGGCCATGACCACCATGTCGTCCTTCGTCACGTAGTAGCGCGAGGGGCGCAGACCATTGCGGTCGAGCACCGCGCCGATGATGCGGCCGTCGGTGAAGGCGATCGACGCCGGACCGTCCCAGGGCTCCATCAGGCATCCGTGATATTCGTAGAATGCCTTGCGCGCGGCATCCATCTGCTCGTGGCCGCTCCAGGCCTCGGGAATCATCATCAGCACCGCGAGCGGAAGCGGGCGGCCGGCCATGTGCAGGAACTCGAGCACCTGGTCGAACGAGGCGGAGTCCGAGCTGCCTTCGATGACGATCGGGAAGAGCTTCTGCAGGTCGTCGCCGAACACGTCCGACTTGCACAGCGCCTCGCGCGCGCGCATCCAGTTGATGTTGCCGCGGAGCGTGTTGATCTCGCCGTTGTGCGCGACGAAGCGGAACGGATGCGACAGCGGCCACGACGGGAACGTATTCGTGGAGAAACGCTGGTGGACGAGCGCGAGCGCGCTCGCGACGCCCGGATCGCTCAGATCGGGGAACTGCTTTTCGACCTGGTCGGCGTTGAGCATGCCCTTGTAGACGAGCGTGCGGGCCGAGAGGCTCGGCACGTAGAAGAGCGACTTCCCGGACAGGTCGGAATTCCAGATCGTGTGCTCGGCGCGCTTGCGGATCACGTAGAGCTTGCGCTCGAACGCCTGATCGTCGGCGAGCGCGGCATTGCGGCCGATGAAGATCTGCTTGAACGCGGGCTCGCAGGCCTTCGCGGTCGGGCCGATCGCGGAATCGTCGTAGGGTACGGCGCGCCAGCCGAGCAACGTCTGCCCTTCTTCGGCGACGATGCGCGCGAACTCTTCCTCGCAGCGCTTCGATTGCGCGGCATCGTGCGGCAGGAACACGACCCCCGCACCATAATAGTTCGGGGCAGGCAGCTCGATACCCAGCGCCGTGCATTCCCGACGCAGGAAGGGATCCGGCATCTGGATCAGAATGCCAGCGCCATCACCGGTGTTCACCTCGCAGCCGCAGGCGCCGCGATGCTCGAGGTTCTTCAGGATCGTGAGCGCGCGCTCGATCGTGGCGTGCGACTTGCGGCCCTTCATATCCACGACAAAGCCCACGCCGCACGCATCGTGCTCGTGACTGCCATCATAGAGACCCGCCTGCGGGCGTCCCGCGAGCGGAAGGCGTGTTTCGGAAGTCGCCATGTGTGAACACCTGCCGGTTGAGCAAATCGAGACTGCGAGCGGTTTACGTCGCAGATTTCGGGCCAATTCGAGGACCGCTGAGCGCGGCCAAAAGGACGGCGATTATAGCCGCCGAGTCGCGGGGTGTCACCCGCGCGGCGTCGGACCGGGTGGGTTAGCGAATCGCGTGCACGCGGGCAAGCGGAGGGCGGCTCAGGGTGTGCCGCCCGCGAGGCTCGCAGCCGAGCGGATCCACGGTTTCAATGCTTTGAGATCCGCAGGTAAGGCCGACAGCGCCTGCTGGGCGGCTTTGCGGCTCGGGTACTGCCCATACGTCACGACATAGAGCGGACTGCCGTTCAAACTGCTCGCGACGATGCTCGCGCTGCCGCCGATCCCATGGGCCTCGATGAAGCGCTGCGCCTTCGTCCGGTCGCGCAGGCCGAAGAGCTGTATGACCTGCGTGCCCGGGGCGGCCTTCGCAATGACCGACGGCGCCGTGGGCGCGGGGGCGTCTTTCGTCTTCGCGGTTTTCGCTGCCATCGCCCCTTTCTGGACGTTCGCGCGCTGCTTCTTCTTCTCGGTGGCGGATTTTTTCTCCGCGCTCGTCGCCGCGGGTTCGGCGGGCGGCGGCTGCCTGTGTTCGGGTGTCTCCGGGGCCCGCTCCACGGTGTTCTTCGCCGGTTCCGGGGACGGTGCCGCGTCCGCCGCCGGCTCCGTGGGCGCGGCCGCAGGCGGCGGCAGCGGCGTTGCCGTGACCGAGGCCGCTGGAGCCGGTACCCCCGGCGCGGGCCCGCCTGCCGCCGGCGGCGCGGCGTCGGCCGGCGGCGGCAGCGGCACGGCGATCTCGCCGGGTCTGAGCGGTTGCGCCGGCGCCGCCGCGGGCGGTGGCGGGGCGTCGTTCACCGGCGCCGGGGCATTGACCGGTGCCTGCGGCTCGTTGAACGAGTGGGGACCGCCGGGCGTAGGTGGCGCCGGGCGGCCGGCCCACCAGTACCCGGTCGCGACGACCGCGCCCATCAGGCCGAGCGCCGCCACGAGCTTCGGGTTGATCCGGAGCGTGAATTTCCGGCGCGGCGCCGTCGGCGCGGCTGCGCCTGCCGCGGCGAGCAACTGCTGGCGCGCGAGTACCTGGATGCGCTCCGGAATGCCGGCGGATTCCGCCTGGATTTCCGCGATCCGCTCGCCCGCGAACGCGACCGGGTCTGCGTGACCGTTCGTTTCCGCGAGCTTCTGCACGAGCGCGCGGGTCTGCGCATCGTTGAACTTCGGCAGCTCCACGACGTGGACGGGCGCATGGTTCGGAACGAGACGCTGCAGATCGTCGACGAGCGCGGAACGCCCGGTCGTCGCGGTCATGACGACGTGCAATTCGGCTTCCGGATCGTCGGTGTGTGCGAGCTCGACGATGAACTGCACGGCATCCATCGGCAGCAGGTCCGCATCATCGAGGAACAGCACCGGCAGGTGACCGCCGCGCTGGATGGCGACCATGCGCCGACGCAACATGTCGAGCTGGATGTCGAGCTCGTCACTGGCCGGCTTCTCCGCGCCAATGTCGCCGTTCAGACGTGCCGCCAGCGCTTTCGCGTTCAGCGTCGGGCCGCCGCGCAAATGCAGACGCTCCCAGTTGTCGTGCTCGCAGTTCGCGACCACGTGCAGCATGTTCGTCTTGCCGATACCGCTCGGCCCGACCATTACAATGATCTGCCGCCCGAAGTCGATCAGGTGCTCGATGAGATCGATGCGCTGCTGCAGCGCCGGCGTGACGAGCAGGCTGTCGGCGTCGAAGGCGGGCTCGTTCGCCGTGGCCTCGGCCGGAACGTCGTCGAGTTCAATGTGGAAGTTTTCGTCGGACATGCGAGGCTCGATTCAGGAAGCAGTGTGCAGGCGCGGCCGAGTGTAACAGGCGCGCCACCGGTTCCCGGGCATCCGTTCAATCACCACATCGCTCCTTGCGCCCGGGCTCGGGCCTTGGGCATCGAGTATTCCGCGCTCCGGGCCGGTCCGGCTTGCGCGACATCAGCTTCCCGCGGCGGCAAGGCGCTGGTGCTCGGCGATAGCGAAGCGGTCCGTCATGCCGGCGATGTAGTCCGCCACGCGCTGCGCCGTCGCCGCTTCTGCCGTCGTTCCGGCGGAGGCCGGGCCGGGGATCAGGCCCGGCTCGCGCATGAAAGCATAAAACAATTCGCGCACCACGGCCTGCGACCGTTGCGCCATATCGTACACGCGTTCGTGCTTGTAGAGCTTCGAGAAGAGGAGCCGCTTGAGCTCGAGGTGATGAGCCCGGATCCCCGGACTGAAATCGACGAGCGCGCTCGAATGCGCGCGGATGTCCTCTATGTCGCGCGGCGAGAGCTGCGCCAGACGCTCCGTCGTCGCGTCGATGAGGTCCAGCACGAAGCAGTTCAGCATTTCGCGGATGACGGTGTAGCGCAGGCGCTTGGCGTCCGCCTCCGGCCAGCGCCGCATGACGACTTCCGTGGTATCGCGCACGAACGGCAGCGCGAGGAGTTGATCCGGGGTGAGCAGTTGCGCGCGCAGCCCGTCGTCCATGTCGTGATGGTTGTAGGCGATTTCGTCGGCGACGTTCGCAATCTGTGCTTCGAGCGACGCCTGTCGTCCTTCGACGAAGCGCCGCCCGAGCTCCCCGAGTGCCTCGGCATCCGCGCGATTGCAGTGCTTCAGCATACCCTCGCGCGTCTCGAACAGCAGGTTCAGCCCTGGGAATGCCGGATAGCGCATCTCGAGCTCGTCGACCACGCGTATGGAGTGGAGGTTGTGCTCGAAGCCCCCGAAGTCGCGCATGCATTCGTTCAGGGCGTGCTGGCCGGCGTGACCGAAAGGCGTGTGGCCGAGATCGTGGGCGAGGGCGATCGCCTCGGTGAGATCCTCGTTCAGCCTGAGCGCCCGCGCCATCGTCCGCGCGATCTGCGCGACCTCGAGGGTGTGCGTGAGGCGCGTGCGGAACATGTCGCCTTCGTGGTTCACGAAGACCTGGGTCTTGTATTCGAGGCGTCGGAAAGCGGAGCAATGGATGACGCGATCGCGATCGCGCTGGAACTGGGTGCGCCGGCGCGGCGCGGGCTCGGCATGCCGCCGGCCGCGGGAATTCGCCTCCGAGACGGCGTAGGGCGCGAGCCCAGGGCCCGCGTCGTTATTCATGCGGTCGTGGGCGCGCGTCGGTTCATGCGATGGCGCGCGCCGCGGCGCGCGACCCCTCCGCGAGCGTCGCGAGCAGCGCGTCCTGCGGGTAGTCGTCGCACAACGCGGCGCGGCCGAGCGCTTCGAAGAGCACGAGACGGATCCGGCCGTCCTTGTTCTTCTTGTCGAGGCTCATGGCCTCGAGCAGCGTCGCCGGCGCAATTTCCGGCGGCGGCGAAACCGGCAGATCGGCGCGCGCGAGCAGGCGCGTCACACGGTCGGCATCCGCGCGCGAAATCCGGCCCAGGCGCGCCGACATCTCGGCGGCGAGGCACATGCCGGCGGCGACGGCCTCGCCGTGCAGCCATTGCCCGTAGCCGAGGGCGTGCTCGATGGCGTGGCCGAACGTGTGCCCGAGATTCAGCAGGGCGCGCAGTCCGCTCTCGCGTTCGTCGGCCGCGACGACCACCGCCTTGTGCTCACAGGAGCGACGCACGGCTTCGGCGAGCGCCGCCGGATCGCGCGCGAGCAGGGCGTCGAGATTGGCTTCGAGCCAGACCAGGAAGTCGAGATCCTGGATGAGCCCGTACTTGATTACTTCCGCGAGTCCCGCACGGAGCTCGCGATCGGGCAGCGTGTTCAGCGTCGCAATGTCGGCGATGACGGCGCTCGGCTGATGGAACGCCCCGATCATGTTCTTGCCGAGCGCGTGATTGACGGCCGTCTTGCCGCCGACCGAGGAATCGACCTGCGCGAGCAGCGTCGTGGGTATCTGCACGAAGCGCACGCCGCGCTGGTAGCAGGCCGCGGCGAAGCCGGCGACATCGCCGACGACCCCGCCGCCGAGTGCGACGAGCGTGCAACCGCGCTCGAGCCGGGCTTCGAGCATGCGGCTCACGATGGCGTTGAAGCTCTCGAGCGTCTTGTACTGTTCCCCATCCGGAAGAACGATGCGTACGAGCTGCCGTCCGGCGAGCGCCTTCTCCAGCCGCTCGAGATAGAGCGGGGCGACCGTTTCGTTCGTGACCAGGGCAACCTGGCGGCCGGGGATGTGCGCGGCGACGAGTGCCGCGTCGTCGAGCAGTCCCGGACCGATGAGAATCGGGTAGGCGCGAGCGGACAGGGCGACGTTGACGGTGATCATGCGGCGGCTTCGTTCAATATCGTTTTGACGATGTCGCCCAATGTAAGTGCCCCGGTGTCGATGATCAAATCCGCGACCTCGCGATAGAGGGGCTCACGCTGTGCGATCAGCTCGCGCATTCGGGTTTCGGGATCCGCAGTACGCAGCAGCGGCCGGTTCGTGTCGGAGCGCGTGCGCGCGAGCAGTTTCGCAATCGGTGCATGCAGGTAGACCACGAAACCCCGGCCCGCGAGCGTCTGACGGCTTTCGGGATCGAGGATTGCGCCGCCGCCCGTCGCGAGCACGACGTCGTCGAGCTCCGTCAGCTCGGCGATGAGGCGCTTCTCGCGGGCCCTGAATCCCGCTTCACCTTCGATTTCGAAAATGACGGGGATCTTCACCCCGGTGCGCCGTTCGAGCTCGTGGTCGGCATCGAGGAACTTGCGATGGAGGCTCTTGGCGAGCCGGCGGCCCACCGTGGTCTTCCCGGCGCCCATCGGGCCGACGAGGAAGAGGCGCGTGCTTTTCGACATGTCGGGGATCTCCGGGACCTCCCGCAGATTGTTCCAGCTCGCTGCGCCCGGCGCAAAAAAAAGGTTCTTCTCCAGACTGAGGGGTCAGTCGATGCACTCCGCCTCGGCTGACGGACGTTCGCGACCTCCGGTCCGCACCGCGCTCGTCTTCTGCGCTGGGCCCGCGGTTCGACCTCGGCGCCGAGGCTGAACGAATGGGCCCTCGCCTGCGCGAGGGCGACACGTGGGAAATACGCGCTGCGGTGTGCCGAGGAACAGCCCCGCAGTTCGGAGAAGAGCAAAAAAAAACGCGGGGCCGGGGCCCCGCGTCTCGATGCTGCGGCAGCGACGCTCAGCGCGCGGACAGCGTGAACGTCTCTTTCAGGATCTTCGGCGTCACGAAGACGAGAAGCTCCTGTTTCTTCGCTTCCGTGTGCGTGTTCTTGAACAGGTGGTTCAGGTAGGGCAGGTCGCCGAAGAACGGCACCTTGTTCACCGCGTCGCGTGTCGAGGAGCTGTAAATGCCGCCGAGCACGACCGTCTCGCCGTTGTCGACGAGCACCTGGGTGTCGACCTCGTTCGTGTCCACGCTCGGCACGCCGGCGAAGATCTGGCCCACGGCGTCGCGGTTCACCGAGAGGTCCATGATGATGCGATCGTCCGGTGTGATGTGCGGCGTCACCTTGAGGCTCAGCACCGCCTTCTTGAACGACACTGAAGTCGCACCGCTCGAAGTCGCCTGCTGATACGGGATTTCCGTGCCGGACTCGATGAGCGCTTCCTTCTGATTCGCGGTGATGACGTGCGGGCTCGCGATGATTTCGCCCTTGCCCTCGGACTGCAGGGCCGACAGCTCGAGCTGCAGCAGATAGCTGCCGATCTTGCCGATCGACCACTTGAGCGCCCCGGCGGGGTTCGCGACCGGCAGGCTGACGATGTAGTTTTCCTTGCCGTCCGTGTGGAACGTGGTCGTTCCGGGGTACTTGACGTCGCCAGCCTGCGCGCCGCCGATGACGCTGTTGAAGCCGCCTTCGCCGTTCGCGTCGAGTTGCAGGTTCTTGATGTTGCTGTTCTGGCTGTAGCCGAACTTCACGCCGAGATCCTTGCTGAAGTCCTCGCTCGCCACCACGATGCGCGACTCGATGAGCACCTGGCGAACCGGAATGTCGAGGGCCGTGACGATCTTGCGGATTTCGGTCAGATTCTCCGCGGTGTCCTGAATCAGGAGGGTGTTCGTACGGGCGTCGACGGTCACGTTACCTCGCTCGGAGAGGAGGCGGTTCGCGTCGGCTTTGATCAATGCGGCGATGTCGGATGCCTTCGCATAGTTGATCTGCAGGAACTCCGTGCGCAGCGGCGCGAGCTCCTGGAGCTGCTTCTGTGCCTCGAGCTCGAGTTTTTCGCGCTGGGCGATTTCTTCCTGCGGGGCCACCATCACGACATTGCCTGTCTTGCGCATGCCGAGGCCTTTGGTCTTCAGGATCAAATCCATCGCCTGGTCCCAGGGCACGTTCTTGAGGCGCAGCGTGACGTTGCCGCCGACGGTATCGCTCGCCACCAGATTGAAGCCCGTGAAGTCGGCGATGAGCTGCAGCACCGCCCGAACCTCGATGTTCTGGAAGTTGAGCGAGAGCCGCTCACCCGTGTAGCCGAACTTCTCCTTCTTCGCTGCCTCCTGCTCCTGCTTCGTCAGCGGCTTGAGCTCGAGGGTGAAAACGTTCTCGGACTGGTAGGCGAGGTGCTCGAAGTTCTGATTCGACGGCGTCACGACCATGCGCGTACCGTTGCCGTGCTTGAAGGTATCCACTTCCTTCGCGGGCGTCGCGAAATCCACCACGTCCAATTTGCGATCGAACTGCTCGGGCAGCCCGGTCCCTGCGAAGTCGACGAGGATCTTGCCGCCCTGCTCCTGGATGTTCACGCCGACGTTCGGGTCGGACAGGTCGACGACGATCTGCGCCTCGCCGGCCGCACCGCGCCGGAAATCCACGCCGCGAATCTGCGCGTTGCGGGCCGAGCCCGGCATGGTCATCGCCGACGATGCAGGCGCGGGCGCGCCCGGGGCGGCGGTCGCTCGCGACGGCGAGGTAGTCGCGCCCGCGACCACGTCGGCCGAGATGTTCGCCGCATTCCCCTCGAGCGTGACCGTGACCGTATTGCCCGCGGTCTTCACTTCGTAGGGCACGAGCTGCGCGAGATTCACCACGACGCGGGTTCGTCCATCGGCTTCGACGGCGACGACGCTCTGGGCCTTGCCGACCCCGATGTTCTGGACCTTGGAGGGGACCTTGAGCTCGGTTCCCGGAAAGTCGAGCGCGATGCGCGCCGGGTTGTCGATCGTGAAGCTCAGGGGGTCACTCGTCATCGGCTCGGAGAGCTTCAGGGCGATTTGCACCCGATCCCCCGGCAGCGACGTGAACTTGATGTCCTCGAGGGTCGCCGCCAGTGCAGCCTGCGACAGCAGGCCCGCCGCGATCGCGACGAAGCCGGCGAGCAGCCCCTGCAATCCGCCGCGCGGACTCCCGGTCCGCGCAGAGGATTCATTTCGGATGGTTGTGATTGGCGCAGCTCTCATTTCGTTTACCCCTAGCTTGGGTTTACTGTTCACTCAGGGCCAAGGTCGCTTGGCGTTCTTCGTAATTTCCTTGCGGAGTCTTGATGATCTCGCGCAGCTCGATCTTGTCTTCCTGAATCGTCGTGATCCTGCCGAAGTTGCGGCCCATGTAGTTGCCGACCTGGACGCGATGCACGGTGCCGGCATTGTCCTTGACGATGCCCCACAGCTCGTCGTTGTTCTGGAGGATGCCGACCATGCGCAGGCTGTCGAGCTCGAAGCTCTCCAGTTCCTCCGGATTGTGGGTCTGCATCTCGTCGATGAAGTGCTTCTGCGATTCGTTCGCCGGCGCCTCGACGGTCTCCTTCTTCGGCTCCTCGTTCAGGAACGACTGGAAGGGATCGCGCAGTCCTTTTTCGGCGGACTGATAGATGTAGCGCTCATACGGCTTGATGGGCGGCAACGGCTGGATCTGGCCGCCCTTGCGCGCCAGGACGTCTTCGACGTACTTCTCGAGGTCGCTCTTGTCCTTGCTGACGCAGCCCGCCAGGGGCAGGAGCAACACACACCCGACGAGTACCGGGCTCAATGTTCTCTTCCGTGCGCCGTTCATCACTTCTTACCCCCGGGCTTCTTGGCGGTGCTCTTCGCCGCCTTCTTCGCCTCGACCCCCTCCTCTTCCTCGTCCATGTAGCGATACGTCTTCGCCGTGGTCTCCAGTACGAGTTTCCCGCTGTTGCCGGGCGTGATGCGAATGTCGTGGTTCGTTACGATGCGCGGCAGATCGGAAACGCCGCTGATGAATGTGCCGAACTCGTGGTAGTTGCCGATGACCTTGATCTGGATGGGCAGCTCGACGTAGAAGTCGGCAGGGCGCTCCTGTCCCGGCTTGAACAGCTCGAACTCGAGGCCCGCAGCCAGGCCTTGCTGCGAGATGTCGACGAGCAGCGCGGCGACTTCAGTCTTGTTCGGCAGGCGCTTCAGCAGATCGCCGAACGTATCCTTGATGTCCTCGAGCTGTTGCTTCAGCGCCGAGAGATTCGCGGCCTTCTTCTGCTTCTGCTCGAACGTCTTGCGCTTGTCCACTTCCTGCGCCTGGGCCTTCTGCAGATCGGTCTGGAGCGGCGTGATGTCCTTCCAGACGGCCAGGCCCATGATCGCCGCGCAGACGAGCAGCGTGAATACGATCTTGATGGGCAGCGGCCAGCTGCCGACATTGTCGAAGGAGAGGTTCTTGATGTCCGACATCTTCATGACGCATCGCCCTCTTTGCTGATCTCAGGCTTCGGCGCGTTCTGCTCCACGCGCAGGATGAACGTGGCGATGCGCCGGCCGTCCTCGCTCGCGCTCTGGATGATGTCGAGCTTGGGATTCTTGAGCCATTCCGATTTCTCGACGTTGCGCATGAAGTTCGACACGCGCGCATTCGACTCGGCGACGCCCTTGATTTCGATCTTGCTGCCCTTTTGGGCGATCTGCTTGAGATACACGCCGTCCGGCAGCGAAGTCACGAGCTCGTCGAAGATGTGCACGACCACCGGGCGGCTGGTCTGGAGGCTCTCGATGGCCTTCATGCGCGCGATGAGACGCTCCTTCTCCTTCTCGAGCTCCTGGATCTCCTTGATCTGCTTGTCGAGCTTCAGAATCTGGGTATCGAGGTAATCGTTGCGTTCCTTCTGATAGTCGATGCGCTGGTTGTAATATAGATGAATGCCGCCCCACACGACGAGCGTGATCGCGGCGCAGATGCCTACGATGGTCAGAAACTCGATGCGCCGCTGGCGCCTCAGTTCCTCGCGCCATGGCAGTAGGTTTATGCGGGCCATTAGTCGAAGCTCCTTAACGCTAATCCGCAGGCAATCATCATCGCCGGTGCGTCGTTCGTGAGCGCCTCGGCTCGCACCCTGGAGGCGGCCGTCATGCTCGCGAAGGGATTGGCAATCAGCACCGGGGTGTCGATCTTGGACTGGATGAGGCCGTCGATCCCGGCGATGGAAGCGCAGCCGCCGGCGACGACGACCATGTCGACGGCGCCGACCTGACTCGACGAATAGAAGAACTGCAGCGCGCGGTTCACTTCCTGCGCCATCGATTCCATGAACGGCCTGAGCACTTCCGGCTCGTAGTTGTCGGGCAGCCCGCCCTGGCGTTTCGCGAGGCCCGCTTCCTCGTAGGAGAGGCCGTAGCGGCGCTGGATCTCGTCGGTGAGCTGGCGGCCGCCGAAAAGCTGCTCTCGGGTGTAGATGATCTTGGAGTCCTCGAGCACGGACAGTGTCGAGGTCGTCGCGCCGACGTCCATGACGGCGACGATGTGGGCCTGGCTCAACGCGCCGCCGGAGGTCCCGAGCAGCGCCATCGCGTTCTCGAGCGCGAAGGCTTCGACGTCGACGATCTTGGCCTGGAGTCCGCCGACCTCGAGAGCGGCGACCCGCACGTCGACGTTGTCGCTACGCGATGCGGCGAGCAGCACTTCGACCCGGTCCGGGTCGTTCGCGGACGGGCCCATGATGGAGAAGTCCAGTCGGATTTCGTCGAGCGAATAGGGGATGTACTGGTCCGCTTCGAGCTGGATCTGGCTCTCCATGTCCTCTTCGGACAGGTTGGCCGGCATCGCGATGATTTTGGTGATGACGGAGGAGCCGGCGACCGCGCACGCCGCAGCGCGCGTCCGGGTGCCGGACTTCTTGACGGCACGCCCGATGGCCTCCCCGACCAATTGAGCATCCGTGATATTCTTTTCCATCACCGAATTCGGCGGCAGCGGCTCTACGGCGTAGCTCTCTACGCGGTACCGATGGCCGCTACGCGACAGCTCAAGCAATTTGACCGAGGTCGAGCTGATGTCAACACCCAGCAACGGGATGTTATTGCGTCCAAACAGAGCCACAGCTTTTCCCTTATAAATAAGTATGTTATGACGATAAAATGCTTTATCACCTTAGGAACTAGGGCTAACTATAGTCGCTCGCCGCACCAAAGACAAATGCTTTTTTGGTGAAAAAGCAATAGAAACGGGGTCTTACCCTATTAAATTAAAGTGGTTACGTATTAGATATGGTGGCAAAATCCACTGACACCACAAGATGTTGCGTCTTTCCTTCTACCTCGTCCTCCTGATCTCGGTGGCCACGGTAGCGGCGGGCGCTGCCGTGATGTGGTGGGTCATTCCAGAGCTTCCCTCGATAGACACGCTGCGCGAAGTCAAGCTGCAGACGCCGCTGCGCGTGTATTCGGCGGACGGCGCGCTCATCGGCGAGTTCGGCGTGATGCGCCGCAAGCCGGTCGCGATCAAGGACGTGCCGCCGCTCGTCAAGCAGGCCTTCCTCGCCGCGGAGGACGATCGCTTCTATGAGCACCCGGGCGTCGACTGGATGGCGATCGTCCGCGCCGGCGTCGAGCTGTTCAGGACGCGCCATGCGCGCCAGGGCGGCAGCACGATCACCATGCAGGTAGCCCGGAACTTCTTCCTCTCCCCGGAGCGCACGTTCGAACGCAAGCTGAAGGAAATCGTGCTCGCGATGAAGATCGAGCACGAGCTCTCGAAAGACGAGATCCTCGAGCTGTATCTGAACAAAATCTTCCTGGGACAACGCGCTTACGGCGTCGGAGCCGCGGCGCAGGTCTATTTCGGGGTCGATCTCAACGAGCTCAGCATCGCGCAGATCGCCCTGATCGCGGGTCTGCCCAAGGCGCCGTCGAAGGTCAATCCGATCACGAATCCGGTGGCCGCCAAGCAGCGCCGGGCCTACGTGCTCCGGCGCATGCTGGAGCTCGGATTCATCGACAAGCCGCGCTACGACGCGGCGCTCGACGTGCCGCTCGAGACGCGTGTCCACGGCCAGGACTCCGAGGTGCCGGCGCCGTACGTCGCGGAGATGGTTCGCGCGTACATGCAGGATCATTACGGCGAGAAAGCCTACAGCACGGGCTACCGGGTATACACGACGATTTCGAGCGCGGCGCAGGCGAAAGCCGTCGAGGCCTTGCAGGGCACGCTCGTCGACTACGATCGCCGGCACGGCTATCGCGGCGCCGAGGCGCACGCCGAGCTCGACGCGAAGCCCGATGAAACCGCACTCGCCGAAGCGCTCGAAGCCTATCCGAGCCTCGGCGGGCTCGAGTCGGCCCTCGTGCTCGCGGTCGGCGAGCGCGAAGTCGAAGTGTTCACCGCCAGCGGGCAGCGCCTGAATATCGGTTGGGACGGTCTGGGCTGGGCGCGCCGGTACATCGACCAGGACAGCGCCGGTGCGGCGCCGAAACGTGCCGCCGACATCGTCCAGCGCGGCGACGTCGTGCGGGTGCAGTGGGTGGTGCCGCCGCCGCCGAAGACGCAGGAGAAGGACAAGGCGACGACCCAGCCGGCGGGCTACTGGCGACTCGCCCAGGTGCCCGCGGTCGAAGGCGCGCTCGTCTCGATCGATTCCCACGACGGCGCGGTCCTCGCGCTCGTGGGCGGTTTCGATTTCGAGAAGAGCAAATTCAATCGCGTCACCCAGGCCCAGCGTCAGCCGGGCTCGAACTTCAAGCCCTTCATCTACTCGGCAGCGCTCGACCACGGCTTCACTGCGGCGAGCTTCATCAACGACGCGCCGATCGTCTTCGACGCGCCGGGCCTCGAGAACGAATGGCGGCCCGAGAACTACACCCGCAAGTACTACGGCCCCACGCGTCTGCGCGATGCGTTGGCGAATTCGCGCAACCTCGTCTCCATCCGTCTCCTGCGTGAGCTCGGCATCGACACGGCCGTGGAGCATGTCAGTCGTTTCGGTTTCCGTCCCGACAAGCTGCCGAGGAATCTCTCCCTCGCGCTCGGCAGTTGCGTGGTCACGCCGCTCGAGCTCGTCACCGGGTATGCGGCGTTCTCGAACGGCGGATTCAGGATCACGCCGTACTTCGTCGCCCGTATCGAGACGCCCGAGGGTCAGCGCGTGGCGACCGCGAACCCCGCTGTCGCCTGCGCCGAATGCGAGCAGCGCGCAGCGCCCGGTCAGAACGAGCCGGCCGATCTCGAGGCGATGCAGGCGCAGCAGTCGGAAGCCGAGGCGCCCACGGCACCGCGGGCGATCGACAAGCAGAACGCCTGGCTCATGTACTCGATGCTGAAGGATGTCGTCACGCGCGGTACCGCCCAGAGCGCGCGTTCGATGAAGCGCCCGGACATCGCCGGCAAGACCGGCACGACGAACGACCAGAAGGACGCCTGGTTCTCGGGTTTCAACGGTCGCATCGTCACGACGACCTGGCTCGGCTTCGACCAGACCGCGCCGCTCGGCAAAGTCGAGACCGGCGCGCGCGCGGCCCTGCCGATGTGGATCGATTACATGACGTTCGTCCTCAAGGATCTCCCGCCGGCCGAGCTCGAGCGCCCGACGGGCCTCGTGACGACACGCATCGATCCGCGCACGGGACTGCTCGCGAACGCGGGCGATCCCGATGCGATACTCGAGACGTTCCGCGAGAGCGACGTACCGAGAGCCGCCACGGCTTCCGGTTCGACCTACGGGTCGGCGGAGGGGCAGAGCAATGGCGCGGCGACCGACGACCTCTTCTGACGCACCGGTGGCGCGTCGTGCGTGAACGGCGGCGTCGCGGGCGCAATCTGCGCGCGGACATCGCGAACGCCGCGGCGCGCATGCTCGTCGAAGGCGAGGCCGACAGCTTTGCCGCGGCGAAACGCAAGGCTGCCGCGCAGCTCGGCGTGAGCGATGCCAGGCAGGCACCGGACAACCTCGAGGTGCAAGCCGCGATCATCGGCTACCAGCGCGTGTTCGAGCCTGTCGAGGCAGGGGCGCGCGTGACCCGGATGCGCGAAGCGGCGCTCGCGGCGATGCGGTTCTTCGCGCCGTTCTCGCCCCGTCTCGTCGGCCCCGTCCTCTACGGCACGGCGTTCGAGCACTCATCCATCGCCCTGCATCTCTTCGACGACGAGGTCGAGGCCGTCTCGCGTTTCCTCGTGCAACACGGCATCGCTTATCGTCTCGCGGAAAAGACGCTCGCGACCGGCGGTCGCGCACTCGAGACCTACACCGTCTTCGAGGTGTCGCGGCAGGACTTCGATTTCGAACTCGTCGTCATGCCGCACAAGCGCCTCATCCAGGCCCCGCTCAGCCCGCTCGATGGCCAGCCCTACCGCCGCATGAGCGCGGCCGCGCTCGAGGCGCTGCTCGCAGAAGGCCGTGGCGATGCGGTCCTGTGGGGGGATCGGAGCGGCAGCGCGATCCTCGACGGCTGATGACGCCCTCCCGGTTCGTACTCGAGGTGGCGGTGTTCGCGCCGCTGCGTCAGACATTCGATTACTTCCTGCCTGCGGGGACCGATCCGGCGATAGCGTCGGGCTGCCGCGTGCGCGTGCCTTTCGGGCGCGGCACGCGTTTCGGCGTCGTCCTCGCCTGTCGCGAAGACGGTGCGAGGCTCGCCACGAAAGCCGCGAGCGAGATCCTCGATGAAGCGCCCGTGTTCGACGCCGAGCAGCTCCGGCTCGCGCGCTGGGCCGCCGACTACTATCAGCATCCCCTCGGTGAAATATTGAGCGGCATGTTGCCGGCGGAAGTGCGGCGCGGCCGTGCGCCGCGCGAAGCGCTGCGGACGGTCTGGCGGATCACCGACGCCGGCCGCGCGCTCGGCGCGACGCCGGCCGGGCCGGCGCACCGCCGTCATGCCGTCCTCGCGCTCGCGGGCGCGGCGGATCTCGACGCCGCAGCCCTTGCCGCGCTCGATTTCGACGCGCGCCGTGCGGTGCGCGAGCTGGAGAAGCTCGGTGCGCTCGAGCGCGTACTCGTCGCGGTCCAGGGCACCGCGGCGCATGCGTCCGCGCCGCTCGAGCCGTTCCATGTCCTGAACGCGGATCAGGAACGCGCGCTCGCTGCGGTACGCGCCCATTTCGGCGGTTTCGGCGTCGTGCTGCTGCAGGGCGTGACCGGCAGCGGCAAAACCGAAGTCTACATGCAGGCGATGCGCGAGCTGCTCGCAGCGGGTCGTCAGATCCTCATGCTCGTGCCCGAGATCGCGTTGACCCAGGCGCTCGTCGCGCGCTTCGAGGCCCGCTTCGGCGCGGCCGTCGGGGTGCTCCACTCGGGGCTCACCGATCAGGCGCGTGCGCAGACGTGGGCGGCCTGCCGGCGCGGCGAGCTCGGCATCCTGCTCGGCACGCGCTCGGCGGTCTGGGCGCCGCTGCCGCGTCTGGGTCTCCTCGTGATCGACGAGGAGCACGATGCCTCCTACAAGCAGCAGGACGGACTGCGCTACTCGGCGCGCGACGTCGCGGTGATGCGCGCCCGCCAGCGCGACGTTCCCATCGTGCTCGGCTCGGCGACACCCTCGCTCGAGTCCTGCCTGAACGGTCAGCGCGGCCGCTACGAGACCGTGCATCTGCGGACGCGGGCCGGCAGCGCCGTCCTGCCGCGCGTGCGCCTCCTCGACATCCGCGGCCTGAAGCTCGACGGCGGCCTGTCCGAGGCGCTGCTTCGCGCGATCGGCGAGCGCCTCGCGCGGCGCGAGCAGGTCCTGCTGTTCCTGAACCGCCGCGGCTTCGCGCCGACCGTGATCTGTCATCGCTGCGGCTGGGTCGGGCGCTGCACACGCTGCGACGCGCGGCTCGTCTGGCACAAGAAGGGCGAAGCGCTGCACTGCCATCATTGCGGCGCCGTGCACCCGCTGTCGCGACCCGTCCCTGATCACACCTGCGACGGCGAGCCGGATCTCGTCCCGCTCGGCGTCGGCACGGAGCGCGTCGCCGAAGCGCTCGCCGCCGCTTTTCCTGGCCAGCGCATCGCACGCATCGACCGCGACACGATGCGCGGCCGGGAGGCGATCCGGCGCACGTTCGAGGACATCCGCGCGCGCCGGCTCGACATCATGATCGGCACGCAGATGCTCGCGAAGGGGCACGACTTCTCGGGTATCACGCTCGTCGCGGTCGTCGACGCCGACAGCCGCCTGTTCAGCCTCGACTTCCGCGCCGAGGAGCGCTTCGCGCAGCTCCTGACCCAGGTCGGGGGGCGCGCCGGACGCGCGGAAGCGCCCGGCGAAGTCCTCGTGCAGACCCATCATCCCGAGCACCCGCTGTTCGCGCGCGTCTTCGGCCACGGCTACGAGGGTTTCGCCGCCGCTGCGCTCGCCGAACGCGAAGCCGCGGCGCTGCCGCCGTTCCACGCCATGGCGATGATCCGCGCCGAAGCGACGGACCGCCGCTATCCCCAGCAGTTCCTCGAAGCCGTCGCCGCCCGCCTGCGCCGCATCGCACCCGCCGGACTCGAAGTCGAAGGGCCGGTCGCCGCGGCGATGGAGAAGCGTGCCGGAAAGTTCCGGGCGCAAATCGTGCTGAGAGCGCCGCGCCGCGCCGAGATCGCGGCGGCGCTGCGCAGTTTCGTCGTCGCAGCCGAGGCCCTCCCGGCACGCCGGCGCGTCCGCTGGTCACTGGACGTCGATCCTCAGGACGCGCTCTAGCGTGGCGGGCGGTGGCATAATCGACCGAGCCGGATGTCCGGCGTTGTCCCGACCGGCGAGAGGTATGCCATGGCCGACGTCTTCCCGTTACGTCGTATCGTCCCGTTCATCGCGTGCGGGCTTTTCGCCGTTGGCGCGATGGCCGGGCAGCTCAAGGTCAAGATCACCGCCGATCTGGAGAGCGTCCGGGTGACGCACGACGGCAAGCCCGTCACCATCATGCGCGACCAGGATCCGAACCACACGATCAGCGCGGATTACGCCAAGACCTCGCGCGACTGCCCGCCGTTCTGCGTCCAGCCGGGCACGCTCGCCCCAGGCGTGGAGACGGTCGGCGAGCTCGAGGTGCTCGGTTACCTGGGGGCGATCGAGCGCGGCGACAAATCGATCCTCGTCATCGATTCGCGTACTCCCGATTGGCTCGCGAAAGGCACGATTCCCGGCTCGGTCAACCTGCCCTGGACGAAACTGAATCCGGAAGCCGGCGCGGACCCGATCGAGATCGCCGAAATCCTCGAGAAGCGCTTCGGTGCGCGCAGCCAGGAAGGGCTGTGGGACTACTCTGAAGCGAAGACCCTCGTCCTGTACTGTAACGGGCCCTGGTGTGCGCAGTCGCCGACGAACATCCGGACGCTGCTGAAGTTCGGATACCCGGCGCACAAGATCAAATGGTTCCGGGGCGGCATGCAGGAATGGCAGTCGCTCGGACTCACGGTCGTGAAATAGCCGCACCGCGCACGGCGCCGACATCCCGGCGGCGCCGAGGCTCGCTAGGATTTTCGCCGGGCTGTTAGAATGCGCGCCATTTTCGCGGAAACCCGAGCCTTGAAACCACGTCTCCACCAGCTGATCTCGCGCGCGCTGACCGAACTGCGCGACGCCGGCACTCTCCCGATCGACAGCCTGCCGGAAATTCACATCGAGCCGCCGCGCCACGCGGCGCACGGCGATCTGAGCACGAACGTCGCGATGCTGCTCGCGAAGCCGTGCCGCAAGCCGCCGCTGGAGATCGCGAAGCTCCTCGCCGGACGCCTCGTCGCGCCCGGATTCATCGAAAAGGTCGACGTCGCGCCGCCGGGTTTCATCAATTTCTTCCTGAATTCCGGCGCCGTGCTCGACGTCCTGCCGCAGGTGCTCGAAGACGGCCCGCGGTTCGGCACGAGCGAGGTCGGCGGCGGACGGCGGGTGCAGGTCGAGTTCGTGTCGGCCAATCCGACCGGGCCACTACACGTCGGACACGGCCGCGGCGCGGCCTACGGCGCGGTGCTCGCGAATCTCCTGTCCGCAGTCGGCTACGAGGTCTGTCGCGAGTACTACGTGAACGACGCCGGCCGGCAGATGGACATCCTCGCGCTGAGCGTCTGGGTGCGCTATCTCGAGCTCTGCGATCGCAAAGTCGCACTGCCGCGGAACTGCTACCAGGGCGAATACGTGCGCGACATCGCCTCCGCGCTGCACGCGGCGCACGGCAGTCGCTTCGATCATGCCGACGCGGCGAGCTTTCCCGCGCCGGCTGCGAGCGACGAGGAAGTCGAAGCCGTCGTCGACGCGAGCATCGAGCACTGCCGCCGGACGCTCGGTGACGCGGAATATCGCACGCTCCACGCCTTCGGCTGCCAGTCCATCCTCGACGGCATCAAGCTCGATCTCGCGGACTTCGGCGTGGAATTCGACAACTGGTACTCCGAGCGCTCGCTCGTCGAGCAGGGGCTGTTCGGCAAGGCGCTGGATGCGCTGCGCGCGAGCGGCTACATCTATGTGCAGGGCGGCGCGGAGTGGTTCCGATCGAGCGCGCTGGGCGACGAGAAAGATCGCGTAGTCGTGCGCGACAACGGCATTCCGACCTACTTCGCTTCCGACATCGCCTATCACGCCGACAAGTTCGATCGCGGCTTCGAAGAGGTGATCAACGTCTGGGGCGCGGATCATCACGGCTACATTCCGCGGGTGAAAGCGGCGCTGAAGGCGCTCGGTCAGCCCGACGGCAAGCTCGAAATCCTGCTCGTGCAGTTCGCGACGCTCTATCGCGGCGGCGAGAAGGTGCAGATGTCGACGCGCTCGGGGGAGTTCGTCACGCTGCGCCAGCTCTTCGAGGACGTCGGCCGCGACGCGGCGCGTTTCTACTACATCACGCGCCGCTCGGATCAGCACCTCGATTTCGATCTCGACCTCGCGAAGACGCAGAGCCAGGACAACCTCGTCTACTACATCCAGTACGCCCACGCCCGCATCTGCAGCGTGTTCCGGCAGCTCGCGCAGGCCGGGCAGCACTACGACGAGCGTACCGCGCTCGCCGCGATTGGTCGCCTGACGGAGAAGCGCGAGCATGCCCTTGCCGCACTCATCGCACGCTACCCGGAGGTCATCGCCACGGCCGCGGGACAACGGGAGCCGCATCTCGTCGCGAATTATCTGAAGGACCTGGCGACGGATTTCCACGGTTTCTACAACACGCATAAGATCATGGTGGACGACCCGGCGCTGCGCGATGCGCGGCTCGCTCTGGCGCGTGCAGTGCAGACGGTGCTCGCCAACGGTCTCGGACTCTTGGGCGTGAGCGCGCCCGCGGAAATGTAATGGCACGCGACTACAAGCACAGCAGCGCGCGGAACAAGCCCAAGCAACCCGAGCGTCTCCGCCCGCAGGGCAGCTGGGTGTCTTTCATGAGTGGGCTCGGGCTCGGGCTCGTCGTCGCCGTCGGCGTCTACGTCTGGCGCGATCACATGCCGCGCGCGAAGGAAGAGATGAAAGTCGCCGTCGAGCCGCCGGCCGCCGCGCCGAAGGCACCCGCCCCGGCCCGCGAAGAGCGGGCGCCGGAGCCCGAGCGCGCGCCGCCGCCGGAGCGCGATTTCCAGGCCGCAGACGTGCCGCCGAAGCCCACGTTCGACTTCTACAAGATCCTGCCCGAGGTCGAAGTGAAGGTCCCGGAGACGGAACTGCAGGAATCCGCGCCGCCGCCGCCGAAGCCGCCCAAAGCCGAGAGCACTGCGGCGGCCGTTGCGCCCGCGCAGGCCGTCGCGCCCGCCGAGAAGGCAGGGGCGTACATCATCCAGGTCGGTTCCTACCAGAAATTCGAGGAGGCGGATCGCGCGAAGGCCTCACTCGCCCTGCAGGGCATCCGGGCCAGCATCCATCAAGTCGTCATCAACGGACAGGACGTCTGGTATCGCGTCCACCTCGGTCCCTACACGCGCAAGGAGGACGCGCGGGTGATGCGTCAGAAAGTGCTCGATGCGGGAGCGAACGCGATCGTCCTGAAGATCAGCGACAACGGGCCGACCTGAGGCAGGCCTCAGGCTTCTTTCTGCAATTCAGCGAGGTTCGCGCTCACCGCAGCGTGAAAGGCCGATTCGCCCTGCGGGTTCGCGAAATAACTCGTCAGGCGGATTTCCTGGGCTAGGTAGAAGGAAATCGTTTCGGTCACCTTGCGGATCCATTCGCTCCACGGCGTGTCGGTGCCGTTCAAGCGATCGAATTCCTCCTTGAGGCGAAGGGTGTTCGTGCGGAAGCGCGGATAGTCCGCCGCGAGCCCGGAGAGATCCGCGGCGCGGACCGCCTTCTGTTCGGCGGTGACGAACGTGCCGTCGCGATGCGTGCTCATGATCGCGGCGACGACCTTCTTCACCAGCGCCGGCGGCACCTTGCGCGCCCGCAGGTGGCGGGCCGCGAGATCCGCGGAATACGCCTCCTTGCTCGCAAAACCGAACCGGCGATGGTTCTCGTGGTAACCGGCGTCGTGGAACAGCAATCCGTAATAGACGACGAGCGGGTCGACCCGGATGCCTTCCCTCATGCAGTGCCGGATGATGGTCTCGGCCGCGGCGAGCGTGTCCTGGGCATGGGCGAAGTTGTGATAGGGCAGCGCATCGCTGTACAGCGTCGAGACGACCGCTTCGAGCCCGGCGTCGCGGATGGAGGAGATGTTCCAGTCGGTCACTGTGCCGAACGCTTCGCTTTTTCGTGCTTTATGAAGGCGCATGGAGCGGGTGATGGGAATCGAACCCACGCTCTCAGCTTGGGAAGCTGATGTTCTACCATTGAACTACACCCGCGGGCGGCCTCATTCTCCAATCGTTTGCCCCGGTCAGTCAAACCAACCGCGATGCGCCCCCGAGTCCGCTCGACACCGCTCCGCGCACGCCCCCGGCAAATAGTGCTCGATATGCCAGGAGGCTCGTCTATAATACGCGCACCGTCATATAGTTAGGCCTGCGTTCGAAAGTCAGGAGTGGGTTTCCAGTAGCCATCGAATCATGCCCAAAGCCAATCCCACCATCGTGGTCGTCGACGACAGCCCCGCCGTACGGGTGTTCTTCGAGCGCGTGGCGGGCAGCATCGACGTCGAGCTCAAGACGTATGCCTCCGCGGAAGAGGCGATGAGCTATCTCGTGGACCACAAACCCGACCTGCTCTTCCTCGACATCATCATGCCGGACAAGGACGGGCTGATCTTCCTGCAGGAGCTGCGGCGTCTGCCGCTGCACGGCGATACGCCGACGGTCGTCATCAGCTCGAAGGACTACGCACAGGACCGGACGGTGGCGAAAGACCTCGGTGTCGTGGACTTCGTTGCCAAGCCCATGGCGACGAAGACCATCCAGGAATTGATCCTGAAGTACACGAACGGCGCGGCCGCGAGATGAGCGGCTCCTATCTGCGCTTCTGGGGCGTCCGTGGTTCGTACGCCGCCCCTCACAAGACCCACCTCGGCGTCGGCGGCAACACGTCCTGCGTCGAAGTGCGCTCCGGCGATTCGCTGCTCGTCCTCGACGGCGGCACGGGCATCATCCCGCTCGGCGAGGCGCTCATGCAGGCGGGCGACCTGTCGGAAATGATGGTGGTCTTCACGCACTACCACTGGGATCACATCTGCGGGCTGCCGTTCTTCCAACCGGCGTTCTCGCCGAAGTGGACGATCAAGTTCTTCGGTCCGGGCGAGAGCGCCGCGGACATCGAGCAGAAGCTCTCCAACCAGATGAAGGCGCCGTATTTCCCGGTGGAGACCGAGACCTGGATGGCGCACATCGAGTACGTGAATCCGAATCGCGGCGGATTGCAGCACGGGCCGATCGGCGTCGCTTACCACAGCGTGCATCATCCGGGCATGACCTATGGCTACCGGCTCAACGTCGCCGGCAAGAGCGTGGTGTACATCTCCGACAACGAGATCGATTTCCTGAAGTCGGCGATAGCGCGCCGCTACGAGGAGTTCGACGCCGAGGAGCACCAGTTGCTCAAGAAGATCGAGACGGAGGAGCGCACGGCGGAGCTCGCCGCGATTCGCGGGACGGACATCCTCATTCACGACGCGCAGTACACGCCTCACGACTACGATCGAAAACGCGGCTGGGGTCATTCCTGCTACGTCGACACCGTGAACTTCGCGATCGAGGCCGGCGTGAAGGCGCTCTACCTCTACCACCACGACCCGACTTACGACGACGGCAAGGTCGGCAGCATCCACGACGATTGCCTGCGCATCATCGCGGAACGCGGCAGCACGATGGCCTGTCACATCGCCTATGAAGGGCTCGTCGTCGATCTCTGACGGTATTTCCATGCAATTGCTGGTGAACGGTGCGGCGCACGCTGCCGCCGACGGAACGACGCTCGCGGAGCTCGCGGCGGGGCTCGCGCTGCGCGGCCGCTACGCAATCGAGGTGAACGGTGAAATCGTGCCGCGCAGCCGTTACGCGAGCACCATCCTGAACGGCGGCGACCGCGTGGAAGTTGTGCAAGCCGTCGGGGGCGGATAGCATCATTCCCAGTTTCAACACCGGCCCGTTCGTCATCATGAGTTCCGTTTCGTCCACGACCGATCCCCTCGTCATCGCCGGCATAAGCTACGCGTCCCGGCTGCTCGTCGGCACCGGCAAGTACAAGGATTTCGACGAGACGAAGCGGGCAATCGAAGCGAGCGGGGCGCAGATCGTGACCGTCGCGATCCGCCGCACGAACGTCGGTCAGGAGGCGGGCGCGCCGAACCTCCTCGACTACATCACCCCCGATCGCTACACGCTGCTCCCGAACACCGCCGGCTGCTACGACGCCGACTCCGCGATCCGCACCTGCCGGCTCGCGCGCGAGCTGCTGGATGGCCACGACCTCGTGAAGCTCGAAGTGCTGGGCGATCAGAAAACGCTCTACCCGAACATCGTCGAGACCCTGCGCGCGGCCGAGGTGCTGTGCAACGACGGCTTCAAGGTGATGGTCTACACGACCGACGATCCGATCATGGCGCGACGGCTCGAAGCGCTCGGCTGCGTCGCCATCATGCCGCTCGCCGCGCCGATCGGCTCCGGGCTCGGCATCCAGAATCGCTACACGATCCGCGAGATCGTCGCGAACGCGAATGTGCCGGTCATCGTCGATGCCGGTGTCGGCACGGCGTCCGATGCTTCGATCGCCATGGAGCTCGGCTGCGATGCCGTGCTCATGAACACGGCGATCGCCGAAGCGCGCGACCCGGTGCTCATGGCCGAGGCCATGCGGCACGCCGTCGCAGCGGGACGTCTCGCTCATCGTGCGGGCCGCATGCCGCGCCGGGCTTACGCTTCGGCTTCCTCGCCCATCGACGGCACGTTCTTCTGAGCGCGCCCCGCCCCGCACGGGGCGACGGCGGCAGCACCATGTCCGAATATCAGGAGTCCTCCGAACTGCGACTGCGCCCGGTCCGCAGTTTCGTGCGTCGCGAGGGCCGCATCACCACCTCGCAGGCGGCGGCGTTGCGGGATCTGTGGCCGGTCTATGCGCTGCCGGAGTCCGGACCGATCGTGCCCGCGGCGTGTTTCGGGCGCCGCGCGCCTCTGCATCTCGAAATCGGTGCCGGCGACGGCGAGTGCATGCTGGCGCTCGCCGAGGCGCATCACGAGTTCGATTTCATCGCCGCCGAAGTGCACCGTCCGGGCCTCGGGCATCTGTTGAACCGCCTCGACAAGCGCGGGCTCTCGAACGTGCGCGTCTACGGCGGCGACGTGAACGATCTGCTTGCGCGCCTGCCGGACGGCAGCCTCTCCGGCGTCTACGTCTTCTTTCCCGATCCCTGGCCGAAGACGCGCCACCACAAGCGCCGCCTCGTGCAGGCGCCGTTCCTCGCGCGGCTGCGGCCGAAACTGCTGCCGCAGGGCAGGCTCTACGTCGCGACCGACATCGAGGGCTATGCCGAGCACGTCATCGAAGTGACCGCGCCGCTGCGCGACTGGCTGAACCTCGCCGGAGCGGCGCGTTACGCGCCGCGCCTGAAGGCACGCATCGTCACGAAGTTCGAGCGCAAGGGACTGCGCGAGAACCGGCGGATCTTCGACTTCTGTCTCGCGCGCGCGCCGGACCCGGCGCCGCGTCAGACGGCGAGCAGCTCGGAGAGATAATCGACGCCCGGGAAGCCGTCGTGGCTGATGGCCGGGCCGCGACTGTTCGGCGTGCGCACGCCCCAGACGTGGCGGATGCCGAAAGCGGCCGCGGATTGCAGCACCGCGAGATTGTCGTCGACGAAGAGTGCCCGCGAGGGCTCGATGCCGAGCCGCGCGGTCAGCCGCTCCCAGAACGCCCGTACCTCTTTGGGTGCGCCGAATTCGTGGGCGCTGACGACGTCGTCGAAATAGCGCCCGAGGCCCGTGCAGCGCAGCTTGCGCGCCAGGCTCGCGGGATGGGCGTTCGTCGCGAGCACCGAGCGGATGCCCCGGCCCGCGAGATGATTCAGGAATGCTTCGGTGCCGGGACGCACCATGATCAGATGCTCGAGCTCGCCTTCGAGCGCGGGGACGTCGAGCCCGAATTCCCGCGACCAGTGATCCATGCAGTACCACGCGAGCGTGCCGCGCTCGGCCTGCAGACGTTCGCGGACCTCGATTTCCGCGGCGGCGAGCGGCATACCGCGCAGCGCCGCGTAGCGCCGGGGCAGGAGCTCGAGCCACAGTCGCTGATCGAAGTAGAGATCGAGCAGGGTTCCGTCCATGTCGAGCACCACGGTGTCGATCGCGGTGAGCAGGGAGCCGCTCATTCGCAGTGTTCCCCGAACCGCTCGCAGACATGCCGGCAGCGTCGGACACCGCGCGGATCGACATCGCACTGATCCGCCCAGCGCTGGCACTGGAGGGCACAGCCGCTGTCACGCGCTGCATCGCCGGACGGGACGGCAGGCGGACGAGGCGGCGTTGCGCAGGCGCTCAGGGCGCCGAGGAACAGCAATGCGGCCGGACTGCGCAGCGGGATGAGGATTCGGCCCGTCGCGGGCGCGCGTGCTGCAGGCACGGCTACTGCGCGGCGGTGTCGCCGCCCGCCGCCTTCCCGTCCGCGGCCACGCTCGGCTGACTCTTGAAGTCGATCATGTGGCGTCCGGCCTGTTCGAGCTGGTCGGCGTTCATGCGCGGTCGCAGGACTTCGAGGTTGTGCTTGGCGACGGTGTCGCCGGCTTCCGCGCCGAGCGTGTACCACGCGTAAGCCCGGGAGAGGTCCTTATCGACGCCGATGCCCTGGGCGTATAGATTGCCGAGGTCGAGCGCGGCCTGCGGCGAGCCCTGCTTCGCGGCCTGCAGCAGCCAGAAGCGACCCTCCTCGTAATCCTGCTTCGCGGCCTGACCGGTCGTGTACATCATGCCGAGCGCAACCTGGGCTTCGTCGTTGCCCGATTCGGCGAGTTGCCGGAAGCTTTCGAGCGCGAGCCTCGCCTGCTCGGGCTCGTCGGCGTGGGAGAGGTGGATCTGACCGAGGGCGAGCGCGGATGCTTCGTGCTTGCGCGTCGCCGCCTTCGTGAGCCAGTGAATGGCGACGGATTCGTTCTTCGGTTGACCATCGCCGCGCAGGTACATGACCGCGAGATTGTACTGGGCGGCGGTGAGATCCTGCGCGGCGGCCGCTTCGAAACGCCGGGCGGCGGTCGCGAAGTCGCGCTCGACCCCGTTGCCCTTGTAGTACTGGAGACCGGCGAAGAACTGCGCTTCGCGGTCGCCCTTGTCGGCCGCCTTGTCGAGCCAGAGCAGCGCCTGCCGGGCGTCGACGGGCATACCGTAGCCGCGCAAGTACATCATGCCGAGGTTGAACATCGCGCCGGGCAGGTCCTGGGCGGCGGCCTGCTCGAACCAGGTCCGGGCCTGCGCATAGTCCTGCGGAACACCCTTGCCCTTGAGATAGAGCACGCCGAGGTTGTTCTCGGCGACGGCGTCGCCGTGCTGAGCCTGCGCCATGAACTGCGCCGCCGCCGCGCCGAAATCACCGCGGCCATAGGCCGCGCCGCCGCTGTCCGCGGAGACCGTACCGGCCGCGAGCGGAACGAGCAGGACGAGAGCGAGGAGCGGGAGGGACTGCCGGCGATTAGCTGGCAACTTAGGGTCTATAGGACTATTTCCCATGAGCACGAACGGTCAGCCACCATACCATTCTTCGCCGTAGCGATAGCATTACGCTTCACTTTGCGTTACCCCGCAGACAATGTCGAGCGGGGTTTTTTTTGCACTGTACGCCGCCGCGCGCGCGCCTCGCTCCGCCCGGGTCCCCGGGTCTGTCGGGTAGACTTGCGTGGACCCGAGTAATACCATCAGTTTCCCGCGACCCGGAACGAGACCTCTCAGCACTGCGCCAAGGATGCAGTCCTGGTACTGCGGCGAGGGATGCAGGGGGCCGGGATACCGAAGCGTTCAATAATAGTGTGAGGAGGAAGGTCATATGAAGAAAAACAGCCTGAAGCCCGTCGCCGCGGCGTTGGGTTCGACGATCGTGCTCGCGATGTCTGCGCCCCTCAGCGCTGCCGACAATCCGTTCCAGATGGTGGAATTCGGGGCCGGCGTGACGGTTGCTGCGGAAGCGCGCGACATGCAGGGCAACAAGGTCAACATCAACGACGAGACCGGCTTCAAGTACGGCGGTGACGGCATGGCTGCCTACGCGGGCGGCAAGATCGCCACCGGCACGAAGGACCCGGCGGTGTGCGGCACGTTCGCCGGCTCGAGCTGCTCGATGGCCCACCTCGAAGGCAAGGGCAAGAAGTAAGCCTGTGTCCTCCAGCACCGACGCCGTGCGCCGGGATTTCCCGGTGCACGGCGCCGGTCTGGGCCTCAGAAGACCCCACCTGGGGTCTCTCCTTGAAGCGATTCCCGAGCCCATCTCGTTCATGGAGGTCGCGCCGGAGAACTGGATCGGCGCCGGGGGCCGGATCGGCGAAGCATTCGAGAAGATCGTCGCGCGCACCGATCTCGTGTGCCACGGTCTGTTGCTCAATCTGGGCGGACCGGATCCGCTCGATGTTCCCTATATCAAGCGCATCGGCGAGTTCTGCAAGCGCTACGGCGCGAAGTGCTACGGCGATCACCTGACGTTCTGCGCGGAATCCGGCCAGCTCTACGAGCTCCTGCCGATGCCGTTCACCCTCGAGGCCGCAGACCATCTCGCCTCCCGCATCATGCAGGTCCAGGACATCCTCGGCGAGCGCATCGTCGTGGAGAATCCCTCGTACTACGTCGCGCTCAGCCAGGAGATCTCCGAGCTCGAATTCACGCAGCGGATCTTCGAGAAGGCGGACTGCCGGTTCCTCATCGACATCAACAACATCTACGTGAACAGCCAGAACTACGGCTTCGATCCCGTGGAGTTCCTGAAGCAGCTTCCGGCCGATCGCATCGCCTACGCGCACATCGCGGGCCACTTCCGCGATCCCGACGGCGTGATCGTCGATACCCATGGCACGGATGTGATCGACCCCGTGTGGGAGCTGCTCGAAAGCGCCTATGGAATCTTCGGTGTGTTCCCGACGCTCCTCGAGCGCGATGAGCACATTCCTTCGCTCGACACGGTCGTGAAGGAAGTCGCGCGCATCCACGAGATCCAGCAGCGCTGCGGCGGAAGGGCGGCGTCATGAGCCAGACTCCGGTCCCCGAGTTCGTACGCCTCCAGCGCGAGTTCACGCGCTATCTTCGCGATCCCGACAACACGCCCGTTCCGCCCGGGCTCGACGCGCGTCGTCTCGGTCTGTATGCCTACGCCGCGTTCGCGAATGCCGAGCGCTTCATGGCGGAGAATTTTCCGCGGATCCGCGCCATCCTCGACGACGAGGCCTGGGTCGCGCTCGTGCGCGACTACTTCGTTCGCCACAAGGCGCGCACTTCGCTCTTCATCGAGCTGCCGCTCGAATTCATGGACTACCTCGAGCACGAGCGCACCGCCCCGGATGACCCGCCCTATCTCTGGGAGCTCGCGCATTTCGACTGGCTCGAGACGCTCGTCGGCGCGGACGAGAGGCGGCTCGACGAGACGGGAATCGATCCCGAGGGCGACCTGCTTTCGGGGGAGATCGTGTTCAACCCGATTCACGAGTACGTCACCTACACCTGGCCCGTGCACCTGATCGACGCGTCGAACCAGCCGACGGAGCCGCCGGCGCAGGCGACCCGCCTCGTCGCGTTCCGTACCCGGCGCCACGATTTCTCCGTGCTCGATCTCAATCCCGCTTCGGCGCGACTCTTCGAACTGCTGCGCACGGAGCCCGGCCGGCCGGCCATGTCCGTGCTGCGCGGCATCGCCGAGGAACTCGGCAGCACGAACCCCGATGCCGTCATCGCCGGTGGCCATGCGATCCTCCATCGCATGAAGGAACGCGAATTCATCCTGGGCACCCGAGCGCCGGCCTGAACGTGCGCGCGCAGCCCGCAGCGGCTGGCCTTTCACCCCCTCCGACCCTCGTGTACAGTCCGCTGCGACCGGCAGCCGGGCGCTGACGGCGCGAATTCCACACGACGTCAGAGGCCTATGCGCACCATCAAGAAGATCCTCATCGCGAACCGCGGCGAAATCGCCATCCGCGTCATGCGCGCGGCGGCCGAGCTCGACATCGAGAGCGTCGCCATCTATTCGCAGGAGGATCGTTTCTCCCTGCACCGCTTCAAGGTCGACGAGTCGTGGCTCGTCGGTCAGGGCAAGACGCCGGTGCAGGCCTATCTCGACGCCGACGACATCATCCGCATCGCGCTCGAATCGGGCGCCGAAGCGATCCATCCCGGCTACGGCTTCCTGTCCGAGCGTCCGGAATTCGCGCAGGCCTGCGCCGATGCCGGGATCGTCTTCGTCGGTCCGCCGCCCGAGGTGATGCGCATGCTCGGCAACAAGGTGGCGGCGCGCGAGCTCGCCGAGCGCTGCGGCGTGCCGTTGATGCCCGCGACCGGACCGCTGCCCGACGATCGCTCCGAAATCCTCAGGCTGGCGCAGGGCATCGGCTTCCCGGTGATGCTCAAGGCCTCCTGGGGCGGCGGCGGCCGCGGCATGCGCGTCATCGAGGACGAGAGCACGCTCTTCGAGCTCGTCGATCTCGGCCGGCGCGAAGCGGAGACCGCCTTCGGTAACGGCGAGGTCTATCTCGAGAAGCTCATCCGCAATGCGCGCCACGTCGAGGTCCAGATCATCGGGGACCGCCACGGCAACCTCGTGCATCTGTTCGATCGCGACTGCACCGTCCAACGCCGCAATCAGAAAGTCGTCGAGCGTGCGCCCGCGACGTTCCTGACCGAGGACCGGCGCGCCGAAATCTGCGCGGCGGCCGTCACGCTCTGCCGCACGGCAGGCTACCAGAATGCGGGCACGGTCGAGTTCCTGCAGGACGCGGACACCGGCGCGGTCTACTTCATCGAAGTCAATCCGCGCGTGCAGGTCGAGCACACGGTGACGGAGGAGATCACCGGCATCGACATCGTGAAGGCCCAGATCCGCATCGCGCTCGGCGCCGCCATCGGCACGGAGGAGTGCGGCGTGCCGCGGCAGGAGGACATCCGCTGCAACGGCTACGCGCTGCAGTGCCGGGTGACGACCGAGGACCCCGAGAACAATTTCATTCCTGACTACGGCACGATCACCGCGTATCGCAGCCCGGCGGGCTTCGGTATCCGTCTGGATGCCGGCACGGCCTATACCGGCGCGCAGATCACGCGCTACTACGATTCGCTGCTCGTGAAAGTGACGGCCTGGGGCGGCACGCCCCCCGAAGCGACCTCACGCATGCTGCGCGCGCTGCGCGAGTTCCGCGTGCGCGGCGTGGTGACGAACCTGCGCTTCCTCGAAGGCCTGCTCGAGCATCCGGATTTCACCTCCGCGCGCTACACGACGACGTTCATCGATCGCACGCCCGAGCTCTTCAATCTGCGGCACCGTCAGGATTACGCCTCGCCCATCCTGACCTGGGTCGGCGAAGTGATCGTGAACGGCAACGAGGCGGTGAAGGGCCGCGCGAAGCCCGATCCCCTGCGCATCCCGCGCGTTCCGGCGACGGCAGGCGGTACGCCGCGTCCGGGGACGCGGCAGAAGCTCGACGAGCTCGGCGCGAAAGGCTTCGCGGAGTGGATGCTCGCGCAGCCTCAGGCGCTCCTCACCGACACGACGTTCCGTGACGCGCACCAGTCGCTCCTCGCGACCCGCATGCGCAGCTACGACATGCTCGCAATCGCGCCGGCCTATGCGGAGCTGATGCCGGATCTGTTCTCGATCGAATGCTGGGGCGGCGCGACGTTCGACGTCGCGATGCGCTTCCTCTACGAGTGCCCGTGGGAGCGCCTGCGCCTGCTGCGCGAGAAACTGCCGAATATGCTGCTGCAGATGCTGCTCCGCTCCGCGAACGGCGTCGGTTACAAGAACTACCCCGATAACGCGGTCGTCTACTTCGTCGAGCAGGCCGCGGCGAACGGCATCGACGTCTTCCGCATCTTCGACTCGCTGAACTGGGTCGAGAACATGCGCATGGCGATCGACGCGGTGGTCGCGACGGGCAAGCTCGCGGAAGCAGCGATCTGCTACACCGGCAATCTCTCCGATCCGAAGTGCACGAAGTACGATTTGAACTACTACGTCGGCATGGCGAAGGAGCTCGAACGGGCCGGCGCGCACATCATCGGCATCAAGGACATGGCCGGACTCTGCCGCCCGGCGGCGGCGCGCGATCTCGTGCACGCCCTCAAGAACGACATCGCGCTGCCCATCCATTTCCACACCCACGACACGAGCGGCATCTCCGCGGCGAGCGTGCTCGCGGCGCTCGAAGCGGGTTGCGATGCCGCCGATGCGGCGATGGACTCGATGAGCGGCCTGACCTCGCAGCCGAATCTCGGCTCGATCGTCGAGGCCCTGCGCCACGGTCCGCGCGACAGCGGGCTCGACCCGGATACGATTCGCCGGCTCTCGACGTATTGGGAGGAGGTACGGTCCTGTTATACCGCGTTCGAGAGCGACATTCGCTCCGGCGCCTCCGAGGTCTACGTGCACGGCATGCCCGGCGGTCAATACACGAATCTGCGTGAACAGGCGCGATCGCTCGGCATCTCCGATCACTGGCCGGATGTCGCGAAGGCCTATGCCGACGTCAACGACATGTTCGGCGACATCGTGAAGGTCACGCCGAGCTCGAAGGTCGTCGGCGACATGGCGCTCATGATGGTCACGAGCGGCCTGTCGCGCGAGGACGTGGAGAATCCGGCGAAGGACATCGCGTTCCCGGAATCCGTCGTGTCCTTCTTCAAGGGCGATCTCGGCCAGCCTTACGGCGGCTTCCCGCCCGCGCTGCAGGCGAAGATCCTGCAGGGCGAGGCGCCGTTGACTGAACGTCCCGGTGCGGTGCTGCCGCCGCTCGATCTCGCGGCGGTGCGCGCGGAAGCAGAGCGCAAGGTCGATCGGCCGATCACCGAAGCGGAGCTCGCGTCCTATCTCATGTATCCCGCGGTGTTCGTGGACTACGCGAAAGCGCAGCGCACCTACGGCGATCTCACCGGCCTGCCGACGCCGGTATTCTTTTACGGCATGGAATCGGGCCGGGAAATCACCGTGCTGCTCGAACGGGGCAAGACGATGATCGTGCGCTATGTCGGCACGAGCGACATCCACGACGACAATCACCGCACGGTGTTCTTCGAGCTGAACGGCCAGCCGCGGCCGATCAAGGTCGTCGATCGCACGCGCGCCATCACGCGGCCCGTGCAGGCCAAGGCCGAGCCGGGGAACGCGAGCCATGTCGGCGCTCCGATGCCGGGCGTCATCACGCAGATCAACGTCGATGTCGGCTCCCGCGTGTCGCGCGGCGAGACGCTCGCGACGCTCGAAGCGATGAAGATGCAGACCTCGATCCGCGCCGAGCAGGAAGGCACGGTCAAACAGGTGTGCGTCGGGATCGGTCACCAAGTCGATGCGAAGGACCTGCTGATGATCATCGAGTGAGGAGACGAGGAGCTCTGCTCTAGGTCCATCCTGGACTTTTCAGAGCACGGTCGGCAAGAAGCGTGGTTCTTGCCGACCTTACGTGAACAATGGCTTACGCCACTGTTCACGGCGGCACATCCCTGTGCCGCCGGAAGCTCTGAACTTGTTCAGAGCTTCCCTAGGTTGTGCCGGCGAATGAGGCGCATCGAACGCAGCATTCGAGACTCGGCAGGTCGGCTCAGGAGCGTCGCCATCCGACGTCAGCCTCAACCCAGCAGCTGACGCGCCCGTGCGAGCTCGGCCGCGGCTTCATCGAGGATGGCCAGACGCTTCTCTCCGTCCTGGGGCAGTTTCGCGAGCAGCGGAGGATTGCCGGCCGGCAGCGGCAGCGACCACGGAACGTCGCCCGGACCCTGGTACCAGTGCGCCACCGTGATGAGATCGCCGATGTCGATCGGCCCCGGTGACGGGCGATCCCAGTGCTCTGCCTCGAAGGCGATCCTTACGAACTCCTCCGGCAGCTTCCAGGCCCGCAATACCATGCTCGTGACCTGCGGACCGAGCTCGCGCAGCACCGAGTGCAGCGTTGCCGGCGCGCGCACGAGCTCGTCGTGCTCCTGCGCTTCGTTGACGAGCACCATCACGCCGATGTCGTGGAGGAGGCCCGCGAGGAGCGCGCGCTCGGCGTTCAGGCGCCCGAGCTTCCCGGCGAGCACATAGACGGTCGCGGCGATTTCGCTGCTGTGCCGCCAGGCCTTCTGCATGAGCTGCATGCATTGCGGCTGACGCGCGCTGAACAGACCTCGCACGGTGTAGGCGGTTATGAAATCGCGCGTCGCGGGGATGCCCATGCGGATGACGGCCTCGCGGATCTCGGTGACGCGCGACAGCGCGGCGAAGCCCGCGTTGTTCGCCACGCTGATGCAGTAGGCGGAGAGCGCGGGATCGACCTGGATGATGCGCGCGATCTCGTCCGCGCCCCTGCGTTCGTCTTCGGCGGCGGTGCGGATTCTGAGTGCGACATCGGGGAGGGTCGGCAGGATGAGCTGGCCGGACATCAGCGCGTGGTAGATCTCGAACATCATGCGCTTGTCGGCTTCGTCCGCACCGTCCGGGATCTCGTCGACCTCGATGCCTGCTTTCGCCGTCTGCTTCTGCCCTAGCTGCAGCAGCTCACCGGGCAGACGGTAATAGCGCACCTCGGTCGCTGCGACGGCTCTCACGCGTGTCTTCGGATGCGGAGTGAGCGCATGCATCGATTCGATCGAGCCGCCGCGCAGCGTGAACGAATCGCCGCCCGCATCGACGATCCGCACTTCACCTTCGAGGACGAAGAAGAGCCAGGTGTCGTCGGCGCGCGCCTCGAAGACGGTCTGTCCGGGCTTGCGCCGCTCGACGTTCGCGAGCGGCGCGATAGCGGCGAATTCCGCGTCGGAGAGGTGGCGCAGAGGCATCAGCCGGCGCAGGCGGGCGAGATCGGAATCGGTCACGGCGAACGCCTCCGCCGAACGTGCCGGCTCCGCACGAGCGCGGCGGGCTCAGAGCGCATCGTCACCGACGAAGGGATTCGTCTGCCGCTCGTAGCCGAACGTCGAGGTCGGACCGTGACCCGGCACGAACGTCACGTCGTCACCGAGCGGCCAGAGCCGCTCGCGTATGGAGGCGATCAGCGTCGCGTGGTCGCCGCGCGGGAAATCGGTGCGGCCGATCGAGCCCTGGAACAAGACGTCACCGACGAATGCGACGCGAGCCTCGCGGTGGAAGAACACGACGTGACCCGGCGTGTGCCCGGGGCAGTGCAGGACCTCCAGCGTCTCGTCGCCGACGGTCACGACGTCACCCTGCGCGAGCCAGCGCGTCGGCGTGAACGGCTCGCCGGGTATGCCGTAACGCCCGCCTTGTGTGCCGAGCATGTCGATCCAGAACTGATCGTCGCGGTGCGGGCCCTCGATGGGGCAGTCACCGAGCTCGCGGGCGAGCGCCGCGGTGCCTCCGGCATGATCGATGTGAGCATGGGTCACGAGCAGCTTCTCGATCGTCACGCCATGTTCTTTCGCCGCGGCGAGGATCTGTTCGAGGTCGCCGCCCGGATCGATCACCGCGCCCCGTCCGCTGCGCTCCGACCAGATGAGCGATGAATTCTGCTGGAAACCGGTGACGGGAGTGATCAGGACACGCATGGCGGGCTCGGCTGCTCGAAATCGGTACGGTGGATGGGGCCGGAGTTTAGCCGATGCGCCGGGCCCCGGCCATCAGACGCCGGGCGGCGGCGGGTTCCCTGCCTTTTCCCCGGCCTTGGTGCTACTCTTGCCCGGCACGCGATCCACGGGATGGATCGACACCGAACCCACGACAGCTCCGGGAGGAACACGGCGGCGCGCGGCGGGCGAACTGCGCGAACAGCCGGCTCATGGCGAACAAGGTCCACATCATCCGCGCCGAGAAGGCGTTCGAGTTCAAGCACACGATCTCGCATCCGTGGACGCCGGACTCGATCGTGCCCGGAACCCAGCTCGACCGGCTCGTCGGTCTGAGCCGCCTGCGCATCAACGTCATCCGCATCGCGCCCGGCGGCGAGGCCTCGGTCTATCACACGAGCCTGTGCGAGGAGGAGTGGATCTACGTCCTGCAGGGGCAGGGTCTGATCGAGATCGAGGGCACCGAACACATCGTCGGCCCCGGCGATTTCGCCGGCTTCCCGGCGCCCTCGGCGCCCCACCAGCTGCGCAATCCCTACAAGAAGAGCCTCGTCTGCCTGACCGGCGGCGAACGCAAGGAAGTCGAAATCACGGATTTCCCAAGACTCGGCAAACGCATGTACCGGCACGGTCAGAGCATGGAGATCTACGACACCTCCGATGCCGAGGAAGTCGCGCCGGCGAACCTCGACGAAATCGTCACCGACAAATATCGCCGGTCGCTCAAGAGCGAGTGATCCGCAAGCCCGCGCGCCGCGTAGCAGGGCGTGCGGACGCGGCGGCGGCCGGCCGCATTCGTCGCATGTAGCCCTGAGGAGACAGCCATGGCAATCGAAGAAGGCAAACCCGCGCCTGCGTTCACGCTCGAGGACACGACCGGCAAGCCGGTCTCGCTCGCGGACTTCCGCGGCAAGGACGTGATCGTGTATTTCTATCCGAAGGACGACACGCCGGGCTGCACGAAGGAAGCCTGCGGTTTCCGCGATTTGCACGGGGAGCTGCAGAAGCTGAACGCCGTCGTGCTCGGCATCTCACCCGATCGCCCCGAGTCGCACGCGAAGTTCGTGGCGAAATACGGCCTGCCCTTCACGCTGCTCTGCGATCCCGAGCGGAAGGTGATGGAGGAGTACGGCGCGTTCGGCGAGAAGATGCTGTACGGCAAAGTGACGCAGGGCGTGATCCGCTCGACAGTCTGGATCGGCGCGGACGGCAAGGTGCGCAAGCACTGGAAGAAGGTGCCGAAGGCCGAAACCCATCCCGAAGCCGTGCTCGAGGCGCTGGGGAAACGCTGATCGCGGCCCGGCGGCTCTCAGAACAGATCGATGCGCATGTCCTGCACGTCGTCTGATTGCCCGCCGAACGTCGCTTCGTAGCTCACCACCTGATTGCGGCCGGCGCCCTTCGCGTAGTAGAGCGCCTTGTCCGCCTTGTGCATGAGGTCCGTCGGCAGGTGATCGCGCTCCACGCCGATCCAGCCGATGCTCGTCGTCACGCGACCGACGGTCGGGAAATTGTACTCCTCGATCGTCTGCCGGAAGCGTTCGAGCCCCTGCGCCGCGCCTTCGGCCGAGGTGTTGTTCAGGATGATCACGAACTCCTCGCCGCCGTAGCGGAACAGTACGTCGTCGAAGCGGAACGTCTGGCGCATCAAACGGGAGAAGAGAAGCAGTATTTCGTCGCCGAACAGGTGGCCGTAGTTGTCGTTGATGCGCTTGAAGTGATCGATGTCGGCGATCGCGAGCCATGACTGGTCGCTCACGCGATCACGCCGCGCGTCGTGGCGGTGCCGGATCAGGATGGTCTCGAAACGGTAGTCGAACGATTGCCGGTTCAAGAGTCCCGTCAGCGCATCGCGCTCGAAACGGTCGAGCAGCGTCAGGTGATTCGCGAACAGCGTGACGAGGCAGGTCACGCGGTCGCGCGTGTCCAGGTCGAGATCGCGGCCGCGCACGGTCACCAGGAACCAGAAGCCGGCGATCGGTCCGAAGCAGTAAGCCGAGCCGCACGCAGGGTCGACCTCCAACGCCACGCCTCCGACGAGGCTCTCGTCCCCCGCGCGATTGAATGCCGCGGCAAGCCACGGCTCGTGCTCGACGACGCGTCCGGTACCGAGCTCCCTCACGACGAGGTGGTCCGCGGTCACGGTGAGCCAGGGCCGATAGCCGCGCGCGTCGAATGCCTCGAAGAGCCCCGTCGTGCTGCCGGGTGCGAGCTGCGGGACCGCGGCGAGCAGCGCTTCGCACAGTCCGCCCTGATCGGTCTGACGCGATACGCGGAGCAGGAGCTGGAATTCGGTCGAATCGGGCCGCATGGGTGGAGGAGCTATCCCCGGGCTCGATCAGGCGAGGCCGCGCATCACGGCTCGTCCTGAGCGCTGACCCGATTGCGGGTGGAAACAGTGTCGCGGCAATTTCGGCAGGACATCCGTCCGCGACCCCTCGCAGCCGTGCCGGTCCGGCTGTGCGGCAAATGGTCGCAGGGCATGCCCCCGGCGCGACGTCCTCTATAATTACCCCAATTCGCCGCTGCCCACAAACCTTGAAGATCATCCTCAAATATCTGTTGTTGCTGCGGGTATTCGCCATCGGTGGCCAGTTGCTGGCATTGGGTGCGATGCACTGGGTGTTCGGGCTCAGCGTGCCGTTGCTGCCGGTGGTCTCGGTGCTGTGTGCCACGCTGTCGTTCACGCTCTGGTCGTGGTATCGCTTCACGGCCCGGCAGGATGTCGGGCAGGGCGAATTCGCCATTCAACTCGTCGTCGACATCATGGCCCTGACGGTGCTCGTCTTCTTCACCGGCGGCTCCGCGAACCCATTCATCTCGCTGTTCATCCTGCCGATCGTGTTCGCTGCCGCAGCGTTCTCGCCGCTCTACACTGCGGGTCTCGCGCTGCTCGCGCTCGTCTGCTACACGCTGCTCATGTTCTTCTACGAACCGCTCGCGCAGCATCATCTGCACGTCAGCGGCGTCGACCTGCACATGTGGGGCATGTGGTACGGATTCCTGCTGAGCGCCGCAGCGGTCAGCGCGTTCGTCGCGAAAATCTCACGCACCATGCGGGAACGCGATAAAGCGCTGGCGAGCGCGCGCGAGATGGCGCTGCGCGCGGAACGCATCGTCGCACTCGGCACGCTGGCCGCGGGTACCGCGCACGAGCTCGGCACACCGCTCTCGACGATGGCGGTGATCGCCAAGGAGCTCGAGCTCGATCTCACGGAGCATCCTGAGCTCAAGCAGTCCGTCGTCCTGCTCCGCACGCAGATTCAGCGCTGTAAGACCATTCTGGCCCAGCTCGCCACCGATGCCGGTGCCGCGCCGGCCGCGGAAGGGCGCCGCGAGACGGTCCCCGATTTCCTCGAGCATCTCATCGCCGAATGGCGCGCGCTGCGTCCGGAAGTGGACGTGCGGTGGACCACGGAATCGCGCGCCGCACCGCCGCAGATCGTCGCGGATCGCACGCTGCGGCAGGCGATCATGAACGTGCTCAACAATGCGGCCGACGCCGCCACCCACAGCATCGATGTCGCGGGCGGCTGGGATCGCGAGCTGCTCACGCTGGAAATCCGCGACGACGGTCCGGGCATCGCGGCACGCCTGCTGCACGGGCTCGGGCGCGAGGTCGGATCGACGAAGGGCGAACGCGGTCTCGGCATCGGCCTGTATCTCGCGAACACCGTCATCGAGCGCATCGGCGGACGGGTCGAAATCCACAATCGGCAGGAAGGCGGCGCGCGGGCGCGCATCGAGATCCCGCTCGCCGCACTCGTGCCGGCCGCCTGAGAGCGCAATCATGTCGAAGAAGGTCTTGATCATCGACGACGAGGAGTTGTTCTGCACCGTGCTCGCGCAGGCGCTCGGCCGGCGGGGTTACACCGCGTTCACCGCCTCGAATCCGCAGCGCGCGGTCGACATCTGCCGGCTCGAATGCGTGCATTTCGTCGTGCTCGATCTGCGCATGCCGGAGGTCTCCGGGCTGCAGCTCATCCCGGCACTGCTCGCCGTCGATCCGCATCTGCGCATAGTGGTGCTCACCGGCTACGCGAGCGTCGCGACCGCGGTCGAAGCGATCAAGCTCGGCGCGGTACACTACCTCACGAAGCCCGCCGATGCCGACGACGTGATCGCCGCGTTCGCGCGCATCGAAGGTGACATGGAAGTGGAGATCGAGACCGAACCGACGTCCCTGGAGCGCCTCGAGTGGGAATACATCCAGCGCACGCTGACGGAATGCGACGGCAACATCTCCGCTGCGGCGAAGCGCCTCGGCCTGCATCGTCGCACGCTCCAGCGCAAGCTCCAGAAACGCCCGTCCGGCATGTCCTGAGCACGCTCGAGGCGCAGCCGTGAGCAGCGCGCCAGGCTGGCCCGATTCCGCGGGGCTGCACGATCTCGCGTTCGAATTGGCGCCCGGGCTCGAGCAGCGCTTCACGCTCGCGTTGCCCGAGCGCCCGGCCGGCGCGCCGCTCGTCCTTGCCCTGCATTACGGCGGCACGGTCATGCCCTGGTACGGCCGGGCCCTCGTCGAGGGACTCGTCGCGCCGGCCCTCGAGCCGCTCGCACCGCTCGTCTGCGCGCCTGAATCGCTCGATGGCGACTGGACCTCGGCCGCGAACGAGCGGGCGGTGCTCGCGCTGCTCGACGCGCTGGAGCATTACCGGCCGGATGCCCGACGCCGCCTCATCACGGGTTACAGCAAAGGGGCCATCGGCACATGGTTCTTCGCGTTTCGGCATCCGCGGCGTTTCACGGCGGCGATTCCGATCGCGGGCACCCTGCCGGCCGGCGTCGATGACTGTCGGCTGCCGACGCGGGTGATCCATTCGTCCGCCGATCGCGTATTCCCGGTGGGCGATCTCGAGACGCGGCTCGCCGCGATCGGCAATGCCGCGAATCTCTCCACCGAGCTCCTCACGGGACTCGATCATTTCGACGTCATGGGCTTCCGGCCGGCGCTCGCGGCGTCGTTGCCGTGGCTGGAGGAAGTTTGGAATGCGCCTGATCGACTCACACCTTCCGACTGAAACATCCCGCAGGATATTCCTCGCTCTCGTTCTCGCATGCGCCGTCGCGCCGGCTGGCGCCGACCCCGCGGCAATCGTCGCGGGTCTGCAGGCTCCGGCATGGCGGGTGCACGCCGGTGTCCGCGAGCCGCTGGCCGCGGGTCAGGTGCTCGATGCCGGCGATCGGCTAGACACCGGGCCCGGCGCGCGCGTCCTGCTGCATCTCGGCGAAGGCAGTATGGTGAAGCTCGGCGCCGAGGCAGAGCTCGACCTCGCGAAGCTCGAGCCTCCGTCCGCGCCCAATGGTGTCTTCGAAGCTGTGCTCGACGTGTTGAAGGGTGCGTTCCGTTTCACGACCGCCGCTGCGGCCAAGCTGCAGAGACGAGCGGTCACCGCACATGTCGGCACGGCGACGATCGGCCTCCGTGGCACGGACGTCTGGGGCAAGACGGAACCCGGCCGCGACTTCGTCGTGCTCATCGAAGGCAAGATCGAAATCGAGCGCGCGGGCGAACACGTCGCGATGGCGGAACCGCAGACTCTGTTCATGGCGCCGACGGGTGCCGCGGCACGGCCGGTCGGGCCGGTCGATCCAGGCGATCTCGCGCGGTGGGCGGCGGAGACCGAGCCGACGCCGGGTGCCGGGATTCAGGACGCCGCCGGCGCATGGCGCGTGAACCTGCTGTCGACGCGCGACGCCGCGGGTGCCGAACGGTGGGTGGCACGGCTCCGCGACGGCGGTTATGCCGCGGTCCACGGCACGGCGGCGATCGGCGCGGTCGAGTGGCATCGCGTGTACGTCGACGGCTTCGCCTCGCGTGCCGACGGCGAGGTATTCGCGGCGCGGACGGGCCGGGAATTCACGTTGCCCGCGGCCTGGATCGGCCGGCATTGAGTCCCCGCGCAGACGCCTCGGCGCAGGACCCGTGCGCCTTCCCGGGCGCCCCGAGACGTACATTTCCGAGACCAAAATTTCCTTGCAATCAAGTTCAAAAAGTGTACATTGCGCGCTCTGCACTAGGCCGGGGGTTTTGTGAGTTGTAAACGAAACAGCACAGCTCTTTCGTCGAGGAGGACACTCCTGCCGCTCGCCTGAGATATGAAACAGCGGCGCGCGGAGTGCGCCGGACTCGCGGTTGTTTTTGGTTATTCCAAACTGCGAGGGTTTCATCCCAATGTTTCTGATTGCTCCCGGCTCGGGCACTTTCACGCTGCCCGGCACACTTTCCCACTCACCGGCTCTCCGGCACGCCTGCTGCGCGACGTTGCGCGGGACGGTTTGATCGAGGTGGCGAAGCTATTCCGCGAATCCCTGTACGGGGATGAGATATTCCAGGGTTTCACCGCTGAAGAGACGATCTTCGAAGGCAGGACCCCTTATCAGAACGTCCAGATCTTCGAGACCCGGCGCTGGGGCAAAGTGCTGGTGCTCGACGGCATCGTCCAGACCACGGACAAGGACGAGTTCATCTATCACGAGATGCTGACGCACGTGCCGATGTTCGCGTGCGCGAACCCGCGCACCGCGATGATCGTCGGCGGCGGCGACGGCGGCATCCTGCGCGAGGTGCTCAAGCACGACATCGAGCGCGTCGACATGGTCGAAATCGATCGCACCGTGGTCGACATCTGCATCGCGCAGATGCCGGCACACAACGACGCCGGCGGGATCTACAGGGACCCGCGCGCGAACCTCGTGATCGAAGACGCGTTCGAATTCGTCAAACGTGAAAAGCGGCGTTACGACGTGATCATGGTGGATTCCACCGATCCCGTCGGCGCGGGCGAAGTGCTGTTCTCGCGCACGTTCTACGAGCTGTGCAAGAACTCGCTGAACCCGGGCGGCGTGCTGGCGCTGCAGGACGGCGTGATCTTCCTGCAGCCGCACGAAGCGCGGGGCAGCATGGCGGGCTTACGGGAGCTCGGCCTGAAGGCGCGCTGTTATCTGATAGCGGTGCCGACCTACTACGGCGGCAACATGACCCTCGGGCTCGCGAGCGACGACGTCGCGGCGCTGACCCGGGATGTGGACAGCCTGCGGCGGCGTTACGAAGCTTCCGGCGTGCAGACGAAGCACTACACGCCGGAGCTGCACGCCGCGAGCTTCGTGTTACCGAAATGGATGGAAGAGATTACCGGGGGATTGGCATGAACAATTCTTTTGACCACTTCAAGACCGCGGCCGATGGCGAACGCTATGCGGGCGACCATTTGCTCGTCGAATTCTGGGGCGCCGACAACCTGAGTGATCCGGACTACGTCCTCGAGACGCTCGAAGACGGCGCCCGCGCGGCGGGCGCCCACATTCTGCACTCGCACTATCATCATTTCGGCGACGGACAGGGCGTCAGCGGCGTGACCGTGCTCGCAGAGAGCCACATCACGATCCACACCTGGCCCGAAGTCGGCTATGCGGCGATCGACATCTTCATGTGCGGCGCCTGCGATCCCATGGATTGCCTCGATGTGCTGAAGGAGCGTTTCCAGCCGCAGGAAGTCGTGACGAGCAATTTCCGTCGCGGCCGCCCCGTGCAGGCCATGCGCGCACAGCGCGTCGCCTGATCGAACGCCCCGCCGGCGGGTGCCTGCCCGCCGGCATCTCATCCGACGATGGCTCCGATTCGGCGTTCAGGCGCCGAAAATGAGTTCGCGCGCCTGCTCGCTGATCGCGACGACCGCGGGATGCTTCAGCTTGCGCTCCGGTGATATTGCGTAGAAGCGCTCGACGATCGTCTCGGCACGGCCGACGACGCTCAGTTTGAACATCGCGCAGATCTCCTTCTCGATCGCCGTTGGTCCCGGCAACACGCCGGCGCCGGCCTGGCCGAACGACATCATCAGTGCGCTGTCGGCAAATTCGCCGACGACGCGCGGCGCGCATTCCATTTCGTCGGACCATTCGTCGATGAGCCGGCGCAGCGGCAGATCGCGCGCGGGCAGCAGGAACGGCGCGTCCTTGAGACTTTGCGGAAAGCGCGCGCGATGCCGCTTCGCAAGCTCGGGCGCGGCGAAGAACGTCGTGCCGCTCGTGCCGAGCAGGTGATTGTAGGCGCGGACGTTCAGGCCCGAGGGTACCGGACCGTCGGCGAGCACGAGGTCGAGGCGATGCACGGCGAGATCCGAGAGCAGGGTTTCGAGCTTGCCCTCGTTGCAGGCGATCCGCAGTCCGTCCTCGAGCCGCAGCGCCGGTTCGATGACGCGGTAAGCGACGAGCTTCGGGATCGAGTCGACGATGCCCACGTTCAGGGTGAGCGGTGCATCCGGGGCGCGACCGCGCACGACGTGTGCGAGCTCAGCGCCGAGCGCGAAGATTTCGTCCGCGTACTGAAAGACGAGCTGGCCCGTGTCCGAGAGCACGAGGCGGCGGCCCGCGCGCTGGAACAGGCGCTCGCCGACCGCGTCGTCGAGGAGCTTCAACTGCCCGCTGATCGTCTGCGGCGTGAGATGCAGGACGTTCGCGGCGCGCGCGATGCTGCCTTCCTTCGCGACGGTCCAGAAGTAGAGGAGGTGGCTGTAGTTCAGGTGACGCATGCGGAGCTTCCCTGGCATTCCGGCGGCGGATCCGCGATCCGTCTGCGCCGTCGGCTCCGCCGCATGTTAACAGGTGCGATGACGACGTCGCCGCGCGATCCGCGTGCGGATCGCGCGACTTCGAGCGGACTCAGGCGGCCGCGGCCCGCGGCGGTTGTTCGGCGGTCCAGGTACGGAGCACCGGCAGGACTTCCTTCGCGAAGAGCTTGATGCTGCGCTCCGCGACCTCGAACGGCATGCCGGCGAAGCGGAAGCTGCACAGCACGCCGTACGGCCCCATGTGCTGCCAGCGCTCCTCGAACTTGCGGAGCATCTGGTCCGGCGTGCCCCAGACCTGCTGTTCGACGTAAGCGCGGGCGACGCCTTCCTTGCCCGCGGCACGCATCGCATCGACGGCGTCGCCGTAGGTCTTGTAACCCTTCACGTGCTTGTAATGCTCGCCCATCATCTCGTAGTGATGGAGCACCGAGAGGCAGTAGCCCGCGCAATACTTCTCGGCGTTCTCGCGTGCCCGCTTCGGATCGCTGTCGCACACGCTCATGTCGGTGAGGAGCGGCGGGCGCGGTTCGCGGCCGTTCTGATATTTGCGGAACAGCGCCTTGTAGTCCTCGCACTCCTGCTTCTGCTGCGCCGGCGGTTTGTAGTTGAACGCCATCATCTGCGCGCCGAGCTTCGCGGCCTGCTCGGCTGAATCCGGGCTCATCGCGACCTGGGTCGTGCGGTGCTTCCAGCTCGCGGTCGGGCGCGGCCGCAGCGGCGCGGCGGGATTCTGGAAATGCTTGCCGTGATGCTCGGGGAAGATGCCGGTCTCGAGCGCTTCGAGGATGAGCGGCGCGGCCTCGTCGAAACGGTCGCGCGAATCGTCCATCGCGATGCCGAACTGATCGAACTCGCGCTTCGACAGGCCGCGGCCGATGCCGAGGATCGCACGGCCGCCCGCGAGCTGATCGAGCAGCGCCGCTTTTTCGGCGACGCGCAGCGGCTGCGCGTTCCAGGGTACGATCACCGCGCCCGTCGCGAGCCCGATGCGCTTCGTACGCGCCGCGAGATGCGCGAGATAGACGAAGTTGTCGGGGCAGAACGAGTAATCCTCGAAGTGGTGTTCGACCACCCACACGTGATCGTAGCCGAGCTCGTCGGCGAGCACGGCGAGCTTGATTTCCTCGTCGTAGACCTGAGCGTCTGTGATGTTGTCGTAACCGAAGCTCTGCATGACCTGCACCATACCGATTTCCATGCGCACTACCTCTTTATAATCGCTCGGCCCGAACGGGCCCGTGTTTGAACGCACCATTGTCGAATTCCCGCCGCCCGGCAGTACCGGCGCAGGCGATGGCCACGGCGAATGCGTCCAGAGAGGAGCCGCGACGGCGTGTCGCGCGGGCCGACGCAAGAGGAGCGCCGGCTCGGAACGGGTCCGAGCCCGGCGCGAGTGAATCGCACACGTAGCCAGTCGGCCCGAGTGTAACTTGAGGGCAGGGCCGCAGTGAATCTCGCACTGCGGCAAGAATGACGTCAGGCGGTTGCCTTGCGGAATTCGAGAAATTGCGCGGCGGACTCGCCCGGCCGTTCCATCATCGGCAGGTGGCCGACGCCCGGCATCACGACGACGCGCGCTTCCGGCACGAGGCGCCCGAGGATCGCGGCACCCGAGTGATGCAGCACGCGATCCTCCTCGCCCCACGACACCAGCGTCGGCATGTGCAGGCCCTCGACGCGCGATTCGAGCCACGCCGGCCGCGCGAGCCAGTCCTGGAAGATCTTGTCATTGAACGGACGCTCGGCGACGGCGCGCGCGGCGAGTACGCGCTGGAACGGTCCGGGCACATAGGGCGCTTTCGAGAAGCACAGGTGCACGAGACGCGCGAAGCCGGCGGCGTCGTCGACGAGCAGGGGATTCTCGCCGCGCGCGAGATGCGCCTGCAGCTCGCTCGGCTGCGCGGTCGCGACGCCGGCGGGTGCGAGCAGCCAGAGGCTCATCACCCGTTCGGGATGGCGCGCGGCATAGGCCGCGGCGAGCTGACCACCCATGGAATTGCCGCCGAGGTGAAAGCGTTCGAGACCGAGCGCGGCGACGAAGGCATGGATGCGCTCGACCTGATCGTCGATCGCATAGCGCAGCGCCGGGTGCTTGTCACTCTCGCCGAATCCCGGAACGTCGGGGGCGATGATCCGGTAGCGGCCGACGAGCTGCTTCGCGAGCGTCGGCCAATGGTCCTTGTTCGCGCCGAAGCCGTGCAGCAGCACGAGCGGCTCGCCGGAGCCGCCGTCGAGATACGCGATTTCGTGATCGCCGGCGCGGATGCGCCGCGTCTCGAGCTTCGCCGCGCGCCGCGCCGCACGTAGTGCCGCGTCGAGAAAAACTTCGGGCCGGCGCACGAAAGCGATGCCGAAGCCGGTGACTCCGAGCGCGAGAAGCAGCGCGATGAAGCCCATCGCTCAGCTCCGCACGATCGGCAGGACGAGATGCGAGGCTCGCGCGGCGTCGTGGAAGATTCTCTGCAGCGCCGGCTCGAAGCGGGTCGCGCGGGTCGTCGCCTCGCCCGTGTTCGGATTTCGGTCGTAACGCGGGAAATCGCTCGAGGTCACGAGCACGCGGAGGCGGTGGCCGGCTCGGAACAGCATCGAGGTCGCCCAGAGATCGATGTCGTAGCGGATCACCTCGCCCGGCTCGACGGGCATGCGGTTCGCGCCGTCGCGGAAGGACGCGCGCAGCACGCCGTCGCAGACGTTGTAGGTGCGGCCGTCGGGATGGACGTCGCAGAGTTTCACCATCCAGTCCGTGTCGCGGCCGCTCGTCGCGGCGTAGAGGACGCAGCCCACGTGACCCGTGACCTCGAGATCGGCGGCGAGCGGTGCGGACGTGTAGACGAGGACGTCCCGCCGTTCGAGCAGCGGGGATTGTTCGAGCGGGCCCGGCGTGTACTGCGTCGGCAACAGCAGCGTGCCGCCGAGCGTCGGGCAGGGGTTCTCGGGATCGTAGACGTAGTTGTCGGCCGGTGCGCCGTCGGCAGGCGGGGTCGTGCCGAGGGTGCAGTTCGGCCCGAGGAACCAGCGCTCGTCGCTCGCGCGCGAGAGCGGCCAGTCGGATTCGTCGCGCCAGCGGTTCAGGCCCTGCACGAAGATTTTCACCGGCGCCTCGTTCTCGATGCCGTTGTGCTCTTCCTTCAACCAGCGCTCGAACCAGCGCAACTGGAACTTCGTGAGGTCCTCGCGGAGATCCATGAACAGCCCGTTCGCGCGGAATCCGAAATCGATCTCGCCGACCACGTTGTGAAACATGCCGTGGGCCCACGGGCCGATCACGAGGCGGCTGTGCTTGCGTGCCGCCTCGCTGCCGCCGCGCTCCTTCATCGCGCGGTAGTGCTTGAGATCGGAGACGAGCAGGAGATCGTGCCAGCCCGCGATGGAGAGGCTCGGCGCCGTGATCCGGGGATGGCTGTCCTGCACGAGCAGGCCGTCGGTCCAGGCATCGGGACGATCGTGTTTCAAGATTTCGTAGAAGAACGGCAGGAAGCGCTCGTCGCCGGGCCGCGTCGGCGCGAAATCGTCGAGCGGCACGTCTTTCAATACCTCCGCGAAGCCGTCGATGTCATCGACGAGTTTCACGAGCAGCGGCCCGAAATCCGCCGGACTCGGCCGGCCGCGGATCAGCGCCGCCGGACCGATGGCGCGCATTGCCCACATCGCGAGCGTGCCGATGCAGAGCGCACCGTCGCGCCAGAAGTGGTCGCGCCAGAAATCGAAGGGCGCGGTCGTCGGGGAGATCGCTTTGAGCGCCGGATGTCCGGTCGATGCGGCGAGCCAGGAGGTGCCGCCCATGTAGGACAGGCCGTAACAGCCGACGGCGCCGTTCGCCCAGTCCTGGGCCGCGGCCCACGCCACGCTGTCGTAGCCGTCGTCGCGCTCGTCGCGGTAAGGGAAGAACACGCCGCCTTCGGACGCCCAGCGCGCACGCACGTCCTGGATGACGACGGCGAAGCCCGCCGCGGCGGCGCGCACGGGGTCGAGCGTCATGGCGGTGATCGGCCACAGCTCCTTGTTGTAGGGCGTGCGCTGCAGGAGCACCGGATGGCGGCCGGCGGCCGCGGGGCGGTAGACGTCCGCGCGCAGACGGGTGCCGTCGCGCATCGCGACGTCGACGTTCTTCTCGACGATCACGGTCATGGGCTCTTACTCCTCCTCGATGCGGGATGCTTCGCGGCCGGCGCCGCCTCCTCGGTCTCAGCGCCCGTGGTTTTCAGCATGCTGTCCAACACCTGGCGATGCGCATCCAGCACGGCGAGCCAGTTGCCGAGGAACGCCGTGCCGAGCTGCGTCAGGCGATACATGCGGCGCGCGGGGCCTTGTTCGGAAGTGTCCCACATCGAAGCGACGAGGCCGGACCTCTCCATCTGCCTCAAGGCGCGGTACACGGAGCCCTTGTTGAAATCGCCGAAGCCGGATTCCTCGAGGCGCTGGGTCAGCTCGTAGCCGTAGGCCGACCAGCCTTTCAGCAGCGCGAGGAGGTGGGCGGTCAGCATGTCGCCCGTGGGTCGCAGGGGCGTGTCGTCGGATTTTTTCCTGGTCATGGTCAGTCGGGCTCCGGGTCGCAGAGGATACCACCTAGGTGCACATTGCACCTATCAAAAGGCTAGGGTATGCTGCGACGCACAATCGATGTCATTATCACGATTGTGGACCTCACAGGAAACCCTTTAATCGGAGAAGCCACGACCATGACCACTGCGAAGATCAAGTCCGCGAGCCAGGAGTGCCCGAGCGTCCCGACGGACGCCTTCAAGCGTTACATCGACGTCCTGCTCGTCAACCACGAAAAGTTGACCACCGCCGTGAAGGGCGCGCGCAGCCGTAGCGCCCGCCTTAACGACGAATTCCTCGAGTCCGTCGTCGCCAGCCAGCGCAGCGCGCTGGAGTTCGGCAAGAAGATCGCCGAGAACCCGACCGACGTCGCAAGCAACGTGAAGGCCGCGATCGAAATCGCGAGCAGCGCCCAGGCGCGTGCCGTCGACTTCGCCCGCGTGCTGTTCCGCGAGCAGGCCGATCTCAGCCAGGACCTGCGTCAGAGCTTCGGCTCGGCGTTCACCGTCAGCAAGGATTTCAGCGAAAGCTTCAAGGGCTTCGGCGAGAGCTTCAAGGCTTTCAACGGTTACGCGCTGCCCTGGTTCAAGCCCCTCGCGCAGTAAGCATACGCAGCCGTCCGAACGCGTGGCGAGCGCCCAGCCACGCGTCTTCCCGGGCGCTGTGCTACAGTCCGAGACACCATAAGAAGCACCAGTTCAGCCCAGCATGTCAGCCGGAGACGAATACAACGAGACCGCGGCGCTTACGCCCGACGATCTCGCGAATCCATTCGCACACGACCCGGCTGTCGAACATGCCCTTACCCCGCTCTGGCGCGAGGCCAAATGGGGTCTCGAATGGTTGAGGCTCCGCATGAGCCCCGTGTACTGGGGCCACGGCGTACCGCACGGCAATGGTGAGCCGGTGGTGCTCGTGCCGGGCTTCATGACGGGCGATCTCATGCTCCTCGAGATGCATCGCTGGCTGCGCCGCATCGGCTACAACTCCTTTCTCTCCCGCATCGTCTGGAACAACGATTGCCCGGACAAGACGGCGCAGGCACTCATGCGCCGCGTCCGGGGCGTCCACAGGGAGACGGGAGCGAAAGTCCGGCTGATCGGCCACAGCCTCGGGGGGATGCTCTCGAAATGCATCGCGCAGGATGCGTCGGATATCGTCGAGCGCGTGATCACGATGGGCTCGCCGTTCCGCGCAATGGTTCAGGCGCACCCGGCGGTGATCGGCGTGTGGGACCAATTGAAGGCGAATCAGAGCGGTCTCGTCGGGCGCAATCTGCACGTATCCTGCGGCACCGGCTACTGTATGTGCGGCTTCGTCCGCAACATGCTCAATCCCAAGCCCGTCCACATCCCCCAATTCGCGGTGTATTCGCGGACCGACGGCGTCGCACACTGGCGCTGCTGTCTCGAGGAGGATTCCTCGCGGAACACCGAAGTGCACTGCACGCACATAGGCATGGTCTTCCATCCCGGCGTCTACCAGGCGGTGGCGAAGCGGCTCGCGCAGACGGTCCGCCAGGCGACACGGCACGACGAGGCGATGGAAACCCGCTAATCGGAGACTGCGATGAGCAAAGCGCAAGACGGACAAGACAAAGACGCGATGATCGACCCGCTCCGGATGTGGCGCGAGTGGTTCGTGAAGTCGGAAAAGACGTGGAGCGACGCACTGACCGACATCATGGGCGACGATCGGTTCTCCAAAGGCATGGGCCGCTACATGCAAGAGGCGCTGCACACGCACCGCATGTTCAGCGAATCCATGGCGCAGTACCTCGCGAACCTGAACATCCCGTCGCGCGCGGACATTCTCGATCTCGGCGACCGTCTTGGCCAGATCGAGGATGCGCTCGCCTCCATCCAGATCGAACTGCGCGCCCAGCGCGCGCGGCTGGCCTCGCTCGGCAGCGGAGCGCCGGCCGCGGCTGACGGCGACAGCGAGCGCAAGCCTTCCCGCACGAAGCGACCGCCGCCGAGGGATGCGTGATGAAGCGAGCCACCGCGAAACAGAAAACGCTCCCCGCGAAGCCGCAGATCCGCGACGATGAGCTCGAGAGTCGCGTCAAGCACGTCGTCAGCCGCACGCTCTCGCGCAACATCCCGGGCCTGCCGCAGCTCGATACCGAGCTCGATGTCGGTCCGACTCCGAAGGAAGTCGTCTATACGAAGTTGACGAGCCGGCTGTATCACTACAAACCGCTCGTCGACGAGATCTACCGCGTGCCGGTGCTGATAGTGATGTCGCCGGTCGCCCGGGGTTACATCCTCGATCTCGCGAAGGGGCAGAGCCTCGTGGAGTACCTGCTGCTGCAGGGCCACGACGTCTACATGATCGACTGGATGCCGCCACGGCGCGAACATGCCTCGGTCACGCTCTCGGATCTCGTCGAAACGATCATCGCCGAATGTATCGAGCAGATCCGGGCCGACAGCGGCGAGCCCGATGTCACGCTCATTGGCTATTGCATGGGCGGCGTGCTGGCCGCGATGTACACGGCGCTCGAACCCGACGGGCCTGTCAAGAATCTCGCCTGCTTCACGACGCCCGTGAATTCCGAGGGCATGGTGCTCTACAAGAAGTGGGTGGAGGCGAAGGCCTTCGACATCGACATGCTCGTCGACCAACTGGGCAATATCCCCTCCGACATGGTCAACGCCTCGATCCAGGTGCTGCGTCCGTTGCAGCAGAGCGCGAACGAGATGAAGCTGTTGAACAATGTCGACAACGACGCGTTCGTCAAAGCGCATCTGCGCTTCAGCCGTTGGGCGGCCGACCAGCTCGCGGTGCCGGGCGAGGTCGCGCGCGAGCTCGTCAAGGAATTCCTGCGCGGCAACAAGCTCGTGAAGAAGGAGTACCGCATTGGCAATCGCCTCGTCGATCTCGGTAAGATACGCGTGCCTTTCCTGCATGTTGCCGCCGAATACGACCACATCGTGCCGCCGGCTGCGTCCCGCGACCTGGTGGCGCTGATAGGCAGCAAGGACAAACAGGAAATCGTCGTCAAGGGCGGGCACGTGAGCCTCGTCGCCGGCGGCAACGCCGTGTACCGCCTCTGGCCGCAGCTCGACCGCTGGTTGGCGGAGCGCGGCATCTAGCCAGTTCAGGAGCAAGCCATGGCCGAACCCAGCGCCAAAGTGAAAGAGGTCCTCAAGCACTATCCGCTGCGAGTCAAGCTCGAAGGGTGTGCCGTGACGCTGCGGCCGATGGTGCCCGCGGATGGTCCGGCGCTGCTCGACTTCGCGCGCAAGCTGCCCCAGCACGACATCCTCTTCCTGCGCCGTGACATCACGAAGCAGGAAGGCATCGACAAATGGGTGAAGGATCTCGAGCACGGCATCATGTACTCGATCCTCGCCGAGGATGCCGACGGCATCTGTGGTTATTCCATCATCCACCTGACCGATCTCGAATGGTCGAAGCACATGGCCGATCTCCGCGTCTCGACCGCGGAGCGCTCGCGCGGCATCGGTCTCGGCCGGCTGCTCACCCGCGAAGCGTTCAACATGGCGATGGCGCTCGGCATCGAGAAGGTCATGGCGCGCATGACGCCCGATCAGCAGGGCGCGCGGGCGCTGTTCCAGGAGCTGGGTTTCCAGCCCGAGGCTTTGCTCAAGGACGCCATGAAAGACCGTGCGGGCAACTATCACGATCTCCTGGTGATGGCGGTCAACGTCCAGACCTTTCTCGCCCAGCGCAGTGCCTACGGCGTCGGCGGCTGAGAGCCGCTGCCCCGTGTGACGACCGGCCCGCGCATTCCGCCGCGGCCGGGATCCGCACCGTCGAAGAGGGAGAACGCTCCATGGATCACCGTGAGATCCCGGGCATGCGTCCGGCACCCGGCGCCCTCGTCCGACGCGCGTGCCGCCGTGCCGTGCTGACCCTGCTCGCGTGCTTCGCCGGTGCGGCCGGTGCGGGCACCGTCCGCGTAGACGTTCCTCTCGATTACCGCCTCGTCCAGGACGCCATCGTCGCGCAAGTCTTCACCGGGCCGGGTCACAGTGTGTCGACACCGCCAGCGCTGAGCGGATGCATCACGCTGACCCTGACAGAGCCGCGCATCGACGCGGCGGCGGGACGCGTCCGCCTCGTGAGCCGCGTCGTCGCCCACAACGGTTCGCCGCTACCGGGGGGCGGATGCCTCGAGCTCCTCGACTGGGAGGGCCGGGTCGAGACCTTCGTCGAACCCGTCGTCGGCCCGAACCACGATTCGCTTGCTTTCCGCATCGTCGAATCGCACTTCGCCGCAGGTGCTGCCGGACCCGGTCTGGCGCCGCCACAACTCGCCGATTGGGTGAAGTCGACGCTCCAGCCGGTGCTCCTCACGACGCTCGAACCGCTGCTCCAGCACTTCGCACTCGATTTGAAACCTCTCGTCGCCGCAGCACACATACTGCTCGCCGGCGTGCCAGTCGCTCAGGGAGCACTTGCGCAGTCGATCGTGGATTCGCTGCGCATCGAGCGCGCGACCGCCGACGATCGGGCGCTGACGGTCATGCTGGCGCTCGATGCGCCCGATCCCGACCCGAACCGGCAGCCGCCGCCGGCGCCGCCGCTCGACGCCGAGGAGCTCCAGCGCTGGACCGCGGCGTGGCAGTCCTGGGACGCCTATGCGACGTGGTTGATCAAGTATCTCGCCATGGGTGTGGATGCCCGCTTGCGCGACGCACTCGTCGACGTGCTCTTCGATGCCCGTCACGACCTACTCGAGGCGCTCGCCGGCGACGAGACAGCGCAGGATCCCGTGCGCGCGCTGTTCTTCAAGACCTGGGCGCGCCTCGAGCCCGTGCTGCGCGAACTGCAGGCGGAGCTGCCGCCAGGTGACGCGCTGCACTACGTAGGCTTCATCACGGCGACGGATGCGCTGCGTAATCTCGACCAGGCGGCGCCCTATCTCGGCCTGCGCATCGACCGCGACACGCTGCGCCGCTTCGCGCGTCTCCTGCTGCCGGCGCTGCAGGATGCCGCGCTCGAGTATTCGACCGCCCTCGATCCGGAGCTCCGCAAGCTGCTCGGCTTCGGGCCGCCTCTGCCGGTCGAGGAGCTCACGACGAGCTGGCTCGATTGGCTGGTCGCCCGCGCCTATGCGGCGGGCCTCGATCCGGCGCTCGTGAGGAAATTGAACGGCCGCGCGCCGACGGACGGGGACCTCGATGCTTATCTGCGCGATGTGGATACGTTGCTGAAGCAACTCGCCGAAGTGGAGCTCGCGCAACCGAAAGTGCCGGCCCAGTTCGCTCCCGTGTACCGAAACCTGCTCCTCGCGACAGCGTGGGAAGAGACGTGCTGGCGGCAGTTCGAAGCGCGGAACGGCAAGGTCCAGCCGATGCAGTCGGGGGTCGGGGCGATCGGCCTCATGCAGGTCAACAAGCACGTCTGGCGCGGCGTCTACGATCTTAATCAGCTCGCCGCCGACATCAGCTATAACGCGCGTGCAGGCAACGAGATCCTCGTGCATTACCTGGTGGATTACGCGATCAAGAAAGGCGAGCACAAGGCCACCGGCGATGCGAACAGCCTCGCGCGCGCTACCTACGCCATCTACAACGGCGGTCCCGGGCAGATGCGGCGTTATCGCGAACAGGGTACGAAGCCGCAGCTCAGGGAAATCGATCAGGCGTTCTGGGAAAAATACCAGGCGCTGCTCGCGAAGCCTGGTGCGGAAGCGGTGCGGGAATGTTACCGGTAGAGAATTCCGTGGTCTGAAAACGCGCGGGCCGCGCCCGCGCGCGGCCCGCCTTTCACTTCATGAGGCTCGAACCTGCGGGTTCGCGCCCGGCCGTCTTACATGCCGCTACCCAGCAGGAAGCCGGCGACCGCACCTGCGGCAGTGGCGGCCGTGCGACCGTCACCATGGCCGATCTGCGAGCCCAGCAGGCCGCCGGCCGCGCCCATCACCGCACCGCCGAGCAGGTTACTGTTCGTACGCGGAGCGTAGTATGACTGCGAGCCGTAGCCATAGCTCGGCGCACTGTACGTGTACGCCGGGGCGCTGTACCCGTACGCCGGGGCGCTGTACCCGTACGCCGGGGCGCTGTACGTGTACCTCGGATAGACGGGCACGTACTGCGGCTCTACGACGACCACCCGGGGCGGCGGCGGCGCATAGTAGTAACCGCTCGAGATCACGACGTTCGGGCCACCCCAGCCGCCATGATGGTGGCGACGGTGTCCACCCCAGTCCGCCGACGCGGTGCCGCAGAGACCGAGGCCCAGCGTGACGGCGACGGCCACCGCGACACGCTTCGAACGGCGACTGTGCGATACACGAGTCAGTGTAGTGTTCATTGCTTGCTCCTCTCGGCGCAGTGCCGAATCGCTCCCGGAATTATCCCGAGAGCTTGGGCGCCATCGTAGATTCGCAGCGCTTAACGAATTCTGAACACGTTCTCAGCGCTGCTCATGCACCTGCCAACGGCGTCGCAAAACTGAGTTCGTGGCCGTCCGGATCCGTGAGATGGAAGAAGCGCTCGCCCCAGGGCGCGTCGCGCGGCGCGAATTGCGGCGCGAGGCCCGCGGCGAGCGCGCGTTCGTGGAAAGCGTCGACGTCGCACACGTGGAAGATCGCCCGCCCCCACCAGCGCCACTGCGGTGCTTCGTTCTCCGAGATCAGATTCAGATAACTCGCGCCACAGGCGAACGATGTGAACGCCGCATCCTCGCCGCCGTAGAGCATCGCGAAGCCGAGCGTGCGGTAGAAACGCACGGCGCGCGCCATGTCGCGGGTGGCGAGCGTGAGCGCGCTGAGTGCGGTGATGGCCGGTTCCGACATGAGTCGATTATGCGGCCGTCGATGCTCTGCGTCATCGTGCGCGCTACGACAGTCAGGGATCGCGAAACTTTCGGTGTATCTCCGCGTAGCGCGAGGCCCGCCAGCGCTCGGCGTCGCTACATTTCGCCACGTGGACCACGGCTGCCCGACATCTTTCGCCGGCATGTCGACAAGCGCGCGATACCCGCCCGTCTTGAAACCCTCTCACGCCACAATGAAGCCCGCCCGAGCGTCGGGGGGCATGAGAGGAGAATACGAACATGAAGAAAACGATGATTCTTACCTGCCTGATCGGCGTGTCGGGTGTCGCGCAGGCCGGAGGCCCGTGACACGGCCGTCTGATGGGCGGTGCGAGCTATCCGCTCGCACGCGAGCGCACGAGCTTCGACGACGGCTACTACATCGGCACCGCGACCGGGCGGCAAGTCGCGGATCACGTACGGTTCGAAGGCGAGTACTCGTGCCGACACAACGATCTCGAGCGCTTTTCTCTGCACGACGACGGCGGTTTGGGCGCCGCACCCGGCGGCGCTGACCTGAGCGGAGCGCGCTTCGACAGCAGAGGCTCGATGGATGCGTTCGCAGTGATGGCGAACGGCTACTTCGACTTCGACCTGCTGGGTTTCAAGCCCTATTTCGGCTCCGGCCTCGGCTACGCGAACGTGAAGATGAACGACACGCGGACGCTCGGGCTGCAGAGCCTGAACGCGCTCGCGCCCGCGGATTCGATCGGCCTCTCGGACGTGAGCGACGACGTCTTCGCCTATCAATTCGGTGCGGGCGTCGGCTATCAGATCCGTCCCGGCATCGTGGCCTCGGTGGACTACCGTTACTTCGGCACGCAGGATCCGCAGTTCAAACCCGTGACGGGCGAGCTGCTGCGCCCCGAATACAACGACTACGATCTTGGATTAAATGTGCGCTTCGACTTTTGAGCCCGGCACGCCGCGGCCCGTGGTACGCACGGGCCGCGGCAGAGCGCGACAGCTCAGAGGTGTTCGACGAACCAGTCGCGCGCGGCGGCGCTGGTTTCGTCGAATTTCTCCACATAGGCCGCGTAATGATCGGCCTTGATCACCATGAGCTTTTTCGTGCCCTGCACGAGCGCGTAGTGATCGAGCGCAATGTCGCTCGGTGTCGTCGTATCCCACTCCGAGACGATCATGAGGAGCGGAGTAGGGCTGATCTTGTCCATGAAGCCCGTAACATCGTACTCGAGCATGTATTCGAGCGAGCGCAGCGTAACGCGGTTCTCCCAGGTGCACTTCGGATCGACATCCACGTAGCGGTGAATGAAATTGTACGTCGCCTCGCCTGGGAAGACGTGAGGCTCGTTCGGATCGAGTGAGCACATTTTCATGTAGGCGGAGGGCTCGCCCCGCACGCGCCGCGCGCGATCCTCGTCCAGCATGCGATGGAAGCCCTCGACCGCAGTGAGCGGCAGGAACTGCTGGAGATTGCGGTGTCCGTTCATGAACGGCACTTGAGAGACCACGCACTTCACGCGCCGGTCGAGCGCCGCGACGGCGCACACCGTGCCACCGGTGTAGCTCGTGCCCCAGATGCCGATGCGCTTCACGTCCACCTCGGGCAGGGTCGCGGCGTAACTGATTGCGCTGCGATAATCGCGGCGCTGCCAGGCGGGGTCGATCTCCGAACGGGGCTCGCCCCCGCTCGCGCCGAGGCAACGATTGTCGTACACGAGCACGGCCAAGCCGCCAGTGGCGAACACTTCTGCATAGCGGTCGAGCCCCATTTCCTTCACGCCCGAGAAGCCGTGCGCGAGGACGACGGTCGGGTAGGGGCCCGTGCCGCGATCCGGGGTGTAGAACCAGCCGCGGAGCGTCACCCCGTCGGCATTGAATTCGATGTCGCGTCGCATGTGCTCGTCCTCCTCTTCTGGCAGTGGATGAATTCAGACGCGCTCGGCCGCGAGCGTGCGCAGTTTCGCACGCTGGATTTTCGTACCGTTTGCGCTCAGTGTCGTCGGGAATTCCGCTAGTGCAAAGATGCGGCGCGGCACCTTGTAGCCGGCCAGCCGCTCGCGGCACCAGGTTTGTAGGGCCGCTTCGTCGAGAGTGTAACCGGATTCCATGATCACGAAGGCGACTGCTGAAGGCTGGCTGTCGATCGTCGCGCCGACGACTTGGCTGTTCGCGACTTCTGGATGCTCATCGAGCACCGTCTCGATTTCCTGCGGGCTCGTGAGGAAGCCTGCGAGGCGCAGCACGTCGCCCATGCGCGTGATATAGCAGAAGCGCCCGTCGTCTTCGAGATAGCCGAGATCCCCGGTCTTGAAATATCCATCGTCGGTGAAAGCCTCGGCCGTCGCCTGCTCGTCGCCGTAGTATTCGACCATGACGCTCGGCCCCATCAGCTCGATTTCGCCGTGCTCCCCGACGTCGAGCACCTTCCCCGATTCCGGATCGCGCACGCGCACGGACGCGCGCGGCGAGACAGGCTTACCACCCCCCTTACGGCGCTCGGCAGTCGGCAATTCGAGAGGCTGCAGGGCGTAGAGTGCATGCACCTCGCTCATGCCGTAGAGGCCGCGCAGGATGACGCCGCGCGCTTCGGCACGCTCGACGATGTCCTCGAGCGCGGGATTGAAACGTGCATAGCCGAAGTAACGCAGCGTCGGAAACGGCTGGGGCTCCGGGCGCGCGGCGAGCATGCGATCAATCATGTCGTCGACGCCCTGGCAGTGCGTTATGCCGCGTTCGATGACGATCCGCGCCGCGCCTTCCGCTTCGAACACCGGCATGACGATCATCGGCGTGCCGGCCGCGAGCGCGGCTAGAGCCTGCGTGAAGCCGAACACCCCGCACAGCGGCAGCGCCTGCAACACGAGGGAACCGGGTGCGTCGAATTCGAACGCCGGCACGACGTCTCGCGCGTGCTGCACGACGGTCGCCTGGCGGTGACAGACGAACTTCGGCGCCTTCGTCGTGCCCGAGGTCGTGAAGATCACGCAACGGGCGTCAGGCGTTGCGGCGCCGAGGTAGGTATGCCCGGCAAGCTTGAGGTCCGCGTAACGCGTCAGGCGCGCGCCGGGCAGCGGATTTTCGAGCGGCGCATCGTCTTCCTGGTAAACCACGAGCTCTTCGATCGCCGCGATCGCTTCGGCCTCGACGCCGCGCAGGATGTCAGCGAAATCGATCGCCTTGAAGTGCGGCCAGTAGACGAGCGCCTTGCACTTCGAGCGGCCGAGGATGTCGGCAAGCTCGTGAGAGCGGAAGCGCGTGTTGACGGACAGAGCGATCGCGCCGAGCTCGGCACAGGCGAAGAAGAGGACGATCCAAGCCGGGATGTTCGGCAGCCAGAGGCCGACGCAATCGCCCGCGCCGATGCCGAGCCCCGCGAGCCCGCGTGCGGCAGCAGATACCGCGCCACGCAGATCCGCGACGCGCCACCGCTCCGCGCCGTACTCCAGCGCGAGCCTCGAGCCATCAAGGGTTTGCAGGAAGGCGGGCAGCGATTCGCGGGCGGTCAATTCCGGCATGATGGGGTCTCCACTGCGTCGTTCGCGGGGGTGATGCGGCAGGCAGCACCGGGGCGAGAGTATCGTATCATCGGCGTCGCGCGTATCTGTCTGGTCGACTGATGACGCTCTGCAGCGCTCGAATCCAGGTTCAACGGGGGTTTCAATGGCATCCGCGCCGACCGCGAACGAATTCCTGCGGCCACACGTCGAGCTCCTGCTCGATAGTCATTTCCGTCTGACGGGTCATCGGCTGTGGCCGTCGGCGGCGGTCGGTGCGACGCTGGCGCGGGAAGTGTTCGAGGCGCCGTTCGTGCTGCTTTCACATGGTGTCGAGACCGATCCAGTCTTCAATTACGCGAACCGAGCCGCGCTCACCTTGTTCCAATACACATGGGACGAAATCATCGCCATTCCGTCGCGCGAATCCGCGGAGCCTGCGAATCAGGCGGCCCGCGCAGCGCTCATGCAGCGGGTCACGACGCAGGGCTTCGTCGACGACTACAGCGGCATTCGCATCGCGAAATCCGGCGCACGCTTTCGGATCGAGCGTGCGACCGTCTGGAACGTGACCGACGCGGCTGGCGTCTATCGCGGCCAGGCCGCAACGTTCACGGAGTGGACGCCCGTCTGAGATTTGCCGTGCGCCGGGAAATAATCCCGCAGCCGAGTACGGACGGGCGCGGCATAATGCGATCACAGCCGGGGACGACCGGCTCGTCATCCAACCCCGGGGTCTCAGAATCCTGCGCCCGCCCAGGCAGCGGGACATTCGAGCCGCCCCCGCATCACAGCCAGGATCGCTCGCCGAGATGAACCGAGGTGTCCCCAACGCGCTGGCCCGGGCCCGCCCGGACGTGGCGGCATCGAATGTGGTGCTGCTCCCAAGCGCGCGCATCATGCGCGTGACGGTGCCGCCCCCGGCCCGCTCGCGGGACGTAATCTGGGAAGCGCTGTTGCTCGGTATCGTTGCCCTCGAACTCCATGTCCTCGCGTTTTTCTGGTATCAGGGGGCGGCCGATACACCGACGCCACCCAAGCCGTTGCCGATCGAGATCACGTTCGTCGCGCCACCGCCGCCGCCCGCGCCCCCGCTTCCACCGAAAGTCGAAGCGCCTGCGCCGCTGCCGCCGGTCGCGTCGCCACCGAAGCTCGAGGTGCCGAAGCCGAAGCCGAAGCCCATCGCGAAGCCAAAGCCCGCGCCGCAGCCGGCGCCCGTGCCCGAAGACGCGATTCCGCTGCAGACAGTGCCGGTGCCCCCAGCACCGCCCGCGCCCGCGACGCCCGCTGCTGAGACTGCGCCACCCGCGCCGGAGTCCGTGACGGAAGCGCACAGCGACGAACGGATCGGTAATCCGAAGCCCGAATATCCATCGATCGCGCGGCGCCGCGGCTGGGAGGGCAAAGCGCTCGTGAAAGTGCACGTGCTCGAGAATGGCCGCGCCGATTCCGTCGAGCTCGCCTCGACGAGCGGCCACGACGTGCTCGACCGCTCCGCGCTAACGACCGTCGCGACCTGGCGCTTCGTCCCGGCCGCGCGCGGCAAAATCCCCATCGCGAGCTGGGTTACGATAGCGGTGACGTTCAAACTCGAAAATTGATCCCGCGGGGACTACTTACCATGCTCGATTTCTCCTCGACGACCATCGTCAATGGCACGCTCATCCTGCTCGTCGCATTCTCAGTCGTGAGCTGGACGATCATCCCGATGAAGGCACTCCAATACTCGTGGTTCGCGGGCCGCAACCGCAGCTTCGCGAAAGCGTTCTGGAGTGCGCCCGACCTGGAAGCGGCCGCGCAATTGAAGTTCGTCGGGCCCGCGGCGCGCGTCGCCCAGGCGGGCTTCGCAGCGCTCAGCGGCACGGGAGGCGGCAGTCTCGCGCAGAGCGGCGATGAGCGCGACCGACTCGAGCGCAGCCTGCGCGTGCAGCTCCTGAAAGAGCGTCACGTCATGGAGGGTGGCCTGTCCTGGCTCGCGAGCATCGGCAGCACCTCGCCCTTCGTTGGCCTGTTCGGCACGGTGTGGGGCATCAAGCACGCGCTGCAGGACATCACGAAGACGGGCGCGGCGAGCCTCGATGTCGTCGCGGGTCCGATCGGCGAGGCGCTGATCGCGACGGCGATCGGCATCGCGGTCGCAATCCCCGCAGTCCTCGCATACAACTTCTTCCTGCGCCGACACAAGATCGCCGCGGCCGATCTCGAGGGTTTCGCGACCGACTTCATGAATCTCGCCGTGCGCCACAAAGGTCTCGCGCCCTCGGTCGGAGGAGCACGCTGATGGCCTTCAATACCTCCGGCGACAACGATCAGATGATGAGCGAAATCAACGTAACGCCGCTCGTCGACGTGATGCTCGTGCTGCTCGTCGTGTTCATCGTCACAGCGCCACTGCTCAACAACGCCGTGCACGTGAACCTGCCGAAGACCGTCGCGACAGCCCCGCCCGAGATGAAGAAGTCCGCGGCGGTCACGGTCAACAAGGACGGCAAGATCTACCTCGACAAGGAGGAGCTCGCGCTCGAAGCGCTCGGTGCCGCACTCACGAAGATCAAGGCCGGTAACGCGGACCTGACCCTGCACCTGCAGGCCGACGACGGAGTGAACTACGGCCGTGTCGCGAAGGTCATGGCGGTGATCGAACACGCCGGGATCACGAAGCTCTCGGTGATGACGGCGCCGCAGTGAGCTCGCCATTCGCCGGCCGCGGCGCGCTCGTCACCGGTGCGGCGAGCGGCATCGGACGCGCGCTCGCCGAGGCGCTCGCGGCCGCGGGTGCGACGGTCGTGCTCGCGGACGTCGACGAGGCGGGGGCGCAAGCAGCCGCCCGAGGCATCGTCGCAAGCGGCGGCAACGCGCGCGCCGTCGTCTGCGACGTGACCGATGCAACGCGTTTCGCGAACCTGATCGAAGAGCTCGCTGATGCAGCGAGTCTCGACTTGCTGTTCAACAATGCAGGAATCGCCATTACCGGCGAGATGCGCGATCTCGAACTCACACACTGGCGCCGCGTCGTCGAAGTCAATCTCATGGGTGTCGTCCACGGCGCGAGCGCGGCGTTCAGGCTCATGGCGGCACGCGGTCACGGCCACATCGTGAACGTCGCCTCGCTCGCGGGCCTCGTACCGTTCCCTGGCAATGCGTCGTACTGTGCGACGAAGCACGCCGTCGTCGGTCTCTCGCGGAGTCTCCGCACAGAAGGAGCCGCGCTCGGCGTCAAGGTCAGTGTCGTGTGCCCGGGTTACGTCGCTTCGAATATCAATACGGCCAGCGAAATGGTGAAGATCGATCGCGAGCGGCTGCTCGCGCACCTGCCATTCCGTCTCGTACCCGCGGCGGCTGCCGCGGAACGCATTCTCGCCGGTGTCGCGCGCAACGAAGCGGTCATTCGTTTTCCCTTCTATGCGCGCTTCTTCGACTGGTTGTATCGTTTCTCGCCCGCGCTCGTCGAGCCGCTGCTGCGAAAGACGATGGACGACGTGCGACGGGCACGCACGCCGTCATGAGCGACAAGCCGTTCAGCGATCACTTCTCGGGGGTGGCGACGAGTTATGCGGCGTTCCGACCGCGCTATCCGCAGGCGCTGTTCGACTGGCTCGCGACGCTGCCCGTGCGACGCGGTGCGGTGTGGGACTGCGCGGCGGGCAGCGGCCAGGCGACGGTCGATCTCGCGGCGCGTTTCGAGCGCGTCGTCGCGACCGACGCTTCGGCCGTGCAGCTCGCGCAGGCGCCGGCGCTCGCGAACGTCGAATATCGAGCGTGCCCGGCGGAGGCGAGCGGTTTGCCGGATGGATTCGCGGATCTCGTCACCGTCGCCCAGGCGCTGCACTGGTTCGATCTGCCGCGCTTCTATGCCGAAGCCGATCGCGTGCTCGTCGCCGGCGGCGTGCTCGCGGTGTGGACATACGGCCCGCTGCATGTCGTCGACGAAGCCGCGGAGCCCGTCATGCAGCGCTGCTATCGCGACACCGCTGGGCCGTACTGGCCGCCGGAGCGGGCGCACGTGGAGAATGGCTATCGCGATCTCCCGTTTCCGTACCCCGAGTTCGCGACACCGACGTTCGACATCGAAACGCGCTGGACGCTGGAAGAGCTCACCGGCTATGTCGCGAGCTGGTCGGCGACCGCGCGCTGCCGCGAGCTGACGGGACGCGATGCCGCCGCAGAGCTCGTCGCGGCGATGGCGGACGTGTGGCCCGATCCGGCGCGACGCTCGCCTGTGCGCTGGCCACTGACGGTGCGGGCCGGGCGCAAGCCGGGCTGAACCAGGCACGAGGGACGCGCCGTCGTAATCGCCATGAACACCGCGAACATGCGATCGATGCGCCTCCCGCACCGGCGCATCTTATGTGAATCGTTCTAACGCCGAGCTCGCGCGGCAGTTCATTCCCGCCCGTCACGCCTCGGCGCGGGTCGCGACGAGCAACTGATACAGACCGCCACAGCAGGTCGCCTTCTCGATGGCCACGACCGGCGTCTCCTCCGGCAGCCAGCTCGCCACGTCCTCTTCCCACAATGCTTCGGCGAACGGTTCCAGCGCGCGCAGGATCGGCCGCATCACGTACCGGAGCGGGTTCCCGCGCCGCGGCAAGTGATAGTCCACGATGACGAGTCTGCCACCGGGCATCAGGACGCGCAGGGCCTCGGCAAGCGTGCGCCGACGCACGGCTGCGGGCTGTTCGTGCAGCAGGAAGAAAACGACCGCCGCGTCATACCTCGCGGCGGGTGCGGAGAGGCAGGACGAATCCTCCTGGACGAGACGCACGCGCGGATCGTCGCCGAGCTTCGCGGCGAGGTTGTCGAGCTGGATCGGTGCGACGTCGACGACGTCGAGTCGCGCGTCCGGATCGAGCCGCGCGAGCAGCCGGGGCGTGAAATCGCCGTACACGCACGCGACCTGCAGCACACGCCCGGTGACTGGCGTGCCGAGCGCGGTCAAAGCCGCATCGCGCAGGCGCGCGAAGTTGCCCCAGAGAATCAGGTTCACGAGCCACTGCCGCTCGAACACGCGCACGCCGACCGGATGGAGATAAGCCCACCAGTAGGTCTCGCGAAGATAATCTGGGATGCCGAGGCGGGTGGCGATCGGTACGTCGTGCGACGCCGCCGCGACACTGTGCGGTGTGCGCGTTCCGTGCCGGCCCGTTGAGCGGCGCGGGTTCCTGGGCTTCCTCATGACGCCGGTGGTCTGCTTCTGGGTTGTCGTGCGGCGGTCATTATCCGCCGGTCGCGAGGCGGCGACCAGCCGCGTACGCGGGCCGCAGGTCCGCGGCCCGCGTACGTTCTTTCAGCTCAACGTGAACCAGATCGGTTCGACGCCGACTGGCCCGGGCGCCGCGCGGCGCGTGCGCCGTGGTGCTTCGCCGGCCCGCCGTGACCGGCTTGCGCAGGCTTGTCGTGGCCGTGGCCGCGACCGGTCTGCGGATGACGGCGTCCGTTCTCGATCGGCTCGGGCCGCGCGTTCGGGTCGAGCTCGAAGCCCGACACGATTTCGCGCTCGAGCTTGCGCTTCATGAGGCGCTCGATGTCGGCGAGCAGCTTGTACTCGTCGATGCAGACGAGCGACACGGCCTCGCCCTCGGATCCCGCGCGGCCCGTGCGGCCGATGCGATGGACGTAGTCCTCCGGCACGTTCGGCAGCTCGAAGTTCACGACGTGCGGCAGCTCCGCGATGTCGATGCCGCGGGCCGCGATATCGGTCGCGACCAGCACCTGCAGATCGCCGCTCTTGAACTCGGACAGTGCGCGCGTGCGCGCCGACTGGCTCTTGTTGCCGTGGATCGCGAGCGCCGGGATGCCGCCCTTCGAGAGCTGTTCCGCGAGACGGTTCGCGCCGTGCTTCGTACGCGTGAAGACCAGCACCTGATGCCAGGCGCCGTCCTCGATGAGTTGTGTGAACAATTCGCGCTTGCGGCCGCGATCGACGAGGTAGACGCGCTGATTGATGAGGTCCGCTGTCGCCTTGCGCGGTGCGATTTCAATGCGCTCGGGGCGATTCAGCAGGCCGTCGGCGAGCTCTTTGATTTCGTCGGAGTAGGTCGCCGAGAAGAGCAGGTTCTGACGCTGCTTCGGCAGCACCGCGAGCACGCGCCTGATGTCGCGGATGAAACCCATGTCGAGCATGCGATCCGCTTCGTCGAGGACGAGGATCTCGATGTTGTCGAGATTCACCGTGCGCTGCTGCAGGTGATCGAGCAGACGGCCCGGGGTCGCGACGAGCAGATCGACGCGCCCGCGGAGCTGCACGATCTGCGGGTGGATGCCGACGCCGCCGAACATCACCATGGACTTGACCCGCACGTGTTTGCCGTAGGTCCGTACGGACTCCTCGACCTGCGCCGCGAGCTCGCGGGTCGGTGTCAGGACGAGCGCGCGGATGCCGCGCTTGTCCGTGGGCTGGCTGAGCCGGTGCAGGATCGGCAGGGTGAATGCGGCGGTCTTGCCCGTGCCCGTCTGGGCGCCGGCGAGCAGATCGCCGCCCGCGAGCACGGCCGGGATGGCCTGCTGCTGGACGGGGGTGGGGATGGTGTAGCCGTGTTCCGTGACGGCGCGCACGAGGGGCTCGGCAAGACCGAGCTGGTCAAATGAGGACATTTCGCTCCAATACAAGCGTGGGGATCGGCCTGTCGCATGCGATCGTCGATCGTCACGCGCCAGTCTGGGGCAGGCAGATGTAAGCTTCAGGGAAATCCGGAATCGGTCGCGGCAAATAAGACTGGAAAAGGATGCCGCGCAGCCGCAGTGTAACAGAGTCGGGCCGGTTCGGCGCGTGGCGGGAGGATGGGCATGGAAGACGTACGTGAAGGGGGCTGCCTGTGCGGGGCCATCGCCTATCGGATCGCGGGGCCGCTCGTCGATGCGGGTTACTGCCATTGCCGGCTCTGTCAGCGCGCAGCGGGCTCACCGGCGGTAGCTTGGCTCACGGTCGCGAACGGCGACTTCGGCTACACGCGCGGCACACCCGCCCTCTATTACTCTTCGGCCGATTATCAGCGCGAGTTCTGCGCCTCGTGCGGCTCGCCGCTCGCGTTCCGGCGGCGAGGCGATGCGCGCACGGTGGACGTCACCATCGCGACGCTCGCCGATCCCGCCGCGGTCGTCCCCGAGTACCACATCTGGCGCGCGAGCCGCTTGCATTGGTTCGAGGTCGACGATGCGTTGCCGCGCTACGACGACGGCGGGCCCGACCGCGCGAACGATTGAAAGCGCGCCTGGGGCGCATGTCTGCTAGGAATCGTCTGATTGTGCGGAAGCGTGGCGCGCGGCACGATGCACTTGGGTCCGCGCCGGTGTAAACCAGTGACCCTCTCGCATCGGCGTCGACTGCACACAGAGCAACCACACTGCGCGGCGGCCGCGGTCCTCCGCCCCGCCGCGAATCTTTTCAGCAGCCGGCAGTGCCCGAATTGCGGACCGAATCCCGGTTTTCGCCGGAGGGTTCTTCTCCCCCCCTAGCGCGGACGCGCAAGCGCCCGCCCTCCGGCGAGTTCTTTCCGGCTCTCCCGGTGTGACCGCGCGCAGCGCCTCGTGCTCAGCGCGAGCCGGCCGCCGCCTCGCTCCTGCTCGGAGGACTGCTTTCAGCCGGAACGCTCGACGGTCATCATCCCGAAGCCCGCCACCCACGCCGCGATGTCGCGGTAGAACTGGACGTCGGCGCGGTAAGGTCCGAGGGCCGACATCGCGGCGCAACCGGCGATCCAGGTGCGTATTTCGTGACCGCCGCGGCCACCCTCGCGGGTGATAGCCTCGTCGTCGAGCGCGGCGAGGCCGTCGAAATCCGCCGCGGCGAGCTTCGCGAGCACGGCGCGGTCCCAGTCCGGATTCAGCGGCAGAAGCTTGCTGGTGCCGTCGAGCATCTTGCGGCCCTCGTCCAGCACGCGGAGCTGCCGCGCGGCGCGCCCTTCCGGGTCCGGATCGATGCCCGTGATCATCCGCTCGCGCACCTCGGGCGGAGCGCTCGCGAGCGCGGGAAACGGCGGATCGTGCGAGAGTCCCCCGGAGCCCACGATCAGCACGCGCTTGCCGAGACTGCCGGCGAACTCGCCGACGGCGCGGCCGAGCGCGACGACGCGCGAGAGTCGGGCCCGCGGGGCGGCGGCTCCGTTGACGAAGATCGGCACGATCGGCGGCAGGGCGGACCAGTCGAAGACGTGAACGAGGAGCTGCGTGATGCCGTGATCGACCGCCATGCGATAGGAGATCGCGACGTCGACGTCGCGCGAGTGCACGTGCCGCACGAGCGCCTCCGCGGTGTCGGCCGGCACCGGCAGCGAGCCTTTCGGCATCCGCCAGTCGCCGACGGAATGCGCGGCCGCGCCCACGCAGAACGCGGGCATGAGCTGGTAGAAGAAGCCGTTGAAGTGGTCGGGCCCGAATTCGATGACGAGCTCCGGCGCGAAGTCCGCGACGAAGCGTTTCAGACGCGCGAACCCGGCCTCGACCCCGGCGCGGATCTCGGCACCCGGATCCACGTAGTCCATCAAGGGCGTGTGCGAAGCGAACAGGGCGGCGACGGTCATGACATCAACCTCCGGCGAGCAGGAATTTCAAGTGGAGCGCATTGAAGCGCGGCGCATCCTCGAACTGCGGCCAGTGCCCGCAGCGCGCCATGAGCGCGAACTCGGCATGCGGGATGAGGCCCGCGAGGCGCCGCCCGACTTCGGCCGCGGCCGTCGGATTCTCGTCCGTCCACAAGACGAGCGTCGGCGCGCGGATCGCCGACCACTCGGCGTCCGTCAGATTGTTGCGGGCGCGGAACTCCGGCTCCTGCAGGCACAGGATGTGCGGCATCGCGGCCAGCATCCCCGGATCGCGGTAGATGGCCTGACGGCAGGCGACGAGATCGTCCGTCACGGACGTGGGGATCGGCCATCAGCCAGGCGAGCCTCTCCTGCACGGTCGCCCAGGTCGGATTCGAGACCGCCGCCATCGTGAGCGTCTTGATCTGCTGCATGACGGCCGCGTCCATGGTCGCGCCGCCCGTCGTGTTCAGCACGAGACGGTTCACGCGCTGCGGATGCTTCAACGCGAAACGCGCCGCGACCCAGCCGCCGAGCGATTCCCCGGAGAGATGCGCGGAGCCCCCGCCGATCGCATCGAGCACTGCGCGCAAATGCTCGACGTAGACGTCGATCTCGTAAGGTGCGAGCGGCTTGTCGCTCCAGCCGTGGCCGACCATGTCGATCGCCCAGGTGTCGAAGTGCTCACCATGCGCGAGCAGATTGCGCACATAGGCCTCGGCATGACCGCCGGTGCCATGGAGCAGGACGAGCGTCGGCTTGCCGCGTGCGCCGCTGCGCAGATAACGCGTGCGGATCCCGCCCGCCTCGAGATAGCCCTGCTCGAAGCTGCCGGCGCGGAGCTCGATCCAGATGCTGCGATGAGGATGCTCGGTCATAGCCCGGCCATGAAGCGATCGAGGTAGTCGAGATAATACTTCTTGCGGGCGTACTCGCGCTGGATGCCGGCGAGCAGCATGCCGCGCTCGCCCGCGTAGTTCATTTCGTAGAGCTCGTGACGTGCGCCGAACTCACTGCCGCAGAGATCCCAGGCGAGCTTGAAGAGTGCGCTCTTCTCGCGGCCGCTGATGTGGGCGCCGGCAAGCGAGCGTTCGAGGTCGCCGCCGATCGGTGAGTCGAATTCGTCGAGGCTGACCGGGAGCTGGATGAGGCCGCCGCCGCCGAGGCGCTTCAGCAGGTCCACGAACTTCGGATAGATTACCGGTCCGAATGCGCGGCCTGACTGCAGCGCGAACAGGTCGGGATAGATGCAGCCGTTCCCGGGATCGACCTCGGCCTGCTCCTCGGACGCACGCGAGGTGTTGCGGATCGATTCCAGCCACGCCACCGCCTCGCCGAGGAGCTCCATGACGTCGCTGCGGCTCGCGATGCCGGCCGCCTCCGCGAGCCGCACGAGCACGGCGTAGACGAAACCGAGCTTCACTTCGAGCCGGACGTTCGTCTGCTGCGCAGTCAGCTCGCGCATGCGCGATTCTTTGTAAAGCCGGTTCAGGAAACCGATGTCCTCGTGGAGGAAGACGCGATTCCAGGGCACGAGCACGTGATCGAAGACGACCGTCGCGTCCATTTCGTCGAAACGCGAGGACAGCGGCGCGTCCCGCCCCGCCCCGCGATGCGCGAACGACGGCCGACAGATCGTTTTCAGGCCCTTCGTGTTCATCGGTACGGCGAAAACGTTCGCATAAGCCTCCTCACCGGGCTGGAACGTCGGCGGGAACGGCCACACGAGAATTTCGTCGGTGTAGGGCGCGGCGGTCGCAATGCGCTTGATGCCGTGCACGACGATCCCTTCGGCATTCTTTTCCACGATGTGCAGCGGCACGCCGGGATCGCGCTGCTGGTGGCGGAGCTTCGTCTTGTCGAGCTGCGGATCGAGGAGCGCGTGCGTGAGAAACAAATCGTTCTCCGCGACGTAGCGGTGATAGTCGACGATCGCCTGGCCGCGTTCCGGCGCGAGCTCCGCAAAGAAGCCCCGCTTCGCGGCGAGCGCGGTCAACATCACGTTCGGGAAATCGGGACTGCGGCCCATCATGCCGCACGTCGCCTCGGCCCAGATCGCGTAGGCTTCGCGCTTCAGACGCAGATCCTCGCGCGTGCGCGGGAACTGGAAGGGGCGCGCGACGCGGCCGCCGAGATCCGGACAGTCCACCGACAGCACGTCGCGGTGGCGGACGTCGTGCTGGAGATCGTAGAGCTTCGCGATCGAGGCGAGCGAGGCCTCGAACTCGGGGAACTGCGTGACGTCCGCGATGCGCTTGCCGTCGTACCAGACTTCGCGTCCGTCGCGAAGACCGGCGAGGTATTGGGCTCCGGTGCGTATGGCCATGGGCTGTGGTCTCCTGGTTGAGCTGAGGCTGCGGCGCGGGAACGGGCGCGCTTGCCGGGCCGGGATTTCGATGCTGCCCGCCCCGCGATCGAAACTAATATATTAGTATGCTAACCTCCTTCGCGCGGCATTCTCAATGGGTCGACGCCGAGCGAGAATGCTGCTGCGCCGCGGCGACGACCGCCCGGCCCGGGGGCAATCCGATGATCGATACCGTCCATCCGTTCCGCCGCGCGCAGCACGCGCCGACGAAAAAAGTCTCCGGCGCGGCGCGCGCTGTCGATGCCTATGCGACGCTCCGCCTGCGCCTGCTCGAGGGCGATTACGCCGCGGGCCGGAAGCTCTCGGTCGTCGAGCTCGCGAGGGAATTCGAGTGCAGTCGCGTGCCGGTCATGGAGGCGCTGAAACGGCTCGAGGCCGAGGGCTTCGTGCGCATCGTGCCGCAGGTCGGATGTAACGTGGTCGTGCCGGTGGCTGCCGACGTCCGCGATTTCTTCGCGGTGTTCGGGGCCGTCGAAGGGCTCGTCGCGCGCTTCGCGGCCGAGCGACGCTCAGCGGCCGAGCTCGAGGCATTCGAGGACTGCTGCGCGGAGATCGATGCCGCGCTGCGGGCTGCGGGCGGGCCCGAGGATCGCGATCCGCTCTATCGCCGGCTGAACCTGAGGTTCCACACCGAGATCCACCGCCTCGCGCATTCGCCCGCGACGAGCGACGTCGCGGCTTCGCTCTGGGACCGCAGCGATTTCTACATCAAGCTCGCGTTCGGCTCGCTGTTTTTCTCGCGGCGGGTGCGCCGTTCGCACCTGGCGATTCGTGCGGCGATCGGGAGTGGCGACGCCGCCGCGGCGGAATCAGCGCTGCGCGCGCATCTGCACGCGGTCGGCGACGACGTCGCGGCGCGGTTCGAGAAGGTCGAGGAGAAGAAGCGGTGAGCGGGGTGGGGCTGAGAAGATCATCGGAGCGGCCGGGCCGACCGCCCCGATGTAAACCCACTAGGATGTCGTTGTTGTCGTAAATCTCTGGCTCACGAGCCGGCGCTCACTTGAACTTCGGCATCACTTCTTTCGCGAACAGCGACATGCTGCCGCGCACGAGGTGAGGTGCCACGCCCGGCAGCGCCATCGCGCACACGAGGTGCGTCAGGCGGCCCTGCTTCTGGTACTCGGCGATCATCTCGCAGGCGTCTTTCGGCGTGCCGACGATGGCGTCTTCGCCGAAGAAGCTGAACTTCTGCGCCTTGATCGCTTCCTCGACCGTCGGGATGCCTTCCATCGCCTTGTCGTCGCCGGGCTTGTCGTTAGCCTCGGCGAACCACTTCGCGTAGCAGCTCGCCATGTAGTGCAGGCCCTTCGCCGCCTGCTCCCACGCCTGCTCGCGGCTCGGCGCGACGAAGACCGCACGGAGCTGCGCGATGTTGAAATCCGCCGGATTGCGGCCGTATTTCACGAGTGCCGCGTCGTAAGCCTTGTCGAGCAGCGTCGAGCCGACGGCCTGGAAGTGGAACCCCATCTTCGCGGCGCGCTCGATCGCCTTCGGCGCGATCGCACCGAGCCAGATCGGCGGATGCGGGCGCTGGAGCGCGGGCGGCACGATCTGGATGCCGTTCAGCTTGCTGAACTTGCCGTCTATCGTGACGGTGTCGCCGCGCAGCAGGCGCTGCACGATGTCGATGCCTTCCTGCAGGCGCGCGCCGCGCTCGGTGTGCGAGATGCCTTGATTCGAGAATTCCTCGCGGCGGTAGCCGAGGCCGACGCCCAGCTCGAAGCGGCCGTTCGAAATCAGATCGACCGTCGCGGTGTCCTCGGCGATGCGCACCGGGTTGTGCATCGGGAGCAGAACGAGGAACGTGCCGATGCGGATGCGCGAGGTGCGTGCGGCGACCGCGGCGGAAATCGGCAGGAGCGAGGGCGAGTAACCATCGTCTACGAAATGATGCTCGGTCATCCACGCGTCGTCGTAGCCCATGGCTTCCGAATCGACGATGAGATCGAGGTGCGTGCGATACAACTGTTCCCACGGAACGCGGGCGTGCTCGGGATTGCGGAACGGCCACAGGATCCCAAAACGTAGACTCATGTTCTTCTCCCTTCTGAAACTTGCGGTGGTCTCCGCAGGGCGACCGCGTAGCGGCGATGCGACGGAACGGGGACGTTACCATTGGCCTTCGAGTTTCGGCAAGCCGTAAAATCTACGCCCGAGCGCGTGGACCCGACCGCTTCGGAAGCGGGCTCCCAGAGCCTTACGTTGACGCATTGCAATATCCCGAACGCAGCCACGCGCAGATGGACACGACCCACTCATGCTGAGCTATCGCCACGCCTTTCACGCCGGCAATCACCCCGACGTCCTGAAGCATTCCGTCCTCGCGCTGATCGTCGCGGCGTTGAAACGCAAGGACACGCCGTTCTGTGCGATCGACACGCACGCGGGAGCCGGCCGTTATGATCTCTACTCGCGGGAAGCGCGCAAGACCGGCGAGTACGAGCACGGCATCACCCGCATCCTCGAACGAACGGACGCTCCGGAGCTGCTCGAGCCCTACCTCGGCGTCATCACGGCGCTGAACGAAGGCTGGGGCGGCGGCCAGCGCTTCTATCCCGGCTCGCCGCGCGTCGTGCGTGCACTGATGAGGCCGGACGACCGTCTCGTCGTCTGCGAGTTGCACACTACGGATCAACCGCTGCTCGCGCGCGAATTCGGCCGCGACCGGCAGGTCACGGTGCATGCCGGCGACGGCTTCGCGCTGTTGAAGGGGCTCGTGCCGCCGCTCATCCGGCGCGGGCTCGTGCTCATGGATCCATCCTACGAGGTGAAGAGCGATTACGAGGCGGTCGTCGCCGCGCTCGCCGATGCCTACAAGCGCTGGGCGACCGGTGTCTATGTGATCTGGTATCCGGTGCTCGCGCGCGCCGCGGTGAACCTGCTCCAGAAGCGCGTGGTGGAGACCGGCATCCGCCGCATCCTGCAGGCCGAGCTCACCGTCATGGCCGACGACGCCGAAGGCGGGTTGAAGGGCTCAGGGCTCCTGATCATCAATCCGCCGTTCGCGCTCGACCGCGATCTGAAGAAGCTCCTGCCCTGGCTGCACACGGTACTCGACGAAACGGGCGAGGGCCGCGCGGGCGTGCGCTGGCTCGTCGGTGAATGAACGCCTCGGGTTAAGAATTGTCACGGCCGCGGTGCCGTTCCGGACCGGCGTCCGTGTCCCGCCTAGTCTGCCGCCCACTGACGGCCCGTCCCATGCGGCGCGGCCGCACACTCACCCGGAGCCCGCGTTCACGCTGCGCGGACAGGAGACGTTCGATGAACCGCAAGGACTCACTGCTCGCGGCGGCCTGCCTGCTGCTGTCGCCGCTCGCCCACGCCGGCGGTGCCTGGATCGATCCGGTGAGCGGGCAGACGTACGCGGCGAGCGCCGCGGCGCCGACGCGCGAGAAGGCCCGGAGCGCCCCGAAGGTCGCGCTCGCCCGCGTGCGGATGCTCACCGAGCAACCGGAGCTCGAACGCCGCGTCTCGATCGCGGCGCTCTCCGATTACATCAAACGCGTGGAAGCCCAGGCGGAATCCGCATTCGCGGCGAACGTCACGCGCGGCGCGGTGCTCGTCGATTTCACATGCAAGCCCGGCCGTGCGGCCGTCGAGATCGGCAGTCAGGGCGGCGTGCACTCCGCGGCGCTCGAGGATCTCCACTATCGCCTCCAGTCCATGACCCCGCTCGCGGTGCGCGGCGAGGTCGCTTTCCAGACGGAGTTCCATCTCCATCCGTGAGGCACGGCGGGCATCGCGCCCGCCGTCCCGTCGACCTCAGTAAGTCCGGAGGACCCGGCCGTACGGCAGATAGCCGTTGAAGAAGCCGTAGACGCAGCTCACCGTGTCCTTCACCGCGAGCTCGCACCAGGGATCGCAGGCGCTCGGCGTGTTCCAGGTGAGATTGCCCGGGCCCGTCCAGAGCTCCGCGACGCCGTCCGTCGCGACCACCGGCCTGACGTCGAAGTCGCAGGCCACGAGCTCGGCGATCGCGGGCGCGCCGCCTGAGGAGTTCGGGATCACTTTCAGCGAGATGATCGGATCCATCTTGAAGGCGTCGGCGTTCAGGTTGTCGCAGGTGCGCATGACGGCGGTCGCGAGGCGGTTGCCGGTCGGACGCTCGATCGTGCCCATGTAGAGCTCGTGCTCCTTGACGAGATTGAGCGTCGCGAGCTTCTTCGCATAACCCCAGATTTCGCGACCGGCGATGAGCGGCGCTTCCTGATTTACGAACAGATACGGCAGATACGTCATCGGCGTGCCCTTCCACGTGCAGGCGATGCCGAGGATCGCCTCGTGGTAGGGTCCGAACGTCGACCAGTGGTAGTGCGCGATGATGCACGTCGCGGTGGCGGGGCCGGCGAGCTCGAGACCTTCGGGCAGGATGCGCTGAGCGGCGGCCTCGTCCGTGCGATAGGTGACGAACATCATCTCCATGTTGCGATACCAGAACGGCGGCGCCTGCACCGCGGGGCCGGTGACGGGCATGGACGGGCCGAACTGCTTCTTCGTGAGCCTGCCGGGCTTGCCGGCGGCCTTCCTGACGGGACGTTTCGTCGCCATGAACTTATCTCCTCTCCTCGACAGCGTGGTATGGGGCCAGGCGGACACGGGCGGCGGTTGCCGCGACGGCCATTCTAGGGGGTGGCCCGCGAGCGCATATACGGGTGACTACGTAGTGCGCTGCGGCGGGAGCGTCGCGACGCTATACAATGCATCGGGTCCCCGAGGCCCATTCATCGAGGTGTCTGCATGTCGGAGCTGAACGATCCGCGAGTCTTCTTCGCCGCCGAGCGCACGTTGCTCGCCTGGAATCGCACGGCCATCGCGCTCATGGCGTTCGGCTTCGTGCTCGAACGCTTCGGGCTCCTGATGCATCTCCTGCTCCGTGACGCGAACACACCGCTGCAACGTGGTGTCGCGTTCTACGTCGGCATCGCGTTCATCGCGCTCGCCGCGGTGGTGTCGGTATTCTCCTCGCTCGAATACCGCCGCGTGCTCACCGAGCTCAAACCGATCGAAATCCCGACCGGCTATCACGTGCACCTCGGCATTGTGTTGAATTTCAGCGTCTGCCTGCTCGGCGCGGCGCTCATCGTCTACATCGCGCTCGGCTTCCACTCCGGCACCGTGCCCGGGTAGGATGCGGGGCCGGCAGCCTGTCGGCATTATCCCTGCACGAGGACACCATGCCCACACGCACGATCCGGCTCGGCGAGCTCGACTTCAACGTCCGTGACGAAGGGGCCGGCGAGCCGGTGCTCCTGCTGCACGGCTTTCCCGATTCGAGCGCCTTGTGGCGCCATCTGATCCCGGAGCTCGTCGCGAACGGCTTCCGCGCCATCGCGCCCGATCTGCGCGGCTTCGGCGATTCCGCGCGGCCGCAGGACGTCGAGGCCTACCGCATGCAGACGCTGCTCGGGGACGTCAACGGCCTGCTCGATGCGCTCGAGCTGCCGGCCGCGCATCTCGTCACGCACGACTGGGGCGCGGCCCTCGGCTGGGCGTTCGCGGCGTATTTCCCGCAGCGCGTGCAGCGTCACGTCGCGCTCTCGGTCGGTCATCTGACCTCGTTCTTCAACGCGGGACTCAGTCAGCGCGAGAAGTCCTGGTACATGCTGTTTTTCCAGTTCGCCGGCGTCGCCGAGACGCAGCTCGTCGCGAACGATTGGGCGCTGTTCCGCGATTTCGTGCGTCATCATCCGGAATGTGAGAAATGGATCGCCGGGCTCTCGCGCCCCGGCGCGCTGACGGCGGGACTGAACTGGTATCGCGCGAACATGGTGCCCGAGGCCATGACCGTGGAACGCTGGACGCTGCCGAACGTGAGCGCGCCGACGCTCGCGATATGGAGCTCGAACGACGCGTACCTCACCGAGACGCAGATCCTCGGTTCGCGCGAATTTGTCACCGGAACCTGGGAATACCGCCGGCTCGAAGGCGCGTCGCACTGGCTGCAGCTCGATCGTCCGGCCACCGTGAACGCCGCGATCGTCGAATTCCTGAAGCGTCGGGAATCCTGAGTCCTGACAACCCCACCGCACCGACGAGGAGAACTCACATGGCGAGTCCCCAGGCCCTGGCGCTCAAACAAGGCTTCAAGCTGTTCCGCGAACAGGCGCTCGCGAATCCGAACCAGACCCTCGATCAGATGCGCGCGAATGCCGCGGGCTTCGGCAAGCTCACTGCCGACGTGCCGGACGTCGAGTACCGCGACGTCGATGCCGGCGGCGTGCCCGCGATGTGGGTCGTGCCCGAGGGTGCACATCAGGATCGCGTGCTGCTCTACACGCACGGCGGCGGCTACGTGTTCTGCTCGGTCGAGACGCATCGGCGCCTCGCCGCGCATATCGCACGCGCCATCGGCTGCGTCGCGCTCGTGATCGACTATCGCCTCGCCCCGGAGCATCCGCACCCCGCGGCGGTGACGGACGCCGTGACGAGCTACAAATGGCTGCTCGGCCGCGGCATCGCCGCGAAGCACGTCGCGCTGTCGGGCGATTCTGCCGGCGGCGGACTCGCGCTCGCGACCGCGCTGAAGCTCCGCGACGAGGGCATTGCGCTGCCGGCGGGCGTCGTGCCGCTGTCACCGTGGGCGGACATGGTCGGCGCGACCGAGACGATGACGTCCCGCGAGGCGGTCGACATGCTCGTCTCGCCGCAGGCGATCAAGGACCTCGCGGCGCTGTTCCTCAAGGGCCAGGATGCGCGCGAACCGTATGCCTCACCGGTCTACGCGAACTATCGCGACCTGTGTCCGATCTACGTTCAGGTGGGAGACGAGGAAGTGCTGCTCGACGACGCGCGCGCGGTGGCCGAGGCCGCGCAGAGTGCGGGCGTCGACACGACGCTCGACGTCTTCCCGGAAATGCAGCACGTCTTCCAGATCGCCGCCGGCAATCTGCCGGAAGCGGATGAAGCGATCGCGCGCATCGCCGCCTGGCTCAAGCCGCGACTCGGTCTCTGAGCCGGCCCGCCGCCCACCGCCCGACTATACTTTGCACACGCGCGGCCGGCTTGAAATCCGCGCCGCGCGGCCCCATGTCGGCCTTCGTAACACGAGGGAAATCATCCATGCCCGACATCCGTCCCGCCGCCGTCGCGGGCGCTTTCTATCCCGGCGATCGCACGACGCTGATACACGATCTCGGCGCGCTGCTCGCCGCGGCACCGGCCGTGTCGGGCACGCCGCCGAAGGCCTTGATCGTGCCGCACGCGGGCTACGTGTATTCGGGACTCACCGCGGCCTGTGCCTACCGCTGGGTCGAGAAGCTCGCGGACACCGTCACGCGCGTCGTGCTGCTCGGGCCGGCGCATCGCGTGGCGGTGCGCGGCATCGCGCTGCCGGGCGTCACGGCATTCGAGACGCCGCTCGGCATCGTGCCGATGGACAGCGAAGCCGTCGCCGCGATTCGCGACCTGCCGCAAGTGATCGTGAGTCGCGAGGCGCACCGCCTCGAACATTCCCTCGAAGTGCAGGTGCCGTTCCTGCAGCAGACGCTCGGCGAGTTCACGCTCGTGCCGCTCGTCGTCGGGGCCGCGCGGCCGGAGGAGGTCGCTGAAGTCATCGAGGCTTTGTGGGGCGGACCCGAGACGCTGATCCTCATCAGCTCCGACCTCTCGCACTTCCATCCGTATGCCGCCGCGCAGGAGATCGATCGCGGCACGGTGCGGCGCATTCTCGGTCTGCACGTCGGCATCGATCACGAGCAGGCCTGCGGCGGCACCCCGATCAACGGGCTGCTCGCCGTCGCCGCGCGGCGCGGCATGCAGCCGGAGCTGCTCGACCTGCGCAACTCCGGCGACACTGCCGGCGATCGCGGCCGCGTCGTCGGCTATTGCTCGGTCGCGTTCCGGGAGGCGGCGCATGTCCATTGATCGCGGCGCAGTGCTGCTCCGGATCGCGCGCAGCGCGATCGAGGGTGCGTTCGGGGCGACGTCCTACGTGAGCGATCCCGCGCCCTGGCTCGCCGAACCGGGCGCGGTGTTCGTCACGCTGACCCAGAACGGTGGTCTGCGCGGCTGCATCGGCAGCCTCGAAGCGCATCGATCGCTCGGCGAGGACTGTCGCGAGAACGCGCTCGCCGCCGCGTTTCGCGATCCGCGGTTCCCGGCGCTCGAAGCTGCGGAGCTGCCGATCACGCGCGTCGAAGTCTCCCTGCTGTCCGCCCCCTCGCCGCTCCGTTTCTCGACCGAGGCCGAGGCGCTCGCCGCGCTACGACCCGGCGTCGATGGGATCGTGTTCGAATGCGGCCGCCGGCGCAGTACGTTCCTGCCGCAGGTGTGGGAGCAACTCCCGGACGTCGCGACGTTCATGGCTCATCTGAAACAGAAAGCGGGATTCGCGCCCGACTTCTGGGCACCCGAAGTGCGCCTGTCGCGCTACACCGTCGAGAAGTGGAAGGAGGCGGTCCCGGGGCGGGTACTCGCATGACTCCCGAATCACGATATCCCGCACGCTGGTGGCATCTCGCGGAGGACGGCCGTCTGCAGTGCGATCTCTGTCCACGCGACTGTCGGCTGCACGCCGACCAGCGCGGCGCGTGCTTCGTGCGCAAGCGCGAGGGCGACGCGATGATACTCACGACCTATGGCCGCTCGTCGGGATTCTGCATCGACCCGATCGAGAAGAAGCCCCTCGCGCATTTCTATCCGGGCTCGAGCGTATTCTCGTTCGGCACGGCCGGCTGCAATCTCGCCTGCAAGTTCTGCCAGAACTCAGACATCAGCAAGTCGCGCGACATGGATCGCCTGATGGACGGTGCGAGCCCGGAAGAGATCGCTGCCGCCGCGGCGAAACTCGGCTGCAAGAGCGTGGCGTTCACCTACAACGATCCCGTGATCTTCGCGGAGTACGCGCTCGACGTGGCCGACGCCTGCCACGCGCAGGGCATACAGACGGTCGCCGTGACTGCGGGCTATATCCACGACGCACCGCGCCGCGAATTCTTCGCGAAGATGGACGCAGCGAACGTGGATCTGAAGGCGTTCACCGAGGATTTCTACTTCAAACTCACGGGCTCGCATCTCGCGCCCGTGCTGGAGACGCTCGTCTACCTCGTGCAGCAGACGGACGTGTGGACCGAGATCACGACGCTGCTCATCCCGGGTCACAACGACTCGGATGCCGAGGTGCGCCAGCTCGCGGAGTGGGTGCTGCGCGAGCTCGGGCCCGAGGTGCCGCTGCACTTTTCGGCGTTCCATCCGGATTTCCGCATGAGGGACGTGCCGGGCACGCCACCGGCGACGCTCGCCCGCGCGCGGCGCATCGCGCGCGAGGTCGGGCTTCACTATGTCTACACCGGCAACGTGCACGACCGGGAAGGCGACACGACGTTCTGTCCGCGTTGCCATCACGCCGTGATCGCCCGCGACTGGTACGCAATCGAGCGTTACGAGCTCACGCCCACAGGGGACTGTCCGCACTGCGGCCAACGCATCGCGGGACGCTTCGAGCATTTCGAGCTCGCGAAACAGTTCGGCCGCACGCGCGTCCCGGTGAGGATGCATTCCGCCTGAGCGTCTGCGCTATCATCGCCGGGCATCCTCCGTCAGGATCCGGCCATGCCCACCGACTCGCCGACATTGCCGCTCCTCGCCGCGTTCAGCCGCGAGCTGTACCACTGTTCCGACTGCAGCTACTGTGTGGACGCCGTGTGGGCGGCGCGCGGCATCGATCGCGTGTGTCCGACGCTCGCGCATCACGACTCGCGTCCGGCGTATTCCGGGCGCGGCTATCTCGCCGCGGCGCGCGCCTGGCTCGAGGGCCGCGCACTCGACGAGGACGTGCTCGCCGAGCGCGTGTTCACGTGCACCGGCTGCGGCAACTGCGAGACGGTCTGCCCGATCGGTCTGCATCCGCACGCGGTGAACGCAGCGCTGCGCGGCGAGCTGCTCGCCCGCGAGCGCGCACCGGAGCCGATCGCGAGACTGCTCGACTCGATAGCCGCTGAAGACAATCCGTTCGGCAGGCCGCGTCAGGCGCGTCCGGCCTGGTCATCGAATCTCGCGCTCGACCTCGCGACACCCGGGGCCCTCTACTATCCCGGCTGCGCCGCCGCTTATGCGCGGCCCGTCGAAGCACGCGCGGCGGTGACGGTGATGCAGGCGGCCGGCGTGCGTGTCGGCGGGTTTGCTGACGAGCCGTGTTGTGGCGCGCCGGCGCGCGAGCTCGGCGATCACGTCGCGGCTGCGGCGTCCGCGGCGGCGCTCGCTACGATGATGGATCTTCACGCCGGCACGAAGATCGTCCATTCCGGACTCGAGTGCCGGCGGCAACTGCAGGGGCTGCCCGCGCAGACGTTCGGTGAGTGGTGTCTGCAGGCGCTCGATACCGGCCGGCTGCGTGCAACACCGCGCGGCACGCCGCCCCTCGTCGCGATCTTCGACGGCTGCCAGGCGCGCGATACACCGGCCGCCGCGGCGTCGCGAGCCGTGCTCGCGAAGCTCGGCGTGTCGATCGCGAATCCCGACGTCGCGAATCATGGCGTGTGCTGCGGAGCGGGCGGCGGCATGCCCGCGATGCAGCCGGCTGGCGCGCTGCGCATGGCGCGCGCGAAGCTGGCTGAACACGCCGCAGCGCCGACGATCGTCGGCGCCGACGTACGCTGTCTCGCGCATCTCGACGCAGCACGTCGGCCGGGTGATCCTGCGCTCGCGACGCTCGCGGAATTCCTCGTCGCCCATTTCGATTTCGGAGCCCGCACATGAGCACCGACGTATCAGACTGGCTCGCGGCCGAGCTGCCCGGCGTCACGGTGCTCACGACGAGCGTCGATCTCTTTCCCTACGAGCGCGACGCCTCGGTCGTGCCGCGCGGCATCCCCGAAGCCGCCGTGCAGGTACGTAGTCCTGAGGAAGTCGCGGCGCTGCTCGCCCGTGCGAACGCGCATCGCACGCCGGTCTACGTGCGCGGCGGCGGCACGATGTACGCCGGCGGCGCCGTGCCGCGTGCCGGCGGTCTCGTCATCGACGTTTCGACGCTCGATCGCCTCCTCGAAGTCGATGTTGCGCGCGGTGTGGTCGTGGTCGAGCCCGGCATGAAATTCGGCGCGCTGCTCGCGGCGCTCGAACCTTACGGCCTGACGGTCGGCGTCGTGCCGGTCACGGCGCCCGCCGCGACAGTCGGCGGTGCGGCCTCGGCGCACGCGCTCGGCACGGGCTCACCGCGAAATCAGAGCTTCGCGGACGAAGTCGTCGGGCTCGAGGCCGTCCTCGCCGACGGCCGTGTCATCCGCACGGGCACGGCGGCTGTCGCCGGCGCGGGCTGGTTTCAGCGCTACGCCATGGGCCCGGATCTCACCGGACTCTTCCTCGGCGGCGACGCGACGCTCGGCGTGATCACGAAGGTCGCACTGTGGCTGCATCCGCTGCCGGAGAGGCGCACGACCGTGTGCTTCGGCTTTCCCGACGCAGTGCGCGGCGCGCATTTCGTGCTGGCGCTGCAGAACGCAGCACTCACGCGCCACGTCTGGTACGGCGCGGGCTACGAGGCGCTCACGATCCGCGCACGCCTGCCGGCGGCCGGGGCGGACGCGCTGCCGCGCTTCTGTCTCGGCCTCGATCTCGGCGGCGAGCACGCGCTCGTCGACCACGATTTGGAGAAGCTGCACACCCTCGCCCGGCAACACGGTGGCAGAGATTTCCCCGAATTCGACGCGGCCTATTTCCGCACGCTGCGCGAGCAGCAGTCGTGGTGGTATTCGTTCGCGGGCTATTTTGCGCGGTCGCGCTGCGCCCTGATGATGAGCTCGCTGCCGACGGATCGCCTGCCGGCCTTGCTCGCCACCGTCGACCGCCAGCGCGGGCGCTGGCCGCACTTCACGTGGGGCGGCGCGGTCGTGTTGTGCCGGCGCGGCCTGCACGGCGCGGTGATCGCGTTCTACGACGAGGCGACGCAGTGGGAGGCGGTGCAACCCGCCGTCGCGGCCTGCGGACGCGAGCTCGTCGAGATTGGCTGTGTCCCCTACAAGAGCGGTAAACTATGGGCCGCCGAGGTCGAGCGTTGCGGGGCGTATCACGGCGCATTGCGTGATCTGAAGGCCCGCCTCGATCCGCAGGGCATCCTCTCGCCAGGCAACCTCGGCCTCTGAAGCGACTGCGGATCCGCTCCGCCGCGACATCCAGGAGAGCACACATGACTGCCGCCCGTGTCCATTTGCCCGCCGTCGGGGCCACCCGCCGCGCATGAGCCCGGACAAGCTCGATCGCGTCGTCGCCGAAGCCCGCCGCCAGCGCGAGCAGCGCGAACGCGGCTATCGCGAGCAGGCGCTCAAGCTCTATCCCTGGGTGTGCGGCCGCTGCGGCCGCGAATTCACGCGCGAAAATCTCACGCAGCTCACGGTCCATCATCGCGATCACAATCACGACAACAATCCGGCCGACGGCAGCAACTGGGAGCTGCTCTGTCTGTATTGCCACGACAACGAGCACCAGCGCCTCGTCGACGGTCCTCACGGCTCGGCGACGGACGGCAGCGCGCCGCGCGCGACGGGACGTCCGTTCGCGGATCTCGGCGCGCTCCTCAAGCAGGGATCAGGGAAGGGATCAGAAACGAACGAATGAAAGACTTCGCACTCCATCCGCGCCTGCGCGCGGATTGCCACGTGCTCGGCAGCCTCGCGGGCTGCGAGCTCCTGCTGAACCGCAACGCCTCGTTGCCCTGGTTCATCCTCGTGCCACATACCGCGGCGACCGAGCTGCACGATCTCGAACCGGAACTGCGCGCGGTGCTGGACCGCGCCGGCGACAATCTCGCCCGCTGGATCAAGGACCGGCTCGCCTGCGACAAGGTGAACGTGGCGGCGATCGGCAATCTCGTGCCCCAGCTCCACCTGCACGTCGTCGGCCGCCGCATCGGCGATGCCTGCTGGCCGCAACCGGTGTGGGGTCACTTGCGGGCGGGCCCGGCCTACGGCGCGCCCGAGCTCGCGGCGCTCCAGTCCGACCTCACGGCCGCGGTCGGGCTCGTGGCCGCGTGAGCGGTCGCAGATTTTGCCGACACGAGGCGTCGTGAATTGCGAATAAGCGTGGCTCTGCGCGGCGTTTTAGCATGCATGGGTCGCGACGGCCGTCCCGCGCCGCCGGCATAATCGCGCCGTTTCACGTTTCATCCGAGGATCCTGGATGCCTGCCCTGTTTCCGCTGGCCGAGTACTGGTGGTTCTACCTGTGCTTCACCGCTTTCATCATGGCGCTGCTCGCGCTCGACCTGGGCCTCTTCCATCGCAAAGCTCACGAGGTGCCATTCCGCGAAGCGCTCGTCTGGGGCGTCGTGTGGGTCGCGCTCGCGCTCGCGTTCAACTATCTCCTGTACCGCTACGCGTTGTGGAAGTTTCCGATTGACCCCCGTTTCGCCGGGCTAGCGGGCTTCGATCCACAGGCCGCCGCGGGCAAGGTCGCGCTCGAGTTCCTCGCCGGCTACATCGTCGAGTACTCGCTGTCGGTCGACAACATGTTCGTCTTCCTCATCATCTTTCAGTACTTTGCGATTCCGCCGAAGTACCAGCACCGCGTGTTGTTCTACGGCATCGTCGGCGCGCTCGTGCTCCGCGCTTTGTTCATCGCGGCGGGTGCCGTGCTCATGCGCTACCACTGGGTGACGGTTGCATTCGGCGTGTTGCTCATCTACACCGCGATCAAGATGGCGACGGCCGAGGAGGCGGCGGTCGATCCTGACAAGAGTCTCCTGCTCAAGCTCGTGCGCCGTGTAATTCCGACGACCCGCGAGCTCCACCTCGCGCGTTTCGTGGTCCGCATCGACGGGCGGCTGTTCGCGACCCCGCTGCTCGTCTCGCTGCTCTTTCTCGAGTTCGCCGACATGGTGTTCGCGCTCGATTCGGTGCCGGCGATCTTCGGCATCACGAAGGAGCCGCTCGTCGTCTTCACGTCGAACATGTTCGCGATCCTCGGCCTGCGCACGCTGTACTTCCTGCTCGCGGGTGCCGCGCAGCGCTTCCATCTGCTGAAATACGGCGTCGCCGCGGTCCTGCTCTTCGTAGGGCTCAAAATGGTCTGGCTCAATGGTCATTTCGAAGGACAGTTCCCAATTTCGTGGTCGCTTGCGATCATCGGCGCGTGCATCGGAACGGCGGTGGCGGCTTCCATCCTCGTGCCACCCCGCGAGGCGTCCGACGCCAGCGATTGATTCCACCCGACCGCGCACGGCGTGTGGACGGCCCAGCGATCCCGGAGACATGACGTGACGACGACGGCGACGACAGGACACACGGCGGGCGCGAGCCTCGCGCGGCTCGGACGCTACACCGCGGTCGTGCTGCTCGGCGCGGCGTCGGCCTGCGGGGCGAGTCTCGGTCACGGCGCCGCCAGCATCGCCGGCGGCGTCGCACTCGGGATTGCGACGCTCCTGCTCGCATCCGCGAGCGTGGGCTTCCGGCCGGCGGCACGCGATCTCGCCCGCGACGCACTCGCGCTCGGCATGCTCGCGGCGGGCTGCGATCCCGCGGTCGCGCCGTGGCACGTGCCGGCGGCATGGTCGGAGCTGCTGCGCTTCTCGCCGGCGGGCACGGGCGCCGCGATCGCGTTCTACCTCGGGGTGACGGGCTTGCGGACGCTGCAGCTCCGTGCCGGCCCGCCGTGGCGCGAAGTGCTGGCGACGTTCGCGTGCCCCTACCTCTTCAACGGATTGCTCGTGCTGGCTGCGCCCGCGCTCGTCGGCCTGCTCGGACGTCACGCCTTGCCCGGCGTCGCGGTCCCGGCCGGCGCCGGCGATTTCCTCGGGCGCGTGCTGATCCTCTTCGTCTTGAATGCGAGCGCCGCGCTCGTCACGGGCTATGTGCTCGATCGCCGCGGCCTCGTCAGCCGCGCGGCCTGGCTGATCCTCGGCGCCTGCGCGCTGCACGCGTCGGCCGGACCGCTCCTTGCTGATCTCGGTTCGAGCGCCGCGTTCGCGTCCTGGCCTCTTCCCGCGCGCGCCGGGATCGCGATCGCCTTCGCAGCCGCGGCGCAGGCGGGCCTGTGGGCGGAAACCTTCCTCGTCACCGGCTTCCTGCTCGACGCGCTGCACGGCCGGCGCCCGACGGGCGCAGCGACCCGCCGGCACTGGCGCTCGGGGCTGCGCGGCGGCTCGAAATACGGCGTCGTGTTCATGGTGCTGATTGAGCTGCTCGCGTTCGTGCGCGGCACGCCGCTGCTGAGCGCCTCGATCGCGCATCATCCCCTGCTCGGCGGCGCGCTGCTCGGCGCGCTGATCTTCGCGATCGGCAAGACGGTGATCGAGAGCTCTGACGTGAGCCGCCAATTCTTCCGGCGCCTCTACGTCGATCTGTGTCAGCCCGTGAATCTGCTGCGCGGCGTCGTCGCCGGTGCGGCGGTCGGCTATGCGGCGCAACGCGGCATTACGGGTGCCGGCGACGGCGCGCGCTTCCTGTGGGGGCTCGCCGGTGGCGCGCTCGCCTATGCCGGCCCCGAATGGGCACGCGACGCCTGGGCCTGCTTCCGTCGCGAGCGCGCACGCGTCCAGTCGTGGCGCGTCTACTCGCTCGCCGCACTGCTCGGCGGCCTCGTCGGCGGCGCGTTGTGCTGGTATTTCGACGCCGCGCAGCTCGCACAGGTCGCGGCGAAGCTCGCCCGGTACGGCACGTTCAATTTCGCCGCGGCCGGCGGCAAGCCGAGCGAGTTCGTGATCTATCCGTTGTTCAGCAAATGGGGCGCAATGGATCTCGGCGCGGTCGCGGGCGGCGTGCGGCTCTTCTACGGCGAATCGCTCGCGGGCGTCATCAATTGGTCGCTCGCCGCACCGCTGTTCGGGCTGAACGTGGCACTCCTGAACGCCATGCTCGCGCGGAGCCGCGGCCCCGTGCTCCGAATCTTCACGACTGCTGGCGTCGTCGAGATGATCGAGCAGACGGTGCGCGTGCTGCGCTGGGGTCTCTGGATGGCGCCGGTCATCTCCTCGTTCCTGAAGATGGCGCCGAACCCGACGTGGTACAACCAGGACGGCGCGGTGCGCAGCGCCGTCGCGGTCGCGAAGAGCTTCACGCTCACGCCCGAGGCGTTCCATCACTGGAGCCGCGAGATTTTCCTCGGCGTGCTGTCCTACGACTGGCTGCGCGTGATCGTCTGGCTCGATCACATGGGCCTGCGCGTCGCGACACTCGTGAACTTCAGCATGATCGGCGTCGATCGGCTCGACGAGCGCGCCGCACGCTTCCTCGGTCACGCCGGACGCACGCGCGTGATCCCCGTCGGCATCCGCCGCTTCTTCACGTGGGCGCCGTTGCTCATCCCGTTCTACATCCCGCGCGGCGGGGACTGGGACTACGCCTGGGGCGGCGCGGAGCGCATCGCGCACGGCGACTTCCCGGTGCTCTCGCCGGTCGTCGCGCTGCTGTGGGTCTATGGCGTTGCGATCGCGATCGCGGCCGCGATCGCGCTGTGGCTCGCCTGGCGACCGGCGCGGCCAATGGATGGCGTGGCGCGCGCCGACAGGCTCAGCGGCTACGGCCCCGCCTTCGCGCTCGCGAACGGGCTGTGCACCCTGCGCCTCGGGCCCGATGGTCGCGGCGTCATGAGCGCGGAGCGGCCGGTTGCGGCCGGCGGCACTATCGACCTCACGCGCGCGCCCGAGCACGATCTCGCGCGTCGCGGTCTGTGGCTCCACGCGCGCGAAGCCGGACGCCAGACGACGCTCACCGCGGGGCCCTGCTGCCGCTACACGCGGCCGCAGCCGGATCTCGTCCGCATCGACAACGAGTTCGAAGGCCTCGCCTGCACGATCCGCGTGCGTCTGGAAGCGGAGGCCGCGGTCGCGGTGTGGGACGTGGAGTTGCACAACGCGACCGGCGCGCCGCGGGAGCTCGAATTGATCAGCGCGCGCGAGCTCGCGCTCGCACCGGCGGATCTCTACCAGCGCCAGGCATCGTTCAACGCCATCCATCTCGGGAGCTGGTTCCACCGTGCCCAGCAGGCGCTCTGGGCCCGCAACCGGTTGCATGCGGGGGTGCACGGCCGCGTGAGCGAGGAGCTCTATGTGCATGCCGCGGCGGGGGCGGAGGCGCGGCTCACGGGGTATCAGGATTCGCGGCCGCACTTCCTGCGTGGCGAGGCCTCATTGCCGGAGAACGGACCGCAGCTGCGCACCCCGGACGACGAAGGGCTGCTCTATCCCTTCGATCCGATGGCCTCGCTTGCGTTCCAGCTCACGCTCGCGCCCGGCGCCCGCACGAAGCTTCGCTTCATCGACGCTTACGTTGCGGACGAAGCCGCAGCGCAGGGCCTCGTCGCGCGCCTGCTCGGTCTGGCCGCTCCGGATCCGGTCATGCTGCGCAAGGTACTCGAGACGCGCCGCGAATTGCCGCCCGCGCCGCGACCAGGCCACGGCCTCCCTCATCGCTACTCCACCGACGGGCGCGAGCTGCACATCACGCCCGACACGCCGCGTCCCTGGACACACGTGCTCGCGAATCCGCTCGGCTACGGGACGATCGTGAGCAATCACGGCGAGGCCTGCTCGTTCGCGGTGAACGCCCAACAGAATGCCTTGAGCCCGTTCACGCTCGACGCCGTGCCTGCCGCGGCTCCCGGCCAGGCGATCTTCGTGCGCGATCTCGTGGCGGGCCGCACGTATCACGCTGCCGCGGCTCCCGCGCGCGCGGCGGACGGCGACTACGAGGTGGTTTTCGGGCTCGGTTACTGCCGGCTCGAAGCACGCTATCCCGAGCTCGCCATCACGACCCGTCTGACCGTGCTCGAGGACGCGCCGGTCGAGCTGCGCATCGTCGAGATCGAGAATCGCGCGGCCGAGACGCGGCGCTATCGTGTGGTGCCCTATCTCGAGTTCGCACTCGCCGAGCTTTGGCGCGACAGCTACGGCCGCCTCGAATTCGCCGATACGGGAAGGTCCGATGCGGTGATGTGCCGGCACGCTGCGAACGCGTTCGCCGAGGGCTGGGCGTTCTTCGCGGTGAGCCGCGCCCCCGAGCGCTGGGAACGCGTGCGTGGACGTTTCGTCGGCCCGGGGCGCGATCTCCGCGATCCGCAATTCGTCGCGGACGGCTGGCCCGCGCCGCACGCCGGTGACGACGGCTCGCGCATCGCGGCCTGCGCCATCGAACTCGACGTTCCGGCGGGCGCGCGCGAGCGGCTCGTCGTCGCGATAGGCTTTGCGCCGAGCGTCGAGGCCGCCGGGAATCTCATCGCCGATTACGTCTTCGAAGAAAACGCACTCGCCGCCGAGGCCGCGACGCAAGCCGCGTGGCGCAGGCGCCTCGGCGTGCTCCGGATCGAGACGAACCGACCGGACTTCGACCGCCTCGTCAACGACTGGCTGCCATATCAGGCGCTGACTTCGCGACTGTGGGGCCGGCTCGGACCGAACCAGCGCAGCGGGGCTTTCGGCTTTCGCGATCAGCTCCAGGACGTGCTGCCGTTCCTCTTCCTCGACCCCGCGCTGGCGCGCCGCCAGATCGTCCGGCATGCCGGGCAGCAGTTCCTGGCGGGCGACGTGTTCAAATGGTGGCACGCCGCACCGAACGGCGAGACGGGCCTCGGGGCGCGGACCCGCGCTTCCGATCCGCATCTCTGGCTGCCCTACCTCGTCGCGCAGTACGTCGCGGCGACCGGCGATCGCAGCGTGCTCGACGTCGAGCGCGCCTACATCGAAGGACCGGCGGTGCCGCCGCAGCTCGAGGGCATCACGCTCGCGCCGCGGCCGACGCCCGAGACGGCGAGCGTCTATGACCATTGCCGGCGGGCGATCGAGCGCAGCCTCGAGGCGCGCGGCGCAAACGGCCTGCCGCTGCTCGGCACCGGCGACTGGAACGACGGGCTCGACGAGCTCGGCTTCGGCGGGCGCGGCGAGAGCACCTGGATGGCGTTCTTTCTCCATCGCGTGCTGCGCGATTTCGCGCCGCTCGCCGGCGAGCGCGGCGAGGAAGCCGTCGCCGCGCGCTACCGGCTCGAGGCCGATGCGCTCGCTGCGGCCTGCCATCGCATGGAGCGCGGCGCGGGTTATGTGCGTGCAACGAGCGATGACGGCACGGAGTTCACGATCGACAGCGGGCTGATGACGTCCTGGCCCGCGCTCTCCGGCGCCGTCGATCATCCGCGCGCCGCGCTCGTCATGCGCAACGGCCTCGCCGCGCTCGAGCAGGAGCGCATGATCCGTATGCTCGTGCCGTCCTTCGACGAGCACAGCCGGCCCTATCCGGGACGCATCGCGCTCTATCCGCCGGGGGTGCGCGAGAACGGCGGCCAGTATTCGCACGGCGTGTCGTGGATCGTCGATGCGGCGAACATTCTCGCCGGTGCGGCGACGCAGGCCGACGAAGCGGCCGAGTGGCGTGCGACCGCGGCGCGCGTCTGGACGAAAATCTCGCCGCTCGGCAAGACTGAGGAGCTGGGCGTGCTCGGTCGCTACGAGTTGCCGCCGCACCAGCAGGCCGCGGACATCTACTGGGGCGCGGGCTACACGCTGCGCGGCGGCTGGCCGGCCTATACGGGTGCCGCGGCGCGCATGCTGTGGGCTGCTTACGGGATGTTCGGGATCGAACTCTCGACCGGCGAGTTCTCGATCGCCCACGAAGCGTTCCAGCCGCGTGGTGAAATTACGCTCGCCGCCGTGACCTGGCACGGCCGTCGGCACGTGCGCGCCACTAGCGCGGTGTAGCATGATCCCCTGTCGCAACGGAGCATGAGCCCATGGCAACGAAGCGCGACGTGATAGCCGTCGGCGATCCGGTGCTGCGCCAGGTCGCAGCGCCCGTGGCCGACGTCGCGGATCCCTACGTCCAGCGTCTAATCGACGACCTCATCGAGACCGCGCGCCTCGCGAACGGCGTCGGCATCGCGGCGCCGCAGATCTCCTGCAGCGAGCGCCTGTTCATCGTCGCGTCGCGGCCGAATGCACGCTATCCCCAGGCGCCGCTGATGGAACCGACGGCGATGCTGAATCCGCGGCTCGTCGCGCACGGTGAGACGCTGGTGCAGGGGTGGGAGGGCTGCCTGAGCGTGCCCGGCGTGCGCGGGCTCGTGCCGCGCTACGAGCACATCGACGTCGAGTACCTCGGGCGGGACGGAGCCTTGCGTCGCCAGCAGCTGGCGGATTTCGTCGCGCGCATCTTCCAGCACGAGCTCGACCATCTCGACGGCATCGTCTTCCTCGACCGCGTGGGCGGCAAGGACGATCTGATGAGCGAAGCGGATTATCTCGACATGCTGCTCGCGGCACGTGGCAGCAGCCGGGGCTGATGGCAGCGCCGACCGACGCTCGGAGGCCTGCCTCATTCCTCGGCGCGAGGGGCGCCGCCGCGAGCCTGCTGGATGCGCTCGCGCAGTTGGCGCCCGCGTCGAGCAGGGACGCCGCGCCGAAGTAGTCACCGGCGTTCGCGACATGTGCGACCGTGCCTGCATCGAGGTGGACGCTCGCGTGCGAGCTGACGCACTCGGCGTAGGACTGGAGGGTCGCATAGCGGACCCGTGCATCGCCGTGCAGCCACCGTCCGAGCAGGCATGTCGTGTCGGCCGCGATCGTGGCCACGTCCGGCGATTGCCGATCGGCAATGGTGTTGCGCAGGCTCAGCTTCCACCCGGCGTGTGCGGAATCGCGCGATTCAACTCCATCCCGGCGCGATCCCGTGCCGGAGGCGGCCAGGGCGAGCGGCCCGGATCACAGGCCGGTATCCTTCTTCAGCGCCAGAATCCCCGCCGTCGCCGCGGTCGACGCGAGGGTGTAGGTCGTGCCGGCGTTCAGCATCGCGACCGCGTCGGTGTAATTGCCGGCATTGATGGCCTGCGCGACCTTGCCCGCCTCGCGATGGAACGAGGCGTGTTTGGCGAGGCAATCGGTGTAGGACTTCAGGCTGGAATACTTCGCCTTGGCGTCCCCGTGCAGCCACTTGCCGAGCACGCACTTGTCATCGGCGGAGAGCGTCACCGCATCCACCTTTTCCTTCTTCGTAATGGCCGCGCGAAGTTTCAGCTTCCAATCGCTGTGGGCTGCGATAGCCTGATTCAGGTCCATGCTCGTGTCCTCGTGTAGCCCGCTGGTATCGCACCACACCGCGGGATGGTCGAATTGCTTTCGTCTGGCGGCGAAGCGACGGATTCGTATGAGCGGCTCGGTCCGGTCCGCAGCACCCTTTCGCCGCGGCGATGGGCCCCCCCGGCCCTGCGCCGAGCGCGCCACGGGAGGCTGGTTGCCGGAAGAGTCGGCACCGCGATCGGGCGCTGCGGTGTGCTGCAAGGCGATCGGTCTGTTCGCGCAGTTTCTCGAGGTCCCGGAGCGCGGCCGACGCCGCGCCGGAGTCCTCACCGATAATCGACGCGGGGAAGCGATTTCTTTAGCCGGTATAGCGCCTGCTCGCGACGGTCGCGATCTCGAGCTCGCTGCCGCCGAGGCGCAGCCGATTACTGGCGACGGAGCAGTTCCATCGGTACGAGGCTGTCTTCGAATACGAGACTCGCCTGTCCGTCCTGGACGAGGCATTGCAGCTTCAGACTGCGACCGGCATGCGCGTTCAGGGCCGAGCTCGACTCGGGCGAGACCTCCCAGACTTGGAGGTTGGGGAGCCGGGCCAATTGCTCGCGGGACTGCTCCCACCAGACCTGTGCGCCGCGGGTGCCATAGCTGTAGACGCGGACCTCCCGGGCACGCCCGCAGGCACGCCGCAGCGCCTGCCCGTCGGGCTGACCCACCTCTATCCAGCGCACGATTTCGCCGGTGGCATCGCGCTGCCAGAGAGCGGGCTCCTCGGAGCTCAGGCCGTTGCCGAAGGCGAGCCCCTCGGCCGCGTTCAAGGCGAAGGCGAGCAGTCGCACCATCACCCGCTCCGCAGTCTCCGAGGGATGCTGGGCGAGCGTCAGCGCGTAGGTCTCGTAGTGGTGCCGATCCATGTCGCTGACGGCGAGTTCGGCCTTGATGATCGTCGATTTGAGCGCCACGTCGTGTTGCTGCGCACTGAAATTTGACCAGATTTCCGGGGTAATGCGCACCGAAAATTGACCAGGGTGATTAACTCGCCTGCTCAAACATTGAGCAGGCCCGAAGAGGATGATCACCATGAGTCTATTGAGCAAAATCCGCCGG
>JACQWY010000056.1 GCA_016209015.1 Gammaproteobacteria bacterium | reverse complement strand
TGGAGATGGTGATGCCGGGCGACAACGTGAAGATCACGGTGAAGCTGATCAACCCGATCGCGATGGAGGAGGGTCTGCGCTTCGCCATCCGCGAGGGCGGCCGTACGGTCGGCGCCGGAGTCGTTTCCAAGATCATCGAGTAAGAGAAGAGTCGGTTGTGAGTTGTCGAGGCACGCGCCCGGTGCACAACTCGCAAGGCAGACACCAGCAACTGACCAAGGACTAAGAAGACATGAATCAGCAGGTGATAAGAATCCGACTCAAGGCGTTCGACCATCGACTCATCGATCAGTCGACCCGCGAGATCGTCGAGACCGCGAAGCGCACCGGCGCGCAGGTGAAGGGACCAATCCCCCTGCCGTCGAAGAAAGAGCGCTTCACGGTGCTGATTTCGCCGCACGCCAACAAGGACGCGCGCGATCAGTACGAGATCCGCACGCACAAGCGCCTGCTCGACATCGTCAATCCGACGGACAAAACCGTCGATGCGCTGATGAAGCTCGATCTGGCGGCCGGCGTCGACGTCCAGATCCGCCTGAACTGATCGGCTCGGGAGACAAGGCAATGGCACTAGGATTGATTGGGCGCAAGCGCGGCATGACGCGCATTTACGCCGAGGACGGCGCAGCCGTTCCCGTGACTGTCGTCGAGGTCGAACCGAATCGCGTCACGCGCGTGAAGAGCGAGGACAGCGACGGCTATCGCGCCGTGCAGATCACGACAGGTTCGCGGCATCGTAATCGCATCACGAAGCCCGAAGCGGGCGAGTACAGCAAGTGCGGCGTCGACGCGGGCCGTGGTCTGTGGGAATTCCGCCTCGGTGAGGGCGAGGGCGCCGAGCTTGCGCCGGGCTCCGAGGTGAAGGCGGATCTGTTCGCCGCCGGACAGTACGTGGACGTTACCGGCACCACGATCGGTAAGGGCTTCGCCGGTACCATCAAGCGCCATCACTTCTCGATGGGCGACGCCACGCACGGCAACTCGCTGTCGCACCGCGCGCCGGGTTCGATCGGCCAGAACCAGACGCCCGGCAAGGTGTTCAAGGGCAAGAAGATGTCAGGTCACATGGGCGCTGCCCAGCGTACGGCGCAGGCCCTGCAGGTCGTGCGCGTCGACGTCGATCGCAATCTGCTCCTCATCAAGGGCGCGGTGCCCGGTGCGAAAGGCGGCGATCTCCTGATCAAGCCGACCACCAAGAAGCGCAGCAGCGCGAACGCGAACTAAGGGCGGGCTCCATGGAACTCCAACTTCATTCATTCGCGACCGGCTCCTCCGCCGGCACCGTCTCGGTGTCCGACGAGGTGTTCGGTCTGCCGTACAAGGAAGCGCTGATCCACCAGGTGGTCACCGCCTACTTCGCTGGCGCCCGCGCCGGCACGAAGGCCCAGAAGACGCGCTCCGAAGTGAGCGGCGGCGGTGCCAAGCCCTGGCGCCAGAAGGGCACGGGCCAGGCGCGCGCCGGTTCGATCCGCTCGCCGCTGTGGCGCACGGGCGGTCGCGCGTTCGCCGCGCGTCCGCGCAACTTCGAGCAGAAGGTCAACCGCAAGATGTACCGCGGCGCGATCCGCTCCATCCTCTCCGAGCTCGTCCGTCAGGACCGGCTCGTCGTGGTGGACAACCTCGACATCGCGGAAGCGAAGACGAAGGCGCTGCTCGCGACGCTGACGAAGTTCGCCGCGAAGGACATGCTCCTGATCGCCGAAGAAGTTTCGGAGGCGCTGTACCTGTCCGCCCGCAACATCCATTGGATTGGACTCGCGGACGTTGACGCGATCGACCCGGCGCTCCTGATCTCCTTCCAGAAGGTCATCATCACGAAGGGCGCGCTCAGCCACCTGGAGGAGCAGTACAAATGAACCAGGAACGCCTCATGCAGGTTTTGGTCGAGCCCAAGATCTCGGAGAAGGCGACCCGCGTCGCCGACAAGAATGCCCAGTACGTCTTCCGCGTCCTGAACGACGCGACGAAGCCGGAAATCAAGGAAGCCGTCGAGAAGATGTTCAGCGTCCAGGTCGAGTCCGTCCAGACCCTTAACATGCGGTCGCGCGGTCGCAATTTCCGCGGCCGTGCCGGCGCGCTGCAGGGTTGGAAGAAGGCTTACGTCAATCTGAAGCCGGGTTTCGACATCGACTTCATGGGCAAAGCGTAAACAGTCAGGAATCAGCATCATGGCGCTAGTCAAAACCAAGCCCACTTCGCCCGGCCGCCGCGGCATGGTGAAGGTCGTGACGCCCGAGCTCCACAAGGGCCGGCCGCACGCTCCTTTGCTCGAGACCCAGGCCAAGAATTCCGGCCGCAACAACGCGGGCCGCATCACCGTGCGTCATCGCGGAGGCGGTCACAAGCAGCATTACCGCGTCGTCGATTTCAAGCGCCAGAAGGACGGCATTCCGGCGACCGTCGAGCGCCTCGAGTACGACCCGAACCGTTCGGCCCACATTGCCCTCGTGCTCTACGCCGACGGCGAGCGCCGTTACATCATCGCGCCGAAGGGCCTCGCAGCCGGTGCGACGATCCGTTCGGGCGTCGATGCGCCGATCCAGGTCGGCAACACGTTGCCGCTGCGTAACATCCCGGTCGGCGCGATCCTGCATTGCGTCGAGCTCAAGCCGGGCCGGGGCGCGCAGATCGGCCGCAGTGCGGGTACCGGCATCCAGTACGTCGCGCGCGAAGGCGCGTACGCGACGCTCCGCCTGCGTTCCGGCGAAATGCGCCGCGTGCCGATCGAGTGCCGCGCAACGATCGGCGAAGTCGGCAACACCGAGCACTCGCTGCGTCAGCTCGGCAAGGCCGGCGCGAAGCGCTGGCGCGGCATCCGCCCCACCGTCCGCGGTGTGGCGATGAACCCGGTGGACCACCCGCACGGCGGCGGCGAAGGCCGCACCTCCGGCGGCCGTCATCCGGTCAGCCCGTGGGGCACGCCGACCAAGGGCCACAAGACCCGTAACAACAAGCGTACGAACAGCATGATCGTGCGCCGCCGCGACAAGCGCTAATCCGCGGAGTAAGAGCTGATGTCACGTTCGATCAAGAAGGGCCCATTCATCGACCACCACCTCGACAAGAAGGTGGAGCAGGCGCGTGCGTCCGGCGACAAGCGGCCGATCAAGACCTGGTCGCGTCGTTCGATCGTCATCCCCGACATGGTCGGTCTGACGATCGCCGTGCACAACGGCCGCCAGCACATGCCGGTGTTCGTGAGCGAGAACATGGTCGGCCACAAGCTCGGCGAATTCGCGCCGACGCGTACGTTCCGCGGCCACGTCGCGGACAAGAAAACGAAGTAAGGACGGGCGAGCATGGCAACGGCAGCAATACTGCGCGGCGCGCGCATCACGCCCCAGAAGGCACGACTGGTCGCCGACCAGGTGCGTGGTCTGCGGGTAGACAAGGCGATCAACATCCTGGCGTTCAGCAACAAGAAGGCCGCGCACATCATCAAGAAGGTGCTCGAGTCCGCCATCGCCAACGCCGAGCACAACGACGGCGCCGACGTGGACGAACTGAAGGTCAAGACGATCATGGTGGACGAAGGCCCGACCATGAAGCGCTGGTTGCCGCGTGCACGCGGCCGTGCGAACCGCATTTTCAAACGGACGAGTCACGTCACCGTGATCGTCGAAGAAGCAGGGCGATAACAGATGGGGCAGAAAGTACACCCGTACGGCATCCGGCTCGGCGTCATCAAGGACTGGACGTCCACCTGGTACGCGGACAACCGTCGATATGCGGATTACCTGAACACGGACATCGCCGTGCGCACGTTCCTGCGCAAGAAGCTGGCTCATGCGTCCGTGAGCCGCATCCAGATCGAGCGTCCGGCTCACAACGCGCGCATCGTCGTGCATACCGCCCGTCCCGGCATCGTGATCGGCAAGAAGGGCGAGGACATCGAAGCGTTGCGCAAGCAGGTTTCGAAGCTGATGGGCATTCCGGCCCACATCAGCGTCGAGGAAATCCGCAAGCCCGAGCTCGACTCCTATCTCGTCGCCGAGTCCGTAGCCCAGCAGCTCGAGCGCCGCATCATGTTCCGCCGCGCCATGAAGCGCGCCGTGTCGAACGCGATGCGCCTCGGCGCCCAGGGCATCAAGATCAACGTCGCGGGCCGTCTGAACGGCGCCGAAATCGCGCGCACGGAATGGTATCGCGAAGGCCGGGTGCCGCTGCACACGCTGCGCGCCGACATCGACTATGGCTTCGCCGAAGCGAATACGACCTACGGCGTGATCGGCGTGAAGGTCTGGATCTTCAAGGGCGAAGTCATGCGCCGCATCGAAGAGCAGACCGCGGAAGCCGCTGAAGCCGCCGCGTCCTAAGGAGTTCGAGCCGTGTTACAACCGAAGACGACGAAATACCGCAAGCAGCAAAAGGGCCGCAACGTCGGCCTCGCCCAGCGTGGCTGCAAGGTGAGTTTTGGCGAGTACGGCCTGCAGGCCACGACCCGCGGCCGACTGACCGCGCGTCAGATCGAGGCTGCCCGCCGCGCCATCACCCGCGAAGTGAAGCGTGGCGCGAAGGTGTGGATCCGCATCTTCCCGGACAAGCCGATCTCCAAGAAGCCTCTGGAAGTGCGCCAGGGCAAGGGCAAGGGCAACGTGGAGTACTGGGTCGCCCAGATCAAGCCGGGCACCATGCTCTACGAGATGGAAGGCGTGGAAGAGGAGGTGGCACGCGCCGCATTCCGCCTCGCCAGCGCCAAGCTGCCGATTCTGACGACGTTTGCCGTACGGAAGGTGATGTGATGAACGCGGCCGAAATGCGCGGCAAGACCGCGGCAGAACTGAATGCACTGATCCTCGAGAAGCGCCGGGAACAGTTCAACACGCGCATGCAGCGCGGCTCGGGACAGCAGCCGCGGGCGAGCCAGGTCCGCGAGACCCGTCGCGACATCGCGCGCATCAAGACGATCCTGACCGAAAAGAAGCAGGGTGAGGCGAAATGAGCGAAGAGACGAAACTGAAGCGCACCCTGGTCGGCGAGGTCGTCAGCAATCGCATGGACAAGACCATCGCGGTGCTCATCGAACGGCGCGTCGAGCATCCGCTCTATCGGAAGTACGTCCGCAAGTCGACGAAGCTCCTGGCGCACGACGAGAACAACGAGTGCAACCCAGGCGACAAGGTCGCCATCGAGGAATGCCGCCCGATCTCCAAGCGCAAGGCGTGGAAGCTGCAGCGCGTGATCGAACGGGCCGCCCAGGTTTGAGCCGGCGTAGCGCCAGCGGAGACTGAAAAATGATTCAAATGCAAACCATGCTCGACGCCGCGGACAACAGCGGCGCGAAGCAGCTGATGTGCATCAAGGTGCTCGGCGGCTCGAAGCGCCGTTACGCCGGCGTCGGCGACGTGATCAAAGTCAGCATCAAAGATGCGATCCCGCGCGGCAAGGTCAAGAAGGGCGACGTTTACAACGCCGTGGTCGTGCGCACCCGCAAGGGCGTCCGCCGTCCGGACGGGTCCGTCATTCGTTTCGACGGCAACGCGGCCGTGCTGCTCGACAAGCAGCTCCAGCCGATCGGCACCCGCATCTTCGGGCCCGTGACCCGCGAGCTGCGCGGCGAGCGCTTCATGCGCATCGTCTCCCTCGCTCCGGAAGTGCTCTGAGGCCGAAGGAAAGACTTATGAACAAGATCAGGAAAGGCGACCAGGTCTACATCCTGTCCGGCAAGGACAAGGGTAAGCGCGGCAGCGTGCTGCGCGTTCTGGCGGACGACAAGATCGTCGTCGAGGGCGTGAACGTGGTGAAGCGGCACACGAAGCCGAATCCGATGGCCAACCTCCCGGGCGGCATCGTCGAGGCGGAACGTGCGGTGCACATCTCGAATGTCGCCCTGTTCAATCCCGTGACCCAGAAGCCGGACCGCGTCGGCTTCCGGACGCTTGAGAACGGCCGCAAGGTCCGCTTCTTCAAATCGAACGACGAAGTCGTGGACCTGTAAGAGAGCGAAACGATGACAAGATTGCACGACATTTACCGCGACCAGATCGTCGGCCAGCTGATGGAGCAGTTCAAATACGGCAGCATCATGCAGGTTCCGAAGATCACGAAGGTCACCCTCAACATGGGCCTCGGCAAGGCCGTGGGCGACAAGAAGGTTCTGGAGAACGCGCTGAACGATCTCGCGCAGATCAGCGGCCAGAAGCCGGTAGTCACGAAGGCCCGCACCTCGATCGCCGGCTTCAAGATCCGCGAGGGCTGGCCCATCGGTGCGAAAGTGACGCTGCGCCGCGATCGCATGTACGAATTCCTGGATCGCCTGATCAACGTCGCGATTCCGCGTATTCGCGACTTCCGCGGCATCAATGGTCGTGCGTTCGATGGCCGCGGCAATTACACGCTCGGCGTGAAGGAACAGATCATTTTCCCGGAGATCGACTACGACAAGATCGACGCGCTGCGCGGTCTCGACGTGTGCATCTCGACCACCGCGCGCACCGATGAAGAAGGCCGTGCGCTCCTGCAGGCATTCAAGTTTCCGCTGAGGGGATAAGCGACATGGCGAAGACGTCGATGATCAATCGCGAAGTGAAGCGCGCCAAGCTGGTGAAGAAGTTCGCCGCCAAGCGCGGAGAGCTCAAGAACGCGATCACGAACCCGAAGCTGAGCTTCGAGGAGCGCGAGGCGGCACGTAACAAGCTGCAGCAGCTACCCCGTGACTCGAGCCCCTGCCGCCAGCGTAACCGCTGCCGTCTGACCGGCCGTCCGCACGGCTTCTATCGCAAGTTCGGCCTCGGCCGTAACGAGCTCCGCCGTCTGGCGATGGAAGGGCACGTGCCCGGCCTCGTCAAGGCGAGCTGGTAATCGCGGCGTAGCAGAAACCGAGCAAGGATTCAGAAGACTATGAGCATTCAAGACCCCATCGCCGATATGTTCACGCGCATTCGCAATGCGCAGGCGCGGGCGAAACGTGACGTCGTCATGCCCGCCTCGAAGCGCAAGGCGGCCATCGCGCAGGTTCTCAAAGACGAAGGTTACATCGTGGACTTCAGCGTCGCCGGCGAAGGTCCGCAGCGCGAGCTCACGGTGCAGCTCAAGTACTACAACGGTCGTCCGGTCATCGAGCGCATCCAGCGTGTGAGCCGGCCGGGCCTGCGCACGTATCGCGGCGCCGAGGAACTGCCGAGCATCGTCGGCGGCCTGGGTATCGCGATCGTCTCGACCTCCCAGGGCCTGATGACCGATCGCCGCGCCCGTGCCCAGGGCATCGGCGGTGAAGTCATCTGCTCGGTGTACTGAGGAAGCTCCCATGTCGCGAGTCGCTAAGAAGGAAATTCCGCTGCCGGGCGGCGTGAAGGTCGAGATCGCCGGCCAGGTGGTGAAAGTCACCGGGCCCAAGGGCACGCTCGAGCACCAGGTGCACCGGGATGTCTCGGTCGCCCTCACCGCTGGCGTGCTCACTGTCGTCCCGACGCAGCAGACGACCGCCGCGGACATGCAGGCCGGGACGGCACGTGCGGTGCTGAGCAACATGGTGACCGGCGTCTCCGCCGGCTTCGTGCGCAAGCTCGACATCACCGGCGTCGGCTACCGCGCGCAGCTCAAGGGCAAGGTCCTGAACATCGCGCTCGGCTATTCGCACCCCATCGATCTCGAGATTCCCGAGGGCATCACGATCGAGGTCCCGAGCCAGACGGAAATCCTGGTGAAGGGCGTGGACAAACAGCAGGTCGGCCAGATTGCGGCGAACATCCGCGCGTTCCGCCCGCCGGAGCCCTACAAGGGCAAGGGCGTGCGCTATGCGAACGAGCAGATCCTCCGCAAGGAAGCCAAGAAGAGTTGAGTAACGAGCGATGCAGTTGAACAAGAAAGACTCGCGCCAGCGGCGCGGGCGCAAGACCGCCAAGCACATCCGCGAATTATCGGCGACGCGCCTGCGTATCCATCGCACGCCGCGCCACATTTATGCGCAGGTGATCACCCCGGACGGCAGTCAGGTCCTGGCGTGCGCCTCGACGGTGGACAAGGAGCTTCGCTCCACGCTGGAGAGCGGCGGCAACGTCGCGGCTGCGGCGGCAGTCGGCAAGCTGATCGCGGAGCGTGCGGTCGCTGCCGGCGTCGAGCGGGTCGCGTTCGACCGCGCCGGCTTCAAGTATCACGGGCGCGTCAAGGCTCTGGCCGACGCTGCGCGTGAACACGGTCTGAAATTCTAGGAGCGAGCCATTCCATGAGCGTTAACGACGGTATCCCGGAAAGCCCGGAAGGCCTGTACGAAAAGCTGGTCGCGGTGAATCGCGTCGCCAAGGTGGTGAAGGGTGGCCGGATCTTCGGCTTTGCGGCCCTGACCGTGGTCGGTGACGGCGCCGGACGCGTGGGCCTCGGCCGCGGCAAGGCGCGTGAAGTGCCGGCGGCGATCCAGAAGGCGCTCGAGAACGCGCGCCGCAACATGACGAACATCGCGCTCAACGGCGACACCCTGCAGTATCCGGTGATCGGCGAGCACGGCGCGGCGAAGGTCTACATGCAGCCCGCCTCGCAGGGTACCGGCATCATTGCCGGCGGCCCGATGCGCGCAGTCTTCGAAGTGCTCGGCGTTCACAACGTGCTCGCCAAGTGCATCGGCACCTCGAACCCGATCAACGTCGTGCGCGCCACGATCCAGGGCCTTCAGAACATGTCGGCTCCGGAGTACGTCGCGGCGAAGCGCGGCAAGAGCGTCGAAGAGATCAGGGGATAGACCATGGCAGAGAAGACGATCAAGTTAACCCTGGTCAAGAGCCTAGCCGGCCGCCTCGAGGCGCATCAGCAGTGCGTCCGCGGCCTCGGTCTGCGCCGCCAGCGCCACACCGTGGAAGTCGCGGACACGCCGGCGAACCGCGGCATGATCGACAAGGTTTCCTACCTGCTGCAGATCCGGGAAAACTGATATGTATTTGAACACCATCAAGCCCGCCGACGGCGCGAAGACGGCACGCAAGCGCCTCGGCCGCGGCATCGGATCCGGTCTCGGCAAGACCGCGGGCCGCGGCCACAAGGGTCAGCACGCGCGCGCGGGCGGCTATCACAAGGTCGGCTTCGAAGGCGGCCAGATGCCGATCCAGCGTCGTCTGCCGAAGTTCGGCTTCCGCTCGACGACGGAGCGCTTCCACGACGAAATCAGACTCGCCGAGCTGAACCATGTCGACGCCGCCGTGATCGATCTCGCCGCGCTGCGCGCCGCGGGGCTCATCACCGCCGCGATCACGAGCGTGAAGGTCATCGCTTCGGGCAAGCTCGCGAAGGCCGTGACGTTGAAGGGCATTGCCGCGACGAAGGGCGCGCGCGCCCAGATCGAGGCCCTCGGAGGCAAGGTCGAAGACTAAGCCGATGGCCACTCCTCCACGGAAAATGCCGGGCGGGCTCGATATGAGCAAGCTCACGGAGCTCCGCCAGCGCTTCATGTTCCTGATCGGCGCGCTGGTGGTATTCCGTATCTGCACGCACATCCCCGTGCCGGGCATCAATCCGTCCGCGCTCGCCTCGCTGTTCGATCAGCAGAAGGGCACGATCCTCGACATGTTCAACATGTTCTCGGGCGGGGCGCTGCAGCGCTTCTCGGTGGTGGCGCTCGGCATCATGCCGTACATCTCGGCTTCCATCATCGTGCAGCTCCTCTCGGTCGTGCATCCGCGCCTCGAGCAGCTGAAGAAGGAAGGCGAGGCCGGCCGGCGCAAGATCAACCAGTACACGCGCTACGGCACGGTGGGGCTCTCGATTTTCCAGGCCCTCGGCGTCGCGATCATGATGGAGCAGCAGTCCTCTGCCGGGCTCGAGCTCGTCATGCATCCGGGCCTCGCGTTCAAGATCACGTGTGTGACTTCGCTCGTGACCGGCACGCTGTTCCTGATGTGGCTCGGCGAACAGGTCACGGAGCGGGGCATCGGCAACGGCATATCGATGATCATCTTCGCCGGCATCGTCGCCGGGCTGCCCCGGGCGGTCATCGGTACCGTCGAGATGGCGCGCACTCACGAACTGCACCCGATCATGGTCGTCGTGCTGCTCGCGCTCGCCGTCTCGGTGACGGGTCTCGTCGTATTCGTCGAGCGCGGTCAGCGCCGGATCACGGTCAATTACGCGAAGCAGCAGCGCGGGCGACAACAGTATGCCGGCCAGTCGAGCCATCTGCCGCTCAAGATCAACATGTCCGGCGTCATCCCGCCGATTTTCGCGTCGAGCATCATCCTGTTCCCGACGACCATCGCCGGCTGGTTCGGTAACGCGAAGGGCTTGGGCTGGCTGCGCGAGATTTCGACCGCGCTCTCGCCGGGTCAGCCGCTCTACATCCTGCTCTACGCCGGCGCGATCATTTTCTTCTGCTTCTTCTATACGGCGCTCGTCTTCAATCCGAAAGAGACGGCGGACAATCTGAAGAAGTCGGGCGCGCTCGTCCCGGGCATCCGGCCCGGCGAACAGACCGCGCGCTATATCGACCAGGTCATGACGCGTCTGACGGTGGCCGGCGCCATCTACATCACGCTGGTGTGCCTGCTGCCGGAATTCCTGATTCTCAAGTTCAGCGTGCCCTTCCACTTCGGCGGCACCTCGCTGCTGATCATCGTGGTCGTGGTGATGGACTTCATTGCCCAGGTGCAGGCCCACACCCTGTCGCACCAGTACGAGGGCCTGTTCAAGAAGGCGAACCTGAAGGGGTACGGCCGTCGTTGAGGCGGCGTCAATCTAGGAAAGTTGTGACATGAAAATTCGCGCATCCGTCAAACCACTCTGCCGCAATTGCCGCATCATCCGCCGCAAGGGCACGGTCCGCGTGATCTGCAAGGATCCGCGCCACAAGCAGCGCCAGGGCTGATTCAGAAGATTATCGAACGAGGTCGTACGTTATGGCACGTGTTGCTGGTGTAAACATCCCCGATCGCAAACACACGGTGATTGCGCTCACGCACATCTATGGCATCGGGCTGACCCGTGCGCAGAAGATCTGCGACGCGACCGGCGTGCCGGCCAATGCGAAGGTCAAGGACCTGACGGAGGAGCAGCTCGAGTCGCTGCGTACGGCCGTCGGCAAGTTCACGGTGGAAGGCGACCTCCGCCGCGAGACCTCGATGAACATCAAGCGTCTGATGGACCTCGGCTGCTACCGCGGCATCCGTCATCGCCGTGGTCTGCCGGTCCGTGGCCAGCAGACGCAAACGAACGCGCGCACCCGCAAGGGCCCGCGTCGCGCAGTCAAGAAGTAAAGCTTCGGGTAGGGATAAATGGCAACTGCAACGGCTAACAAGACGCGCAAGCGGGCCAAGCGGACGGTCGTGGACGGCGTGGCCCACATCCACGCGTCGTTCAACAATACGATCATCACGATCACGGATCGCCAGGGCAACACGCTGGCGTGGGCGACGGCGGGCGGCAGCGGCTTCCGCGGTTCGCGCAAGAGCACGCCTTTCGCGGCGCAGGTCGCCGCCGAGAAGCTGTCCGGCGTGATCGAAGAGTTCGGCACCCAGAACCTCGACGTGTTCGTGAAGGGCCCCGGCCCGGGCCGCGAGTCGGCCGTCCGCGCGCTCTACGCCGCGGGCTTCAAGGTCACGAACATCACCGACGTGACGCCCATCCCGCATAACGGCTGCCGGCCGCCGAAGAAGCGCCGCGTCTAATTCACCGAGGATAGTGCATGGCTAGATACATTGGACCGAAGTGCAAGCTGAGCCGCCGCCAGGGCGTCGACCTCGCACTGAAGGGGCGCGGGCGTGCGATCGAATCGAAGTGCCAGCTGGACAAGCCGCCGGGTCAGCACGGTGACAACCGTGGCCGCCGTCAGTCCGACTACGCGACCCAGCTGCGCGAGAAGCAGAAGCTGCGCTACATCTACGGCATCCTCGAGCGGCAGTTCCGCAACTACTACCAGCAGGCCGCGCAGCGCAAGGGTGCGACGGGCGAAAACCTGCTGAAGCTGCTGGAATCCCGGCTCGACAACGTGGTCTATCGCATGGGCTTCGGCACGACACGCGCTGAAGCGCGGCAGCTCGTGTCGCACAAGGCGATCACCGTGAACGGGTCCGTGGTCAACATCCCGTCGTACCAGGTGAGTGCGAAGGACATCGTCGCGGTGCGCGAGCGCGCGAAGAAGCAGGTGCGCATCCAGGACGCGCTTGCGGTCGCCGAACAGCTCGGCATTCCGGAATGGCTCGACGTGAACACGAAGAAGATGGAGGGTATTTTCAAGGCCGCTCCTGAACGTAGCGAGCTGCCCGCCGACATCAATGAATCCCTGGTCGTAGAGTTGTACTCGAAGTAATCGGGTTCCCAAAGGAGAGAATCATATGGCGGCAGCGGCAGTCGAAATGTTGAAGCCGAAGATCGTCGAAGTTCAGCCCGTCAACGCCCACACGGCGAAGATCACGCTCGAACCGTTGAACCGTGGCTTCGGTCACACCCTCGGGAACGCGCTGCGTCGAGTCCTGTTGTCGTCGATGACCGGTTGCGCGGTCGTCGAAGTGGAGATCGAGAACGTCCTGCACGAGTACACCACGATTGAAGGTGTGCAGGAAGACGTCACCGACATCCTGCTGAACCTGAAGGGCCTGGCGATCAAGATGCACGCCCGTGAAGAGGCGACGCTGACCCTGAACAAGAGGGGACCGGGTATCGCCGTGGCCGGCGACATCGTGCTCGATCACGACGTCGAGATCCTGGACCCGAGCTTTCCGATCGCGAACCTCGGTGCGAACGGCGAGCTGAACATGACATTGAAGGTCCAACGCGGCCGCGGCTATCAGCCGTCCGTGGGTCGCGAGGCGCCGGAAGAAGCCGATCAGACGATCGGCCGGCTCAAGCTCGACGCCTCGTTCAGCCCCGTGCGCCGCGTGGCCTATGAAGTGCAGAGCGCGCGTGTCGAACAGCAGACCGACCTCGACAAGCTGATCATCACGATCGAGACGAACGGCACGATCGATCCGGAGTTCGCGGTCCGCGAGGCGGCAGGTATCCTGCGCAGCCAGCTCGCGGTCTTCGTCGATCTCAGCGGCGAGCAGCAGGCCGAGCCGACGCGTCGCGAGGAAGCGGAAATCGATCCGATCCTCCTGCGGTCGATCGACGATCTGGAGCTCACCGTGCGTTCGGCGAACTGCCTGAAGGCGGAGAGCATCTATTACATCGGCGATTTGATTCAGCGTACCGAGGTCGAGCTCCTGAAGACTCCGAACCTCGGCAAGAAGTCGCTCACCGAAATCAAGGACGTCCTGGCTGCGCGCGGACTCTCCCTCGGCATGCGCCTGGAGAATTGGCCGCCGAAGGGACTGTACGACCACGACAAACTCTAAAGAGCTATCACGATGAGACATGGCAATTCCGGCCGGCACCTGAGCCGCACCAGCTCGCATCGCAAGGCGATGCTCCGCAACATGGCCGTTTCGCTCTTCCAGCACGAGCTGATCCGCACGACCCTGCCCAAGGCCAAGGAATTGCGCCGGGAAGCGGAGCCGCTGCTGACGCTCGCGAAGTCCGATTCGCTCGCGAACCGTCGTCTCGCGTACTCGCGCCTGCGGGATCGCGACGTGGTGACGAAGCTGTTCACCACGCTCGGCCCGCGCTACGAGAAACGTCCCGGCGGCTACCTGCGCATCCTGAAGTGCGGTTTCCGCCCCGGCGACAACGCACCGATGGCGCTCGTCGAGTTGCTCGATCGGCCGCTCGAGGAAGCGACGGCGGAAGCCGCGAGCTGAGCGGGAGCACAACCGTAGAAATGAGAACGGCGCCCTCGGGCGCCGTTTTCGTTGGCGTTCGCGGGCATCCAATCGCGCCGCAGTATCGAATCAGGGAAACTCAGGCGGCGCATTCCCGGATCCGCATTCGAAGTCCCGCCTCCGAGAGGCGGTCCGTGCCGGGCGAGCGTGGATTTCGATGCCCCAAGCTCCGAACCCGGCCGCCCAGGCTTCAGCGCCCGAGCTTCGCCTTCAGGATCTCGTTGAGCTGCTGCGGATTCGCCTGGCCCTTGGACTTCTTCATGACCTGGCCGACGAAATAGCCGAAGACCTTGTCCTTGCCCGACCGGTATTGCTCGACCTGCTCGGGGCTCGCCGCAATGACCTCGTCGACGAGCGCGGCGATCGCGCCGTCGTCCGTGAGCTGCTTGAAGCCGCGGCGTTCGATGATGGCGTCGGGCGTGTCGCCCGTCTCCCACATCTCCTCGAACACCTGCTTCGCCATGCTGCCGGAGATCGTCTTGTCGCGGATGCGGCCGAGCAAAGCGGCGAGACCGGCCGAGGGTACGGGAAGCTGGGCGAACGCGAGACCCGCACGGTTCAAGGCGCCGAAGACCTCACCGGTGATCCAGTTCGCGATTTGCTTCGGATCGCCGGGCGCGATCGACTCCACCTGCTCGAAGTAGGCCGCGACCTCGCGTTCCTGCACGAGCGCGAGCGCATCCTGCTCGTTGAGGCCGTACTGGCTCAGGAAGCGGCTCTTCTTGGCAGCCGGCAGCTCGGGCAGGCGCTCGCGCGCCGCGTCGATGTCGGCCTGCGTGACCGTCAACGGCAGGAGATCCGGATCCGGGAAGTAGCGGTAGTCGTGCGCGTCTTCCTTGCCGCGCATGCTGCGCGTCTCGTCCTTGACCGAATCGTAGAGCCGCGTTTCCTGCACGACCTTGCCGCCGGATTCGATGACATCGATCTGGCGCTCGATCTCGAACTCGATTGCACGCTCGACGTAGCGGAAGGAATTCAGATTCTTGATCTCCGCGCGCGTGCCGAGCTTCGGATCGCCGGCGCGCCGCACCGAGACATTCGCGTCGCAGCGGAACGAGCCTTCCTGCATGTTGCCGTCGCAAATGCCGAGATAGCGCACGAGCGTGTGCAGGCCGCGCATGTAGGCGACGGCTTCGGCGGCACTCGCCATGTCGGGCTCGGTGACGACTTCGAGGAGCGGCGTCCCGGCGCGATTGAGATCGATGGCCGAGTTGCCGGGAAACGCGTCGTGCACGGATTTGCCGGCATCCTCTTCGAGATGCGCGCGCAGGATGCGGATCGTCTTCGGCTCGCCGTCCGCGCCTGCGATCTCGAGCGTGCCGTGCCGGACGATCGGCGCTTCGTACTGGCTGATCTGATAGCCCTTCGGCAGATCGGGATAGAAGTAGTTCTTGCGCGCGAAGATCGACACCGGCGCGATCTGCGCGCCTATTGCGAGCCCGAGCAGCACCGCCATCTCCACCGCGCGACGGTTGATGACCGGCAGCACGCCGGGCAGACCGAGATCGATGTCGCAGGCCTGGGTGTTGGGCGCGGCGCCATAGGCCGTCGCTGCACCCGAGAACATCTTGCTCGAGGTCGCAAGCTGGACGTGGATTTCGAGACCGATGACCGCTTCCCACTGCATGGCCGTCACACCTTGTCCGCGAGCGCCGGCACGCGCCGATGCCAGTCCGTCGCCTGCTGAAAGCGATGCGCGATGCCGAGCAGCCGCGCCTCGTCGAAATAGTTGCCGATGAGCTGCATGCCGACGGGCAGCCCGTCGACGAAACCGGCCGGGATCGAGAGCCCCGGCAGACCGGCGAGATTGACGGCCGTCGTGTAGATGTCGGCGAGATACATCGAGACCGGGTCGTCGGTCTTCTGACCGAGACCGAACGCGACGCTCGGCGAGGTCGGCCCGAGGATCGCGTCGACCTCGCCGAATGCGGCCTGGAAATCGCGCTGGATGAGGCGGCGCAGCTTCTGCGCCTTGCCGTAATAGGCCTCGTAGTAGCCGGCGGAGAGCGCGTACGTGCCGACGAGGATGCGGCGCTTCACCTCGGCGCCGAAACCTTCGGCACGCGAGCGCGTGTAGAGGTCGAGCAGATCCGCAGGCTGATCACAGCGATGACCGAAGCGCACGCCGTCGTAGCGCGAGAGGTTCGAGGAGCACTCGGCCGAAGCGACGATGTAATAGGCCGGAATCGCGAGGCCGGAATTCGGCAGCGAGATTTCGCGGCATTCCGCGCCGAGACTCTCGTAGACGCGCCGCGCCTCCTCGAGCGTCGCGCCGAGCTCCGGCGCGAGGCGGCCGTCCAAGAATTCCTTCGGCAGTCCGAGCTTCAGCCCGGCGAGCGGCGCGCCGAGCAGACGCGAGAAATCCTCCGGCACGCAATCGACGGACGTCGAGTCCCTCGAGTCGAATCCGCTCATCGCGCCGAGGAGCAACGCGAGATCCTCGGCCGTGAGGGCCATCGGGCCGCCCTGGTCGAGGCTCGAAGCGAACGCGATCATGCCCCAGCGCGAGACCCGGCCGTACGTCGGCTTCAAACCGCTCACGCCGCAGAATGAGGCCGGCTGACGGATCGAGCCGCCGGTGTCCGTGCCGGTCGCGGCCGGGGCGAGCCGCGCGGCGACGGCCGCGGCCGAGCCGCCGGAGGATCCGCCGGGCACGCAGTCGGGGCGCCACGGATTGCGCGCGGGCCCGTAGAAGCTCGTCTCGTTCGAGGAGCCCATCGCGAACTCGTCCATGTTCGCCTTGCCGAGCATGACCATGCCGGCCTCGTGCAGACGCTCGACGGCCGTCGCGGTGTAGGGCGGGACGAAGTTGTCGAGCATGCGCGAGCCGCAGCTCGTGCGCACGCCGGCCGTGCAGAAGATGTCCTTGTTCGCATACGGGATGCCGGTCAGGACGCCGGCCTCGCCCATCGCGCGCCGCTCGTCCGCGGCGCGGGCCTGGGCGCGCGCGCCGTCTTCGCAGACCGTGATGTAGCAGTTCAGCTCGGGGTTCAGCGCGCGAATACGGGCGAGGTAGTGCTCGGTCAGCTCGACGCTCGAGAAATCGCCGCGTTCGAGCCCGGCGGCGAGCGCCGCGACGGTGCTGGGAAATCCGGAAGCCATGGGGCGCCTTATTCGATGAACTTCGGAACGAGGTAGTAGCCGTCCTCGACGGCAGGCGCGCCCTGCTGCAGCACGCCGCGCCGATCCGGTTCCGTCACGACGTCGGGACGCAGTCGCGCGACGACTTCGAGGGGGTGGGCGAGCGGCTCGACACCGTCGGTGTCGACGCGGTCCATCTCGGCGACGAGGTCCAGGATCCGTGACAGTTGCGCGCCGTAGCCGGCCACTTCGGAAGCGTCGATGTGCAGGCGCGCGAGGCGCGCGATAGCGGTCACCTGATCTGCGCCAATCGCCATCTGATCAATCCGTTATTCATTTGATATCGAACGAAAAACGCGCGCTGTCGTGACCTTGCCCTCGGCCCCGGCCACTGTTACATTAGCGCGCGTTCCAGTTGACGCGTAATGCCCTGCCGCAGCGGCTTCCCGAAGGGAGTCGTGGCGTCGGGGTTTGATTCATTTCGCGGGCGAAGTGTACCACACCACTTCGAGTCTGCCGGCCTCGAAATCCCGTCGTTTGCGGTTCGCCGAGCACCATCAATTACTAGAGGGTTTTGGGAATGTTCAAGATGCTCAGAGGCGTGTTCTCGAACGATCTGTCGATCGATCTGGGCACGGCGAACACGCTGATCTACGTCCGGGGCAAGGGCATCGTCCTGAACGAACCCTCGGTCGTCGCGATCCGGCGCGGGCGCGACGCGGGCCCGAAGGCCATCGCCGCCGTGGGCCTCGAAGCGAAACGCATGCTCGGCCGCACGCCGGGTCACATCGAAGCCATCCGCCCGCTGAAGGACGGTGTGATCGCCGACTTCACCGTCACCGAGAAGATGCTCCAGCACTTCATCAAGAAGGTCCACGGCAACAGCATGTTCAAGCCGAGCCCGCGCGTGCTCGTCTGCGTGCCCTGCGGCCCGACCCAGGTCGAACGCCGCGCGATCCGCGAATCCGCCGAGGGCGCCGGTGCGCGCGAGGTGTATCTGATCGAGGAGCCGATGTCGGCGGCGATCGGCGCGGGTATGCCCGTCTCGGATGCGAGCGGTTCGATGGTGCTCGACATCGGCGGCGGCACGACCGAGGTCGCGATCATCTCGCTGAACGGCATCGTCTACTCGGCGTCCGTACGTATCGGCGGCGACCGTTTCGACGACGCCATCATCAACTACGTGCGCCGCAATTACGGCAGCCTCATCGGCGACGCGACGGCCGAGCGCATCAAGCACGAGATCGGCTGCGCCTACCCCTCGAGTGAAGTGCGCGAGATCGAAATCAAGGGCCGCAATCTCGCCGAAGGCCTGCCGCGCAGCTTCACGCTGAACAGCAACGAGATCCTCGAAGCGCTGCAGGAACCTCTGCAGGGCATCGTCGAGGCCGTGAAGACCGCACTCGAGAAGACGCCGCCCGAGCTCGGCTCCGACGTCGCGGAGCGCGGCATGGTCCTGACCGGCGGCGGTGCGCTGCTGCGCGATCTCGATCGCCTGCTCATGGAGGAGACGGGTCTGCCCGTCATCGTCGCCGACGATCCGCTCACTTGCGTCGCGCGTGGCGGCGGCCGCGTGCTCGAGATGATCGAGGAGCACGGGCCGGAAGTGCTCGCGCTGGAATAATCGGGCGCGCTTTCCCGGAGGCCGCCTATCAAGCCGCTGTTCACAGATGCTGCCTCGCCCACCGCGAGATTCATCACGTGCGTCATCCTGTCGTTCCTGCTGATTTCCATTGATCACCGCCACCAGCACCTGGCGGCGATCCGCGGTGCGCTCTCGGTCGCCGTCTACCCCATTCAATATCTCGTCGCGCTGCCCATGCGCATCGGCGACGGGCTCGCCGAGAATTTCAAGGCGCGCGAAGTCCTGATCGCGGACAACGAGCGGCTGCGCGCCGAGAACCTCATGCTCCGCTCGCACACCGTGAAGTTCTCGGCACTCGAGCGCGAGAACGAGCGCCTGCGCAAGCTGCTGGACTCGACCGCCGATCTCCGCGAGGAAGTCGTGGTCGCGGACACGCTCTCGATCGAGCCGGGCGCTTCTTCGCGGCAGATCGTCATCAACCGCGGCGCGCGTCAGGGCGTCTACGAGGGCCAGCCGGTCGCGGACGCGTTCGGCATCGTGGGCCAGGTGATGCAGGTGGGACCCTTCACGAGCACGGTGCTGCTCATCACCGATCCCCGCCACGCGCTGCCCGTGCAGATCAACCGCAGCGGCGTGCGCGCCGTCGCGAACGGCGAAGGCGAGGGCGATCTGCTCGTGTTGTCCTTCGTGCCGACGAACGCCGACATCAGGGTCGGCGATCTCGTCGTCTGCTCCGGCCTCGGTCACCAGTTTCCGGCCGGCTATCCCGTCGGCGAGGTGAAGTCCCTCGACGTCGAGCCCGGCGAGCCGTTCGCGAAGATCATCGTCGCGCCGAGCGCGCACATCGGGCGTTCGCGCGAAGTGCTGCTCGTCTGGCCGCATCAGCGTGGCGCGGCGGGCGCGGAAGCCGCGCGGCAATGAACTACAACCCGCGCTGGTGGCTCGTCGTCGCGGTGAGCGTGCTCGTCGCGTTCATGCTCGCCGCGCTGCCGATGCCCTCGTGGGCCGATTCGTGGCGGCCCGCCTGGGTGCCGATGGTCCTCATCTACTGGTGCATGGCGCTGCCGGGCCGTGTCGGCGTGCTGACGGCGTGGTGCATCGGTCTCCTGCTCGACGTGCTGAACGGCACGCTGCTCGGCCAGCACGCGTTCGGCCTCGCCGCCGTCGCCTATCTCGCCGTGCTCTATCACCAGCGCGTCCGCGTCTTTCCGCTGTTCCAGCAGGCTCTCGTCGTCGGCACGGTCGTGTTCCTGTATCTCCTCGTGATGCTCGGCATCTACAACGGTTTCGGTTCCGTGAAATACGGCTTCGGCTATCTGTTCGGTGCGATCAGCAGCGCGGTGCTCTGGCCGTGGGTGTTCATCATCCTGCGCGATCTCAGGCGCAAGGCGAACGTGGCGTGAGCCTGCTGCCGGAGCTCAAGGAACCGGAGCGCGAATCGCGGCTCTTCCTCTCGCGCATCTGGTTCTCGGTGGCGGCGATGTTCCTCGGCATGCTCGTCATCGTCGGGCGGCTCGCGGAGCTCCAGATCGTCAACCACGAGCACTACACGACGCTCTCGCAGGAGAACCGGCTGAAGGTCGTGCCGATCCCGCCGACGCGCGGTCTCATCTACAGCCGCGACGGCGTGCTGCTCGCCGACAACCGGCCGTCGTTCTCGCTCGAGGTCGTACCCGAAGGCATCAAGAATCTCGAGGATCGGGTCGCCGCGCTGCGCAAGCTCGTGCGCATCGACGACGACGAGCTCGATCGCTTCCACGACGAGCTGAAGCAGAAGCGGCGCTTCGACACCGTGCCGCTGAAGACCGGACTCACCGAGGAGGAGGTCGCGATCTTCTCCGAGCGCCGCCATCTCTTCCCGGGCTTCAGCATCGTCGGCCATCTCTCGCGCTACTATCCGCTCGGCGAGCAGACCGCGCACCTCGTCGGCTACGTCGGGCGCATCAGCGAGGAGGAGCTGAAGAGCATCGATCCCGGCAACTACGCCGCGACGACCCACATCGGCAAGGACGGCGTGGAGAAATCCTGGGAGGGCGTGCTGCACGGCGAAGTGGGCTACCAGCACGTCGAGGTCAACGCCCAGGGCCGCGTGCTGCGCGTCGTGGAGCGCAAGCCGCCGGTGCAAGGCAGCGACATCTATCTCTCGCTCGACACGACGCTGCAGAAAATCGCGATCGAGGCGCTCGGCGAGGAGAAAGGCGCGATCGTCGCGATCGAGCCGGGCTCGGGCGGGGTGCTCGCCTTCGTCAGCAATCCGTCCTACGACCCGAACGAGTTCGTGAACGGCATCAGCCGTGCGCTCTACTCGAGCCTGCGCGATTCGCCGTCGCGACCGCTCTACAACCGCGCGCTCCAGGGTCAGTATCCGCCGGGCTCGACGATCAAGCCCATGATGGCGCTCGCCGGTCTCGACTACGGCACGCGTACGCCTTCCGATCACGTGTTCTGCCCGGGCTGGTTCGCGCTGCCGGGCGACGAGCATCATTACCGCTGCTGGCTGAAGTGGGGCCATGGCACGGTCGATCTCACGCGCTCCATCGCCGAGTCCTGCGACGTCTACTACTACTCGCTCGCGAAGGATCTCGGCATCGATCGCATGAGCAGCTTCCTCGCGAAGTTCGGCCTCGGTCGCGCGACGGGCGTCGACCTGCCGGGCGAACCGAACGGCCTCCTGCCGTCGCGCGAATGGAAGCGGCGCACGCGCAAGCTGCCCTGGTTCCCCGGCGAGACGCTCATCAACGGCATCGGCCAGGGCTTCATGCTGGCCTCGCCGCTCCAGCTCGCGCATGCGGCGGCCATCATCGCGAACCGCGGCATGGTCGTCGTCCCGCACGTCGTCGGGCAAATCGAGGATCCGCTGACCCACACCGCCACGCAGGCCGGGGTCTACGAGCGCGAGAAAGTGCAGCTCCGCAGCCCGCAGTTCTGGAACGACGTCATCAACGGGATGGTCGAAGTCGTGCACGGCAAGACGGGCACCGCCCGCAAGAGCGGGGAGGGCGCGGCCTACCGCTTCGCGGGCAAGACGGGCACCGCCCAGCTCTTCGGGATCGCGCAGGACAAGACGGTGAAGAACGAGGACGTGCAGAAGGCGCTGCGCGACCACGCGCTCTTCATCTCCTTCGCGCCCGTCGACGATCCGCAGATCGCCGTCGCGATCATCGTGGAGAACGGCGGCTCCGGCAGCGGGACGGCGGCGCCGATCGCCCGCAAACTGTTCGACCACTATCTCGGAGCGAAAGCAGCGAATGGCAATTCGTCCGGCTGAGGAACGCGATCTCTTCTCGCGGCTCCACATCGACGCGCCGCTCGTCGGCGGCGTGCTCGTGCTGTGCTCGCTCGGGCTCGTGGTGCTCTACAGCGCGTCCGACGAGACCCGCGAGGTCGTCATCAACCAGGCGCTGCGCATGCTGCTCGGCATGGGCTGCATGATCGCCGTCGCGCAGTTGAACCCGAGCCGCCTCGCGCGCTGGGCGCCGATGTTCTATCTCGCCGGTATGGCGCTGCTCGTCGCCTGCTTCCTGTTCGGCACCGGCCGCGGCGCGCATCGCTGGCTGACGATAGGCCCCGTGCGCTTCCAGCCTTCGGAGATCATGAAGATCGCCGTGCCGCTCACGGTCGCGTGGTTCCTCTCGGACAAGATCCTGCCGCCGCGGCTGCCGATCACGCTCGTCGCGCTCGGCATCATCCTCGTGCCGGGCGCGTTCATCGCCGAGCAGCCGGATCTCGGCACGGCGATCCTCGTCATGGCCGCGGGCGTCTATGCGATCTTCTTCTCCGGCGTGAGCTGGAAGCTGATCGGCGCCGCGGGCGCGCTCGGCGTCTGCGCCGCGCCGCTCGTCTGGTTCACGATGCACGACTATCAGCGCCAGCGCATCATCACGCTGTTCGATCCGACCCAGGATCCGCTCGGTACGGGCTATCACATCATCCAGGCGATGATCGCCGTCGGCTCGGGTGGCGCCTACGGCAAGGGCTGGCTGAACGGCACCCAGTCCCACCTCGAATTCCTGCCGGAGCACGCGACGGATTTCATATTCGCGGTGTACTGCGAGGAGTTCGGCTTCGTGGGTGTCCTCATCATGCTGGCGGCCTATTCCCTCGTCCTCGCGCGCGGCCTGCAGATCGCGGCGATGGCGCAGGACAGCTTCGGGCGGCTCGTCGCGGCGAGCCTGACGCTGACGCTCTTCACCTACATCTTCGTGAACATGGGAATGGTGATCGGTCAGCTCCCCGTGGTCGGCGTGCCCCTGCCGATGGTGAGCTACGGCGGCACCTCGCTCGTGACGATTCTCACGGGATTGGGCATCCTGATGTCGATTCAAACCCATCGACGCTTTATTGTAGAATCCTGAGCCGAAGAGGCTCCTTGATGTTCAATACGCGCGTCCACACAGCACACCCCCAAGATGCAGCCGGGTCGATCCGATCCGGAGCCGCGGGACGCCGCCTCCCCCGCACCCTGACTTTCCTCGTCGCGATCCTCGCCTGCCTCGCCGCCGGCACGGCCGCCGCGCAGGGACTCGACGACGTGCTCGTCGAGAAATTCGTGCAGCGCATGGCGACGAAACACGACTACGACGCCGCCGCGCTGCGCGTGTTGTTCGCCCAGGCGAACCGGCAGGACGCGGTGCTGAAGGCGATCTCGAAGCCGGCTGAATACAAGCCCTGGTCCGAGTACCGCCCGATCTTCCTGACCCCGGAGCGCATCCAGGCCGGCGTCGCGTTCTGGCGCGGCCAGAGCGCCGCGCTCGAGCGCGCCACGCAGACCTACGGTGTGCCGGCGGAAATCATCGTCGCGATCATCGGCGTGGAGACGTTCTACGGGCGCAACACCGGTTCCTACCGCGTGCTCGATGCACTCTCGACGCTCGCGTTCAACTATCCGCCGCGCGCGACGTTCTTCACCGACGAGTTGGAGAATTTCCTGCTGCTCGCGCGCGACGAGGGCGTCGATCCGCGCACGCCGACCGGCTCCTATGCGGGCGCGATGGGCTTCCCGCAGTTCATGCCGTCGAGCTTCCGGCGTTTCGCCGTCGACTTCGACGCCGACGGCCACCGCAACATCTGGACCGATCGCGAGGACGCGATCGGCAGCGTCGCGAACTATCTCAAGGAGCACGGCTGGGAGGCGAACCGGCCCGTCGTGCTCCCGGCCGTCGCCTCGCCTGCCGCCGAGAAGCTCGCCGCCGACGTCGAGGTGCCGAAGCGGCTGCTGACGGAATACGTGAGCTCGGGCGTGAAGCCCGCGGCCGTCGTCAGCGACGCGAGCGTACCCGCGATGCTGCTCGCGCTCGACGCCGAGGACGGCAACGAGTACTGGTTCGGCTTCCGCAATTTCTACGCGATCACCCGCTACAACCACAGCCCGAAATACGCCATGGCGGTGACCCAACTCGCCCAGGCGATCAAACTAGCGCGCGGTTCCGATCCCCAGCTATGAACGTCGCGAGCTGACGCCCGGTGCCCAGCGACAGCCCCCGAGCTCCCGGTTCCCTGCGCCGCGCGGGCCGGCTCGCCTGCCTGTGGGTGCTTGCCACGATGCTCGCGGGCTGCGGCATGTTCGGCTCGCGCAAGACCGCGCCGGTCGTCGCGCCGGCTCAAAAATCGCAGCAAGCCCCGCGTTTCACCGAAGACGGCGAGCCGCTCAGCCCCTACGGCAATCCCGACTTCTACATCGTCGACGGCAAGGTCTATCACGTCTTGAAGTCCGCCGCGGGTTTCGAGGAGCGCGGCATCGCGTCGTGGTATGGACCGGACTTCCACGGCAAGCGCACATCGAGCGGCGAGCCCTACGACATGTATCAGATGACCGCCGCCCACAAGCTCCTGCCGTTGCCGACGGTGGTCGAGGTCACGAATCTCGCGAACGGCCGCACGGCCGTGCTGCGCGTGAACGATCGCGGGCCGTTCAAGGACAATCGCATCCTCGATCTGTCCTACGCCGCGGCGCTCAAGCTCGGCATCGTGGGACCCGGGACGGCGTTCGTGACCGTGAAAGCGCTCTCACGCCAGCGCATCGGCCCGCAGACCGTGCCGCCCGGCGAGCTCGCCTCCGCCGTGCCGCCGGCGACGCTCGCCGCCTTGCCGCCGCGACCGGCGCCGCCGGCACCGCGCATGTATCTGCAGATCGGCGCGTTCTCCGACCGCGGCAATGCCGAGCGCCTGCAGGGACGCGTCGCGCCGCAACTTAACGACAATGTGCGGGTCTTTGAAGACACGGCCCTGGGCAAGCGGCTGTTCAAGGTGCAGGTCGGACCGATCGACGACGTCGATCATGCGGACCGCATTGCCTCGGCGCTGGATCGGATCGGCCTCGTCGATCATCATTTCGTATCGAACTGACTGGAGCTCCCCTCTCGATGGGCATGTTTTCGCGTTTCTGCCTGTTCGCCGCGCTCGCACTCACGACTCTGCTCGCGGCCGCCGAACCGGTGTCTTTTCCCGGCGTGCCGGCACCGCCGCAGGTCGCCGCGCGGCAATTCATCCTCATGGATTTCGAGTCGGGCGCGATCCTCGCCGAGCAGGCGCCCGACGAGCGTGCCGAGCCCGCGAGTCTGACGAAGATCATGACCGCCTATGGCGTGGCGGATGCGCTCGCGAAGAACCTCGTGAAGCTGACCGACATAGTGACGATCAGCGAAAAAGCCTGGAAGACCGAGGGCTCGCGCATGTTTATCGAGGTCAACAAGCAGGTGAGCGTCGACGACCTCCTGCACGGCATGATGATCCAGTCGGGCAACGACGCCGCCGTCGCGCTCGCCGAGCACGTGTCGGGATCCGAGGAGGTGTTCACGACCGTCATGAACCAGCACGCCGCACGCCTCGGTCTCACGAACACGAAGTATGCGAACGCCGAAGGCCTGCCCGATCCGAACAACTACGCGACGCCCCGCGATCTCGCGAAACTGACGCAGGCCTTCATCCGCGACTACCCCGAGATCTACAAGTACTACTCGCAGAAGGAGTTCACGTTCAACGGCATCCATCAGCCGAACCGCAACGGCCTGCTCGGCAAGGATCCGTCCGTCGACGGCGTGAAGACGGGCCACACCGAAGCGGCGGGTTACTGCCTCATCTCGTCTGCGAAACGCGAGAACATGCGCCTCATCGCGGTCGTGCTCGGCACGGAATCGAACTCCGCGCGCACGAAGGCGAGTGAAGCGCTGTTGAACTACGGTTTCCGCTACTTCGAGACGCGCGAGCTCTACCCGGCCGGCGCGAAAATCGCGACCGCGCGGGTCTGGAAGGGCGCCGCGCCGAACGTCGATGTCGTGCTCGAGGCGCCGCTCGGGGTGACGATTCCGCGCGGCAAGTACGCGTCGGTGAAAGCCTCGGCCGAAGTGAATCCCCGGCTCGTCGCCCCCCTCGCGAAGGGCCAGCAGCTCGGCAGGCTCATCGTGCGCTACGAGGACAAGGAGTTCCTGACCGTGCCGCTCGTCGCCGCCGCGGCCGTCGATCAGGGCTCTTTCCTGTCGCGGGGCATCGACCACCTGCGCCTGATGATCGGGCGCTAGATCGCGCCGGATTCGGGTATCCTGCGGTCCTGGCGCGACACCCGCGTCCGCGCTCGTCCCAAGCCTGATAGGGAGTCTGCATGTCGCTCTGTTACCTCAACGGCGAATACCTGCCGCTCGCCGAGGCGCGCGTGCCGGTGCTCGACCGCGGCTTCATCTTCGGCGACGGCGTCTACGAGGTGATCCCGGTGTTCAAGCGCCGGCCGTTCCGCCTCGGCGAGCATCGCGCCCGGCTCGCCCGCAGCCTCGAGGCGATCGGGATCCGCGATCCGCTGGACGATGCCGGCTGGCGTGCGCTCGTCGAGCGCCTCGTCGCGGGCAATGCCGGCGAGGATCAGTCGCTCTACGTGCAGGTGACGCGTGGCGTCGCGCCGCGCAACCATGCCCCGCCGCCGGATCTCGTGCCCACCGTCTTCGCGATGAGCACACCGCTCGAAGTGCCGGCCGATCCGGCGCCGGTCGCCGCGATCACGCTCGAGGACATCCGCTGGTCGCGCTGCGACATCAAGGCGATTTCGCTGCTCGCGAACGTGATGTTCCGGGAGGCCGCGACCGCGGCCGGCGCCTACGAGGCGATCCTCGTGCGCGACGGCATCGTGACCGAAGGTGCGGCGAGCAACGTCTTCGTCGTGCACGGCGGACGCATCCGCACGGCCGCCCACTCGCCGCATATTCTTCCGGGCATCACGCGTGATCTCATCGTGGAGCTGCTCGCCGGAACGCCGGACGCGGTGCGCGAAGATCCGATCCCGGCGGCGCTGCTCGTCGAAGCCGAGGAGATCTGGATCACGAGCTCGACGAAGGAATTGCTCGCGGTGACGACGCTCGACGGCAAACCGGTCGCCGACGGGAAGCCCGGCCCGGTCTACCGCCGCATCAAGGCACAGTTCACCGCGTATCGGGAGAAGGTGGCGGGGCTGCCGTAGGTCCGTATTGATTAGCGCCAGCGTAATCGGACGTTCGTCGAGGCGCATCGATCGCCTCTTCGTCGTCGTTCGAGGATTCTTCCTTTCGCGCTCTCGAAGCCGGGGTCTGACCCGCATGGATGACTCGCTGCGCGAGTTACCCACACGGGTCAGACCGCGGATCCGTTCAACCCTTACCCTTCAAGGCCTCCATCTCGCGCGCGTGCTTCGCGGACATCGCGTCGAGCGCGGCCTGCTGCTCGGATTTCAGGCGGTCGCGCAGCGTCCGCGCATGTGCCACGGCGTTCAGTGTCGGATGCGCCTGGCCCTGGAACTGCGGCATGACGTATTTCGCGATGAGCTCGTAGCTGCGGCGCGTGGATTCGGTATTCGCCCATTCGTGGGCGAGCATGAGGTAGGTGCCGAAGCCGCCGTTCGATTGCGCCATGAGGCGCTCGATCTGTGCCTTGCAATCGTCGGGCGTGCCGATGATGCCGAGTCCCGAGGCTTCGACGAAATCGATCATCTCCTCGAGCTCGTTGCCGGTCGGGTTCATGTGCGGCAGGGCGGCGACGGACTGGAAGTATTTGAACCAGTGCGCGATGCCGTAAGCGACGTCGCGGCGCGCCTGCTCGCGCGTCTCCGCGCAGTGGACCATGCCGACGAGGCGCCACTGCGAACGGTCCGCGACCTTGCCGAACTGCGCCGCGCGCTGTTCCATCACGTCCCAGTGCATCGCGAGCGCGTCGAAGCCCGCGGCCTGCGTCGCGCCGAGCGAGAGCAGGCCCACACCGTGCTTGCCGGCGAGGCGCGGACCGGACGGCGAAGCGACGGCCGCGACGGCGCAATCGAACAGCGGGTTCGAGTACGGCCGCAGGTGCAGGCGCGCGTCGCGCAGATCCCAGCGCTGGTTCTTGAAGTTCACCGGCTCCTCGGTCGTGAGGAGCTGCATGATGATGTCGAAGCCCTGCTCCAGCAGGTCACGCGTCTCGGACTGGTCGATGCCGATCATCGCCGCGTCCGTCGGCAGCGAACCCGGCCCCGCTCCGAACATGATGCGACCGCGCGTCATGTGATCGAGCTGCACGAGGCGGTTCGCGACCCACAACGGATTGTGATAGCCGACGCTGATGACGCCCGTGCCGAGCTTGATGTGGCGCGTGCGCCCGGCGGCGAAGGCGATGAAGATTTCCGGCGACGCGATGATCTCCGTCCCCGCCGAATGATGCTCGCCGATCCAGGCCTCGTCGTAGCCCAGCCGATCGAGATGCGCGACGAGCTCGAGATCGCGCTCCAGCGCGAGCGTCGGATTCTCTCCGGCGCGGTGAAACGGGGCGAGGAAGATGCCGAATCCGAGGCGTGAGCTCATGCGTGATCTCCGTGTCGTAGGGGCCGCCAGTATAGCGGGCGGCACGCGATTGGCGAGGCATCGGCCGACGCGGCGGCGCAGCATGGACAGCGGAGATTTATAGCATCGATCGCGGTGTCGGAAATTCGGGGACAGTTTACTTATTTCGGCCCCTGAGGCTCGGTCTATTCAAGCGCCGAGTGCGAAATAAGTAAGCTGTCCAGAATTTGTTCCGTGAGGGGCGGGCTCCATAGGTCCATTGATTAGTGCCAGCGTAATCGGACGCTCGTCGAGAGAGCCAGCTATGTCAGCGCCGGAGCGAACGTCCGAATGCGCCTGCGGCTAATCAATGGACCTACAGCCGCGATGCCTACGTTCTTATGCCGACGCCGCGGTTCAAGAGATACAGCGCGCAGAAGAACAGCACGATGTTGAACGCGACGATAACGGTGAAGGCCGTGCCGATATTGATGTCGGTGACGCCGAGGATGCCGTAGCGGAACGCGTTCACCATGTAGAGGATCGGGTTGCCGAGCGAGAGGCGCTGCCAGAACGTCGGCAGGAGATCGATCGAATAGAAGACGCCGCCGAGATAGGTGAGCGGCGTCAGCACGAACGTCGGCACGATCGAGATGTCGTCGAACTTCTTCGCGAAGACGGCATTGATGAGACCGGCGATGGAGAAGAGCGCTGCGGTCAGGACCACCACCGCGATCGTGACGGCATAGGAGTGCACGGCGAGATCCGTGAAGAAGAGCGCGACTATCGTCACCACGATGCCGACGACGATGCCGCGGACGATGCCGCCTGAGACGAAGCCCGCGAGGATCAGGATGTTCGGCACGGGTGCGACGAGGATCTCTTCGATGTGGCGCTGGAATTTGGCGCCGAAGAACGAGGACACGACGTTCGCATAGGCGTTCGTGATGACCGACATCATGATGATGCCGGGCGCGATGTACTGCATGTACGGGAAATTGTGCATCGTGCCGATGCGCGGCCCGATCAAGTGCCCGAAGATGACGAAGTAGAGGCCCATCGTGATCGCGGGCGGCAGGATCGTCTGCACCCAGATCCGCATGAAGCGGCTGATCTCCTTGTAGAGGATGGTGTTGAACGCGACGAGATAGTTGCGTTCGGGCGGCGGCTCGCGCTCAGTCATGCACGGCCTCGCTGTCGTTGTCCTGCACGAGCTTCACGAAGAGCTCTTCCAGCCGGTTCGTCTTGTTGCGCATGCTGGTGACCGTGATGCCGAGATCGGAGAGGCATTCGAACAAGCCGTTCATGCTCTGACGCTTGTCGACGACGACCTCGAGCGTCGTCGGATCGATGAGCGAGAACGGAAAATTCTCCGACGCCGGCGCAGCGTCGAGCGGCACGGCGACATCGAGCACGAACGTCTCGGCGTGGAGCTTGCCGAGCAGGTCTTTCGTGCCGGTGTTCTCGATGATGAGGCCGTCGTCGATGATCGCGATGTTGCGGCAGAGGAGCTCGGCCTCCTCGAGATAGTGCGTGGTCAGGATGATGGTGCGGCCCGCGCGATTGAGCTCGGCGAGGAACTGCCACATCGAGCGCCGCACTTCGATGTCGACGCCAGCCGTCGGCTCGTCGAGGATGAGCAGCCGCGGTTCGTGGATCAGCGCGCGGGCGATCATCAGCCGGCGCTTCATGCCGCCCGAGAGCGTGCGCGAGCGGTCCTTGCGCTTCTCCCACAGACCGAGCTGGCGCAGGTACTTCTCGGCGCGCTCGATCGCGAGCGGGCGGCGGATGCCGTAGAAGCCGGCCTCGTTGATCACGATCTCCCAGACGGTCTCGAACTGGGAAAAGTTGAATTCCTGGGGCACGACGCCGAGATAGGATTTCGCGAGCTCGAAATCCCGGTCGATGTCCGCGCCGAAGACCTTCACCGTGCCGCTCGTCTTGTTCACGAGCGAGGTGATGATCCCTATGGTCGTCGACTTGCCGGCGCCGTTCGGGCCGAGCAGGGCGAAGAACTCGCCTTCGCCGACGGTCAGATCGATGCCCGAGAGGGCGCGCTTGCCGGTCGGGTAGACCTTCGTGAGACCTTGGATTTCGAGTGCGTGCATCGAGGCGCCAAGGTTAGCGCAAATGCACGCGCTTGGCAGCGGGTCGGATGCGCCGCCGCGAGGCGCTGCGGCTCAGTGCGGCTCCTGGCCCAGCGCGCTCATGATCTTCTTGCGCTGGGCGTCGCCGACGGCTTTCAGCGCGAGCATGAGCTTGTTGTCGTGATTGACGATGAGCTGGAAGTAGCGCTTCGCGACGCGCACCAGCGTCACCGCGCCGTCGGCGCGGACGTTCGCGTTGCGCACGCCGGTCGAATTCGGCAGCAGCGCCTGTTCGCCGAAGTAGTGGCCGCGGGTCAGGCGCGCGAGCACTACGATTTTGCCGTCGTCGTCCAGCACGAACACCTCGACCGAACCCTCGATCACGACGTACATGAAATCGCCCTGCTCGGCCTCGCGCACGATGATGTCGCCGGCATCGAAGCGCACGACCTCGGTCCAGTCGCCGACGCGTTCGAGATCGCGCGGTGAGAGCGAGCGGAAGAGGTTGACCGTCCGCAACAGCATGCGCACGCGCTCGTCCTCGCTCGGCGGCGGCACGTCGGGGGCGATGCGGGCATCGTCGAGGGGCTGGCCCGTGCCGAGCAGCACGTCGTCCTTCGTGATCCGGAACAGTCGGCAGGGCTGGAGTGCGCGCACGCTCGCGTTGCGGCGGCCGGTCGCGCCCGGGAGGAGTGCCTGCTCGCCGAAGAATTCGCCGGTCTTGAGCGTCGCGATCGTGATTTCGCGGCCGCCGACGGCCTTGATGCGCACGTCGCAGGTGCCGTCGAGAATGATGAACATGCAGTCCGCCACCTCGTCTTCCGCGATGATGGTTTCGAGCGGGCGGTATTCGATGACGGCGTTCTTGGGGGAGGAGATCACGCGTTGGAGCTGGTCATCGCTCAAACTGCTGAACATCGGCACACGCCGGAGCAGCTCGGCACTCGCTCGCAGAACGACCATATTGACCCCGGGAACCACGTCAGCAATTTGACGCCTATGGTACAACCCCGTCCGGGTTCAGCGGAACAGCCACGCACGCAGGCGGCTGAGGATGGTCTGACGTTCCGGCGGCGGAGGCGGCGGCTCGGGGGGCATGAGGAGGTGGACCGCCCGGATCGCCGAGTGCTCGGCTTCGGTCCGGATGGCCTTCACGGAGATCTCGAATTCGCGTTCCGCGTGCGCCATCACCCGCTTCAGCACGAGACGGTTCTCGGCCTTGCAGGCCTGGAAGAGCTTGCGGATCTCGTAGCGCACGTGGCGGGCGATGACGTGGCGCGGAATCGCGCCCTGGCTCTTCTTGAACGCGTTGTAGATTTGCTGCTTGCCGTAATAGGAGTAGAACGAGACGACCTGGATGAGCAGGTTGCGGCCCGCGAGCAGCAGCATGCCGTCGACGTTCTGCGCGACGTAGGGATTGCCCACGGCGGCGAAGATCGTGTTCACGATGTCGATCAGGTCGTTCGTCGGCACGAACATCACTTCGCTGTCGACGAGGAAGATGCCGTCCACCGTCGGCTTCACGGATTTCATCTTCTCGTTGAGACGGTTGAGCGCGATCACGGCCCGCTCGACCTCGCGGATGTGATTGCCGCCGAGTAGTGCCGTGATGCGCTCGAAGCGCGCCTCCGCCTCCTTCAGGATCACGTTGAGCTCGTGCAGCTCGTCGCCCGTGAAGCCGTCGCCGACGTTCGAGAGCAGATACGCGTTCGCGTGGATCAAGGCTTCGTGGATCTGGCTGCGGTACGCCTCGAGACGCGTCGCCTCCTGGGGCGCGAGCTCCGGTGACGAGCCGCGCCCGCCGCATTCGAGGAAAAGCCGGTAGGCGGGTGAATCGCCGTTCACGAGGTCGTGCAGCGTCGAATAACTGCCGAGCGCTTCGGCGAACAGGAAGCGCTCGCGCAAATCGAGCTCTTCGGGGACGAAGCCGGGAGGCGGACCGATGAAGGGCTCGGTTTCGCCCGGCCCGGGGCGATGCTGATCCTCGAGGATGCGGATCGTCCGCGCGAAGAGCTCGATGGTCCGATCCGCCACGCGCTCGACTTCGATGCGATCGCCGCGCTCGACCTGCGCGAGCACCGCGAGATCGAGCGTCATCGCGCGCTCGACCTGCTCGTCGATGCCGTTCGGTGCTGTCAGGGGGAGCGCTGCTTGCATTGTGGGCCGGGGGCGGGCTGCCTACACTAGGTCCTGACCCATACATCGGCGGCGCCCGGGCTTTTTGGACTCCGGCCCGGAACCCTGCCGCGACGGGTGCCCGAGACTGCGAAGCCGGTTCAGTTTCCGACGGAAAGTCCTCATGAGCGACGCCATTCTCATCGTCATGCGCCACGCGAAATCGAGCTGGGAGAGTCCCGGCATGTCGGATTTCGAGCGACCGCTGAACGAGCGCGGCGAGCGCGACGCGACGCGGATGGGGCGCTGGCTCGGCGCGGCGGCCTGGCAGCCCGCCCGGATCCTCAGCTCACCCGCGCTGCGTACCCGCCAGACGGTGGAGCGCGTCGCGGCCGGGCTCGCGAAGCCGCCCGCGCCCGATTTCGAGCCCGCACTCTACCTCGCGGATCTCGAGACGCTGCTCGGCCAGGCCGAGGCCGCCGCCGACGGACCGCTGCTGCTCATCGGTCACAACCCGGGCCTCGAATACCTCGTGCGCCATCTCGTGACGGACGTGGAACGCCTCGTCGAAACGCCGAAAGTGATGCCGACGGCCGCGGTCTACGTGCTCGCCGTCGCGTTCTCGGGGCATCGACTGAAAGCAGGCGGCGCGAAGCTGCTCGCGCACCAGCGGCCGAAGAATCTCGTCGAGTAACGGGGCGCCGGACGGCGCTCAGTGCAGGAAGATGACCACGGGGAAGACGGCGACCGCGATCACGTAGACGATCCACTCGAGGTTGCGCGCCGCGAGCCAGCCGGTGAAATGCAGGATCACGACCGTGATCGCCACGACGTAGAACAGCCCGAACAGGATGTCTTTCACGTCTTCGCCCCCGGCTCGAAGTTATTGACGGCTGGTGCCGAATCCCTATCCCCACGCCGGTCGGGAACCCGTACCGGTCAGGGCATTCTAACAGCGCCGCCGGCTCGAACGTCGCGCCCTCCCGAAACTTTTGCAAATTCCGGCGCGCGGCGCCGGGGTGGAAAAGGCTAGAATGAGGCCGCATATGACTCCTTTCAGCAAGCCCGGCCCCATGAGCACAGAACGCGAAAGCATTCTCGAGTTTCCCTGCGATTTCCCCATCAAGGTGATGGGCGAGGCGATCGCGGAATTCGACAGTCTCGTCGCCGAGATCGTGCTCAGGCACGTCGCGGATCTGCGCGAGGGCGCGCTGCGCTTGCGTGCGAGCAGCGGCGGCAAGTACGTCTCCGTCACCGTCACGATCCAGGCCGAGAGCCAGGAGCAGCTCGACAACCTCTATCGCGAGCTGTCCGCGCACGAACGCGTGCTGCTGGTGTTATGAGCATCGCCGTGCGGCGCCTCGGGCGCCGGCCCTACGCGCCGGTGTGGGAGGAGATGATCCGCTACACCGAGGCGCGCGGGGAGAACGGCGCCGACGAGCTCTGGTTCGTCGAGCACGATCCGGTCTACACGTTCGGCCGCGCCGGCCGGCCCGAGCATCTGCTCGCGGCGGGCGAGGTGCCCGTCGTGCGCACGGATCGCGGCGGCCAGATCACCTATCACGGCCCCGGCCAGCTCGTCGGCTACGTGCTGCTCGATCTCGAGCGCCGCGGCTGGGGGCCGCGCGAGCTCGTGATGCGGCTCGAAGAGGCGATCATCCGCCTGCTCGCCACGCTCGGCATCGAGGGCGAGCGCCGCCCGAAAGCGCCGGGCGTCTACGTGCGCGGCGCGAAAGTCGCGGCACTCGGTCTGCGCATCAAGCGCGGTTGTTCGTATCACGGCCTCGCGTTGAACTGCGATCTCGATCTCGGCCCGTTCGCGGGCATCAATCCCTGCGGCTATCCCGGCCTCGAGGTCACGAGCCTCGCGCGCCTCGGGCATGCGCTCGACTGGGAAGCGGCGGGCCGGCTGCTCGAACCGCTGCTGCTGGAGTTGCTCGATCCGGAGCCGGATACCGCCCGGCCACGACTCGCTGCTGGAGGTACGCACCGATGAGCACACCCCCGATCAAACCGCCGGGCCGCGCCGAGCGCGGCGCGCTCAAAGTCGCGCGCATTCCGGTGAAGGTCGAACCGACGACGGGACCGCTGCCGCGCAAGCCCGCGTGGTTGAAAGCGAAGGCGCCGACGGATCCGAAGGTGCTCGCGCTGAAAGGTCTCTTGCGCGATCACGCCCTGCACTCCGTGTGCGAGGAAGCGTCCTGCCCGAATCTCGGCGAGTGCTTCACGAAGGGCACGGCGACGTTCATGATCATGGGCGCGCTGTGCACGCGGCGCTGCCCGTTCTGCGACGTCGCGCACGGCCGGCCGTCGCCGCTCGATCCGGACGAGCCCGCGCATCTCGCCGCCGCGATCGCCGCGATGAAGCTGCGTTACGTCGTGATCACCTCCGTCGATCGCGACGATCTCCGCGACGGCGGCGCCGCGCATTTCGCGGCCTGCGTCGCCGCCGTCCGCGCGGCCGCGCCGGACATCCGGATCGAAGTCCTCGTGCCCGATTTCCGCGGCCGGCTCGAGCCCGCGCTCGAGGCGCTCGCCGTCGCGCCCCCCGACGTCTTCAATCACAACCTCGAGACCGTGCCGCGGCTCTATCGCGCCGTACGTCCGGGCGCGGACTACGCGTGGTCGCTCGAGCTCATCCGGCAGTTCAAGGCGCGGCATCCCGCGATCCCGACGAAGTCCGGCGTCATGCTCGGTCTCGGTGAAGAGCTCGACGAAGTACGCGACGTGCTGCGTGATCTGCGTGCGCACGACTGCGAGATGCTGACGCTCGGCCAGTACCTGCAGCCGAGCCGCTCGCATCTGCCCGTGAGCCGCTTCGTGACGCCCGGGGAATTCGCCGGGCTCGGCGCCTACGCCCGCGATCTCGGCTTCACGCGCGTCGCGAGCGGGCCGCTCGTGCGCTCCTCGTATCATGCCGACCGTCAGGCGGCCGGCGAGGAGGTCGGCTGAACGCCGCCGGATGAGCCCGGCGCGCCGCTCCTCCGCGATCTGATCCGGACTTCATGGACGTGCTGTTCGGCTATCTGCTGAAACCCTTCTTCCTGCCGCCGGGCGCGAACATCCTGCTCGCGGTCCTCGGCGCGCTGCTGCGTCGGCGCCGGCCGCGGCTCGGCGCGGGATTGCTCGCCTTCGCCCTGCTGAGCCTGTGGCTGCTCGCGACACCTTACGGCGCCGTGCTCATCGCCGGCACGCTCGAGACCTGGCCGCCGCTCACGCCGGAAGCCGCGCGCGCTTCGGGCGCGAAAGCGATCGTCGTCCTCGGCGGCTCGAGCTATCCGAACGCGCCGGAATACGGCGGCAGCACGGTCGGCGCGGACTCGCTGATCCGCATCCGCTACGCCGCCTTCCTCCACCACGAGCTCGACCTGCCCGTCGCGACCGTCGGCGGCGAGCCGATCGGCAACGGCGTGCCCGTCGGCATCACCATGGCCCAGGTGCTCCATGACGAATTCGGCGTGCCCGTGCAGTGGATCGAGGCGAACAGCCGCAACACGGCGGAGAACGCGGGCTTCTCGCAGGAGCTGAAACAGACCGCCCCGAAGATCCTGCTCGTCACGCACGCGACCCACATGCCGCGCGCGAAACGCGTCTTCGAGCTCGCGGGCTTCGAGGTCGTGCCCGCCCCGACGTCGTTCGCCTCGGTGCGCGCGAGCGAGTTGATCTTCCCCTATGCCCTGCTGCCGTCGGCGGGCTTCCTGCTGACTTCGCGCGACGTGATCCACGAATGGGTGGGATTGCTGTGGTATCGCGTGCACTACGAGACGGTGCCGGCGCCGGAGTGACTCGATTCGTGGGTCCGATTAGCCGCAGGCGTAATCGGACGCTCAGGCGCATGGTTGCGAACGTCCGATTACGCTGGCGCTAATACGGACCTACGAAGACCTACGGAGACCGCCGGCGCAGCAGCCTCAACCCTCCGGCGGCGCCTCTTTCGATTCCACGACGACCCCGAGCCGCCCCCGCGCCAACCGGGCCTCGAGCTTGTCCCCGGGACGATACTTCGCCGCATCCCGCGCAATCCGGCCCTCGGCATCCGTCAGAATCGCATACCCCCGATCGAGCGTCGCGAGCGGGCTCACCGTTCGCAAGGCCCGCTCCGTCGCCTCGACGCGCATGGCCGCTTCTTTCAACCGAGCCCCCATCGCGAGCCCGAGCCGCATCTGCTGCGCCGCGACCCGCTCCCGCATCACGGCCGCGAAGCCGAGCGGGGTCACCGCCGCGAGCCGCGAGGACAGGATCGCCAATCGCGATTCCCGCAGCCTCAACTGCGTCGCGAGCGCCTGCGGCAGCCGGCGCGAGAGCTCGTCGACGCGCTGATAGAGCTCCTCCACCCGCCGGCCCGGATGCCGCAGTCGCCGCGCGAGCTCGGATTCCTTCGCCGCGAGCGTCTTGAGCCGCGCGTTCATCGCCGCCGCGAGCCGCCGCTCGAAGCCGCCGAAGAGGCGCAGCGCCTCACCGGCTTCCGGCGAGCACAATTCGGCCGCGGCCGAGGGCGTCGGTGCGCGCACGTCCGCGACGAGATCCGCGATCGTGAAATCGATTTCGTGCCCGACCCCGCTCACGACCGGGATCTCCGAGGCGTGCACGGCCCGCGCGAGCGCCTCCTCGTTGAAGGCCCAGAGGTCCTCGAGCGAGCCGCCGCCGCGGGCGAGGATCAGCACGTCGCATTCAGCCCGCGCGTTCGCCGCCTGGAGCGCCGCGACGAGCTCCGGCACGGCCGCCGCGCCCTGCACCGCCGCCGGGTAGATGACGACCGGAATGGCGGGATTCCGCCGGGCCAATACGTGCAGGATGTCCCGGACAGCCGCACCCGTCGGGGAGGTGATGACGCCGATCGCCACCGGCCAGGCCGGCAGCGGGCGCTTCGTTTCCGTCTCGAAAAGCCCCTCGGCGGCGAGTTTTCGCTTCAAGGCCTCGAAGCGCATGCGGAGCACGCCTTCGCCGGCGGGTTCCAGATGCTCGACGACGAGCTGGAATTCGCCGCGCGGCTCGTACATTCCGACGCGGGCGTAAGCCACGACGTGCATGCCGTCGCGGGGCGTGAAGCCGAGCCCGCTCTGGCGCGAGCGGAACATCGCGCAGCGCACCTGGGCGTTCGCGTCCTTCAGCGAGAAGTAGAGGTGCCCCGAGGCGGGGCGCGCGAGGTTCGAGAGCTCGCCCTCGATCCAGACCGCGCCGAAGCGGCCCTCGAGCAGCTCGCGCACGGCGCGGTTCAAGCGCGAAACGGTGTAGATGTCGCGTTCGGGATTCGAGGCCACGGCTATTACCCGGCTGGTCCCCGCGTTTACCGATGGGGGCCCAGCCCATATAATTCTATCTTCCTCGCACCATTCTACGGGATCGGCTCCGAACCATGCGCATCCGCGGCGACGGCCTCACTTTCGACGACGTTCTTCTCGTTCCGGACTACTCCGAGGTGCTGCCCCGCGAAGTCGAGCTGAAAACGAAGCTCACGCGCGACATCGAGCTGCAGATCCCCTTCATGTCCGCCGCGATGGACACGGTCACCGAGGCCGGGCTCGCGATCGCGCTCGCGCAGGAAGGCGGCATCGGGATCATCCACAAGAACATGACCCCCGACGAGCAGGCGACTCACGTCCGCCAGGTCAAGAAATTCGAGAGCGGCGTCATCCGCGATCCGATCACCGTCCCGCCGACGATGACGATCGGCGAAGTGCTCGCGCTCACGCGCGCGAAGCGCATCTCGGGCGTGCCGGTCGTGAAGGGCAACGAGCTCATCGGCATCGTGACGAGCCGCGATCTCCGCTTCGAGACGCGCTTCGACGCGCCCGTCAGCGAGATCATGACGCCGCAGGATCGGCTCATCACCGTGCGCGAGAACGCGCCGAAGGGCGAAGTCATCGCGCTGCTCCACAAGCATCGCATCGAGAAGGTCCTCGTCGTCGACGAGATGTTCGCGCTGAAGGGCCTCATCACGGTGAAGGACATCCAGAAGTCCGACGAATACCCGAATTCCTGCAAGGACAGCGACGCCCGCCTGCGCGTCGGCGCCGCGGTCGGCACGGGCGCGGGCACGCACGAACGCATCGAAGCGCTCGTCGCGGCCGGGGTCGACGTGCTCGTCGTCGACACCGCGCACGGCCATTCCGCCGGCGTGCTGCAGATGGTGCGCTGGGTGAAGAAGCACTTCCCGTACACGCAGGTCATCGGCGGCAACATCGCGACGGGTGAGGCGGCCGAGGCGCTCGTCGACGCGGGCGCGGACGCGGTCAAGGTCGGCATCGGACCGGGCTCGATCTGCACGACGCGCATCGTCACCGGCGTCGGCGTGCCGCAGATCACCGCGGTCTTCGACGTCGCCGCGAAGCTCGCGAAGTCCGGCGTGCCGCTCATCTCCGACGGCGGCATCCGTTACTCCGGGGATGTGGCGAAAGTGATCGTCGCGGGTGCGCATTCCGTCATGCTCGGCAGCCTCTTCGCCGGCACCGCGGAAGCGCCGGGCGAAGTCGAGCTCTACCAGGGCCGCTCCTACAAGTCCTATCGCGGCATGGGCTCGCTCGGCGCGATGGCGCAGAAGCACGGCTCGAGCGATCGCTACTTCCAGGAGAGCGGCGAGATCGAGAAGCTCGTGCCGGAAGGCATCGAAGGCCGCGTGCCGTACAAGGGCCCGCTGAATGCGATCGTGCATCAGCTGATCGGCGGGCTGCGCGCCGCGATGGGCTACACCGGTTGCCGCAACATCGAAGAGCTGCGCACGAAGCCGCGCTTCACCCGCGTGACGCTCGCCGGCATGCGCGAGAGCCACGTCCACGACGTGCAGATCACGAAAGAAGCGCCGAACTATCGCGTCGATTGACGCCCGAATGAGAACTCACCTCAAAACTCATCTGAGCGCCGCATGCGGCGTTGCGAGCACCGCTCCGGTGCTCATTTACTCGCATGTAAACTGCGCTCCTCGCGGCCCTCGCGCCTTGCCTGCGACACTCAGCTGAATTTTGAGATGAGTTCCAGGGAAGACCGCGCCGGCCGGATCGCCGCCGACATCCACGCCGATCGAATCCTCATCCTCGACTTCGGCTCGCAATACACCCAGCTCATCGCCCGCCGCGTGCGCGAGGCGCAGGTCTACTGCGAGATCAAACCCTGGGACTACGATCCCGCGAAGGTCGCGGCCTTCGGCGCGAAGGGCATCATTCTTTCGGGCGGCCCGGAATCCGTGACCGCCGCGAACGGCCCGAAAGCGCCGCAGTGCGTGTTCGACTCAGGCGTCCCCGTGCTCGGCATCTGCTACGGCATGCAGACCATGGCCGCGCAGCTCGGCGGCAAGGTGGAGGCCGCGGCGAGCCGCGAATTCGGTTACGCCGAAGTGCGTGCGCGCGGACATTCGAAGCTGCTCGAAGGACTCGAGGACAAGACGAACGTCGAAGGCCACGGCCTCCTCGACGTGTGGATGAGCCACGGCGATCACGTCACCGTCATGCCCGACGGCTTCAAGCTCATCGCCTCCACGCCGAGCGCCCCGATCGCCGGCATGGCGGACGAGGCACGCCGCTACTACGCGCTGCAGTTCCATCCCGAAGTCACGCACACGAAGCAGGGCACGGCGATCGTCAACCGCTTCGTGCACGACATCTGCGGCTGCGCCGGCCTCTGGACGCCCGAGAACATCGTCAACGACGCAATCGCGTGCGTGCGCGCCGAGGTCGGCACGGACAAAGTGCTGCTGGGGCTTTCGGGCGGCGTCGATTCCTCCGTCGTCGCCACACTCCTGCAACGCGCGATCGGCGATCAGCTCACCTGCATCTTCGTCGACAACGGCCTCTTACGTTTGAACGAAGGGCACGAAGTGATGGCGATGTTCGCCGAGCACCTCGGCGTGCGCGTCATCCGCGTCGATGCGGAGAAGCATTTCCTCGACGCGCTCCACGGCGTCGCCGACCCCGAGCAGAAGCGCAAGATCATCGGCCGCGTCTTCATCGAGGTCTTCGACCGCGAAGCCCACAAGCTCGAGGGCGTGCGCTGGCTCGCCCAGGGCACGATCTATCCGGACGTGATCGAATCCGCCGGCGCCGCCTCCGGCAAAGCCCATGTCATCAAGTCCCACCACAACGTCGGCGGCCTGCCCGCCGAGATGAACATGCAGCTCGTCGAGCCGCTGAAGGAGCTCTTCAAGGACGAAGTCCGCCGCATCGGCATGGAGCTCGGCCTGCCGCGCGAGCTCGTGTATCGGCATCCGTTTCCGGGGCCGGGCTTAGGCGTGCGCATCCTCGGCGAGATCGACAAAGGCTATGCGGATTGCCTGCGTCGAGCGGATGCGATCTTCATCGAGGAGCTGCGCGCGCATGGCTTGTACGATCGCGTGAGCCAGGCGTTTGCGGTGTTCCTCCCGGTGAAGTCGGTCGGCGTTCAAGGCGACGCGCGGCGGTATGACCACGTGATTGCGTTGCGTGCGGTGGAGACGATCGATTTCATGACGGCGCATTGGGCGCATTTGCCGTATGAGTTTTTGGATCATGTGTCCAGGCGGATTATTAACGAAGTGCCTGGGGTGTCCAGGGTCGTTTATGACATTTCGGGGAAGCCACCGGCTACGATCGAGTGGGAGTAGGGCATGGAAGCCGCGAAGGGAGAATCGCGGGTTGCTGTTCTGGTCGATTGCGACAATGTGTCGCCCGAGATTCTCGAAGACGCGTTGCGCTTCGCCGCGCAGTTCGGGCGCATCGTGCTACGGCGGGGTTATGGTAATCACACGACTTTGACCCAGCGTTGGCAGGACGCGCTCGTTCGGCTCGCATTCACTCCCTGCCTGCAATACCAGTACTCTTCCGGCAAGAACACCGCGGACCTCGCTCTCGCGCTAGATGCGCTCGAAGCCCGATTCGACAATCGCGCCGAGACCTTCTGCCTCGTCACCAGCGATTCCGATTTCGCGTACCTGTGTCGCAAGCTGCGCGAGCGCGGGGCGACGGTGTGCATCGTCGGTGAAGCGAAGACGCCGGATGCATTGCGTAACGCGAGCGATCAATTTTTCGAATGGAAGCCTGCGACGGAGCCGGAATCCGTCACGAACGATGCGAACAAGGCCACGAAGGGGCAGCCGGCGAAAGCGGAATCTTCAACTCCAGCTCCCGAGCGTCGGCCGAAATTCGTCGTCGATGCTGTTTCTCTACTCGCTGGGGATACGCCTGAAGGAAAGGTCGGGCTCAGCGCGCTCGGCCAGTATTTGAATCAAAAAAGGTGACAGATTTATTTTCCCAGCCAGCGCGCAACAGAACTGAATTTCGGGATCGGCAGAAAATAAATCTGTCACCTTTTAATGTTCGGAAGTCCGGCTCGAACAGGTAATGCGACGACATCGCCGCGAAGCGCGTGTTGACGATGCGCCGCTTGCCGACGCCGACGCGATCCACCGCCGTCTTCATGTTGTCGTAGATCCCGCGCTTCGGGATCCCGCCGAAGACGCGAAAGCCTCGCGCGTGC
>JACQWY010000055.1 GCA_016209015.1 Gammaproteobacteria bacterium | reverse complement strand
TGGAGATGGTGATGCCGGGCGACAACGTGAAGATCACGGTGAAGCTGATCAACCCGATCGCGATGGAGGAGGGTCTGCGCTTCGCCATCCGCGAGGGCGGCCGTACGGTCGGCGCCGGAGTCGTTTCCAAGATCATCGAGTGAGATTGGGCGCTGCGCTCGGCGTAGCGGTATTCCAGACCGGGGACGAGCAGAGCAACGATAGGCCAGTAGCTCAATTGGCAGAGCGGCGGTCTCCAAAACCGCAGGTTGGGGGTTCGATTCCCTCCTGGCCTGCCATCGTTGTAGGGCAAACACTTGTTCCCGGGCCAGTCCGGGCGGATGGGATACGCGAGCGACAGCAATGAACGCAAAAGCAGAACCAACTCAAAACTCGCTCGATACGGTCAAGCTCGGCGCGGCGCTCGCGCTGCTGCTGCTTGCCATCGTGGCCTTCTACTATTTCGCAGATCAGTCGAAGCTGGCTCGCTATGCCGGACTGCTCGTCGCGTTCGGTGGATCGGTCGCGCTCGCGCTGCAGACCGACAAAGGGCGGATTTTTCTCGGCTTCGTCCGCGAATCCCAGGTCGAAGTGCGCAAGGTCGTCTGGCCGACGCGGCAAGAGACTGTTCAGACCACCCTGGTGGTGATGTTCGTCGTCGTTGTGGCATCTATTCTGCTGTGGTTGCTGGACCTCGCCCTCGGCGGCCTCGTGCGATTCGTGATGGGGCAGGGGGCATAACCCATGGCATTGCAGTGGTACGTCGTCCACGCCTATTCCGGCTTTGAAAATCAGGTCAAGCGCTCGCTCGAGGATCGTGTGAAACGCTTTGGTCTCGAGGAGAAGTTCGGTCAAATCCTCGTTCCGACCGAAGAAGTCGTCGAGATGCGCGACGGACAAAAGCGCAAGAGCGACCGCAAGTTCTTTCCCGGCTACGTACTCGTCCAGATGGAAATGGACGAGGCTTCCTGGCATCTCGTCAAGGACTGCCCAAAGGTGATGGGCTTCATCGGCGGCACCAGTGACCGGCCTACGCCGATCACGGAGAAAGAAGCCCAGACCATTCTGAACCGCATTCAGGAAGGCACCGACAAGCCGCGTCCGAAGGTGCTCTTCGAGGTCGGCGAGGTCGTCCGAGTCATCGATGGGCCGTTCACCGATTTCAACGGCGTGGTCGAAGAAGTGAATTACGAGAAGAGCCGCCTGCGGGTGGCCGTCTCGATTTTCGGTCGTTCGACGCCGGTCGAGTTGGAATTCGGTCAGGTCTCCAAGGACTGACCCTTCGGCGCCGGTGGAACAGCCGGCGCCGATAGTTCGATCCCGCGTCGCTGTGGCGCGGGCTTCATTCAAGACGGGGAGCCGCGAGGCGTTAGCACCCGAGGAGTAGTCTCTCATGGCAAAGAAGATCGATTCCTACGTCAAGCTGCAAGTCGCAGCGGCGCAGGCGAATCCCAGTCCGCCGGTCGGTCCCGCGCTCGGCCAGAAGGGCGTGAACATCATGGAGTTCTGCAAGCAGTTCAATGCCCGCACCCAGGGTATCGAGCCGGGCCTGCCGATTCCCGTCGTGATCACGGTGTTTTCCGACAAGAGCTTTACGTTCGTCACCAAGACACCGCCCGCGTCCGTGCTGCTGCGCAAAGCCGCCGCGATCCCCAAGGGCAGCGCTGTGCCGAACAAGGACAAGGTCGGTAAGGTCTCCCGCGCCCAAGTCGAGGAAATCGCGAAGACCAAGACGCCCGATCTCACCGCCGCAGGGCTCGAAGCCGCGGTCCGTACCATCGCTGGCACCGCTCGCAGCATGGGCATCGAAGTCGAGGGGATTTGACCATGAGCAAGAATTCGAAGCGCTGGCGCGCAATCAAGGAAAAGCTCGGCACGGCGACCCAGCCGCGCACGCTCGAGGAGGCGCTTCGCCTCATCAAGGAACTCGCCTCCGCGAAATTTGACGAAACGATCGATGTCGCCGTGAATCTCGGCGTGGACCCGCGCAAGTCGGACCAGGTCGTGCGCGGCTCGACCGTGCTGCCGAACGGCACTGGCAAGAAAGTCCGCGTCGCGCTGTTCGCTGACGGCGCGGATGCCGACGCCGGTCGCGCTGCGGGCGCCGATATCGTCGGACTCGACGATCTCGCCGCGAAGGTCAAAGGCGGCGAAATCAATTTCGATGTCGCGATCGCGACGCCGGCGACGATGCGTGTCGTGGGCCAGCTCGGTCAGATCCTCGGTCCCCGCGGCCTGATGCCGAACCCGAAGGTCGGCACGGTCACGACAAACGTCGCCGAAGCGGTCCGCAACGCTAAAGCCGGTCAGGTGCGCTACCGAACGGACAAGGCCGGTATCGTCCACTGCCCGATCGGCAAGGCGTCGTTCGAAGTGAGCGCATTGAAGGAAAACGTCGATGCGATTCTGCACGACCTGCGTCGCGCGAAGCCGAGCACGTCGAAGGGCATCTATCTGCAGGGCATCACCGTCTCCTCGACGATGGGCCCGGGCATCGCGGTCGACCGCGCGTCGGTCGAGTCCGTGTAAGGAAGCGAGTTATACGAACTTTGGGTCGCCGGGCTCCCACCCGGCGGACGTCAAAGACCGCAGGCCCCGACAGGCCTCGGCGGGTCGCACCGGAGAATGCCGGGGCGTGCCCCCAGAGCCAGAGGGTTAATCGGCCGAGCCGGCCTGCGTAGACGGTGCTCCCGAAGCAGGTAATGAACCTGGTCAGTAGCGCCGTTGGGGTCCGTGAGCCTTCCCGGTTCGCGGACGAAAAGGTGTGGTGTCGAGGCAGTGATGCCGAGGTGCCCAACCAGGAGTAAATCAAGTGAGTTTGACTTTAGAGCAAAAGAAGTCGGTTGTTGCTGAAGTCAACGAGGTGGCGCAGAAGGCTACGTCGGCAATCGCCGCGGAATATGCCGGGCTGTCGGTCGCGCAAATGACCGGGCTCCGTTCCAAAGCGCGTGCAGCCGGGGTCTACGTGCGGGTGGTGAAGAACACCCTCGCGCGTCGTGCCGTGAGTGGAACTGCATTCGAAGGTCTGCAGGACAAGCTCAGCGGCCCGCTCATCCTCGTGTTCTCCATGGACGATCCGGGCGCCGGCGCGAGGCTGGTCCGTGACTTCTCCAAGGAGAATCAGCAGCTGGTGACGAAGGCAATCGCCTTCGGCGGTGCAGTTCGTGGTCCCGAGGACCTCCAGGCGCTGGCGACACTGCCAACGCTGGACGAGGCGCGCGCGCGCCTGCTCGGCATCCTCATTGCGCCGGCGACGCAACTCGTCCGTACCCTGGCCGAGCCGGGTGCGCAGTTCGTTCGCGTGCTGGCTGCCTATCGCGACAAACAGCAAGAAGCCGCTTAATTCATTACCGCAAATTTCGTATTAGGAGTATCCCAAATGGCCGTTTCGAAAGAAGAACTGGTTGAAGTCCTCAGCAGCCTCAGCATCCTCGAAGTCACCGAACTCGTCTCGCAGCTCGAGGACAAGTGGGGCGTCTCCGCCGCCGCCGTCGCTGCCGCCCCGGTGATGATGGCCGCCGCTGAAGCGGCGCCGGTGGAAGTGAAGGAAGACTTCGACGTCATCATGACGAGCTTCGGCGAGAACAAGGTCAACGTCATCAAGGCGATTCGCGCCATCACGGGCCTCGGTCTGAAGGAAGCGAAGGACCTCGTCGAAGGTGTTCCGTCCACCGTCAAGGAAGCCGCGCCGAAGGCTGAAGCCGAAAGCATCAAGAAGCAGCTCGAAGAGGCGGGTGCGAAGGTCGACCTCAAGTAAGACCGCTTGCACGCACGATTCGCTATCGCAAGTCGGGGCCCGATGCGGGCCGGGCACACCGCCCGGTATCGCATCGGGCCTCGCGCGTCTGATTGTTCGCCGCGCCGGACCCAGGTCCGGACGGCATGTCCACCCCATAGGCTCGCGTGTGATCACGCGAAATGAGGACGAATATGGCCTACTCGTACACAGAGAAGAAACGGATCAGGAAGGATTTCGGGAAGCGCCCCTCCATCCTGGGCGTGCCATATCTGCTTGAGACCCAAATCGAATCCTACCGGAGCTTTCTGCAGGAGGACACGTTCCCGGAGCAGCGTGATGACGTCGGTCTGCACGCCGCTTTCAAGTCCGTGTTCCCGATCGAGAGTTATTCGGGCAATGCGGTCCTCGAGTACGTGAGCTATCGCCTCGGCACGCCGATCTTCGACGTGAAGGAGTGCCAGGTCCGTGGCCTGACTTACGCCGCTTCGCTGCGCGTGAAAGTCCGCCTCGTCCTCTACGATAAGGAGTCCGGTGCCGAGAAGACGGTGAAGGATATCCGTGAGCAGGAAGTGTACATGGGCGAGTTGCCGCTCATGACCGCGAACGGCACGTTCGTGATCAACGGCACCGAGCGTGTGATCGTTTCCCAGCTCCACCGTTCGCCGGGCGTGTTCTTCGATCACGACCGCGGCAAGACGCACTCCTCGGGCAAACTGCTGTTCTCGGCCCGCGTGATTCCCTATCGCGGCTCGTGGCTCGATTTCGAGTTCGACCCGAAGGATCACGTCTTCGTGCGTATCGACCGGCGCCGCAAGATTCCGGCGACCGTACTGCTCCGCGCGCTCGGCTACACCTCCGAACAGATGCTGGAAGTCTTCTTCGACCGGGATGTCGTCAAGACTTCCCAGAAAGAGATCCGCCTCGTCCTGGTCCCTGAACGCCTGCGCGGCCAGACGCTCGATTTCGATCTGACCGATGCCCAGGGCAACGTCATCGTCGAAGCGGAACGCCGCATCACCGTGCGTCACATTCGGGACATCCAGCGCGCGAATCTGAGCGAAATCGCGGTGCCGCGTTCCTATGCGACCGGTAAGGTGCTGGCGCGCGATCTCGTCAACAAGTCGACCGGCGAAGTCATCGCCGAGGCGAATACCGAGATCACCGACGATCTGCTCAACAAAGTGATCGTCGCCCAGATCGGCGAATTCGAGATCATCTACGCGAATGATCTGGACCGCGGCGCTTACATCTCGGACACGCTGCGGGCCGATTCGACGCGGACCCAGCTCGAGGCGCAGGTCGAAATCTATCGCATGATGCGCCCCGGTGAGCCGCCGACGAAGGAAGCCGCCGAGAACCTGTTCAAGAACCTGTTCTTCACCGAAGAGCGTTACGACCTCTCGGCCGTCGGCCGCATGAAGTTCAACCGCCGCGTCGGACGCGACACCGGGGACGGTCCGGGGGTGCTGACCGAAAAGGACATCATCGACGTCCTGAAGGTACTCATCGACATCCGCAACGGCAACGGCACGGTGGACGACATCGACCACCTCGGCAACCGCCGCGTGCGCAGCGTCGGCGAAATGGCGGAGAATCAGTTCCGTGTCGGACTCGTGCGCGTCGAGCGCGCCGTGAAGGAACGCCTCAGCCTTGCGGAGTCGGAAGGCTACATGCCGCAAGAGCTGATCAATGCGAAGCCGGTCTCCGCGGTCATCAAGGAGTTCTTCGGCTCGAGCCAGCTCTCGCAGTTCATGGATCAGAACAACCCGCTGTCCGAAGTCACCCACAAGCGCCGCGTTTCGGCTCTCGGCCCGGGCGGTCTGACGCGCGAGCGCGCGGGCTTCGAAGTCCGCGACGTGCATCCGACGCATTACGGCCGCGTGTGCCCGATCGAAACGCCTGAAGGTCCGAACATCGGCCTCATCAATTCGCTCGCGGTCTATGCGCGCACGAACAAGTACGGCTTCCTCGAGACGCCGTATCGCAAGGTCGAGGACGGCCGTGTGACCGACCGTGTCGACTACCTGTCGGCGATCGAAGAAAGCCAGTACGTCATTGCGCAGGCGAACGCCGAGCTCGACGCGACCGGCAAGCTCATCGACAGCTTGGTGTCCTGCCGGTACCAGAACGAGTTCACCCTCTCGGGGCCGGATCGCGTCCAGTACATGGACGTCTCTCCGATGCAGATCGTCTCGGTGGCGGCGGCGCTGATCCCGTTCCTCGAGCACGACGACGCGAACCGAGCGCTCATGGGCTCGAACATGCAGCGCCAGGCGGTACCGACGCTCCGCACGGAGAAGCCGCTCGTCGGCACGGGCATCGAGCGTACGGTCGCCCAGGACTCCGGCGTGACCGTGAGCGCGCGCCGTGGTGGCGTGGTCGACTCCGTCGACGCGGGCCGTATCGTGGTGCGCGTGAACGACGAGGAGACGAAGGCCGGCGAGCCCGGCGTCGACATCTACAATCTGACGAAGTACACGCGTTCGAACCAGAACACGTGCATCAATCAGAAGCCGCTGGTGAAGCAGGGCGATCGCATCGCGCGCGGCGACGTCCTGGCCGACGGCCCGGCGACCGATCTCGGTGAGCTCGCGCTCGGGCAGAATCTGCTCGTCGCGTTCATGCCCTGGAACGGTTACAACTTCGAGGACTCCATCCTCATCTCCGAACGTGTGGTGCAGGAAGACCGCTTCACCAGCATCCACATCGAGGAGCTGACCTGCGTCGCCCGCGACACGAAGCTCGGGCCGGAAGAAATCTCCGCAGACATCCCGAACGTGAGTGAGAGTGCGCTCTCGAAGCTCGACGAGTCCGGCATCGTCTACATCGGCGCCGAGGTGCACCCGGGTGACATCCTCGTGGGCAAAGTCACGCCGAAAGGCGAGACGCAGCTGACGCCGGAAGAGAAGTTGCTGCGCGCGATCTTCGGTGAGAAGGCTTCCGACGTGAAGGACACGTCGCTGCGCGTGCCGTCCGGCATGAGCGGCACGGTCATCGACGTGCAGGTCTTCACACGCGACGGCGTGGAGAAGGACGCACGAGCGCTCGAAATCGAGCGCGCCGAGCTCGCCAGGGTGAAAAAGGACCTCGACGACCAACTCCGTATCCTGCAGGAAGACATCTACATGCGCGTCGAACGGCTGATCATCGGCCGTCCGATCGAGAAGGGCCCCCGCGGGACGAGCGCGGGCGACAAGCTCACGAAGGAGCAACTCGCCGAGGTCAAACGCGATCAATGGTTCGACATCCGGGTAAAGGACGACGCGATCAACGAACAGATCGAGCGTCTCGCGACCCAGCTCGAGAACCACAACGAGGACTTCGAGCGTCAGTTCGAGGAGAAGCGCAACAAGCTCACCTCGGGCGACGACCTCGCCCCCGGCGTGCTCAAGATGGCGAAGGTCTACCTCGCCGTTAAGCGCCGCACTCAGCCCGGCGACAAGATGGCGGGCCGTCACGGCAACAAGGGCGTCATCTCGATGATCGTCCCGGTCGAGGACATGCCTTACGGTGAGGACGGTACCCCCGTCGACGTGGTGCTGAACCCGCTCGGCGTGCCTTCACGCATGAACGTCGGCCAGGTGCTCGAAACCCATCTCGGCTGGGCGGCACGCGGTCTCGGCACGAAGATCCGGCAGATGCTGGAGGCTTGTGCGAGCTCGGCAGAACTGCGCGACTTCCTGAGCCGGATCTACAACTCGAGCGGCAAGCCGGAAGACATCAGCACGCTCACGGACGAGGAAGTGACGTCGTTGTCGAAGAACCTCGTCAACGGCGTACCGATGGCGACGCCGGTCTTCGACGGTGCCACCGAAGTCGAGATCAAGAACATGCTCGAGCTCGCCGGCCTGCCGCGCAGCGGCCAGACCCGGCTCTACGACGGACGCACCGGCGATCCCTTCGATCGGCCGGTCACCGTGGGCTACATGTACATGCTGAAGCTCAACCATCTCGTCGACGACAAGATGCACGCGCGCTCCACTGGCCCGTACAGCCTCGTCACGCAGCAGCCCCTGGGCGGCAAGGCCCAGTTCGGCGGCCAGCGTTTCGGCGAAATGGAAGTCTGGGCGCTCGAAGCATACGGCGCGTCCTATACGCTGCAGGAAATGCTGACCGTCAAGTCGGACGACGTGAACGGCCGCACCAAGATGTACAAGAACATCGTGGACGGCGATCACAACATGGAGGCAGGAATGCCCGAGTCCTTCAACGTGCTGTTGAAGGAAATGCGCTCGCTCGGTATCGACATCGAGCTGGATCGCGAATAAGCGCGGCGACGAACAAGGTTAGTGGTTCCCGCTTAAGGAGCAACCAAGGTGAAAGACTTACTCGATCTATTCAAGAGTCACGGGCACGTCGAGGACTTCGACGCGATCAACATCGGACTGGCGTCGCCGGAGAAAATCCGGTCCTGGTCCTACGGCGAAGTGAAGAAGCCCGAGACGATCAACTACCGCACGTTCAAGCCGGAACGCGACGGGCTGTTCTGCGCCAAGATTTTCGGGCCCATCAAGGACTACGAGTGCCTGTGCGGCAAGTACAAGCGCCTGAAGCACCGCGGCGTCGTCTGCGAGAAGTGCGGCGTCGAAGTCACGCTCGCCAAGGTGCGCCGCGAGCGCATGGGCCACATCGAGCTCGCGAGCCCGGTCGCCCACATCTGGTTCCTGAAGTCGCTGCCCTCCCGCATGGGTCTCCTGCTCGACATGACGCTGCGCGAGATCGAGCGCATTCTCTACTTCGAAGCCTATGTCGTCATCGAGCCCGGCATGACCGAGCTCGAACGCGGTCAGCTCCTGTCGGAGGAATCGTATCTCGAGGCCATCGAGCAGTACGGTGATGATTTCGACGCGCGCATGGGCGCGGAGGCCGTCTACGAGCTGTTGCGCACGGTCGATCTCGCGCAGGAGGTCAACAAGATCCGCGAAGAGCTGCCGACCACGAACTCGGACACGAAGATCAAGAAGCTCACGAAGCGCCTGAAGCTCATGGAAGCCTTCCTGCATTCCGGCAACCGCCCGGAATGGATGGTCATGAAGGTCCTGCCGGTGCTGCCGCCGGAACTGCGCCCGCTCGTGCCGCTCGACGGCGGCCGCTTCGCGACCTCGGATTTGAACGATCTCTACCGTCGCGTCATCAACCGCAACAACCGTCTGAAGCGTCTGCTCGACCTCAATGCGCCCGACATCATCGTGCGCAACGAGAAGCGAATGCTGCAGGAAGCGGTCGACGCACTGCTCGACAACGGCCGACGCGGCCGCGCAATCACCGGCACGAACAAGCTGCCGCTGAAGTCGCTCGCCGACATGATCAAGGGCAAGCAGGGCCGGTTCCGTCAGAACCTCCTCGGCAAGCGCGTCGACTACTCCGGCCGTTCCGTCATCGTGGTCGGACCGACGCTCAAGCTGCACCAGTGCGGCCTGCCGAAGAAGATGGCGCTCGAGCTCTTCAAGCCGTTCATCTTCAGCAAGCTCGAGCGCCGCGGCATGGCGACGACCATCAAGGCCGCGAAGAAGCTCGTCGAGCGCGAAGGTCCGGAAGTGTGGGACATCCTCGAGGAAGTCATTCGCGAACATCCGGTCATGCTGAACCGCGCACCGACGCTGCACCGCCTCGGCATCCAGGCTTTCGAGCCGGTGCTCATCGAGGGCAAGGCCATCCAGCTGCATCCGCTCGTCTGCACGGCGTTCAACGCCGACTTCGACGGCGACCAGATGGCCGTCCACGTGCCTTTGTCGATCGAGGCGCAGCTCGAAGCGCGCAGCCTCATGATGTCGACGAACAACATCCTCTCGCCCGCGAACGGCGACCCGATCATCGTGCCGACGCAGGACGTGGTGTTGGGTCTCTACTACATGACCCGCGAGTCCGTGAACGCGAAGGGCTCGGGTATGGCGTTCGCCGACGTCAACGAAGTGCATCGCGCTTACGAGACCGGCGCGGCCTCGCTGCACGCCCGCTGCAAGGTGCGTCTGACCTTCATCGAGACCGACGAGAACGGCAACGACTATCCGAAGACCACGCTCCTCGAGACGACGGTCGGCCGCGCTCTGCTCTCGCAGGTGTTGCCGAAGGGCCTGCCGTTCGTGCTCATCAACAAGACGCTCGACAAGCGCTCCATCTCGCGGATGTTCGACGCCTGCTACCGCAACGTCGGTCTGAAGGAGACGGTCATCTTCGCCGACCGCATGATGTACACCGGCTTCAAGCACGCGACACGCGCCGGCGTGTCGATCGGCGTCGACGACATGGTCGTGCCGGACGAGAAGGACGCGATCATCAAGGCCGCCGAGGAAGGTGTGAAGGAGATCGAGGACCAGTACGCCTCCGGTCTCGTCACCACCGGCGAGCGCTACAACAAGGTCGTCGACATCTGGTCGCACACGAACGATCAGGTGGCGAAGGCGATGATGGACAAGCTCGGTTCAGAGCATGTCATCGACAAGGAAGGCAAGCGCGTCAAGCAAGCCTCCTTCAACTCGATTTACATGATGGCCGACTCCGGCGCCCGTGGTTCCGCGGCGCAGATTCGTCAGCTCGCCGGTATGCGCGGCCTCATGGCGAAGCCGGACGGTTCGATCATCGAGACGCCGATCACCGCGAACTTCCGCGAAGGGCTCGACGTTCTGCAGTACTTCATCTCGACGCACGGCGCCCGTAAGGGTCTGGCCGACACCGCGCTGAAGACGGCGAACTCGGGTTACCTCACGCGCCGCCTCGTCGACGTCGCGCAGGATCTCGTGGTTACCGAGCGTGACTGCGGCACGTCCGAAGGCATCGTCATGATGCCGATTATCGAAGGCGGCGACGAAGTCGAAGCGCTACGCGATCGCGTGCTCGGCCGTGTCACGGCCCTCGACCTCTGCCGCCCCGCCACCGACGACGTCATCGTGCCGCGCGGCACGCTGCTCGACGAGAAGTGGGTGCAGTTCCTCGACGACAACGGCATCGACGAAGTGAAAGTTCGCTCGCCGATCACCTGCGAGACGCGCTACGGCGTGTGCGCGACCTGCTACGGACGCGACCTGGCGCGCGGCCACATCGTGAACGTCGGCGAAGCCGTCGGCGTCATCGCGGCACAGTCCATCGGCGAGCCCGGCACGCAGCTCACGATGCGTACGTTCCACATCGGCGGCGCCGCCTCGCGCGCAGCCGCGGTGAGCAGCATCGAGGTGAAGTTCGGCGGCACGGTGAAGCTCTCGAACATGAAGATTCTCCGTCACGCGAGCGGCCATTTCATCTCGGTATCGCGTTCCGGCGAACTCGTCGTAAGTGACGAAATCGGTCGCGAGCGCGAGCGCTACAAGGTGCCTTATGGCGCCACGCTGACCGTCGACGAAGGCAATGCGGTCAAGCCGGGTCAACAGATCGCGACCTGGGATCCGCATACGCATCCGATCATCACCGAGGTGGACGGCGTCGCGAAGTTCAAGGACATCGTGGAAGGCGTGACCGTTGCCCGCCAGGTCGACGACATCACCGGTCTGTCGAGCATGGTCGTGACCGATCCGAAGCAGCGCGGCTCGTCCGCCAAGGATCTCCGTCCGACCATTCAGCTCATGGGTTCGAACGGTGTCGACCTGCACATTCCCGGCACGGAAGTTCCGGCTCATTACTTCCTGCCGCCGAACGCGGTCGTGGTCGTGGAGGACGGGGGCCAGGTCAAAGTCGGCGACGTCATCGCGCGCATTCCGCAGGAGTCGTTGAAGACCCGCGACATCACGGGCGGTCTGCCCCGCGTGGCGGACCTCTTCGAAGCGCGCAAGCCGAAGGAGCCGGCGATTCTCGCCGAAGCCAGCGGCACGGTGTCGTTCGGTAAGGACACTAAGGGCAAGCAGCGACTCGTCATCCGCACCGAGAACGGTGATGAGATCGAATCGCTCATCCCGAAGTGGCGGCACGTTACCGTCTTCGAAGGCGAGCACGTGGAGAAGGGTGACGTGATCTGCGACGGTGCGGCCGACTCCCACGACATTCTCCGCCTGAAAGGAGTCCCGGAACTGACGCGCTACATCGTCAACGAAGTGCAGGACGTCTATCGCCTCCAGGGCGTGAAGATCAACGACAAGCACATCGAAGTCATCGTGCGACAGATGCTCCGCAAGGTCGAAGTCGTCGGCCCGGGCGACACGCGCTTCCTCACCGGCGAGCAGATCGAGAAGGAGCGCTTGTTCGAGGAGAACGACAAGATGACCGTCGAAGGCAAGCGTCCGTCGACGTACGACCAGTTGCTCCTCGGCATCACGAAGGCTTCGCTCGCGACGGAATCGTTCATCTCCGCGGCGTCGTTCCAGGAGACGACACGCGTCCTGACCGAAGCCTCCGTCACCGGCAAGCGTGACGAGCTCCGTGGTCTGAAGGAAAACGTGATCGTCGGACGCCTGATCCCGGCGGGCACAGGCTTCACGTACCACGGTGAACGCCGTCGCAAGCGTCGTCAGGCTCCGGAATCGCCGGCCACCGCGTTCGCGATCCTGCCGCAGAGCCAGGGCGAAACGGGCGGTCCGGAGAGCGGGGAGGATGCCGCGGGCTAGGAAAAGAAACGCCGTCGCGTGATCATCGCGCGACGGCGTTGACAGTCCCAGATACCACTACCTATAATTCCGCTCCTTCGACAGCCGGGTCCCCCTGCCTGTCGTTTTTTTAGCGCCGGAATTCCTTGTCCCCAATGCCCTCCGGGGCAACGCGTGGTTACTTTGCCGGTCCGTATCCAGTCCCGAGCCATCCGCTCCCGGGCTCGATCGAGGGCAGGTAAGCGGCAGAAATTACTGAATAAATTGGACCGTACCGCCATGCGTTCGGTGATGGCACGGCGGTTCTCGTAGTGCAAACGAACCAAGGCCCATTCGGCCGGAAACGAAAATCAGCTTATGTCGACGATTAATCAGTTGGTCCGCAATCCGAGACAGCGTCAGCAGAAGAAGAGCGCGGTCCCGGCCCTCGAAGGGTGTCCCCAGAAGCGCGGCGTCTGCACGCGCGTCTACACGACCACCCCGAAAAAGCCTAACTCCGCTCTCCGTAAGGTTGCCCGTGTGCGCCTCACGAACGGGCAGGAAGTGACCACCTACATCGGTGGCGAAGGCCATAACCTGCAGGAGCACTCGGTGATCCTGATTCGTGGCGGCCGCGTGAAAGACCTTCCCGGCGTGCGCTACCACACCGTCCGCGGCACCCTCGACACCTCCGGTGTGGGCGATCGCCGCCAGGGCCGGTCGAAGTACGGCGCCAAGCGTCCGAAGTCCTAATCCGTAGAACCGACTTTACTACGAGCATCAGAACACTATGTCCAGACGTCACGTTGCAGCCAAGCGGGAAATCCTCCCCGATCCCAAGTACGGCGACCTGACCGTAGCGAAATTCATCAATATGGTGATGGAGCGCGGTAAGAAGTCGATCGCAGAGAAGATCGTCTACGGCGCCCTCGAGGAGATGGCGAGGAAGGGCAAGGGCACGCCCATCGACGTGTTCAAGCAGGCGCTCGGCAACGTCGAACCCCGCGTCGAAGTGAAGTCGCGCCGCGTCGGTGGTGCGACCTACCAGGTGCCGGTCGAAGTCCGGCCGAACCGCCGCAGCGCGCTCGCGATGCGCTGGCTCGTGGACGCGGCCCGCAAGCGCGGCGAGAAGTCCATGGATCGCCGCCTGGCGGGCGAGCTGATGGACGCGTTCGACAATCGCGGTTCCGCGGTGAAGAAGCGCGAAGACACTCACAAGATGGCCGAAGCGAACCGCGCTTTCGCGCATTATCGCTGGTAAAGAGTAGGCAGTAGTGGCACGTACGACCCCCATCGATCGGTATCGCAACATCGGAATTGCCGCGCACATCGACGCCGGCAAGACCACGACGACCGAGCGCATCCTTTTTTATACCGGCCGTTCGCACAAGATCGGCGAAGTCCACGACGGCGCCGCCACGATGGACTGGATGGAACAGGAGCAGGAACGCGGCATCACGATCACGTCCGCCGCGACGACGTGCTTCTGGCGCGGTATGGCGAAGCAGTTCCCCGAGCACCGCATCAACATCATCGACACTCCCGGCCACGTCGACTTCACGATTGAAGTCGAGCGCTCGCTGCGCGTGCTCGACGGCGCGGTCGCGGTGTTCTGCGCGGTGGGTGGCGTACAGCCCCAGTCCGAGACGGTCTGGCGCCAGGCGAACAAGTACGGCGTTCCGCGCCTTGCGTTCGTCAACAAGATGGACCGCGCCGGCGCGAACTTCCTTCGCGTCATCGAACAGATGAAGGAGCGCCTCGGTGCGCGCCCCGTGCCGATCCAACTCCCGATCGGCGCCGAAGACGCCTTCGAAGGTGTGGTCGACCTCATCAAGCAGAAGGCGATTTATTGGGACGAGGCGTCCCAGGGCGCGGTTTTCGAAGAGCGCGAAATCGCCGACCACATGAAGGCGGAGTGCGCGACGTGGCGTGAGGCGCTCATCGAGGTCGCTGCCGAGTCGAGTGAAGAGCTGACCGAGAAATACCTCGACGGCAAGGAACTCACGATTGAGGAAATCAAGGCGGGGCTGCGCAAGCGTACGCTCGCCAACGAGATCGTCCCGATGCTGTGCGGCTCCGCGTTCAAGAACAAGGGCGTCCAGGCGATGCTCGACGCGGTCATCGAATTCATGCCGGCTCCAGGCGACGTCGAAGCGATCAAGGGCACCCTCGAGAACGGCAACGAGGACACTCGCGGCGCTGCCGACGAGGCACCGTTCGCCGCGCTCGCGTTCAAGATCGCGACCGACCCCTACGTCGGCACGCTGACGTTCTTCCGCGTCTATTCCGGCGTGCTGAACTCCGGCGACTCCGTGTACAACCCGGTCAAGGATCGCAAGGAGCGCATCGGACGTCTCCTTCAGATGCACGCGAACAGCCGCGAGGAAATCAAGGAAGTTCGCGCCGGCGATATCGCCGCGGCCGTGGGCATCAAGGATGTCACGACGGGCGACACGCTCTGCGATCTCAACAACATCATCACCCTGGAACGCATGGACTTCCCGGAACCCGTCATCGCGGTCGCCGTGGAGCCGAAGACGAAAGCCGACCAGGAGAAGATGGGTATCGCGCTGTCCCGTCTCGCCGCCGAGGATCCATCGTTCCGCGTCTCGACGGACCAGGAGTCCGGTCAGACGATCATCGCCGGCATGGGCGAGCTGCACCTCGAAATCATCGTCGACCGCATGAAGCGCGAGTTCAAGGTCGAGGCCAACGTCGGCAAGCCGCAGGTGGCCTACCGTGAGACGATCCGCGGAACCGTCGAGAAGGTCGAAGGCAAGTTCGTGCGTCAGTCCGGTGGTCGCGGTCAGTACGGTCACGTCGTGCTCAAGATCGAGCCGAACGAATCCGGCAAGGGCTTCGAGTTCGTGAACGGTATCGTCGGCGGCGTCGTGCCCCGCGAATACATCCCGGCGGTCCAGAAGGGTATCGAGGAAGCGATGCAGAACGGCGTCATTGCCGGCTACCCGATGGTCGACATCAAGGTCACGCTGTTCGACGGCTCCTACCATGAAGTCGACTCGAACGAAATGGCGTTCAAGATCGCGGGCTCCATGGGCTTCAAGGAAGGCGCGGCGAAGGCCAAGCCCGTCCTGCTCGAGCCGGTCATGAAGGTCGAGGTCGTGACCCCCGAAGATTACGTCGGGCCGGTCAACGGCGACCTCAACCGTCGCCGCGGCATCCTGGAAGGCTCCGAGGATTCGCCGTCCGGCAAGGTCATCAAGGCCGAGGTCCCGCTGTCGGAGATGTTCGGCTATTCGACCGACCTGCGTTCCGCCACCCAGGGACGCGCCACGTACACGATGGAGTTCTCGCGCTACGTCGAGGCGCCGAAGAGCGTCGCCGACACGGTTTCGAAGCGCTGATTCCGAACCGACCGCACCACTAGAACAAAGTTTAGTCGCCAACCCGATCGAAGAGGCTAGAGCACGATGTCCAAGGAGAAATTCGAAAGAAACAAACCGCATGTGAACGTGGGCACGATTGGTCACGTGGACCATGGTAAGACGACGTTGACGGCGGCGCTGACGGTGGTGACGGCGGCGAAATTCGGTGGTGAGGCGCGTGCATACGACCAGATCGACAATGCG
>JACQWY010000054.1 GCA_016209015.1 Gammaproteobacteria bacterium | reverse complement strand
GCTGGCCCCGCGGTTCGACCTCGGCGCCGAGGCTGAACGACTGGGCCCTCGCCTGCGCGAGGGCGACACGTGGGAAATCCGCGCCGCGGTGTGCCGAGGAACAGTCCCGCAGTTCGGAGAAGAACCAAAGTTTTCCCCGCCGGACGATCACTCGGTGATTGTGCTTGCGACATGCGATCGCGGCGCCAGCGCTCGCTTGACACTGCGTTCGCGCAGCCTGTAGAAATCGGCTGTCCCCGTTCCATTTGCCGCCCTCGCGGTCTTCGCGATCCGGCTCGGACGTCCATCCGCATTTCGGATTCGGGATCGCGTCGCCACCCCCGCGCGTGGCTCCGCATCGAACGGATCTCCGTCGGCCAAGCCGACGATCGCGGCCGTGAACGGCAACTGCTGGACGGGCGGCAGCCGTGTTGAAGCGCCCGCGCCACGTCGTGGGTGGGCGGCGGGGCAGGGAACCTCGTGCTGAAGCGTGGCGACGCCGGCACGACGGTGCAGGCGACGCACGCGGCGGGAGGACAGGCCTGATGCGCTTGAGCGGTTTCGACGAGTATCCGTATCACCAGCATCCGATGCCGTTCGGCACGGTCGCGACGACGGACGCGCACTACAACGACGGCTACTGGTTCGCGTTCTACGCGCCGGGCTGGTACGTCAACTGCGGGCTGCGCCTGCATCCGAACGTGAACGTGATGGACGGCTGGGCGAGCGTCGCGCACGCCGAGCGGCAGATCGCGGTCCGTGCTTCGCGTGCGCTCAGGCCGCGCTACGACGAGCTCGCCGTCGGTCCGATCAGGCTCGAATTCCTGGAACCCATGAAGCGCCTGCGCCTCTCGGCGGGCGAAAATCCGGCCGGCATCGAATTCGACATCGTGATGGAAGCGCTCTCGCCGCCCTTCGTCGAGAACCGCTACCAGCACCTGAAATACGGCGCGGTCGTGAACGACATGATCCGCTACACGCAGATCTGCCGCGCCCAGGGCCGCGCGCGCATCGAGGGCCGCGACTTCGCCATCGACGGCTGGCACGCGATGCGCGACCACTCCTGGGGCGTGCGGTCTTCCATGTCTGTCCCGACCGGCATCAACGGCACGGATCGCACGGCGGACGAAGCGGCCGATCGCGCGCTGCGCCTGTGGGTGCCGTTCCGCGTCGCGGATCACAGCGGTTTCATCAACACCCACGAGAATTCCGACGGCACGGCGCTCGATTTTGAAGGCAGGCTCGATTACGACGACGGCCGCGCCGTGAAGATCCTCGCCGCGCGTCATGCGCTCGAATACCTGCCCGGCACGAAGCGCCCGACCGGCGGCACGCTCGAGCTCGACGGCGAGGACGGTGTGACGCGGACGTACACGTTGACGAGCGCCGGCACCCCCGCCGACGTGCAGGCCTGCGGCTATTACCGCGGCTGGCACGACGGCCGGAGCGCCGGCCTCTGGCGCGGCGCGGAACACCTCGAGCACGATGCCTACGACGCGAAGCCCGCGGACGATCCGACCGGTCCGCCGCACGTCGTGCCGACGCGCCGCCTCGGCCCGACGGAGTTCCCGATGCTCATGACCGGCCCCGGCGGTGCTGCCGGCATGGCGCATTTCGAGCACACGATTTCCGGCGCCTACCCGCGTTACGGGTTCGGAACATGAAGCTCGCCGTCTGCTCGACCCGTTCGAGCGCTCGGCGCGTGAGTCGTAGGTCGGGCTGACGCAGGAAGCCCGACCTACGAAGAAGCCGAGCAATGAACGGGCGCGATCGATTGAGAAGCGAGAAAGACAGGAACAGATCCATGGCTTACGAAACCCTGGTCTACGGCACCGCCGGTGCGATTGCGACCATCACGCTGAACCGGCCGGACGATCTGAACACGATCGTCCCGCCCATGACGGACGAGATCGAGGCGGCGATGGCCGAGGCCGTGCGCGATCCCGTCGTCAAAGTGATCGTGTTCCGCGGCGCGGGCCGCGCGTTCTGCGCCGGCTTCGATTTCAGCCAGGGCTTCCACCAATGGGACCACGGCATCACGACCGACGGCAGGTGGGACGCGGGCAAGGATTTCGTCATGGCGTGCTCGAACGTCACGGGCTGGGTGCCGAAATTCATGAGCCTCTGGAACAGTCCGAAGCCCGTCATCGCGATGGTCCACGGCTGGGCGCTCGGCGGCGGCAGCGAGCTCGCGCTCTGCGCGGACATCGTGCTGATGTCCGAGGATGCGCGCATCGGCACGCCCTACTCCCGCATGTGGGGCTGCCATCACGCCGGCATGTGGGTGCACCGTCTCGGCCTCGCCAAAGCGAAGGAGCTCGCCTTGACCGGCCGCCCGCTCTCGGGCACGGACGCCGTCGCCTGCGGGCTCGTGAACAAGGCCGTGCCGTTCGAGGAGCTCGAAGGCGAAGCCTACACGCTCGCGAACGAGCTCGTCTCGATCCCGCTCTCGCAGCTCGCGGCGATGAAGCTGATCGTGAACCAGGCTTACGAGAACATGGGGCTGAAGTCGACGCAGCTCCTCGGCTCCGTGCTCGACGGCCTGATGCGCAACACACCCGAAGCGCTCGCCTTCATCGACTTCGCGGGCAAAGCCGGCGTGCCGGCCGCGGTCGCGCAGCGCGATCAGCTCTTCGGCGACTACTCTCAGGGCCGTCCCGGCGACAAACCGGATCCGAAGAACAGTTATCCCGCGCCGAAGGCCGGCTGACATGGCGAAGGTCGAGCTCGTCGAACGGACGTTCCGCGACGCTCCGGACGGTCCAGACACCGCGGCCCCGGACGGCCACGCCTTCGTGAACCGTCGCTTCGCCCGCGTCGCGATCGCCTGCGCGCCGGCAGTCCGCACCCTGCTGCTCGTCGTCGGCCGGGCGGAGAGCGCGCGGCGGTGGTTCGGAAGGGAATGAGGCCGGCACGCCCCGCCGCCACGGACGCGGCCCGCGTCCGCTCCCACGGCAGCCGCAGCATGTAGTCCCCCTCTCGCAGCGGAATTGTCCGATTGCGCAGCGTGTCTGACGCTGCAGTCCTACACGCCGTCGCTCGCGCCACCGCGACAATCTTCCCGCCACCCGCTGCACGGGGATCCTGGAGGTCGCGATGCCCCACCATCATCACATCACGCGCGTCGGCGCGACGGCGCGCCCGGAGCCGTATGCCTGTATCGCCTACGTCGGCGGCGGCGATGCCGCGAACGGCACGGAATGGCGCCTCTCGCAGGCCGAAGCCGTCGACTACATCGAGTCGGGACGGGGACGGCTGTGGCTGCGCTGCGAGGGCCGTTCCCGCTGGGTCGTCGTGGCACGGCTCAACCGGTGGCACAAATATCTCAAGACGCAGGACGACGAGGACATGCCCTGGAGCCTGCTCGGTCTCGCCGCGGAGCCGCCGATCGCCGGGACTGAGCGACGGAGCCGCCGAACCTTGCGCTATTTCTCAACCTGAGCCGCCCGGAACGGCTAGGGTCCGGCTTGCGCCATCGCAGGATGCGCAGCCAGGGGCGGAACGCCGCCCACCGTCAGGATCACGTGTCAGCGCCCGCCGAAGATGGCCGGTCTGCCACTGGAGGGAACCATGAAACGCACCATGCTCGCCGCGGCATTCCTCGTCGCGGCCGGCGGCGCATCCGCCGCCACCTTGATCGACAACACCACCCTCGGTTACTACGACGCGAACCTCGGCACCGTCCTCGACGGCACGAACGGCGGCAACACGCCGACCGGTTATTTCCCGACGGACGAGGATTTCTCCGACGTCCATTTCGCGACCGCCCCGGATCTCGGCGCCGCCAGCATTGTGCTCGGCGACTGGCTCGCCGATCCGCAGCATCTGTCGGAGACCTGGAGCGCGATCCCGGTCGGCATTCCGTACGGTTGGACGCCGAACACCGAAGTCGCCGTCGTCTACGCGTTCGAAGCTCCGGACAATGCGATCGTCTCGGCGCAGTTCGGCGTCGACAACGGCGTCTTCGTGTGGCTCGACGGCCAGTACGTCTACGGCGCCCGCGCGCCCTACGACGCGGTGCTCGGCGAGTACGCGATGAGCTTCGGCCAGCTCTCCGCCGGCACGCACTACCTCCAGCTCCTGCTCGAGGATCACGGCGGCTCGACGGGCTACAACGTGCTCGTCAGCGACACGCCCGTGCCGCTGCCGCCGGCGATGGGGCTGTTCGCGGCGGGTTCTGCGCTCGTCGGGCTGCGGCGCAAGCGCTGAGCGCGATACCAGTCGAAAAAAAGCCGCCGCCGGGCGGCTTTTTTTCGGTCTCGTCCGAACTGCGAGACACCTGATCAGCACACCGCGCTACCACGCGTCGCCCTCGCGCAGGCGAGGGCCCAGTCGTTCAGCCTCGGCGCCGAGGTCGAACCGCGGGGCCGGCGCAGAAGACGAGCGCGCTGCGGGACGGCGCGCTCGAAAGGCCGGGGTTCACGGCGCGTGCCGTCGGTCACCGACGGGGCCCTCGCCTGCGCGAGGGCGACGAGAATCAGCCGGGGAAATTTCGCGGACGCGACACTCAAATCCCGAATAGCATCTTCCGCAACACGAGGACTCGGCCCCGATTCGAGTGTCGTGTCCCCGCAATTCTTTCAAGCGCTGAGCGCGACGCGATTCCGAATAGAAAGCCGCCGAAAGGCCGCTTTCTATTCGAGGAGGGCGATGTGATAGTCGAGGCTCGACATCCTGCTCCACCACCTTGCGTCGAGTGTGCCACTCACACGTACTTCGGCCAGCAACCGATCAAGACGAAATGTTCGCCCGCTTTGCGAAAATAATAGATACCCGCCCCAAGCTCGTGCCGGTGCTGCTGAACCGTCAGCTCGTAATGGTCGCCGTTCAGCGCGCAGGCGACGACATTCCTCACGTTGAGGAATTCCCTTGCAGCCTGGGCGATACCGTCTTGAAATTGCTTATCGGTCGGAACGATCTTCGGGTCGAGATCGATCGTGTATGTCGCTCCGCCGATAGCCTCGAGCAACTCCCTGACTTGTGCATCGGGTAGTCCCGGGTCGGTCTCCTGAATGTAGGCGGTCTCGCCGCCTACATCGAAGCGGCGCGTGCGCACTTTCGCGAGTTCCCCGCTCGTTCGCCACGCTCCCAGTCTAATCCTGGCGTCTTCGACTTGTGTGTCGTAATCCCGCTCGAGCCAGCGATCGAGAAAGAACACCGCGGTTCTTTGTTCCACGACATTACCGCCCACTGGGACATCGTCGAAGTCGACCGCGACACACAGATTGCCGGCGGGAGCGCCGCAGCGCGTCCGTGTCAACGCCACCACCGACGCCCGATACTGCTCGGTCGCGAACGCGACGAGCGCCGCGAGCTCGTCCGACGTCAACTCGCGCTTCAGCGCTGCGTCAACATCGGGTGCCGCCTCGGAATTCGCCGCGAAGGTCAGGCAGAGACCGGTGATGACGATGCGTAGCCGTAGGACGAGTCCGTGATTCATTCCCTGCCCCCTCACCTCGAAGCTCCTTCGAGGCTACGATAGCGCCTCCCCATTCCGGAAACCAAGCCCGTGTCGCGCTTCGCCCCCGCTCTTCCTCTGCTCACTCTTCTCATGTGTACGCACTGCCCCGCGGACCCTCCTCCGCTCCGCACCGTCGCGACCCTCGACCTCGCCCGCTACGCCGGCCTCTGGTACGAGATCGCCCGTTACCCGAACTGGTTCGAAGCGGGTTGCGTCGCGGACATCACCGCGCATTACCGCAAGCTCGACGACGGCACGATCGAAGTACTGAACGCCTGCCAGCAGAAGAACGGCAAGCGCACTCTCGCGCGCGGCGTCGCGAAGCCCGTGGTCGCGGGCGACTACACGCGGCTGAAAGTGCGCTTCGCGCCGGCCGTGCTGTCGCTCCTGCCGTTCGTGTGGGGCGATTACCAGGTGATCGATCTCGCGCCCGATTACGCCTGGGCCGTGATCGGCGAACCGTCGCGGCAGTATTTCTGGATCCTCGCGCGCGAGCCGCGGCTGCCGGAGGATAAGCTCGGCGAGCTGCTCGGGCGCGCGGCAGAGCAGGGTTACGACCCGGCGAAGGTGTTGCGCGTGCCGGCGGGCGATGGACGGTAGATGCCCTGAAGTGGTGGCGATCGCGCGGGGACTCCACAGAGCCGTCGTCCCGGCGGAGGCCGGGACCCAGTCGGTGACCTCCGGCAACAGCAGCGCACTGCGGGGATTCCCGGAGCGTATCCTGTTGCCGCAGCACGCGAACGTCCGCCGTAGCGCCGTGGCGAGATGACTGGGTCCCGGCCTCCGCCGGGACGACAGCGGTGTACAGTTCGCGCTCCGACGCCACGCGCGCCTTTACAGCGAGCGGCGCTCCTGCCGCCCCCCGCGCGCCCGCAGCAGCCGCTGATGCGAATCCCGCAGCCGCGAGCCGAGCACGGTGCTGATGTTGCGGTAGAGCCGGATCGCGATCCCCGGATAGAAGCGCAGGCCGCGCTGCGTGCGGCTCGCGTCGAGGCGCACCGCGGTGACGAGGCTCGTCGCGCGGACGCTCGCCGTGCGCGCGACGTCGCCACCCGAGAAGCCGATCTCGCCGTAGACGCCCCCAGGTCCGCCGGTGTCGATGCGCAGCGCCTCACCCTCGCGATCGATGAGGATCTCGACGGTGCCCTTCAGCACGACGTACATGCCGGAGGAGAGCTCGCCTTGCTTCAGAAGCATGGGAATCGGGGTCAGAGTCCAATAGATTTGGACTCTGACCCCGATTCGGCCGGATTCCGCCTGGGCCGTGATCGGTGAGCCGTCGCGGCAGTACTTCTGGATCTTCGCGCGCGAGCCGCGGCGGCCGGAGGAGAAGCCTGGCGAGCTGCTCGGGCGCGCGGCGCAGCAGGGTTACGACCCGCAGCAGGTGTTGCGCGTACCGGCGGACGATCGCCGGCGGGAAATGGGGTCAGGCGGGAAATGGGGTCAGGTTCGAATTCGCGGGGCGAGCGCCCGGGTACGAGCCACCGCGCTGGCCGCGAAATCGAACCTGACCCCAATTCCCGACCCCAATTCCCGACCCCAATTCCCGACCCCAATTCCCGACCCCAATTCCCTCTACGCGCCGCTCATCAGCACGCAGGTTGCCGTGAAAGAAGTGGAGCCACTCGCAGGAGGACGCCACAGAGCTGTCGTCCCGGCCGGGGGCGGCGAGCCGGTGGGTCGTCGGCTCTTCCATGATTGCGGGCGCTGCCCGAGCTTCATGCCCGTTGGCGTGAAAGAGGTCCGGTATCGACGCAGAGCCATGGAAGCCCTGAACAAGTCCATCGCGGACTTTTCCGAGCGCAGCCGGCAGGACGCGGGGTGCTCGCCGGCCTCCCGTGAGCGAGGGCTCAGCCCGTGAGATGGAACTGCGTGCTCTGACGGTACGTCTGCGGCGAGACGCCGGTCCAGGTCTTGAACGCGCGCGAGAACGCGCTCGCATCGTCGAAGCCGAGCGCGCGCGCGATCTCGTCGTGGTGCATGCCGCTGCGGCGGATGAGCTCGCGCGCGCGTTCGAGGCGTACTTCCGTGAGCAGCGCGGAGAACGTCGTGCCCTCGTCGTCGAGGCGGCGCTGCAGCGTGCGCTTCGTGAGATGCAGCGACTTCACGAGATCGACGAGCGAGGGAACGGGCGTCTCGGCACGCAGACGCGAACGCACGATGTCCGCGTAGCACAAGGGCTCGTGCATCACGGCCGCGAGCTGGCGGCATTGGTTCTCGAAGAAGCGGAAGGACATCGCGTTCGCCTGTGGGGGCTGCGCCTCCCACAGCGCGCGCGGGAAGCGGATTTCGTTCACCGGCTCGCCGAAGCGCACCGGGCAGCGGAAGAACGCAGCGTACGGCCGCACGTCCGGCGGCGCGGGCCGGCGGAAGCTCACCGCGACGGGCGCGACGTCGGCGCCGAGCGTCTGACGGAACAGGACGAGCGTGACCGTCGTGTCGCGCTCGACGAAGAAGTTCGCGCAGTCGCCGACCTCGTCGTTCTCGTAGAATGCGACATACTCTTCCGCGCCCTCGCGCCACACCGACAGCTCGATCGAGCCCCACGCGAGCGCGGGATAGGACGGCACGGTGCGAAAGAGATCGCGCATCGTCGGCGCACAGGACGCGGCGAGCCCGAGCACGCCGAACAGCGCGAGCGTGTAACACTGGCCGACGAGGAGCCCGGCGGTCGGCAGTTCGAGACGGCGCAGCGCGAGGCGGATGAACGCGAGCTCCTGCTCGAACTGGATGCGATAGCTCGGCTCCTCGAGCGCGAAGCGCGGGATGCCGGTCTCGTCGAGCAGGGGCGCCACGGCATGGCCGTGCGCTTCGAGCACTTCGATGATCGGCGCGAGGCCGAACGCGAGGCGATAGGGGCGCAGCATCGTGCTGCCGAACAGGTAGACGGCCTGGGCGCGCTTGCGCCGTACGGTCGAAGATCGCCTGTTCGCGGAGCGCTTCATCCGTCGGTCCTCGACTGTCACCAAATGCAAAGAAATTTACACAATCCGTCATTCCGCGTCGACGAGCGGCCCCTGAAACTGACCGCCGCCGCAAGGCAGACTCGACACAACGAGAACGATAACGGGCGCCGCGGCGTCCGGCAGGAGGTCAAACCGTGAAGTTCATGTTCTTCTTCTATCCCGCGGTGCCGGGCACGCTCGCCGATCGCGAGCGTCTGCGGCCGATCGCCGCGCGCACCGATCGCTTCCAGCAGATGCTCGACGAAGTCGTGCAGATCTCGCAGCTCTGCGAAGAGGTCGGCTTCAGCGCGGTGACGTTCCCCGAACACCATCTGCACACCGAGGGCAGCGAGATGGGCAGCCTGCCCGTGCTGACCCAGCACGTGATCAACAACACGAAGAAGATCATGGCGGGACCGATCGGTTACGTGCTGCCGGGCTGGGATCCGCTGCGCCTCGCGCTCGAAATCGCCTGGCTCGATCAGATCACGAAAGGCCGCACGCTCGTCGGCTTCGCGCGCGGCTACCAGACGCGCTGGCTGAATCAGATGGCCCAGCACCTGCACGTGAGCGCGGTCGCCGTGAACGAGAGCAAGAGCGAGGTGACGTCGGACCAGATCAATCGCGAGGCCTTCCAGGAGGTCTACGAGATCCTGAAGCTCTGCTGGGCCGACAAGCCGTTCCGCTACAAGGGCAAGTACTACGAGTACCCCTTCCCCTACGACACGGGCACGCCGTGGCTCGCGAAGGACTGGACGAGCAAGTACGGTTCGCCCGGCGAAATCGGCGAGAACGGCAACATCCAGGCGATCGACGTCGTGCCGAAGCCGTATACGAAGCCGCATCCGCCGCTGTTCCAGGCGTTCTCGCAGAGCGAGGCGACGATCCGCTGGGCGGCGAAGGAAGGGCTCATCCCGACGCTGCTCACCTGCAATCCGGACGCGCTGCGCAAGTTCGCCGAGATCCACGTCGAGGAAGCCGCGAAGCACGGCCGCCAGCTCGCTTTGGGTGAAGGCATCGGCGTGTTCCGCGGCGTCTACATGGCGGACACGCGCGAGCAGGCGCGCGAGATCGCGATGCGCGGTCTGATGGGCACGGGCTGGCCGGGCTGGTGCCACGACTTCGGCTTCACGGAAGCCGCGCGCCTGCCGGAAGACGACATCAAGTATCCGGGCCAGTTGCTGCCGCCGTCCGAGATCACGATGGAACGCTTCGAGAAGGCCCGCTTCTGTCTCACCGGCAACGGCGACGACGTCCGCCGCGAAATGGACTTCCTCGTCGAGACCTGCAATCCCGAGTGGTTCATCTGGAATTCGGATCAGGGCTATCTGCCGCTCGACGACATGAAGCGCATGGTCGAGCGCTTCGGCAACGAAGTGATCCGCCACTACCCCTAAATATCCACCGGGGTCGGAGGGACTTTTCGATAAGTCCCTCCGACCCCTGTTGGTAAGTCCGTTCCGAGCCCACTTATCCACCGGGGTCGGAGGGAATTCCGCTAAACTCCCTCCGACCCCTGTTGATAAGTTCGACGGCCGGAGGACCCGATGACCAGCAACGTCTTCACCCCGCTCACGCTGCGCGGACTCACGCTCCGCAATCGTCTCGTGATGTCGCCGATGCTGATGTATGCGGCGGACGAGGACGGCCTCGTCAACGATCGGACCTTCGTGCACTACGGCGCGCGGGCGCTCGGCGGGGTCGGCATGATCGCGACCGAGGTCCTCGCGGTCGAGGCGCGCGGGCGGATCAGCGCGCGGGATCTCGGGGTGTGGGAGGACGGGCAGATCGAGGGGCTGAGGCGGGTCGCCGGCTTCGTGAGGGGTTGCGGTGTCGCGATCTGCGGGCAGCTCGCGCACGCGGGGCGGAAGTCGATGCTCACCGCGACCGCAATCGCACCGTCCGCGCTCGCCTACGACGAGACGCTCGGCGTGCCGCAAACGATGAGCGCGACCGACATCGCCGATGTCGTCGCCGCCTTCGGGCGCGCCGCGAGTCGTGCACGCGAGGCCGGCTTCGATGCGCTGCAGATCCACGCCGCGAACGGTTATCTCATCCACGAATTCCTCACGCCACTCGCGAACGTGCGCCGCGACGGCTACGGCGGCACGCTCGCGAATCGCGCGCGCCTCCTGCTCGAGGTCGTCGGCGCGGTGCGTGCGCAATGGCCCGGCGACAAACCGCTGCTCGTGCGGCTCTGCTGCTCGGATCTGCTCGAAGGCGGCCTGACGATCGAGGACGCGATCGCCGTCAGCCGCTGGCTTCGCGAGGCCGGCGTCGATCTCGTCGATGCGACGACCGGCAACATCCTGCCCGGCTATCCCGGGCCGGTGTATCCCGGTTACCAGCTCGTCTACGCCGAGCGCGTGCGCGCCGGCGCCGGGATTCCGGTCGCAAGCTCCGGTTCGATCGCCGCGCTCGACCTCGCCGAGGAAATCATCGGCGCGGGTCGCGCGGATCTCGTCTTCATGGGCCGCGCACTGCTGCGCAATCCGTTCTGGGCGATCGAGGCGGCACGCACGGCGGGGGTCGCAATCGAATTGCCGATCCCGACGTATGCGCGAGCGACGGGGCCGTTCGAGCGGGGGTATTGATGGGTCGTCTCTATGGAATGTGCCGACGTAGGTAGCGCAGCGATCGCGATAGAACACTATCGGAAGCTCTGAACAAGTTCAGAGCTTCCCGCGGCACAGGGAGGTGCCGCCGTGAACGATGGCGTAAGCCTTGTTCACGTGAGGTCGGCAAGAACCACGCTTCTTGCCGACCGTGCTCCGAAAAGTCCAGGATGGACTTTCCTATCCATGACACGGCGGGAGATGCGAGCATGAGCGACGCAGGACGACGGGCCGAAGACCGCTGGCTGATTTCGGAGGCCTTGAGCAAATACGTCTGGGGCTACGACGAAGGCGATTTCGCGCTGCTCGCAGATTCCTTCACGGAGGACGCCGTCGCGTTCGGCAAGGTCGCGAACACGGATCTCGGCTGGGGTCCGATGAAAGGCCGCGCGGAGATCGTGAGCACGCTGTCTGCCATCCGCGCCGGCCAGACCGACCAGCGCCGTCACTGCGTTTCGAACTTCCTCTTCGACGAGCTCGGACCGAACCGCGCAAGAGTGCGCTGCACGCTCACGCTCGTCGCGACCGAGCGCGGCGTACCGCGCCTCGTCTCCGGCGGCTGGTATCGCTGCGTGCTGGTGAAGGAAAGCCAGGTGTGGCGGATCGCCGAGCAGGAGGCGCTGCTCGACAGTCCGTTCTAGTTACCCACAGGGGTCGGAGGGACTTTTCGACCCCATCGCCGCGGACGCCCACTTGCTCACAGGGGTCGGAGGGACTTTTCGAAAAGTCCCTCCGACCCCTGTTGATAAGTCACTTCGAGGGCAGGCCGAGCACTTGCTTCGCGAGGATGTTGCGCTGGATCTCGTTCGCGCCGCCGTAGATCGTCGTCGGGCGCGCGTTGAAGAACTGGCCGAGGACGTCCACCGTGCCGCCCGGGAATTCGACGAGCCCGTCGCGGCCGCCTGCTTCGCCGGCGACGTCGAGGAGGTATTCGCTGATTCGCGAGAACGTCTCGCTCGCCCAGATCTTCAGCAGCGAGACGTCCTGGCCCAGCGTCTCGCCGCGCTTCACGATCGCGGCGAACTCCGTGAACAGCGTATCGAGATCCGCGGCGTCGATCGCGAAGCGCGTGTAGCGATCGCGGAACACCGGGTCCTGCGTGCAACCGTGCGCTGCGCCGAGATCGCGCAGGCGCTTCAGCGCGTACTGGCAGGTCTTCGGGCTGCCGATGAACAGGCGCTCGAAACCGAGCAGCGCCTTGGCTATCGTCCAGCCGTCGTGAAGCTTGCCGACGAGGTTCGCGACCGGCACGCGCACGGCATCGAGGAAGACTTCGCAGAATTCCGCATCGCCGGCGATGTTGCGGATCGGGCGGATGGTGATGCCCGGCGTCTGCAGATCGATCAGCACGAAGCTGATGCCGGCCTGCGGCTTCGCCTGCGGATCGGTGCGCACGAGGCAGAACATGTGCGTCGCATCCTGCGCCATCGTCGTCCAGATCTTCTGACCCGTGATCACGAACTCCTCGCCCTCGCGGACGGCGGCCGTGCGCAGCGAAGCCAGATCCGAGCCCGAGCCCGGCTCCGAATAACCCTGACACCAGATGTGCTCGCCTGAGAGCGCGCGCGGCAGCCAGTATTCGCACTGCTCCGCCGAGCCGTGCTGCATCAGCAGCGGCCCGACCATGATGACGCCCTGATCGGGCGTGCGCGCGACGCCATGACGTTCGCGCTCCTCGATGAAGATGAGCAGCTTCTCCGCCGAGAGCCCCATGCCGCCGTGCCCGGCCGGCCAGTTCGGCGCGGCCCAGCCGCGCGCGTGGAGCTTCGCGTACCAGGCGCGGCATTCGTGCCAGTGCAGACGGCGCCGCGGATCGCGCAGCTCCGGCGGATACTCCGCTTCGAACCAGCCGCGCACGACGGCGCGGAATTGATCGTTCGAGAGCTCGTTCCAGCCGCCCGCGGGCCGCGGCAGGTACGCGTCGACCTGGGCGAGCGTCGTACCGTCGTCGCGGACCTCGATGAGATCCGCGAGCCGTGCGGCATGCTGTCCGGCATTGCCGTAGCGCGCGCTCATCACGAGCGTGCGATGGAGATACAGCACGACGTCGCATTCGTCCGTGTAGCCGATCGCGCCATGCATCTGGACCGCCTCGCGCGCCACGCGCTGCGCGGCCTCGCAGGCGCGGAAGCGCGCGCGGCTCGCGGCGCGCGAGGCGCTCGCCCCGGCGGCGACGTCGATCTCGGCGCAGCTCTCGTCGATCACCGCCGCGGCGAGGCGGAGCTGCAGATAGAGATCCACGAGCCGGTGCTGGATGACCTGGAAGCTCGCGATGCTCTGGCCGAACTGAGTGCGGTGGCCGGTGTACTCGACCGTGATGCCGAACAAGGCCTCGGCGAGGCCGAGCAGGTACGCGCTCGAGGCGAGCTCGGCGCGGCGGCGCGCGAGCAACGCCGCCTCGCGCGCCGCGCTGCCGCTCGCGAGCATGCCGGCTTCGCTGCCGGCGAACGTGATGCGCGCGTCGTGCGAACCGTCGGCGAGCGGCAGCGGCGCGAGTGCCACATTGCCGGCGTTCCGCGGCACGAGGAACCACGCGGGCTCGCCTTCGCTCGTCGCAGGCACGAGCCAGGCATCCGCGTCCGGACCGAGCGGCACTTGCGCGAGCGTGCCCGCGAGCGTGTGGCCGCCGCCGTGGCGCGTCGCATGCACGGCCGCGAAGGCGTCGCCGTCGCCGGGTCCGAGCGCGGGCACGAGCACTTTCGCGCCGCTGCGCACGGCGTCGAGGAGCTCGGGCGCGGCGCCGAGGCAATCGAGGATCGTGAGCGCGGCGATGCCGGTCTCGATCATCGGCTCGGGCGCTGCGACCGCGCCGAGGCTGCGGCAGACGAGCGCCGCGGCGCGCATGCCGAGACCGAGACCGCCGGCGCCCGCCGGCAGCAGGATCTCGGTCCAGCCGAGCTCGGCCATTTGCCGCCACGCGGTGCGCTCGAAGCCTGGCGTCGCGCCGCGCAGCGCGCGCAGACGTTCACGTTTCAGGGCGCGCGTGCAGAAGTCCGCGGCGCTGTCGGCGAGCAGCGTCTCGTGCTCGGCGCTCTCGGGTAATGCTGTCATGGGCCCGCTCCTCAGGCTGCGGGGCCGACGTACGGCACGGCGTGCTCGGCCGCCTGCCAGATCGAGTAACCCGCAGGCTCCTGCTGCTCCTCGAGCAGATGTCCGACGAGACCGGCGCAGCGCGCGATGAGATTGAAGCCGCGCGCAATCGTCGGCGGGATGTCGGCCTCGAGCAGGATCGCCCCGATTGCCGCGTTGACGTTGATGACGATGTTCTTGCCGCTCGCGGCCTTGATGGCGTCGCCGAGCAGATACATCGCGTCGAGATACTCGCCCTTCGCACCCGCCGCACGCGCGACCTCGTCGAGACGCTTCACGCGCGGATCGCCGTTGACGTGGATCGGATGGCCGTAACCCGGCAGGAACTTCTTCGCCGCCGTGAATTCCTGCGCGATCTTCGCGGCCTCCGCGGGGCGCTCCGCTGCGGGCTTCGAGTGGATGCGCTTCAGGAGCGCTGCCGACTCGTCCGCCGTGCCGACGAAGCGCGAGCCCGCACCGAGCAGACCCGCTGCGACCGCGCCCTGCAGCGCCTCGGGCGCCCCGAGATACGTGACGCGGCTCGCGACGGCGGACGGCGTCATGCCGTGCTCCATGATGCAGACGAGCACGGCGTCGACGACCGCGCGCTGCAAGGGCGTCGGTTCCGTCCCGAAGAAGTGGAAGACGATGAAGTCCGTGAACGTCACCTTGCCGATGAGCTCGTCGCAGAGGTTGCGGCCGCGGATCCAGATGTTGTCGACGTCGCTCGTGCACAGACGCGTGACGGGATCGGATTTCTTGTACATGGACGAAGCTCCAGTGCTGAAGGTGATTCGTGACGGCGGGACCGGCGCAGGATAGCCAACTTGTCCGGACAACTCAAGGCGACCCGCCCCACTTATCCACCGGGGTCGGAGGGACTTTTCGGCTCACGAGCCACCAGACGCCACTTATCAACAGGGGTCGGAGGGACTTTTCGAAAAGTCCCTCCGACCCCTGTTGATAAGTTTGAAAAGTCCCTCCGACCCCTGTGGGTAACCCCAAAAGTCCCTCCGACCCCGGTGGGTAAGTCAGGGCCGTTCGGTGCCGAGCATCTGGCGGACGGTGAGTTCGTAACGGAACGCACCCGGCGGATGCACCGAGCGCGAGACTTCGAGGAGCCCGCCGCGTTCGTCGATGAAGCGGCGTTCGACGCACATCACCGCCGCCCCCGCCTCGAGTCCGAGGTCGGCGGCTTCCCCGGCGGTCGCGGCGACGACCGAGAAGGTCTGGCGGATCTGCGCGATGTGATGGCCGTAGCGTGCTTCCATCAGCGCGAACAGCGGCAGCGGGCTCTTCTTCAGCTCGCGCACGGCCGCACCGTAGACCTCGGGGACGTAGACCCGCGACGAAGCGATCGCCGCGCCGCCCGCTTCCTGCAGCCGTCGCGTGCGGATCTCCCACCAGGGGTAGCCGGGCTCGCAGCCGAGCCAGCTCGCGAGCGCGGGATCGACGTCGATGCGCGCCGTGCCGAGCACTTCGCGCGGCGTGGCGGCGGCGTATTGCAGGAGATCGTCGATCGAGCTGCAGGCGAAGCCGTAACGTGGTTCGACCGCCGTCGCCTGCACGATCGAGCCGTGACCCTGGCGGCTCAGGATCAAACCCTTCTCGTAGAGCGAGCGCAGCGCGACGCGGATCGTGTGGCGGCTGACCTCGAAGCGGCGGCAGAGCTCCGGTTCAGACGGCAGGAGCGCGCCCGGCGCATGACGACCGCTGCGGATCTCGTCGATCAGCGCCGCGGCGACCACGCTGTGCTTCGGCCGGGCGGCGCGCTGCGGCGCGGCGCGGACCGGCTTCTTCTTCGCCGTCATGTCGGGTCTCGGGGAACAGCTCGGCGCATTGTGCCCGGTTTCGGGCGGCCGTGCATCGACTTGTGCGGACAAGCTCCCGTGCGCGGGAGCGCGCGGACGCGGCACCCGGCCGCGTCCGCGGGATCGGGCTCAGAGCGCCGCGAGGGCCGCGGCGTAGTCCGGCTCGTTCCTGATTTCGGAAACGAGCTCGGCGTGCAGCACCTTGTCGTTCTTGTCGAGCACGACGACCGCGCGCGCGGCGACACCGGCGAGCGGGCCGCTCGTGATCGCGACGCCGTAGTTGTCGAGGAACTCGCGGCCGCGCATCGTCGAGAGCGTCACGACGTTCGAGAGGTTCTCGGCACCGCAGAAGCGCTTCTGCGCGAACGGCAGATCGGCCGAGATGCAGAGCACGACGGTATCCGGCTTGTCGGACGCATGCTGGTTGAAGTGGCGCACCGAGGTCGCGCACACCGGCGTGTCGACGCTCGGGAAGATGTTCAGGATTTTGCGCTTGCCGGCATAGGTCGCGAGCGTGGCTTCGGAGAGATCGTTCGCGACGAGCGCGAAGGCCGGCGCCTGCTGGCCCGCTTTCGGGAACTGACCTGCGATCTGGATCGGATTGCCGCCCAGGGTGACGGTGGTGGACATCGTGGACTCCTTCGTTGTTTCGACGCCGGTCCGGATTCCAGGCGAGCGCCTCCGGTGACCGGCTCTGATGACTGCTTCCGCGCCGGCCCCGGATCTGCGTTCGGACGTGCCGTCTCGCGCCCGGGGCCGCCGAGGACCGAGGTTACTCCGGCGCCGGATAAATGCCCAGCCTCTGGCTCGGTTTCAAGAAAGCTCCGAACAAATCCATCCCGGACTTTTCAGAGCCCGGCCGGCAATGAGCGTGGTTCTTGTCGACCTTACGTGAACAATGGCTTGCGCCGCTGTTCACGGCGACACATCCCTGTCCCGCAGGAAGCTCGGAACTTTTTCGGAGCTTCCTCGAACGCGCCGCCATTGCGCCCGGTGCGTCACTCGGGCGAGCATCGCGCTCCGGCTTTCTCGGAACTGCGATGGCGCCGCGATTCGACAAGGGGGTGAAGATCGTGCTGCTCGCGTGCGCGCTCTGCGGCTGCGCGCCCGTGCGCGACGACCCTTGGGTCCTGAGCCGTCTCTACTTCGGACAGCAGCGCGGAGCGGAGCGCATCGCGCCCGCCGAATTCGAGGCCTTCGTCGCCGCCGAGCTCACACCCGCGTTCCCCGCCGGCTTCACGCGCTACACCGCCGACGGCCAATGGCGCGACCCCGCAGGCCGCATCCTGCGCGAGCCGACGGTCATCGTCGAAATCGTGCATCGCGCGACCTCCGGGGACGACGCGAAGCTCGCGCGTCTCGCCGCGGACTATCGTCGACGCTTCGCGCAGGACGCGGTGCTGCGCGTCGACGTGCCGATCGCGACTCCCGCGTTCTGATTGCGATGACCGACCGCGCGCCGCTGCTCACGCTCGACGTCGTCACGCGGCTGCGCGCCGCCGTGCGGGAGGGCGAAAGTGACATCGAGTGCTCGCTCGATCTCGCACGCTCGAGGGTGCGCGTGGCGGTCGACGGCGAGGGATTCGTGCACGCCGGACGCCGCTACCCGTATCCCGAGCCCTGCCGCGATCGCACGATCTACTACTGGGACGGCACGACGTTCGTCCCCGCCGCGCGTTATGCCGGGGCGCTCATCAAGCTCGTGCCGACGGACTGGGGCGCGCCGACGTTCGAGATCGACGGCATCAAGATGCTGCCGACGGCGCGCGTCTCGCCTTACGACGATGCCGTGCGCAAGGTCGCGCTCGTCGAGCCGGCGGGCAGGGCCGTGCTCGACACCTGCGGCGGGCTCGGCTACTTCGCCGCAGCGTGTCTCGCGGCCGGGGCGCGCGAAGTTCGCTCCTTCGAGAAGCATCCCGACGTCGTGTGGCTGCGCTCGCTGAATCCCTGGTCGCCTGCGCCGGACCCGCGCCTCACGCTCGTCGCGGGCGACGTCGTCGCAGAGATCGCGCTTCTGCCCGACGGCGCGTTCGACGCCGCGCTGCACGATCCGCCGCGCTTCGGCATCGCGGGCGAGCTCTATTCGGCGGCATTCTACGCCGGGCTCGCGCGCGTGCTGAAGCGCCGCGCGCGGCTCTTCCACTACACCGGCACGCCGAACAAGCTCACGAGCGGTCGCGACGTGCCGAAGGAAGTCGCACAACGTCTGCAGCGCGCGGGTTTCTCGACCGAACTGAAGATGGACGGCGTACTCGCGGTGAAGCGCTGACTCAGCGCTGACTCAGCGCTGCGTGAGCTGCGCGTAGAGCAGCGGCAGCCGCGCGGGCATGTCCTCGGGCTTGCGCAGCACCGTGAAACCGCCCGGCCCGAAGAGATGCGGCAGATACGCCGCGCCTTCGCGATCGATGGTCACGCAGAACGGCTTCACGCCCTGCGCGCGCGCCTCGACGAGGCTGACCCGCGTGTCCTCGATGCCGTAACGCCCTTCGTAGCAGTCGATGTCGTGCGGCTTGCCGTCCGAGAGCAGGAGTAGCAGGCGCACGGCCGCACGTTCCTTCGCGAGCAGCGTCGTCGCATGGCGGAGCGCCGCGCCCATCCGCGTGTAGTAGCCGGGCTTCAGCGCTGCGATGCGGCCGCGCGCCGTCGCGTCGAACGAGGCGTCGAAAGATTTGATCTCGTGCAGCCGCACGCAGTCGCGACGCAGCGAGGAGAAGCCGTAGAGCGCGTAACGATCGCCGCTCGCGCGCAGCGCCTCGCCGAGCAGCAGCAGCGAATCGCCGACGACGTCGATCACGCGCTGCTGCTCCGAGACCCAGGCGTCCGTGGACAGCGAGAGATCCGCGAGCACGAGGCAGGCGAGATCGCGCTCCACCGGCTTGCGCTGGAGATACAGCCCGCCGCCCGACGCGACGCAGCCCGCGGCACGATCCGTGTGCCGGCGCACGCAGGCTTCGAGATCGAGCTCCGTGCCCTCCGGCTGCGCGCGCTGCCAGCGCCGCACGGGGGCGAGCGCGGCGAACTGGCTCGCGAGCTTCTTCGCCGGCCGGCGCAGGTGCTCGGGCAGCGGCCGCGGGTCGACGTGCCGCGCGAGCAGGGGCTGCACGCGGCAGTGATCGCGCAGCAGTCGGTGCTGACGGTAATCCCATTCCGGCACGGGGATGCCGGGCCCGAGCGGCACGTCGTCCGCGACCGCCGCGGGCAGGTCCAGATCGAAGCGCACCTTCGAGGCGACGCGCTCCGCGTCGGCCGCGATCGCGAGCGTGTCGAGCTCGGCCGCGGCGCGGCCGGCATCGGGATTCGGATCGTCGTCGACGGCGCGATCGACTTTGATGAAATCCGCGAACGCGAGCAGGCTCTCGGCGCGGAACATGAGGAGCAGTCCGTGACGCCGCTCGGGCGTATCGATGCGCTCCGCTTCGCGACGCTCGCCCGCCGCTTCGAGCTGACGCTCGCCGCCGCCCTCGGCCGGCACCGCGCGCGCGGCTTTCCGGCCGCGCGCAGCGGGCACGGGATGCAGCCACAGCGGCACGGGCTGCGGCGCCTTCGCGCGGCCGCGCTCCGGCACGGGCAGCGCCGTCACCGAGCCGGGCGTGCGCAGCGCCTGGCGTATCGCCATCTCCTGCGCCGCTTCGTGGACGGGCAGCTCGGCGGGCGCGAGGCGCTCCGCGCAGACCGCTTCGACGAGCAGCCGGTAGCGCGGCGTGAGCCCCGGATAGCGCGCGAGCGCGGCAAGCGTCGCCTGCTGGTTCGCGACGATCCACGGCACGCGCGGCGCGGTCCCGTAATGCGCGGCGAGCGCGACGAGCCAGAGATAGAGATCGCGATTGAGTGCCGGCGCGCGGAACACGGCGATCTCGGGCGGCAGCCGCAGGGCCTCGCCGTCGATCGCCGCACGCGCCGCCTTCTCGTCCGTGCCGGCGATGCGCGAGAGCAGCCGGCGCCGCGCGCCGTGCCGCGTCGCACCGACCGCCGCGACGCGCACGCCCGGATCGCCGCCGAGCGCGCGATACAGCACGCCGAGCGTCTTCTCGCACTCCGCGAGGCGTACCGCCGCCTGCGGGTGATCGCGCCGCGCGCGGCGCGTGATGTAGCGATCCCAGATCCCGCCGACCCACTCCTCCATCGCCTCAGTCCTCCCGCCGTCCGATGAGGCCGGAGCGCGCTTCGTTCGCGCGCGCCGCATCGCCTTCCACCCAGTCGAGCAGCGGGGCGGCGCGGCCGTCCTGCACCGTCGCGCAGGCCGCGGTGCACTGGCCGCATTGCGTGCAGGCGAACATGCGGTGCTTCGGTACGCGCGGTTTGAGGCGCATCGGGCAGACGGCCTCGCAGGCCGCGTCGCCCGGTCCGTCCGCGCCGTAGCAGGCGGCGCAGGCCGCGGCGCGCTCGCGCGCGAAGCCGACGACCATCGCGCCGCGGTTGCCCATCCAGGCGAGACTCTGGAAGAGCCCCACCGCGCAGCCGAAGCGGCAGAAGAGATGCCGCGCGAACAGGAATTCGAGCGTGAACGCGACCGTCGCCGCGGCAATGAACATCGCCTCGTTGCGCGTCGGCGCGAGATGCAGGAGACGCGAGTAGAGCGCGGCCGGCGGCAGCAGATACGATAGCAGCACGACCGCCCACACGAACGCGAAGACGACCGCGAGCGCAATCGTCACCGGCCACCAGCGCGCATCGCGCAGTACGGTGCTGCCGTCGGGATGACGCGGCGCGCGCGGTGCCCGGTCCCACACGCTCTGCCGGCCCGAGGCGCGGCGCATGAGGCCGTTGATCGTCTCGACGACCGAGAAGTGCGGACACCACCAGCCGCAGTAGAGACGCCCCCAGCGCCAGGCGATCGCGATGAACGCTGCAGCGCCGAGGAGGATCGGCAGGAACAGCCTGACCAGCACCCGCAGTCCCGCTTCCGTCGCGCCGCTGCGGCCGGCCATGAAGTCGTCGATGCCGAGGCGCCAGTCCATGCCGAGCACGATCGCTTGCCCCCGCGTGAGATCGAAACGGAAGACGTCGCACACCGGCGCGAGCACGAACAGCACGAAGAAGCCCATCTGCCAGGCGAGCCGCCGGCGCTGCCGCGCGCCGGCGTCCCCCGGAGCGTCCTGCGCCGTCCACGGCGGCGCCTCCCTGAAACGGTCGAGCACGCGCGCGATCACAGCCGCTTCGGCCCGAGCAGCGGATAGGCCCAGGGCTTGCACGCCATGGCCTTCGCGAGTCCGACGACGCCGAGCAGCACGAGCGTCGAGTGCACGCACGTGACGTAGATAATGACGGCGACCCAGGTCCAGCGCTGATCGAGCCCGCCGCAGCCGAGGATCGTCGCGGAGCAGAGGACGATGAGCACCCCGCCCCACAGGCTCACGCGGAACGTCTGCTCGAGGTGGAGGCGCGCGAGCGGCGGCGCGGTGTGGCGTTCACGATGCCAGAGCCAGGCGAGGACCAGGAACGCGAGCCCGGGCAGCGCGAGCAGGTTCGCGAGGTACAGCGCTTCCGCGATCACGGCGAGACGACAGCCTTCCGGGTCGGCACTCATCGCCCGAACGTCGCGAGCACGACTTCTTCGAGCGCGACGGCGATCTCGGGATCGTCCGTCAGGCTCTCGACGAGCGCGGCACGGCAGGACTCGATCGGATCGAGCCCGTCGCGGATGAGCGTCGCGGCATACACGAGCAGCCGCGTGCTCGCGACTTCTTCGAGGTCGACGTCCTTCAGCGCGCGGATGCTGTGCGCGATCGAGACGAGCCGCTTCGCCGTCATCTCGTCGCAGCCGGTCTCGGCGCGCAGGATCGTCTCCTCGCGCGCGCTCGCCGGGAAGTCGAAGCGCAGCGAGACGAAGCGCTGGCGCGTGGAGGGCTTCATTCCCTTCATGAAGTTCTGGTAGCCGGGGTTGTAGGAGACGACGAGCATGAACGCAGGCGGCGCCCGCAGGACTTCGCCCGTGCGCTCGATCGGCAGCTCGCGGCGGTGATCGGCGAGCGGGTGGATCGCGACGATCGTGTCCTTGCGCGCCTCGACGACCTCGTCGAGATAGCAGATGCCGCCGTCGCGCACGGCGCGCGTGAGCGGACCGTCGCACCACACCGTCGCGCCGTCCGCGAGCAGATGGCGGCCGACGAGATCCGCGGCCGTCAGATCGTCGTGGCAGGCCACGGTGTGCAGCGGCAGGCCGAGCCGCGCCGCCATGTGCGCGACGAAGCGCGTCTTGCCGACGCCGGTCGGGCCCTTGATCAGCACCGGAAGCTGATTGTTCCAGGCGTGCTCGAACAGCGCGACCTCGCGGCCGGCCGCCTCGTAGTAGGGAAGGTTCCGCTGGGGTGCGTTCATCAGGCCCTCCAGAAACACAAGAGGATCGCGGTGAGGACCACCGCCAGCCAACCGATCACGGCGGCCTGCCAGGCGAGCCGCACGCCGCGCAACATCATGAACTCGCGGGCGACGAGCACGCCCTTCGCGAACGCGAGCCCGAGCACCACGCTCATCGCGGCCGGCCCCGCGCGCCCGCTCTCGCCGATCCAGAACGTGAGCCCGGTGCCGGCGAGGAGCGCGAGCCAGACGCCGTCGATGACGTGCGTGTTCATGCGCGCAGCACGTAGACGAGCGGGAACAGCACGAGCCACACGAGGTCGACCATGTGCCAGTAGCTCGCGCCGGTCTCGAGGCCGTGGTGATCCTGCGCCGAATAAGCGCCAGCGCGCGTCTTCCACCACACGGCCGCGAGGATCACGAGGCCGAGGATCACGTGCATGAAATGGAAGAACGTGAGTGAGAGGTAGAGCATGTAGAACGTGTTCGTCGTCAGGTCGATCCCGGCCGCGAGCTTCGCGGCGTATTCCCCGCACTTCACTACGATGAAGCCCGCGCCGGCGAGGATCGCGAACGCGAGCCAGCGCGCCGCGGCGATCACGCGATCCCGCTTCACCGCCGCGACCGCGCGCGCCACGGCCCAGCTCCCGGTGACGAGCAGCACGGTGTTCAGCGCCCCGGCCCGGCGGTCGAGCCCGAGCTGGGCGGCGTCGAACAGCGCGACGTGACGCGCGCGCGTCACGGCATAGCTCGTGAAGAACACGCCGAACGCGAGCAGTTCGGCGAGAATGAATACCCAGACCGCGAGATCCCCCGGCGGATGGAGCGCCGCCCGGGCGCGCGGAGAAGTCCTTGGCAACATGTGATCGCACCTGCGTTGTCGGGGAGCATTGTCGCGGCGCGGCGCCGGGCGGCGCCTTGATTTCGGATAAGGCATCGCGTCTCGTAGGTTGCCGTGAAAGAGGTGCTGCCCCTGGAGCCGGAGATCCTTCAGAGCCGTCGTCCCGGCGAAGGGACCCTCCCGGCGGAGGCCGGGACCGGGACCCAGTCGGTCACCCTCGGCACCGCGAGCGAACGCCGGGGATTTCCAGAGCGTGTCCGGTCATCGCAACACCCCGAGGTTCCACCACG